>JAYSFJ010000002.1:0-444382 GCA_041913465.1 Mesorhizobium sp. | reverse complement strand
TATCTCGACCTGCCGCCACTATGCCAAGCGACAGTCGCAAGATACAGGAATCCAGAGCGGCAGCGCTGCAAGTCAAGATGCGAACGGGCAAAGCCGGCGACCTGGATTCCGGGTTCCGCTGCGCGTCCCCGGAATGACGCATAGCAATGCGCATCGACGTCCCCAACCGCTTGGAAGTAACAGTCCACGCGGTCTAAAGCAGGTCGATCAGGAACGGGATCAGCGGCGCGTCGGCCGGCGGCATCTCGTAATTGCGCATGTCGCGCGGGCGCACCCACTTCAGGCGCTGCCCTTCCTGGCCCACGGGTGTCCCCCAGAACCGGCGGCAGACGAACAGCGGCATCAGCAGGTTGAATTCCTCATAGGCATGGCTGGCGAAGGTCAGCGGCGCGAGGCAGGCGACCTTCGTCTCGACGGCCAGTTCCTCGCGCAATTCTCGCACGACCGTTTCCTCCGGCGTTTCGCCGGGCTCGATCTTGCCGCCGGGAAATTCCCACATTCCGGCGAGCTTCTTGCCGGGCGGACGCTCGGTGATCAGCACGCGGCCGTCGGCGTCGACCAGCGCACAGGCGGCGACCAGCAAGAGCGGCTTCGAGGGCGTGTCGGGGATTGCCTCAGTCATCGATCCTGCGTCCGGTCACTTCGGCGGCTGGCGGTAGTGGTAGTCGTAAACCCGGCGGAAGCCGAGCGAATTGTAGAGGGCGATGGCCGCGGCGTTGGCTGCCTCGACCTGCAGCCAGCCGATCCTGGCGCCTCTCAGCCGCGCCCATTTGAGCGCAGACAGCACCACGCGGCGCCCATGCCCCTTGCCGCGCTCGCCGCTGGCGGTGGCGACTTCGAACAGGCCGGCGAGATCGCCGTCGTGCACGCAGATCGCGCTCGCGACCGGGCGATCCTCGTCCTCGAGCACGAACAGCCCGCTTTCCGGCTCGATCGAACTGACGATTTCCGACAGGCCCGGCCGGATCGACGGCTCGAAGTCGTGCACGACCATCGCCGCGCTGATGAAACGCGCCATGTCCTTCATCGGGATCTGGTTCATCACCCGTTCGAGATCGATCGAAACGAGGTCGATCGACATCACGATGGAATCGGAAAAGCGGGTCCACCCCTCCTGGTCGAGATAGGCCGAGATGAACGATCCGCCGAGCGGCGACATCCTGAAGGTGGTCGGCCGGCCATAGGCCGCGAACTGCCGCGACGCGCGCGCGATCCGTTCGGTCAGGTTGTCGCAATCGCTCGGGTCGAGGGGATTGACCGAATTCAGCCGCTTCGCGGGATGCCCGGCGGTGAGCCGGATCACCCAGGTGCCGTCATAGTGGACCGACGACGCCGGCCAGGCGCGAAAGCCGGCCGCTTCGAAGCGGCGGACGACCGGGAGCCGGCTGGAATCGAAGTGGGGCACGCCCTGCAAGCCGCTCAGCTTCTGTAGTCGCCGTTGATGGCGACATATTCCTTGGTGAGATCGCAGGTCCAGACGGTGGCCTTGCCGCGGCCGATGCCGATGTCTGCGCGGATCCGGATGCGGTCCCGCTTCATGTAGGCGGAGGTCGCCGCTTCCGAATAGTCCGGATCGCGCTCGCCTTCGTGCGCGACGCGGATGTCGCCGAAAAAGACCGAGAGGCGGTCGCGGTCGGCCGGCTCGCCCGCCTTGCCCACGGCCATCACCACGCGGCCCCAGTTGGCATCCTCGCCGGCGACCGCGGTCTTGACCAGCGGCGAATTGGCGATGGACAGCGCGATCTTCTTGGCCGAACGCGCCGACTTGGCGCCCGTCACCGTCACCTCCACCTCCTTGCGCGCACCCTCGCCGTCGCGCACCACCTGCAGCGCCAGGTTCTTGAGGATCTTGTTCAGCGCGCGGCGGAAGGCCGCCAGCCGGGGATCCTTGACGTCGTCGATGCGCGGCGCGCCGCGCTTGGCGGCCGCTCCCGTCGCGAAGAGCAGCAGCGTGTCGCTGGTCGAGGTGTCGCTGTCGACGGTGACCGCGTTGAAGGTCTTCGCGGTGCCCTTGGAGAGCAGTTCCTGCAGCACGGGCGCGGCGATCGGCGCGTCGGTGGCGACGAAGGACAGCATCGTCGCCATGTCCGGCGCGATCATGCCCGCGCCCTTGGCGATGCCGTTGATGGTCACCAGCGTCTCGCCGAGCAGAACCGTCTGCGTGGCGTATTTCGGATAGGTGTCGGTGGTCATGATGGCCTTGCCGGCCTCGGGCCACAATTCCGGCTGGGCGCGCTTGGCCATGTCGGCCAGGAGATGGGTGAACTTCGCCGGGTCGAGCGGCTCGCCGATGACGCCGGTCGAGGCGAGGAAGACGTCCGAGGCCGCGCAACCGGCCGCCGAAGAGGCAGCCTTCGCGGTCGCATCCGTGGAAGCCCTGCCCTTCTTGCCGGTGAAGGCGTTGGCGTTGCCGGAATTCACCACCAGCATCCGCGCCTTGCCGCCCGGCAGGTTCGCCCGGCAGAGATCGACCGGGGCCGAGGGGCATTTCGAGCGGGTGAAGACGCCCGCGACGGTCGTGCCCTCGTCGAACACCATCGCCAGAAGATCGGTTCGGCCCTTGTATTTGATCCCCGCTTCGGCGGTGGCGATACGCACGCCCTCGATCGGCGGCATCTTCGGCTGGGACTTCGGTGCGAGCGGCGAAACGGCGGTCGACATGGCTTGTTCCGGTGGCTTGATCGGTCGCGTTCGTTTGCCCGACCGATCAAGCCCGCGCAAGCCAAATCAGCGGTCCGAGAGCTGGACCGCGGGGTTGATGAAGGCATGGAAGCGGCGCTGGACGGTCGGGATCAGCCCCCACACCATCGACGCGACCATGATCGGCACCAGGATCAGGGTCCGCTGCCAGATCGTCCAGCCTTCGGTCAGCGGAAAGATCAGGTAGAGCAGGCCGGTGATCAGCGGGTAGACGCCGAGCAGGATGAGGAGGGCGAAGCGTGGGCGCGAGAAGCGCCCGGCGGAGGCGCGGGTGGCGGCAGTCTGGGACATGGGAAACTCCATCGATACGATACGTTCCGTTATATAAAACGGGCCGTTTCGTTTCGTCAAGGGGCGTGCTATGTGTTTTTCATGAAGACACTCGACACAGACCAGCCGGCGGACGCGGAAGGCCGGCGTTCGATCGGCGCCAGGCGCAATCCCGACAGCGCCGAGGCGATCCTGGAGGCGGCCGAGGCGGTGCTGCTCGAATCGGGCTATGCCGGTTTCTCCATCGAGGCGGTGGCGCGCCGCGCCCGGGCCGGAAAGCCGACCATCTACCGCTGGTGGCCGAGCAAGGCGGCGCTGCTGCTCGAGGTCTACCACCGCCAGAAGCGCGATGTCGGTCAGCCCGATACGGGATCGCTGGAGGAAGATCTTTTCCAGCTGGCGCGCAGCCTGTTCACGCTCTGGCGCGACACGCCGGCCGGCACGATCTTCAGGTCGATCATCGCCGAGGCTCAGTCCGACCCGAAGGCGGCCGAGGCCCTGGCGGAATACGGCGCCGAGCGGCGGCGCCATTCCGGCCGGATGACGGAGCGCGCCATCGCCCGAGGCGAGGCGCGTCCGGACGCGAACCCCAAGGTGGTCGCCGACCTCCTATCGTCCTACGCCTGGACGCACCTGCTCACCAACCGCCTGGACGAGGACGACGACACGCTCCGCGCCGCCATCCGCACCATCGTCAGGGGCGTGCTGGCCTGACGACGGCGCGAACACCCCCGCCGCTCCCGGCCCCCTCCACGACCCTTCCCTCCGTCATACCGGCGACCGAAGGTCAGCCGGTATCCATTCTTCTCTCCAACTACACGCCGAAAACGCCCGCATCCGCGTCATATCCGACGGCGCCCTTCTCCCAGCGATCAATGGTTCCCGGCTGGCCTCCGGCCGCCGGGAAGACGGCTGCCTGAGGGTGCATGCGGCAGCACAACGCCGCCAGAGCCTGAAGGCTATCCGCCCGTCCCGCAAACCCCACGTCGTCATACCGGCGACCGGAGGTCAGCCGGTATCCATTCTTCTCTCCGGTTACACGCCGAAAACACCTGCCTCCGAAGCCTGACCGACAGCGACCGACTTGCCAGCGATCAATGGTTCCCGGCTGGCCTCCGGCCGCCGGGATGAGGGCCGCGCGAGGGTGTGCGGCGGCCAAGACACCGCCTGCCCGGTGGATCGATTCCCCGCTCTTTTCCGCCAACCCCTTCTTTCCGTTCGACCTGCAGAAATACTTATCCCCGTCCCTTCCGACCTGGCGGACCATAGGCCGGTGCGACTGAAGGGAGCCGGCAATGGCGTGGAAGGCGAAAACAGGGAGGCGACAGCAGGTGCTTTGCAGCATCGTCTCGACCCTGCTTGCCATTGCCGCTCTCGCCGAAAAGTCCGCCGGCGACATCCCCTGGGTCCGCTTCTGCGTGCTGTGGGCCGCCCGGCAGGCCGACCTGATCGCAAGAGACTACGTCGCGGGCTCGACCTGGAACACGGCCGGCAGGCTCTGGTCGCCCGCTCTGCCCAATGTCCGCTACGGCACCGACCCCGCCGACGCCCACGACATCGCCGCCTCGCTGCGCGCGCTGGCAATGATCATCAGCGGCATGGCGGCATACCTCCGCCAAGTCTCAGTGTGGCAGCAGGACCAGGCCTCCGGCGCGGAGAGCCACGAGGGCAACCCGCTCCACCGGCTCGACGCGTTCATGCGGAGACTTCGGCACGTCGCGTTCCACCCGGTCGAAATCCGCGACACGTCCTGACGCGCGCCCGTCCTTCTCCCCTTGTGGGAGAAGGTGGCCGAGCCGAGCGCAGCGAGAGCGAGGTCGGATGAGGGGTGCTGGCAGGAATGAGGCGGCGGCGAAAAGGCGCTGACAGCGCCTCGTCTCCGTGCGCCCAGATCCTCGCAACACCCCTCATCCGACTCGGCCTGCGCCCGAGCCACCTTCTCCCACAAGGGGAGAAGGACAGGCGCTTACCCCCGCCGCATCCGAACACGACGGCGAAGCGGTTGCGACCTCAACTCCGAGGCCAGCAAACCCCTATTGCCTTCTTGCCCTACTCCGACGCGCCGGCCTGCTTCTCGATCTCCTCGACGCCCTTCTTGAGCGTCTCGTCCTTGATCTCGACCTGGGCGCCGGCGCGCAGCTGCTTGACCGCCTCGAAATAGACGTCGCGGAAGACGAGCTGCCGGATCTGGTCCTTGACCTCGTCGAATGCCACCGGCGGCTGGGTGCGCTTCTCTTCCAGCTTGATCACATGGAAGCCGAAATCGCTCTTCACCGGCGTCTTGGTATAGGCGCCCGGCTCCAGAGCGAAGGCCGCGGCCTCGAACTCGGGCACCATCTGGCCCTTGGAGAAGAAGCCGAGATCGCCGCCATTGGCGCCGGAGCCCGGATCGCTCGACTTCTCCTTGGCGAGCGCCTCGAAATCGGCGCCGCCGTCGAGCTTGGCGATGATCTCCTTCGCCTCTTCCTCGGTCTTCACCAGGATGTGACGGGCGCGAACCTCCTCCGCCGGCGGACGGGCCGCGACTTCCTTGTCGTAGCGCGCCTTCAGCATTTCGTCCGTGACCTTCGGCGAGATCTCCTTCTCGATCACCTGCGCGTGCAGCGCGCGCTCGTTGAGGAAGGCAAGCTTGCGCTTGAAATTCTCGTCCTGGTCGAGCTTGGAGGCCTTGGCCTTTTCCGACATCAGCCGGATCTCGATGATGGCGGAGAGCGCGGCGGCCCGCTTCTGTTCGGGCGTCAGCTGCGCGAACTGCTGGTCAAGCTCGCTGACCGCCATCTGCACGTCGGCCTCGGTGATCGACTGGCCGCTCACCGTCGCCACGACCGTGTCGGACTGGGCGAGCGCGCCCAATGCCGTGGACGCAAGCAGCCCGAGGACCAAAGCAACGCCAGCGATCGGCCGCCTTTTGAGGGTGGTGTTCATACAATTGTTCTCCTGTAGAGCTCCGAGGCGCCGTCGAGACAGGCCCGATTTATGGCGGATTTTCGGTGCGTCGCGCGCCATGGCGCAACGTTGACATCGTGGTTGCCCCCTCTTATCTGTCCAGCGACTTTGCGTCCAGAACCGTTTTCCGGACGCATTTTTTGATTGTCGGAAGGCCCGTAGCCCCAAGAAGCCCACCGCGGCCTCGATCCGGCGGACCCGCCGGGTTATTCCTGATTGAAAGGACCAGTTCATGGTCAGCCTCGGCGGCATCGCCCGCAAGATCTTCGGCTCCTCGAACGACCGCCGTGTGAAGTCCACCCGGCCAAGGGTCGAGCAGATCAACGCGCTCGAGGAACAGATGCGCGCGCTCAGCGACGAGCAGCTGCGCGGCCGCACCGCCGAATTCAGGCAGCAGATCGCCGACGGCGCGACGCTCGACCAGCTGCTGGTGCCGGCCTTCGCGACCGTCCGCGAGGCGGCGCGCCGGGCGCTCGGCATGCGTCCCTTCGACGTGCAGCTGATCGGCGGCATGGTGCTGCACGAGGGTTCGATCGCGGAGATGCGCACCGGCGAGGGCAAGACGCTGGTGGCGACGCTGCCGGTCTACCTCAACGCGCTCGAAGGCAAGGGCGTCCACGTCGTCACCGTCAACGACTACCTCGCCCGCCGCGACTCGCAGTGGATGGCCCGCGTCTACAGCTTCCTCGGGCTCACCACCGGTGTCATCGTCCACGGCCTGACCGACGAGCAGCGCAAGGCGGCTTACGCCTGCGACATCACCTACGCCACCAACAACGAGCTCGGCTTCGACTACCTGCGCGACAACATGAAGTACAACCGCGCCGAGATGGTCCAGCGCGGCCACAACTACGCGATCGTCGACGAGGTCGATTCGATCCTCGTCGACGAGGCGCGCACGCCGCTGATCATTTCGGGTCCGCTTGAGGACCGGTCGGAGATGTACAATACCGTCGACGCGTTCATGCTGCAGCTGAACGCGGACGACTACGAGATCGACGAGAAGCAGCGCACGTCGATCTTCACCGAGGTCGGCACCGAGAAGCTGGAAAACCTGCTGCGCGCCGCCGGCCACCTCAAGGGTGAGTCGCTCTACGACGTCGAGAACGTCGCGATCGTCCACCACGTCAACAATGCGCTGAAGGCCCACAAGCTGTTCCAGCGCGACAAGGACTACATCGTCCGCAACGGCGAGATCGTCATCATCGACGAGTTCACCGGCCGAATGATGCCCGGCCGCCGCTATTCCGAGGGCCTGCACCAGGCGCTCGAGGCGAAGGAGCATGTGGCGATCCAGCCGGAGAACCAGACGCTCGCCTCGATCACCTTCCAGAACTATTTCCGCATGTATTCCAAGCTCGCCGGCATGACCGGCACGGCGGCGACCGAGGCGGAGGAGTTCGGCAACATCTACAATCTCAACGTCGTCGAGATCCCGACCAACCTGCCGGTCAAGCGCATCGACGAGGACGACGAGGTCTATCGCACGGTCGAGGAGAAATACCGCGCCATCGTCCGCGAGATCCGCGACGCCTATTCGCGCGGCCAGCCGGTGCTGGTCGGCACAGTCTCGATCGAAAAGTCCGAACAGCTGGCCGAGCGCCTTCGCAAGGAGGGCTTCAACGACTTCCAGGTGCTGAACGCCCGCCACCACGAGAGCGAGGCGCAGATCGTGGCGCAGGCCGGCAAGCCGGGCGCGATCACCATCGCCACCAACATGGCCGGCCGCGGCACCGACATTCAGCTCGGCGGCAATGCCGACATGCGCGTCGCCGAGGAACTGGCCGACATGCCGGCCAGCCCCGAGCGCGACGCGAAGGAGGCCGAGATCCGCGCCGACGTGCAGCGCCTCAAGGACAAGGCACTGACGGCCGGCGGCCTCTACGTGCTCGCCACGGAGCGCCACGAAAGCCGCCGCATCGACAACCAGCTGCGCGGCCGCTCCGGCCGCCAGGGCGATCCGGGCCGCTCGAAATTCTTCCTGTCGCTGCAGGACGACCTGATGCGCATCTTCGGCTCCGACCGCATGGACGGCATGCTGCAGAAGCTCGGCCTCAAGGAAGACGAGGCGATCATCCACCCCTGGATCAACAAGGCGCTGGAAAAGGCGCAGAAGAAGGTCGAGGCGCGCAACTTCGACATCCGCAAGAACCTGCTCAAGTTCGACGACGTCCAGAACGACCAGCGCAAGGTGGTGTTCGAGCAGCGGCTCGAGCTTATGGACGCGGAGAGCGTCGCCGACACCGTCGCCGAGATGCGCCAGGAGGTCATCGACGAGATGGTGACCAAGCACATCCCCGAGACGGCCTATGCCGAGCAGTGGGACGTCAAGGGCCTCGCCGAGGCCGTGCGCACCAACCTCAACCTCGACCTCCCCGTCGAGGAATGGGCCGCCGAGGAAGGCATCGAGGACGAGGCGATGCGCGAGCGCATCACCGCCGCCGCCGACAAGGCCGCCGCCGACCGCGCCGAGCGATTTGGGCCCGAGATCATGGCCTATGTCGAGAAGACGGTCGTGCTGCAGACGCTCGACCATCTCTGGCGCGAGCACCTCGTCAATCTCGACCATCTGCGCTCGGTCGTCGGCTTCCGCGGCTACGCCCAGCGCGACCCGCTGCAGGAATACAAGCAGGAGGGTTTCGAGCTCTTCCAGGCGATGCTGGCAAACCTGCGCCAGGCCGTCACCGCGCAGCTGATGCGCGTCGAGCTGGTGCGCGAGGCGGCCGAAGCCCCGCCGCCGCAGGTGCCGGACATGTTCGGCCACCACATCGACGAGACGACCGGCGAGGACGATTTCGGCGAGGGTTCGGGCTCGGTGATGCTGGCGCAGGAAGTCGCCGTCTCGCCGCAGGACCGCAACCCGAACGACCCCACCACCTGGGGCCGCGTCGGCCGCAACGAACCCTGCCCCTGCGGCTCCGGCAAGAAGTTCAAGCACTGCCACGGCGCATTCGTGTGACGTGGTAGAATTGCCCGCGCCGGCGCGAGACACCTGAACTATCCGGCAGGAAATCAGGCGAATTCCCAAACGGCGGACCCGAATGCGGGTCTCTGACAGCAGCCGAATGAAGCTGCTGTTCTCATGAGCTGAGTTTCGGGCTCAGCCCGGCACCAACTGTGCCAGAAGCCGCGCCAGGTCGACCTGCCTCGTGCAGCCGGTCTTGGCGAGCACGCTCTTCAGCTGGTTGCGCACCGTGTGGACGCTCTTGCCCTCCTCGAGCGCGATCCGCTCGACGGTTTGACCCGCCGCGATGCGGGCGGCGAGCGAGGCTTCGGTCGGGGAGAAGTCGAACAGGGCCTGCAGCAGCGGGGTCGCCGCGGTGGGGGCGGTCTTCGATCGGGTGAGGACGAGGATAGCGGCCGAGTTCACGAACAGATCGTGCGCCGCTCGCCGGACCGGGATGACGTGCAGCACGGCGGCGGGATGCCGTTCCGACGCCCCAAGCGCGATCGAGGAGACGGTGCGCCCGCCTGCCACGGCGCCGATCGCCTCCTGCAGCAGCTGGTCGGCGCGCTTGTCGGCGAGCGCGATGCGGCTGGAACCCCGTGTCGTCCAGTAGTGCGACTCGCGGTCGAACTCCTCGTTGGCCACGATGACGCTGCCCCTCGCCTTGACGGCACAAGCGGCGAAGCCGAGGGCGGCAAGTGTCTCCACGGCCGTGCGGACGCCTTCGAATGCAAGGCGCGAGGAGACGAGAGCCGAACGCGCCAGGTGCGGGCGCAGGGCGTCGAGACGGCGGACGAGCCTGGACGCGAAGGGCGCTGTGCTGAAAGGCCCTTCGGCATGGAAGATGATCGTGTCGCCGCCGGTAACCTCGATCGCCGTTGCGATGCCGCGCCCATAGCCGTTGGGGATCAGGAACTCGTTGAACAGGAGATCGCTCTCCAGCTCGGCCGTATCGAACACGTCGACGTCGCCTAGAAAGCCGGCATGCCGTCGCGCCAGCAACCGCCTCGTCCGCTCGCGCCCTGTCGGATAGGCGTAGTGTTTTTGCGCCATCTCGGCGAAATGGTCCGACGACGTCACAAAGCGGGAGTTGACGCCGTCCGTCGCGACAACGATCGCTTCCGAGCTTTCCGCATATCGCGCGAAGTCGCGCAGGACGGGTCTCCAGAACTCGGGCAGTACAGATGCTTCGTAGATGCGTTCTTCCAGGTTTTCGATAGGCGCAACAGCGCTGCCTGTGGTCGGCATTGTCCCCCGCGATCTTCCCCCGAAGCCAGATTGCTACGAATTCAGTCCGGATTGCAATGCTTTAGCGAGGGCGGTACGAGCTACAAGATACCTCTCTCAGATCCCCGACCCGTCCAGCTCCTCGCCCTCGTAGGGCGCCGGCCTCGAGCCTTCCAGCCCGCCGTCGGCTGCATCCGGCAGCGGCATCCAGCATTTGAGCTCCGGGTCGGCATAGCCGATGACGGCGCCGGGCGCCGAATCGGCTGCCCGCCAGCCTTCGATCCCCTGGCTGTCGGCTTGCGCCCAATAGGCGACGTCGACATCCGCGGGGCCTTGCTCCACGGGCCGAACTGTCACGAGGATCCGCGTGCCGTCCTTCGGTGCTGTCGCCATGTGCCGCCAGTGATCGGGTTCGTCCATTGCTCGCATTCTCCGGCTGCCGTTTCCGTTCCATGAAAGGGCGCTAAAGCCGTCCGGTCAATCCATCCCGGAAGATCGCCGGAAAGAGCTTCGGTTCCGCCGCCTTCTCCCACCGTTTCTTAAGCACTGTCTGCTACGGCTCATCCGTCGTAGGGAGTCTGTTGCGTTGCGTTTTTCAGCGGCCGCCACCGCCGATCGCCTGTTGCCGCGAGGCCTGGCGGATCGCGCTCGCCCCCTGATGGGGAAGGTGGACGCGCTGCTTTTCTCCAACGACGACAAGGCCGAGGCCGGCCGCGTCTCGATCATCGCCTTTGCCATCCGCATGTTCAGCGCATTCATCGCCTTCGTCAGCCAGGTTCTGCTGGCGCGATGGATGGGCGCCTTCGAATACGGCATCTTCGTGCTGGTATGGGTGACGATGATCATCCTCGGCAATCTGTCGTGCCTCGGCTTCCACACCTCGGTCATCCGCTTCATCCCGGAATATCGGGAGCGCGGCGAGCTGGAGGAACTGCGCGGCGTCATGCTGGCGAGCCGGCTCATCGTGCTCGTCGCCTCGACGGTGATCGCCGCGGTCAGCGCCGGGATCATCCTGCTTTTCGCGGATCGTATCGAGAGCTACTACGTCGTCCCCTTCCTGATCGGCATTTTCTGCCTGCCGATGATCGCGCTGTCCGACGTCGTGCAGGGCATCTCGCGCGCGAATGCCTGGGCGATCTCGGCGCTGTCGCCCACCTATATCGTCCGCCCCGTCCTCATCATCTCCTTCATGGCGGGCGCTCTTGCGCTCGGCTACGAGCCTTCGGCGCGAACCGCCCTGATCGCCGCGGTCGCGGCGACCTACGCGACGACGCTGTGGCAGCTGGCGACGGTTACGACGCGGGCGGACCGGGGGATCGCCAAGGGTCCGCGCGCGATCGACCTGCGCGGCTGGATCATGGTGTCGTTGCCGATCTTCCTGATCGAGGGCTTCGCCTTCATGCTGACCAACGCCGATGTGCTGATGGTCGGCGTGTTCCTGTCGCCGCATGACGTGGCGATCTACTATGCGATGGCGAAAACGCTGGCGCTGGTGCACTTCGTTTCCTTCGCGGTGAAGGCGGGAGCGGCGGCGCGCTACGCGCAGTTCATGCATGGCGGCGAAAGGGAAAAGCTTGGAGAGTTCGCACGCGAGACGGTGACCTGGACCTTCTGGCCCTCGCTGGCGATGGGGCTTTTCGTGCTGGCCATCGGCCAGCCGATCCTCGCCCTGTTCGGGCCGGGCTTCGAAGCGGGCTTTCCCTACCTCTTCCTTCTCGTCGCCGGCGTCGTCGCGCGCTCGACCGTGGGGCCTGCCGAAAGCCTCCTGACGATGAGCGGCAACCAGAATATCTGCGCCGCGATCTACGGGCTGACGCTGGCGTTCAACGTCGGTCTCAACGTCCTCCTGATCCCGCCGCTTGGTCTGTGGGGTGCTGCTCTTGCGACCTCGCTGTCGATGGTGTTCGAGGCCGCCGCGCTCGCCATCACCAACTGGCGGAGGCTGGGGATCGTCATGTTCATCTTCGCGCCGCGCCTTGTCCCGGAGCCCAGCTGATGGCCGCGACACCACTCCTCGAGGAAATGAGCGGCAGCGCCGCCGGCCCGATGATCGCAGGCTTTGCAGGCTTCACGCAGGAGCCGCAGAGCATTGCCTTCCACGAGCTCGTCGGCCAGGGGCGGCGCCCGCGCCGTCTCGCGATCTATCCGGCATCCGCCGGCTTCGACCTGGTCGAGGAACTGGATCATCTGAGCGTCCGCACGATCGAGCCGAACGTCTTCTTCAATCCGCGATTCCTTGCCCCGGCCATGCCGCGCCTCGAGGATCGAGAGGTCAGGCTAGCCGTCATCCGCGAGGGTGACGGGGAGAAAAGCCGGCTGCGGCTCCTGGTGCCCTACTCGATCGAGAAGCCGCCCGTCCCGCTGGGCGTCTCGGTCATACGCGCATGGTCGAGCCCATTCGGCCCGCTGGGCACGCCGCTGATTGACCACGACGATCCGGTCTCGGTCGTCGAGGATTTCCTCGACATGCTGTCGCGGCCGCATCTCAAGCTGCCGAAGGTCCTCGTTCTGCCCGATATGCGCCTCGACGGACCCGTCGCCAACGTGCTGCGGACGGTCGCGCTCGGGCGCAATCTGTCGTTCCACGAAACGCTCAGGATCGAGCGCCCCTTCCTCGAGAGCGCGCTCGACGGCGACACCTACCTCAAGAACTCGCTGCGTCCGCATCATTTCCGCGAACTCCGCCGCCTGAAACGGCGTCTCGGAGATCACGGAAAGGTGGAGTACACGATCGCCCGCCAGCCGGACGAGATCCGCCGCGGCGTCGAGTCCTTCCTCACCCTCGAGGCGGCCGGCTGGAAGGGGCGCGAGCGAACCGCCATGGCGATCGACCGCTATCGCGCCGCCTTCGCGCGCGAAGCGGTGCACGGGCTGGCCGAGCGCGACATGTGCCGCGTCCACACGCTCACCCTCGACGGCAAGGTCATCGCCTGCCTGATCGTCTTCATCGAAAACGGCTGCGCCTACACCTGGAAGACGGCCTATGACGAGAACTATGCGGCCTACTCGCCCGGAACGCTGCTGATGATCGAGGTGACGAAAACGCATCTCGACGATCCGAACATCATGATGACCGACAGCTGCGCGGCGCCCGACCATCCGGTGATGAGCCGCATCTGGACCGAGCGGCGGCCGCTGGGGTCGCTCGTGATCGGCCTGACGCCGGAATCAGACCGCGCCGCGCGCCAGGCGACCAAGCAGCTCCACCTCCGCCACGAGACGCGCAACATGGCGCGGATCATCCGCAACCGGCTGCGGTCGCTCCTGGGACGCGACTGATCAGGCGAGCCCCGCCTCTCGCCGCGCCCGGTCGCGGAAGATGCGGCGGATCACCTTGCCGGTGGTGGTGAGCGGCATGGAATCGACGAACTCCACCTCGCGCGGATATTCGTGCGCCGACAGCCGCTCGCGCACGAAGGCGCCGATCTCGCCCTTCAGCGCCTCGTTCGGCTCGACGCCGTCTTTCAGCACGACATAGGCCTTGACGATCTCGGTGCGCAGCGGGTCGGGCTTGCCGACCGCGGCTGCGAGTGCCACCGACGGATGGCCGACGAGGCAATCCTCGATCTCGCCGGGGCCGATGCGGTAGCCGGCCGAGGTGATGACATCGTCGTCACGGCCGAAGAACTGGATGTAGCCGTCGCCGTCCATGATGCCCTGGTCGCCCGTGGTCATCCAGTCGCCGATGAACTTCTTCGCGGTCGCTTCGGGACTGTCCCAGTATTCGAGGAACATCACCGGATCGGGGCGCAGCACCGCGATCTGGCCAGGCTCCCACGCCGGCATCGGCCGCCCTTGTGGGTCGATGATCGCCACCGTGTGGCCCGGCACCGCCCTGCCGATCGTGCCCGGGCGGCTGACGCCGATGATCGCCGACGAGGCGATGACGGCATTGCATTCGGTCTGGCCGTAGAACTCGTTGACCGGAAGGCCGAGCGCGCCCTCGGCCCACTCCCAGGTCTCGCGGCCGAGCGATTCGCCGGCGGAGCCGACGCTGCGCAGCACATGGCTGAAGCGCGCCGGGATGTCGGGAACGGACTTCAACATCCGCAAGGCCGTGGGCGGGATGAACGCATTGCGCACCTTCATCCGTTCGACCAGCAGAAGGGCGGCTTCCGGATCGAATTTCTCGAACCGCGCGCAGACCACCGGGATGCCGAGATAAAGCGACGGCAAGAGCGCGTTGAGCAGGCCGCCGGCCCAGGCCCAGTCGGCCGGTGTCCACATCAGGTCGCCGTCCTGCGGCAGGAATTCATAGGCCATCTGCAGGCCCGGCAGATGGCCGAGCAGCACGCGATGGCCGTGGAGCGCACCCTTGGGCGGGCCGGTCGTCCCCGACGTGAAGATCATCATAGCCGGATCGTCAGGCGTCGTGTCCACCGCCTCGAATTCGACCGGCGCGCCGGCCACGAGCGGTTCGAGCCCGACGGCCGCCCCTTCCTGGCCGTCGACCGAGGCGATCAGCTCGAGTGCAGGCAGGCGGGCGCCGATGCGCGACACCTTGGCGAGACCGGCGGAATTGGTGATGATGGCCCGCACGCCGGCCGTCTGCAGCCGGTACTCCAACGCCTCGACGCCGAACAGCAGCGCCAGCGGCAAGGCGACGGCGCCGAGCTTGTAGATGGCGACATGCGCGATCGCGGTCTCGAAGCTCTGCGGCAGCAGGAGCGCCACCCGGTCGCCGCGCTGCACGCCACGTGCGCGCAGCGCATTGGCGAGAGCGTTGGACCGTCTTGCCAGCGCGCCGAAGCTGAGCGTTTCGGGCGCATCGGTGCCGCGATACTCGATCAGTGCGGTCCGGTTCGGATCCTTGCGCGCCCAGGCGTCGGAGACTGCCACGCCGATGTTGAAACGATCGGGAATCTGCCAGCGAAAACGGCTGACGAGGTCGGCATAATTGTCGCTGCGCTGGAGCAATGTCGTGGAATGCCTCCGCCGATGGTCCGCTCGGGAATGGCGCAAACAAAAACCCGGAGGCTGCCGGAGTCAATGTTTCTTTCGCAGCGCACAAAAAAGCCCGCCGCGGGAGGAGGAGCGGCGGGCTTGATTTGATTGCGGCGCGGGAGGAGGTGCACCGCAACTTTGTTGGCTCTCTGGGAGGAGGTAGATCACCAACAACCCGAAGATAGGATTCGACCCCGATTCAAACAAGCGTCAATTCTGCATGGCTGACCTGACATTTTTGCAATGCAGCATAACTGTTAGCGCATGCAGCATCAGCAATTGCCTGGGAGGGCGGCCAAGACGGATCGCTGGCGAGTGATGGTAAGTTGTGCCCCCTGCCGGCGACCGGAGGGTTTATCGAACCACCCCACGAGGCCGGTGAAACCTATTCAATTTCAATCACTTCTAAGCGCCCACCACGCCCCAAAGGTCTCATGCTGGTGGACCTCAACGGGTATAGCCGGTGGACCTCAACGTCAACCCCCGTGCTCCATGAGGCGTCCGCCGAGGACACAGGTAAGGTCGATGCGACTGCGAAGGAGGCTGGCAGCCTGTTCGATCTCTACGCCAAGGTGCCTCAGCACGCGGCCCCGTGATCTCGGATAGACGTGCAGTTCCTGCACCCCTGCAGCACCCGCCTCCCACCGCTTGTGTGTCCCCGAGGCCATCTTGTGGACCAGCTTGGCAGCCTGCACCTGCCTGAACTCGGACTTGGTCTCGGGCTGCGGATCAGCGGCGATCGCAAGCTCGACCGTGAGCCACGCGGCGATGACAGCAACAGGGTCGATCTTCGCCTTCCTGAGTCTCGCCCAAGCCGCCTTCGCTCTTTCCTCAGGTGACAGCCCACGCAGCCGGAACGCTTCCACATGAGGCCCTGCGGTGGCGTAGAGGGTGTTCACGCGGTCGATGGCGTTGCGGACCCACTTGTCGTCCTTGTTGGCCTCCAGCCACGCCTTGGCGGCCTTGCGGTGCGGCGCGAGTTCCTTGGCCGTGTAGGACCGCTTGTAGGAGCTGCCATGACGGGCGTAGTGGTCGGCATGAGAGCGGCAGAAGCGCGTGTCCAGGCCGTCCTGTGTGCCCGCACGGGCAGGTCTGGAGCAGCCCACGACACGACAGCGGCTGAACATGCTGCTGGGCCAGTTGGCCCTTGCGCTGACCTCGGCCTTCCGCTCCCGCTTCCTCGTCCAGTTGGTCAATCTCGAGTCCCCCTATAGGGAGCGCCCTGAGGTTCCCTATGGTGGATAGAGGTGTCACCTGAGAGGATCACTTGGAGAGGAGAGACAGAGAGAGACCCCCTCACACCTATCCCCCTGAAGGTAGCCTTAGGGTTCAATCTCGTTCCTCCGTGACCAGTCCCTCGACCCCTGACAGGCGATGGAAGGCATCCAGCATGACCTCCTTTGATCGATCGACACGGGAGGCAGGAACCATGATGGCGTCGTGGATCGGCAGTGCGACGATGCCGTCGGACTCCAGGGTCTTGATGACCTCGATCAGGACTTGGCTCTCGATGAACTGGGCATCGTGTCCAAGACCTCGGTGGAAGTGGCCCTTGATCAGGGGATGCTGCCGCTCAATCTCCGCCACCACCTCGCCGATCTTGTCGCTCTTGCGGAACAGGCGCTTCGTCTCCTTGGGGAAGCGGTCGAGGCGAGAGGTCGCGAAGGTCATCGCGCTCATCACCCGCTTGATGCCCGCGCGCTGCTGGAAGTAGCCGGGAAAACCGTAGAGGTCCCCTTCAGGCGGCGTATGGCCTGCCATGCCGTAGAGGATGCGGGCTCCTGCCTGACCGTAGTCCAGCTCGACCGCTCGCTCCCCCTCGATCCACAGCCCGCGTCGTCGCTCGGCTTTGCGCAGTTCCTGCCAGAAGCCGCCGAACAGCCTCCCGCCGCTGTCGAACCTGCCTTGAGTGAAGATGCGACGGAGGCGACGGGCGCGGATGTCGAAGGGCGTGTGAGGTGGCTCAACGCCGCGATAGTCGAACCGTAGGTCTGCCGCCACGAGCCAGCGATTGATGTCTTCCAGTTCGGCCCGATAGCGGTCGGTCACCTCGTCGTCGGCATACTCCGCCAGACCACCCTCGTCCCAGAAGTCGTCAGCGTCTTTCGCCCGCTTCAGGACAATGACCTCGGAGTGGGGATGTTCGTCGAGGTCAGTCTCGTCGATGTCATGTTCGTTCATGCGGTCGAGGAGGCGGTCTCCCGGCTTGATGACGGTGGACGTCCGGTGGCCTTCTGTCGCCTCTGCGACCTCCTGCCGGATGTAGCCCATCTCCGGCTTGGCCAGCAGGTCGAGGATGTAGGGGAACTGCTTGCTGTAGACCTTCGGGCGATACCGGCTCTTCGTCCCCAGCACCTTGTTGGAGCGGCTGACATAGATGGCCTTGGGGTATCCGAGGGCTTCATGACGCATGAGGTCGGAGAGGACGGCATCCACCGTCAGGTCGAACATCGTCTGGTCCTTGGCACGCCGCTTATGCTTTTTCAGCCTGAAGTGGGCCTCGTAGCTCAGGACGAGGTCGATTGCTTCCCTGACGATCTTCTGCGCCTCGGAGGAGGAGGCATACCGGTAGGCGTTGAACCGGCGGTCCCGCGCCTCCTCCTCGTCGTCATGGTCATCGTCACCACGCGGCGCGGTGTAGAGGGGATTGATCTGGTTCAAGGGAGTGTCCGGGCGGTCAAAATGGCCACCCCGCATAGGCGGACAGACATGCGCCCAGCAAGCCGCAAACGGGCGGGGGAGCGGTTACGTTGGGTGACAACACCGCTAGCCCGGGGGACCTAATCAGAGTGCTTCTCATGCGGTGTGAGCAGGACATCCTGTGGCGACAGCACACGGTAGACCGACGCCTTGGACAGACCAGTCGCCGCCATGATCTCCGGAATGGTCTTCCCGTCGTCATAGCGCATTGCCCTGATCTTCAAGGCGACATCGCCCGTGGTCTTCGCCCTCCTGCCGAACTTGGTGCCGTCGGCTTTGGCCCTGGCGATTCCGTCCATCTGACGCTCTCGGCGTATGGAGGTCTCGAACTCAGCGAAGACTGCGAGCATCTGTAACATAGCTCGACCAGCCGGGCTGCTCGTATCGATGCTCTGGTCGGTCACCATCAACGGCACGCCTTTCGTCTCCAGCTCACGAACGATGTTGAGAAGGTCGGTCGCGGAACGGGCGAGTCTGTCGATCTTTGTCACCACGAAAGTGTCGCCCCTACGCGCGTGACGGAGTGCTGCCTTCAGGGCAGGACGATTGGCGTCCACGCCTGACCGCTTCTCCTCGAACAGGTTGTCGGGTTCAACGCCCAACGCCAGCATCTTGTCGCGCTGGACCTCCAGTGACTGTCCGACGGTGGAAACGCGGATGTAAGCGACGAGAGCCATATGCAAATCCTCTAAGACCTTCTGAGAATTTCCTTATGAGACATGATTTGAGACTCGTCAAGCAACGGCCTCACAACCTATACATTTTGATACGTTGGGCCACGCCTACGCCCCGCCTTGTGAACGGTCGGCTGTCAGCCTAGAGCGGGAGAATGATTTGGGGGGCGTTAATGAGAACCTTGCTTGTCGTGGTGGCGTCATGCGCGGCGCTGGGCGGATGTGCGATGACTTTGGCCGTCAAAGGTCAGACAGCGGACGGATCAGAGACCTTCACCGGTAGCGCGACAGGCTATGCTGACGGCGGCGGCAACTTGACGATCCACAGCAACAGAGGCCGGACCTGTAAGGGCGACTTCGTCTACGTGACCAACCGGGAGGGAAGCGGCACGTTCACGTGCAGCGACGGCAATAGCGGGCCATTCACCTTCGTCTCAACCGGAACACGGGGAACCGGCACCGGGACGATTGGCGGGAAGGCGTTCACGTTCACCTTCGGCTGAGACCGTCGGAGTAGCCAGCGCCAACCCAACCGAACCGTGAGCATAATTACGGTCCAACACGGGGCCTCTCTCGACCCAAGTGATGGCGGTCCTGTCATGCCGAGCCGGACCATCGTTCGACCACATCAGGACGGCAGCCTGCCTGTGCAAGATGCCATAGCTGCATCGGGACAAACGACGACCACCCGCGCCACGCTATCGCCTCAGGTCGTCGCTCCGGCGAGGTCTTAGACGAAGAGCATCACCCCAATGCCCCCTAGCGCCACCAATACAAGGCCTGCAATTAGCATAGGAACGAGAGTGCTGGCCGTTTCATCGCGCGCGCTGGCTTTTTCGCTGGATAGGATGACTGGCTTGTCGGTCATGGTGTCCTCGATGCTTCAATCTCCGCAGCTTGAACCAGGCGGGCCAGTTCGTCTTTGTGCTGGCGCAACGTTCTAGATCATGGCGGGAGAATTAGTTCGGCTGAAGCATACCTTTCAAATCAGCCTCGTTCTGGCAGCTTCAACTCTTTGGTCTCAATCCAGTGCCTCGGGTCCATGGGCACACTCTGGCCTTTGCTCTCCTCCCTGACGGGCCGAAGTGACTTCTCGATTTCGACCTCAATGAGTTTCATGAAGCGGCGGCGGGCTTGCCAGACCAGATTTCGCATCTGGCTCGGCGCGTCGGTTCCGGACGCGGCGACCTGGCGTGCGACGTAGCAGGATTTCAGCACCTCATCGAGCAGCTTGATTCTGGTTCCCTCATCAGCGTTGTTCCCTGCGGCCTTAACGTTCGGAAAGAACAGCCTGCCGCGATCAAGCAACGCGCTCGCGCGGCTGTCGAGTTGATCGAACTCAGTGCGACCGAAGGGTTCGCCTCGACTGAGGGGGTAGCAGGCCACCTCTAGCTCAGACATCATGTCGATGACCTTGCCAGCCCAGATCGCCATTTGGGCGTCGCGCTGACGAGCGCGCTCGAGCTTCTCCTCTCGTCGCGAAATCCACCATTGTCCAAAGGCGAACACCAAGACTGCGATGCCTACAAAGACCTCCCCGCTCACGTTCTGTTCAAGCCAAGCCAGCACGCTCATCTAAGCCCCCTCAACGACGATTCGCCCGATCAAGCTGCCCTGTCGTGCGCGACTTTCGCAAGAGCCGGTAGTCGTCGAGGGTTATGCCCCCACGGGGGGATTTGGCGCGTGCCTCTCATCTGATCCCCCGCGCGGATTTTTCTGTCCAACATTCGGGCGACCATGGGTTGCGGAACAGGTCCCCGTGAGGTGTATTCGCGGTCCATGAGATGGGGGGCGGACCGTTTGAACCAGCAGGCACTATCGGCATTCATATGGTCTGTGGCGGACCTTCTGCGGGGCGACTACAAGCAGGCCGACTACGGCAAGGTGATCCTGCCGTTCACCGTGCTGCGGCGTCTCGACTGCGTGCTTGAGCCGACAAAACAGGCCGTCCTCGACGAGTTCTCCAAGCGGGATGGTCAGGGCATGAACCCGGAGCCCTTCCTGCTGCGGAAGGCCGGCCAGAGCTTCTACAACACGTCCACGCTCGATATGCGCCGCCTGATGGGTGACCAGGATCACATCAGGGAGAACCTCTTCGCCTACGTTCAGGGCTTCTCCACGGACGTGCGGGACGTCTTCGAGCGCTTCGAGTTCGCCGTGCAGGTGGACCGGCTGGCCAAGGCAGGGCTGCTCTACCAGGTGACCGAGAAGTTCGCGCGCATCGACCTTCATCCCTCTAAGGTGGATAACCACCAGATGGGGCTGATCTTCGAGGAACTGATCCGCAAGTTCTCGGAACTGTCGAACGAGACCGCCGGCGAACACTTCACGCCGCGCGAGGTCATCCGCCTGATGGTCAACCTGATCTTCGTCGAGGACGACGACGTGCTGTCGCGCCCCGGCGTCGTGCGCACCATCTACGACCCTACGGCGGGCACTGGCGGCATGTTGTCGGTCGCGGGCGAATACCTCGTCGAACACAATGACAGGGCCTCGCTGGTCGCCTACGGGCAGGAACTGAATCCGGAGAGCTACGCCATCTGCAAGGCGGATATGCTGATCAAGGGACAGCAGGTCGACAACATCGTCTTCGGCAACACACTCTCCGACGATGGCCACCCAGAGAAGAAGTTCGACTACATGCTGTCCAACCCGCCCTTCGGCGTGGAGTGGAAGAAGGTCGAGAAGGAGGTTCGCCGTGAGGCGGAACAGCAAGGCCACAATGGGCGCTTCGGGCCGGGTCTGCCGAGGGTTTCCGATGGCTCGCTGCTGTTCCTCATGCACCTGCTGTCGAAGATGCGGCCTGCGGTCGACGGCGGCAGCCGCTTCGGCATCGTCCTGAACGGTTCGCCCCTGTTCACCGGCGGTGCCGGAAGCGGCGAGAGCGAAATCCGCCGCTATGTCCTGGAGAACGATCTGGTCGAGGCGATCGTCGCCCTGCCGACCGATATGTTCTACAACACCGGCATCGCAACCTACGTCTGGGTCCTGACCAACCGCAAGCCCGCGCACCGCAAGGGGAAGGTGCAACTCATCGACGCTTCCGGCTTTTGGCGGAAGATGCGCAAGAGCCTTGGTTCCAAGCGCAAGGAAATGGGGGACGACGACATCGCGACGGTCACGAAGCTGTTCGGCGACTTCGTCGAGGCGCAGGCGGTGACCCTGCTGGACGCCAGCGGCAAGGAGGTAAGCAAGGCCGTAGTGCGCGGTGGAGAGCACCTGCCGGATGCCCCTGAAGGCGGCAAGGTCAAGCTCGCTCCCCTGTCGCGCATCTTCCCGAACGAGGCGTTCGGCTATCGCACGATCACCGTCGAACGCCCCCTCCGTGATGATAAGGGCAGGATCATCGTCGGCGAACGTGGCAAGGCGAAGGCCAAGCCCCAACCCGACAGTTCCCTGCGGGACACTGAGAACGTTCCGCTCGGCGAAGATATGCAGGTATACTTCGAGCGTGAGGTGCTGCCCCACGCGCCCGATGCCTGGATCGACCACGACAAGACTAGGGTGGGCTATGAGATCCCGTTCAACCGGCACTTCTACGTATTCGAACCGCCGCGTGATCTGGCGGAGATCGACACAGACCTGCGGAAGGTGACGCAAATCATCTCTAAGATGATTGGAGAATTGTCTGCATGAGCGCCTCCTCTGTTACATCTATCAACAGCCATGAATTTCTTTGGCCGACACCCCTTCCAGAGGGGTGGAAGCTAAGCCCGCTCAAGGCGTTATTTCACATTGTTGGTGGCTCGACGCCGAAATCAGACAACGAAGAGAATTGGGGAGGGACCATCGTCTGGGTAACACCTACCGACTTGACGAGCGAAGGGATTGCTTTGCTTTCAACGTCGCAACGTACGATTACCGAAGTGGGTCTGGCGAGCTGTGCAACCACACTCGTCCCTCCTGGGAGCATTGTCCTTTCAACTCGCGCTCCAATTGGATCTTTAGGAATCGCAGACGTTGAACTATGTACAAACCAAGGCTGCAAATCTTTAGTTCCACGGGATCAAAGTATTGATTCTCATTTTTATGCACTTCTTCTTTCGACTATGACAGAACAACTGAGGGTTCGCGGAAAAGGGACAACCTTCCTTGAACTATCGTCGGATGAACTCGGCGCAGTTCGCGTCCCGGTGCCTCCCCACTTAATACAGGTGGCAATCGTCCACTATCTCAGTCAAGAAATACGGAAGATAGACGCCCTCATAGACGAACAGAATTTACTTATTCACCTGCTTAAAGAAAGGCGGTCCACTCTCATTTCTGCGGCCGCCACTGGCAAGATCAATGTGCACCAACCTGATAGGGAGCCGCCCCCTGCCGATCTTTGAGATCACCGCCGACAAGATGCTCCCTGTCGCCGAGACCAGCTTCGGTGCGGAAGGCATCTATGAGCGCAAGCACATCCAGCAATTGTTGCGCAATCACATTAGGGTGCTGGACGAGCGCCTCATGGTCATCGCGGAGGAGTTCGGCGACTGGCTCGACAGTTCGCGTCGGATCGATCTCCTCTGCATCGACAGCGATGCCAACCTCGTGGTCGTGGAACTGAAGCGCACGGACGATGGGGGCCACATGGAGCTGCAGGCCCTGCGCTATGCTGCGATGATCTCGGCAATGACATTCGAGCAACTGGTCGAGACACACGCTCGCTTCCGAAGTGCAGCGCAGCCCGACCTCGATGCCGCGAAGGGGGCGATCCTGGGGTTTCTCGGGTGGGATACTCCCGATGAGGAACAGTTCGGCCAGGACACGAGGATCATTTTGGCGGCGGCCGACTTCGGTAAGGAACTCACCACCGCCGTCCTGTGGCTGATCGACCGCGATGTCGACATTCGCTGCGTTCGCATGAAGCCTTACCGCTTGAACGACGGTCGGGTCTTGGTCGACATGCAGCAGTTGATCCCATTGCCCGAGACTGCCAGCTTCCAGACCCAAATAGGCATCAAGAAACAAGCTGAGCGGAAGTCTCACATGGAGCGCCATGACTTGCGCTTTAAGTTCTGGGAGCAACTTTTGGACGTGGCCAAGACCAAGACTTTGTCGCATGCCGGGAGGAAACCCACACGAGATGGATGGATCGCGGGAAGCATCGGTCGCGGCGGCTTCAACCTGACCTATTCTGTTCGGCAGGACGACTGCCAAGTCGAGCTTTGGATTTCTCTTGGACGCGGCGCAACCGCACGGAACAAGGCAGCATTCAACGCACTGCTCGCCCAGCGGGCAGAGATCGAAGCCGATTTCGGAGCTAACCTCGAATGGCAGGAACTGCCTCAGGGAGAAGGCAGCCGCATCCGCTACGTCATGCCAGGCGGCTACAGGTCTGCGGCCGACCAGTGGCCTGACATCCATGCGCGCATGACTGATGCGATGATCCGGTTGGACAAGGCGTTGCGGGCAAGAGTGACCGCGCTTCAGCTCTGATTGGAGGAGTGTCGCATGACCGTGCACAAGGAGATCAGCTTCGAAGCGGAGGTCTGCGACTACCTCTCGGATCATGGCTGGCTTCATGAGAAGGGCGATGCGGCAGGCTATGACCGCACCCGCACGTTGTTTCCGGCCGATGTCATTGCATGGGTGCAGGCGACCCAACCGAATGCCTGGGCGACGCTCGCCAAGAACCATGGAGCGGCGGCGGAAGCCATGCTGCTGGACCGTCTGCGTAAGCAGATCGATGAGCGTGGCACGCTGGACGTCCTGCGCCACGGCATCGAACTGATCGGTCTGCGCGCGCCGCTGAGCCTCGCCCAGTTCAGGCCAGCGCTGGGGATGAATGGCGACATCCTCGCGCGTTACGCCGCGAACCGACTTCGGGTCGTGCGGCAGGTGCGCTATTCGCGGGCCAACGAGAACTGCATCGATCTCGTGCTGTTCCTGAACGGCTTGCCAGTCGCGACGGCGGAGTTGAAGACCGACTTCACCCAGTCCGTGCAGGACGCCGTGGATCAGTATCGCTTCGACCGGCTTCCTTCCCCCAAGGGGCAGGCCCCTGAGCCGCTGCTGGGCTCTCCCGGCGGCGCACTGGTCCACTTCGCGGTCAGCAACGCCGAAGTGATGATGACGACCAAGCTGATCGGCCCGCTGACCACCTTCCTGCCGTTCAACAGGGGCAATGGCGGCGGCAAGGGGAACCCGCCCAACGCCAACGGCCATCCAACGGCATACCTGTGGGAGGAAGTCTGGCAATGCGACAGCTGGCTGGAAATCCTCGGTCGCTACATGGTCGCCACCCGTGACGGGAAGAAGAAGCTTACGGGCTACATCTTCCCGCGCTATCATCAGCTCGACGCAACCCGGAAGCTCAGGGCTGCGGTGCTGGCGGAAGGGGCAGGCGGCAAGTATCTGATCCAGCACTCAGCCGGTTCGGGCAAGACGAACTCTATTGCGTGGTCGGCGCACTTCCTCGCCGATCTGCATAACAGCGCGGATCGCAAGGTCTTCGACAGCGTGCTGGTCGTGTCCGACCGCAATGTCATCGACAGCCAATTGCAGGAAGCGATCTTTAGCTTCGAACGCAATGCAGGCGTGGTGGCGACTATTAAAAGCGACGCGGGAGCCAAGAGCGGACAGCTCGCCAAGGCACTTGCGGACGGCAAGAAGATCGTCGTCTGCACCATCCAGACCTTCCCCTTCGCGCTCGAAGAGGTGCGCCAGCTTGCGGCGACGGAGGGCAAGCGCTTCGCCGTGATCGCCGACGAAGCACATTCGAGCCAGACGGGCGAGGCGGCAGCCAAGCTCAAGGCTGTCCTCTCCGCAGAGGAGCTTGAGGCGCTGGGCGATGGCGGTGAGGTCAGCACGGAGGACATCCTGGCCGCGCAGATGGCGTCGCGAGCCGCCGACAAGGGCGTGACCTATGTCGCCTTTACCGCGACCCCGAAGGGCAAGACGCTGGAGCTGTTCGGACGCCGCCCCGACCCAGCCCAGCCGGCAAGCGCGACCAACCTCCCTGAAGCCTTCCACGTCTATTCGATGCGTCAAGCGATCGAAGAGGGCTTCATCCTCGACGTGCTGCAGAACTACACACCCTACAGTCTCGCCTTCAAGCTCGCCAACGACGGCAACGAGATGGGCGATGAGGAGGTCGAGCGGTCGGAGGCGGTCAAGACGCTGATGCGCTGGGTGCGGCTGCATCCCTACAACATCAGCCAGAAGGTTCAGGTCGTGGTCGAGCATTACCGGGCCATGGTGCAGCCGCTTCTCGACGGCAAGGCCAAAGCGATGGTTGTTGTGGGGAGCCGTGTCGAGGCCGTCCGGTGGCAGCTCGCGATACAGAAATACATCCGCGAGAAGGGCTACAAGATCGGCACGCTCGTCGCCTTCTCTGGCGAGGTGGACGACAAGGAAAGCGGCTCGGAACCCTTCACCGAGGCCAGCAAGGCATTGAACCCAGACCTCAACGGCCGCGACATCCGTGAGGCATTCAAGCTGGCGGACTATCATATCCTGCTCGTGGCCAACAAGTTCCAGACCGGCTTCGACCAGCCCTTGCTGTGCGGCATGTATGTCGACCGCCGCCTCGCCGGCATTCAGGCCGTCCAGACCCTCTCACGGCTCAACAGGGCGCATCCCGGAAAGGACACGACCTATGTCCTCGACTTCGCCGACAATGCCGAGGAGGTCCTCAGGGCGTTCCAGACGTATCACGAGACCGCCAGCTTGGAGGACGTGACCGACCCGAACCTCGTCTTCAACCTGCGCGCCAAGCTGGATGCGCTCGGCTACTACGACGACTACGAGGTCGATCGTGTAGTGAGGGTGGAGTTGGACCCGGCGTCGAAACAAGGCGATCTCGTTGCGGCCATCATGCCGGTCGCTGACCGCCTTCTTCATGCGTATGGCGACGCACAGAAGCGGCTTCTAGCAGCGGATGCGCGTGGCGACGACAAGGCGGAGGGAACGGCTCAGGATGAACTGAACGCCCTTCTCCTGTTCCGCAACGACATGGGTGCTTACATCCGCCTTTACACCTTCCTGTCGCAGATATTCGACTACGGCAATACGGCCATCGAGGCGCGTGCGATCTTCTTCCGTCGCCTCATTCCCCTGCTGGAGTTCGGTCGCCAGCGAGAGACCGTGGACGTCTCCAAGATCACCCTGACGCACCACAAGCTGACCAGCCATGGCAAGACGCCGCTCGTCCTCGGAGGCTTCGGGGAGAAGCTCCAGCCGCTCTATGACGCCGGTTCAGGCACGGTGCAGGAGAAGGAGCGCGCGCTTCTCGCCGAGATCATCGCCAAGGTGAATGACCTCTTCCAAGGCGACGTCTCGGACAACGATCAGCTTATCTACGTGAACAACGTGCTGAAGGGGAAGCTGCTGCAGTCAGAGACACTGGTCCAACAGGCGGAGAGCAACAGCAAGCAGCAATTCTCCAATTCCCCCGATCTCGCGCAGGCGATTATCGACGCGGTGATCGACGCTATGGACGCGCACCAGACCATGAGCCAGCAGGTGCTTGGCTCCAAGAAGGTGCAGGAGGGCCTGAGAGAGGTCCTGCTGGGTCCAGGACAGCTCTACGAGGCGCTCAGGGCGCAGCGGGACGCTACGAGCCGATCAACCTCGCCCGAGGCTCCCTAGTAGCTCAACGTCTCCTATCACAGTCCCATGGCCTTTCTCAGCGCACGTTCCGCCACCTCCAGCCGAGCCTCGTCGCCACCGTAAGCCTCCCCGATGCTACCCGAAGAGTGCCCCAGCACGAGGTCCTGCTCCGCCTTTGCGACCGCCGCCAAAACCAGCCGGTCCTTCATCATGTGCCGAAGCGAATGGACGGTCACCTTACGCCGAGAAACCTCCGCCCGAACGTGCTTCATGAGGGCAGCTGACGCCGCGCCAGTCCCTTTCTTGCTGGCGTAGGTCGGGAAGAGGGGGGCCCCCGCCTCCGCGGCCTCTACGGCCTGTCGCGCGGCCTCCAGAGCATCCCCCAAGAGCGGAACACGGCGGACAGAGCCTTTCGTCTTCAATCGCCGATGTGGGTGAAACCGAATGTCGAGATACGGCCTCTCATGGTCCAGGACCACATCAGAGACGAGCAGTCCGCTAACTTCGGCAAGCCTGCAACCCGTCCCCTCCAGAATGCGCCAAATGCACTTCAATTCCGCGCCGGCTGACACGAGGACGCGCTTGCGAGTTCTTGCCAATTCGTCGGGCGTGAATGGGTCGCGGGCATTCTTCGCGACTCCATCGAGCTTGACGGCGATCCTGTTGAACGGGTTCGCCATACGCGTTGACAGGCCGAAGGTGTCGATAGCTTCATTCAAGATGGCCCGCAGGTCATTGAGATACCGCTTGACGGTCGAAGGCGAGTTGACGACGCCAAGCATGTAGTCGCGCACGGCAAGAGCATCGATCTTGGTCAAGCTGACCAGCGGCGGGTTCTTCCGCCCCAAGGCGGCTTGAATGTAGCCAACGACGCGGTTGACCCTGAGCGTGTTCCGATGTTCGTCCGGTGTCCCAGCGATCTTCTCCTTCAGGTAGTGCTGCTTGGCGTCTTCAAGGGTCGGCTCAATCCTCTCCAGACGGGAACCGTAAGCAAGCGCCCGCAACACCGCAGCGTCGTCCCGCGAAATGCCAATGGGGTGGCCGTGATCATCAACTGGGTATTTCGAAGCAATGCCTTCGGCGATCACTTCACGGGCAAGCCCCTCTTGGTCGAAGTCGTCAGGGTCGTCAGCTCCAGCCCAATCAGGATCAAGGCCAAAGTCGCGCACAAGCCGGTCAGCGCGCCGCCCCAATTCGATGGCGGTGGGCTCGCCGAGGGCCTTGATACGGGTTGGTCGGGCCGCTTCCTTGAAAAGCTCTTCGGCAGCTTTGTGGGCTGTTTGATAGCGCTTCACGAAGTCAGCGTCCTGCTTCCCGAGGCCGAATATGATCTCGGTCTTGCCGATTGCAGCGCGCAATTCGGGCTTCACCTTGCGTCGGTAACGATAGTTTGCGCCGCGCTTCTGGACGTATGGAAGGTCAATCATCATCTCTCGTGGACCCCTTGGTGGACCTTTCGGTGGACCTCGGGGACAGCTGAAGGCCGAGAAGTGCTAGGACTACAGGGCTTCTAGGTGGACCAATGGTGCCCCCTGCCGGGATCGAACCAGCACTCCTCTCGGAACCTGATTTTGAGTCAGGCGCGTCTACCAATTCCGCCAAGGGGGCGCGCCAGGCCGGACAGCGATCCGCGGCGACGGCTGCGGACTATACTTTCGCGCCCCTGCCCGTCAACCTGTCTTCACACTGCGCGCCGAAGTCGCGGGCTTGTGAAGCGCGCCGGCCTTGCATTTGTCGCGAACTTGGCGTTGCTCGCGGCCGACATCCCTGCCGGAGCGACCACGCCTATGTCCCTTGCCTCCCCGATCGGCGAAACCCAGAAATGGGCCGCACTTGCCCTGCTTCTCGGCATGACGGCGACCGTCGGCACCGCGCTCGGCTTCGAACATATCGGCGGCTACATCCCCTGCATGCTCTGCCTCGAGCAGCGCACGCCCTACTATATCGGCGTGCCGCTGATGGCGCTGGCACTGGTCGCGATCTGGCTGCGCTGGCCGCCCATCGTCGCCCGCCTGCTCCTGCTCGCCGGCGCGCTCCTGATGACCTACGGGCTGGGCCTCGCTATCTACCATTCCGGCGTCGAGTGGCACTGGTGGCCGGGCCCGGCGAGCTGCGGCGCGGTCGTGGCCCCGCAAGGGTCAGGCAACGGCGTGCTCGACCAATTGAACACGCTGATCCCGCCCTCCTGCGACGAAGCCGCTGGCCGTTTCCTCGGCCTTTCCTTCGCAGGCTGGAATGTGCTCGCCAGCGTGTTCTGGGCTGCGGTGAGCTATCGGGCGGCGCTGGGCAAGTAGTCGATATTCGAGTGGCGCGACGGCAAACTCGGGATCCAAATTTGGGCCGGCGAGGCACATGGCGACGGCTTCGAGAACCGGAGCGCAGCGGACTTTGAGTTCGTGAGCACCGGAAGCGCAGAAGACTAAGCCAGGTGCCCGCCGGTACGGATTTGGGCCCGAGTTTAGGGCTCCAGTTCCACATCCCAGTAGAGATAGTCCATCCAGCTTTCGTGCAGATGGTTGGGCGGGAACATGCGGCCGTTGTTGTGCAGGTCGTGCACCGACGGATGGAAGGGCTTCTGCATCGGCCACATCTTCGCCTGCGCCGGCAGCATGCCGCCCTTCTTCAGATTGCAGGGCGAGCAGGCCGCGACGACGTTTTCCCACGTCGTCGCCCCGCCGCAGCGGCGGGGGATGACGTGATCGAAGGTCAGATCCTCGGTCGAGCTGCAATACTGGCACTGGAAGCGGTCGCGCAGGAACACGTTGAAGCGCGTGAAGGCCGGATTGCGCGACGGCTTCACATAGCTCTTCAGGCAGACCACCGAGGGCAGCTTCATCGAGAAGGTCGGCGACGACACGCTGTGCTCATATTCGGCGACGATGTTCACCCGGTCGAGGAAGACGGCCTTGATCGCGTCCTGCCAGGACCAGAGCGACAGCGGGTAATAGCTGAGCGGACGGTAGTCCGCGTTCAGCACCAGTGCCGGCAAACCATCTGGCGAGACATGAACAGTCACGTCGCGTTTCTCCTGCGGCCCGAAGCGATCGGCGCGGATACTGTAAGCGAGACGTGACAGGATTGTGAAGCGGTCAAAACGGCCGGACTGTTGCCGCAATGCCCCATTTGTTCAGTTTTTTTCTAGGTTTAGCGGCCTCTCGGAGGCTGGCGCGGCCTCCCGGCCTTTGAGGTGGCGGTAGTAGGCCCAGAACAGGCGTGCGGCCACGGCGCGCCAGGGCGCCCATGATTCGGCGATCCAGATCAGCGCTTTCTCGCCCGGACGGGGGTCGATGCCGAGCGCGGCACCGACCGCGATTTGCAGCGCGACGTCGCGCGCCGGAAAGACATCCGGGTGGCCGGCACAGGCGAGAAGATAGACTTCCGCGGTCCAGCGGCCGATGCCCGGAACGACGGTCAGCTCGGTGATCGCGGCCTCGGCGTCGCGGTCGCACAGGCCGTCGAGGTCGAGCCCGTCGCGCACGGCTCGCGACAATGCCAGCATGGTCGCCTGCTTGGGGCGCGAGAGGCCGGCCTGGCGGAAGAGGTCAGGGTCGGCGGCGAGCACCGCTTGCGGCGTCAGCGGCTCGACCAGCGAGACCAGCCGGCCGAGGATCGCATCGGCGCTGGCGCGCGACACCTGCTGCGAGACGACGATCGAGACCAGGCTGGAAAAGCCCGGCGAAGACAGGCGCAGCGGCACCTCGCCGGCGGCGGCGCGGACAGCAGCCAGCCTCGGATCTGCCGCGACAAGCGCGTCGAGCGCGTCCGCAATGTCGCAATCATTGGAAATCCGCCGCATGCGCTTCCTTTTCCTTGCGCCGAAAAAGCCGTAGCAATGAAACGGCCAGGGCGGCAACGCTCTCGCGCCCCACTCCACCCAGCAGGACAGACTTGGCGAGTCCACCCGTTTTCCGATTTGCCCCGAGCCCCAATGGCGAGCTTCATCTCGGCCATGCCCGCTCTGCGCTGCTGAACCAGCGGCTGGCGCACGAGGCCGGGGGGCGCTTCCTGCTGCGTATCGAGGATATCGACCTCAAACGCTGCACGCCGGAATTCGAGGCCGGCATCTATCGCGACCTGGAATGGCTGGGCATCGAATGGAAAAAGCCGGTGCGCCGCCAGTCGGAGCATTTCGCCGATTACGCGGACGCACTCGACCGATTGAAGGCTATGGGTGTCGTCTACCCCTCGTTCATGAGCCGGGGGCAGATCCGCGACCATATCGCGGAGAGCGAGACGCCGGTGCGCCGCTGGCCGCGCGACCCGGACGGAGCGCCGCTCTATCCCGATGTCGACCGTTTCCTCACGCGCCGCGAGCGGCAGAAGCGTATCGCCTCGGGCGCGCCGCACGCCTGGCGCCTCGATGTCGCGGCAGCGCTTGCAAAGGCCGGAGAGAAGCTCGCCTGGACCGAACTCGGCGCCGGACCGCTGGGCGAAACCGGAAAAGTCGCGGCCCGACCCGAAATCTGGGGTGACGTGATCCTGTCGCGCTCGGACGCGCCGGCGAGCTATCATCTCTCGGTCACTGTCGACGACGCGATCCAGGGCGTCACCGACGTCGTGCGGGGTCAGGACCTCTTCCATGCCACGGCGATTCACCGTCTGCTGCAGAACCTGCTCGGCCTGCCGGCGCCGCGCTACCGGCACCACAGCCTGATCGTCGGCGAAGACGGCCGCAAGCTCGCCAAGAGCCGGCGCGACACGGGGCTCAGGGCGCTGCGGGAAAGCGGCATGAGCCCGGAGGAGGTTCGTGCGCTGGCGCTGGAAGGGCTCTAGGAGCGCAGCGCCCTCTCTATCCCGGCCTTCGCCAGCGAAAGAGTAAACAGCGCGACGAAAGCGCCGCCCAGGCCGGTAGCAACGGCGATCTCGAGCTCGCTGAACCGGAAACCCCACCGGTTGGCCGCGAGGATCCCGAGAAAGAAGCCCGCCGTGATGATGACCATGTTGCCGAACGGGCCGAAGCCGTCGTCCTGCATGACCCCGTCGAGAGCCATCCCGAGCATCAGCGACAAGATCGCGACGATCGTGATCGCGAACATCAGGGAACTGGTATCGAGACTCGAAAGCATCCGCCGAACCTCGCAGCTATGCCCTCCCCATACGCCCGGCGTGCAGGATGTGGCCCATTCGTTTCGCTTTGCTTGCCGCGGTTGCTTCAATTAGAGCGATCCGGTCCACCGGATGCGACTTTCCATGATCTCCCCAGCCGCCTACGTTCCCGCACTGTTCGTCGTGCTCTGGGCGACCGGCTTCATCGGCGCGCGCTATGCCATGCCCTGGGCGGAGCCGTTTTCCTTCCTGGCCGTGCGGTTCGGCCTGACGATGCTCATCATCGGCGCGATCGGACTGGCAATGGGCGCCCGGCGGGCCGGCGCGCGGGGCGCGGCGCACGCGGCACTCGCCGGCGCGCTCATGCACGGCGTCTATCTCGGCGGCACGTTCTGGGCGATCCGCCACGGCATGACCGCGGGTTTTTCCGCATTGATCGTCGGCCTGCAGCCGTTGATCACCGCGCTGGTCGCGGGTGTGGCGCTGCGCGAACGCATCGATCCGCGCAACTGGCTGGGCTTGGGACTTGGCTTCGTCGGGGTGGTGGTCGTCATCTGGCCGAAGCTCGGCGCCGCTGCGGACGCGCTGACGCCGGCTGCGCTGAGCGCGATGGTGCTGGGCGTCATCGCGATGAGCGCCGGCACCATCTGGCAGAAGCGCTTCGTCGGCGGCCTCGACCTCGTCACCGGCAGCTTCTGGCAATATGTCGGCGCGACCGCCCTCATGGTGGCGATGTCGTTCTGGCTGGAGACGCGGGAGTTCGTGCTGACCGGCGAACTGGTCTTCGCCCTGGTCTGGCTGGTCTTCGTCCTGTCGATCGGCGCGATCTTCCTGCTGATGTATCTGATCCGCGAGGGATCCGTCGCGAAAGTATCTTCACTTTTCTACCTGGTCCCTGCGGTCACCGCGCTGATGGCCTGGCCGCTGTTCGGCGAAACGCTCACCCTCGTCCAGATCGCGGGAATGGCCATTGCGTCGACGGGCGTGGCGCTCGCCACATCAACCCGCAATGCGTGACCGTGCATCGAGGTAGCGCTTGATCGCCGCGTTGAACTCGCCGCCTAGGATGAACAGCGCCGAGATGATGTAGAGGAAGATCACCGCGATCATCACCGAGGCGAGCCCGGCATAGGTCGAGACATAGGTGGAGAACTGGCGCAGATAGGCCGCGAATATGCTCGAGCCGGCGAGCCAGGCGATCAGCGTGAAGACAATGCCCGGAATAACGTCGCCGAAGGAACGGTGACCGGCGGGCAGCCACAGATGCACGGCAAAGAGGCCGAATACGATCACGCCCGAGGCGATCACGTAGCGCCACAAGGTGATGGTTCCCATGTAGGGACCGATCCACGACAGGTTCCGCTCCGCGATGTCGGCGATCAGCGGCGCCAGGACGAGCAGCACGCTGATCGCGAGAAAGCCGAGCGTCGCGACGAAGACGAAAGCAAAACTCTGGACGCGGCGGAAGATGAGCGAGCGCGTGTCCGCGACGCGGTAGGCGCGGTTGAGCGAGGTTCTCAGCGCCTCGATCCCGTTCGAGGCGAAGAAGGCGGCGGCGATCACCGATACGGTGAGGAAATCGCCGCGCTGCACGGTCAGCACGTTGCGCACTTCCTTGGCGATCGGTTCGGCGATCTGTGGCGGCCAGGTGTCGAAGACGAGATGCACCGCGGTGTCGGCAAACGCGTCGGCACCGAGGAAGCTGGCGAGCGCGGTGGCGAAGATCAGGAACGGAAACAGCGCCATCAGCGCGGAAATCGCGAGATGGCTGGACATCGACCAGCCGTCGTCGGTGTTGAAGTGTCCCATCGCGTCCGACAGGATCCGTTTCGCGGCGACGATGTTTCGCATGCCCTCTCCGCCGATTGTGCGCCATGTTTGAATATGGGAAGGGTTCTGAGGAAACAACCCGCGCCCGGCTCGCAGATCGCCTCCCGTGCATCCGAAAGATGCTGCCATCCGGTGCAATGCACGTTATGTGAGCCACCACGAACCCGCGCCGGGCAAGAGGGAAGAGAGAATGTCCACCGTCTTCAACATCTTCGCGATCGTCGCCATGGTCGCGGTCGTCATCGTGCTTCTGCGCGGGCTCTGGAACATGATGAAGGGAGGCGACGCCAACACCTCCAACAAGCTGATGCAGGCGCGCGTCTTCCTTCAGTTCATCGCTCTCTGCCTCATTCTGCTCGCCGTCTATTTCACGCGCGGCTGAGCGATCATGGTCAAGCTGAACAAGATCTACACCCGCAAAGGCGACGACGGCACGACCGGGCTGGCAACCGGCGCGCGGCGGCTCAAGCACGACCGCCGTGTCGAAGCCTACGGCACGGTGGACGAGGCGAACTCGACGATCGGGCTGGCGCGGCTGCACACGGCGGAACAGCACCGCGAGATCGACGTCATGCTTCTGCGCATGCAGAATGACCTCTTCGACCTCGGCGCAGACCTCGCCACGCCGGAAACGGACAAGCCGCTGCCCTACGAGCCGCTGCGCATCGTCGCCGCCCAGGTCGCCCGGATCGAGGCGGATATCGACGCGCTCAACGCCGGCTTGCAGCCGCTGCGTTCCTTCGTTCTGCCGGGCGGGTCCGCCGCGTCGGCCTACCTGCATCTCGCCCGCACTGTCATCCGCCGGGCCGAACGGATCACGGTCGAGCTGGCCCGGATGCCGGAGGAGAAAGTCAATCCGGAGGTCGTGAAGTATCTGAACCGCGCATCGGACTTCCTGTTCGTCGCCGCCCGCGTGGTCAATGACAACGGCGCCGCGGACGTGCTATGGGTGCCCGGGAAGAACAGGTGACGGCGGGGGCCGTGGGGGCGCACTGAATGTTCATTCCGCTGCATGATGCCAACAGCCTGAAGCACATCAAGATGCAATATGTGACGATCGGCCTGATCGTCGCCAATGTCGTCGTCTGGCTGATGACGACTTTTTCGAGCGAGAGCTTCGCCCAGGCGACGGCCATCGGTCTCGGCTACATTCCTTCCACCATCTACGATCTCGCCGAGCGCGGTCCGGAGCAGATCATCGTTCCCGATATCCTAACCTACATCACCTATGCCTTCCTGCATGGCGACTTCATGCATCTTGCCGGCAACATGCTGTTCCTGTGGGTATTCGGCGACAATGTCGAGGACGCGCTCGGCCATGTGCGCTTCCTGATCTTCTACCTGCTATGCGCCGTCGCAGGCGCATGGCTGCACGGGATCGTCGACGTGAATTCACAGGTGCCGCTGATCGGTGCATCCGGCGCAATCGCCGGGGTGGTGACCGCATATCTCATGCTCCATCCGCGCGTGAAGGTCTGGGTTCTGGTGCTGATGCGATTGCCTCTGCGGATTCCCGCCTGGATTCCGATCGTGCTGTGGATCGCCTTCCAGTTCCTGATGTTCGCAGCCGGCGGCGAAGACCAGGTGTCCTGGGCGGCCCATGTGGGCGGCATCGTTGCCGGCGCGGCGCTCGTCTTGATCATGCGGCGCAAGGGCGTTCCGCTCTTCGACAGGGACATCGTCACCCCGCGCGGCGCGGAAGTCGCGGTGCCGGTCACGACACCGGTCACCCCGACCGGTCCCTGGGGGCGCCAGTAGCGCCGCGTGACTGGGTGTGGTATTAGCGCCACATGAGCGACGAGCCGGAAAGCTTGATCCTGCAGATGCTCCGCCAGATGCGCGCGGAGATTGGCGACATGCGCGACGACCTAAAGGGTGATATCGCGGATGTGCGTTCGGATATGCACTCCCTTCGCGCCGACGTCGCTTCCGACTTGATGGTCATGCGCAAGGAGACGAGCGATCAGATCGCCGGTCTGAGGCGGACGGTCGTCGAATACCACACATCCGTCATCGGCCACGGCATCCTCATCAGCGAGCTCGAGGCGCGAATGCGCCGTGTCGAACAGCATCTGGACCTGCCTGCGCTGGACCTCCGCTAGGGTCGGCGCTCCCGCGGCCCCTTGGGCCGACGGTCCTGACACAGCTGTTTCGCCGCAGTCGTTTGCTTATTGACGCGACTGCCCCCCACGACTAGAGCAACAGGCGTTTTTCGGGTCCTTCGGGACCGGATGTCCGTTTTCTAGTGCCGCCACGTCGGCAATTGGCAAACCGGCAAGCCATCTTCGTGATAGCAGCGCCGGGAGACGCGATCAGAGAGGAAATCGACGCATGAAAGTACTTGTCCCGGTGAAGCGGGTTGTGGACGCCAACGTGAAGATCCGCGTCAAGGGCGACGGGTCTGGGGTCGAGCTTGCCAACGTCAAAATGGCGATGAACCCGTTCGACGAGATCAGCGTCGAGGAGGCGATCCGCCTGAAGGAGGCCGGCAAGGTCGAGGAGATCGTGGTCGTGTCGATCGGCCCGGCGCAGGCGCAGGAGACGATCCGCACGGCGCTCGCGATGGGTGCCGACCGCGGCATCCTGGTCAAGGTCGACGATCTGGTCGAGCCGCTGTCCGTGGCCAAGATCCTCAAGGGGGTCGCGGACGCAGAACAGCCTGGCCTGATCATCCTCGGCAAGCAGGCGATCGACGACGATGCCAACCAGACCGGCCAGATGCTGGCGGCGCTGCTCGGCTGGTCGCAGGCGACGTTCGCCTCGAAGATCGAGCTTTCCGACGGCAAGGCCAAGGTGACGCGCGAGGTCGACGGCGGCCTGCAGGTGATCGAGGTGAAGCTGCCGACGATCGTGACGACGGACCTGCGGCTCAACCAGCCGCGCTATGCCTCGCTTCCGAACATCATGAAGGCGAAGAAGAAGCCGCTGGACGAAAAGACCCCGGGCGACTTCGGCGTCGAGGTCAAGGCGCGGCTGAAGGTCCTGAAGACCGAGGAGCCGGGCGGCCGCAAGGCGGGCGTCAAGGTGAAGACGGTTCAGGAACTCGTGTCGGCCCTCAAGGGCGCCGGCGTCATCTGAGGCGATCAGGAAAGGATCATACCAATGGCAATTCTTCTCGTCGCCGAACACGACAACGCCTCGCTCTCCGACCAGACCTCGAAGGCCCTGTCGGCCGCCCTGAAGATCGGCTCGGACGTGCATATCCTCGTCGCCGGCAAGGGCGCCAAGCCGGCCGCCGACGCCGCGTCCAAGCTCAAGGGCGCGACCAAGGTGCTTCTGGCAGAGTCCGACACGCTGGCCGAGCGTCTCGCCGAGCCCGTCGCGGCCCTCGTCGTGTCGCTTGCCGGCGGCTACGACACGATCATCGCCCCCGCCACCTCGATGGGCAAGAACGTCATGCCGCGCGTTGCCGCGCTGCTCGACGTGATGCAGTTGTCCGAGATCGTCGAGGTCGTGTCGGCCGACACGTTCAAGCGTCCGATCTATGCCGGCAACGCGATCCAGACGGTGCAGTCGACCGACGCGAAGCGGGTGATCACGGTCCGCACCGCGTCGTTCCAGGGCGCGGGCGAAGGCGGTTCGGCCCCGGTCGAGAGCGTCAACGCCGCGGCCGATCCCGGCCTCTCCAGCTTCGTCGAGAACCGTCTGTCGGAAAGCGATCGTCCGGAACTGACCTCGGCCAAGATCATCATCTCGGGCGGCCGGGCGCTCGGCTCCTCGGAGAAGTTCCAGGAGGTGATCCTGCCGGTGGCCGACAAGCTCGGCGCCGCCGTCGGTGCCTCCCGCGCCGCCGTAGACGCCGGCTACGCGCCGAACGACTGGCAGGTCGGACAGACCGGCAAGGTCGTCGCACCCCAGCTCTACATCGCGGTCGGCATTTCCGGCGCGATCCAGCATCTCGCCGGCATGAAGGACTCCAAGGTCATCGTCGCCATCAACAAGGACGAGGAAGCTCCGATCTTCCAGGTCGCCGATTTCGGCATCGTCGGCGACCTCTTCACCATCCTGCCGGAACTCGAAAAGGCGCTTTGACGCCTCGCAGGCTTAGGTATTTATTGTTGAGGGCGGGGTAGACGCAGTCTCCCCGCCCTCATAGTTTGCGCTGCACAATAAATGCCGGGTGGAGTGGGCGAGGAACATGGGCAAGATCGGAACCGTCGGCATCATCGGCGCAGGGCAAATGGGCGGAGGCATCGCCCATGTGGCGGCGCTGGCCGGCTACGAGGTTCTCCTCTACGATATTTCCAAGGACCGCATCGAGAAGGGCATTGCCACCGTCAGCGGCAACATGGCCCGCCAGGTCGCGTCCGGAAAGATGGCCGAGCAGGACCGCAACGCGGCCGTCGGACGCATTCGCCCGGCCGAAGCCATGCAGGACCTGGCCGGCGCCGACCTCGTCATAGAAGCGGCGACCGAGGACGAGACGGTCAAGCGCAAGATCTTCCAGCAGCTCTGCCCGGTGCTGAACCCGCAGGCGCTGATCGCCACCAACACCTCGTCGATCTCGATCACCCGCATGGCCGCCAGCACCGACCGTCCGGAGCGCTTCATCGGCATTCACTTCATGAACCCCGTGCCCGTGATGAAGCTGGTCGAACTGGTGCGCGGCATCGCCACGGTGGACCAGACCTTCGAGGCGGCGAAATCCTTCGTGCATTCGCTCGACAAGACGATCACTGTGGCCGAAGACTTCCCGGCCTTCATCGTCAACCGCATCCTTTTGCCGATGATCAACGAGGCGATCTACGTGCTCTACGAAGGCGTGGGTACGGTGGAAGGTATCGACACGGCGATGAAGCTCGGCGCCAACCATCCGATGGGCCCGCTGCAGCTCGCAGATTTCATCGGCCTCGATACGTGCCTGTCGATCATGCAGGTGCTGCACGATGGGCTGTCGGACACGAAATACCGCCCTTGCCCGCTGCTGGTGAAATATGTCGAGGCCGGCTGGCTCGGCCGAAAGACCGGCCGCGGCTTCTACGACTATCGCGGCGAGACGCCGGTGCCGACGCGGTAGCCCGCGCCCTAGAAGACGTCCTTCCGTTTCCTGATCTCGGCGAACACCGCTTCGTCAGAGGCCGTTTCCATGCCGAGATTCCGGCGGATGACGGGGTCGTGCCAGCGCAGGAACGGATTGGTCGACATCTCGGCCATAAGCGTCGTCGGCAGCGTCGGCTTGCCCTCTGCCCGCAGCGCCTCGATCTCCTTCGCGCGCTCCTTCAGCGCCGAATTGGTCGGGTCGACGGAGAGCGCGAAACGTGCGTTCGACTGCGTGTATTCGTGGCCGCAATAGACCACCGTCTCCAGCGGCAGCGCGGCGAGCTTCTGCAGCGACCGGTACATGTCGGCCGGCCCGCGTTCGAACAGCCGGCCGCAGCCGAGCGCGAAAAGCGTGTCGCCCGCAAAGAGCAGGCCGTCTTCAGACAGGTGGTAGCAGACATGGCCGGCGGTGTGGCCCGGTGTCTCGATGACCCGCACGGGATGGCCGGAAAAGTCGAACGTGTCGCCGTCGACGACGGTGCGGTCGATCCCCGGGATCTTCTCGGCCTCGGCCTTCGGCCCAATGATGGTCAGGCCGAAACGCTCCTTCAGCGCGAGGTTCGCTTCTACATGGTCGGGATGATGATGGGTGGTGAAGATGACGGTCGGCCGCCAGCCGGTGCGTTCGACGGCCTCAAGGATAGGCCGCTCCTCCGGCGCGTCGATGACCGCCGTCTGCCCCGTCGTCGCGTCATGCAGAAGAACGCCGAAATTGTCGCTTCGGCACGTGAATTGTTCGACCATCAAAGGCATGCGCGGAATCTCCTGGGGGATGTGCGGAAGATAGGGCGGCGGCGGTCCCATGTCACCCGCCTTCCTTGATCTATCCGCATCGGGCAACTACCGTCCGCGCCATGCATGCCGACATCGTCGACCTCCGCGCCTTCTATGCGTCGATGCTGGGCCGACTGGCCGAGCGCTCGATTGCCGCCGCCATTGCACCCGTCTGGGCCGCCGTTCCCAACGAGCGCCTGGTCGGCCTCGGCTATGCCCTGCCCTGGCTCGACCGGTTCGGGGCGGATGCAGAGCGCGTCTTCGCCTTCATGCCCGCCACGCAGGGCGCCGTGAACTGGCCACCGCAGGGACCGTCGGCGACGGCCCTGGTTTTCGACGAGGAACTGCCGCTGCAGGATTCGTCGGTCGACCGCATCCTGATGGTGCATGCGCTCGAACACTCGGAAGACCCGCACGAGACGCTGAAGGAGATGTGGCGGGCGCTGGCCCCCAATGGCCGGCTGGTCGTGGTCGTGCCGAATCGGCGTGGCGTTTGGGCAAGGCTCGAACACACGCCGTTCGGCACCGGTCGGCCCTATTCACGGGGGCAACTGACCAAGCTGCTGAGGGATTCGAACTTCACGCCAGGGCCCTTCTCCGAAGCGCTCTTCTTCCCGCCGAGCCACAGGCGCGCCGTGCTTCGCCTGTACCAATATTTCGAGCGTGCCGGCCGGCGCTTCTGGCCGATGTTCTCGGGCGTCATCATCGTCGAGGCACAGAAGCGGCTCTATCAGGGCGTCCCGGTCAGTCGCCGAGCCTCGCGCCGCGTCTTCGTGCCGGTGCTGAGCCCGCAGGGAGCCGGCCGCGCGCCGCTAACTATGCGTTAACCATGTTGGCGCAGGATTCCCTCGGGCAAACCGGGGTACACAATGCTGATCACCCGCTTCGACGACCGCCGCGTCATCGGCGCCATCATCGCGCAACTTCCGGAGCTAGGCTGGGAACTCGACGATCTCGACGTGCATCTGAGCCTTCACGGCCCCGTCGATCTCGACCTTTTGCAGGAATGCATCCGTGAAGCGGCCGCGGCGGCGCAGACCAACGTCCCGCTCCCCCTCGCCCACGCGGCCTGAACAGCTCGCCGAGAAAGCTCAGACCATCGCCGGCTCGGGACGGACGCCGATCTTCTCGATCTCGAACGAGGTGGTCTGGTAGACCTGGTTGATCCAGTTGCCGAACAACAGATGCGCGTGCGAGCGCCAGCGATTGAGCGGCGGCCGCGACGGATCGTCGTGCGGATAGTAGTCGTGCGGGATGGCGATCGGCGTGCCGGCGGCGACGTCGCGGTCGTATTCCTCCTTCAGCGACGTCGAGTCGTATTCGATATGATTGAACATGTAGAGCCGGTTGCCGGTCTTTTCGGCGACGAGGCATGGACCGGTCACGTCCGATTCCATCAGCAGTTCGAGGTCTCCGGCCGCCGAAATGTCGGCCGCCCTGACTTCGGTCCAGCGCGACACCGGAATGGCGAAATCGTCCGAAAAGCCGGCGAGGTAGGGCGATGCCGGGGCGTTGTTGCTGTGCCGGTAGACGCCGAAGGCCTTCTTCTCGAGCGTGTATTTCGGAACGCGATGGAAATGCCACGCAGCGGCCATCGCGCCCCAGCAGATGTAGAAGGACGAATGCACGTTGGTCGTCGTCCAGTCGAGGATCCGAGTCAGCTCGTTCCAGTAGGTCACTTCTTCGAACGGCAGCAGTTCGATAGGCGCCCCGGTGATGATGAAGCCGTCGAACTTGCGGTCGGCGACCTCCTCCCAGGTCTGGTAGAAGGAGATGAGGTGGTCTTCGGACGTATTGCGCGCCTTGTGGCCGCCAATGCGCACCAGCGTCAGCTCGACCTGAAGCGGCGAGGCGCCGATCAGTCGTGCGATCTGCGTCTCGGTGCGGATCTTATTGGGCATCAGGTTCAGGAGCCCGATCTGCAGCGGCCGGATGTCCTGGCGCAGCGCCGACCGCTCGTCCATCACCGAGACTCCCTCGCGCACCAGAACCTCGCGGGCGGGAAGCTGATCGGGAATCTTGATCGGCATGGCGCATGCTCCAAACAAAAACCGGCCTGCGGGTCGCGCAAAAGCCGGTTTCGTCATGCGACGGCCCTTTAGCGACTTGTTTAACGTGGCTGCAAGCCGACCGGCCAAATCACCACGGAGTTCGTCCGCTATGTATGACTGCGCGACCCCCGCGTCAATGGGACTTGATTTGCGCCGATGGGCGCGGACGGAGAACAGCATTCCCTTCCCCGCACCCGTGGTGCGTTGCCCCTTCCCCAGCCCCCCCCAAATCCGCTAAAGGCACGCATCTTCTCGAACAGGAAATGCCTGCCATGTCCGATGCCCTGCGTCCCCAGCCGAAACCCGGCGTGATGGACATCGCGGCCTATGTGCCCGGCAAGAGTGCGGCCCCCGCCGGAGTAAAGCTGCACAAGCTGTCCTCCAACGAGAACCCGCTCGGCGCCTCGCCGGCCGCCAAGGAAGCGGTCAAGGCTTTGGCCGAGAAGATGGAGTTCTATCCGGACGGCTCGGCGACGAAGCTGCGCGAGGCAATCGGCGAGGTGCACGGGCTGAACCCGGCCAACATCGTCTGCTCGAACGGCTCGGACGAGATCATCGGCCTGCTCGCGCAGACCTACCTGAAGCCAGGCGACGAGGCGATCTTCACTGAGCACGGTTTCCTCGTCTACAAGATCTACACCCAGGCCGCGGGCGCCGTGCCGGTGTCGGTGAAGGAGACCAACGCGACGGCGAATGTCGATGCGATCCTGGCCGCCGTGACAGACCGGACCCGCGTGGTCTTCCTCGCCAATCCGAACAACCCGACCGGCACCTACATCCCCTTCGACGAGGTGCGCCGCCTGCAGGCGGGCCTGCCGAAGAATGTACTCCTGGTGCTCGACGCGGCCTATGCCGAGTTCGTGCGCCGCAACGACTATGAATCCGGCATCGAACTCGTCTCCTCGACGGAGAATGTCGTGATGACCCGCACCTTCTCCAAGGTGCACGGGCTGGGCGGCATCCGGCTCGGCTGGGCCTATTGCCCCGCGCACATTGCCGACGCGATGAACCGCATGCGCGGGCCGTTCAACGTCAACGCAGCCGCGATCGAGGCAGGTACCGCCGCGATCCGCGACCGCGCCCATGTCGAGCGTTCGGTCGAGCACAACGCCAAGTGGCTGGCCTGGACGACGGACGAGCTGAGCGCACTCGGCCTGACGGTGACGCCGTCGGTCGGCAACTTCATCCTGATCCACTTCCCGGCCGGCGAGGCGCATTCGGCGGCGAAGGCCGACGACTACCTGACCGCCCGCGGCTATGTGCTGCGGCGGGTGTCGGCCTACGGCTTCCCCAACGCGCTGCGCATGACGATCGGCACCGAGGAGGCGAACCGCGGCGTCGTCGCGGCGCTGAAGGACTTCCTCAAATGACCGAACCCATGTTCGACAGGATCGCGCTGGTCGGCATCGGCCTGATCGGCTCGTCGCTGGCGCGCGTCATCCGCCGCGAAGGGCTGGCGAAGCACATCGCGATCTCTACGCGCAGCCCCCAGACGCTGAAGCGGGCGGAGGAACTCGGCCTCGGCGACTCCTATTCCACAGACCCGAAAGACGCGGTGCGCGGCGCAGACCTGGTCATCGTCTCGGTGCCGGTCGGCTCGTCCGGAGCGGTGGCGCAGGAGATCGCGCCCGCGCTGAAGAAGGGGGCGATCGTCACCGATGTCGGCTCGACCAAGGGTTCCGTCATCGCCCAGATGCAGCCCCACATTCCGGAGGGCGTCCACTTCATCCCCGGCCACCCGCTCGCGGGAACCGAGAAGTCCGGCCCCGATGCCGGCTTCGCCGACCTGTTCCAGAACCGCTGGTGCATCTTCACGCCGCTACCGGACACAGACCCGGCCGCGCTCGAGAAGCTCGCCGAATTCTGGCGCCGCTGCGGCTCCAATATCGACACGATGGACGCTGCCCACCACGACAAGGTCCTGGCGATCGTCTCGCACCTGCCGCACATCATCGCCTACAACATCGTCGGCACGGCCGACGATCTGGAGGCGGTGACGGAATCGGAAGTCATCAAGTATTCGGCCTCCGGTTTCCGCGACTTCACCCGCCTCGCCGCCTCCGACCCAACCATGTGGCGCGACGTGTGCCTGCACAACAAGGACGCGATCCTGGAGATGCTGGCGCGCTTCTCGGAGGATCTCGCCTATCTGCAGCGCGCGATCCGCTGGGGCGACGGCGACAAGCTGTTCGACCTGTTCACCCGGACGCGGCAGATCCGCCGCTCGATCATCGAGGCCGGCCAGGAAGTGGACGTGCCGGATTTCGGCCGCCAGGTCGTGGCGCATCCGGAAAAAACCTAGCGTCCCTTTCCCCTCAAGTGGGGAGAAGAGGGGCGCTAGCCTCCCATCTTCTCCAGCCAGTCCTTGCCGCAGCCGCGCTGGCGGATGAGCGACAGCGGGTCCTGGTGGTCGAGGCGCGAGCAGAGCCGATAGACCTCGAGCGTCTCGGCGTTCATCAGGCCGCGCTTGTAGAGGAACATCGCGGCAGCATAGCGCGCCCGGCCCGACCACGGCTCGCCCAGCGGCGTTTTCACCAACGCCCAGTTTTCCGCGAGCTCGGCCTCGTCGTCGGACATGTCAGAAGTCTCCCGGCGGCGTCAGCGTCCGCCGCGCGAGCTTGACGAAGGGGCGCTCGACGATCTTCGCGCGCTTCATCAGCTTCTGGTAGCGCAGTTCGCGAAGGGCGTAGATCTCGACCCACAGGTCGTCGATGATTCTGGTGCCGTAGGGCCGCTCCAGACTGGCGATGGCGATATTGCGCTTGCCGGTAGGCGACCAGATCGCGGCGGTCACCAGACCCGCCTCCTTCGTCTTCCGATGGTAGACGATCGCGTGCTCGGCCGGTACGTTGCCCTCGATCTCGAGCCCGACCAGCACATGCTTCAACGTGCCCTCTCGCCGCGCGCGCTCGATGGCGCGTCGGCCGTTGAAATAGGGCTTGTCGAGATCGACCATCCAGTCGAGGCCGATCTCGTCGGGCATGCGCACGCGGTCGGCGCGGACGGCATGTTCGGCCGTGACGAAGTCGGCGTTGGCCACGATGAAGCCGGTCTCGATGCGGGCGCGGTTCAGTGCCGTGTAGCCGATGGCGCGGATGCCGCGCAGTCTCCCGGCCTCGAACAGGTGGTCCCAGAGCGCAAGCGCGGCGGCGGCGTCGACGAAGAGCTCATAGCCGAGGTCGCCGGTGAAGCCGGTGCGCGAGATCGTCACTTCTCCTGCGCCGAAGGGAAAGACGCGGATGTCGAACGGCTTCATCGTCTCGACGCCGGCGAAGCCCGCATCCTTCAGCACCGCGCAGGAAGTCGGCCCTTGCACCGCGAGGCCGGCGACTTCCTCGGTCTCCTCGTGCACGGACACATCGAAGCCGATCGCCGAGTCGAGCAGCCAGGGCAGATGCCGCTCCTGGCAGCAAAGGCGGAAACGGGTGGCCGACAGGCGGAACAGCGTGCCGTCGTCGAGCACGTGGCCCTCGTCGTCGCACCAGGCGGTGTATTGCACTTTGCCGGGCTTGAGTTTTGAAACGTTCCGCAGCGTGAGGCGATTGCAAAAGGCTTCCGCGCCGGCCCCCTCGATGCGGTATTTCACCATCGGCGAGACGTCGAAGACGGCCGTCTGCGAGCGGATGGCGAAATACTCCATCTCCTCGTCCCACAGCGAATGCGGCGCCTTGTAGCCCGCCCAGGAATACCAGTCGTTCTGCTGCGACAGCGCCGCGAGGCGCGGGTGGAACGGGGATTCGAGGCGCAGGGTCTCGATGTGGGATTGGGCGGCGCGGCGGGTGGAGAGTGCGGTCGTCATGGCAATGTCGCGCTCCATGGCACCCCCCTTTGGCCCGCCGAACAGGCGCAGCCGTCATCCTCGGGCTTGTCACGAGGATCTGCTGCAGCTGGCCAGGAGTTAGAAGACCGTACTGCCAGTTCTCCGACGTTGGTAGATCCTCGGGACAAGCCCGAGGATGACGGCGTGGGGAGATGGAAACAGACCATCACCCCCTCCCCTTCAACATAGCCCGCGCCGCATTGAGTCCCGGCACGCCAGAAATCCCGCCGCCCGCATGCGAGCCGGCGCCGGCGAGCCAGAGGCCGTCGATCGGCGTCGCGTAGCGCTCGGCGCCGAAGAAGGGCCGGTTGACCAGCATCTGGTCGACCTGCAGTTCGCCGTGGTGCCAGTGGCCGCCGGGCATGCGGTAGCGCGCCTCGATGTCGGCCGGCGTGAGCAGTTCGGCGTGTTGGACCAGCCGGCCGATGCCGGGCGCATGGCGTTCCAGAACGGCCATGATCGCGGCCTGGAAGGCGGGCTTTCCGGCCTCCCAGCCGCCCTTGAGGTCGTATGGCGCGAACTGGACGTTGGCGGAGAGCACGCAGCCGCCGGCGGGCGCGAGCGACGGATCGGCAATGCTGGGTAGCGTCACTTCCATCACCGGCTCGGGCGAGAAGGCGCTATACTTGGCCGGGTTGAAGGCGCGCTCCACCGCTTCCGACGACGACGCGATGACCAGCCGGCCGGTAAGCGCCTCGCGCGGCACGCGGAAGGCGGGCACGGCGGAAAGCGCGAGATGCAGCTTGGCGACGTTGCCCTTCATGCGGATTGCCTGTGCCTTGCGCACGATGCCGGTGTCGAGCTCGGCCGGGCCGACGAGATCGACCAACGTCGTGCGCGGATTGATCGCCGAGACCACCGCGCGGGCGCGCAGTTCGGAGCCGTCGGCCAGCCGGACCCCGACCGCCGCCCCCTTCTCGACAAGGATGCGGGAAACCTCGGCACGGGCGCGGATCGAAGCACCCGCCGCCTCGGCCACCTTGCGCATCGCCGCGACCACCGCGCCCATGCCGCCTTTCGGCACAACCTGCGCGCCGGCAACGCCCGCCATCTCCCCGGTGAGACGGTAGTAGAGCCCGAGCAGCGAGGTCGGCGAGCGCGGCCCGAGATGGCTGCCGAGCGTCGCCTCGAAGGCGACGAAGCCCTTCAGCAGGTTGCCGCTCAGATGTTCTTCCGCCACGTCGTGGACGTTCATCAGCATCATGCGCAGGAAGTCGCGCATGTCCTCTGTGCCGAGCCGCTTCAGGGCCAGCGCCGCGCCGCTGAAGCCCAGCGTCTCCGAGAGCGACATGCCTTCGAGGCCGGGCGGCAGCCTGGCCAGGAAAGGCTTCAGGATCGCGGCATAGCGCACGAGCTGCGCCCTCATGGCGAGCCAGGCTTGCTTCTCCGTCTCTGACACGTCGCCATCGATCCCCTCGCCCCAGCCGCCGGTCAGGAGGATCGAGTCCCGGCCAGGCGAGATCAGCGCGGTAGGCGCAAGGTCGGCGCGGGCGAAGGTGAGGCCGTGGCGGGAGAGATCGAGCGCCTTGACCACGTCCGGATGCAGCCGGTTCAGCACATGCGCCACGGAAGCGCGGTAGCCGGGGAAGAACTCCTCCGTTCGCGCCGGACCGCCGACCTCTTCGGCCGCCTCCAATACGAGCACCTTGCGCCCGCCCTTGGCGAGCACGGTCGCAGCGACAAGGCCGTTGTGGCCGCCGCCGATGACGATGATGTCGAAGCTCTCAGATGACGTCATGGGCGTCGCTCATCTGCCTGTTCGGTCGCTTGAGGTCGCGCAGGATTTCGGCCGCGGCGTTGCGACCCGGCGCCCCCATGACGCCGCCGCCCGGATGGGTGGACGAGCCGCACATATAGAGGCCGCCGACCGGCGAGCGGTACTGCGCGTAGCCCGGCACCGGCCGGTTGAAGAGAAGCTGGTCGAAGGTGAGCTCGCCCTGGAATATGTTGCCCTCGGTCAGGCCGACCTCCGCCTCGATCTCGCGCGGCGTGCGAACCTCCATGTGGACGATCCGGTCGCGGAAGCCGGGCGAATAGTCGGCGATCTGCGAAATGACCGTCTCGGCGAAGGCGTCGCGGTCGGCGTCGGTCCAGTCGCGGCCGTCGATCTTCGGCGGCGCGTATTGGACGAAGCAGGACATGAAGTGCTTGCCGGCCGGCGCCATGGTCGGGTCGAGCGTCGTCGGCAGCACCATGTCGAGGAAGGGATCGCGCGAGAAGCGGCCCTCCTTCCAGTCGTCGTAGCCCCGCTCCATCCGCTCCACCGTGTCCGTGAAATGCATGTCGCCCTTGAGGCACGGCGAATCCTTGGGCAGTGCGGGGAATTCCGGCATCGAGTCGAGCGCGATGTTCACCTTGCCCGACGAGCCGCGGATCTTGAAGTTCCTCACCCGGCGCAGGAACGGTTCGGGCAGTTCCTTCTCCTCGACCAGCTTGAGGAAGGTGCGCTTGACGTCGGCGTTCGAGATGACGAGCTTGCCCGACACTTCCTCACCGTCGGCCAGCACCACGCCGGTCGCCTTGCCGCCCCGCACCGTGACATGGTCGACGCCGGCCCCGGTTCGGATCGTGCCGCCGGAGGCGACGAAGGAATCCGACAGCGCCTTTGTCACCGCGCCCATGCCGCCCCGCGCATAGCCCCAGGCGCCGACGGAACCGTCGACCTCACCCATGTAGTGGTGCAGCAGGACATAGGCTGTGCCGGGCGACATCGGCCCTAGCGCCGTGCCGATGATGCCGGAGAGCGCGAGATTGGCCTTGATCACCGGCGTCTCGAAATACTCGTCGAGGAAGTCGGAGATCGACATGGTCCAGAAGCGCAGCGTCAGCGCCATTTCCGAAGGTGTAAGTTCGCCGAATTTCCTGCCGAGATAGAGCAGCTCGCCGAGGTCGCGGGGCCTCAGGCTCGTCGGGTCGGGCGCGGTGCGCATGAGGAGCGGCTGGATGAAGCGGCACTGGCGGGTCACGTCCCGGGCGTAGCGCTCATAGGCCTCCGCGTCGCGGGGCGACCAGCGCGCAAACTCGCGCCGGTGGGCGTCGTGGTCGCGGTAGGAAGCGAGATAGTCGCCGTCCTCAGTGAACACCGCCCCGCCCTCGTAGGGAATCACCTGCAGGCCAAAGCGCGGCAGTTCGAGGTCGCGCATGATTTCGGGGCGGAACAGCGAGCAGACATAGGAACAGTTGGAGTAGAGCCAGCCGGGCGTGAGCTCGCGGCTTGTGGCGGCACCGCCGATCCAGTCGTTCTTCTCGACCACCAATACGTCCAACCCCGCCCGCTGCAGATAGCAGGCGTTGACGAGGCCGTTGTGGCCCGCACCGATCACAATGGCGTCCCAGGTCTTCAAGCCGTCTCCCCTCGCGGTCTTTCGCAAGGCTGCCACGGAAAATCCCTTCCTGTCCAGCCATGTTGAATGAACGTTCAACAAGGGTTCTTGCGATTTCCTCCAACTGCGCTAGGGTTTGCGCATCGTCGGCCGACCGGCGCGGGAGAGACTTCGGGACATGCACGACCAGCCCGAATATGACGACACCGCCATCCGCTTCCTCGAGGCGCTGTGGGGCGACGGCTGGCTGTCGCCCGGAGGGCCCGACGAGGTCGACCGCGTGCTCGAGGGCGTCGCCGTCAAGGGCAAGCGAGTGCTCGACATCGGCTGTGGCTCGGGCGGCATCGCAATCCACATCCTGCGAGAGCACGGCGCGGCGCATGTGACAGGCTTCGACGTCGAGGAGCCGGTGATCCGCCATGCGATCGACCGCGCGGCCATGTGCGGACTGACCAGCGGCATCGACTTCGTCCAGGCGGCGCCCGGCCCGCTGCCCTTTCCCGACGAGAGCTTCGACATCGTCTTTTCCAAGGACGCGCTGCTGCATGTGCCGGACAAGGACGCGCTGTTCGCCGAGATCTTTCGCGTGCTGAAGCCGGGCGGCATATTTGCCGCGTCGAACTGGATGATCTCCCACGACGGCGAGCCGTCGGACGACATGAAGGCCTATATCGCGGCGGAGGGCCTGAGCTTCGCAATGGCATCGCCCGCCCGCTACGCCCGCGCGATGGAGAGCGCCGGCTTTCGCAGCGTCGTCACGGTCGACCGCAATCCCTGGTATCGTGACGTCGCACGAGGAGAGCTTGAGCGGCTGAAAGGCCCGATGTTCGAGAAGGCCGCGAACGCGGTCGGCGAGGACTATGTGCTGAAGAACATCAAGACCTGGGAAACCATGCAGAAGGTGCTTGACTCCGGAGAGCACCGCCCCACCCATCTGCGCGGAACGAAGCCGGAATAGACGAGACGATGCTCAAGACCGCCGAACGCCCGAAATCGGAACAGCCCAAGGAGCCGGAGGCGGAACGCAAGGGCCGCAAGGCATCAAAGGAGACGCGGCGGGCGCAGCTGATCGAGGCGACGATCGATTCGCTGGCGAAGCGCGGCTATTCCGAGACGACGATGGCCGACGTGGCCGACGGCGCGGGCCTGTCGCGCGGCATCGTCAACTTCCATTTCGAATCGAAGGAGAAGCTGCTCGTCGCGACGCTCCAGCACATGTCCGAGGAATATGCCGCCCACTGGCGCGGCGCGCTCGACAAGGCGGGCGACGATCCGGCGAAGCGTCTGGCGGCCGTGGTTGCGGCCGACTTCGACCGCGCGGTCTGCTCGCGCCGCAAGCTTGCCGCCTGGTGCGCCTTCTGGGGCGAGGCGAAGTCGCGGCCGACCTACCAGGCGCTGTGCGGCTCGCGCGACCTTGCCTACCAGAACACGATGGTGGACCTCTGCGCGGCACTTGCGAAGGACGGCGGCTATGCCTTCGACCCTGAGAAGGTGGCGCTCGGCCTGGCAGCGATGCTGGAAGGCCTGTGGCTGCGGCTGATGATGGGCGGCGAGGAGATCAGCCGTGAAAAGGCCCACGAGGCCGCGCTCGAACATCTGGCGGTCGTCTTTCCGAAGCACTTCGCCAGGGCCGCCAGGACGGGCGGAGCCGGGACAAGGGTCGCCTAGAAGAAGACGGACAGGGAACAGAAAACGGGACAGGAGAACCCCACCATGACAGCATTCGGCATGACATCTTTCGGCAGACGAGTATTCCTCACCGCATCTCTCGCCGCCGCGTTCGCCGCGTCGGTCTCCACCGTTTCGCTCGCCGAGGACAGCGAACTGACGGTGTTCGACTGGTCGGGCTACGAAGACCCGGCCTTCCACCCGAAATATGTCGAGAAATACGGCGACTCGCCGACCTTCACCTTCTTCGGCGACGAGGACGAGGCCTTCGAGAAGATCCGCGCCGGCTTCAAGGTCGATCTCGCCCATCCCTGCTCGCAGAGCGTGGTGAAGTGGCGCGAGGCGGGTCTGCTCGAGCCGCTCGACACGTCGAAGATCCGCGGCTGGGGCGATCTCAACCCCGGCATCATGGCGATGAAGAACCTCGCGACGGACGCGGACGGCAAGGCCTGGTTCATGCCCTGGGACTGGGGCAACACGGCGCTCACCTACAACAGCGAGAAGATCAAGCCGGAGGAGGTGACGTCGCTGAAGGCCTTCGCAGATCCGAAGTTCAAGGGCCGCGTCTCGATCGGCGACAATGTCGATGACGCCTATGCGCTGGCGAGCCTCGTCATCGGGCTGAAGGACTGGACGGCGATGACCGACGACCAGTTCAAGCAGGCATCCGACTTCCTGCGCGAGGTGCACAAGAACGTTCGGCTCTACTGGACCGATTCCACGGAGATCGTGCAGGCGCTGGGCGGCGGCGAAGTCGACCTCGCCTGGGCGTGGAACGACGCCGGCACGCAGCTCGCCAACGAGGGCAAGCCCTTCGTCATCAACCGCGACACCGCCGAGGGCCTGACCACCTGGGTCTGCGGCTACGTGATGATGAAGGACGCGCCGGGCAACAAGGACAAGCTCTACGAATTCCTGTCCGACGTGAACGACGACCCGGAGGTCGCCAAATACATCGTCAACGACTGGGGCTACGGCCACGCCAACACCAAGGCGATGGGAGCCGTCGATCCGGAGGTGCTGAAGGCCAAGGGATATGCCGACGTCGCGAAATTCGTCGACAAGACCCTGTTCCAGGCGCCGGTGCCGGCGGAGCTGAAGACCAAGATGATCGCGGAGTTCGAGAAGATCAAATCGGGGTATTGACGGGCGGTTGAGGGGGCGGCGTGGCCGCTCCCTTCTCCCCGTTCACGGGGAGAAGGTGCCCGAAGGGCGGATGAGGGGCATGCCCCAGCTTTCGAATGTATGCGCCGCCCCTCACTGTCCTGCCGGACATCTCTCCCCGTAGAACGGGGAGAGAGACGCAGCTTCCACCGGCCGCGCGAGATCGCCGACCGCAGCGTGGTTTTTCCGCGGAAGCAAGCAAGATCGTTCTGGGAAAGCCACTCTGCTCAATAAGGGAAGGACAGGCGCTCCTCTAGGACGTGTCGCGGAGTTCGACCGGGTGGGATGCGGGTCGACCGAGACTGCGGATGAATGCGTCGAACGCATCGATGGATTCGCCGCTTGGGCCCCGCTCGTCCGCACCCTCGTCGGGATGCAGGAACGCAAGGCGGCGGAGATACGCCGCCATCCCGGTCACGATCGCTGCCAGCGCCCGCAGCGAAGCGGCGATGTCGAATGCGTCGGATGGTTCGGTGCCGCAGCGGACATCGGGCAAGGCAGGCGACCAGAGCCGGCCGGCCGTGTTCCATGTCGAGCCGGCGACGTAGTCGCGGACAATCAGGTCGGCCTGCCGGGCGGCCCACAGGACGCAGAAGCGGACCCATGGGGTGTCGCCGGCAGATTTTTCGGCGAGGGCGGCAATGGCAAGCAGGGTCGAGACGATGCTCATCAGCACCTGCTGTCGCCTCCCTGTCTTTGCCTTCCACGCCATTGCCGGCTCCCGTTTGACCGCCGATAGTGTCGTGCAGGCCCGAAAGGGTGTGGATCGAAAAAGTTGGGTTGCGAACGAGATCAAAGGGTTAGCGGAGAGAGAGCGGAAATCGATCAACGGGGTGCAGGCACGGCGCTGATCTCTCCCCTTGAGGGAGAGAAAGCGATTTCAAGACCTTAGCCGCAGGCTAAGTCTTAGAAATCGCCAGAGAGGGGGTTATCACCACGCTGGCGATTGGCCCCCTCTCTTGCAAATTCCAAGGACTTGGCTTCGCCAAGCCCAGGAATTTGCTTTCTCCCCCTCTAGGGGGGAGATAGTCGCGCCACGCCATTCGCGCCGGCAGCCTGAACCGCCCGGGCCGATCCTCTGAATCCTGGGTTCCGCTGCGCGGCCCCGGAGTGATGACCGCACAGGACGAACGATACAAGCGGCTCGCCCCGGCAACGGACCTGCGCAGCATGGTGGGGAGGGCGGCGCGAGCAGGCACTGACAGATGCCCGCCTCCCCACCCTCGCCCGCACCCCCGAACCGTTGTAGATGGAGGACGAGGGGGCGATCTACAATGCATGACGTCATCATCATCGGCGCCGGGTTCACTGGTCTTTCCGCGGCGCTGGAGCTGAAGCGACAGGGCAAGGATATCGTCGTGCTGGAAGCGCGGGACCGGGTCGGCGGGCGGGTGGAATCGCAGCACAACGGGCTCGGCGAGCGGGTCGACACCGGCGGGCAGTTCGCCTGCGACGACATGGTCAACGTGATGGCGCTGCTGCGCGAGCACGGTCATGGGCTGGTCAGCCCGGCCTTCGAAGGGGAGCCAGTGTCGGTGCCGCCGCTGTCGCCACAGGACCTTGCGCGGGCGCGGGAGGGCGCGACGGAGTTGCGCGAGCGCTATGTCGCGATGGACCCGGACGACCCGGCGGTCGCCGGCCTGACCGTCGCCGGGTGGCTGGCGCGCCAGCCGGAGGATGCGAACCAGAAGGCCGCGTTCCGCTCGATGCTGGAGGGGCTGTGGTGCCAGCCGATCGACCACGTGCCGCTCTGGTACATGATCGACAATGACCGGCGCATCACCAACGAGCAGTTCGAGCTGCAGCATTTTCCGGCACGCACGATGCACGCGCTGGCCGACGACCTCGCGGCGGAGCTGGGCGAGCGGGTGCGGCTGTCGACGCCGACGACGCGGATCGAGCGGTCGGCGGACGGCGTGACCGTGACGATTCCGGCGGGCAAGGTCGAGGCGCATGCGGCAATCGTCGCGCTGCCGCCGTCGATGGCGGCGCGGCTCGACTACGCCCCTGCCCTGCCCGCACCTCTAGCACATGCGCTGTCGGTGTGGCGGAGCGGTTTTGTGATCAAGCTGCATATCCGCTACGCCCGCGCCTTCTGGCTGGACAGGGGGCTGTCGGGCATCGTGATGTTCCGCGATCCGGCGGGGCTGTTCGCCTGCGACACCGGCACGCCCGAGCGTCCGGCGCTCACCGGCTTCATCGGCGGGCCGAGCGCGCTCGAATGGCGAGGGCGGGGAGAGCAAGGGATCCGCGACGGCTTTTTGGCCTATCTCACGCAGGCACTCGGTCCCGAGGCCGCCCAGCCCCTGGACATGCTGGTGCGCGACTGGTCCTACGACCAGTGGTCCGGCGGCGCCTACAGCGACCTGATCATGGATATGGACGCGCGGGAGGCCGAAGCGGTGATCAGCGCCGGCGTCGCGTCACTGCACTTCGCCTGCTCGGAGATTTCGCCGGAATATCCGGGCTATATCGAGGGGGCGATCGTGGCGGGGAGAAGGGTGGCGGGCAGGATTGACCGGATATGAGTATTTCATCATAATTACTGCATGCCGCGACGGGATGGTGTATTGCGTCCACTGAGGTGGATGGGATCAAGCCGCAAAGATTACGCTGCGTTTCCGAGCGCGGTCCAGGAAGTCTTTGGCTTTGAACTCTATCAGGCGCAGGTGGGAGAACATCCCCAATCCGCGAAACCACTGCGCGGACTTGGAAGCGTTATGGAACTGGTCGATGACCACCAGAGCGGCACCTTCCGCACTATATATCTCGCGCGCTTCGATGATGCTGTCTATGTGCTGCACTGTTTCAAGAAGAAGTCGAAGAGTGGAATCGCGACCCCTCAACAAGAAATCGACCTCATTCGGATCCGACTGAAATCCGCCGAGGCCGACCATCTCGCTCGAATGAAGGAGCCAAAGTGATGACCGAAGTCTATGAAGGTGATCCCAACATCTTTGCGGAGATAGGGGTTCCAGAGCCGGAGACGCATCTGCTCAAGGCGAAACTCGTTCTGGAGATCATGCGTCTCGTACGCGGGCGAGGATTGACACAGGTTAGTGCCGGCGAACTGATGGGCATCAGCCAGCCGGAAGTCTCGCGCATGTTCAAAGGGCATTTCCGCGAATATTCGGTGGAACGCCTGATGACGCTGCTGACGGCATTCGACCGCGACGTGGAGATACTCGTCCGGTCACGCGGCGGCGAAACCGAAGGCGAACGCGGCCGGATCACCGTCCGACACGAGGCGGCGTGAGCCCAAGTGAGCCGCAGGGGCGGTGCCGGGATTCGAGATGTTGCGGGCAAGGTGGCGCTCTGGTTTCCGGGTTCCGCTGCGCGGCCCCGGAAAGACGCCTGGAGGTTCTGGATGGGCGAACTTGGCCGGTAGAAGAGTAGCCCGTCAGATGTCGAGGCCGCCGACGATCCGGGCCAGGGTGTCGTGATAGAAGTCTTCGCGATCTATCAGCCATTTCTGCGCTGCCGGCCATGTGTCCCGGTCGACCGTCGCGACCGGCAGCCTGCTCAGATAGGGGCAGCCGTCCGACAGGACAGGGACGCCGAGGGCGGCGCTCAGCTTCGGCTCGTGGAGCGACAGGAGCCGCACCGCGCCCTTGAGCGAAAGGCCGCGCTCGCCGCGCACGAACATGCCGACGCTCCGGTTCGTCAGGTAGAGCGCGATGAAGACCGGTGTGCCGGCCACCGGCCGCCAGCGCGACCAGTGGTTGCCGCGCTGCAGCGCGAGGTCCGGCCGCAGCGCGACGAAGCGCTGCCAGAACGCATCGCAGTCGCGAACGGAAAGCCGGCGCGGGCCGGCGGGTTCGATCGGGTCATCCATCTGGGCTTTGTGGGCGACTGCGATGCGGCCCGTCAATCCGCCAGCGCCACCAGCGCGTCGGGGTCGTAGCCGAGCCTGATCTTGGCGCCCAGCGGCAGGTCGTCGGCGCCGAAATCGTTGGTCTCGGTGACGGAGAGCGGCTTGTCCATGCCGGCGACGTCGACCACCAGATGGGTGATCTCGCCGAAATAGTGGCGCTCGACCACCGTGCCGGCGATCTCGTGCTTCGCGGTCGCGTCGTCCCACAGCACGCGCAGGCGCTCGGGGCGGATGCCGAGGGTGGCTTCGCGGCCCTTGGCGGCGAAGGCGCGCGGCCTGTCTGTCCTGACCCGGCCGAAGGCGGCGGTGTCGACAACGATCGACTCGCCGTTTTCCTCGACGAGATCGGCGCGGATGAAATTCATGCCCCCGAGGAAGTCGGCGACCTGGCGGTTGACCGGCTTCTGATAGATCTCCTTCGGCGTCGCTACCTGGGCGATGCGGCCGCCGAACATCACGGCGATGCGGTCGGACATGGCGAGCGCCTCGTACTGGTCGTGCGTGACCAGGATGAAGGTGATGCCGACGGCCTTCTGCAGGCGGCGCAGTTCCACCTGCATCTGCTCGCGCAGCTTCTTGTCGAGCGCCGACAGCGGCTCGTCGAGCAGTAGCACCTTGGGCCGCATGACGAGCGCACGCGCCAGCGCCACGCGCTGGCGCTGGCCGCCCGAAAGCTCGGTCGCGCCGCGGTTCTGCAGGCCAGCGAGCGAGACCATCGATAGCGCCTCGTCGACGCGGCGCTTTTCCTCGGCTGCGCCCAGCTTCATCTTCTTCAGCCCGTAGGCGACGTTCTCGCCGACGTTCAGATGCGGGAAGATGGCGTAGGACTGGAACACCATGTTGGTCGGCCGCGCATTGGCCGGGATGCCGTCCATCGGCTGGCCGTCGATGGCGATCGTGCCCGCGGTCGGCTGGTCGAAGCCGGCGATGAGACGCAGAAGCGTGGTCTTGCCGCAGCCGGAGGGCCCGAGCAGCGAGAAGAACTCGCCTTCGCGGATCGTCAGCGTGGCGCGGTCGAGCGCGTGGAAATCGCCATAGCTGCGCGTGACGGTGTCGATCTCGATCATCGGGCGTGTCGCGTCAGGCAAGCAGGCCTCCGGTCGTCTGTGTGCGCTCCTGCGCGCGGCGGCGCATGAGTTCGGCGATGGTGAGAAGGACGATCGAGGCGACGAGCAGCAGCGTGCCGAGCGCCAGAACGCCCGGCAGCCGCGCCGCGAAGCGCAGCTGGCCCCAGATGTAGACCGGCAGCGTCACGTCGTTGCCGCCGAGGAAGAAGGCCATCATGAAATCGTCGAGCGAGATGGTGAAGCCGACGAGCAGGCTGGAGATGATCGCCGGCGCCATCATAGGCAGCGTGACGCGCCGGAACGTGCCGAAGGAGGTCTCGCCGAGATCGGCGGACGCCTCCTCCAGGCTGCGGTCGAAGCCCTCGAAGCCGGAGATGAGCACAGAGATCGAATAGGGCAGGCAGACGAGCACGTGGCCGAGCGTGACGGTGAACAGCGTCAGCGGCATGCCGAGCGCGAGCACGATGATCAGGATCGACACGGCGACGATGATCTCGGGCATGACCAGCGGCGCCATGATCAGGCCCTGCATGGCGCGCTGGCCGCGGAAGCGGTAGCGGGTGAGCGCCCGCGCAGCGCAGATGCCGAGCACCGTGGCGAGGATCGCGGCGGACAGGCCGACGACGAGGCTGTTCCAGGCGGCGTCGAGCAGCGCCGGCGTCCTGGGCAGGCCTTCATACCATTTCAGCGTGAAGCCGGTCAGCGGAAAGCGCGGCGAGGCGGAATCGTTGAGCGAGAAGATCGGGAGCAGAAGCACCGGCAGGTAGAGGAAGAGGACGAAGAGCGCGGCATAGGCCGGCAGCCAGTTGGCGGCGAGGCGGCGCGCGGCGCTCATCGGAACGCCCTGACCGCGGCGCGCAGCGCCAGCACCGTGCCGCCCGCCATCAGGCACACGGCGATCATCGTGGTGACCGAAAGGGCGGCCCCCAGCGGCTTGTTCATGGCGCGGCCGAACTGGGCCTGGATGGCGTTGGCGATCATGACGCCGTCGGTGCCGCCGACCATCTTGGGCGTGACGTAGTCGCCGACCGTCGGGATCATCACGATCAAAAGCGCGGCGACGACGCCCGGGAGCGACAGGGGCAGCGTGACGCGCAGGAAGGAGCGGATCGGGCCGTCGCCGAGATCGGTCGCGGCCTCGACCAGCGTGCGGTCGACCTTCTCCAGCGAGACGAAGATCGGCAGGATGGCGAAGGCCACCCAGGCATGGGTGAGCGTGATCATCACCGCCGTCGAATTGTAGAGGAAGGCGGTCGAAGGTTCGTCGGTGATGCCCGTGCCCATGAGGGCGGAGTTGAGCACGCCGTTGTAGCCGAGCACCACCTTCCAGGCCATGACGCGCAACAGGTAGCTCGTCCAGAACGGCACTGTGATGACGAACAGCCATAGGTTCTTGTGCCGGCCGCCGTGGAAGGAGATGAAATAGGCGACCGGATAGGCGAGCGCGACGGTGAGCACGCTGACGGTGAAGGAGATCCAGAGCGAGCGGAACAGGAGGTCCTGGTAGATCGGTTCGAAGATCGCCTGGCGGTAGTTCTCGAGCGTGAGGGTACGGTCGATGGTGAGATAGGTCTGCGTCCAGAACGATTGCGCGATGACGACGATGACCGGCAGACCGAGCATGGCGAGCGCGTAGAGGAACGGCGCGGAGATGAGCGTGTAGCCCTTGGCTTCGTCGGACTGCAGATAGGACCGGGATCGTGCCCTTTGGGCCGGCGCCGCCGAAATCCCCTCCGCAGCCGCGGCCATCACATGGCTCCGCGCGCGAAAGGAGGTCGCAAGAGGGGCGTAGGTCGCATTCGCTCGTCCCGGCAGCCAGGCCGGCTTTCCACCGGCTTTCGACCATCAATGCGCAACTCCGCATTGAAATCAAGCGGAAATTCTGAGATATTGACTGAACGGACATTCAACATGTGAAGAAATTTCCCTTTGATATCCGTTGGTTTGCCTGATCCATGATCCTGGACACGGCATGTAATCGTGGAGACCGGACGATGGCCGCGCTGGAAAAACCCGATCACACCGGCATCGCCGACAATGACACGGCCGGACGCGCGGCGCGCCATCTGGTGCAGCCGTGGCCGACGGCCGGGCAGATCGGTGCTGAATCGCGCACCTATATCGCCTCGGGCGACGGCATCTACATCACCGGCGCGCAGGGCGAGCGACTGATCGACGGCCCGGCCGGGATGTGGTGCGTCAACGTCGGCCACCGCCGCGCCGAACTCGCCGACGCGATGCGCGACCAGGCGATGGAGCTCTCCTACAACACGCCGTGGTACACGATGAACGAGCCGTCGGTGGCGCTCTCCGAGCGGCTGGCCGCCTACGCTCCTGGCGACCTCAACCACGTCTTCTACACGACCGGCGGCTCGTCGGCGGTCGAGACGGCGCTGCGCTTCATGCAGTTCTACAACAACGTCCGCGGCCGGCCGGAGAAGAAGACGATCCTGTCGCGCCAGGGCGCGTATCACGGCTCGACCTATCTCTCCGGCTCGCTCAACGGCCGCCCCCGCGACCGCGACTGGATGGATGGCGCCGACGGGCTCCTGGTGAAGCTCTCCTCCCCCAACCCGTTCCGGCGCCCGGCGGGGATGAGCGTCGCGGCGTTTAGCGATTCCCTTGTCGAGGAGTTCCGCGAGACGGTCGCCCGCGTCGGCGCGGACAGGATCGGCGCCTTCGTCGCCGAGCCGGTCCAGGCTTCGGGCGGCGTGATCGTACCGCCGGACGACTACCTGCCGCGCATTGCCAGGATCTGCCGCGACAACGACATCCTCTACATATCCGACGAGGTGGTGACGGCGTTCGGGCGCGTCGGCGAAGTGTTTGCGTCGAAGGACGTGTTCGGCGTCGAGCCCGACATGATCACCTTCGCCAAGGGCGTCACCTCGGGCTACTTCCCGCTCGGCGGCGTGATGATGTCGGACCGCCTGTTCGAGACGCTGCGCCGCTCGAACCATCCCGACGCGATGTTCGCGCATGGGCTCACCTATTCCAGCCATCCGGTCGGCTGCGCGGTGGCGCTGAAGAATCTCGACCTGCTGGAGGGCGGCATCCTCGACCACGCCCGCCAGCTCGGCCCCTATTTCCAGGCGCGGCTGAAGACGCTGGAAGAGCTGCCGCTGGTCGGCGAGGTACGCGGGCGCGGCCTGATGGCCTGCATCGAATGCGTCGCCGACCGCGACAGCATGAACCCGCTCAAGCTCGACAACGAGGTCGGCAAGCGCATCGACAAGCACTGCCAGGAGCTCGGCCTGCTGGTCAGGCCGCTGATCAACATGTGCGTGATGTCGCCGCCGCTGGTGATCACCCGGGAACAGGTCGACGACATGGTCGCCATCCTGCGCGAAGGCATATCGCGGACGATGGACGACCTGCGCCGCGAAGGGCTGTGGCAAGGGTGAGCGGTCAGCCGGCGCAAGTGTAAGAGCAGTCTTCGGCCGGCGGGGTCGTGGCGGCAATTGCCGGGCGGGCAAGCAACAGATTACGCTTTACTCGAATTCGTTAACACGTAACATTCCCTACAATTTGATTTAAGCTGGGCGCAGCCAGAAACAGTGGGGAATCATGGCCAAGGCGGTAATTCAGCGGCCGAAAACGTCCGGCCAGAGCAGCACCACCCGGCCGAACACTATTTCGCTGCGCGCCAACTGGCTGCGACAATCCTTCGCCGGCCTAGTCAATGATCGGGATAGGCAGATCGAAATTGCCGGCAGCCTGTTCTGGCTGGTTCTGCTTCTATCCCTCACGCCGCTCATTTTCAGTTTTCGCGGCCTGTTCGGCAGCATTGCCGTCTCGACCCTTGTGGCGGAAGGCGGTGTGCAACCGCCAGGCTGGCTGGCGGACCCCAAACCGCTGGTCTTCCTGGCCATGGCGGTCGCCCTGGCGCTCGGCGCCTGGGTCCTTCGCAAGCCAATCTACTTCGCGGCTGTCGCCACGCCCCTGGTCGCGGTCTATCTTGGCATAGCATCGCCAACCCAAGACATATTCGTCCCTTTGACCGTGACCTTCCTCGCGGTCGCAGCTCTTTCGCTTGGCCTCTTTGCACTGAAGGGACGCTTCCTATCCGTGCCGGTCGCGCTTTTCGCGGTCCTCGTGTTGTTCGACAGCGTCGTCATCCTGCTCGGCTATATCTGGGAGTCGATTTCCGTCAACGTTCTCGCCAACCCGCGTGACGATACGCCGTCATCTCATGTGATGGTGCCGGGCTATCTGCTCGACGACTATGGAGCGAGTATCGTCGACATCCTGTCGTTCTTCGTCCTGCTGGTGTCGCTGCGGTTCACCACCCACCTGATCAAGGACAATCGGAAGCTCGCGCTCCAACTTTGGCAGACCAGGACACAATCCTGGCAGGCATTGTTGAAGGCCCTGCGGATGTGGTGGCCGTTGCCCGTTGCCTTCGTCATCCTGGTTCTCATCATCTATCCGCGGTTCAATGCCTACGTCGAAAACCGCGCGATGGGCCAGCTTAGAAGCATGTTGCTGTGCGACCCCCCTGACGCCCAGCCGCCGGGCTGCGTCCCTTATCCGCCCGCAACCGAAACTCCGCTGGAATTCGAGCCGATGATGCGTCTGCTTGTCGAATTCAGCGCCTTGCAGATGGAGGCTTCCGCGACCGCGTCGATCGAGGAGATCGTTTCGCTGGCCGGTGAGACGACGGACAATCTGAAAGACAAGGTGTACCCGATCATCGCGAACAAGATCTTCCCGTCGCGCATGCCGGGCACGGCCACCAGCAGGTGCAGCAAAACCAACCTGATGTGCCATGGCGCGAATGGTGCGAAATCACTGGCGAACTCTGGCTACGTACGGCTACGCGACCCCCCGATTGGCGCATTGCACCGCGAAATCGTGGCCGCGCACGCCGCGGCCGCGGGCAATGCGGAAGCTTTCCGGCAGTCTGCGACGGCCATCGTCCAGAAATCGGTGCAGGACTACCGCGTGCGCGCGTCGATCGCCATCGACAAGGCCGTCTATGGCCTCAGGCTGATGTCGATCTTCTCCCTGATCTACAGCATCATGGTGCTGATCAAGACCTATGGCATTGCGTTTGCGCGCGTCATCTTCGACTACAAGTCTCCCTACGATCTCCTGGCGCGCATTTCAGACGACCCGGCGCAGATCGTGCCGTCGATCGCACCGGTGCGCATCGCCCGCACGAAGGTCACCGCCTACGATGAGTCACCGCTGGCCCTCGATCCGGCAGTCGGTTTCAACTACTACGTCCGGCGTGACCGGCAGGTCGCTGGTGGCCTCGGCTTCTACGCAATTCCCCTTCCGTTCAAGGGAATAAGGAAGCGCCTCTGGGCCGGCAACTATGGCATGCAGTACTACAACCTGACGGATGCGGGTGATCACAGTGCAATAAACCTTCAGTTTGCTCCGGCGGAGCGCCTTATCGTCATTCGGCTCAAGCGCGGCGACCGTTTTATATTCGACTTCCCCGAAGTGCTTGCCTACTCCACCAATCTCAAGGTCAGGACCTTCGTCACGCTCAGCCTCCACGGATTGGTGTTCGGAAAGGCGATGTACCGGGTGGCAGAGGGGGAAGGGATCCTCATCCTCTACCTGACAGGCGAACCGACGTTGCTCGATGCACAGGACGACGATTCAGCCGAAGTCCGGCGCGATCCCAAGTCGGTCGTCGCCTGGGATCTCGTCACACCATTCAAGATCCAGTCGAAGCTCTCGATCGCGGGATTGCTGTTCTCGGGCTACAACATTGCAAAGCAGAAGGGCGGTGCCGCGGTGATTCACAACAACACCATTTCGGGCGGCGCAGCCAAGATGGGCGTTGGCCGTTTCGTTCGCACGTTCCTGTCGCCGGTCTAGGTTCCGGCGTCCGACGACGCCCAGCACCACGCTACTTCCGGCTCGCCAGGGCTTCGTTGAGCCCCCAGATGTGGTCGTGGCGGGCGCGCACGTCATACTCGAGTCGGACAGGCAGAAGCCCTCGAAGGACGACGAGGGCAACGTTTCGTTCGACCATTCGGACAGTTGTACGTCCTCAGCCATCGTGTCGCGGTCGATGCGGGAAATCCTGGTAGAACTGGACCGATCCCGCCGCGCCTCGCCTACGTCACTGTCAGCCCCGATGTCACCACCATTGGCGCGCCTTCGGGGACGCGGTCGTAGAGGTCGATGATGTCCTGGTGCATCAGCCGCACGCACCCCGACGAGACGGACTTGCCGATCGAGGCCCATTCCGGCGAGCCGTGCAGGCGGTAGAGCGTGTCCTCGCCGTTCTGGAAGATGTAGAGCGCGCGGGCGCCGAGCGGGTTGCTGGGGCCGGGCTCCATGCCGCCCTCCCACTCATTCTTGCCGGGGATCTGCCGGGCACGGTATTTCTCCAGTTCGGGCTGGCGGTCGATCATCTCGTCAGGCGGAAACCAGCGAGGCCATTTCTGCTTCGATTCGATCACCCCGCGGCCCGACCACTCGAAGCCCTGGCGGCCGAGACCGACGCCGTAGCGGATCGCCGCACCGCTGTGGACGACGAAATAGAGGAAGTGATTGGCCGTATCGACGACCACGGTGCCCGGCGCTTCGCCCGTCGGATCCGCAACGATCTGGCGATAGAACCTCGGATTTATCTTCTCGATCGGGACCGCGGGGACGTTGAAGCCTTCATCGACTACGGCGGCATACATCACGCGCGGATCACCGACCGCGGGGACGGGCATCGGCAGGGGCGGCGCGGATGCGGCGGCCGCGTCGGCCGCCCGGTCGCGATCGCTCGCGCAGGCAGACAGGGCGGCCGATGCGACGCCCGCGGCGGTCAGTGCAAGGAGCCCACGGCGGCTGAGGTTCGACATCGGACTCCGGATCGGTTCCACGCAGGCAGCCAACGCGCAGATCGCCTGCACGTTCCCTGTACCCGCCGGACCACGCGTCTGCAACTCGCGGGCACCCTCGCGCCTGCGGAACGTGAGCGGCGCGATCTACTTCCGGCTGAGCAACGCTTCGTTCAGCCCCCAGATGTCCTTTTCCTCGGGCGCCGATTCGAGGTTGACCACCGGCAGCAGCGCGCGGATGTGGTCGTGGTGGGTGCGCACGCCATATTCGAGGTCGGACAGGTAGAAGCCCTCGAAGGACGACGAGGTCATCGACTCGTTCGACCATTCGGACAACTGCACGTCCTCGGCCATCGTGTCGCGGTCGATGCGGAAGGAGAGGTAGCGCGCGGCCGCCGCTGCGCGGTTTTCGTCCGCATAGCGATAGATCGCGCCGCGCAGCAGCGTCTCTCCCGTCGACAGCGGAAACTCCTGGTAGAACTGGACCGATTCCGGCTGCACGTTGATCACTGTGTTGGGGAACAGGCCGTAATAGACCCAGGCCTTTTTGTGGCTCTCGGGCAGGCGCACCGGGTCAGGCGCGATCTTGACGTAATTGCGCACGCTCCAGCGCCGCCCAGCATGCGGATTGTAAGTGGCGAAGGAGCGCGAGACGCCGTTGACGAAGGGCTCGTCGTAGTAGGTGGAGCCGTAGAGGTCCTGCAGCGCGGGATGCGCCATGGCGACGTGGTAGCCCTCGTTGTCGACGTCGCGGACCGATTTCCAGTTGACGTGCGACACGCTCGACCAGATGCCCCACGAAGGCACCATCTCCTCGATGCGGTAGGGCGCGATCTCGGCCGCGTGCGGCTTCATCAACTCAGCGACGGACGGCTGCGGCCCCTGCCGGAAGCGGATGAAGATGAAACCCATCCAGATCTCGAGGTCGAGCTGCTTCAGGCCGAATTCTATCTTGTCGAGGTCCGGGAACGAGCGTGGCCGCGCCGCACCCCGCAGCGTGCCGTCGAGATTGTAGACCCAGCCATGGAACGGGCAGACCAGAGCGTTCTTGCAGTTGCCCTGGTTGTCGGCGACGACCCTGCTGCCGCGGTGCCGACACATGTTGAGGAAGGCGCGCACGACGCCATCCTTGCCACGAACCACGAGCGCGCGTTCGCCGACCACGTCCATCGCCAAGTAGTCGCCGGGGTTCGCCACGTCCGACACATGGCCGACGATCTGCCAGTGGGTGCGGAACAGCTGCTCCTTCTCGAGTTCGAGGAGCGCCGGACTGTGATAGGTCCAACCGGGCAGGCCGCTGCGGTTCCAATCGTTCGGAATAGCCACATTGCCCGCGTGATGGGTCATGAAAGTCCCCGGTTCTTATTGAATGTTCATTCAACAAGATCACATTTCTCTTTATAATGCAATGATTTGCCGGATTTCAATGTTGACGTTGCACTCTTCCGGCTCAAGTCTCATTCCGGCATGAGCGCAATTTTCGCCGTGGAATCCGCGCGTTAGGCCGAGCCTGGCGGCAGTTATCCGACGGAGTACCAATCACCGGCTGATCGTGGGTTTCGCAGCCCGAGACGGTGGCCAAGCCGTGTGGACAATCGGCGATCGCCGACGCCCACCCCGTCATTCCGGGACCGCGCAGCGGGACCCGGAAACCAGAGCGCCCACCCGGGAGGATGCCGACTGCTGCTCGCGACCGAGGCAGGAGACGCAGGGCGGAGACATCTTCGCCAACGTCCGCGATCTGGATCCCGGGTTCCGCTGCGCGGCCCCGGGATGACGGCGCGCTAGGGGGCGGGCCGGTCGGCAGCCTCAACTGCCTGTGACCTATCCGCGCGACCTATTCGGCGGCTTTCACGCGCAGGCGCACGATGCGGTTCCTCTCGCGCTTCAGCACGACGAAGCGCTTGCCGTGGAAGGTGAAGGCCTGCTTCTCCTCGGGAATGGTCTGCGCCTCGTGGATGACGAGGCCGGCGACCGTCACCGCTTCGTCGTCGGGCAGCTTCCAGTCGAGCGCTCGGTTGAGGTCGCGGATCGGCACCGTCCCGTCGACGATCACCGATCCGTCGGCCTGCTGGCGCACGCCCTGCATGTCGATGTCGTGTTCGTCGGCGATCTCGCCGACGATCTCCTCGATGATGTCCTCCAGCGTGACGAGGCCTTCGACCTCGCCATACTCGTCGACGACGATCGCGATATGCGCCTTGCGGCGCAGGAACGCGTTGAGCTGGTCCCGCAGCGACGTCGTGTCGGGAACGAACCAGGGCTTCGTCGCGACCTTCATGATGTCGATGCGGGAGAAATCGTGCTGGACCTCGTGCAGTGCCCGCAGCAGGTCCTTGGCGTGGATGACGCCGACAATGTTGTCGATCGATCCGCGCCACACCGGGATTCGCGTGTAGGGGCTCTGTAGAACCTCAGCCACCACCGTCGTCGGCGGCGCGTCGCCGTCGACCGCGCGGATCGACGTTCGATGCACCATGATGTCGGAGACCTCGAGCTCCGCGAGATCAAGCAGACCGCCGACGCGGTCGCGGTCCGCCTTGACGAGACTGCCCTCGCGCCGCAACGCCTCGAACGTCTTGCGCAGCTCTTCCTCGGCGCTCCCGTGCGGGACGATCCGCGAGATGGCGAAACCGAACAGCGCGAGGATCCTGCGACCCAGAAGTGCGGCGACCGCGCCCGCGACGAGCAGCGTCAGGACGACGACCAGGGGCCAGGCCGCGCCCGTCATCCGGGATGGTTCTCGCGCAGGAACGCAAGCACTTCGGAGGCGGGCACGTCCTTGGCGATGAAGGACTGGCCGACGCCGCGGGTCAGGATGAAGGTGAGCGCGCCGCGCGTGACCTTCTTGTCCTGCGAGATGTATTCCAGGAGCCGCTCGGCCCCCGGCAGGTTGCCGGGAATGTCGGACATGCGCCACGGCAGGCCGACATCGCGCAGGTGGCGCTCGACGCGCTCGGCGTCGTCCGGGCTACAGAGATTCATCCGCGACGAGAAGCGGTGCGCCAGCGCCATGCCGATGGCGACGCCTTCGCCATGCACCAGACGGGCGGAATCGTAGGCGGTGGCCGCCTCCAGCGCATGGCCGAAGGTGTGGCCGAGATTGAGCAGCGCCCGGTCGCCGGTCTCGAATTCGTCGCGCGCAACGACGTCGGCCTTGGCCTGGCAGGACACGGCGATCGCCTTGGTGCGCGCCGGTCCGCCGGCAAACACCTCGCGCCAGTTGGCTTCCAGCCAGGCGAAGAAATCCGGCCGGTCGATGAGACCGTATTTCGCCACTTCGGCATAGCCGGCGCGGAATTCGCGTTCGGAGAGCGTGTCGAGCGCCGCCGTGTCGGCGATCACCAGCCGCGGCTGCATGAACACGCCGACGAGGTTCTTACCGTGGGCCGTGTTGATTCCGGTCTTGCCGCCGACCGAGGAATCGACCTGCGCGAGCAGCGATGTCGGCACCTGGACGAAGTTCATGCCGCGGCGGACGATGCCGGCCGCGAAGCCGGTGAGATCGCCGATGACCCCGCCGCCCAGCGCGATGACGGCATCGCGCCGCTCCAGCCGGGCGCCGAGGACGGCGTCGACGACCTCCTGCAGGCGCTCGAAACTCTTGGTCTTCTCGCCCGGCGGAAGCGTGATCGCAACCGACTCGATGCCGGCGGATGCGAGGCTTTCCGTCAGCGCGGGAAGCCAGGCGGCGGCGACGTTGTCGTCGGTGACGATCGCCGCCCTAACGCCCGGCAGGCGGGCGGCGATCTCGGTGCCGGCGCGGCCGATCAGGCCCTTGCCGATGAGGATATGGTAGCTGCGGTCGCCGAGACCGACGGTGACGACTTCGGGAGTTTCGGTTGCGTTCATGCCGCGCCTTCCTTGCCGGTCCCCTCACGGTCGAGCCATGCGGAGAGCGCATCGATGACTTCCGCTGTGATCTCCTCGCGCCTGACGTCGCGGGTCGTGACCACGATGTCGGCGAGCCCGTAGACCGGATAGCGTTCGGCCATCAGCCGCTCCATTACTGCGCGCGGATCGGGCGCCTTGAGCAGCGGCCGGTTCGGCTTCTTGGCGACGCGCGACATCAGCGTATCGAGGTCGGCCTTGAGCCAGATGGAGATGCCGTCCTGCGCGATCGCGTCCCTCGTGTGGGCGTTCATGAACGCGCCGCCGCCCGTCGAGACGACCTGCGGACCGTCCTTGACCAGCCGGCCGACCACGCGCTCTTCCAGCGCCCGGAACTCCGGCTCGCCATAGCGCTCGAACAGTTCGGGGATGGTCATGCGCGATACCGTCTCGATCTCGTGGTCGCTGTCGACGAAGTTGAGGCCAAGCGCCTGCGCCAGCTTGCGGCCGATCGCCGTTTTCCCCGCGCCCATCAGGCCGACGAAGACGATCGAACGCCGGCCGAGCCTGTCCTTCAGCCCGGCATGGGCGGAATCCGCCGTCTCCATCTCTTGAACCATCGGAAAATCCGGCCAGTCGCCACTATTGGCCGCGTATCGACATGAAAAGGCCAATCGCGTCAAGCATGGCACAACGCGGACCGGTGTCTTGAATTGACACGGCCGCCGCCGCATAACCGCGTAGGCGGACGACAGGACATGCAAGGCAGATCGGGGCAATGCCGACACTCTTCAGGCTTCTGACGATCGTGGCGGTCATCGTGGGGATCGTCTACGGCACGATGCATGCGCTGGTGTTCTTCGTGAAGCCCAACAAGGGCGAGATGATCGAGCGCGTCCCTGTCGAGCGCCTGATGCGGGACAAGTGATGGATATGTGCCGATGAACAGCGCGTCGCTGGTCGAGGCCTTTCTCGAGATGATGAGCGCGGAGCGCGGAGCGGCGGACAACACGCTTGCCTCCTACCGGCGCGACCTCGACGACGCGGGCGAGTATCTCGGAGGAGAGCCGGGCGGGCTGGCCGGCGCCTCCTCGGCGGCGATCCGCGACTATCTCGACGGCATCGCGCAGCGCGGTTTCGCGGCGTCGAGCCAGGCGCGGAAGCTGTCGACGCTGCGCCAGTTCTACAAGTTCCTCTATTCCGAAGGCCTGCGCGCGGACGATCCGTCCGGCCCGGTCGACGCGCCCCGCAAGGCGCGGCCCTTGCCGAAGGTGCTGAGCGAGGCAGAGACCGGGCGCCTGCTCGACCGCGCCGCAGAGGCGGCAAGGAGTGGCGAGCCCGCCGCGGTGCGCATGCTGGCACTGGTCGAAGTGCTCTATGCGACTGGCCTGCGCGTGTCGGAACTCGTCTCGCTGCCGGTCGGCGTCGCAACGCGCGACGAGCGCTTCTTCATCATAAGGGGCAAGGGCAACAAGGACCGGATGGTGCCGCTCTCGCCCAAGGCGCGCGCGGCGATGCGCGACTGGCTCAAGCTGCGCAACGCGGACCCGAAGATGGCGGAGAGCCCGTTTCTGTTCCCCTCGCATGCCGAGCAGGGCTACCTCCCCCGGCAGGTCTTTGCCCGCGACCTGAAGGCACTCGCGGCAGGCGCGGGAATTGCGGCGAACCGCGTCTCGCCGCATGTCATACGCCATGCCTTCGCCAGCCATCTCCTGCAGAACGGCGCCGACCTGCGGGCCGTGCAGGAACTGCTGGGGCATTCGGACATATCCACGACGCAAATCTATACCCATGTGCTCGAGGAAAGGCTCGTGCGGCTGGTGCACGACCACCACCCGCTTGCCGATTAGGATGCGTGACGGTATGTGGAGGCTCGATTTCGCGTGCCGCAGATCCCAATTGAGGGCGATGCGCCGCCCATCCCACCTGTTTCCGGCGTCTGGTTCGCGAACGCATGTTTAACTACCTGGATTTCGAAAAGCAGCTGGCGGACATCGACGCCAAGATCGCCGAGCTGAGGAAGCTGTCGGCCGACGGCAGCGTCGACTTCACCGACGAGATCGCCCGGCTGGAGAAGCGGTCGCAGGACCAGCTGCGCGATCTCTACAAGGCGCTGTCGCCCTGGCAGAAGGCGCAAGTCGCCCGCCATCCGGACCGTCCGCACTGCCTCGACTACGTGCGCGAGCTCTTTACCGACTTCACGCCGCTCGCTGGCGACAGGAGCTTCGGCGACGACCATGCCATCGTCGGCGGCTTCGCGCGCTTCCGCGGCGAGCCGGTTGCGATCCTCGGCCAGGAGAAGGGCGCCGACACCAAGTCGCGCCTGAAGCACAATTTCGGCATGGCCCGGCCCGAGGGCTACCGCAAGGCGGTACGCATCATGGAACTCGCCGACAGGTTCAAGGTGCCGCTGGTGACGCTGGTCGACACCGCAGGCGCCTATCCCGGCATCGGCGCGGAGGAGCGCGGCCAGGCCGAGGCGATCGCGCGCTCGACCGCCGCCTGCCTCAACCTGCGCAGCCCGAGCGTCTCGGTGATCATCGGCGAAGGCGGGTCGGGCGGAGCGATCGCGATCGCCACCGCCAACCGCGTCTACATGCTCGAGCATTCGATCTACTCGGTCATCTCGCCGGAAGGTGCTGCCTCGATCCTGTGGCACGATTCGACCAGGGCGAAGGATGCGGCGACGAACATGAAGATCACCGCCCAGGATCTGCTGGACATGAAGGTGATCGACGGGATCATCGCCGAACCGCTCGGCGGCGCGCATCGGGCTCCCGAGACGGTGATCGCCGCGACCGGCGACCGGATCGAGGCCGCGCTCACCGAACTGCGGCAATCCAACGCGGACTGCCGCGAGCAGCGCCGGGAGAAGTTCCTGGCGATCGGCCGCAGCCTCTAATCCCGCGTTTCGCCACAAATTCGCCGCCGGGTTGCGATGAATGAACTCTGCGTGACTTGAGGGTCCAGGGGACGCGTAGAACTTGCGGTAATGATTTCTCAAGGTTAACCGGACTAGCGTCGGGGTGAACCGAAGAGCGATATGCGCGAGAGCCGGTCGTCGTCGGGGACGTTCAGCAGGACGAGAGATAAGCGCCCAGTGATGAGTTCAAGCCTTTTTCGCGCCGGTGTGCTGGTGGCCTTGCTCGCAGCAGCAGGCTGCAACGCTTCGCTCGAGGAAATCGCGCCGAAATCCGAGCGCGCCCTTTCGTCGAAGATGACGGAACTCGTCGTTGCCAAGGGCATGCAGAAAACCTCGCCGATCATGCTGCGGGTGTTCAAGGAAGAAAACGTCCTCGAAGTCTGGAAGCAGAAGTCGAACGGTCGCTACGATCTCGTCACCAGCTACAACATCTGCAAGTGGTCGGGGAAACTCGGGCCGAAGTTCACCGAGGGCGACCGCCAGGCGCCGGAGGGCTTCTATGCGGTCACGCCGGCGCAGATGAATCCGAACTCGAACTACTACCTCGCCTTCAACACCGGCTATCCGAACGCCTATGACCGGGCGCACGGCCGCACCGGCTCGCATTTGATGGTGCACGGCGCCTGTTCCTCCTCGGGCTGCTATTCGCTGACCGACGCGCAGATCCAGGAAGTCTATGCCTTCGCCCGCGACGCCTTCGCCGGCGGCCAGCAGTCCTTCCAGTTCCAGGCGTTCCCCTTCCGCATGACGGCGGCCAACATGGCCCGCTACAAGGACGACCCGAACTTCGAATTCTGGAAGATGCTGAAGGAAGGCTACGACCACTTCGAGATCACGAAAGTGCCGCCGAAGGTGGACGTCTGCGAGAAGCGCTACGTCTTCAACCGTTTCCCCGAGGGAGAGGCGTCCTTTGCCTCCACCGCCGCCTGCCCGCCGGCGACCATGCCAGACACCCTTGCCTCGGCCTACCAGTCGCACCAGTCGAAGGAGACGGAGGCGTTCTCGGCTGCGCTGAGCAAGGCTTCGCCGCCGCCGAAGGCGTCGATCCTCGGCATCAAGGAAGCGAGCCTCGTCGCCGACTGGAGCAAGAAGCGCTCGCGCGGCGAGCGCGTGACGATGGAGCCGCCTTCGATGCTGAAGGACGGCCGCATCGTGGCCGCCCCGACGATGGGGCGCGTCGATTCTCCGCTCGGCCGCAAGATGGCCGCGATCGAAGCCGCGGAGGCCGCCAAGAAGCGCGCCGCCGAGGAAAAGAAGCTCGCCGCCGAGCGCGCCAAGGCTGAGGCCGAAGCCAAGCGTCTCGCGCTGGAAGAGGCCAAGAAGGCGCCGAAGCCGGAAGAGAAGGCGGACGCGAAGGTCGAGCAGGCCGCGGCCGAACCCGCGATCACCGTCACGGCGGTGCGCAAGCGCATCCGGAACCTGTTCGGCGGCTGATGAGCCGGCCAATTGCGATCTACGACCTCAGGGGGCTGAACTGCCCCCTGCCCGTGCTCAAGGCGCGCAAGCGACTGGCGAAGATGCGCCCCGGCGCCCGTATCTGGCTGGAGACGACCGACCCGCTGGCGGCGATCGACATCCCCGCCTTCTGCAGCGAGACCGGTCACGTACTGGTCGAAACGCAGGCGGCGGAGTTCGGGCACCGGTTCCTGGTGAGCCGGCGGCCGGCCCGTTCCGTCAGCCCCTGAATCCGGCGATCGCCAGCGGATTGTCCTCGATCGCCGCGCGGTCGGGAACGCCGACGCCGACCTGTCCGGTGATCGCCGCAAACAGCCGCCGCACATAGTCTTCCGGCAGACCGTCGCCGATGACGACGAGGCGCACGCCGCGCGGCCCCGACGGCCATGACGGCAGCCGCGCCGGCGGATGCAGCATCGACTGGACGCCGTGGATGACCAGCGGCCGCGACGAATCCTCGGCGAGCTCGATGACACCCTTCATCCGCAGCAGGCGCTCGCCCTGCGTCGAGCGCAGGAGATCGAGGAACGTCTCTATCGCGGAATAAGGCACCGGCCGGTCGTCGACCAGCGAGAAGCTGCGGATCCGGTCGTGCCGGTGATGGTCGTGGCCATGATGGTCATGCCCGTGATGATCATGATCGTGGTGACGATCGTGCTCGTCGTGCTCTGCCTGGTGGATCGCCTCGTCGCGCAGCCAGCGGCCGACATCGGCGGTCTTGGTGGCGGGATCGTAGAGGCCGCAATTGAACAGGTCCGCGACGCTCGCGGTCGCCGACGACGGCACGATCGGCGCGCCGGGATTGAGGCGTCTGATGGTCGCGATGAGGTCGGACGACGCCGGGGCGATATCGGTCTTGGAGAGTACGATCCGGTCGGCCACGGCGATCTGCCGGGCGGCCTCGGGATGGCGGTCGATCGTGGCGAGGCCGTTGATCGAATCGACGGTCGCGATCACGCCGTCCAGCCGGAACGCTTGCATCAGCGCCGGATGCGCCATCAGCGACAGAAGCACCGGAACCGGATCTGCGAGCCCTGTCGTTTCGATGATCACCCGCTTGAGCGAGGGCGTGCGCCCCATCTGGATGCTGTCGACGATGCCCGCAAGCGTGTCGACCAGGTCGCCGCGCACCGTGCAGCAGATGCAGCCGCCCGAAAGCTCGATCACGCCGTCACTGGAGCTCTCGACCAGAAGGTGGTCGATCGCCACCTCGCCCAATTCGTTGACGACGACGGCGGTGTCGGTGAGCGACGGATCCTTGAGGAGCCGGTTGAGCAGGGTCGTCTTGCCCGATCCGAGAAAGCCGGTGAGCACGGAAACGGGGAGCGGCAGGTTCATCCGCGGCTACTGCGTCACGCCGTCGGAAGGCGCCTTGGCGCTCGCCTCGACGGGCGGCGTGTAGTCGGGGCGCGGCAGCGGCACCGGGATGTTGCCGATCATCGCCGGGCGCTCGACTTCAGGCATGAAGGGCGACGCCGGACCGGTCGCGTTGCCGATCAGGATGGGCGTCACGCGCGGCGTCGGCAGTTCGCCGCCGGTCAGATGGGCCGACCGGAAGACCAGCCGCCCTTTCTCGTCCAGCGCCTCGCGGCGTTCCTTGGCGGCCGTCTTGGAGCAGACAGCCTCGCGCATGTTGACGGGCGGAGCTGCCTCCTCGGCGGCTGCGGCCTTGACCTCCCAGAGCTTCGGGCTCTGGGCGGGAGGCAGGGAGAAGCCCTTGGCGAGCAGGTCCGCCGCCCTGTCGGCCCGGGTGGCGACCGAGGTGGCGCCGATCACCACGGCGAGCATGGTGCGGCCGTTGCGCGTCGCGGAGGCGACGAGATTGTAGCCGGCCGGACAGGTGTAGCCGGTCTTCATCCCGTCCGCTCCGGTGAAGCGGCCGATCAGTGTATTGTGGTTCTCGATCACGTCCTTGCCGGCACCCAGCGCCTCGATGCTGAAATAGGAGGCGTATTGCGGGAACTGCGCGCGCAGCGCCAGCGCGAGCACGGCGAGGTCGTGGGCGGTCGTGTATTGCCGGTCGTCGTGCAGGCCGTGCGGATTGACGAAGTTCGAGTTCGTCATGCCGAGCCGCTTGGCCTCGCTGTTCATGCGCGCCGCGAACGCCTCCTGCGAACCGCCGAGGCTTTCGGCGATCGCTGTGGCGACGTCGTTGGCGGACTTGACCATGATGATCTTGATCGCGGCGTCGAGCGTCAGAACGGTGCCGGCGGGGTAGCCCATCTTGCTGGGCGGCTCGTTCGTCGCCTTGGCGCTGATTCGCACCGGCGATTCGAGCGTCACCTCGCCCTGCTGGACGGCCCGGAACGCCACGTAGGCGGTCATCAGTTTGGTCAGCGACGCGGGAAACCAGCGCTGAAACGCCTGTTCGCTGTCGAGCACCACGCCCGTATTCGCGTCCACCAGCATCGCCGGAGCCGCACCCGCCGACAGCGCCGAGCCGAACAGGATCGACGCCACCGCCGCTGCCCTGAGGAATCCGGTCGGTCTGTTCATTCTGTCGAACTCGCCCCTTGCAGGTTCGGACGCGCTGTCCTTAAGGTCCGGGGGCTGAACGCTCCGCCGCCCCGGAAGGTTGCGGACTACTTAGCCTATGTGACGTCAAAATGGCAAAGGACCATCTGGGCCTGACAAAGCCAAGCGCTTGCACCAGAATCCGAACCGCCGCGGAGAACACCCCGACCATGCCGATTCTCAATCGTGCCGCCGAACTGCAGAACGAGGTTGCCGCCTGGCGGCAGGATCTCCACCGAAACCCGGAGCTGAATTTCGACGTGTTCAAGACCGCGGCGTTCGTGAAGGCGAAGCTGGAGGAATTCGGCTGCGACGAGATCGTGACCGGGCTCGGCAAGACCGGCGTGGTGGGGATCATCGAGGGGCGGCTCGGCGCCGGCGAGACGATCGGCCTGCGCGCCGACATGGACGCCCTGCCGCTCAACGAGGTCAGCGGCAAGCCCTATGCATCGACGACGCCGGGCAAGATGCACGCCTGCGGCCATGACGGGCACACCGCCATGCTGCTGGGAGCTGCGAAATATCTCGCCGAAACGCGCAATTTCGCCGGCCGTGTGGCGGTCATCTTCCAGCCGGCGGAGGAAGGTGGCGGCGGCGGCAACGAGATGGTCAAGGACGGGATGATGGAGCGCTTCTCGATCTCGCGCGTCTTTGGCATGCACAACATGCCGGGATTGCCGGTTGGAAAGTTCGCCATTCGCCCGGGCCCGATCATGGCGGCGACCGCCGAGTTCACGATCACCGTTTCGGGCCGCGGAGGGCACGCCGCGATGCCGCACGTCTCGGTCGACCCGATCGTGGCAGGCGCGGCGATCGTCGGCGCGCTGCAGACGATCGTCTCGCGCACCGCCGACCCCATCGAGGCGCTGGTCGTCTCGGTGACCAAGTTCCACGCCGGCGATGCCTACAACATCATTCCCGAGACGGCGGAGATCGCCGGCACGGTACGCACGCTGAAGAAGGAGATGGCCGCGATCGCCGAGAAGCGCATCCGCGAGATTTGCGCGGGGGTCGCCGCGGCCCACGGCGCGCGCGTGGAGATCGACTACGATTCGAATTACCCCGTGACGGTCAACGATCCGGGCGAGACGACGTTCGCCACCGGCGTGGCGCGCGAGATCGCCGGCGAACCGAATGTGGAGCCGGCGACGCCGCCGGTCATGGGCGGCGAGGATTTTTCCTACATGCTGGAAGCCCGGCCCGGTGCCTTCATCTTCATCGGCAACGGCAATTCGGCGGGGCTTCACCACCCGGCCTACGACTTCAACGACGAAGTCATTCCGCACGGCATCAGCTACTGGGTGCGGCTGGCCGAGCAGGCGCTGGCGGCGCGGTGATTGCGCAGCGGCCCGGGCGGCCGAGACCGCGCATATGACGGGAAACAGGGCGGCCCACACCGTAGCCTTGCGGTTCGGCAAGTGCCGCCCTGTCCCGCCCCCGCCACCGGGCATGCCTTCCTTAGCCGGCACGGCCCCTGGCCGCTTTGAGCGAGGTCAAACCGCTTTTTCGCAGGGGATTCCGGCAGGCAGATCCATTCGGTCAATGATCTTGGCGGATCGGGCCGAAGCGGCTATGTGTCTCTGCGCGTGGTCCCGTAGCTCAGTAGGATAGAGCATCAGATTCCTAATCTGAGGGTCACTGGTTCGAATCCAGTCGGGATCACCACTCTTATGTCTGCCGTCAATCATTTCAGCACCTTAGCGGCTTGTTTGTCCAACCTGACAGCAGAGTTGGGAAAATCCTGTTCCCGATCTGATCAATCGGGCATCGTGTCGATCGCCGTGTCGGCCATCTTCTGCTGGTCAGCGGCGCGGGTGTAGCGTTCGACCTCGCGAAGGCTCGCATGCCCCGTCACGGCCTGGATCTGCTTCGAGCTATTGCCTGCTTCCGCGAGCCGGCGCCCGGCCGCTTTGCGCAGCCCCTGTGCGGATCGCTTGGTCAATCCCGCCTCATTGCACCAATCCCGAAATGAGTTCCCAAAACCGGCCGACGTGTAAGGCGCGCCGAACGCCGTCATTAGGAACGTCAGGTTGCTGCGCGCCGTGTTCGCCAAGGCGTCCAGTTGCGTCACCGTGCACAGAGCGCGGAGGGAGTGCCCATGGGCCAAGGTTACTTGAGAAGACGATGGGACTATGCCACGTCAAGAACATGGAGGGCTATGTCTTGGGCTGGCCCAACCAGCTTACTGGTCGCTGCAATCATATTTGTAGTTGATAACATTGCTGCATCATTATATTTGTCTGGCATCAATACAATTCAGCGGGGCGCCGCAAATGAATTAATCGTACTTCTTGTGTTTCTAATGATTTTCTTCACGAACTGGATAAGTTCTGCGCACTATTTCGATGGAATTGCGCAAGTCAAAATTGCCAAAGCGCTCGCCATGGCTCAGTTCCGTCCCACTATGCCGATCCCTTTCAGGACGCCGCCGGTCATACTCCTGGCGCCAATGACGATCTCCGCCTTGATTTCGTCAGACATATCGGCTTCCTATTTCCTCTCGATCAAAGCCGCCGCGCGGCTACTCGACCCAGCAGCTCGCGCCGGCACAAGTCTTCAGGCTGGTCTCCAGCGCCCTGAGCGCCGTCAGGTCGCCGGCATAGAACGGGTCGGAGACGACGCTGAAGCGCTCCCACGGATCCGCCTCGAGGTCGTAGAGTTCCTCGTGCCCGTCGCTGGCGCGGATATACTTCCGGTCGCGCGTCCTCACCGCGTTCCATCGCGTGAAGACATGATCGTAGACCTGCTGCGGGTCATACATACCGGTCAGGAGCACCGCGCTGCGCCACGCCGCCGGCGCGGTCGACAGCAGCGGCACGAGGCTGCGCCCGTCGAGCACCCGGCCAGGGGTTGCCCCGCTCACCGCCACGATCGTCGCCGCCACGTCGGCGTCGGTGACGATCTCCTGCCGGGTCACGCCTTCCGGCACGCCCGGCCCGCGGATGATCAGCGGCACGCGGATCGATCGTTCGTAGGGCAGCACCTTGCCCTGCCGCTTCCAGTCACCGTTCAAGATGCCGTTGTCCGAGGTGAAGATCACATAGGTGTTGGCGAGCTTGCCGCTCGTCTCCAGCGCGTTCACCACCGTCTCGACGAAATCGTCTACCGCCTGGAGGCTTTCGATGTAGCGCCGCCAGCGTATCTCGGTCTCGGCAACCTTGGCCGCCTCCATCACTGGAAAGGCGGCGACGATCGGGTGTTTGCCGGTCATATGCGCGGCGTTGAAGGCCGGCGTCTTCGGCATCGGCTCGGCGGCAAACATGCCGTCATGACGCGGCGCGGGCGTCGCAGACCCGTCGGCGTCGACATGCGGAGCAAACAGCCAGGCGAAATGCAGGAAGGGCTGCGGGTGCGTCGTGACGAAGCTCTCCGCGAGCAAGGCTAAATTATCGGTCGAATAATCGGCCACCGCCGTGCCGAAGGTCTTGATCGTCCCGTTCGCCTGGTAGATCGACCAGTTGTAGTAGCCGGTCGTCTGCATCCCCCGCCACCACGTCCAGCCGGGTGGCACGTGATAGGCTTCCGCCTCGTAGCCGTTCATCACCTTGCCGACAAAGCCGGTCGTATAGCCCGCCGCCTGCATCCACACCGGCAGCGAATTGGCCTCTTGCGGCTTCCACGCCTGGTAGGCACCGTTCCATGCGACCGAGTTGCCCAGCACGCCGTGATTGTGGGCGAACTGGCCGGACAGCCAGGTCGACCGCGTTGGGCAGCACTGCGGAAACTGCACGAACGAGTTGGCGAAGCTCACCCCCTTGTCGGCCAGAAGCGCCCTGGTCTTCGGCATGTAGGCGAGAGAATCAGGCTCCTGATCGTCGGTCAGGATGACAACGACATTGGGCGGCAACTGCGCCTGCGCCGGCGCGCAGGCCAGCAGCAGCCCGGCCAAAGGCACGAAGGCCAGCAAATAGACGCAACCGAGCACGCGTCCGAAGCTTGCAGTATGCATCATTATCTCCTCGTTTCGAAGGGTATCAAAGCCGCGCGTCGGCCGTCCAGTGCACGCCGAGATCGTCGCCGACCGCGGCGGCCCCGTCGCCTGTGGCGACGATCTCAAACCCCTGCTCGGATATGTTCTGCGCCGCGCTCGCCGAACAGTCGGCGCCGCCGGTCAGGTTGCGCGCCTACGCGTTCGCCGCGGCGGGGTTGTAGAGCCGCGATGCGCATCGCCGCGCCGAAGCGCACCGAGCCAAGCCTGTTCTGGGCGGCCGCCGCCCGCGTTGCCGGAAAGCGCTATTCGCCCGTGCCTGCGCCAGCATTCGGCGCCGGCGCCGTACCGACATTGAAGCTCTTGCGATGGAAGCGCTGGCAGGCGCGGAGCGTCTCTTCCGGAGTTCCGGCTAGAAGGCGGTGGCGCGGCGGCGCGCAGGAATTGCACCTCACTGAAGTCGTCGCCGTTGCCGAGGATCGTCTTGCCGGCGTTCGACGGCACATCCAGCGCCGCTTCGAAGCGCGCCGCCGACGTCGTCACCGGAATCACCGGGAAATTGGTTTGCACGGCCGCCGACGCGCCTTGGCCGAAACTCTGCACCACGCGTGGCGCCAGTTGTGATATCCCGGCTGCACATTTGATCGTGCCGGATAGCGTTACCCGCAAACCGGCCAACAGCGCCACCGAGTGTATCGGATCGGCCGATATTCTTGCATTGCCGCCACGGCCGTCGGCGACTGTGTGGTCCCACTCCAGGCAGCAGCGCCCGTTAAGCAGGCCCGCGCCCCGCGCCACCGACGCGACCGCCGAGAGCCCGGTCGCGTGCATGTCCGCCCACTGCCGGTCGCCTCGGCGAGCAGACACTCATTCTTGAAATCATGGCAGATCCCATCGAACGCCAGCACGGCGCGCGGATCGGCATTGCCGCGCGGCAAGAGGGACAACCCCGCCGCCTCGGCAGATCGGATAGGGGTTTCCTCGGCAAGCTCGACATCCAAGAGTTCCCGGTCCAGCTCTTCGAGTTTGGCAGCACGTTCGCCAGGCAGGATGCCGGGTGCCCCCCGTAGAGGGCTCCGATTTGTTCCTTGATCGCAGCGGCAACGGCCGGTCCGAGGTAGGCCAAAACCAAGTCACCGGCGTTTGGCAGCGTGTGCTCGAAATGGACCTCAGTGAACCGCTCCGGCGGCGGTGCGAGGCTCCGTTCCGCCGGGGCGGCGGCGGATGTCGAGGAAAGCGTCGACGCGCTCGAAGACCTAGTCCATCGACACGGGCATGTATTTTATCCGTTCGACTTCATCTCGAAGCTTGCTGCCACGCAGGCGTAGCGCCTCCACGGCGTTGCCAAGATCCTTGCTGAAGTTCTTTGACTTGGCTGCCATCGCATTGAGCGTCGACTTGAAGTCCGACGCGATTTTCGGGTCAGACATCATCCCCTCAAAGAGGCGGCGCAGGTGTCGGCCAGGCGCTGCGCAGCGCGGTAGCGCTCCTGCGCGTCAGCCGCCGACCCCATGGCCAGGCCGTGCTTGCGTACTCGGTCGGCGTGCTGCTTGCGCAGTCGCTCCAATTCTTGATAGCGCTCCGCGACAACACCCGAATTCATCACGTGCGGCAGCCGTTCGATATCGGCAATTGACTCGAGGACGGCGAAGCACTCGGCGCTGGCTTTTTTCTCCGCGTTGGTCGCGGTTCTCCAGATCGCGGCCAAGTCGGCTGCGGTCTTTTCCAGGATCGCCACGCGGCTCACATCGCCGATCGGGAGGTCGAGAGGGTTGGGAAATCACGAAAATAGCTCTACTGTTTCAAGAGGGCGATTTGCATGGTTGGGAAACCCATGCTGTTGATTTTCATCAACACCGGCACTCCAGTCGGGATCACCATAATTCTTCCGGCCGGGAACGGCCGGGTGGGGGGTGAATTCGATGCCGCGCTGTCTGGTCGGTGCCCTCGCCTTGCTGGTCCTGGCAACCCTGCCCACCGCGTCCGTCGCCCAGACGGGGCCGGGGGAGACAAGGCCCGATCTTCCGGCCAAGGTCGTGAAGTCCGCTCCCGTCAATCTCGTCTTCGACCGGCAGTCCGGCGCCTACGATCTGTCCTACAGCATGGTGCCGCGCCAGCAGGTGTTCGGCCGCGTCTTCACCGAGGCCGGCGTTTCCCTGGAGTGGCGCGACCGATCCGCCGCGATCGAGATCATCTCGGGGAAGCACAGGGGATCGCTCGACGCGATCGCGAGCGAACTGCTCGCCGGCCGCAATTTCGTCGCGACCTACCAGCCGATCAACGCGATACCGCGGATGTCGCATCTCGCCGTGCTCGGGCGCTCGGGCGGCGACGGCGGGGCGGTCGAGGTCCGTGTCGGTTCGGCTACGCCGCCCGGACAAGGCGCGCCGACCGCCCAGCCGGACAAGCCGGAGGCCGCAGCGCCGCAGGGTGCCTGCACCGCCGCGGCGAGCAGGCCGGAAGGGAAGCCGGAACCGTTCATCTCGGCGGCGGTATCGCCCTCCGCCGACGGCACCGCCCTGCGCGACAGGGGCCAGATCCTGCTGGACAGCAACACGATCCTGCTTGCCGGCGGGGTGGACGACTGCTCGGGCCGGCCGAGCGACGCGGCGGAGCTGCTCGACCAGGCGACCGGCAAGATCACTCCGACCGGTCGGATGCGGACCGCGCGTTCCGGATTCTCGATGCAGAAGCTGCCGTCCGGAGATGTTCTGGCAATCGGCGGCGACACCGGAAGCGGCATGGCGGGCGCAACGGAGAAAGTCGAACTTTACGAGGTCGCCACCGGCCAATGGAAGGCGGCCGGCCTCCTGTCGATGCGCAAGAGCGGGATCGTCACCTGCGGGCTGAAGGACGGTTCCGTCCTCATCGTCGGCGGACAATCAGGCCCGGGCAAATCGGAACTCGCGCGCCAGGCCGAGATCTTCGATCCGGCGGCGCAGCGGGCGCAGCCTGTCGCCGCCAAGGCGACCTTTGCGCATGGAACGGGTGCCAAGGCGCTGCCCCTCGGCGACGGCAGATGCCTGATCGCCAGCGACGGGCCCGGCGCCAATCTGGAGATATTCGATGCCGGCACCGGGGCTTTTGCCCCCGTCGATGTGCCGGAAGATGTGAGAAAGAGCCTGCCAGGCGCCGTTCAGCTCGGCCTGCTGCCGGATGCGACGGTCCTGCTCGTCTCTGAACGCTCCTACGTCTTCAACCCGAAGACCGGGAACTTCCGCTCGATCCCCTGACGGCGATCAAGGCTGCGGCGGGAAGACGCCGAAAGCCGACACGCAAATCCGCATCGCCAGATACGGGTCCTGAATGTCGACCGGCAGGTTGCTGCCCGTTGTCCCAAGCATCGTCGGGTTCATCTGCTTGTTCGACGGACCGTCGAAGTAGAGGCTGATGCTGTTGCTGGCGAGCGCCAGGAACTTGCCGCCGGGACCGGTCTTGTCGGACGTGCTGTTCGTCGCCTGAACCGTGTGGCTGTGGGACGGAAGATTGGTCGTGTTCAGTGTGATGCTCTCGGCTCCGCCGGACTGTCCGAGCACATAGGTCGAAAGCCCCGGACCGGTGCCGACATGGATCGGGATCCTGCCGCGAAGGTCGGGCATCGCAAAGGTCACCTGCCCGTCGCCGCCATACGTAGTGCCGTAGAGCGCAAACAGGACGTCGTATTCGCTGATCGCCAAAAGCGAGCCATTGGCCTCCAGGAAATTCAACGGACAGAAATTGTACGGAACGATGATCACTTCGCCGACATAAGGTTCCGAATCAGCGACGGCATGTTCGATCGGCCACGTGGCCGCGAATGCAGCGAGCGCGAGAGCTGCGACGTGCGAAGATGAGTAACGAAATCCAAACATTCCGATGTTCTCCGATCCGAACCAAATCGCCAGAGGCGATCAATCGAACGAGCGGCCCGCGCTCAGGGTCGCGACGGGAAAACCCCGGCAGTCGCGATACACCATCTCATCGCGAGGTAAGGACCGCGATGTCCCACCGGCTGTCCGCCTCCGGTCGAGGTGATCATCGCAGGGTCCATCACCTTGTTTGCCGGACCCTCGTGATAGATGCTGACGCCGCCACTGGCGAGCGCGAGGAACTTGCCGCCGGGGCCGGTCTTGTCGGCCGTGGTGTTTGTCGCGTTGACAAGGTGATTGTGCGCCGGCATCTGGGAAACAAGAAGCGTGAAGCTCTCCTGTCCGCCGACCTCGCCCAGCACGTAGTTCGAAAGTCCGGGCCCCTGGCCCTGGTTGATCGGCGCACGGCCCCTGAGATCGGGAAGCGCGAACGTCGTCTGGCCGTTGCCGCCGAAGGTGGTTCCGAGCAGGGAGAACAGCGCTGTGTTTTGCGATATCGCGAGCAGTTGCCCGTTTGCCTCGGCGAAATTGCGCGGGCAGAACGTATAGCCGACCATCATCATCTCGCCAAGGAATGGCTCGATACCGGCATTGGCCGGCGCCGGGGCCGAAAGAGCGGCGCCGACGATTGCCGAAGCAGCGACGGCGCGCTTCAGATGCGATGAAACAGACATCGAAAACCCTTCCCCATGTATCCCGGGCGAGAACAACTACCCCTTCCGCTACGTTAGATTGGAATTTCGGTGCAGAGAAGCGGATTCTTTTCCGGCGATGAAGAATCAGAGCCGGTGGACCAACAATTCACGAAACCGTGTCAGTAAAGCCGAGTTCGCGCACCGCTTCGAATTGACCCGGCGTGAAACCGTGGTCCGGGTGGTTCCTGAAACGACCGAGGGAGACGGGGGCGATGATCTGCTTCAACGGGGCGGGATCTGGATTGTGCGCGTCCAGGCGAAGAAATCGCAGGAGGCCGCGGATCTCCTCTTCCGGATTGGCGCACAGGCGATCGTAGTTCAGGAGATGGAACATGTCGGGCCCGATCACATTGCCGATATCGGTGGCACGCCGGTTGGCGGCGATCCAGAAATCGAGCGCCATTTTCGGCGAGAGCTTTACTCCGTCGACATCGAACCTGCCGATGAGAGCACCCCAGTTGGCCAGCTGTTGCTGATTTGAACTGAAGGCCATGTCGAGGCCGTTGCGGATGACGTGGACATACTTCAGATTCGGGATGGCGGCGGCGATTTGCGGCAGGAACACGTGCGTGTTCGGCTCTTTCCAACCCCAGCCGCGGAATCGCTGCCGATTGTAAGGCCGGGAATGGAGGAACTCCTCGAGAGTCGTCACCGTGAGGCCGAGACTCGTGCCGGCCCGGCCCGCCTCGACCTTGATCGTCCGCAGCCGCTCTTCCGCGTTCCTGGGCAGATTTCCCGCAAGGCCGGCCTCCATCGCGCGTCGGAACATGCTCAGCGCGAAGAAGAAGTCATCGGGTTCCGGCATCGCACGAAACCACGATTGCCGCTTGAACAGGAGCGTGAACCAGAGGTTGTCCAGTTTGCTGTTGAGCGAGGATCCGACATAGATGTCGAGCATCTGCAGCATTCGCGCGATGACCCGCGTGCCGCTGCCGCCAAGTCCTCCGACCGCAATGATGTGCGCATAGGGGATCACGCCAGTGCCCGCGCGCCGAGCGTTTCACTCGTCCCGATGCCGTCCCTCACGCCAAGCACCACCCATTCGCTCAAGCTGCGACCTGACGATCGCCCAGCATGCCCGATATCCCCAACATGCCTATACCGCGTGTCCGGAGCGGGATACAACCTCTCCAGTCGACGCGAAACGGGCTCGTCGACCCATGAATCCGAGGCGGCCGTCCAAGAAATGCTATCCATAGTTGCAGTGGTCTACAATATGCGGCGCGAAGCCGCCCGGACGCTGGCGACGCTGAGCCCGGCGGCGCAGCGCGATGTCGAGGCCGGCGACTACGAGGTGATCGTCGTCGACAACGGCTCGCGCGAACCGCTCGATCCGGCGGTCGTGGAAGCCCACGGGCGAAACTTCTCCCACCACATCCGCGATGCGGCCTCGCCGTCACCGGCCGGCGCGGTCAATTTCGGGGTCTCGCGCGCCAGGGGCGAGCATGTCGCCGTGATCGTCGACGGCGCGCGGATGGTCTCCCCGGGCATCGTCGCCGAGACGCTGGCGGCATTGCGGGCCTATGAGAACGGCGTCGTCTGCGCGCTCGCCTTCCATCTGGGACCGGACGCGCAGAAGCACTCCATGCTGAAAGGATACGGACGTGAGCGCGAGGACGAACTGCTGGCTGCGACCCCGTGGCGGGAGGACGGCTACAGCCTATTCGACATCTCCAGCCTCGCGCCGTCGTCGGAGAACGGTTTCCTCAACGGACTGCCGACGGAGGCGAGCTGGATCGCCATGCGGCGCCAGCTGTTCCTCGACCTCGGCGGGTTCGACGAGCGCTTCACATCCCCCGGCGGCGGCCTGGTGAACCAGCATTTCCTGAACACGGCGCTGGCACATGCCGATGCAAGGCCGGTGACGCTTCTCGGCGAGGCGACGTTCCACCAGTTCCACGGCGGCGTTGCGACCAACGCGCCGCCGGACCGCCGGCCGCACCGGATGTATGACGAGGAATATGCGGCGATCACGGGCCACGCCTATTCCAAGCCGAAGCCGCGATCGCTGCATTACTTCGGCACGGTGCCCCACCAGGCCAGACGCTTCGTGCTCGACGGCACAGACGAAACCGCGCCGGCATAAGGACTGGCCGCCGCGCGGGCGAGGGTCCCTCAAAGGGTCCGCAGCGCCGCGATCAGTTCCGTCATGTCGGCCGGCAGCGGTGCTTTGAACTCCATCACCTCGCCGCTGGCGGGATGGGCGAAGGCGAGCAGGCCGGCGTGCAGCGCCTGACGCGGAAAGGCGTCTACGACCTTGCGCACGTCGTCGGGCAGCCGGTTCGACTTGGTGCGGAAGCCGCCGCCATAGTCGCGGTCGCCGATCAGCGGATGGCCGATATGCGCCATGTGAACGCGGATCTGGTGCGTGCGCCCGGTTTCGAGCCGGCATTCGACGAGACTGGCCACCGGGCCGTCGGGGTATTTCGCGCCGAAGGTTTCCAGCACCTCGAAATGGGTGACCGCATGACGCGCGTCGGCGCGCGTCTCCGGCACCACGGCCTGGCGCGTGCGGTCCCTGGTCGAGCGGCCGAGATGCGCATCGATCATTCCGGCCTTGCGCGACGGCGTGCCCCACACGACGGCGAGATAGGCGCGCTCGAGCTCGCCCTCCTGCCCGTGGTCGGCGAAGGCTTCGGAGAGTTCGCGGTGCGCCAGATCGGTCTTGGCCGCGACCATGACGCCGCTCGTGTCCTTGTCGAGCCGGTGGACGATGCCGGGCCGGGCCACGCCACCGATGCCGGAGAGCGACGCGCCGCAATGATGGATCAGCGCGTTGACCAGCGTGCCGGTCCAGTTTCCCGCGCCCTGGTGGACGACGAGGCCGGCCGGCTTGTCGATGACGATGACCTGATCGTCCTCGTAGAGAACATTGAGCGCGATGTCCTCGCCCTCCGGCTCGGCCGGCGCGGGAGCCGGCACGTCGAGCACGACCTCCTCGCCGCCTGCGAGCTTGTGCTTGGCTTCGCCGACGACCTTGCCGCCGATGGTCACGGCTCCCGCCTTGATCAATGCCTGGATGCGGCTGCGCGACAGGTCGGGGCCGGCGACGCCCGCCAGCCACTGGTCGAGCCTCTGCCCGGCCGCGTCCGCCCCCGCGTGATACGCTTTCCTTGGCGAGCCCGCTTCGCTATCAAGAGCGTTCATCATCGACGGGACCGGGCAAGGCTGGACATGGCGGGACGCAATACGGATCTGGAACAGGACGAGAAGCCGCTCGACCCCGCCGCCGAACGCGTGCGGCAGAAGATGGTGCGCTTCATGGCGATCAATCTGGGCATCCTGTTCTTCGCGGTTATGGTTGTGATCCTGGCCGTTGTCTACAGGAACTGGAACAGCGCCGAGACACCCGCCGAAACGGCGAGCCCGCCGATCGGCGAGATTGCGAAGGCGCCGCTGGTGATCCCGCGCGGCGCGCGCGTCATTTCCCAGAGCCTGTCCTCAGGACGCCTGTCGCTCCATGTCGGCCTCGATCCGCAGGGCGAGGCGATCATCGTCTACGAACTGCCCTCCGGCCGGCTGATCGGCCAGTACGACATCGTTCGGCCATGACGGTCAGGCGCATCGGCGCGGTCACCTTCCTCGTCCGCGACCATGACGAGGCGATTGCCTGGTTCCGCGACGCCCTGGGGTTCGAGCTCGTCGAGGACAAGCCAATCGGCGGCGGCAAGCGCTGGGTGCTCGTCGCGCCGGGCAAGGGGGCGACCCCTCTCCTCCTGGCGGAGGCCTCGACGGACGAGCAGCGTGCGCGGATCGGCGACCAGACGGGCGGCCGCGTCGGCTTCTTCCTGCATACGGACGACTTCGCGCGCGACCATGCGCGGATGACGGTGGCAGGCGTGCGCTTCAGGGAAGAGCCGCGCCACGAAACCTACGGCACAGTCGCGGTCTTCGAGGATCTCTACGGCAATCTCTGGGACCTGATCGAGCCGAAGGTCGCCTGAGCGACCGACGCTCGGGGCGGAAAGCCGGGCTCGTCGGCTTTTGTCGACCGACAAACTTGACGCTTTTGCCAAATGCCACTATGGAACGCCGACTTTCCGAGAGGCCGCCTGACATCGACCGCGCGCCGCCCACTATCTGGTGCGCTCATGTCGATATGGCCTGGATGACGAACAAGGGTAAGAACAATGTCCCGCGAATGCGAACTCACCGGCAAGGGCGTGCAGTACGGCAATAATGTCAGCCATGCCAACAACAAGACCAAGCGCCGCTTCCTGCCGAACCTCGTGCGCGTCACGCTGATCTCGGAAGCGCTGAACCAGAACGTGCGCCTGCGCATTTCGGCCAACGCTCTGCGTTCGGTCGAGCATCGCGGCGGCCTGGACGCCTTCCTCATGAAGTCGGGCGCCGAGGACCTGTCGCAGCGCGCGCGCCTGCTGAAGAAGCAGATCGCCAAGAAGCTAGCCGAGCAGACCGCCGAAGCGGCCTAATTCGCGTTTCCCCGGGCCGCACTGGAGCGCCGTGCGTCCTGTAGGACGCACAAAGGACGCTCCAGAATTTCAAGTTGCGGCCTTTCAGCTGGTGCCATCACCCAGGATAAAAAAATGGTTTCCGTGTCGAAATACGTGCCTTTCGTGGCCGCGATGGCGATCGTCGTCGTGGCGTCCAACGTGCTCGTCCAGTTCCCCGTCCAGGGTCATCTCGGCGCCGTCTCGCTTGCCGACATCCTGACCTGGGGCGCGTTCACCTATCCCTTCGCCTTCCTCGTTACCGACCTCGCCAACCGCCGCTACGGCCCGGCGATGGCGCGGCGCGTGGTGTTCTTCGGCTTCGCGCTGGCGGTAACCTGTTCGATCCTGCTGCCGCCGCTGCTGTTCCGCTGGGGCCTGATCGAGTTCGAGACGGCGGCCGACCGGCTGGTGCGGATTGCGACCGCCTCCGGCCTCGCCTTTCTCACCGCACAGCTTCTGGATGTCACCGTCTTCAACTGGCTGCGCCGCCAGTCGTGGTGGCGCGCGCCGATCATCGGCACGCTTGCGGGCTCGATCGTCGATACGGTCGTGTTCTTCTCGGTCGCATTTGCGAGCGCGTTCGCCTTCATCGGACCGGACGACGGTTTCGCGCTCGAGGCGGCTCCGTTGCTCGGTGTCGGCTCCATCGAAGTCGCGCGATGGATCTCCTGGGCGCTGGGCGATTTGACGGTCAAGCTGCTGATCGCCGTCTTCGCGCTGATCCCCTACCGGCTGATCGCCTGGCGCTGGGCGCAACCCGCCGCCGCCTGACGCTTCCTTTTTCCCTCCCCCAAGGAACCGAACGATGGATGCATCGTTGGGTGCGATCACGCTTGCGTGATTCCAACGACGGATTGGCGGCGGAGCAGGAGGCTGACATGAACGACAACACCGATCCGAGTCGCAAATTGCCGGCCCGGCAGGACGCGGATGCGCAGGACGAGTTTTCCCAGGAGGCTGCCGAGAACCGGCCGCCGAAGAACGGAATGGGACTGACGCCATCCGCCGACGAGCAGGCGAAACGCCACGCGACGCCTAGCCCGGCGCCGCAGAAGACGTCGGGGCTGGGCCCCGCGATCGCCGAGCATTCGAAGGATGCGAAGGCTCCCGAGGGAGGGCGGTTGCCCGGCGCCTATGTCAAGGACTGAAAAGGTCAGCGACCGCGCCAGCGCCCCACGCAGGCGCGGCGCCTTCGACCGCTTGCTGTTCAGGAGTGCCGAGTACCTCTCGACGCCGCCGGGATTCTATGCGGTCCTGGCGGTGATGGCGCTCTGCACCGCTTTGGTGCCGTTGGGCCTGACCGACGTGGTGACCTACGCCCTCTCCGTGGCCGCCATCATCATCACAGGCGTCGTTCTGATCCAGGGATTCCGGGATACGGCAGCGATACATGCCAAGCTGGACGAGATCGTTCTCGCGCTGCGCGAAACGCGCAACGATGTCATAGGCCTGGAACATGCCGATCCGCGGGAGATCACCGAAAAGATCCGCGCAATCGAGAAGGACGCGGAACGTGGCGAACGCCGCGGTTCCGACCGGAACTCGATCTCGCTCACGTCGTGACGCCCTAATTACGAGCGGTCTCAGGGCAGCGGAATCGCGGCCTTGTAAAGCGCTGCCGGGATAGTGGCATCATCCGCATCCGTGACCAGCAGGACGTCGATCCGTCCCGCGGCCACCGTTGCGGCAACGCCCTCGACCTTGAGGGGCGTGGCGAACTCGTGCATCGCGAGAAGCCCGCCGTCAGCGCTGAGCAGCGCGACCGCGCTGCCGATACAGGCGCCGTCATTGTAAGCGTCGGCGGTGTTCTCTGCGACGGCAGTGGCCACCAGGCGTCCGTCCGGAAGTGCGGCTGCGTCGGTGACCGTGAAGGGCACACCCTGCGTTTCGCCGAGCGGCAAGGGACAAGTCCGCACGGAGGCGTCGAACGCCATGCCGTCGATGCAGGATGCCAGCGTCTCCCGCAGATCGACGCGGATCATGGCATTCTCCGGATGGCTGCGGTTGCCGCGATTGAACAGAAGCAGATCGCCGCCGGTGGCGACCGCGCCTTCGATGTTGAGTTCCGGCACGAGGCGGTCGAGATGCGCGTAGAGCGGAGAAAGATCGACCGGTCGAGCAGTTCCGGCTACCCTTCCCTGACCGTCGATGGCCAGGATCGCGCCGCGCCGCCGCAGCGCCGTCGATCCGGAGCCGAGCGCCATAAGCGCGCCGTTCGGGAAACGTGTGTCCGGGTCGAGCCAGACGAGCGCTTCGAGATCGGGTTTCAGGCGTTTGCGGTGGGCTTTCTGCGCAGGCAAGGCGCCCGGGAACAGCCGGATCCGGCGTCCCGGCGCCCGGCCGTCGATGTCGAACGCGGCGAGGTCCAGCGCATCGTCGGCGATGACATAGAGATGCGACCCGACCCGGACCAGACCACTGGCGGCGCTGACGAATCCGGCGGTTCCGGCCGCGGGCACGAGGTCGAGGTCGCGCAGACGCGTCGGCTCGATGCGGGATCCCACACCCACCGCCGTCAGTCCCCGCGCAGCCTAAATTCCAGGTAGATGTTTCGCTGCAGGATCGAATGGTTGTCGTCGGAAATGAGCGACACGATCAGCGCGCCGTCGTCGCGCTGCCAGACGTCGAGCCCTTCCATATTGTCGATCTGGTAGCTCATGTCGGCTTCCAGCAGCACCGGCCCGTCGGCCAGAGCGCCCTTGCGCACCGACTCGCCGTAGATCCGCCGCAGCCGCATCGCGACGCCCTTGCCTATCGAGAACGAGCGCTCCAGCAGGAGCAGGTCACCGTTGGGCAGGAAAGCCCCGTCGGTGATGTCGAACTCGCCGTTGCGCTTGACCGAGAACACGCCCTTGTCGGGTCCCTCGATGATCGCACCGAAGATGTTGCCGTTCTTGTCGAGGCTCTTTTCCGTGACGACGACGCGCCCGCCCGCATGGATGCCGTGCGGATGAGCATGCGCGATGGTCTCCATGCCCCGGTTCTGGCGCAACTCGTAGGAGGGGATGACATAGTCGAGGTCGCGCAGCGGCCCGCCCATGCCGTCGGGATCGATGCGGAACTCGGACACGCGATGGCCGCGCTCGAAGCTGACGGTGGCGATGTCGCCCTTGACCGCGAGGCCTTCGGCGTCGGTGTCCCATTTCTCACCGATCGGCTTGCCGGAGCCGTCCACCATTTCCATCATGCGGAAACCGGAAACGCCGGACGGACGACCCTGATCGTCGTGCTCCATCGTGCCGAAGAACCAGAAGCCGGTGTCGGCGACGCCGATGAAGTCGGCGCCCGGCTTGCGGAAGCGGAAGGCCGACAGCGAGCCGAAATCCCGCCCCGGGGAGGTGAGTTCGAGCCCGCCGACGAACTCCAGTTCGCCGAACTTCGTCTCGGTCGACCCGATGCGGAACTGCGTGATGGGGCGGGCGCGGATCTCCATCTGCTCGACCACCGCGCCGGCACCGAGCATGGACGGTGCGAGGGCGGCCGCCAGCGTCAACGCCAGCGTCGACGCGAGCCTCGCGAGAGGACGCATGCGGCTCACGCGGCGCGACCGCGACGGCGCGGCACGCCCGAGGAGCGGCGGATATCCTTCGCCGTCTCCTCCGAGAAGAGCGAGGCGAGCTGCTCGGTCATCGCTCCGGCCAGCTCCTCCGCATCGACGATCGTCACGGCGCGGCGGTAGTAGCGCGTCACGTCGTGGCCGATGCCGATGGCGAGCAGTTCGACCGGCGAGCGGGTCTCGATAAGGTCGATCACCGCGCGCAGATGGCGTTCCAGATAATTGCCCGGATTGACCGAGAGCGTGGAATCGTCGACCGGCGCGCCGTCCGAGATCATCATCAGGATCTTGCGCTGCTCGGGCCGCGCGATCAGCCTGTTGTGCGCCCACAAGAGCGCCTCGCCATCGATGTTCTCCTTCAGCAGGCCTTCCCGCATCATCAAGCCGAGATTGCGTCGCGCCCGCCGCCAGGGCGCGTCGGCCGACTTGTAGATGATGTGGCGCAGATCGTTGAGCCGGCCGGGCGTCGGCGGCTTGCCGTCCTTCAGCCACTTCTCGCGTGCCTGGCCGCCCTTCCACGCCTTGGTGGTGAAGCCGAGGATCTCGACCGAGACGCCGCAGCGCTCCAGCGTGCGCGCCAGGATATCGGCGCAGGTGGCGGCCACCGTGATCGGCCGGCCGCGCATCGAGCCGGAATTGTCGAGAACCAGCGTCACGACGGTATCGCGGAACTTGGTGTCGCGCTCCTGCTTGAAGGAGAGCGGCTGCATCGGATCGATGACGACGCGCACCAGCCGCGCCGGGTCGAGGTAACCCTCTTCCAGATCGAAATCCCAGGAGCGGTTCTGCTGCGCCATCAGGCGGCGCTGCAGGCGGTTGGCGAGGCGGCCTACCACGCCCTGCAGGTTGGCGAGCTGCTTGTCGAGGAAGGCGCGAAGGCGGTCGAGTTCCTCCTCGTCGCACAGGTCCTCGGCGCCGACCGTCTCGTCGAACTGGGTGGTGAATACCTTGTAGTCGAAGTCGGGGGGAAGATTGGTCAGCGACGGTTCGGGCCGGCGCGACTCGCCGGGGGTCTCCGAATCGGTGTCGTCGTCGGACATGTCGTCGGAGGTGGCGTCCGCCGCCTCCATCTCGCCGGCTTCCTGCTCTTCGCCGGAGGATTCGCTGTCCTCGCTCTGCGACTGCTCGCCGCCCGAATCGTCCTCGCCGCCTTCCTCGCTCTGGTCCTCGCCTTCCGGCTGGTCGTCGTCGTCCTGGGCATCCTCCGACTGCTGGTCGTCGCCCAGTTCGTCGGCCATCTCCATCGACACGAGCATGTCGCGCACGACGCGGGCAAAGGCATTCTGGTCCTGCAGCGCGCCTTCCAGCTCCGCCAGATCCTCGCCGGCCTTATCCTCGATCCAGTCGCGCCACAGCGACACGACCTTCTCGCCGCTGCGCGGGATCGGCCGTCCGGTGAGACGCTCGCGCACCATGAGCGCGATCGCATCTTCCAGCGGCGCGTCCGCGCGCTCGGTCACTGCGCCCAGATTGGCCTTGAGGAACCGGTCTTCGAGCATCGAGGCGAGATTGTCGCCGACGCCGGTCATGGCACGCGCGCCGATCGCCTCCACCCGCGCCTGCTCGACCGCGTCGAACACGGCGCGCGCTTGCTTGCCCTCGGGCGCAAGCCGCGAATGGACAGCCGCGTCGTGGCAGGCGCGCCGGAGCGCCATCGAATCGCCGAGGCCGCGGGCAACCGCCACGTCGGTCGGCGTCGGCTTCTTCGGGATTTCCGGCAGGCGGGCGCGGTTGGCGGCCAGCGCCGGCTTGTCCTTGGCGAAGCTGACCTCCAGCGTCGGATCGCCCGAGATGGCGCGCATGCACACCGAGATGGCGCGCTTCATCACCTCGCCGTCATTGGCTGCCTTGGGTTTGCCCCTCGTGTTGTCGCCGGGTCCGGCCATCGTTCTCTCGATCGTCAGCTATTCGGCGGCAATGGCATTGCGCGCCGGCGGCGGCACAGGATCGCCGTCACGCGAGGCGGCATCCGCCCATTCCAGCGCGGCACGACGGACATCTTCAATCGCCTCGATCTCCGTTTCCCCGTCGCCGGTGCATCCGGGAATATCCGGCAGCGTGGCGAGCCAACCACCACCCTCGTCATCGGAAAGCGGCCGCAGATGTACCCGGTACTGCGTCGGATCGAATTCGTGCCCGTCGGAGGTCAGGATACCGCTCTGAATGGTCATTTCACGCCCTCCTCGTCAAGGAAGCGCACAAGAAGGGAAATATACACGGGCTTGATGGGCCGTCGTGCGGGAATCGTCAACCTCCGGCCGCCACCCGCATTGCCTATCTTGAAATGCGAGCCACCGGACGGCTTCATACAGGCGACCCCGGCTTCCCTGCAGGCCTTCTCCACATCGACGATCTGCCAATCCGCTTTCGGATTGGCCCGCATGCGCTCGATCGTCTTGCCCAAGCCAGGCTCCCAAGCTTCGCCCCGAAGACTACCCCAGCACCACGTTGATCGCGCTTTCCTTCAGCTCCTCGCCGAAGGCGCGCTGGTAGAACTCGGCGACGACCGTGCGTTCGAGTTCGTCGCACTTGTTGAGGAAGGTGAGCCGGAAGGCCATGCCGATATTGCCGAAGATCTCGGCGTTTTCGGCCCAGGTGATCACGGTGCGCGGGCTCATCACGGTCGACAGGTCGCCGTTGATGAAGGCCTGGCGGGTCATGTCGGCGACGCGCACCATCTTGTTGACGATGTCGCGGCCCTTGTCGGTGCGGAAATGCTTGGCCTTGGCCAGCACGATCGCGACCTCGTTGTCGTGCGGCAGATAGTTGAGCGTGGTGATGATCGACCAGCGGTCCATCTGCGCCTGGTTGATCTGCTGCGTGCCGTGGTAGAGGCCGGTCGTGTCGCCCAGGCCGACCGTATTGGCGGTGGCGAATAGGCGGAAGGCCGGGTGCGGGCGGATGACGCGGCTCTGGTCAAGCAGGGTCAGGCGGCCGGACGCTTCCAGCACGCGCTGGATGACGAACATCACGTCCGGGCGGCCGGCGTCGTATTCGTCGAACACGAGCGCGACATTGTGCTGGTAGGCCCAGGGCAGGATGCCGTCGCGGAACTCCGTGACCTGCATGCCGTCCTTGACCACGATCGCATCCTTGCCGACGAGATCGATGCGGCTGACGTGGCTGTCGAGATTGACGCGCACGCACGGCCAGTTGAGGCGCGCGGCGACCTGCTCGATGTGGGTCGACTTGCCGGTGCCGTGATAGCCGGACACGATGACGCGGCGGTTGAAGGCGAACCCTGCGAGGATCGCGAGCGTGGTCGCCTCGTCGAAGATGTAGTCGGGATCGACGTCCGGGACGTGCTCGGTCGCGATCGAATAGGCCGGCACGACCATCTTGGAATCGAAGCCGAACGTCTGTTTCACCGGCACCGTCGTGTCCGGCAGGTTGGCAATGTCGCGATCGACCCTGTTCATCATGCCTCCAGCGCGGGCGGCAATCCGCTCCACGCAGTATTCAGTTCATTTTCGGGCTGTCTTTAGACCAAATCCGGTCCGGGTGGAAACACCCGGGCCAAGAAACTTGCCCGGCTTCGGAACGGCGATCCGCCCTCAGCAGAAACCGGACTGTTTCAGCAGCCGGTACGCCTGGATCACGTCCCGAAAGCGATCCTCAGACCCTCGGTTGCCGCCGTTGGCATCCGGGTGGTGCTGTTTCACCAGTTGCTTATAGCGCGCCTTGATCGCTTCGCCAGTCGCATTCGCGGCAAGGCCAAGCGTTTCGAGCGCCTTGGCCTCAAGCGGGCGCGCCTTGCGAGAGCGCTCCGGCGGCTGGTAGCCGCCGGTGCCGCCGAACAGGTTGAAGGGATCGCGCACGCGGTTGTAGTAGCCCGCCCTGCCGGACCGCTTCGACGAGAACTCGGGCATCGAGCGCGAGGCGGCGTTGACGCCCATCGTCCAGGTCGGCCTGTGCCCGGTCAGCGCCTCCTTCTGGAAGCGCGCGATGTCGGTATCGCGCAGGCCGGAGAAGTAGTTGTAACCCTTGTTGTATTCGCGCACGTGATTGATGCAGAAGCGGAAATATTCGCCTTCGCGCATGCGGCCGACCGGCGCCTTGTGCGTGCCGGCCTCGTCGCAGCCGTCCCACTGGCAGGCAGGCGAATGCGAGGCCGCCTCGGCCTTGGCGTCGGGTCGGACCTTGATCCGATCGAAGATTTTCGAATAGGCGGTCATCGGCGGATTATGGGTGCTTCGCGGATGGATACAAGAATTGACTTTCACGCGACAATGAACCTATCGCGTGAATCGGACCTCAATGTCGGGGCTTCTTCCCCCATATGGTCGCGGAGAGCCGAAATGTCCATTCAGCAGTCGATCGAAACGAAGCTGCGCGCCGCCTTTGCGCCGGAACGCCTGCTCGTCCTCAACGAAAGCCACCTGCACGCCGGCCATCATCATTCCGGATCCGGCCACCACGCCGCCTTCGATGGCGAAGGCGAGACCCACTTCCGCGTCAGGATCGTCTCGCCCGCCTTTGCGACGATGAGCCGCGTCGAGCGCCACCGGGCCATCAACAGGCTCCTGGCCGAGGAGCTTGACGCCGGCGTCCACGCTCTCGCCATCGAGCCCGCCGCGCCGGGAGAGAAGACGCGCTGGTGATCGCAGCGCTGGCTGCAACCTTCAGAGATAGCCGAACGTCGCCAGCCCGCTCCGACCGACCTGCTCAAGCGTGTCGCGCATGTCGGATTCGAGGGTCTTCCATCTGCCGAGCGAGGCGGGTGGGCTGACGAAACCGAGGTCCGCCGCCGACACCACAGATACGTCAAGCCCGACCATCCGGCCGATTCGCGCGATTTCGCCGGCGGGATCTGCGCACAGATCTTCCAGCCGCGTCGTCACGTAGCGACCCGGCATGGTCTCCAGGCACCATCGGCGGACCGAGACATTGACCTCCGACCAATAGGTGATGCAATCGGGCAGCGTGGGTTCCCGAACACCCGAGCCGAGCAGCAGGTCGTGGAACTTCCGCGTATCGCCCTTCATATCGGCGAGAACCATATCCCTGCCGTCGCGCACCACATGGACAAAGTGGCATTCGGGGTAGACGGAGCACAAAAGCGGGACCAGGAACATATTGCGAGGATGCTTCCAGCCCCAGCGCGGAAATCCATCCGGGCATTCTTCAACGATCTTCCGGCCGAACGATTCTATCCAGCCTTCCATCGACGTCCGGAGCGCGGCCGGCAGCGCCCCGACGTCGTAGACAGCCGCGCGGGTGACGGGGATCAATTGAGGGACGAGCGGCCGCGTGAACTGAATGATGTCCTCGGGCTCGAAGGCAAAATTCTTCGCACTGCCTTGAAACACGCCGCAAAGCTCGAGCGCCTTAGCAAAGACCCGGGTACCCGATCCGTTCGTTCCCCCGATGAACACCGGTCTTCGCTGGTCGGGCCTCATACCCTTCGCTCGATCCACTCCGTGGTATTGTCGTATCGTTCGCCCTCGAGGGCGGAGCTCGTATAGTAGAAGAAGGCTATCGATCTCCTGGCGATATGATCCGGCACGTTGAGCGGAATCGGATGGCCGTGGAAGGATGATTTGTCGGTGTTGAAGACGAGCAGCCGGTTGAAGGTGGGCGCCAGCGACTTCACCCGATGGGTGCCGTCACCGTTCCAAAGCTCAAGTTCACCATTGTATTCCGGTCGCCAATCCTCAGTCAGATAGAGGATGGCGTTGACGCGCCGATAGAGCTCAATGCTCGGCAGCCAGTTGAAGTCGGTGTGGACGCTGAGAAATCCGCCACTCAGCGTCATCTGGATCGAGCCTCGGAGATGAGGGTCCGGCAGGAGTTTCGGAATGCCCGTCAATCGCTCAACGAATTTCACGAACGGGCCCGACTGAAACGCCCAGAGCATATTGTGGAGATAGGGATCGATCGTCTCCAGCGCATCGGGATCGCGGATTCCCAGCTTGCGCGGCTGATGTATCTTGTCCTTCTCGACGAAGATGGGGTCGGTCCGTTCGGGAAAGACAGCGGCCAGCCGGCGCGCCACATCCAACGGCAGGAAATCATCCACAAACGCGTGCGGAAACGGCTGGGCGGCTTGGTACTCAGCTGCGAGGCGGTCAGCTATGGCCGCGAGAGGCCCAGAACGGAACTTGAAATACTCCATGCGCTTCCCCCACCCCGTTTGCCCGGGAGCCCTGCCCCGCGGAACCGGTTCACCCCGGCACACTCTATAACCGTGAGTGTTCTAACCTGCATAAAGTCACTTTTCGTCCGACGGTTCAATTCAGACTCGCGCCATCTCGCGATCGTTCACTTGTGTGTGACAGTGAGTAAGTTTCCAATGGTGACCATGTTTTTGTCGTGATTGTTCCTATATAAGGGACAGGTCCGCGGGTGCGAGTCCGGCCCGTGGAGGGATCGCCTGCCGTGTCCGGGGGCGCGATATTCATGAGAGGGAGGGCGCTATCATGGCCCAGTCACTACCCAGCATCGTTTCCGGCGAAGGCGGTCTTTCGCGTTATCTCGAGGAGATCCGCCGCTTTCCGATGCTTCAGCCGGAAGAAGAATACATGCTCGCGAAGCGCTATGCCGAGCATGAAGACACCAAGGCCGCGCACAAGCTCGTCACCAGCCACCTGCGGCTCGTCGCCAAGATCGCGATGGGCTACCGCGGCTATGGCCTGCCGATCGGCGAGGTGATTTCCGAAGGCAATGTCGGCCTGATGCAGGCCGTCAAGAAATTCGAACCGGAGCGCGGCTTCCGCCTGGCGACCTACGCCATGTGGTGGATCAAGGCGTCGATCCAGGAATATATCCTGCGCTCGTGGAGCCTCGTGAAGATGGGCACCACGGCGAACCAGAAGCGGCTGTTCTTCAACCTGCGCAAGGTGAAGAGCAAGATCCAGGCGCTGGACGATGGCGACCTCAATCCCGAGCAGGTCCAGGAGATCGCGACCCGCCTCAACGTGTCCAAGGAAGAGGTGGTGTCGATGAACCGCCGCCTGTCCGGCGACGCCTCGCTCAACGCGCCGATCCGCGCGTCGGAAGGCGAGTCGGGCGAATGGCAGGACTGGCTGGTCGACGACCACGCCAACCAGGAAGAGATGCTCGTCGAGCAGGACGAACTGGATAGCCGCCGGTCGATGCTGGCGGGGGCGCTTTCGGTCCTCAACGACCGCGAGCGGCGCATCTTCGAGGCACGTCGCCTGGCGGACGACCCGATGACGCTCGAGGAACTGTCGGCCGAGTTCGACATCTCGCGCGAGCGCGTGCGTCAGATCGAGGTGCGCGCGTTCGAGAAGGTACAGGACGCGGTCAAGGCCGCGGCCAAGCGCCAGATGCAGGCGTTGCGCACCGTCGAGGCAGCACCGGCCCACTGACAGGCATCGCATTCACGAAAAACGGCGCGGGGTTCCCACCCCGCGCCGTTTTGCTTTGATCGATTGCCGAGCTCAGCCGTTCGGCTGGCTCCAGGCCCGCAAGGCGTCCTCGAAGATCTTGTCGCCGGGAAGTCCACGCTCGAGCGTCATGAGCGCGCGGCGGCCGGACCGGTAGACGATCGGGATGTCGATCCACTTCATGCGCCGGAAGAGCTGCATGTTGGCGTCCGATTCCGCCTTGCCGTCCGACAGGGCGATGAGGAAGAACCCGTCGCCGATCTTGGCCGGAACGCCGAGCACCGGATTGCCGGTCGCCTCCTCGGTCTCCTTCATCGTCATGCGCAGGAGATTGTCGATCACACCGCCCGCGAAATTGTCGGGCGTGAGGAAGATGAGTTCGACGATATGGCTGGCGGGCAGCGTCGGATCACCGTTACGCCTGATCGTCATGCGAAGCTGGATGTCCTTGCCGGGTATCCTCGCGTCGGCCCGGATCGCGGGCTCGGGCGGCCGGTCGCCGCCGGGCGACTCCTGCACCAGCGACCACACGGTGCTGCCTGATTCGGCGGATCCGCCGCTCGAACTCGTGCGCTCTTCATAGAAGATCGCGCGCTGGCCGACGGGCACGGCGGCGGGCTGCTCGGCCTGCGGCTCCGCCGGGGCGGCGGGCTGCGCCTGAGCCGTCTCGGCACCGGCCGGCGTCTCGGGCGCGGCGGGAGTCTGGGGAGCCGTCGCTTCCGTTCCGGGCGGCACCGTCGCCGGGGCTGCCGGCGTTTCGGCAGTCGCGCCCGGCGGCTGGACCGTCAGCGCAGCCACCGAAGTGCCCTCGCCTACGCCGGGCGTTCCACCGGCCGGCCCCTGGTCGGTCTCGGTGCCGTCGACATTGAGCTTCTGGGTGAATTTCTGGACCGCCGCTTCGTTGGCGGGCGCGGCGGGCACGGGCGTTTCAGGCTCCGCCTTGGCCACTTCCGGTTCGGGCTTGGCGGGCGCTGCTGCCTCTCCCTGCGGTGCAGGCTGCCCGAGACCGAGCATGGCAAGGACTTCGACCCGATTGAGCCAGACGGCATATCCGGCAGCGCCGGCAAAGACGAGCACGATCAGCGCGACGGCCGCCAGACCGAGCCGGCCGCGCGAAGGCGCGCGCTGTGCGCCGGGCAGAGGTCCGGACGCCAGGCGGTCGGCCGCAAGCCCGTTCGAGACCGTGTCGGACGCAGCGCCATTGGACGTCAGGGCCGGATCGGTCGCAGGCTCGGACCTCTTCTGGTCCTTCGGTGCCGCAGGCGGGACAACGGGCTGTTTCGCCGCCGGAGCGGCGGCCTTGGCCGGCGTTTCGAGGCTCTTCATCACCGCATCGAAGTCGTCGACCGGAGGCGGAGCGGGCGGGGCCGAATACTCGGCCTCGATGGTCTTGATGGCCTGCTCGAGCGCCGCCTTTTGTCTGTCGATCACGGCGGGAGCCGGCGGCGGGGTGATGGCTGCAAGCTTCGCCGAAATCGTCGTGCGGGCCTTGTCATAGACGCGCGCGCGTATCTCCGGGGTCGTTTCCCCCAGTCCGTCGAGCGTCTTCTTCAGAACCGCGACGAAATCTGCCATTCAGGATGCTTCCACTTTGCCGTGCGGTGCCCGTCTGGCCCCTCTTTTTGTCCAGATAATGGTGCGCACGGCGATGATTGTCACATTTGCTCTAATCTTCAAACGGATCCGTCACAAGAATTGTGTCGTCACGTTCCGGACTTGTCGACAACAAGGCGACCGGCGCGCCGATCAGTTCTTCGACGCGGCGGACATATTTGATCGCCTGGGCCGGAAGTTCGGACCAACTGCGGGCGCCGGCCGTCGTCTGCGACCAGCCCACGAACGTCTCGTAGATCGGCGTGACCGCCGCCTGGGCGCGCATCGACGCCGGGAGATAATCGACCCTGCGTCCGTCGAGTTCGTAGGCGACGCAGATCTTGATCTCCTTCAGCCCGTCCAGCACGTCGAGCTTGGTCAGCGCGATGCCGGTGATGCCCGACGTCTTGACGGTCTGGCGCACCAGCACCGCGTCGAACCAGCCGCAGCGGCGGGGGCGACCGGTGTTGACGCCAACCTCGCGGCCGACGGTCGCCAGGTGACGGCCCACCTCGTCGTCGAGCTCGCAGGGGAACGGCCCCTCGCCGACGCGCGTCGTGTAGGCCTTGGTAATGCCGAGCACGTAGCCGATAGCCGTCGGCCCCAGGCCGGAACCGGCGGCGGCCTGGCCCGCGACCGTGTTCGAGGACGTCACGAACGGATAGGTGCCGTGGTCGTTGTCGAGCAGGGCGCCCTGCGCGCCTTCGAACAGGATGCGGGCGCCGGCGCGGCGCTTCTCGTCGAGGACGCGCCAGACCTGGTCCATGTAGGGCAGGATCTCGCCGGCGATCGAGGTCAGTTCCTCGTGTATGGCCGCGGCGGAAATCTCCTCCAGCCCCATGCCGCGACGCAAGGCGTTGTGGTGGGTCAGCAGGCGCTCGATCTTGACCATGAGGGTATCGGGGTCCGCCAGATCGACGAGCCGGATCGCGCGCCGTCCGACCTTGTCCTCGTAGGCAGGGCCGATACCGCGCCGGGTCGTGCCGATCTTGAGCGCGGAGGACGCGTCCTCGCGGATGCCGTCGAGTTCGCGGTGCAGCGAGAGGATCAGCGGGGCATTGTCGGCGATGCGCAGGATTTCCGGGGTGATGGCCACGCCCTGGGCGCGAAGCTTCTGGACTTCCTGTACGAAATGATGCGGATCGACCACGACGCCGTTGCCGATCACCGACAGCTTGCCCTGGACGAGGCCGGACGGCAGCAGCGCCAGCTTGTAGCTGACACCGTTGATGACCAGCGTGTGGCCGGCATTATGGCCGCCGTGAAAGCGCACGACCACGTCGGCCCTGTCGGCCAGCCAGTCGACGATCTTGCCCTTGCCCTCGTCGCCCCATTGCGAGCCGACGACCACCACGTTTGCCATGTTGCCTTCCCCGGATGCGCGTGCCTGACGCGCCGTTTTTCGTGGCCTCTATAGCGTCAAGTATCCGCACGCGCGACCCTTCTTTGGGGGCGGGGGCGAAGTTTCCCGGCTGGCGCAACGCATGCGGAAGGTGGATCGGTTGCCAAGCCGGGCCGATGCGCATAGGCCTTGCCGCCCATGTATCGGCTCGCCTACGTCCTCCTGGCCCTGACCACGCTGTTCTGGGGCGGCAATGCCGTCGCGGGCAAGCTTGCGGTCGGCCACATCTCGCCGATGCTGCTCACCGGTGCGCGGTGGGCACTCGCCTGCGCCTGCCTGCTCCCCTTCGCATGGCCGCGGTTGAAGCAGGATTGGGCCGTCGCGCGGAAATCGCTTCTCCTGCTGTTCGTGCTGGGCGGTGTCGGCTTCTCCGCCTACAACCTCGCCTTCTACACCGCGCTGCTCCACACGACGGCCGTGAACGGCTCGATCGAGCACGCGGCGATGCCCCTGGTTGTGTTCGTCCTGAACTTCCTGATCTTCGGCACCCGCGTCACCGGGCTGCAGGTCGTGGGCTTTCTTCTCTCGGTCGTCGGCGTCGGCGTGGCGGCGAGCCACGGCGATCCGCACCGCCTGCTCGCGCTCGATCTCAACCGCGGCGACGCGCTGATGATGCTCGCGGTCCTGTTCTACGGCGGCTACACGGTCATGCTCCGCTACAAGCCGGCGATCCACTGGCAGACCATGATCGTCGCGCTGACCTTTTCCGCCACCGTCACCTCGGTTCCCTTCATCGTCTACGAATTCGCCAGCGGTTCGGGGATCTGGCCGGACACGCAAGGGTGGCTGATCGTGGTCTACACGGTCGTCTTTCCCTCGCTCCTGGCGCAGTCGTTCTACATCCGCGGCGTCGAGCTGATCGGCGCCAACCGCGCCGGCCTGTTCATCAATCTCGTCCCGATCTTCGGCACGCTTCTCGCCATCCTGATCATCGGCGAGGCGTTCGAGCCCTATCATGCGCTGGCGATCGTGCTGGTGCTCGGCGGCATCGGCCTCGCCGAATGGAGCGGGCGACGGGCAGCGTCCGGGAGCGATGCCTAGCTTTTGAACCTCCCGACCCCGCGCGCGTTCTGCATGCCGGAGACATGTGCGGAGGGAGATTTGCTTGGCAGGCCGCAAGAAAACTGGGGCGAAGACGCCGACATCGAAGCTCATCCACGGCGCGGATGAGTTGCCGGCGGTCACCGTCGACAAGATCAATCTCAAGATCCGCGACGGCGACGGTTTTCTCGGCGATCGCGCCAACAGCCGCGCCTTCATCGACATTCTCGACGATGCCCGCAAGCAGTTGCGCAAGCACGGCGGGGATCCGCTCGGCAAGCGCAAGACGCAGAAGATCAAGCGGCGGGAACTCGACCGCATGCCGATCGAGGGCGACGTCGCGACCGTTGGCCTGATCTTCACGGCGGTGGAGGAGTTCGCCCAGCAATTGGCCCTGGTGACGCGGCGCTTCTTGAAGGACAAGGGCTGGCGGGGAACGCAACGCATCGCCGTCGGCGGCGGCATGCGCGACAGCCGTGTCGGCGAGTGGGCAATCGGCCGCGCTTCGGCGCTGCTCAAGTTGGAGGGCATTTCCGTCGACCTGATCCCGATCGACAAGGACCCGGACGAGGCCGGATTGATCGGCTCGGCCTACCTGTGGCCTCCCGAGGCGCTTGCCGGGCATGAAGCGATGCTCGCGGTGGACATCGGCGGCTCCAACGTCCGCGCCGGCATCCTGCGCATGTCGCGCAAACGCGATCCCTATCCGAGGAAGATCAAGGTGTCGCGCATGGAGCTCTGGCGCCACGCCGACCAGCCGGACATCGGCCGCGACCAGCTGGTCTCCAGACTCGTGCGTATGCTGCGCCGCCTGATCGAGCACGCCGAGGACGCCGACCTCGATCTCGCCCCCTTCATCGGCGTCGGCTGTCCGGGGACGATCGACCCGGACGGCCATATCAGGGACGGCGCACAGAACCTGCCCGGATCCTGGGAGAGCAAATCCTTCAACCTGCCGGAACGCCTGGCAGCGGAAATTCCCGACATAGTCGGCTACGACACCGAGGTGCGCATGCACAACGATGCGGTCGTGCAGGGCCTCAGTCAGCTACCGCGGATGCGCGATGTGAAGCATTGGGCGGTGCTGACCATCGGCACCGGCCTTGGCAACGCCCACTTCACCAACCGCGAGATTTGAATGCGGGGCCTCGCGGTTCATCGATGACGAAGTTGATGATCAGAATGCCTTTGGTAGTCCGGCCTTCTTGAGAATCTCATTCGCCGTATGCCGAGAAGTCATGTTCGCGTCGACAGTCACTTTTGCGCCCGTCGCCGCGTTTGTCCAAATCTCATGATCACCCTTGGCATGCCTCAGGAAGGTCCAGCCAGCGGTCGAGAGCAGTTTCCGCGTGTCTTTGGCAAGATTGCCCATCGACACTTAGGTTCGCATCATTCGGCAGCAATGACCTGGGAGGAGCGACTGATCAGCTCGACCTCGTAGGAACCCGGATGGCCGTCGAGCAGATCGGGAAGCAGATCGGCTATACGCGCCTGCAAGGCCTCTATCGTCGGAGCTTCGGTCACGAGACCGACTTCGCCGCGAGCGGACGCTACCCAGACCCGGGCTTCGTCGTCCCAGAAGGCATCCACCACGATCTTGTCGGTTGGCTTCATCGTTACAGTGTAGCGCATCCGTCTCCGACAAAAAAGGCGCGGCATCGGCCGCGCCTCAAGATCGGGGAGTGCTGGCCTTACGCCGCCGCGACGTCGAACGTCAGGGGCTTGGCCGAGGCGATCTTCGGGTTGGCGCGCAGTTCGGCGAGCACGCTCTCGGGGAACGGCGCGTCGAGGTAGAGCAGCGCGATCGCGTCGCCCCCCGGCTTGTTGCGGCCGAGCTGGAAGTTGGCGATGTTGACGCCGTGCTCGCCGCAGATCGTGCCGAGCAGGCCGATGATGCCGGGCGCATCCGGATTGGTCGTGTAGAGCATGTGCTGCCCGACCTCGGCGTCGAGATTGATGCCCTTGATCTGGATGAAGCGCGGCTTGTGGTCGGAGAAGCAGGTGCCGGCGATCGAGCGGGTCTGCTTCTCGGTCGTCACCGTCAGCTTGATGTAGCCGTCGAAGACGCCCGACTTGTCGCGCTTGACCTCCGAGACGATGATGCCGCGTTCCTTCACCATGATCGGCGCCGAGACCATGTTGACGTCGGAGACCTGCGGCCGGATGAGCCCGGCGAGTGCGGCCGAAATCAGCGCACGCGTGTTCATCGCGGCGGTGGAGCCGTCGAACAGGATCTCGACCTCCTTGATCGGCTCTTCCGTGACCTGGCCGACGAAGGCGCCGAGCACTTCGGCGAGCTTGACGAAGGGCTTCAGCTTCGGCGCTTCCTCGGCCGTGATCGACGGCATGTTGATCGCGTTGGTGACGGCGCCCTTGATCAGGTAGTCCGCCATCTGCTCGGCCACCTGCAGCGCCACGTTCTCCTGCGCCTCGCTGGTGGACGCGCCGAGATGCGGCGTGGCGATGACGTTCTCCAGGCCGAAGAACGGGCTTTCGGTCGCGGGTTCGACCTCGAACACGTCGAGCGCCGCGCCCACCACCTTGCCGCTCTTGAGTGCTTCGAGCAGATCCGGCTCGACGATCAGGCCGCCGCGCGCGCAGTTGATGATGCGCACGCCCTTCTTCATCTTGGCGATCGCCTCCGCATTGATCATGCCCCTCGTGCGTTCGGTCATCGGCGTGTGCAACGTGATGAAATCCGCCCGCGCGTAGAGCTCGTCCAGTTCCACCTTTTGCACGCCCAGTTCCTCCGCACGGCTGTCGGAAAGGAACGGATCGAAGGCGACGACATGCATCTTGAGGCCGACCGCGCGGGTCGCGACGATCGAGCCGATATTGCCGCAGCCGACGATGCCGAGCGTCTTGCCGGTGATCTCGACGCCCATGAAGCGGTTTTTCTCCCACTTGCCGGCCTTGGTCGAGGCGCTCGCTTCGGGCAGTTCGCGGGCGAGCGCAAACATCATCGCGATCGCATGCTCGGCGGTGGTGATCGAATTGCCGAAGGGCGTGTTCATCACGATGATGCCTCGGCGCGAGGCGGCCGGGATGTCGACATTGTCGACGCCGATGCCGGCGCGGCCGATGACCTTGAGATTGGTCGCGGCGTTGATCAGCTTCTCGGTGACCTTGGTCGCCGAACGGATGGCGAGGCCATCGTACTGACCGATCACTTCGAGCAACTTGTCCTTGTCCTTGCCGAGATCCGGCAGGTAGTCGACCTCGACGCCGCGGTCCTTGAAGATCTGCACGGCCGTGGGGGAGAGTTTGTCGGAAACGAGAACGCGGGGCATGGGTGTGCCTCCTTGAATGAGTCGGTTCGGGATGGGTGAAGGGGCGGCGCGGACAGACCGCGCCGCCGAAAAGATCAGGCCGCGGCCTTCAACGCCGCTTTCTGCTGGACAAAGGCCCAGTCGAGCCAGGGCATCAGCGCCTCGAGGTCGGACGTCTCGACGGTGGCGCCGCACCAGATGCGGAAGCCGACCGGCGCGTCGCGGTAATGGCCGATGTCATAGGCGACGCCGGCCTTGTCGAGCGCCGAGACGATCGCCTTGGCAAAGGCTTCCTGCGCCTTGGCGTCGAGTGCCGCTACTTCGGGATCGACGATCGTGAGGCAGACGGAGGTGTTGGAGCGGCTCGCCGGGTCGGTCGCGAGATGACCGAGCCATGACGAAGACTGCACGAAGCGGTCGACCGCGGCGGCATTGGCGTCGGCTCGGGCAATCAGCGCGTCGAGCCCGCCGATGCGCTTCGCCCACTGGAGCGCGTCGAGATAGTCTTCGACACAGAGCATGGAGGGCGTGTTGATCGTCTCGCCCTTGAAGATGCCTTCGATGAGCTTGCCGCCGGAGGTCAGGCGGAAGATCTTCGGCAGCGGCCAGGCCGGCTTGTAGCTTTCCAGCCGCTCGACCGCGCGCGGGCTGAGGATCAGCATGCCATGCGCGCCCTCGCCGCCCAGCACCTTCTGCCAGGAGAAGGTGACGACGTCGAGCTTGGCGAAGTCGAGGCGCTGGGCGAAGGCGGCGCTGGTGGCGTCGCAGATGGTCAGGCCCTGGCGGTCGGCCGGGATGAAGTCGCCGTTCGGCACGCGCACGCCCGAAGTCGTGCCGTTCCAGGTAAAGACCAAGTCGCGGTCGAAATCGATCTGCGCGAGGTCGGGCAGCTTGCCATAGCCGGCCTCGATGGTGCGCACGTCGGCGAGCTTCAGCTGCTTGACCACATCGGTGACCCAGCCGGCGCCGAACGACTCCCAGGCGACCATGTCGACGCCGCGCTGGCCGAGCAGCGACCAGAGCGCCATCTCGACCGCGCCGGTGTCGGAGGCGGGAACGATGCCGATGCGGTAGTCGGCGGGAACCTGCAGGACCTCGCGGGTGAGTTCGATCGCGAGCGCCAGCTTGTCCTTGCCGATCTTGGCGCGGTGCGAGCGGCCGAGCGCCGCGTTCACAAGCGCGTCGAGCGACCAGCCAGGTCGTTTCGCACAGGGTCCGGAGGAGAAATTGGGGTTTGCCGGGCGCATTGCCGGCGCGGAGACGGTCGTCGTCATCGTGGTCTATCCTTCCAGATAGTAAGCCCGCTCGTTGGGGAGGGGTGGCCCACGGACGGCGATATTGGCTCGGCGCCTCGCCGTCAAGAAGAATATCGTCGCGACGACTTTCGCTATTCCCGATGCGTCATGCGGGGCATGCCGCCGGCACCGCAAACGCAAGAGGCGGGCCCAAGCCCGCCTCGCTCGCAAGAAGTGGAAACCGGCGCCTACCAGAGAGCGTAGCGCAGGCCGACGCGAACATCGTGCTTGGACAGCCCGGGATCACGACCCTGCACGCCCGTGGCGCCGGCCGCGGCAGTTCCCGCATCCCAGCCGAACATGTCGCCTCCGGCAATGCGGGTATACTTGTAGCCGACGTCGAGCTTCAGGTTGCGGCTGATGTCGAACGCCACGCCGCCCATGAATGCGTAGGTGAAGCGCCAGCTGTTCTCGCCGGGATGAACCGTCGTCGTGATCACGCCGCCGGGCGCCGGACAGGCGACGCCACCGACGCAGTAGGTGCGGTCGGTGAGATCGCCCCACGACATGTGGGTCACGCCGGCGCCCGCGCCGACATAGGGGGTGAAGCCGGCATAGGTGCCGAGGTCGACATAGCCGTTGGCCATCGCGGTGACCGCGGTGAAGCCGGCGCCATCCTCCGAGCGGCAGGTCGTGCCGGCATAGGCCGGATCGCCGATCACGCAGGGGCTGGCGCTGACGGTCGTCCCGTCGAAGCGGCCGGAGAAGGCGTCAACGGTCAGGTCGCCGCGGATATATTCGTTATACTGGTAGCCGACGCCGAAGCCGTAGGAGAGATCCATGCCCAGCGCCGCGGTGTCGAACATGGACTGGCCGTAGGTCGCGGTGATCGGATCGAACGTGCGGTATTCGAAGTTTCCGTTCGCGCGGCTGCTGACGGCGTAACCGATGTCGCCGCGCAGGTACCATCCATTGCCGACCTCGACCGGCGCATACTCTTCCGGCGTATCGATGACCATCGGCGGTTCATAATCCGCCGCGAGGGCAGCCGTCGAAGGCGCCAGGGCAAGGAGGACGATCGGCAGGGCGGTGCACAAGGACAGTCGCATTGGGTCCAACTCCGAAATCCCGGCCAGACCGATTCGGGGCTGGCTACGTATTGGCTCACTGTTAACCATCTTGGTTAAGCGCCGGTTAACCATGACAATTTTGCCAGAGACTCATGCCCGTGCCGAAACGAAAACCGCCCGGATTTCTCCGGGCGGTTCGATGATCGGGTCGGAAATATCTACTTGTAGACCGGCGGATCGACCGGCGGTTCGTAAGCGACCGGCTCAGGCTCGTAGCAGCCGCTGCGGCCGCCGAACTGATAGCGCAGGCCGACGCGGCCTTCGTGGATATCGAAGCCCCTGTCGAAGCCGGGAGCGACGCCGCCGGCATATTCGAACATGCGGCCGCCAGCGATGTTGGAGTAGCGATAACCGGCATCCAGCTGCAGATCGTTGGTCAGGCAGTAGGACGCACCGGCCATGAGCGCCCAGGCGAAGCGCCAGTTGGCCGAACCGTCATGGTCCGTGGTGATGCCGCCCGCCGTGTTGCGCAGCGTGTCCCACTTCACGTAAGCGCCGCCGATACCGGCGCCGACATAGGGCGTGATGCCATGCCAGGTGCCGAACTCGGCATAGGCGTTGGCGAGAAGCAGCAGCGCGCTCATCGCCGAGGTGTCGACCGACACGCAGGGAATGCCGCCGCAGGTGCCGGAGGTTTGGCCGTTGAAGTCCGCCTTGCCCATCCAGTCGAGGGTCAGGTCGGTGCGCAGATATTTGCTGACCTGATAGCCGACGCCGCCGCCGATCGACCACGACGGATCGATGTCGCCGAAATCGAACGTGCCGGTGCCGGGAGGCGGGCCGTAGGTGATGTAGTCGGCACCACGGAACTTGGTCGCGTGGTAGTCGAGGTCGCCGCGGATATACCAGCCGCCGTAATCCACCGGCTCCGGCTCGGGCTGCGTGTAAACAGGCTCCGGTGCATAGACCGGCGGCTCATACGGATCGGCTGCCAATGCCGGCACGACGCCAGCCGCCATGACGGCGGCGCCGAAGAGCGTCTTTTTCAGTTGTGTGAGCATATCCTTCACCCTCTCGATCCAAAAGGCGCGACGCCAGCGGATAGACCTAGTCCCGGGATTGGATAATGAAGTGGAAAGGTTAAGCGGCGATTAACCCTGCAACTTAACCATGACTCGTCGAATAATGCTTGGGAATCAATGCAAAACGCTCCCGCGCAAGCCGCGCGGGAGCACGTTTCAAATGGTCTCAGAAAAGGCTCAGGCGGCCGTGCGGATCGCCGAAATCGCGCCGACGATGTCGTTGACGACGGTCTCGACGAGACCGCGGTCGTCGGCTTCCGCCATCACGCGGATGAGCGGCTCGGTGCCGGACGGACGGATGACGAGGCGGCCGGACTTGCCGAGGCGCGTGCGCGCTTCCTCGATCATCGCCTTGACCGGATCGCTCTCGAGCGGCTTGCCGCCGGTGAAGCGGACGTTCTTGAGGACCTGCGGTACCGGCTCGAACTTGCGGCAGACTTCGCTCGCGGGTTTACCGGCCCGCTTGATGCAGGCCAACACCTGCAGCGCCGAGACGAGGCCGTCGCCGGTGGTGGCGAAATCGGACAGGACGATATGGCCGGACTGCTCGCCGCCGACGTTGAAGCCGTGCGCGCGCATGTATTCGACGACGTAGCGGTCGCCGACCTTGGTGCGGTGAAGCGACAGGCCGAGATCGCCGAGATAGCGCTCGAGGCCGAGATTGGACATGACGGTGGCGACCACGCCGCCGCCGGCAAGACGGCCGCTCTCGTGCCAGGATTCGGCAATCAGCGCCATGATCTGGTCGCCGTCGATCAGCGTCCCGTTCTCGTCGACGATGACCATGCGGTCGGCGTCGCCGTCGAGCGCGATGCCGATGTCAGCGCGCACCTCGTGAACCTTCTTGGAAAGCGCCATCGGATGGGTCGAGCCGCAGTCGAGGTTGATGTTCATGCCGTTGGGCTCGGCATTGATCGTCACCACTTCGGCGCCGAGCTCCCACAGCGCCGCCGGCGCGACCTTGTAGGCGGCGCCATTGGCGCAGTCGATCACGACGCGCATGCCGGCGAGCGACATCGAGCGCGGCAGGGTGCGCTTGGCGAATTCGATATACCGGTCATGCACGCCATCAATGCGCTTGGCGCGGCCGAGCGTATCGGAATCGGCGAGCGAAGCGGTCAGGTCGGTCTCGATCAGCGACTCGATCCTGAGTTCGATCTCGTCCGACAGCTTGTAGCCGTCGGGACCGAACAGCTTGATGCCGTTGTCCTGGTAGGCATTGTGCGAGGCGGAGATCATCACGCCGAGATCGGCGCGAAGCGAGCGAGACAGCATTGCGACCGCGGGCGTGGGCACCGGGCCGAGCAGGAACACGTCCATGCCGGCGGCGCAGAAGCCCGCAACCATCGCGGTTTCGAGCATATAGCCGGAGAGGCGCGTGTCCTTGCCGATGACGACCCGATGACGATGCGAACCGCGCTGGAACGACGTTCCCGCCGCCATGCCCACCTTCATGGCGACTTCCGCCGTCATCGGAAAACTGTTCGCCCGCCCCCGGATCCCGTCCGTGCCGAAATAACGCCTGGTCATGCTCGTCGACTACCCCGCCGCGATTCCCGCTTTTGACAAACTAGTGCCATATATGGGTCTGTCCCTGGCATCACTTTGTGTGATCCAGTGTTACGCTCTCCTTGCGAAGACGTGTAACCGCAACAGTCTAGCAGCCGGGGGTTAACGCATCTCTTCGACCCATTTGCGCAGCAGCGCCACCGCCTCCGGATCCGTTTGCGTGCGTCCGATCTCCGGCATCATCACGCCGGCTTCGGTGCTTTCGATGCGGTAGAGAAGGATCGAGTTGTCGGGATGTCCCGGATCGATGTCGAAGGCGCGGTCGCCGCTGCCGCGGCCCGCCGCCACCGGCCGCTTGCCGACACCGAGCGCCACCCGGTCCTTCTCGCCCCAGGTGAGGTAGAGACCGGAATTCGAGGCGGGGCCTTCGCGGCGGTGGCAGTGGGCGCAGTTGGTGTCGAGCCAGGCGCGGGCGCGCGCATCTGTCGGCGCAGACGAGTCGCCCCAGACGGGCACCGACGGCGCATCGGCGGGCGCAGGCGCGCCCGACAGGATGCCGGCCGCGGTCCAATGCGCGAGCTGGTTCTCCGCGCCCGATGCATATTCATGCGAGACATTGAGGTTGCGCGCCTTGGGTCCGAGCGGCGTAACCTCGCCGTTGAGCGCGTGGCAGCCCTTGCACTGGTTCTTGTTTGGAACGGCATAGGTGAAGGACAGCGGCGCGCCGTCCTTGCCGGTGACGGCAAGATCGACTTTCGCGCCGGCGATCTTCAGCTCCGCCTCCGTCTGGTCGGCGTTCCAGACATAGGCCCAGGCCTGCCATCCGGCTTCCTGCCTGACCAGGACGCGTGTCTCGATCAGCCGGACATCCTTGTCGGGCGCGCGCAGGTCCGCCGGGAAGGCGAAGGTCTTGATCAGCGCCGTGCCGACCGGGAAGTCGAACGCTTCGTCGGGGTTGTAGGTCGCCGACTGTCCCGCGGGGACATGCACGAAGCGGAACTTCTCGGCGAAATCGGTGAAGAGCGGCGTTGCAAGGTGGTAGGGCACCACGCCCTCGGCCGGCACCTGTCTGCCCCCGTCGGCGAAGAAGCCGAATTCGGAGAGCAGCTTCGGCGGCTTGGCGGCGACGATCGCGTCGGCGGAGACGGCACCGGCCGATCCGCCGCCACCTAATATGGCGGCGGCCGCGAGAAGGCCGGCCGCCAGAAGCCTGCGCATGATCAAGCCCCGTTGTCCTGCGGCAGCTTCACCGGTGCCGGCTCGGGGAGCGATCCCTTGTAGCCGGAAATGTCGGTGTCGGGCGACGTGCTCCAGGGAAGCAGCATCTGCGAGATCATCTTGAGATTGGCAAAGGTCGTGCCCTCGGCCTCGTCGATGTAGATCTGGTCCTCGGCGTTCACCCAGGAGAAATATTCCGGGATGCGCGTCACGCCGTCCCAGACGATGTCGGGAACCGGCGTGCCGGACACGTCGGTGATGATCTTGCCGACCTCGCCGTCCGGCGCGAAGCCGCCCTCGCCATAGGTGTTGCCGTGCACGTATACGCCTCGCGGCACGAACATGTAGTTGTCGTCGTCGTAGTCGTTCGGATAGGCGGCGATCAGCACATGCGCCGTGCCGTTCTTGTCGAAGCGGTTGCCGAAGACATGGACGTTGCGGTTGGCCATGACCATGACGCCCATGCCCTTGGGCACTATGCCGACGATGTTGCCCTTGGGCGCGAAGTTCGGCGTGTCGTTCTCGACCACGTCGTTGTCGAAGACCCGCACGTCCTGCCCGCCCTGAACGGGAAGATTCGGCAGGTCGAAGACGAGAATGCCGCCGGTGTTGTGGGTGACGGTGTTCTTGGTCACGTCGGCACGCTTCGAATTCTCGATCTCGATGCCGGCGACGTTGTATTCGGCGCGGCTGTTGCGCACGATGATGTCCTCGCTCTGGCCGACATAGATGCCGGCGTCCGACGCGCCCGAGACGAACACGCCGTCGATCAGCACGTTCTTCGACGAGACCGGATAGACGCCGTAGGCGCCGTTTTCAGCCTTCGGCCCGCCGGTCCACACGACGGACAGATTGCGGAAGGTGATCTGGTCGGAGCCCTTGGACTTGACGCCGTCGCCCTTGGTGTCCTCGACGGCGAAGTCCTCAAGCACGACGCGGTCGGAGGTGACGAGCAGGCCCTCGCCCGCGCCGGTCTGCCCCTTGAAGGACAGAACCGTCTGGCCGGCCCCGGCGCCCTGCACTTTCACGTCGTCGACGTCGAGGGACAGGCCTTCGGTGAATTCGAAGCGTCCGGGTCCGATCTTCACGGTATCGCCGGGCTGCGCCGAGATCAGCGCCTCGATCAGGCGTTCGTTGGCGCCCTCACCCGCCTCGATGGCGATGTCGGCCGCGAGCGCGGACGAGGTGGCGAGTGCAAGGGTCAAAGTGGCAAGGGGTAGAAGGCGATGCATCGTATAAGGCTCCCGGGCAATGAGCGAACGATGCGCCAAGCCCGCGCCGGGTGTCAATCGATGTGCTGGCGATCCGAAAAGCGTGCGCTTGCCTTGACTTGGGACATGCCTTCGGGTAACCGACCCACCGCATCCGGCGTGGGGGCTTCCCGCGCCGGTTGGCTTTTGGACCCCGCAGACTGACAAAAAGACGGACCGGGCGTTTACGCTCGAGAGCCGACCGAACAAGCGAAAGGCAGCAAAATGTTCGCAGTCATCAAAACGGGCGGCAAGCAGTATCGCGTCGCCGCCAATGATGTGTTGAAAATCGAGAAGGTCGCCGGCGAAGTCGGCGACATCGTGGAAATCGGCTTCGTGCTCGCGCATGGCGAAGGCGACAACGTGACGATCGGCGCCCCCTTCGTGGACGGCGCGGTCGTGGCGGCGGAGGTCCTGGAACAGGGCCGCGCCAACACCGTCATCGCCTTCAAGAAGCGCCGCCGGCAGAATTCGCGCCGCAAGCGCGGCCATCGCCAGCTGCTCACCACCGTCAAGATCACCGAGATCCTGACGGGTGGCGCAAAGCCTGCGAAGAAGGCCGCCGCGAAGGCCGAGGCCAAGGCGGAAGCCACTCCGGCCGCGACCCTGTTCACCGCGCCGAAGGGCAAGGGCGACGACCTGACCGTGATCGTCGGCATCGGCCCCGTGGCCGCCGGCCAGCTCAACGAGCAGGGCATCACCACCTTCAAGCAGATCGCCAAGCTGTCGGACGCCGACATCGAGAAGATCGACGCGAACATGCCGTTCTCGGCCGATCAGATTCGTGATTGGCGCGATCAGGCGAAGGAACTGGCGAAGTAGGCCAAATCGATGTATGAGGGGCGCAACTATGCCCCTCCAAGGGTTTGAGTCGTCCTTCGGGACGCAAAGGAGATCAAGATGGCACACAAGAAAGCTGGCGGTTCGTCGCGCAACGGTCGCGATTCCGAATCGAAGCGTCTCGGCGTGAAGAAGTTCGGCGGCGAAGCAGTCGTTTCGGGCAACATTCTCGTTCGTCAGCGCGGCACCAAGATGCACCCCGGCGTCAACGTCGGCATGGGCACGGACCATACCCTGTTTGCTACGCAAGCCGGCGCCGTCGCCTTCCAGAAAAAAGCCAATGGCCGAACCTACGTATCGGTCAACCCGATTCAGGACGCAGCGGAGTAGCCGGTTCCGCGACACACCACACCGGCGCCCCCTCCCGGGGACCGGTGTCTGGATAGTCCAGAAGCGAGAACAGGGGAGATGGGTCGCCATCTCCCCTTTTTCTTTGCCTGGAGATCCACCATGCACGTTCTCGTCACCAAGCGCCTGACGCTCCGCCAGCCGACCATGCTCGACGCCGAGCAGATCGCCGCCGGCCTGTCGAACTGGAACGTGGCGCGCATGCTGACCCAGGTGCCCTACCCCTACTTCGTGAAAGACGCGGAGGAGTGGATCGAGCGCGTCCGGGCGGAGCCCGAGGCGCTGGTCTACACGATCCACCGCGAGCAGCTGATCGGCGTCGTCGCCATCGAAGGCGGCGGCCCCCAGCCGCATCTCGGCTACTGGCTTTCCGAATCCGCGCACGGTCACGGCTACATGACCGAGGCCGCGGGGGCGCTGATCGCCCATGCCTTCGACACGACCCCGATCTGGGCGATCGAGTCGGCAGCCATCGCCGACAACCCCGCCTCGCTCAGGGTCCAGGAGAAGCTCGGCTTCGCCGTCACCGGCTTGAAGGAGGTGTATGCGCGTCCGCGCGGCGGGCCCGTCCAGCTCCTCACCACCCGCCTGTCGGCCGCCTCCTGGCGCGCCGGCCTGGGGCGGATCGAACAGAGCGCGGCGTGAGCTGGAATCGGACGGAGAGGGAACAATGGTCATGGAACGTATCGGAGACGAACCCGAAAAGCCGATAGACTGTCCGGTGCTCGTCACCGAGCGGCTGGTCATGCGCCCGCCGCACGCAGACGATGTGCCGGACCTGGCGCGCCTTGCCAACAACCGCCGCATCGCGGAGATGCTCGCCCGCATGCCGCATCCCTATGGCGAGGCGGAGGCCCGCGCTTTCGTCAGCGCCTCCGGCGAACGCCGTCGCGGCTGCGTCTACGCGCTGACGATCGCCGAGACCGGCGCCTTCATCGGCTGCGCCGGTCTCAACGCGACCGATCGCGGGCTGGAGCTCGGCTATTGGATCGGCGAGCCGCATTGGGGTCAGGGCTACGCGACGGAGGCCGCGCACGCGTTGGTCGACCTCGCTTTCAGGGCGACGGCGATCGACGCGCTCAACGTCTCCTGCCGCGTGATCAATCCGGCCTCGCGCCGGGTGATCCACAAATGCGGCTTCCAGTATGCCGGCCAGGGCATGCTGAACTCGATCGTCGCCGGCCAGGTGCCGGCCGAGCGCTACCGTCTCGACCGGCGCACCTGGATCGGCCTGCGCGCCTGGAGCCCGGGCGAGCCGCGCCTGATGAGCGCGTGACGGTTCCAATTGTCCCTGAAACGCACTAGGAGAGGCGCGATTGCGCCTCTCCCGACAGATTGAAAAGCCATGAAGTTCCTCGACCAGGCGAAAGTCTACATCAAATCCGGCGACGGCGGCGCCGGCTCGGTGTCGTTTCGCCGCGAGAAGTTCATCGAGTTCGGCGGACCTGACGGCGGAGACGGCGGCCGCGGCGGCGACGTCTGGATCGAGGCGGTGGACGGCCTCAACACGCTGATCGACTACCGCTACCAGCAGCATTTTCGCGCCAAGACCGGCATGCACGGCATGGGCCGCAACATGGCTGGCGGCAAGGGCGCCGACGTGATCCTCAAGGTGCCCGCCGGAACGCAGGTCTATGAAGAGGACAACGAGACGCTGATCGCCGACCTGACAGAGGTCGGCCAGCGCTTCAGAATAGCCGAGGGCGGCAATGGCGGCTTCGGCAACGCGCATTTCAAGACCTCGACCAACCAGGCGCCGCGCCGCGCCAATCCCGGCCTGCCCGGCCAGGAAATGACGATCTGGCTGAGGCTGAAGCTGATCGCCGACGCGGGCATCGTCGGCCTGCCCAACGCCGGCAAGTCGACCTTCCTCGCCTCGGTGACGGCCGCGAAGCCCAAGATCGCCGACTATCCCTTTACGACGCTGCATCCCGGCCTCGGCGTGGCGCGGGTCGATGCGCGCGAATTCGTCATCGCCGACATTCCGGGTCTTATCGAAGGCGCGCATGAGGGCATCGGAATCGGCGACCGTTTCCTCGGCCATGTCGAACGCACCCGCGTGCTGCTTCATCTCGTCTCGGCGCAGGAAGAAAACGTCGGCAAGGCCTACAAGACCGTGCGGTCCGAACTCGAAGCCTACGGCCACGGGCTCGACGAGAAGCCTGAGGTCGTGGTGCTTTCGCAGGTCGACACGCTCGATGCCGACACGCGCAAGAAGAAGGTCGCGAGCCTCAAGCGCGCTGCCGGCCACGCGCCGCTCCTGATGTCGGCGGTCACGCGCGATGGCGTCGAAGACGTGCTGCGGGCGCTGATGGCGCATGTCGACGAGGCAAGACAGGCCGAGGAGCCACCGGCGCCGGATGACCGCTGGTCAGCCTGACCGCTCCACCCTTCCGCCCCTCTTCCGTCTTCCGGCCGCCTCCATGATCCGCCCCCTCGCCTCCCACCGCCGCATCACCGTCAAGATCGGTTCGGCCCTCCTCGTCGACCGCTCGAAGGGCCTCAAGGCCGAGTGGCTTGCCTCGCTCGTGTCCGACATCGCCGGCCTGTGGGCACAGGGCACCGAGGTGTTGGTCGTCTCGTCCGGCGCCATCGCGCTCGGCCGCACGATCCTCGGGCTCGGCAAGCGTGTGATGAAGCTGGAGGAGAGCCAGGCGGCGGCCGCCGTCGGCCAGATCGCGCTGTCCCGTGCCTGGTCTGAGGAACTCGCCCGTCACGGCATGAAATCCGGACAGGTCCTGCTGACACTCGGCGATACGGAAGAGCGCCGCCGCTACCTCAATGCGCGTGCCACGATCGGCACGCTTTTGAAGCTGAAGGCGGTGCCGGTGATCAACGAGAACGATACGGTGGCGACCAGCGAGATCCGCTACGGCGACAACGACCGGCTCGCCGCGCGCGTCGCGACGATGATGGGCGGCGACCTGCTGGTGCTGCTCTCCGACATCGACGGGCTCTACACGGCGCCTCCCGCCGTCAATCCGGATGCGAAGCATATCCCCCTCGTGGAGAGGATAACGCCGGAGATCGACGCGATGGCCGGCGGTGCAGCCTCGGAACTCTCGCGCGGCGGCATGCGCACGAAGATCGACGCCGGCAAGATCGCGACGGGCGCTGGCACCGCGATGATCATCACGCAGGGTGACCGCATGAACCCGCTTTCGGCGATCGACCGCGGCGAGACATGCACCTGGTTCGCCCCCTCGCAGAACCCGGTGCGCGGCTACAAGAGCTGGATCGCCGGCCAGCTCGAGCCGGCCGGCCGGCTGACGGTCGACGCCGGCGCGATCACCGCACTTTTGTCCGGCAAGTCGCTGCTGCCGGCGGGCGTAAAGCTCGTCTCGGGAGATTTCTCGCGCGGCGACACGGTGGCGATCCTCGATCCCGAGGGCCGCGAGGTGGCGCGCGGGCTTGTTGCCTATGACGCAGCGGATGCCGTAAGAATCGCAGGATTGAAGACGGCCGAGATCGCCGATGCGCTCGGCTACGAACCGCGCTCGGCGATGGTGCACCGGGACGACCTCGTCGTCGCCCGTACGGTGGCAGAGCGGACGGAGGGCTGAATGCTCACGAAAACAGAGACGTCCGGACTGGACATCGCAAAGCTCATGGCACGCATCGGGCGCGACGCGCGCGCCGCTGCGCGCCCGCTCGCCATCGCCAGCACCGACAGGAAGAACGCCGCGCTCTTCGCCATGGCCGACGCGATCGTCGCGAACGAGGGCAAGATCCTCGAGGCCAATGCGATCGACATCGCCAACGGCGTGGAGGCGAAGCTTACTCCGGCGATGATGGACCGCCTCAAGCTCGATCCGTCGCGCATCGCGGCGATCGTTCAGGGCATACGCGAGATCGCGGAACTCAGAGATCCCGTCGGCGAGGTCATCGCGGCCTGGGACCGCCCGAACGGGCTGAAGATTGAGCGTGTGCGCACGCCGCTCGGCGTGATCGGCGTCATCTTCGAAAGCCGGCCGAACGTGACCGCAGACGCGGGTGCGCTGTGCTTCAAGGCCGGCAACCCGGTCATCCTGCGCGCCGGCTCGGATTCGGCGAACTCGTCGGGCGCAATCCACGCCTGCCTGGTCGAGGGACTGAAAAGCCAGGGCCTGCCCGAGGCCGCGATCCAGCTGGTGCCGGTGACGGACCGCGCCGCAGTGGGCGAGATGCTGAAGGGTCTCGACGGCAATCTCGACGTGATCGTGCCGCGCGGCGGCAAGAGCTTGGTCGCGCGCGTCCAGGCGGAAGCCCGGGTTCCGGTCTTCGCGCATCTCGAAGGCATCTGCCATCTCTACATCGACAAGTCGGCCGACCTCGACATGGCGGTGAAGATCGCCGTCAACGCGAAGATGCGCCGCACCGGTATCTGCGGCGCGGCCGAGACACTGCTGGTCGACCGCGCGGTCGCCGCGACCCATGTCGTGCCGATCCTCGACGCACTCGCGAAGGCCGGCTGCGAGATCCGCGCGAGCGCCGAGGTTCGCTCGCTCTACCCGCAGGCAGAGGCCGCGACCGACGCCGACTGGACGACGGAATATCTCGACGCGATCATCTCGGTGGCGCTGGTCGACGGCGTCGGCGGCGCGATCGAGCATATCGAAACCCATTCCTCGCACCATACCGAGGCGATCGTCGCGGAAGATGCGGCGACGGTGGAGCGCTTCTTCAGCGAGATCGATTCCGCCATCCTGCTGCACAACGCCTCAACACAGTTTGCCGACGGCGGCGAGTTCGGCATGGGGGCCGAGATCGGCATCGCCACCGGCAAGATGCATGCCCGCGGTCCCGTCGGCGTCGAGCAGCTCACCTCGTTCAAGTATCGCGTTCGCGGGTCGGGCCAGGTGCGGGCGTAGCGCCGCAGACTACGTTGTGCTAGCTTGTGCACATGAGCACACAAACCGAGACCGTGACGATCAGGATGCCGAGCGAGACGAAGGCGCGGCTCGAGGAGCTCGCGCTGCATACCAGGCGCTCGAAATCCTTTCTCGCCGGCGAGGCGATCGCGGACTATGTCGAGCGAGAACTGGCGATCATCGAGGGGATCAAGCGCGGGCTGGCTGATATGGAAGCCGGACGGACGGTTCCCCACGCCGAAGCCATGGCTCGAATCAGAAAAACGATTGAAGAAGCGTCACGCGGATGAGGCATGTCGTCTGGTCCGACGACGCGCTTGCCGATCTAGACGCGCAACTTCGTTACATCGCAAAGCATAGCCCGCGTGCCGCCTTGGCGATTGCGGATCGAATTGACGAGACCGGCGCGCGCCTTGGCGATTTTGCGACTGGACGCCCTGGCAGGGTTGCGGGAAGCTACGAGAAGGTTGTTTCACGGGCAGACTACATCCTTGCCTACGCGCTAAGCGACTCCCAGGTGACTATTCTGCGTATCATCCACGGCAGCCGCGACTGGCCGGAAGGCGAGTGGCCGGCGGAATGAGCTTTCCTGAGATCCCTCACCGCTATCTCCGCATGCCGCATGTCGAGAAGGGCATGGCGGTCGGCCTGTTCGGCGGCTCGTTCAACCCGCCGCACGCCGGCCACGTGCTCGTCGCGGAGATCGCCATGCGGCGGCTGGAGCTCGACCAGCTCTGGTGGATGGTGACGCCGGGAAACCCGCTCAAGAACGGGCATGAACTGAAGCCGCTCGCCGAGCGCATCGCGCTCTCCGAGAGGATCACCGCCGATCCGAAGATCAAGGTGACCGCCTTCGAGGCGAGCCACCATGTGCGCTACACGGCCGATACACTGGCCCTGGTCAAGGCGCACAACCCCGGCGTGAACTTCGTCTGGATCATGGGCGCGGATTCGCTGCGCGATTTCCACCGCTGGCAGCGCTGGCAGGCGATCGCCATGACCTTTCCGATCGCAGTGATCGACAGGCCGGGCGCCACGCTCGCCTTCCTGTCGTCGAAGATGGCGAAGACCTTCGACTATGCGCGCTGCGACGAAGACGATGCGCCGCTGCTCGCCCGCACCCCGGCGCCGGCCTGGACCTTCATCCACGGCCCGCGCTCAACGCTCTCCTCCACCGCGATCCGCGCCGGACACGCGAAGGCTTGAACCAGCCGGAATCTATCGCCGGTCCAGAAACCCATCGCCGGGTGATGTCGCTTTTGGCGCGGCGAAACCGCTTCGCCGACGGCACAGTCGGACAATGACCGCAAGCGCTCCCGCCAGCGACGAGACCGAGACGCCGATCATCGGCGTCGCCGGCGTCATCCTCGCGATGGCGCTGACGGCGATCGGCAACGGCCTGATGTTCGCCTATATCCCCGTCAGCCTCGGTGCCGGCGGCTATGCGCCGACCTGGGCCGGGATGATCCTGACCGGACTGTCCGCCGGCGGCATTGCCGGCTGCCTGCTGACGGCGTGGCTCGTGCGCCGCGTCGGCCATGCCCGGGCCTATATGGTGTTTTCGGCGCTGATCGTGCTTTCCAATGCGGCGGTCGGGATAGGCGTCGATCCGATCGTGTGGATTGTCGCCCGCGCGCTCTACGGCTTCGCCATCTGCGGTATGTTCGTCGTCGCCCAGAGCTGGCTGAACGACGCTGTCGGCAACACGATCCGCGGACGCGTGATGGCGATCTTCTACGTCTGCTACATCGTCGGCCTGGGCGTCGGATCCTACCTGATGGGCTTCCTGGACATTTCCACCGCCATCGCCCCGCTCCTCGGGGTCGCGTTCACCGCGATTTCCATCCTCCCCGTTGGCTTGACCCGCCTGCGCCAGCCGCCGCCGCCCGAAGGCGCGTCAGTCGCCATCGGCGAAGCCTGGCGGATCTCGCCGGTCGGCGTCGCGGGCATGCTCGCGGTCGGCGGCCTGTCGATGATGATCGCCGGCTTCGCCCCCATCCACGCCACCGCCAGCGGCTACAGCCAGAAGGACGTCGCCACGCTGATGTTCGCCATGCCGCTCGGCACGCTGATCTTCCAGATCCCGTTCGGCTGGATCTCCGACCGCACCGACCGTCGCTACGTCCTGATCGCCGCCGCGATCCTCGTCGTCATCGCGGGCGCGGCCGCGAGCCGCTTCGACGGCGGGCCGCTTCTGCTGATGATCGCGATCTACCTCGTCTGGAGCGGCGCCTCGGAGTCGATCTATTCGCTGTCCTCGGCGCATGCCAACGACCGCGCCTCCAAGGAGGAACTGGTTCGCCTGTCCGGCACGATGCTGTTCCTCTGGTCGGTCTCCGGCTTCCTGGTTCCCGGCATCGGCACCGCCTTGACGGCGGTCTACGGAACGGCGTCCTTCATCCTCGTCGCGATCGTCATCGCCGCGCTGTTCTGCGCCTTCACCATCTGGCGCGTCATGCGCTCCCCACGCGTCCCGGCCGAGGCGGCAGGCCCCTTCACGCCCTTGTCGGCGCAGGCTCCGTTGCCCGTCCGCGCCGCGGAGGAATAGCTCCTTCACCCCGAAGCCGCCGGCATGTCTTGAAACTGTGAAGGGACTCTGCCTATCTATACTGTGTTCGCGCGGGACGAACGCTGATTTGCAATCCCGCTGGGAAAGGAACGAAGCTGAGAACAGAATTGCGGAAGAAGGCTGAAACAATGCCTTCGCCGGTCGGGAACAGCGGCTCCATCGCCTCCCCGGCCTTGCGCACAGTCCTTGACAGTCTCGACGACTCCAAGGCCGAAAACATCATCCCCATCGACATTCACGCCAAGTCCAGCCTGGGCGATTACATGGTCATCGCCTCGGGCCGGTCGAACCGTCATGTCGCGGCTGTGGCCGACCACCTCCTGAAAGCCTTGAAGGACGCGGGTCTCGGCACGGCCAAGGTCGAGGGATTGCCTGGCGCCGACTGGGTGCTGATCGATGCGGGCGACGTCATCGTCCACGTCTTCCGGCCCGAGGTGCGGGAATTCTACAACCTCGAGAAGATGTGGATGACCCCGGACCTGGAGGAAGAGACGGTTCACTGAACCGTTTCTTCGACCGTCCATGCGGATTGGAGTTCATGCCGTCGGCCGCATGAAGGCGGGCCCGGAAAGGGAACTCGCGGCGCGCTATTTCGACCGCTTCGCCAAGGCCGGACCGGCGATCGGCCTGGAATGGGCTGGCGTGACCGAGATCGCCGAGAGCCGCGCCCAAAGTGCTGCCCTGCGCAAGCAGGAAGAAGCCCGCGCGCTCGCCGCGGCATTGCAGGGTTCGGCCCTGATCCTCCTCGATGAAACCGGAAAGTCGATCGGCTCCGAAGCCTTCGCCGCGCGCATCGGCGAGATGCGCGACGCGGGCGCGCGGTCGGCTGTCTTCGCCATCGGCGGAGCCGACGGCCACGATCCCGAACTCAAGAAGAACGCCGCCCTCGTCCTGTCGTTCGGGGCGATGACATGGCCGCACCAGATCGTGCGCGTGATGCTGGCCGAACAGCTCTACCGCGCGACGACAATCCTCTCCGGACACCCCTACCACCGCGCTTGACGACAGCGCCGGCATCACCCCACCCGTCCGCTTCGCGTCCACCCTCCCCGTCGAGGGGAGGGAGAGGCGCCGAGTTCTGCCTCCTCCTCCCCCTCGACGGGGGAGGTGGCCCGTAGGGCCGGAGGGGGTGAACTGCGGCCTACGAGGATTTTCTAAAGCGCGCGGCGAAGAAGCCGTCGAGTCCTGACAGTTGCGGGGTCTCCATACGCAGGCCGGCGGGCGTGGTGCGCAGGAAACCTTGCGGCGTCACGAACTCGGCGATGCCCGGGATCTCCTCCGCACGGATGGGGTCGAGCGAGAAGCCTGGCGAGCCGGAGAGGAACGCGCGGACCAGGTCTTCGCCCTCCAGCGGGTCGAGCGAGCAGTTGGAGAAGACGAGGGTGCCGCCGGGCTTCAGCATCCGGGCGGCATGGCCAAGCAAACTGCGCTGCACCTCAGCCAGCTTGGCGATGTCGGCCTCGGTTTTGGTCCAGAGCACGTCGGGATGGCGCCGCACCGTCCCGGTCGACGAGCAGGGCGCATCGAGCAGAATCGCGTCGAAGAGCTCGGCAGGCTGGTAGGTCGCGAGATCGGCGGTCACCAGCTCGGCGTCGAGCTTCAGTCGCGCCAGATTGCCGGCCAGCCGCTTCAGTCGGTTGGCGGAAATCTCGACCGCGGTGACTTTCGCGCCGGCCAGCACCAGCTGCGCCGTCTTGCCGCCGGGCGCGGCGCACAGATCGGCGACGCGCTTGCCCGCGACCTTGCCCATCAGGCGGGCCGGCAGGGCCGCGGCGGCATCCTGCACCCACCATTCTCCTTCGACGTAGCCGGGGAGGTCGGACACGGCCCGGTCGAGCTTCTCGATCCGCACCGAGCCCGTCGGCAGGACGATCCCGCCGAGACGCTCCGCCCATGCGGCGGGATCGGCCTTCACCGTGAAATCGACCGGCGGTTCGAGCCGGTGCGCGGCCAGGATCGCAGCGGTCGCCTTGCCGCCGTACGCTTTCTCCATCCTCTTCACGAACCAGTCGGGCGCGTCGCGCGTGGCGGTGAGCAGGCGCGGCAGCGCCTCGTCCTTGTCGCGGCCAGCACCACGCAAGACCGCGTTGACCAGCGAGGCGAAGCGCTGCGTGCGTGGATCGGCTTTGGCCTGCTCGACCGCCAGATCGACCGCCGCGCTGTCCGGCACGTCGAGGAACAGCATCTGCGCCAGCGCGACATGCAGGATGTGCGAGAGCGTGTGCGCGTTCGCCGGCAGCGGACGGTCGAGCCGCTCGGAGATCAACGCCGCGATCGTGTTGCGGTGGCGCAGCGCCGAGACGAGGATGGCCCGGACGAGGCCGCGATCACGCTCGTCCAGCGCACGGTATTGCGGGTGGCCGTGCTGCGCGTCGGTCATCCCGTCGAGCGGCGTCTTCGCTTCCACCACGGCGGCAAGCAGGCGCGTCGCGGCCAGCCGCGCGGCGAGGCCCGGCACCGAACGAGCCGGGGTTCCTGCATGTCTCGAAGGGCTGTTGCGGTTCGCCCGGGCAGGCCCGGTCACGACCAGTTGCCCTTGCGCGGGCCGGTCGGATTGCGGCCCCACGGATTGGGCTTCGGTGCCTCCGGCGCCTGAGGAGCATCCGCAGGCGGAGCGCCCCACGGACCGGCCGACGGCTCGGGACGGCTCGGCTTCGGCTCCTCCCGTGCGGGTGACGGCCGCGACGTGGGGCGTGCCTGCGGCTGCGGCGCGGGCTGCGTCCGGAACTCGGCTGCCATCTGGCGCAGCGCAGCGATGCGGTTCTCGGTCGCCGGATGGGTAGAGAACAGGCTGTCCATGCGCTCGCCGGAGAGCGGATTGATAATGAACATATGCGCCGTGGCCGGCGCGCGCTCGGCGTCCGGATTGTGAATGCGCTGAGCCGCACTGGCGATCTTGCCGAGCGCCGAGGCGAGCCAGTCCGGATTGCCGCAGATCTCCGCGCCGCGCCGGTCGGCCGAATATTCGCGCGTGCGGCTGACCGCCATCTGCACCAGCGCGGCGGCGAGCGGCGCCACGATCATCGCCACCAGCACGCCGACGAAGCCGAGCGGATTGTTGTTGTCGCGATTGCCGCCGAAGAAGAAGGCGAAATTGCCGAGCATCGAGATCGCACCCGCAAGCGTCGCGGTGATCGTCATGGTCAGCGTGTCGCGGTTCTGGATATGCGCCAGTTCGTGCGCCATGACGCCCGCCACCTCCTCGTAGCTCAAGCGTTCGAGCAGGCCGGTCGTGGCGGCGACGGCGGCATTCTGCGGGTTGCGGCCGGTGGCAAACGCATTCGGCTGGTCGTTCTGGATCAGGTAAACCTTCGGCATCGGCAGGCCGGCGTTCTGCGACAGGCCGCGCACGATCTCGAACAGCTCGGGCGCGTTGCGCTCGTCGATCTCGATCGCGTGGTGCATCCTGAGCACCATCTTGTCCGAGTTCCAGTAGCTGAACAGGTTCATGCCCGCCGCGATCAGGAACGCGATCGTCATTCCGCCCGAGCCGCCGATCAGATAGCCGACGCCCATGAAGAGCGCGGTCATCGCGGCGAGCAGCATTGCGGTGCGCATAAGGTTCATCAAGGTCTCCAACAGCGGGCCGGCGCTAGGCATATGCCCTGTTTCCGGCACGAAAGTCCCTATATGATGGGGAACTTCAAAACTCACTTCAATATTCGGACGGTTCGAATGGCCGAAGAAGCCGACTCCCCTTCCCCGCCACGCGTCCTGTCACCCGAAGCGCAGCGCGCACTCGCGGAGGCCGAGGCGCGACGCAAGGCGGCGCGACGCAAGCCGGCGCCGCCGAAGGAGATCGGCGGCCGCGGCGGCGAGGAGCCGGTCCGCTACGGCGACTGGGAAGTGAAGGGGATCGCCACCGACTTCTGAGGCGCAAGTTTGCAGATCTGCCGGGAACCGCGAGCGCACTTCGGCGTTCTCTGAAAACCCTTTCTGAAAACACGGTGCAGGTCATGCTTATCCGCCTCGGCTACGAACTCGCGCTCGACCTGCAACAGGATACGCCGGTCGTCACAGCGCTCGAAATCCACTCCGATCGCAGGCAGGACATACGCTGGGAATCCGGCTTCCTGCCTTCGCCCGTGGTTCAGACCGAGACCTATGCGGACGCATACGGCAACCGCTGCCGGCGTTTCGTCGCCCCGGCGGGCCGCTTCGTGATGCGCTACGACGCGATCGTCGAGGATTCGGGTCAGGCCGATCCCGTCGTGCCGGACGCACAGGAAACGCCGGTCGCTCAGCTGCCGACCGAATGCATCGGATACCTTCTTGGCAGCCGTTACTGCGAAACCGACCATCTATCCGGCCTGGCCTGGAATCTCTTCGGCCAGACGAAGCCCGGCTGGGAACGCGTGCAGACGATCGTCGACTACGTGCACGACCGTCTCTCCTTCGGCTACGGCTATGCGCGCCCTACCCGCACGGCCGCCCAGGCGCACGAAGAGCGTGTCGGCGTCTGCCGCGACTTCGCGCATCTCGCCATCGCCTTCTGCCGGGCGATGAACATCCCCGCCCGCTACGTCAACGGCTATCTCGGCGACATCAACGTGCCGGCCGATCCGGCGCCGATGGACTTCAGCGCTTGGATGGAAGCCTTCATCGGCGGCCGCTGGTACACGTTCGACCCTCGCCACAACAAGCCCCGCACGGGACGTGTCGTGATCGCCCGCGGCCGCGACGCGACGGACGTTCCGCTCGTCCATTCGTTCGGCCCGCACGGGCTCGGCAAGTTCGAGGTTTGGACCTACGAGCAGGGCCAGGAGGCCGGGCAGGATGCCGAGGGCAAGTTTCCCGTGAGCGTGGCCGCGTAGCGGACCTTCCAGCCTGAAACGAGAAAGGCCTCCCGCGAGGGAGGCCTATCCGTGTTTCGTCCGCGGGCGCGACCCTGGCGGCGACATCGTCGCCGGCCGCGCGTCATGCGCTTGTCAGGAAGGCTGCTTCCCGAAAAGGCAATCCGCCGAGGCCACGCGCTTGGTAACGACAACACTCGACATCGGATCACCTCCTTCCAGTTGGTTGAACACAAGCCGAATGTGGTACGGTTCGCGCGACGGCGCAAGCCGCAAATCACCCGGCTATTTGGTCAGGTGGCTGAACGCCGCCACGACCTGCTCGTAGATTTGCCGCTTGAACGGCACGATAAGCTCCGGAAGCTCCTGCATCGGCTTCCATTCCCAGCGGTCGAATTCGGCCGTATGGCCGCCCGGCGGCGGATCGATCTCGATCTCGCTCTCGTCGCCTTCGAAGCGGAAGGCGAACCATTTCTGCGTCTGGCCGCGAAACTTGCCCTTGAGCGCGATGCCCAGCACTTCCTTCGGAAGATCGTAGTTGAACCATCCAGGCGCCTCGCCGAGCAGCGAGACCGACTTCATGCCGGTCTCCTCGTAAAGCTCGCGGATCGCGGCCGGCAACGGGTCTTCGCCCTTGTCGATGCCGCCCTGCGGCATCTGCCACAGGTTCGTCGCCCCCGACATCTCGCTGTCGGGCTCGGCGATGCGCCGTCCGGCCCATACCAGTCCGTCGCGGTTCAGCACCATGATCCCGACGCAGGGTCGGTAGGGCAGTGTCTCGGGATCGACCGACTTGTTCTTCGCCATCTACCGTCCACCTTCCGGGTCACTCGCAAGCGCCGAAACCGGCACGATCTCTATGCCGCGCTTCTTCGCTTCCGCAACCCAGGAGGTGACCGTCTCCACCGTCAAATCGAAGGCGGAGCCGATGCCGATCGCCGAGCCCTTTGCCCGCGCGGTCGCCTCGAGCTGGTCAAGCTTCTTCAAAATGTCGCCGCGTTCACGCACGCCATCGATCATGGCGTCGGCCGCGGCGAACGGCACGCCGCTCGCGAGCGCGAGTTCGGACGCGACGCTGCGGGCGCTGGTCCCGTCGTCGAGATACATCAGGCCGCGCGTGCCGAGGTCCTGCATCACCGGCGTCATCGCCTCGCGCTCGGTGACGAAGCGTCCGCCCATGTAGTTCATGATGCCGGTATAGTTCGTCGTGCGCGACAGCGCCCAGTGGAGATCGTCGATGTTCTCTTCCGGAGCGGCGTCGACGGTCAGCGGATTGCGTCCCGGATCGACCGCCGGATAGTCGAACGGCTCCATCGGCACCTGCATGACGATCTCGTGGCCCTTCTGCCGAGCCGTCTGCATCCAGCGCGACAGGCTGTTGCCCGCCGAGGCGAAGCCCAGCGTCACCTCGGGCGGCAGCGCGTTGATCGCGGCCTGAGTGCCCGTCTGCGACAGGCCCATCCCGCCGATGACAAGCGCGACCTTGGCCCCCCTAGAGCCCGACCAGGCGCCCGAATAGACGTCGAAGGGCCGCCGTCCGTCGGCAGCGCGGATCGGCAGCGGCCCGGTGGGACTGTCCTCGATCAGTGCGCGGTCGGGCAGATGCGCGGTGCGCGGATTGCGCTCCAGCGCCGAGGGATCGCGAATGACGATGGTGCCTCCCGGCGCGGCGGAGTCCGGCTGCACCCTGATGATCGAGGGACCGTCCGTCTTCGGTTTGGGCGGCGGCACGATCCTGGTCGGCTCGACCGCCTCCGGCGCGGCAGCGACCTGCGGCACCGAGACCGTCTCGTGCGCCGGCATCCTCAGCCCGTTGCCCTGCATCGCGATGAAGGTCGAGGCGGCAAGCGCGGCGGCGCCGAATGCGAGCGGCCCGAGCGGAACCCTGCCCGCACGCTGGCCGCGGCCGCCCGAACGGTTCGGCGCCGACTGGCCAAGCGGTTGCTCGATGCTGCTGTTCAGGGGGGGCTCCAGCGGCTGTCTCGATGATATGCCGAGAAACGCCGGCCTTACGCACGAAGGGGGGCGGCCGGCGGAACCTGTCCGCCGGCCGCGCCGATCACTGGTTCATGACCGACTTGGTCGGGTCGGCCGGAAAGGCCGCATCGGTCTTCACGCCACGGATCAGGTCGAGCGCGTAGTTGAGCTGGATGTCGTCCTTCGGATCCGGCGGCACGTAGGCGGCCGAGCCGGAACCTTCCTCGCCCTCCTGCTGGCCCTTGATGTGGCCCTTCAGGTCGGATTCGCCGCGGGTGATGTCCTTGCCCTTGAGATCGTCCGGCAGGGGCTGCTCGACCTTGACGTCGGGCGTGATGCCCTTGCCCTGGATCGAGGCGCCCGACGGCGTGTAGTAGAGCGCGGTGGTGAGCTTCAGCGCACCGTTTTCCGGCAGCGGGATAACGCTCTGGACGGATCCCTTGCCGAAGGACTGGGTGCCCAGCACCGTGGCGCGGCGGTGATCCTGCAATGCGCCGGCAACGATTTCCGAGGCCGAGGCCGAGCCGCCGTTGACGAGCACGATCAGCGGCTTGCCGTCGATCAGGTCGCCGGGGCGGCTGTCGTAGCGCTCCGTCTTCTCCGGATCGCGGCCGCGCGTCGAGACGATCTCGCCCTTGTCGAGGAAAGCGTCGGACACGCTGATCGCCTGGTCGAGCAGCCCGCCGGGGTTCAGGCGCAGGTCGAGGACATAGCCCTTGATACCGGCTGCCGGAGCCTTGTCGCGGATCGACTGGATAGCGGCCTGTAGATCGCCGAAGGTCTTCTCCGTGAAGGAGTTGATCTTGACGTAGCCGACATCGTTCTCGACGCGGAAGCGCACGGCGCGCACCTTGATGGTCTCGCGGATGATGGTGATCTTGATCGGCTCCGGCGCGCCCTCACGCAGGATCGTTAGATCGATCGGCGTGTTGACCTGGCCGCGCATCTTGTCGACCGCCTCCTCGAGCGTGAGGCCGCGGACTTCCTGGCCGTCGATCTGCGCGATCAGGTCACCCGAAAGCACGCCGGCCCGGGCGGCTGGCGTATCCTCGATCGGCGAGATGACCTTTACCAGCTCGTTCTCCATCGTCACCTCGATGCCGAGGCCGCCGAACTCGCCGCGGGTCTGGACGCGCATGTCCTTCGCGGCGTCGGGATTGAGATAGGAGGAATGCGGATCGAGCGATGTGAGCATGCCGTTGATCGCGCTCTCCACCAGCTTCTTCTCTTCCGGTGGCGTCACATACTGAGCCCGAACCCGCTCGAAAATGTCGCCGAAGATGGCCAGCTGGCGATAGGTTTCGGACGAGCCTGCGGCGTTCGCGCTCGAGCCCGGTGCACCATAGACCAGGCTCATGGCGGAAGCGCCCATGAGGGCACCCGCAAACAGAAGCGAGACCTTACGAATCATTGCCTGCCCTTCCAGATCTGCGAGCCTGCCACCACGGGGCCGGATCGACGGGTTTTTGGTCCTTGCGGAACTCTATATAGAGTTCCGGCTGCGCATTCACACTGCCTGTCGCGGACGCACTCGCGACCCGCGTCTCTGCCATCGCGCCCACAGGCTCTCCCGCCAATACCGGCTGACCCTGCGAAACGCTGATTCTGCCCAGCCCCGCCAGGACGACATGATAGCCGCCGCCGGCATCCAGGATCAAGAGTTGGCCATAGGAGCGGAATGGACCTGCATACAAAACCGTGGCGTCGGACGGCGCAGTGACGATTGCGCCCGATTGTGTCCTTACCGTGTCTCCGAAGGCCGTGACCCCGGCTTCGTCGACATGGCCGAACGCCCTGGTCTTCCTGCCCGAGACCGGCAGCGCGAGTGTCCCGAGCAGTCTCGGGAACGGCGCGGATTCCACCAGCCGGTTATGCTCGGGAACCGCGCGTTCCGCGTCCCTCGCCTCGCGCCGGGCGCGTTCCTCCTCGGCAAGGCGGGCGGCTTCGGCGGCTTTGCGGGCCGCTTCGATGCCGGAGTCGAGCGAGGCGATGAGGTCCTTCAGGTTGCCGGCCTTCGCCGCGAGATCGGCCGCGCGCAACTGCTCGTCCTTCAGCGTCTCTTCGGAACCCGCCTGAAGCTTCCGTTTCTCCTCAAGCAAAAGTGAAAGCCTCGTGCGTCCCTCCGCCTGTTCGGTGATCGTCGCGACCAGGCGCTGCCGCTCCGACGCGATGGTCTCGCCGAGACGGGACAATTCCTTGAGATCGGCCAGAAGCACCGCCGTCTGCTCGCGCAGTTCCGGAACGACGGCGCCGAGCAGGATCGAACTCCGGACCGACGACAGCGCGTCCTCCGGGCGGACCAGAATGGCCGGCGGCGGGTTGAGGCCCATCCGCTGCAGGGCGCCCAGCACTTCGGCCAGCACCTCGCGCCGTTCGGACAGCGATTGGCGGATGGCCGCCTGCTGCGCCTTCAGCCCGTCGAGCCGCTCCTCCATCGCCTCGACGTCTTCCGACAGCTTCTTTTCCGTCTTGGCCGCCTGGATCAGCGCGGAGGTGATCGAGACGTTGTCCTTCCTCAATCTCGCGATCTCGTCCGTCAGCGTCTTCTGCCGGGCGTCGGACAGGCTGAGCTCGCCGGTGATGCGCTCGTATTCGCTGCGCGTCTGCGCCTGACGCGCCTCAAGCTCCGCCGAAGCCTCGGCGCGCGCCTCGAACGGCCCGGCGAGCGCGAGCATCAAAGTAAGGGCGGCGATGGGAATCGGGCGTTTCACACTAAACTCGCACCGGCGAAGCAACGGGATCGGGAAAGCCTATCGCCGCGATCCTTAAGGAACCATCAACCATAGTCCCCGGCCGCCGCAGCCGTGGCCGCAATGGATGGAATGCTCCCCGCCGCGCCTTGTCCATCGCTTTTTGCGCCTTGCACATCGCGCAAAAAACTGAATCAGGTATTTTCGCGCTGGGGGACGGCGAGGAAGGCAGGAATTCAGTTGGAGTTCGGACGGGGACAGGGGCCGGCCCTATGGGCTTACAAGGCCCGCGCCTACTGGCGGCGCTTCGGGCGCAGGCTGGCCGCCGGGCCGGCCTATCGCTGGCGTTTTTCCGGCCGGACCCCGGAACGCATCCTCGTCGCGCCGCCGGACCTGCGCCTGCCCGACCCGCAGATCGCCGACGACATCTATCACGGCCGCTACCCGTTCGCCGGACAGCTGATCGAGACCGGCGGCGCCTCGCCCTTCCAGGTAACGGGCGCCTCGGTCGAGTGGCAGCGTAGCCTCCATGGCTTCCGCTGGCTGCGCCACATGCGCGAGGCCGGCACGGAACTCGCCTTCGCCAACGCGCGAGCCCTCGTCGCCGACTGGATCGCCATCCACGGCGGCCGCATCGCTTCGCCCGCCTGGGACCCGACCGTCACCGCCGTTCGCATCATCGCCTGGCTGCAGCACTCGACCGTCGTGCTCCAGGGCGCGGAATTTCCGTTCTACCGGTCCTACCTCAAATCGCTCGCCGCGCAGGTGCGCTACCTGCGGTTTGCCGCGCGCGACATGGCCGATGGCGAGGACCTGCTGCGCGCCCGCATTGCGCTGACCTTCGCGGCGCTGTCCCTGCCAGTGCCGGGTTCTGTGCTGCGCAACGCGACGCGCAACCTCGCGGCGGAACTCGACCGGCAGATCCTGCCGGACGGCGGGCACGTCTCGCGCAACCCGATGGTGCTGCTCGAGCTTCTGGCCGACCTCCTGCCGCTGCGCCAGACCTATGCCAACCAGGCCGAGGCCCCGCCGCCCGCCCTGATGGGGGCGATCGACCGCATGTTGCCGGCGTTGCGCTTCTTCCGTCACTCGGACGGCGGTCTCGCCCGCTTCAACGGCATGGGCCCGACGATCGCCGACAGGCTGGCAGCGATCCTGCGTCACGACGACACCGCCGGGGCGCCGCTTCTGCACGCCCCCTACTCCGGCTACGAACGGCTCTCGATGGGCGGAACGACGGTGATCGCCGACACCGGCTTGCCCCCGCCCTTCGATGTCTCCCACATGGCGCATGCCGGCTGCCTGTCGTTCGAGATGTCGTCGGCGCGCCAGCAATATATCGTCAATTCCGGCATCGACCGCTTCGGCCCGGATGAATACCGTCCGCTCGCCCGCGCCACGGCGGCGCATTCGACCGCGACGCTCAACGACACGTCGTCGGCGCGCTTCAGCTTCTCGCCGAATGTCCATCGCCTGCTCGGCACGCCGCTTTGGGGCGGTCCGGGCAAGGTGCCGTGCGAGCGGCGCGACACGTCCGACACCCAGGGTTTCGTCGCCAGCCACGACGGCTACGTCGCACGCTTCGGCATCTTTCACGAGCGCGAGCTGACGCTGTCGCGCAGCGGCTCCGTCCTCGACGGCGTCGACCGCTTCTTCAGGCAGGGTGGCGCACCCGTTCGCCCCGGCAAGGATGTCGTGACGGTCCGCTTCCACATCCATCCGGACACGGAACTCTACCGCGACTCGGCCGACCGCTTCGTGCTCGGTTCGGAGGGCTCCGACTACTGGGTCTTTTCCTGCGACGACATCCTGCCGACGGTCGAGGAGTCCCTGTTCTTCGCAGGCATCGCCGGCCCGCGCCGGTCACGCCAGCTCGTCCTCACATTCGCACCGGCCGAATTCGGTCTTGTCCGCTGGCGGTTCACCCGGACCCAGCTCGCGACGCGGACTTGAGGAATTCTATCGCTCGGTGAGCTTCAGTTCGATACGGCGGTTGCGGTCGCGGGCTTCCTGCGTGTCGGCTGCGTCGAGCGGCTGGAACTCGCCGAATCCGGCCGCGACCAGCCGGTTTGCCGGAACGCCGTTGGCGATCAGATACTTGACGACCGAGGTCGCGCGCGCGCTCGACAGTTCCCAGTTGTCGCGGAACCGGCCGGTTCCGGAAAGCTGGATATTGTCGGTGTGCCCGTCGACGCGCAGCACCCAGTTGATCTCCGGCGGAATCTCGCGCTGCAATTCGATGATCGCGTCCGCCAGCTTCTTCATCTCCGTCTGCCCGGCCGGGTTGATCACGTCGGAGCCCGACGGGAACAGCACCTCGGACTGGAAGACGAAGCGATCGCCGACGATGCGGATGTTCTCGCGGTCGGACAGGATCTCGCGCAGGCGGCCGAAGAAATCCGAGCGGTAGCGGTTGAGCTCCTGCACGCGCTGGGCCAGCGCCACGTTGAGGCGGCGGCCGAGATCGGCAATCTTGGTGTTGGACTCGCGGTCGCGCTGCTCGGAAACCTCGAGCGCCGACTCCAGCGCCCCGATCTGTTTGCGCAGCGCCGCGATCTGCTGGTTGAGCAGCTCGACCTGCGACAGCGCGCGCTGGCTCATCTGCTTTTCCGAATCGAGCTGGCTCGACAATTCGCCGATCTTCTGGTCGGCGGCCGCTCCGGCGCCCGCGCCACGGTCGAGAAGCTGCCGCAGGCGATCGCGCTCGCTCTCGGCTTCGCCGAGCGAAGCGCGCAATCCTTCCAGCGAATCCTCGGCGTCCTGCACATTCGACCGTTCCAGCGCCAGAAGCTGGGTCAGCTCGTTGATCTGCGAGTTGAGCCGGTCGAGCACCTCGTCCTTGCCGGTGATCTCGCGGCTGAGCAGGAACTGCGCCAGCACGAACACCGACAGCAGGAACATGATCGCCAGAAGCAGCGTCGACAGCGCGTCGACGAAGCCCGGCCAGTAGTCGATCGTCCGCCGCTCGCGACGGCCGCGCGCCAAGGCCATATCAGTCGACCTTCTGCTTGTTCAGCGTCGCCGAGAGCCGCTCGAGCGTTTCGCGCAGCCGCTTCTGCTCGTCGGACTGGGCTTCGACCCAGTCGCGCATCATCTGCTGCTCGTTGCGCATGTTCTTGACCAGACCGGAGATGCCTTCCGCGAGGCTCGCCATCGCCGTGGCAACCCGCTGGTTGGATCCGCCCGATTCCTGGATCGTGCGAAGACGCTCGGAGAGCATTCGGATCTCGTCGGCCGAACCGGCCTTCGACGGATCGACCGCGAAGTCGGAGCCGAGGTCGGTCACGGTGGAGAGCCAGTTCTCGAGCTCGGTGTAGAAGCGCGTCTGCGCGCGGCCCGCCTGCAGGTCGAGGAAGCCGAGTACCAGCGACCCGGCCAGTCCGAACAGCGATGACGAAAACGCGGTACCCATGCCCGCCAGCGGCGCGGCCAGACCGGACTTCAGGGAATTGAGCACGTCGTTGGCGTCGCCGGAGCCGGGATCGAGCGACTGGATCGTCTGGCCGATCGAGCCGATCGTGCCGAGCAGGCCCCAGAACGTTCCGAGCAGGCCGAGAAACACCAGAAGGCCGATCAGGTAGCGAGAGATGTCGCGGCTTTCGTCGAGTCGCGTCGCGATGGAATCGAGGATCGACCGCATCGAATTGGTCGACAGCGTCATCGCCGACGAACGGCCGAGAAGCGCCTTCATCGGCGCGAGCAGCACCGGTTCCGTGGCTTCGCTGCCCATCCTGAAGGAGTTGACCCAGCGCACCTCGCGGAAGAGGCGGCCAACCTGGATGAACGCGAGCAGGATGCCGACAGCGAGCACGCCGAGGATCAGCCCGTTGAGCCCCGGATTGGTGGTGAAGGCCGACGATATCTGCCGGTAGAGGATCGCCGCCACGAAGCCGGCGATCGCCAGGAACACCAGCATCGAGAGGAGAAAGACCTGGGGGGACGAAAGCTTCTGGGGATCGTAACCGGCTGCATTGCCCAATCCGTCAAACTCGGCAGATTTGAACAATGCCATCGCCACGCCTCTGCGTTTCCGTGAACCCCATCATGTTCACGAATCTAACCGGAATTGTGACAAAATTGAAAGGCGCGTGACGGTCGACTGACGCCTGGAAGGGGATTTCCCGGTGTCAGACGCGCGCGATGACCATGAAATCCGTCATCGCGACCAGATGCAGCGTCGCGCCGGTGACGACGAAGGCGTGCCACAGCGCGCTCTGGAAACGCAGGTTGCGCCACACGAAGAACACCACGCCGCAGGAATAGGCCGCTCCTCCGGCTGCGATCAGCCACATCGTCGAGGCCGGCAGGACGTCGGCGAGCGAGCGCACCATGATAGCACCGCTCCAGCCCATCGCGAGGTAGAAGACGATCGCAAGGCCGTCGAACCGCCCAGGCAGGAAGAGCTTCACCGCCATGCCGACGACGGCGCCGCCCCAGACTATTCCCATCATCGAACCGGCGACCAGCGGGTCGGGAACGGCGATGAGAAACGGCGTATAGGTTCCGGCGATCAGCAGGTAGATCGCCGCGTGGTCGGCCCGCCTCAGCGCCCACTTCACCGGCGAATGCGGCCACAGATTGTAGGCGCAGGAGACGCCGAGCACGGTCAGCAGAGAAGACAGATAGAAGATGAGCGCGGCATATTCCCCGGTGCCGGTCTTGCCGGCCGCGAACGCCAGCAGTGCCGTGCCTACCGCGATCGCGATCAGGATTCCGATCGCGTGGACGACGCCGTCGGCGATCAGTTCGGCCTTCGAAGGGACCCGGAAATGGACGAAATGCGGATGCGCAGCCTTGCTCATGCAGGCATTATTGCACGCCGACATGACGGATTGGTTTCACTTTCTGGCTGCTGCGCCGATGTGAAGCAGTTCAGGACGCACGCGGCAGAGGCTTGCGGATCGTCTGCAGCAGGGTCTTCTGGATGATCTCGTTGCCGGCGACGATCGAGCCTTTCTCGAGCATGTCGGGGCCGCCCTCGGCGTCGGAGACGAAACCGCCGGCCTCGCGGATCATCAGGATGCCCGCCGCCATGTCCCACGGCGAAAGACCGCTCTCCCAGAAGCCGTCGAGCCGGCCGGCCGCGACATAGGCGAGATCAAGGGCGGCGGCGCCCATGCGCCGCACGCCGGCGACCTCGGCCATCACATGGCGCATCTCGATCAGGAAATTGCCGTGATGACCCCGCCCGAGGTGGGGCACGCCGGTGCCGATCACGCAATCGGAGAGCTTGCGCCGGGCGCCGACCCGCAGCCGCCGGTCGTTGAGGAACGCGCCGCCGCCGCGCTCGGCGGTGTAGAGCTCGTCCATGGCCGGATTGTAGATGACCCCGGCGACGATCTGGCCCTGCCGCTCGAGCCCGATCGACACCGCGAAGATCGGGATGCCGTGCAGGAAGTTGGTGGTGCCGTCGAGCGGATCGATGATGAAGCGGTGCTGGCTGTCCGACCCGGCAATCGCGCCGCTCTCCTCCATCAGGAACGAATAGTCGGGGCGCGAACGCGACAGTTCGGTATGGACGATCTCTTCCGCGCGCTTGTCGGCCTGGCTGACGAAATCGCCTGGGCCTTTCAGCGAGACCTGCAGGTTCTGCACCTCGCCGAAATCGCGTGACAGCGAGCGGCCTGCCTTCGTGGCGGCCTGAACCATGACGTTGATGATGGCTGAGCGTGGCATCGTATGCTCCGTGGGTCGCCGGTCGGATGGCCTCTCGACCGACGACCGACGTATTGCGACCGACCTTAGTCGGCCCTGCGCATGTAGCTGATTTCGTTGGTGTCGACGAGGATCCGCTCGCCGGCTTCGATGAACGGCGGCACCAGCACGCGGATGCCGTTCTCGAGGATCGCCGGCTTGTAGGAAGAAGCCGCCGTCTGACCCCTGACGACCGGATCCGCTTCGGAGACGGTGAGCGTCACATGGTCGGGCAGAGCGATGCCGATCGGCTTTTCGTCGTAGAGCTGGACCGTGACCATCATGCCGTCCTGCAGGAAGGCGGCGCGGTCGCCGACGAAGTCCTTCGCCAGTTCGAGCTGCTCGTAGGACTCGGTGTCCATGAACACAAGCGCCTCGCCCTGTTCGTAGAGGAAGGAGAAATCCTTGAGCTCGAGCTGCACGCGCTCGACCGTCTCGGCCGAGCGGAAGCGCTCGTTGAGCTTGGTGCCGTTGATCAGGTTCTTCAGCTCGACCTGGTTATAGGCGCCGCCCTTGCCGGGCTTCACGGAGTTGGTCCGCACCGCGGCCCAGAGTCCGCCCTGATGCTCAATCACGGTGCCTGGACGGATTTCATTGCCATTGATCTTGGCCATCGGGTCGTTCCGGAGGGTTTGGGGAGTGCGGGAGCCGCCTGCTTCGGCGCCCCAAGACCACAAATCGGCGAAACAGGCAAGCCGGAGCCTATCGCAGCCGGTTGGCGCGCTCGATTGCCTGCTTCTTTTCCTCGTCGGTCAGGCCGTTCATCACGTCTTCCATGTAGTAGTCGACGAGACCGGCCCGGCGCGCCCTGATGTACCAGGCCGCCCCCTCGATCGTGTCGGGGTCGACGCCGAGCCCCTCGACATAGAGCTTGGCCAGCCTGTTCTGGGCGGCGACGTTGCCGCCCATCGCCGCGCGCCGCATCCAGCCGAAGCCGGCCTTCAGATCGCGCGGTCCGCCCTTTCCCTCGACCAGCCATGAGGCAAGATCGACCTGGGCGGTGTCGAAGTTCTGCCGCGCCGCCATGAGCAGCCACTTGCGCGCTTCGGGCAGGTCTTCGGTGATGCCGCCCATGCCGTTGGCATAGATCTGGGCGACGGCATATTGCGCGTCGGCGAGCCCCGACTCGGCGGCCTTCATGTAGTATTCCACCGCCTTGAGCTGGCCGGCGGGGCCGGGTTCGCGGTCGATGATGATCTGAGCCAGATTGAACTGCGCGAGCCGGTTGCCCGCATCGGCGGCCGCCTGCATCAGCTCCCGCGCACGCTTGTCGTCGCGCTTGACCAGCCGCCCGTCGATCAGCAGGAGCGCAAACTGGAACTGGGCCTCGGAGACGCCCGCATCCGACGCCTTCTCATACCAGGCCGCGGCTTCCTTCTCGTTCTTGGGCACGCCCAGTCCGCGGGCATAGATCTCCGCGATCAGGGTCATGGCGGCCGGATCGCCCGCCTGGGCGCGCGGCAGGGCGAGCCTGTAGGCAGTCAGGTATTCGCCACGCTGGTAGGCCCCGAAGACATTGTCGGGAAGGCGTTCGCCGAAGCGGTTCGGATCGATGCCCGACGACGAAGGGTCCGGCGGCGGCGCGGCCGAGGCTGGGGGCGCGGCGGCGGCGGGCGGGTTGTCGGCAGCCGCCGGCGCAGTGCCGGACGCCGGCGGCGAAGCGTCGGGCTTCGCCGGCTCGGGGGTCGCATCGACGGACGGTCTCAGTTCCTGTGCGGGCTTCGGCTCCTCGACGGCACCGGCAGGGCACGTCGCGACCGCGAGGATCGCACCGAGCAGCGAAACGACGACTGATTGCCTCATTCCTCGAACCTCGGTGCCGTGCGGTCGAGCAGTTCGTTCGCGGTCCTGACCGCTTCGGCCGGAGACAGGGCGCCGCCGAACACGGCGGAGGACAGCGCGACGAACTCGGCGCCGGTCGCCGCGACCGCCTCGACGGAGGCGATGTCCGACCCGCCCTGCGCGATGCAGGGCACGTTGACGATCTCGGCCCACCATTGCGCCAGGTCGAGATTGCGCGGATGCGGCACCGGATCGGTGTCGAAGCCGAAGCGGCCGAAGAAGATGTAGTCGGGCTGCGCCTCGCCGAGTTCGAGCGCGTCGTGCCGCGTCTTCGCTCCGCCCGCGCCGACGATCAGGCGCCCGTCGTGCTTGCGCACGGCGGCGTCGATCTCGGCCTTGCCGGTTTCCAGATGGATGCCGTCGGCTCCGACGCGGCCCACCACCCGGCTGTCGCCGGAGATGACCACGGCCACGCCCCGCGCCTGGGCGGCCGGAACGATCGCCTCACAGTATTTCTGGAACTCCACATCCTCGACCGGGCCGCCGACGAGGATCAGCGAGGCGACGTCGCCGCCCGACAGCGCCTCGAGCACGCGGGGCGCCTCCATGCCGCCCTTCTTCGGATCGGCGATCAGCACGAGGCGGCAGCGGTTGGGCAGATCGTCGTCAGACATGCGGGCTCCGAATTTTCGCCCGCTATGGGCGGCGATCGTGTTTGGATTTTGGCATAGACCGAAAGGGCGACAGAAGGACAGAGCATCTCGCCAAAGCCGCGTCGCATGGTTATTGCGGGAGGCCCCACCCGGACCGAACGATGATTCCCCTGATCTCGGATCCCACTTTCTACGCGGTCGCCATTCCGGCCGTCATACTCGTCGGCCTGTCCAAGGGCGGGCTGGGCGGCGCGGCAGGGTTCATCGGCGTGCCGTTGATGGCGCTCGCCACTTCGCCCGTCCAGGCGGCCGCCATCCTCCTGCCGATCCTCCTCCTCATGGATGCCGTGTCGCTCTGGACCTGGCGCGGCAACTACGACCGCAGGATCCTCGCCCAGACCATCCCCGGTTCGCTGGTGGGCATCGGGCTCGGCTGGCTCACGGCCGCCATCGTCTCCCCGGCGGTCGTGCGCCTGATGCTCGGCCTCGTCGCCATCGTCTTCGTCGGCCGCTGGCTCTACACGCTGGCGCTCCGCACGCAGCACATCAGCCAGCAACCGAACGCCGCGAAAGGCGCCTTCTGGGGACTGGTTTCGGGCTATACGAGTTTCGTTGCGCACGCCGGCGGGCCGCCCTTCCAGGTCTACACGCTTCCGCTGAAGCTCGATCCTCGCGTCTTCACCAGCACGGGCGTCTATTTCTTCGCATTCATGAACGTAGTGAAGCTCGTGCCTTACTTCGCGCTCGGCCAGTTCGACCGGACCAACCTGTCGACCTCGCTTATCCTGATGCCGCTGGCGCCGCTGGCGACGCTGGCCGGAGCGTGGGTCGTGCGGCGCATGCGGGCGGAGGTGTTCTACCCGTTCACCTACGGCATCATGGCCCTGATCGCCGCCAAGCTCGTCTGGGACGGGATGTCGGCAATTCTACCATGATGACCGTTCGACGGCTTTGTGCTTAACCCGTTCCGAGGACTTCGGGAGGACTGCATGTCGAACGCCTATGAACAGGGCCTGGATCGCAACCAGGCGAACCATCAGCCGCTGACGCCGCTGACCTATCTCGAACGCGCGGCGCGCACCTATCCCGACCATGTCGCGATCATCCACGGCGACTATCGCGCGACCTATCGCGACTTCTGGCGACGCTCGCTGAAGCTCGCCGGCGCGCTTGCCGGGCGCGGCATCGGCAAGGGCGACACCGTCACCGTCATGCTCTCCAACACGCCGCCCATGCTGGAATGCCATTTCGGCGTACCGATGGTGAAGGCGGTGCTTCATTCGCTCAACACGCGACTCGACGCGGCGATCATCGCCTTCCAGCTCGACCACGCCGAGACGAGGATCCTGATCGTCGACCGCGAGTTCTCCGGCGTCGTCGCCGAAGCGCTGAAGCTCGCCAAGGTGAAGCCACTGGTGGTCGACTACGACGATCCGGAATACGCCGCCGACGCCCCCTACCCCAAGGGCGCCCGCATCGGCTCGCTCGACTACGAGGCGCTCGTCGCCGAAGGCAGCGAGGATTTCGCCTGGTCGATGCCCGACGACGAATGGGACGCGATCTCGCTCAACTACACGTCCGGGACGACGGGCAATCCGAAGGGCGTCGTCTACCACCACCGCGGCGCCGCCCTGATGGCCTATGCCAACACGATTCACGCCGGCATGGCCAAGCACGCGGTCTATCTCTGGACGCTGCCGATGTTCCATTGCAACGGCTGGTGCTTCCCATGGACGCTCGCCATCCAGGCCGGCACCCATGTCTGCCTGCGCTGGGTGCGCGCCAAGACGATGTACGATGCCATCGCCGACCACGGCGTGACGCATCTGTGCGGGGCGCCGATCGTGATGTCGACGCTGATCAACGCGCCCGACGACCACAAGCGCGACTTCCCCCAGACGGTCACCTTCAACACGGCCGCGGCCCCGCCACCAGAAGCCGTCCTGTCGGGAATGGCAGACGCGGGTTTTGCCGTCACGCACCTCTACGGTCTGACGGAGACCTACGGGCCGGCAGTGGTCAACGAATGGCATTCCGACTGGGACGGCCTCGACAAGGGTCCGCGCGCGGCGAAGAAGGCGCGCCAGGGCGTGCGCTACGCTGCTCTCGAGGGGCTTACCGTGCTCGACCCCGAGACGATGCAGCCTACGCCGGCCGACGGCGAGACCATCGGCGAGGTCATGTTCCGCGGCAATATCGTCATGAAGGGCTATCTGAAGAACAAGGCGGCGACCGACGAGGCCTTCGCCGGCGGCTGGTTCCACTCGGGCGACCTCGGCGTGATGCATCCCGACGGCTACATCCAGCTCAAGGACCGCTCCAAGGACATCATCATCTCCGGCGGCGAGAACATCTCCTCGATCGAGGTCGAGGATGCTCTCTACAAGCACCCCGCGGTCGCTTCCTGCGGCGTCGTCGCGCGGCAGGACGACAAATGGGGCGAAGTGCCGGTGGCTTATGTCGAGTTGAAGCCCGGCAGGACGGCGACCGAGGCCGAGATCATCGAGCACTGCCGGTCGCTTCTGGCGCGGTTCAAGGTGCCGAAGGCGATCGTCTTCGCCGAGATCCCCAAGACCTCGACCGGCAAGATCCAGAAGTTCCGCCTGCGCGACATGGCGAAGGCGGGCTGACGCCGGCCCTGGGGAGCCGGCGTCTTAGCGTCCGTCAGGCTTCCGACGGAGCGGTCTCGTTCCACGAGCCGAAAGCCGCCGCCGCTCCGGCCAGGAGCACGACGGCCATCGCCGTGAGCAGGACCGTATCGGCGAAGGTCGGCTTGAACACCATGTCGGCGACCACGATCAGCATCACGGCATAGTCGAACCGCGCGACCTTGAGCATCGCCCTGCCGTCGGCGAGAGCGGCAGGCGTCACCCCGTCGCGCGCGACCATCGCCGCCACCCGTTCCGACGTCGGCTTGAAGTAGAAGAGCCCGATCAGGAACGTCGCCGCGTAGCCGGCAAGGCCGATGATGATCCACAGGTCGCTGAAGCCGACCCAGAACCAGCACATGACCAGCCCGAAAACGAGCGTCAGCATCGAGGCGGGGACCATGAGACGCCCGCCGAGGTCGGAGGACAGGTTGATGGCGCGCATCGTGGCCTCCTCATCCCCGGCCCTGACCGCCAGGACGCCGTTGAGCATCATCGCGAAGCCGCCGCCGACCCAGATCAGCGCGCAGATCACATGTCCGAACTTGACGATCGAATACCAGTCCATTTCTACACCTTGAGAAAACATTGCGTGGTCCGTCGTCGGCCCTGGCCGGCGATCCGGAGAGGCGGCGGGGTATCATCGGGCTGGTATCGACTGATTGCCGCAGGGGCGGCCGGAGCGGTTACGTGCCTGATACATCGGGAGGCAGGCGCGGAATTGCTGCGCATTTCGGGCGGGCCGTTAACCGTCCGTTAGCCTTTACGGATGTTTACTGTGGGCATCCAGTCTTCTGGATTCTTGCCGGGTGGTTGGAGCCACCCTGTTTGACGCCTCCCTGTTAAACTCCTGAGAGCCGCTTTCCCGCGGCTCTTTTTTTTCGGGGATCGGGCGGCGTCCCGTTAACCCTTCATTAAACATGCGCTTGCGTTCGCGACGCGGCGGGAGCATCTTCGCCTCCTTGCCGCAAAGGGGTCGGCAGGCGGAGCCGATCGTCGAATCGAAGGCTTCGGTGGGGAGTGTTCAGGGGTGCGTGACATGATCGACGCGGGTGTCGGCGGGGCAAAGACCATCAAGCTCGCGGAGCGCCGGATCTTCTCACCATCGTTCAAGCCGCTCTACAATGAAGGCATGGGGCTGGTCGAACAGACCGCCGAATACCTAGACGGCCAGGGGCGGGTCGAGGCCAAGCGCCTGTCTCGCGTCGCAGCGACCCTCTACGCAGCCGAATCGATGCGCCTCACCACGCGGTTGATGCAGATCGCGTCCTGGCTGCTCCTGCAGCGCGCGGCCAATTCCGGCGAGATGACCCGCGATCAGGTCGCCTCGGAGAAATCGAAAGTGCGGCTCGACACCGCATCGGCTCAGGACAATGCGCCAGGCTGGCAGGAGCTTCCCGAGGCCTTCTCCGCGCTCGTCCACCGGTCGCTCAAGCTGCAGGCGCTCATCCGCCGCATGGACGAAGAAATCTACGGCGGGGCGGAAGCCGCGATCGCGCAGCCGCCGCGGATGTCGAATCCGGTCTCCGACCAGATCGTGCTCCTGAATACCGCCTTCGCCCGCGGCTGAGCGGTCAAAGACCCGAAGCGGCGGCAATATCGCCCCACGGCAACGCCAGGAACGCCGACAGCACGACCAGCGACAGCGTGATCTGCCGGTAGTGCGCGTCGCTCGTGCGCCCGTGCGCGGCCCATCCTGCGAGCAGGCCGGCGAAGTAGACCGGCGTTACGCCGAGAGCGATGGTGACGACCTGCGCCCCGAACAGTCCCGACGTCCAGGCGGTGGCGAACGACATGATCTCCGAAATGAAGAACAGCGACAGGAGATTGGCGCGAATGATCGCGGCGGGCAGCGGCGACGCGAGCCAATAGACCAGAACCGGAGGGCCCGGGATCTGGGCCACGCCCGACAGGACGCCGGCGACGGCGCCGACAGCGAACGACTTCGGCGGCGTGCGCTCGCCCCGGTAGCGCCAGCCGCGCCAGAGCGCCGCCGCGCACAGAAGGATCGCGGCGCAGATGAACCAGCGCAGCGCCACCGGGTCGGCGATGGTCAGGATATAGACGCCGCCGGGGATGAACAGCATCAGCCCGGCAACCGCCGGCAGCACGTCGCGCCAGACGGCGATGCGCAGCGCCGGGATCGTGACCGGGATCGTCGGCAGCGAATCGATGATGACGAGAATGACGAAGGCGGCCTTCGGCCCGTAGAGCGCACCTGCGACCGGCGCAACGATGAGGCCGGTGCCAAAGCCGGACAGGCCGCGCGCGATGCCGGCGACGAGCACCGTCACGGCGAGGATGAGGAACGGGCCGTCGAACGATGGCAGTTGCATGGGAATCCCTTCGAGCGCTCCACCTGTAGACGGCCCTGCGCGGGGTTGCACGCGCCACGTTCGCGTGGTTCCTTGACACAGGGTGTTTCTCTTTTGTTCACTTTCCGCTGGCATGACGGCCGTGCAGCGGTAAGGTTCACACCATGGCAGACGCGATTCGCATCATCGGCCTCGATCCGGGTCTCCGGCGCACCGGGTGGGGCGTCGTCGAGAGCCAGGGCAACGCGCTGCGCTTCGTCGGCTCCGGCACGGTTACATCGGACGAGAAGGACGACCTCGCCGCGCGGCTCTGCCAGCTGCACGACGGCATCAGCGCTGTCATCGCGCAGTTCAGTCCCGAGGAAGCCGCGGTGGAACAGACATTCGTCAACGCCAATCCGTCGTCGACGCTGAAGCTCGGCCAGGCCCGCGGCATCGCCATGCTGGTGCCGGCCCGCGCGGGCCTGCGGGTGGCCGAATACGCGCCGAACGCGGTCAAGAAATCGGTCATCGGCGTCGGCCACGGCGACAAGGCGCAGATCCGCATGATGGTGCGCGTGCTGTTGCCGAAGGCGACCTTCGAGGGCGACGACGCCGCTGACGCGCTGGCCATCGCGATCTGCCACGCGCACCACCGGCAAAGCACGGCCTATCGAATTGCCTTGGCGGGATAAAGCCCGGGAATGTTCTTGACTTGTTCTGGTTGAGCGGGTAGGTAATACTCAAGAGGTATTACCATGCGCGTGACATCGAAGGGGCAGGTGACGATCCCCAAGGAGATCCGGGATCGTCTCGGAATCGGGGCCGGCTCGGAGGTGGATTTCGTCGCGACGGAAGACGGCGTTCAGCTGGTTGCGGTCAATCAGAACGTTTCGCCGGAGGAGTCCGAGCGGACGTTCCGGGACCATGTACGTCGGTTGGCTGGCACGCTGGACCTCGGCGGGATGACCACGGACGAATACATGGAGTGGCTGAGGAGCCCGCGTGAAGATCTCGACCTTGGTTGACACGAATGTACTGGTCGATGTCTGGGGACCTCCCGGTGCGGGCACGGAGTGGTCAATATCCGCCCTGGCATCCTGCCGCCGGGACGGCTCGCTGGTGACCAGCCCGATCGTATGGGCGGAACTTGCTCCATTGGCTCCGGACCAGTTGGCCCTGGATGTCGCCGCAAGGCGAATGGGTCTGGGGCGCGAAGACCTGCCATGGGATGCCGCTTTCCCCGCCGGACAGGCGCATGCGCGATATCGCCGCGCCGGCGGCACGCGCGACCGGACGTTGCCGGATTTCCTGATCGGAGCCCATGCGCTCGTCGCCGGGCACAGGCTGCTGACCCGCGACCCGAAGGGCTACCGCTCCTTTTTCCCGGACCTGCAGATCGTGTCCCCGGAGACCTTTCCATGATCGGCAAGCTCAAGGGCGTGGTCGACGAGATCGGCGAGGATCATCTGATCGTCGACGTCCATGGCGTCGGCTATGTCGCCTATTGCTCGACGCGCACGCTCGCTGCGCTCCCCTCCCCGGGCGAAGCCGTCACGCTGCACATCGAGACCTATGTGCGCGAGGACATGATCCGGCTCTACGGCTTCGGCTCGGCGCTGGAGAGGGAGTGGTTCCTGCTTCTCCTCAACAACGTCCAGGGCGTCGGCGCCAAGGTGGCGCTGGCGATCCTGTCGACGCTCTCGCCCTCCGACCTCGCCAATGCCATTGCCCTGAAGGACATCGCGATGGTCTCCCGCGCGCCCGGCGTCGGCAAGAAGGTCGCCGAGCGCATCGTCATCGAACTGAAAAACAAGGCGCCGGCCTTCTCCGGCGCGCCGACCGGCACGATCGGCCTGATGCAGGAGCTAGGCGAAGGCGTCGCCCCCGCCCCGGTGGCGGATGCCGTCTCGGCGCTGGTCAATCTCGGCTACTCGCGCGACGTGGCAGCGACCGCCGTGGCGCACGCGGTCAAGTCGGCCGGCGACGGCGCCGATTCGGCCAAGCTCATCCGTCTGGCGCTGAAGGAGCTGGCGCGGTGAGGGAGAGATTTGTTTACGCGATCCTTACGAACGGCTAGATGTAAGGAGATTTGAAATTTCTGCACCGAGCGGCGAGATGGGCATCGAATCGAGAATAACAAGCAAGGGTCAAACGACGATCCCCGCTGAAATCCGGGAACGGCTCGGGCTTCAGACCGGAGATCGAATCGCTTTCATCGAGATGGATCAGGGATACCTGCTGATACCTCGCAACCGGCCAGTCGACATTCTGTTCGGAGCGTTGGCGGAGTACGCCATACCGGGCACGACGACGGACGACTACAAGGCAGCGGTGGGCGAAGGGATCAGCGAACATGTCGAAGGTCCGCTTCCGAGCCGCAGTTCTACGACGTGATCGGCCTCGACACCAACATCCTGCTGCGCGCGACGTTGAACGACGACCCTGTTCAATCGCCGGCTGCGCAACAGTTGTTGCGAAGCCTCGGCGAAGAGCCCGGATTGGTGAACCTGCCCGTTCTGATGGAGTTCTTCTGGGTGCTGCGATCCCGCTACAAGCTTCCGCAGGCGAGGCTCGCGGCGATCATGCGTGATCTGGTGGAGGTGGAGAATCTTCAGTTCGAGGCCCTGGAGATTGTCGGGAAGGCGCTGGCGGCATTCGAAGCGCGCGCGGCGGACTTTCCGGACATGATCATTGCCTTGCGCAACAGGGAACTCGGCGCAGTATCGACATACACCTTCGACAAACGGGCCGCCGCGTCGGTCCCGGGGATGGACCTCCTCGCATGAGCCTCTCCCCTCGCCTCATCTCCGGCGACAAGCGCGGCGAGGACGCGGACGGCACGCTGCGGCCGCAGACGCTCGACGAGTTCGTCGGCCAGGCGGCGGCGCGCGCCAATCTCAAGGTGTTCGTCGAGGCCGCCAGGGGCCGCGGCGAGGCGCTGGACCATGTCCTCTTCGTCGGCCCGCCGGGATTGGGCAAGACGACGCTGGCGCAGATCATGGCGCGCGAGATGGGCGTCAACTTCCGCTCGACCTCCGGCCCGGTGATCGCCAAGGCGGGCGACCTCGCGGCACTTCTCACCAATCTCGAGGACCGCGACGTCCTTTTCATCGACGAGATCCACAGGCTGAACCCCGCGGTGGAGGAGATCCTCTATCCGGCGATGGAGGACTACCAGCTCGACCTGATCATCGGCGAGGGACCGGCGGCGCGCTCTGTCAAGATCGACCTGGCGAAGTTCACGCTGGTGGCGGCGACGACGCGGCTCGGCCTGATCACCAATCCGCTGCGCGACAGGTTCGGCATTCCGGTCAGGCTCAATTTCTACACGGTCGAGGAGCTGGAACTGATCGTGCGGCGCGGGGCGCGGATTCTCGGCCTGCCGATGAGCGACGACGGCGCGCTGGAGATCGCGAGGCGCGCCCGCGGCACGCCGCGCATCGCCGGACGGCTGCTGAGGCGCGTGCGCGACTTTGCGACGGTGGCAGGCTCGGGCGAGGTGACGCGGCGGATCGCCGACGAGGCGCTGACCCGCCTCGAGGTCGACGCGCTCGGCCTCGACGCGCTCGACCGGCGCTACCTCAACATGATCGCCCGCAATTTCGGCGGCGGGCCGGTGGGCGTCGAGACGATCGCGGCGGGGCTGTCCGAGCCGCGCGACGCGATCGAGGACATCATCGAGCCCTATCTCATCCAGCAGGGCTTTCTCCAGCGCACCCCGCGCGGGCGGGTGCTGACCGGCATCGCCTGGCGGCACCTGGGACTTGAGGCGCCGCGCGAGACCTTCGTGCAGTCGACGCTGTTCGAGGAGGAGTGATCTTCAGCGGCCGAGCCCGCGGATCATGTCCATCACGTCCGGCTCGGCGGGCTTGCCTTCGAACTCCTCGACGATGCCGAAGGCGCCGCCGTAGCCCCACATCGACCAGGCGTAGCCGCGTTTCTCAGCAAGCGCGATCATGTCGCGGTAGTAGGCCGCGCGGTAGGGCGCGGGCATGACGAAGCCGGTGCCGTATTCCTGGCGGATCATGCCGAACTCGCCGAGGAGGATGTCGGACGGCGCAACCCCGTTCTTCGATGCCCACGCCGCGACCGCTTCGAAGGGTTCCGACATGGCGGCGGAGAGCTTTTCCGGCGTGTCGAGGGCGGCGACCTGCTCGTCGAGATAGGCGAGCAGCCCCGCCCGCCGGGTGAAGGGCGCGTCACGGCGGATCGTCCCGCGGACATGCTCGATCGCGGTGTCGAGCTCCGCCTTCGGCACGGCGTCGAGCGGATAGGGAAGCCCGGTGACATGGGGGATGAAGTCGCCCGCCCAGGTCGCGCCCTGGTGGGTGAGCAGGAAGGGCGCATAGGAGTGGAAGCTCCAGATGACGTTCGCGTCGGGCACCATCTTCGGGTCGAGGGCGGCGAGCCCCTCGGCGGTGCCCCAGCAGCTGCCGGACAGGACCAGCGTCAGCCGCGTCGCCGAGGCGCGGGCGGCGGAGAAGAGGCGAATCAGCCGGTCCTCCCAGCCGCGCTGCCCGGCCCCGTCGCAGCCGACGGTCGGCTCGTTCATCAGCTCGAAGGCCACCTGCTCCGGGTCTTCCTTCGACAGCAGCCGGCCCATCTTTCGGACCAGTTCGACATAGCGGTCGAACAGGGCCGGATCCTCCATCACCTGGCCCATGCCGATGGAGCGGTTGGAGCCGGCGTTCATCAGGTGCAGGTCGACGATCACCTTCAGCCCGGCGGCGTTGGCCATGCGGGCCGAGTCGAGCACGGAGGCGAAGAGGTCGTCGCGCAGGGCCGCGGTCTTCTGCGATAAGAAGGGGGAGGGGTCGACCGGCATGCGCACGAAGTCGAGGCCGGCGGCCTTTAGCGCGGCGAGGTCGGCCTCGGTCACGCTTTTGCGCCATTCCGGAAAGGGCAGGATCGCCTCGCGCTCGTCCCAGCGGCTCTCGTCGGGCCAGGTGGTCCAGATGTCGAGATTGATGCCGCGCTGAACTTGGAAGGTTGCGGCGTGCGCCGGCAGCGTGAGACAGATCGCAAGCGCGGCGATCTTGATCGCTCGGGCGAGAAATGGCATCCGGTCGGCCTCGGTTCGATCCGTCTTTGTCAGGCGCGGCGGCGAAAGGAAAGTCGAATGGGGGATCATGGTGAATCGGGCCGCGCGTACGACGCCATTCCGCTGGCGGGCATCCTGACGCCCACCGGCCACCGTCACAAGGTGCGCGTCTATTTCGCCGACACCGACTTTTCCGGCGTCGTCTATCATGCCCGCTATCTCGAATTCTTCGAGCGCGGCCGCTCCGACTTCCTGCGGCTGGCGGGCGTCCACCACACCGAGCTCGCCGACGGCAAGCATGGCGAGAAGCTGGTCTGGGTGGTGCGGCGCATGGAGATCGATTTCAAGGGCTCGGCCAAGATCGACGACGTGCTGACCGTCGACACCGTGACCGAAAACGTGTCGGGCGCGCGCATCTTCATGGCGCAGAAGATCTCGCGCGACGGGCAGGTTCTGGTCGAGGCCAAGATCGAGGCGGCGATCGTCTCGGAAAACGGCCGGCCGCGGCGGTTCCCCAAGGAATGGGTCGCGGCCTTCATGCCGCAGGGGTGAGCGGCGGGGGTCGAGGCCGGAGACGGGAAGGTTAGTGCCGGGGCCCGGTTTTCCAACGCCGTCATCCTCGGGCCAGCCCTTCGGGCGTTCGATCGGCTTTGCAAGGTCCACTGGACCTTGCAATTCGCCCGAGGGGCGAACCGCCATCTCACCCCGAGGATCTGCCAGCGTAGGTGGGTGTTCGAAGACGGTCCTGCCAATTCGCCGAGGTCGGTAGATCCTCGGGACAAGCCCGAGGATGACGTCGCGTGTGGGCTAGATGCCGGGGACAGTTCACTTCTATCCGCGCGGAGGCGTCGTCCGTGCAGGGTTTGCGCGGGCGGAAACGGAATCGACTGCTCACGAATCCCGCTCAGGACGTGTCGCGGGGTTCCGGCGGCGAGACGCCCGCTGCGCCCAGCCTGCGGATCATCGCGTCAAGGACGGGGTCGCCGTCGTGACCCGTCGCCTCCTCGGAATGCAGCAACGCCAGCCGGCCGATCTCTCCGGCCATCGCCTGCACGATCAGCGCCAGCGCGCGCAGCGAAGCGGCGAGCGCGTATGCGTCGGCGGGTTCGGTGCCGTAGCGAACCACCGGCAGGGCGGGCGACCAGAGTCGGCCCGCCGGGTTCCATGCCGAGCCGGCGACGTACTCCCTGACGACGGCATCGGCCTGACAGAGGCTCCACAACACCCAGAAGCGCACCCAGGGCGAGCAATTCGCGGCGTCCTCGCCGAGATCGGCGAGCGCAAGCAGCCGGGCAACGATGCTGTAAAGCACCCTCTCCCGCCTCCCTGTCTTCGCCCTCCAAGCCATTGCCGTCTCCATTCGACCGCTGGCAGTGTGGTGCAGGCTGGAAAGGAGGTGGATCGAAAAAGATGGGGTGCCAATGGGAACAAGGGGATGGCGGAGAGAGGGGCGGAATCGATGCACGGGGGGAGAGGCACGAAGATGCTCGACCCAGGAGGAAGCTAAACGTGCCAGAGGTTGACCGGGGGGCGTCGGAGAGGACCGATGGCTTACTAGGCTAATAAGCGCCAGGCCGGCGATCACTTAGGTTTCCGTCGTGCCATAAATGCCTGAAGCAGCCCGGAAAACATAGGCTTTTTACTTGGATAGGACCTTATCAGGTGTTCAAACTCGCGCTGATAGTAGGCGAGAGTCTCCCCGAGCTCCTTTCTTGCGTAGTCTCTCAGCTCACCCTTTCGGCGATCACTGAGTAAGGCCATTACTCCAATAATGCGACGTGCAATATGTTCAGGGGCATCAGCTGTCGTGGGCTTGAGTCGTGAAGTGTATACTCCTGTCACGATATAAGGTTTCCGTACTGAGCCTTGATAGGTCTCTCGCTGTGCCGACCAAATGGCGCGGGCGAGTGGTTTGTCGTAATGCCTAGTGATCGCTCTAACGATTACTTCCTCCGCTTCCCACGGTAAAACTTCAACAAGCGTTCCAATATACGTAGCGGCTCCTGCGTACATGAAGCGACTGGCAAGCTCATGCCAAGAAACACAGGCATTGTTGATAATGATTGGATTGCCATACCCGGCGATGGTCTGCAGCATCGCGAGGTAGTTATGATCGGACATCGCAAGAGCAGCAGACCCGTAGACGCGGTCTATCATTTCCTTTTTGACCGGCTCTAATTCTCTTTCACCTGCGGTGAGATCAACCCAATCCTGTATAGCCGTTCCCACTTCGACCTTTTTGTCTTTATTCGGATCAGTCCACGATACCCCATCAATACTGTGAAACACGTTGATCACGGTGACCTTAAATAGATTGGGGTCATCGGTCGCGGCGATGCCTGGTGCACTATCAACGACAAGTTCCCGCCGCCGCCCTGAACTGTCGGTGAACTGATAGGTGTCACGTACTCCGCTAACGTCACCGCAGTGAGTGGCTATTAAGAGGAAGTCATAAGGAAACCATTCAATCATCGTGCTGATTGCACGGACAGACGCAGCATTGCCTTCATACGTCCGCACAAGGCTCCCGCGATTGACAAGGGCTTCACGGACTTTGGCGACCTCAGGCGCATCCGTTTGTTTTGGGTCAACGACTGCGGCAACGACGTCACCGAAAGTGTTACCCATCTGGCGCGAGAATCCATTAGCGATCGCAACCCCCAAACGTGGATAACTGAATAGGTGCGTGGATGGTATCTCAGGAAAAGCAAAACCGAATGGAAGTTTCCCAGTAACAAATGTCATCGAAGCGGTCGATCCAGCTTTGGGGATCGGCGCATCACCAACTAGCAGCCGCAGAGTTTCAGCCAATTCTCTTAAGATCTGCTGCTGTGACACCGTTTGCTCGGCCTCCGACGAGGAATAGAACCGCGCAAGGAGTTCGTCGGCTTCGATCTTGCTCACTGCAGGAATCACGCAGATGCCAGCGCCAAGAGACCACGCATAATTGGCTGCGATCACCTGCACCAGCGGATCGCGATCTTCTACTACGACCAAATGCGAATTCAGGCCGGGTTGATATGAGACTACAGGGCTTTCATCGGAGAAAACGAGGTGCTTTCTCTCCCGCATAGACTTTAACAAACCAACACCTATCTTCGTCTTTCCCCAGAAAAGCTCTCCATTGTTGCGCAGAAGGGGAATATCCTTTAATATCTCCTCGCTTATTACATCCGTAATCAGACTCCGCCTGTAGTATGGTCGCAACGCATTCTTAGCGTCAGATTCCAAACCAGCGAAGAAGAATCGAGTTGATCCGATCCTTGCCAGAGTGTTGTTGCAGGTAATGACCTCAGCCTCGGCGTCTGGTCGTGCCATGCGAGGGAACTCCAAGACCGTGAGATATTCACCGGGTTTCGCTAGGCGTGAGCAAAGCATTGCAGTCAAGAAAGCATCTCCGCCTATAATAGCAGCGTCACTGAAGCTAGGGGACAAGATGGGTTTGGGCATGATTGGAGAGATTCTGGAAACGTTTCCTAAGGCTAGCAGGAAGATATTTTTGTCATACAAATCTGCTGCGATCCGTCTCTGTTACTTTACGCAGGGTAGTAATCTTGACGCCGCGCCGTCGCCCCCGTTTTCGCGAAAGTACCGGCAGTAAGCACTTCGGAAAGCACCTTCCAAGGTGATACCTAGCCGCCGAAAATAGGGCCTGCCTGACTAAAGCCTTTATATCGGGACCTACTCAGGGCGGACAGCCTGGCGATTTGCGGGTGCCCTCTCCTTCCTACGCAATCCGATCACAGCATTTTCCCTGCCCCCACGCGGATCTCGCTGCCTGTCCTGCCCTTCGCTATCGCCCCGGGCGCTCGACTCCTATGAAACCTCCACCGAACCTTTCGGCTTCGTCGGACCGCCGCACCCCGAAACGACGGGGACAGATGGAATGGGACCCGCCCCCTGCCCCCGGCACGCTCACCCCAAGGTCTCTTGCCGGGCACGCGCCCCCTCCACCACGCTTCGCGTGGTCCCCCTCCCCCGCTTCGCAGGGGAGGATATGCCGGCCGCGCTCGCGCCTGATCCTCCCCCGTGGAACGGGGGAGGGGGACCGCCGAAGGCGGTGGAGGGGGCGTGACAAGGTTTGCATCGCTTGCGCTCTGGGTTCCGGGTTCCGCTGCGCGGCCCCGGAATGACGGAGGGCTTGTGCCCGGCTCTTCCGCGCTTCGCCCATCCTAACCTCTCCTTAACCATAACGGCTCATTAACATCCCAAAGGAAATCGTAGCGAATCCGGTGCGCCTTCCTTTGACCAAAATTGCTCCCGACAAGGCGCTCTCTGGCGCATTCGGGGTCATATCCAGCGGTCGCGGGTGAAACCCGGCGGTCGGCACGAGACGATTGATGCGCGTGGGCTAGCCGCTGCGAGGCCCGTCTTTCTGGGACACTGAACTTCATGGAAACCTTACCTCTCGCAACCACAGGCGGCGAACTGTCGATCTGGGAACTGTTCTGGCAGGCCGGTTGGGTGGTCAAACTGGTCATGCTCGGGCTCTTGGGCGCCTCGATCTGGACCTGGGCGATCATCATCGACAAGACCATCGCCTATGGCCGCATGCGCGGCGCACTCAACCGCTTCGAGCAGGTGTTCTGGTCGGGACAGTCGCTGGAAGAGCTCTACCGCACGCTGGCCGACCGCAAGACGACCGGCATGAGCGCGATCTTCGTCGCCGCCATGCGGGAATGGAAGAAGAGCTTCGAGAAGGGCGCGCGCACGCCGATGGGCCTGCAGATGCGCATCGACAAGGCGATGGACCTGGCGCTGTCGCGCGAGATGGAGCGGCTGGAAAGCCGCCTCGGCTTCCTCGCCTCGGTGGGCTCCGCCGGCCCGTTCATCGGCCTGTTCGGCACCGTCATCGGCATCATGACCTCGTTCCAGGCGATCGCCGGCTCGAAATCGACCTCGCTCGCGGTCGTGGCGCCGGGCATCGCGGAAGCGCTGCTCGCCACCGCGATCGGCCTGCTGGCGGCCATTCCCGCCGTGCTCGCCTACAACAAGCTGTCGGCCGACGCCGGCAAGATCTCGGCCCGCATGGAAGGGTTCGCGGACGAGTTCTCCGCCATACTCTCGCGCCAGATCGATGAGAAGGTCGGCCAGAAGGCGGCTTGAACCGGCAGACAGGAGAGCATCATGGCAATGTCGGTCGGATCGGCGGGCGGGCACCGGAGCCGGAGAAACGGGCGGCGCGGCCGCTCGCGCGCGCTGATGTCGGAGATCAACGTCACGCCGATGGTCGACGTGATGCTGGTGCTTCTGATCATCTTCATGGTGGCGGCACCCCTGATGACGGTCGGCGTGCCGATCGACCTGCCGGAGACGCAGGCAAAGCCGCTCAACGCCGAGACCCAGCCGATCACCGTCTCGGTCAACGAGGAGGGCCGGATCTTCCTGCAGGAGACGGAAATCCCGATCGAGGAAGTGGTGCCGAAGCTCGAGGCGATCTCCAAGACCGGCTACGAGGAGCGCATCTACGTGCGCGCCGACAAGGCCTCGCAATACGGCACGGTGATGCAGGTGATGGCCCGCATCTCGGCCGCCGGGTTCAAGAACCTCGGCCTGATCACGCTCCAGGAACAGGAGCAGTAATCCCGACATGAAGGCTGGCCTGTCCACATCGCTGGTCCTGCATGCGGCGCTGATCGCCTTCGGCCTGTTCACGCTGAAGGCGCCGTCGGCGCATGACGTGGGCGACGTGCAGGCGATCCCGATCGACATGGTCTCGATCGAGGAACTGACGCAATTGCAGCAGGGCGACAAGAAGGCGCCGAAGGCCGAGAAGCCGGCGCCGGTGAAGACCGAGCGCCCGCACACGGTGCCGGACGCCAAGACCATCGGCAACAACGACGTCGACCTCGACGACGTGCCGAAGCCGCAAGCCTCGCCGCGCAAGATCGACACCGCGTCGGCGCCGAAGCCCGAGCCGGCGCCGAAGCCCGAACCGAAGCCGGTCGAGGCCAAGCCCGAGCCGAAGCCGGAACCGAAGCCCGTCGAGGCGAAGCCGGCACCAGCGCCCGCGCCGCCGGAGAAGGTTGCCGAGGCTCCGAAGCCCGAGCCCGCGCCGACGCCCGATGCGGTGGCCGAGACGATCGCGTCGGCCGAAGAGACGCCGGCGATGGAGTTTCCCGACCAGTTGCCGAAGCCCGAGTCCCGGCCCGAGCCGCCGAAGCGCGAGGTGGCGAAGGCGGAGGAGAAGAAGCCGCAGAAGCCGACCGAGGACAAGACGGCCTCGACCGACCAGGACCTCGAATCGATCCTCGACCAGGCGAAGGCGCTGGTCACCAAGGAAAAGCCCGCCGGCGGCGGCGCCAAGCGCTCCGAGCAGACCGCCTCGCTCGGCACCGACCGTCCGAGCACGGCGCAGAAGCTGTCGGCCAGCGAAATGGACGCGCTGCGCCGGCGGCTCGCCCAGTGCTGGTCGATCCCGGCCGGCGTCGACGACGCGGAGCTCCTGAAAGTGTCGGTGCGCTTCCGGCTCGACCGTTCGGGCGAGCTCGAGTCGCGGCCCGAGATCATACGCGGCGGCGCAAGCTCCGGCCCCGGCCGGACCGCCGCAGAATCCGCGGTGCGCGCGGTGTCGAAGTGCGCACCTTTCAACCTCCCCGCCGACAAATACGAGACCTGGGCCGAAGTCGTCGTGAACTTCGATCCCAGCGACATGTTCTGATCGGACAGAAGAAGCGAGAGATGATGAAATCGATCCTCAAGCCACTGATCGTTGCGATGGCGCTGGCCGCCGCCGCCCTTCCGGCCTTGATGTCTCCTGCCCGCGCCCAGCTCGAGATCGACGTCAACAAGGGCACGATCGAGCCTCTGCCGATCGCGGTGACCGATTTCCTGTCGGGCAATGCGCTGGGCGCCGAGATCACCGGCATCATCACCGCCGACCTGCAGCGCTCCGGCCTGTTCGCGCCGATCGACAAGGCGGCCTTCATCGAGAAGATCTCCAACCCGGACGCTGCCCCTCGCTTCGAGGACTGGAAGGTGATCAACGCCCAGGCGCTGGTGACCGGACGCGTCACCGAGGAGGCCGACGGGCGCCTGCGCGCCGAGTTCCGCCTGTGGGACACGTTCGGCGGCCAGCAGCTCGCCGGCGAGCAGTTCTTCGCCACCAAGAGCAATTCGCGACGCGTCGCCCACATCATCGCCGACGCGATCTACGAGCGGCTGACCGGCGAGAAGGGCTATTTCGACACCCGCATCGTCTTCGTCGACGAGAGCGGCCCGCGCAACGCGCGCAAGAAGCGGCTGGCGATCATGGACCAGGACGGCGCGAACCTGCGCTACCTCTCCGACGGGCGCGAGATCGAGCTGACGCCGCGCTTCTCGCCGATCCGCCAGGAAATCACCTACATGTCCTATCCGACGAGCGGCGCCCAGCCGAGCGTCTACCTGCTGCAGATCGAGACCGGCCAGCGCGAGGCGCTGGGCGGCTCGACCGGCATGAGCTTCTCGCCGCGCTTCTCGCCGGACGGGCAGCGGGTGATCCTCTCCCTCGAGAACAGCGGCGTGTCGAACCTGTTCACGATGGACCTGCGCAACCGCCAGATGACGCGCCTGACCACCGGCAGCGCGATCGACACCTCGCCCTCCTATTCCCCCGACGGCTCGCAGATCGTCTTCACCTCCGACCGCGCCGGCTCGGAACAGATCTACGTGATGGGCGCGGACGGCTCCAACCCGAACCGCATCTCCTTCGGCGGCGGCAAGTATTCGACGCCGGTCTGGTCGCCGCGCGGCGACCTGGTGGCATTTACGAAGCAGACCGGAGGCGAGTTCCAGATCGGCGTGATGCGCCCGGACGGCTCGGGAGAGCGCATTCTCTCGACCGGCAACCTGCAGGAAGGCCCGACCTGGGCACCGAACGGCCGCGTCGTCATGTTCTTCCGCCAGGCGCCGGGTTCCGGCGGGCCGAAGCTGTTCTCGATCGACCTCACCGGCCGCAACGAGCAGCAGATCCCGACCCCCAACTTCGCCTCGGACCCTGCCTGGTCGCCGCTTCGGGAGTAGGAAACGGCCGAAAGCCGTGCTTTTGCCGCATTGCCGCCACCGCGGCGCGGCAATCTCGTCATAGCAGCAGCCAGCGGCTCGATGGGGGCGAGTGACGTTTCATTAACCATGTTCGTTGAACGGCGGTTAACCCAGACGTGGTTACTGAGGGATCAACGAAAACACTAAAATTGCGAAGGAGCCGCGCTCATGCGCCGTATCGCAGCATTCACCACCAACCCGATTGCGATCGCGATGATCGCGATGCTGGCCGTCAGCGGCTGCGCCTCCAAGAAGGCTCCGAACTCCGCCGCCGACCTCGGCCTCAATGCCAACAACGCGACGCCCGGCTCCTCGCAGGACTTCACGCTGAACGTCGGCGACCGCATCTTCTTCGACACGGACTCCTCGGTGATCCGCGCCGACGCGCAGCAGACGCTGGCCAAGCAGGCGCAGTGGCTGAACCGCTACCCCAACTACAAGATCACCGTCGAAGGCCATGCCGACGAGCGCGGCACGCGCGAATACAATATCGCGCTCGGCGCCCGCCGCGCCGCGGCCACCCGCGACTACCTCGCGGCGCAGGGCGTGCCGGCGAACCGCATGCGCACCATCTCCTACGGCAAGGAAAAGCCGGTGGCGCTGTGCGACGACATCTCCTGCCAGACGCAGAACCGCCGCGCCGTGACCGTGCTGGGCGGCCAGGGAAGCTGAGACCGTCCGGAAACTCTACTCTGACGGCCATCTGATGGCGTTTTCTGCGCTTCCGGTGCTCACGGACCCAAATGTCCGCTCCGCTCCGGTTCTCGAAACCACCACCAGCTGACTCGTCAGAGCGAGTTTCGGGACAGTCTCCGATACTGGCATCCGCGCAACACTGTTGCAGAAATGTCGAGAAGCGGCCCATGTGGCCGCTTTTCGCGCATTTGGCGGGGCGCTAAACAAAATTTGGCCGAACTCTCCCGGCCAAGGTCCCCGCGAGAGGCCGCAACCGACAGGTCCGGCAGTGCAGCAAGTCCCATCCAGGTCGAACCGCCCATGAAATTCCTTTCCCTTCTCCTTGGCATGCTCGCGCTGCCGCTCGCGGCGGTGCCGGCGGATGCCGTCGAAGACGAAGCGATCGAAATCGTCGACGATTCTCCGTTCGAAATCTTCCCGCTGGCCTTCAGCGCGCTGTCCCAGGACATGGCCGGCGCGGCGAAGGCCGAGCCGGTCTATGAACTGGCCCAGGCGACCGATCCGCGCGTGGTCGGCCTCGAGGAGCAGATCCGCCAGCTCAACGGCCGCGTCGAGGAAATGAACTTCCAGATCCTCCAGATGCAGGAACAGATGCGCAAGATGCAGGAGGACGTCGACTTCCGCCTGCAGGAACTGGAGCAGAAGAAGTCCGACGCGGGCGGCGTGGCGCCCTCCGCCGAGCCGCGAAGCAGCGTCGCCGAGGCGCCCGCCACGGCTCTGCCGCCGCCGTCGACCCCTTCGCCCTCGGTCGCGCAGGCGCCGGCCCAGGGGCCCGGCGAACCCGAAAAGCCGCTCGGCTCGATCGTCTTCGACAAGGACGGCAACGTGGTGGGCGGAACGCTCGACCCGGCCGCCGTGAAGGAGGCGGGCGCGGCTGACGAGACGCACGCCGACACGGACGAGGAAACCGTCGCCGCAGTCTCGCCCTCGTCGAGCGATCCGAAGGAACTCTACCGCAATTCCTACGAGGCGATTCTCTCCGGAGACTACGGCACGGCGGAAGCCGGCTTCCGCGAGCATATCGCAAATTTCCCCGACGACCCGCAGACCGCCGACGCCCGCTACTGGCTGGGCGAAGCCCTGCTCGGCCAGAGCCGCTACCGCGACGCGGCGGAAGTGTTCGTCGACGCCAACCGCTCGTTCCCGAACACCCGCAAGTCGCCCGACATGCTGCTGAAGCTCGGCGTCTCGCTGTCGGCACTGAACCAGCGCGAGGTTGCCTGCGCGACCTTCACCAAGATCAACCAGCGCTATCCGAACAGCTCCGAGTCCTTCAAGGGGCGGGTGAAGCAGGAACGCGCGCTCGCGGGGTGCTGACCGCCCTTCCCGCGCTTGATCCGGCACGCCTGTTCGCGGGCATCGACTTCGCGTCGTCGCCGTCCGTCCTCGTCGCGGTCTCCGGCGGCGGCGATTCCATCGCGCTTTTGAGCCTGCTCGCGCGCCACCTTCCCCCATCGCGTCTTGCCGCCGTCACGATCGACCACGCGCTGAGGCCGGGTTCGGCAGCCGAGGCCGAGGATGTGGGCCGGTTCTGCCGGGACCTCGGCATCCGCCATTCGATCTCGACATGGGAGGGGCAGAAGCCCGCCACGGGGCTTTCGGCTGCCGCGCGCGACGCGCGCTACCGGCTGCTGTCGAAGGCCGCGCACGAGCTCGGCGCCACGATGCTGTTTGCCGGCCACACCCAGGACGACCAGGCCGAGACGGTGACCATGCGCAGCGCGCGCGGCGAGGGTCGCGGTCTCGCCGGCATGGCACCGGCGACCCTGCTCGACGGCCGGCTCTGGCTGATGCGGCCGCTGCTCGGCGTCCGCCGCGAGGCGCTGCGGGACTATCTGCGCATGAGCGGGATCGGCTGGTCCGACGACCCGACCAACGAGGACGAGAGCTACGAGCGCGTGCGCGTCAGGCGCAGGCTTGCCGACCCGGCGGCATTCGCGGACGCGATCCGCATCGCCGGGCAGGCCGCGCGGGAGCGCGAGCGGCTCGGCGAGGCGGCCGCCAGCCTGATCGCAACGGCCGTAAGCCCGCTGCCGGGGCTGATCCGGATCGAGGCGAACGCCTTGCTTAAGGCCGAGCGCGGCGCGGCCGTCTATGCGCTACGGCTGCTGCTCGCGACCGCCGGCGGTAGCGGCCAGTTGCCCGACAAAGGCCGCACGGGAGCGCTTCTTGAAAAGATCGGCGATCCCGCACTGCGCGCCTCGCTGTCGCGCACGACACTCGAGCGGCGGAAGGACGCGGTCTACCTGCGGCGAGAGGCGCGAGGCCTGCCGGAACCGCATGTCGCCGCCGATGGCGAGATCTGGGATGGCAGGTACAGGCTCGGCAATATCGAGGGCACAATCGTCGCGCCGCTCGGAACGAGCCATGCGGCCGCTGCGGCCAGGGTCGTCGCCGACACGCCACCGGCGCTGGCGAGAGCGGCAGCGGCGACTTGGCCTGCCCTGTTCCGCGGGGACGAATGCCTCGGCAGAATCGACGGGCAAGCGGATACGGATCTACCCTCACCCCTTACCCCTCCCCGCAAGGGGGAGGGGGCATCCGAGGCGTTGGCGCCCCCGTTGGCACATACGCCGTCATTCCGGGGCCGCGCAGCGGAACCCGGAATCCAGGGCGGCAACGTCGGAATTGGGGATCTAGGCGGGCAAGGCCGACGATCTGGATTCCGGGTTCCGCTGCGCGGCCCCGGAATGACGCACGAAGGTGGCCGATCCACATCATCGACTGTTTGGAAAGCCAACTGCCCAGACGACCTAGAGCGTCCACCTGCTTCTGTCGCCCCCTCGCCCGGCCGGCCTGTCGCCGTGCCCGTCGCGGCCCCTTTCGCGCGACTGCTGCCGTCGTTCGACCTTGCCCCGGCGCGGGCGCTGGCGCGCCTGATCGGCGGCGAATTGCCGCCCCCCTCGCCTTATGCCGGCCATAGTGCGCCCCGACCTTAACCCAATGGTAGCGGCGTGCTTGGCAAGGTGTGCGGGTCTACCTATGTTAGGCGTTCAAAACCCACTCTGACAGGCGTCGATCTGCGCGACGCCAGCGGGACACGAGATGAATCCGAATTATCGCAACCTCGCGCTCTGGGCGATCATCGCCGTTCTGCTGATCGCGTTGTTCAACCTGTTCCAGCAGAACCCGCAGCAGCGCGGCGTGTCGCGCGACGTGGCCTATTCCGAATTCCTGCAGGATGTGAACGGCGGGCGGGTGAAGTCGGTGACGATCGCCGGCGACCGCATCACCGGCACCTATTCGGACAGTTCGACCGGGTTCCAGACCTATTCGCCCGGCGACCCGACGCTCGTACAGCGGCTCGAGGACAAGAACGTCACCATCAATGCCCGGCCCGAAAACGACGGCTCCGGCTCCATCTTCTCCATGCTGATCGGCTGGCTGCCGATGCTGCTTATCCTCGGTGTCTGGATCTTCTTCATGCGCCAGATGCAGTCCGGCTCCGGCCGCGCCATGGGCTTCGGCAAGTCGAAGGCAAAGCTGCTCACCGAAGCGCACGGCCGCGTCACGTTCCAGGACGTGGCCGGCGTCGACGAGGCCAAGCAGGACCTGGAGGAGATCGTCGAATTCCTGCGCGATCCGCAGAAGTTCCAGCGCCTCGGCGGCAAGATCCCGCGCGGCGTGCTGCTGGTCGGCCCTCCGGGCACCGGCAAGACGCTTCTGGCGCGCTCGGTCGCCGGTGAGGCCAACGTGCCGTTCTTCACCATTTCCGGTTCCGACTTCGTCGAGATGTTCGTCGGCGTCGGCGCGTCCCGCGTGCGCGACATGTTCGAGCAGGCGAAGAAGAACGCGCCCTGCATCATCTTCATCGACGAGATCGACGCGGTCGGCCGCCATCGCGGCGCCGGCCTCGGCGGCGGCAACGACGAGCGCGAGCAGACGCTGAACCAGCTGCTGGTCGAGATGGACGGATTCGAGGCGAACGAAGGCGTGATCCTGATTGCCGCGACCAACCGTCCCGACGTGCTCGACCCGGCGCTGCTGCGTCCGGGCCGCTTCGACCGCCAGGTCGTGGTGCCGAACCCCGACATCATCGGCCGCGAGAAGATCCTCAAGGTGCATGTCCGCAACGTGCCGCTGGCGCCGAACGTCGACCTCAAGGTGCTGGCCCGCGGCACGCCCGGCTTCTCCGGCGCCGACCTGATGAACCTCGTTAACGAGGCCGCGCTGATGGCGGCGCGCCGCAACAAGCGGCTCGTCACCATGGCGGAGTTCGAGGACGCCAAGGACAAGATCATGATGGGCGCGGAGCGTCGCTCGACTGCGATGACGCAGGAAGAGAAGACCAAGACCGCCTATCACGAGGCCGGCCACGCCATCACGGCGCTCAAGGTCGCCAAGGCCGATCCGCTGCACAAGGCGACGATCATCCCGCGCGGCCGGGCGCTCGGCATGGTGATGCAGCTGCCGGAAGGCGACCGCTACTCCATCAGCTACACCTGGATGGTGTCGCGCCTGGTCATCATGATGGGCGGCCGCGTCGCCGAGGAGCTGAAGTTCGGCAAGGAGAACATCACCTCCGGCGCCTCGTCCGACATCCAGCAGGCGACGAAGCTCGCCCGTTCGATGGTCACGCAGTGGGGCTTCTCCGACAAGCTCGGCCGCGTCGCCTATGGCGAGAACCAGGAAGAGGTGTTCCTCGGCCATTCGGTGGCGCGCACCCAGAACGTCTCGGAGGAGACCGCCCAGATCATCGACGCCGAGGTGCGCCGCCTGATCGACGAGGCCTACGAGGAAGCGCGCGCGATCCTGACCAAACACAAGAAGCAGTGGATCGCGATTGCCGAAGGGCTGCTCGAATACGAGACGCTGTCGGGCGACGAGATCAATCAGATCATGAAGGGCGAGAAGCCCTCGCGCGACCTCGGCGACGACACGCCGCCCTCGCGCGGCTCGGCCGTGCCCAAGGCCGGCGCGACCGGCGGCAAGCGCAAGAAGGGCCCCGAGCCCGAAGGCGGCATGGAGCCGCAGCCGCAATAGCCGGTGATTGGCGAATGGCGAATGGCGAGTGGCGAGTGGGGATAGGAAGCGGTAGCTCCTGCTCGCCGTAGCCTGCGCCTGTTCCCTATCAGCTATTCGCCACTCGCCATTCGCCCGACAAAATCGGTGATTTGCGTCTTGTTTCGGCGGCTGTGCTTGGCTATGTGTCTGCCGCGCCTTCTGGCGCGACCACACGATCCGGAGAGGTGGCAGAGTGGTCGAATGCACCGCACTCGAAATGCGGCATGGGTGGAAGCCCATCGGGGGTTCGAATCCCCCCCTCTCCGCCAAATCGCTCGACAAGCCATTGATTTTGATACTTATTCAGGGTTTGCGAGCCCGGCACACCAAATTCGATCCCACATTTCAGTCGGATGTTATTGGACAACGTTGGACACATCTGCACCGCAACTGGCTTTTGCTGGTCACGGAATTGCTTTTAGCCGAGCGTCTGGAATCATAGGTTTTCGATATTTGTCCTGCGTGCAGGGCCGACCTAGCCTCCCTGCGCGGCTACCTGAAATCGGAATTCGGCTTCGAGCCGTAGTCCCCCCTGGGCTCAGGCCATGCGAAGATTTCTGATCGGCCTGCCCGGCGTCAGCGCTTCCGCGGCAGCGGCGATGCCGCGCCCGTCGATGCCATAGTGGCGATAGAGTTCCGCGATCGATCCGGTTTGGCCGAAATGTTCGACGCCAAGCGACCGGGTGCGGTGGCCGTGCACCGAACCGAGCCAAGCGAGCGTCGCTGGGTGGCCGTCGATCACGGTGACCATGCCGCAATGCGATGGGACGCTGGCCAGCAGCCGCTCGACGTGGCTCGACGCGTGCGGCAAGCCGCCTTCGCGGGCGCGCTGCGCCGCCGTCCAGCCGGCATTCAGCCGGTCGGCGGAGGTAACGGCGAGCAGGCCAACGTCGCGCCGATCCTCTGCCATCATGCCGATAGCCTCGATCGCTTCTGGCGCCATGGCGCCGGTATAGGCAACGACCACCTGGGCGTTCGGCCCCGGACGGCGCATCCAGTAGCCGCCGTTGATGATGTCGCGCTCTAGCTCCGGTGTGACCTCACGCTTCGGTTGATCGATCGTGCGCGTCGTCAGGCGCAGATAGACCGAGCCGCCGGTCGCGTCACGCAGCCATGTCATCTGGTCCGGCTCCGTCTCGCCGGAGCGTTGCATGTACTCGAACGCCCAGCGCATCAGCACTGCGAGTTCATCGACGAAAGCGGGCTCGAAACTTGCGAGGCCGTCCTGCGCCATTCCGATCAGCGGTGTCGCGATCGACTGGTGCGCGCCCCCCTCCGGCGCCAGCGTGACGCCGGAGGGCGTTGCCGCCAGCAGGAACCGGGCATCCTGATAGCAGGCGTAGTTCAGCGCATCGAGGCCGCGCTCGATGAATGGGTCGTAGAGCGTGCCAACCGGCAGCAGTCGTTGGCCGAAGATCGAATGCGACAGGCCGAGCGCGGACAGCATGATGAAGAGGTTCATCTCGGCGATGCCGAGCTCCATATGCTGCCCGGCAGGCGAAAAGGACCAGTTGTAGGTCGAGGGGATCCGCTCAGCCTTGAACAGGTCGGCCATCGCCTCCTTTGCGAACAGGCCGCGCCGGTTGACCCAAGCGCCGAGATTGGTCGACACGGTCACGTCCGGCGAGGTCGTGACGATGCGTTCGGCGAGTGCAGTGTCGCCCTTAGCGATCTCGTGCATGATAAGGCCGAAGCCCTGCTGCGTCGACATGGCCGGCTGCGCGCCGAAGCCGAGCTTTTTCGGGACAGAGACTGCGTCCGCCGCGTAGCGCCGATGACCCCTGGCGGCGAAAGGTACGGACTTCAGAAAGTGGCGTACCGCCTTCTCCGGTATACCGATCCCCTCGAACGGCTCCCATTCGCGGCCCTCGCGGACGCCCATCGCGGTGCGCAGGCCCTCGATCTGGGTCGGCGTCATCAGGCCGGCATGGTTGTCCTTGTGGCCGGCGAGCGGCAGGCCGAAACCCTTGATCGTATAGGCGATGAAGCAGACCGGCCGGTCATGCATGCGCGCATCCTCGAAGGCCGCCAGCAGTGACGGCAGGTCGTGCCCCCCGAGATTGCCCATCAGCGCAGCAAGGTCCTCGTCGCTGCGCGTCTCGATCAGCTTCGAGACCGGGCCCTGGTCGCCGAGATCGTCCATCAGGCGCTTGCGCCACGCCGCGCCACCCTGGAAGGTCAGCGCCGAATAGAGCTGGTTCGGACAGGCGTCGATCCACTCGCGCAGCTTTTCGCCGCCGGGCTCCGAGAAGGCCGCCTCCTGCAGGCGACCGTGCTTGATCACGACGACGTCCCAACCGAAGTTGCGGAAGATCGCCTCGAACCGGGACCAGAGGCCTTCGCGAACGACGGCGTCGAGGCTCTGGCGGTTGTAGTCGACGATCCACCAGGTATTGCGCAGGCCATGCTTCCAGCCCTCCAGCAGAGCCTCGAAGATGTTGCCCTCGTCCATCTCGGCGTCGCCGACGAGCGCGATCATCTTGCCTTCGGCAAGGTCGCCGCCCCAACCCTTGGCGCGGACATAGTCCTGCACCAGCGAGGAGAACAGGGTCTGCGCGACGCCGAGGCCGACCGAACCGGTCGAAAAGTCGACGTCGTCGCCGTCCTTGGTGCGCGACGGATAGGACTGGACGCCCTTGTAGCCGCGAAAATTCTTCATCTTCTCCAGCGACTGGTTGCCGAACAGATATTGGATCGCGTGGAAGATCGGGCTGGCATGCGGCTTGACGGCGACACGGTCCTGAGGCCGCAGCGCTGAGAAGTAGAGCGCGGTCATGATCGTCCCCAGCGAGGCGGACGAGGCCTGGTGGCCACCGACCTTCAGCCCGTCGCCATTGTCGCGCAGGTGGTTGGCATTGTGGATCATCCAAGTTGCCAGCCAGAGCACCTTGCGCTCCAGAGCAGAGAGTATCGCCAAGTCGGTCATCGAATTCCCCCACACACGGTCGCTGCCATCTTAGAATGCGGCAACCACCGGCGGCGACCAAAGTTGCGCGGCAAAAGAGGATGGATTAGCTGGAATAAGCGATGAAGCAGCCATGGAGTGGTGTATCGTGCCAATCGATCAGATCGACAGAAAGATACTGCGTGCGCTGCAAGCGGACGGCAAGATCACCGTCGGTGAGCTCGCGGAGAAGGTGGGACTTTCACCGTCGCCCTGCGCGCGGCGTGTGAGGCTTATGGAGAGTTCGGGCGTGATCAAGGGTTATGCCGCCATTCTCGACCAGAAGAAGGTCGGCCTGCCGATAAGCGCCTTCGCCTCGATCAAGCTGGAGCGGCAGCGCGAGGAAGACCTCGACCGGTTCGCCGAAGCCGTCGCCCGCTGGCCCGAAGTGGTCGACTGCTACCTCATGACCGGCCAGCGCGACTACCTGATGCGCATCGTCGCGAGCGATCTCGAAGCCTATGAGCGCTTCCTGAAAGACAAGCTGACCCGCCTCGACAATGTTGCCTCCATTGAGACGAGCTTCGCGCTAGGCCAAGTGAAGCGCGCCGAGGTGTTGCCGCTCGTCTGATTGATCTGCGACCCTGAACTTCCTCCAGATTTGAGTAGAGTCCGTCGATCGCGGAGATGGACGATGCGACCCTCGCGGTTCACGGAAGAACAGATCATCGGAATGCCGAAGGAGCAGGAGGCCGGTGCGAAGACGGCGGATGTCTGCCGCAAGCACGGCATCTCGGCAGCGACCTTCTACAAGTTCAAGGCGAAGTTCGGCGGCATGGAGGTGTCGGACGCCTGTCGCCTGAAGGCTCTGGAGGAGGAGAACGCCCGGCTGAAGAAGCAGTGTGGTACAGGCTCTCAGCGCTCGGAAGCCGCTATGCCAATAGGCGCTACCTGGCACTTGGGTTCGAGCAGGCCGGCCAGAACGAACAGGTCGTCCTCACGCGAGTGTCTGGCGATCAGCTGGCCGCTGAGCGGCAGCGAAGCCGACGAGAAACCCGTAACGATGCTCAATGCGGGGTACCCGGCCATGTTGAAGGGCGCGCGTGCCTGGCGGGTCCCAGTTCTGGCGACTTCGGCTGCGTCGTCGATGCGACAGGGCGCGTCCATCATGTTGGCGGTCAGCAATACGTCGAACCGGCTGAACGCCTCTTCCAAGGCCCTGCCCAGCGTGTCCTTCATCGCGCGCGCGCGATCGTAGTCGTCGGCACTGAGGAACGCACCGGTCATCAACCGCTGTCTTCCCAGCTCGCCATAGGACTCCGGCCGCGTCTTGAGCCATTCCGCATGCACCGCGAAGGCTTCGTGAAACAGGATCACCCGGCTTGCTGCGAGAAAGGCCTGGAGCGGCGGCAGGCGGACTTCTTCAACATGCAGACCGCTGGTCGAAAAGAAGTCCGCCACGCGGTTGAGTCCCGTTGCCACGTCGTCGCTTGCGACGATATCCTCGGCGTGGAAATGGCGCACATAGCCGACGCGCAGTGTGTCAGCGCGCTCCTGCCGGCGATTTGAACCGGGAGCTGTAGTACCGCCGCGTCCCGCCATCGCGAGAAACGCGGCGCGAAGGTCGGCCACGTCGCGCGCCATCGGGCCGACGTGATCGAGCGAGGGCGCCAGCGGAAAGGTGCCCTCGCGCGAGATCGCGTCGTAGGTCGGCTTCAATCCGAGCACACCACAAGCGCCGGCGGGGTGCCGTATCGAACCGGCAGTGTCGGAACCGAGCGCGATCGGCAAGAAGCCGGCAGCGACAGCCGCGCCCGAACCCGAGGACGAACCGCCGGGATTGCAGTCGGTGTTCCAGGGGTTCCTTGCAGGTGGGAACGGCAGATCGAACGATGGGCCGCCGAGCGCGAACTCGTGCGTGGCGAGCTTGCACAGCACGATCACGCCGGCGGTGCGAAGGCGCCTCACCGGTTCTGCATCGGCCGCGGCGATGTTGTTCAGCAGAAGTCGGGAATGGCAGGTAGTCGGCGCGCCGGCCACGTCGATGATGTCCTTTACCCCAACCGGAATGCCGACCAGCGGAGAATCCGCGCCCGCCCGCAGAGCACGATGAGCCTGCTCCGCCTGCCGCCGCGCGGCGACGGAGTCGATGTGCACCACCGCGTTGATCCTCGGATCGAGCGCCGCGATCCGCGCCAGCGCGGCTTCGACTACGTCGACCGGCGTGAAGTGCCCCGCGCGGTAGCCGGCGGACATCTCGGTCGCTGTCAGCGTTGCGAGGTCGGTCACCGGTCGTCTCCCGAACCCTGCGGTCCAGCGAGGACATCAATGCTCGCCGCCTGCTCGATCAGACTGCTACGGGCACGCTCGCCGCTGGCGATCGCCGCAGCGACGTCGCCGGGAAAGCGGCTTGCCGCCAGCCCAAGACCAAGATCAGCAGCCCATGCCGCCTGCTCGGCTGTGAGACCGGCGCGGGACTCCTCCGGCTCTGGGGCGTCGTTGCCGGCCATCAGTTTTCAGAGGCCTCCGCAGCCGGGCCGTAGAGGTGGCAGGCAACGGCGCGTCCAGAGTCGCTGCGTAATTCCGGCCGCTCCCTTTTGCAGATGGGCATGGCATGCTGGCAGCGCGGGTGAAACCGGCAGCCTGTCGGCGGGCGCAGCGCGCTCGGCACCTCCCCACTGATGACCTGTCGCGGCCGCGCCGCCTCAGCGACCGGGTCTGCCACCGGGATCGCCGCCATGAGCGCCTGTGTGTAGGGGTGCAGCGGACGGGAATAGAGGTCGTCGCGGGAGGATATCTCAACGATCTGGCCGAGATACATAACGGCCACGCGGCGGCTGACGTGGCGCACGACGGCAAGGTCGTGGGCGATGAAGACAAAGGCGAGGCCAAGCCGTTCCTGCAGGTCCTGGAGCAGGTTGACCACCTGCGCCTGGATGGAGACGTCCAGCGCCGAGACCGGCTCGTCGCAGATGATCAGCCGGGGTTCTGCCGCCAGCGCCCTCGCGATACCGATACGCTGACGCTGCCCTCCCGAAAACTGGTGCGGATAGCGATCGATCATGTCCGCCCGCAGGCCGACGATGTTCATCAGCTCGATGACACGTTCCCTCCGCTCGCGGCGGCCTGGGTGTAGGCGATGCACTTCCATCGGCTCTGCGATGATCGATTGAACCGTCATTCGTGGATCGAGCGACCCGAAGGGATCCTGGTAGACCATCTGCATGGAACGGCGAATTGGGCGGACCTGGCGGGTCGAGTAGCCCGAGATGTCGACCCCATCGAAGATCACCTTGCCCGCCGTTATCGGCAGCATCTTGAGGATGGCGAGGCCGGTCGTCGACTTGCCGCAGCCACTCTCGCCGACGAGCCCGAGCGTTTCCCCTTCCATGACGTGAAAGCTCACGCCATCGACGGCTTTCACGGCATCGACCTGACGTTGGAGCGGCCCGCCATAGACCGGAAAATGCACCTTGAGACCCTCGACCTTGAGGATCGCGCCCGCCGCGAGGTCGACGGTGGAGGCCTTGTCAGTGAACATGGGGCGCGTTCCAGCAGGCATGCATGTGTCCCGGCGCGGCCGCCATAAGGGGCGGGGCCGCCACGTGGCAGCGGTCGGTAGCCTCGGTACAGCGCGGCGCGAAGGAGCAGCCGGCAGGAAGGCGCGAAGGATCCGGCGGCTGGCCCGGAATGGGCACAAGCCTGGTACCGGCGGGCTGGTCCAGTCGCGGAATCGATAACATCAGTCCGCGGGTGTAAGGATGCATGGGGCTGGCAAAGAGCGCGCGTGTGGATGTAGCCTCAACGATCCGGCCCGCGTACATCACGTTTACACGGTCGGCGTAGCGGGCGACGACGCCCAGGTCGTGCGTGATGAGGATCAGGGATGCACCCGACTCGCGCGTCACATCCTTCAGCAACTCAAGAATCTGCGCCTGAACCGTCACGTCGAGCGCGGTCGTCGGCTCGTCGGCGATGATCAGCCGCGGCTGGCATGCGAGCGCGATGGCGATCATGATGCGCTGGCGCATCCCGCCGGAGAACTGGTGCGGGTGTGCTGCCAGCCGCTGTCGGGCGTCGGGCACGCGCACGCGCGCCAGCAGTTCCTCGGCTTTCTTATAGGACTCGGTCCAGGAAAGACCGAGATGTTGGTTGATCGGCTCCGCGATCTGCAGCCCTACCGTCAGGGACGGATTCAGGGACGTCATCGGTTCCTGGAAGATCATCGAGATACGGTTGCCCCTGATGTGGCGCATCTTCGATTCGGGCAACTGCGTGAGGTCCTGGCCTTCGAAGATAACTTCGCCGGAGGCGATACGGCCCGGCGGACTGGGCAGCAGCCGGAGGATCGAGAGGGCCGTGGCACTCTTGCCGGAGCCACTCTCGCCTACGATCGCCACAGTCTCGCCCGGCTTCACGTCAAACGAGACGTCGTCGACCGCGCGCATGGCACGGGCACCCTTGCCGAAGGTCGTCGTCAGGTTTCGCACCTCGATCAGGGGTGTCGTCAATGCAACCTCCGTGTGTAAAGGCGGCCGCCGGAGCGGCCGCCCGCCATGTTGTGCGCAGCGCGCGTCAGTGGCCCATCTTCTTCTTCAGCTCTTCGTCAATCCACAGCCGCGCATAGACCGGGCCGGGCCTGAGCGTGCCGGAGTAGATCTCACCCTCGTAGCCTTTCACCCACGGCCACCAGGCCGTGAAGTTGTAGACGGTCGGCAGCCAGATGTAGGGAGCCTTGTCCAGTATCTCGGTGGTCATGGCGCGCAGTTCGGACTGCCGCTTCGCCTCGTCCGGCTCGGCGAACACCCCGTCCATGCGAGCATCGAAAGCCGGGTCGCTCCACTTCGCCATATTGGAGATCTGGCCGGTGGTGAAGTTCTTGCGGATGCTGGTCGTCGGGTTGCCGTGTCCGCTGTCCAGCACGTAGCCGGCGGCGTTCGTGCCGTTCGACATCGCCGCGTAATATGCCGCCGACTCCATCGTCTCGATCGTCATCTTCACGCCAACCTGCTCCAGATAGGCGGCGATCAACGGCACGAGGTCCGCGTGATCGGCGATGCAGGTGCAGATCTGGGTGGTGAAGCTGAAGCCATCGGGATAGCCGGCTTCCGCGAGCAGTTGCTTCGCCTTCTCCGGATCATAGGTGAACAGCTCCTTCACCGAGTCTGGCTGCTCCTCCAGAGGCTGGTAGTACGGTCCCCAGCCGGGATGCATCGGATAGGCCAGCATCTCGGCATTGCCGTTGTAGTAGCTGTCGATGATCTCCTGCTTGTTGACCGCCATGTTCAGCGCACGGCGGACGCGGACGTCGTCGAAAGGCTTGACGTCGACGCGCATGGCGAGGAACGTACCGGTCTGCGCGAGCCACTTGTTCCACTTGAGTTCCGGCAGCGCCTTCTGCAGTGTATCGGCGTCCTGCCAGCGGACGAGTTCCATGACGTCGAGTTCACCGGTTCGCAGGGCCGTGGTGCGAGTTGCCTCGTCCTTTATGATGCGATTGACGACCTTGTCGACATAGGGGAGCTGCTGCTCGACGCCGTTGATCGTCTCCTTGCCCCAGTAGACTTCGTTGCGCTCGTAGGTGACCGAATTGCCCTGGACATAGTCGACCAGCTTAAACGGCCCGGTGCCGTTGACGTTCTTCCAGTCGGCGGCGCCCGCATCGACCACTTCCTTCGGGATCACGCCTGACTGGTAGCCATAGCCAAGCCGGAAGTCCCACTCGGCGTTGTACTGGTTCATCTCGAAGACGACGGTATGCGGATCTGGCGCGGTTACCGACGTCACGAAACCCGTGAAATTGCGCGTGGCCTTGGGACTGCCCGACCAGCGCTGGTAGTTGAAGATGATGTCATCGGCGACCAGTTCGCGGGATTTCATGACGCCCGCTTTTTCCGGGAACATGACGCCCTTGCGCAGCTTGATCACCAGGCGTAGCGGATTCTGTTGCCACTCCCAGCTTTCGGCCAATTCGCCGGTCATCACGCCGGCCGGCAGGTAGGCGCTCAGAAGCAGCGAGGCGGGTCCCCCGCGTGATCTTACCTTCGAGAAGTCGGCGGAGAACAGCTGCTCATAGACCTGGCCGGTGTCGTGGTTGAACTTCCAGCCCCAGTCGAAGTTCTCGAACGTAAGCGGCGAGACGGCCGGGAAGACCGTAGACACCTCAAGGGTGCCGCCGTGCTTCGGGGTCTCCATGGACTGTGCGACGGCGCCCGCCGCAGAAAGTACCACTGCAAACAGGCTGACGCCGCCCATTGCCGATATCCTGATCCAAGACATATTTCTTCCTTCCCTCATGATGGTTCTCCCCAGTCTGCAAGTCGGTTCAATGATGGTCGCGCATGCGCGGATCGAGCAGGTCACGCAGCGCGTCGCCAAACATGTTTATGCTGAAGACCACGAGGGTCAGGCAGATGCCCGGCGCCAGGGCCATCCACGGCGCCATGTGCATGAATGTCCGCGCACTGCCCGTGAGCATTCCGCCCCAAGTCGGCGCAGGAGGCGGCACGCCGAGACCGAGGAAGGCAAGCGCCGCCTCCGCCAGGATCACCGCACCGACGCGCGTCGTGAACAACACGATGACCGGTGATATGACGTTGGGGAGGACATGGCGGAGCATGATGCGGGGCGGCGTCGCACCGATCGACTGCGCGGCATGGATATAGCTCTGCTCGCGGACGGAAAGCACCGCGCTGCGTACGATGCGCGAGCCGGCAATGCCGTATAGGAGCCCGAGTATGATGATGAGCTGCGTCATGCCCGGTCCGAGTACAGCAGCGAAGACGATGAGGACGACGATGTCGGGGAAGCTCATCCAGGCATCGACGAACCGCTGCACCAGCATGTCAAAGCGGCCGCGGAAATAGCCGCTCGTAATACCGAGAAAGGTCGACACGAAGGTCGCCAGGGAGGCGGCCGAAAGGCCGACGATCACGGAGAGCTGCGCGCCATAGAGGATGCGTGAGAAGATATCGCGGCCGAGGTTGTCGGTGCCAAACAGATGCTGCCAGCTCGGCGGCTTCAGCCGATTGATCGGCATGATCTGATTGTAGCCGTAGGGCGCCAGGAAATCGGCGAAGATCCCGGCGAAGAGAAACACCAGGCAGATGACGGCACCAATGGCGCCTAGCGGTTTCTGCCGGCCGAACTGCCAGAGGAAATCGCCGGCACCGCGCAAGCGCCGACCAAACCTGGCTGCGGCACTGCCCGTCGGCGGGAAGGCAATATCGGCCATCACCGTGCCCCCACTTTGGGGTCGAGAAAGCCGTAGCTGAGGTCGACCAGGAAATTGATGAAGAGGACGGCGACACCCACCACCAGGAACACGCCGCTGACCATCGGGTAGTCGCGGTTGGCGACGGATTCCAGCAGCAGGAGCCCAATGCCCGGGATGACGAAGATCTGCTCGAGGATCACGGCGCCACCGAATAGCAGCGGCGCCTGTATGCCGACCAGCGTGACCACCGGAACGAGAGCGTTACGCAGCGCATGCCGGATTACCACCACCCGGACCGGGAGACCCTTCGCCCGCGCCGTGCGGATGTAGTCCTGGCGCAACACCTCAAGCATGAGCGCCCGGGTGAGCCGCATGACGATCGCCGAGAGCGAACCGCCGAGGATAACCGCGGGAATGGCAAGCTGTAACAGGTAGGCGCCGGGATCCGCCGAGAAAGCCACAAACCGCACCGATGGCGACCAACCCCACCAGATCGACGGGAACACCATCACGAGGGTGCCGATCCAGAAGCCGGGAACAGCCAGCAACAAGACGGAGAGCGTTCGCAGCGCGTAGTCTCCCAACGTGTCCTGGCGGATGGCCGCATAGACTCCGATCGGTATTCCGATGCCGAGGGAAACAAGTAGCGCCATCACGCCAATCGTGAACGTCACGGGCAGTCGCAGCAGCAACTCGTGCCCGACGGAGGCGCTGGTCCAGAGCGACTTTCCCATGTCGCCGTGCAGCAGGATCGCGGATATCCAGCTGATGTACTGCAGGTGGATGGGCTTGTCGAAACCGAGCGCCGATTCCAGCTGTTCCCTGGACTGGCGGGTTGCGCTCGTGTCGTTCTGCGACATCATCAGGTCGATCGTATCGCCGGGGATCATCCGAATCGTCACGAACACGATGACCGACGCGATGAATAGCGTTGGCAGAAGGGCGAGGAGCCTGCGGAGGACGTAACCGCTCACTTCTTAGTTCCCCGGCGGACGAATCGCAGCCAGCGGCGCGTGGCAGGGGAGATGGCGACGGGGTCGAAGCAGCTGGAATTCATAACCTCGCCTCTCTGGCTGCCTTTCCATTCTGATAATTGCATAAGCATTCCAATAATCAGAACGTCTTGTTGGTATACGGTCGCCCTCGCCTTGTCAACTCGTGCGCCTGCGTGATATCGCGAGTTCGGCCTCGAAATTGGAGACAATATTACATGCAGAAAGTACCGGCGGACGGGCGCACAGGCCCCGCGACGGGGAACGAGGCGACGCGGCCGGTCAGTCTCGATACGACCGCTGTAAAGGCTTTTCAGGTTCTCGAACTGCTTTCCCTCTCGGATGCGCCCATGGGCGTTTCGGCCATCGCGCGGGAGCTCGGCCTGCAGAACAGCAACGTTCACAGGCTGCTGACCACGCTGACGGCCCTGGGTTACGTCGAGCGCAACGCCGACCTTGGACGCTACTCGCTTGCCCTGAAGGTGTGGGAGATCGGCAGCCGGGTCGTCGGCCGGAATCCGGTGAAACGCGCGGCCCAGGTGTTCCTGAGCTCGCTGCACCGCGAGACGAGCGAGCATGTCTATCTGGCCGTGCTCAGCGGAATGGACATTCTGTACATCGACAAGATCGACGCCGATTATCCCCTGCGTCTGACCCCGCAGACCGGAAGGCGATTTCCCGCGCTGTTCACAGCCTCCGGCAAGGCGATGCTCGCCTACCTGCCCAACGCGGAACAGTTGGTGCGCGGATTCCTGGAGGGAAAGCCGCCGCCGGAAGCGCTCGACCTTGCGACCGTGCTTGCCGAGTTCGAGACCATTCGCCGCAACGGCTATGCAACCTCGATCAGCGGCTGGCACCGGAACATCAATTCGATCGCCGCACCGATCTGGAACGAGACCTCGACGCCCATCGCCTCGATCGGCATCAGTGGTCCGTCCGAGCGGCTTTCTCCGGAGCGCCTCGCTGAACTGTCGCCGGCGGTGTTGAATGCCGCGGCGCGCACGTCGGAATCGCTCGGCTACAACGCCATGGACCGCCGCACCGAGTCTAGAATCTGATCTCGTTCCGCACCGCGGCATTGTCAAAGGCTCCTCATCGGCAACCCGAGAGCGGCCGCCTTGAGCAGAAGCGGTGCCGGTTCGAGCTCCGATCCGGTTCGTGCCATGGACTCTCGAATCTCGCGAAGCAGGGCTTCGCCGCCGATGCTGTCGGCCCACCACATGGGACCGCCGCGATGGCGAGGAAAGCCGAGTCCGTTGGCCCAAACGACGTCGATATCGGCGACGTCGCGCACAACCTTCTCCTCCAGGATCAGCAGGCTCTCGTTGACGACGCGCGAGAGGCAGCGGCGTATGACAGCTTCGCGATTCATGTTGGCTGACGCGCCTGGCTCGGAGCCGTTCACGGCGGGACCGCCGGGCCTGCCCCCCGACCCAAGCACCCTGCGCAGATGCGCCGCGCGCCCGGGATCATAGGGCTTGGCAGCCCTCCCGCGCAGGATCCGCAGCGCCATGTCCTCGCCGATCATACCGCAAAGCGCGAACGGCCCGAGGGCCATGCCGAACGCCTCAAGCGCGGCATCGATATCGGCCGCCGGAACGCCGTCCATGAGCAGGCCGATCGCCTCGTCGAGATAGGCGCGCAGGCCGCGGTCGCCAGCGAAGCCATCGCAGTCCCCCACAAGGACAGGCGACTTTCCGATGCGGCTGCAGAACCGCATCGCGCTCGCCAGCACAGCCGTCGAGGTCGTCGGCGCGCCGATGACCTCAACGAGCGGCATGGCATGCACCGGCAGGAAGAAGTGTAGACCGCAGAGGTCGAGAGTTCGTCCCACCGCGGCAGCCAGGTCTGCGATGGAGAAGTAGGGCGTCGTGGTCGCCAGCGGCGACTTGACGGCCTCGCCCAGTCGTCCCAGCACGCGGACCTTCGTTTCGAGATCTTCCGGCGCCGCCTCGATGACAAGGCCGGCGCCTGCGAGTTCGCCTGCATCGCGCACCGCGCCGATGCGGCCTGCGGGCGAGCGCATCAATCCCGGCGCGGCGCTCGCGGACGTCTTGCGCTGGTGTTCCTCAATCGCCGCGACAGTCTCGTCAGCACGCTCCGGGCTTTCGTCCCAGAGCAGGACATCGATCGACCGGGCGGCAAGCAATTGCGCCAAGCCGCGCGCGAGCGGGCCGGAGCCTGCGATGCCGACCAGGCCGATCTCAGCGTCGCGCACGCGGGGGGCGCCTTCCGGCGATTTGCGCGCCGCGCGCTCGGCGAAGAACAGGTGGCGCATCGCACCTGATTGCGGACTGGCCAGGCAGGTCGCGACACCTGCCCGCTCAAGCCTCAGAGCCTCGTCGAAAGGGACGGTCGCAGCATTGCGCGCGCTACGCAGGATTTCGGCCGGAGCCACCTCGCCGGGCCGCCGGCGCCGGACAAGCGCCTCGTGGCGCTCGAACACGGTGTCCAGATCACCGCCCAGCGAGTCGGACCTTTCGCGCGCACGCACGAAACGGCGTTCGCCGCGCGCGGCGGAGCGCGCCAGTTTCGTGGCCTCGTCGAGGAGATCACCGCTTGCAACGGCGTCGGCGAGCCCCAACGCAAGCGCCTCGTTCCCGCTCACCGGCTCGCCGGTCAGCATCATGGCAAGCGCCTTGTCCATGCCGACGAGTCGGGGCAGGCGCTGCGTACCGCCGCCGCCCGGCATCACGCCGAGCCGGACTTCGGGCAGGCTGAGGACCGCGTCACCCTTGCATAGCCGCAGATGACAGGCCATCGCGAGTTCGAGGCCGCCACCGAGCGCGCTCCCCTCGATCGCCGCAACGACCGGCTTCGCCAGTGCGTCGAGAATGCGAATGACGGCGCCGAGGCTCGGCTCGTCGATCGGCTTGCCGAATTCCCTGATGTCCGCTCCCGCCGCGAAGGTTGCCCCCGCGCCAACCATCACTATCGAGGCGATCCGCCCGTCGCTCGCACATTGATCGAGGTGCCGGGCCAGGCCGAGCCTGACGGCGTGCGAGATCGCATTGACCGGAGGGTTCAACAGCCGCAGGATAGCCACATCGCCGCGGTCCTCTCGCTCCACGGCATCGTTCATGGCGCGGGCGTCTCCAGAAGGTCTCCGCCTTCGATCTCGCGATGCGCCGAGAATGCCGAAGAGGCCCAGACCTGGCGATTGTGCTTGGCCATCACGGCCGCAATGCGCTCCGGAGCAAAATTGAGTGCGGCGAGGACCGGTCCGGTGTGAGCTACTTCCCGATACTCGCGGATCAGCCCGTCACCGATCCGCATGATTGAGACGCCTTCGAACCCGACGCGACCGTCAGGCGCTCGCTCAAGGTTCGACCGGTAGGAGAATGCATAGCGAGCGTAGAGCGTCGCACCATCGAAAACCGGATCGTGGAAGGTCCAGCGGAAGTCCCGGGCCGTCCGGTAGAACCAGTCGTCGATGAGAGCGGCGATGGCCACCCGTCCCGTAAAGGCGCCGTGAAAGCAATCGTAGTATATGCCATCCGTCGCAAAGAGCGCAGCCAGTCCAGCCCCGTCGTGCTGCTCGACAGCTTTGCCAAATCGCCGCAGAAAGAGCTCGGGCGCAAACCCGGAAATCGGCGGCGGGACGGAGGCAGAGCCACTCTCCGAGGCGTGGGCGGCGTCAGCAAGCGTGCTCATGGCAACTGGACCGATTTCGTTTCCAGGAAGCCTTCCACTCCCAGCGGACCGTTCTCGCGCCCAAGTCCGGACAGACCGTATCCGCCGAACGGCGCCTCGGGGTTGAACGCTGCACCGTTGCAGTCGACCTGCCCGGCGCGGAGACGCCGGGCGACGCGCATCGCGGCTTCGGCATCGGCCGCCCATACGGCAGCGGCGAGCCCATAGCGCGTACAATTGGCCAACGCCACGGCGTCGTCCACGCCGTCATGAGGCTGGACGACGAGCACGGGACCGAAGATCTCATCCTGCACCAGGATCGAGGCGCGATCTTCCACTGGGCCGAAGACAATGGGGGCGACGTAGTACCCGCCCGGCAACTCCTCGGGCAACGTCGTATCCGCCATGACCGGCACGCCGGAGGCGCGCGCGGCGGCGATTGTCCGCCGGACCCGCTGTGCCTGCTCGGCGGAGGCCAACGGCCCAAGCCGGATCTGCGGATCGAGCGGATCGCCGATGCGATAGGCGACCAAGGCGGCACGAAGCAGTTCGGCCACCTCCCCCAGAAGCTCCCTGGGCACCACCAGACGCGTCAGCGCGTTGCAGGTCTGCCCGGAATTCAGCATACATGACGCCAGTGTGGCCTTCACGGCTTTCGCCAGATCGGCGCCTTCGAGCACGATAGAAGCCGACTTGCCTCCGAGCTCAAGTGTGACGCGCTTCATTCCTGCGGCCGCGAGCTCGGCGACACGGACACCGGCGGCTGTCGAGCCGGTGAAGGATACCATTGCCACGAGCGGATGCCTGACGAGACTCTCTCCGACGGTTGGACCCGCTCCGGTCAATAGGTTGAAGACCCCCGGAGGCAAGCCCGCCTGCGCAATACACTCGGCCAGGATGAAGGCGGCGGTCGGAGCCACTTCGGAGGGCTTGAGGACCACGGTGGCGCCGGCAGCAAGAGCCGCCGCGACCTTCGCGGTGATCTGATGTAGCGGATAGTTCCAAGGAGTGATCGCGACAACGACGCCGACGGGTTCGCGCACGATCCGCGAGTGGGCGATCCGCCGCTCATCTTCGAGCGACGCCGCATAGCGGGCATTAGCGCGCCAGCTCTCGACAGGTGCAGCAGCCTGGAGGCGCTGCGACAGTCGCAGCGGCATCCCGACCTCCTCGCTAACCGCCGCAGCGATCTCGTCCGCGCGACCGGCAAGCGCATCCGCCACGCGTTCAAGTAACGCGGCCCTGCGGGCCGGCGCGGTAGCCGACCATTGTTGCAGCGCGCCGGCAGCGGCGCGGACGGCCTCGTCTATCAGTGCTGGCGCGGCCTCTGGAACCTCAGCAACGGGCTCGCCCGTGCGCGAACTGTAGGCAACATGGCTCGGACCATCGGCCGCACGCCATTGGCCGTCGACGAAAAGTTCGCGATAGACCCTCACGATTCCCTCATTGTGTACGATCGCACCAGAAATGCCCCCTTCAGTCCACACATCCGGCCATGATTCGACGATTTCACACCGGGATTCGGACTTTACTCCTAGGATTGTGCACAATATATCTGAGATTGCCAACATTAAATTTCGGAAAGTGCATAATATGGCGAACCGCCCGCTCACGAACCTCACCGTCCTGGACCTCACCCACATGCTTTCGGGGCCCTTCGCGACGATGGTCCTGGCAGATCTGGGCGCCCAGACGATCAAGGTCGAGCCGCCGGGCCGAGGAGAGGCCACAAGGCAGCTGCTTGCCGACGATCCTTCGCATTCCCGGGAGTCGCATGGCGCCTACTTCCTGACGCTCAACCGCGGCAAGAAGAGCATTGCCATCGACCTGAAGCGGCCGGAGGGGCGCGAAATGTTCTATCGTCTGGTCAAAACGGCGGACGTGGTGGTGGACAACTTCTCGCCCGGCGTAACATCGCGTCTGGGCCTGGATCACGCCAGCCTCAGCGCGATCAATCCGGCCGTGATCACCTGCAGCATCTCCGGCTTCGGAGCCAGCGGGCCAAATGCCGACCGGACCGCCTTCGATCTCGTCGCCCAGGCAATGGGCGGCGGCATGTCGATCACCGGCGAGGCGACCGGACGGGCTTTGCGCGCCGGGATTCCCATCGGCGATCTGGCAGCAGGCCTCTTCGCCGCGATCGGGATCCTCGCCGCCTTGCAGGGGCGCGCCTCGACAGGTCGCGGCCAGGCGGTGGATATCTCGATGCTCGACTGCCAAGTCAGCCTGTTGAACTACATGGCGACGATGTTCCTGATGTCGGGCCAGCAGCCGGCGAGGCTCGGCAATGCGCACTTCGCCCATGTCCCCTACGACACGTTTCCCACCGCCACCCGCGACATTGTCGTCTGCGTACTTACGGATGCACAATGGCAACGCTTCGCGGCTCTGATCGGCATGCTGGAAGCAGGTGGCGAAGCGTTCGCGACCAGGTTCGGCCGCCTCGTGGAACGCGATCGACTCCTGCCGCTGATCGAGGCGCGGCTCGCGCTACAGAGTTGCGAACATTGGCTAGGCGAACTCGGCGCCGCCGGTATTCCTTGTGCGCCCGTCAATGACTTCGCCCATGCCCTGTCCGACCCGCAAATCGTCCACCGTGGCATGGTGGTCGACGTGACGCTTCCGGGAGGCAGCGTCGTAAGCATGCCCGGAAACCCGGTCAGACTCTCGGACGCGGGGGATGCCGTCTATCCCGCGCCTCCAGCGGTGGGCGAGCATACGCGGGACATCCTGACAGCGCGTTGCGGCGCGGCCGAGGACGACCTCTCGAGGCTAGCCGCAGATGGCGTCATCCAGATGGCGGATTGAGCGAGGCGACCGGCGGAAACGCGCCCGCCCGGCTGAGCAAGCCGGGCACCGCCGCGCCGATCCGTTCCTCGAGCCAGCCGATCGTCGCAAAAAGAGCTTCGACGTCGACTGGGGCTTCCAGGCGGCCGCCAAGCATGTTGACCAGATCCTCAGTGGCGATGTTGCCCGTTGCTCGAGGGGCGAACGGGCAACCTCCGAGTCCGCCCACGGAAGAATCGAGCAGGCGCACGCCGCAGCCGATTGCGGCGTATGCGTTGGCAAAGCCCAGATTGCGCGTGTTGTGAAAGTGGCAGCCGAGCGGGATTCCCGCGACGGCCGCCTCCGTCAGCGGCACAAGCCCCGCGACATCGAAGGGGGTCGCAGCCCCGATGGTATCGGCAAGCACGATCTCGTCAACACCAATGGCGGCGAGGCGCCGGGCGATACCGGCAACACGCTCGGGAGCAACCCGGCCTTCGAACGGACAGCCGAATGCGGTGGCGATCACGACGCTGAAACGTCTGCCCGCGGACTTCACCTTCCGCGATACTTCGGCGGCGAGCAGGATGGTGTCCTCGGTCGAGGCGCCCTGGTTGCGGCGGCTGAACGTATCGCTCACCACGACGACAAGCCGGATCTCCTGCAGATCGCAGTCCAGCGCGCGATCAACGCCGCGGCCATTCAGAACCAGGCCGGAAAACAGTGTACCGGGCGGCCGGCGGATGCTATCCAGGACAGCCTCCGCACCCGCCATTCGCGGCACCTTCTGGTCGTTGACGAAGCTGACGGCTTCAATCCGGCGCAGACCCGCAGCGGACAACCTGTCGATCAACTCGACACGCTCGGCAACTTCGAAGTGGCGCGGATGGTTCTGTAGCCCGTCTCTCGGCCCGACCTCGCAGACAGCGATCGACATCATTTCCCTGATCCCTCCCAGGTCGCCGGCAAGCCGACGAGCGTTGCCGGCGTCCACAGGGCCAGAGAATGGCACTGGAAACCGCGATCGCCGCATCCCGATATCAGACCTTCGCGCGCGCGTTGGCAGCCTAAGCTTCCAGCATTGACCGGACGAATTCCCTGGCGGAGTAGAGGTGCTCGAGCATGGCGGCCTCTGCACGGCTGCTCTGGCGCCGGACAATCGCATCGAAGATTCGATGATGGTCCGACTGATAACGGTGCACGGTCTCGAAGTCGTACCATTGGATGACCGCATTCGCGACCAGCGGAACGTTGCGCATGGTCTGAAGCGTCTCGTCCAGGAACTGGTTGCCCAGTTCGCGCTCGATCGTGGCGTGGAACAGGATATTCATCTCCCGCCAACTGCCCTGCTCCGACACATTGAGCTGCCCGCGCGCAAGAATCGAATCCACGACGTCTAGGCAGGCTTTCATCTGGCGGGCACCTTCCGGCGATATGCCCGCTTCGGCGACCATGCGCACGGCCATGCCCTCCAGTGCGCCACGTATGTCGTAGGCCTGCATTATCTGTTCCAGTGTGAAGCGGCGCACCTCGTAGCCGCGGTTCGGCGCGAACGTCACCAGCGATTCGCGAGCCAGCAGCGCCAGCGCTGTGCGCACCGGCGTGCGCGAGGTTCCAAACTCCGCCGCAAACGAGGCTTCCAGCAGATGCGAGCCGGCCGGAAGGCTGCCCTTGAGGATGCGCCTCCGGATCGCCTCGGCGATTTGCACCGGGCCGATGCGCTTCCGTTCGTCCGCCTCGGGACGGCGAACCGACACCGATTTTTTCGCTCCCTCGGGATTCATCGTGTCTCCAGGATTCCATTGTGCACAATCCTAGAACAATTGAGGCGGGAGGGGAAGCGCAGGCCGGGCGAGCTTCTCCGCCAAGAACTGGACCTCTTCCCGGATGCAACGGTAGAGCGCGTCAGGCCATTCCTGCGGCATGTCGTGGGCGATCACCGTCAGGCGGGTTCTGTGGTCAGACAGCGCTGCCGCATCCGTAAGGATGCGCTCGATACCCCGGCGGTGGGTGCCCTGCACCAGAAGGATGCTGTCGATGCCGGCGATCCGGACGAAGCCCTTCACGCGGAGCAGCCGCTCACCGAGCTGAGACTGCAACCCTTCCAGCAGCAGTTCGAGTACCGCTTCGCTCGTCGGCCTCTCGTCGATGACGACACCGCTGCGGATAGAATGGCGATGAACGGGGCCAATCGCTGGCACGGCAGAGAAATGGCGGCCGCCAGGGCGGATTCCCTCGAAAAGGTCGGCAAAGAGGAGACGACCGTCGTCGGCAACCGGGGCCGTGGCGTTGAGCGCCTCGATCAAGGCGCGCAGCGACGATGGCGCCGGTGCAAGATCCGTATGCGTCAGCACGATGCGGTCGGCGAGCGCAACCTGCCTGGCGGCCTCATTGAACTCCTCCAGCAGCCCGGCACCATTGCCGGCGTCGACCAAGGTCGCGACATTCGCGCGCACGAACCTGCCCGCGAGCCGGCCGCCGAACGACAACAAGGAGAGAAGCGCTCCCGGATCGGCCAGTCCCGAGGTTTCCACGATCACGCGGTCGAAATCGAGTTCGCCGCGCTCCCGGCGCACATACAGGCCTTCAAGCGCGTCCTCCAAGCCGCCGCGGGCGAAACAGCAGAGGCAGCCGTTCTCCAGAAGCGTGACCCTTTCGGACGCAACGGAGAGCAGGTCGTGGTCAATGCCGACGGCTCCGAACTCATTTACGATCACGGCGGTTCCGGCAGCGTCCGCCCCCTTCAGGAGGAGAGCCAGGCGCGTCGACTTACCGACGCCGAGAAACCCCGTCAGGACACCGACGGGGATCGGCGCGACCGGCCGCAAACCATCACTCATTGCGCGGGTCTTCGAGGTGGCGACGAACCGCCGAGAGTACGCCGAGCACCGAGGCGGCCGGACGCAGGCGGACGGAGTTGCCGGGGCTGACGGCGATCCACCAGTGCGCCACCCCGCTGATCGGGTCGAAGTGCACCGTGATGGTCTTCGAGGTCGCTGCTATCTCGATCTGATTGCCGGTCGCGCTAACCGAAGCTTCGTGCGCCCACAATGCGAGGCTCTCCTTGAGCAGCCGCGCGAGCAACGGCAACATGTCCATTCTGTCGCTCCGGGCCGCGTCGGCGTCCATTCCGTTACAGCGCGGCGCCGGCAAGAATATCCGACGATATCTTGCGCTTGAGGTAGCGGCCGTCGCCCGCCTTGCCCTCGAACCTGCCGTTCTCCATCACGACTCGACCACGCATCACGGTGGCGACCGGCCAGGCGTGTATGTCGTGGCCTTCCCAGGGCGTGTAGTCGGACGCATACAGCTCAGCCGCCCGGATCTTGCCGCGACGGCTCGGATCGAGAACAGCGAGATCGGCATCGCTGCCGACCGCGATGACCCCCTTCCGCGGATAAAGCCCGAGAATGCGGGCGGCGTTCGTCGAGACAAGGTCGGCGAAGCGCACCAACGACAGTCCGCGCCGCACGACCGCTTCGGTGTACATCACCGCTATACGCGGCTCCACGCCGACATTGCCGCCGACGATGTCGTCGATCCGGTTTGCCGACAGCTTCAGCCCGAGTGCGCAGCACAAATCATCGGTGGCAACGCTGTGGATGTCGCCGCTGCCGATACCGTCCCAGAGCATGGCCTGGTCCTCGGCGCCCTTGAGCGAGGGATAGGTGTGGTAGATCTGACCGTTCGGCCGGCGATAGTCCTCGTCGGTATAAACGAGGTACTGGTGCAGCGTCTCGCCGTAGATGGGCAGTCCGCGCGCCCGCGCCTCGCGCACGGCGGTCACGCCGGAGGAAGCCGAGACGTGCATCATGTAGAGCGCGGTTCCTGGTACATTCTCCGCCAAGCGGATCACGCGGCGGAAGCTCATATCCTCCGAGAGCCTGCTATGCACCTCGGACATATGTTCGAAACCGGTCCGGCCCTCGCGCAGCAGCTTGGCGTACATGTGCATGACAAGGTCGTTGTCCTCGCCATGGATCACTGCCATTCCGCCCTCGCGCGACAGGATCCGGAACGTCTCCCACATGTCGCCGAGGTCGATCATTCGACCCTGGTTCTTAGGCAGGATGTTGGTCATGAAGAGCTTCACGGTTGGATAGCCCGCCCTGATTGCTTCGGCGAGTTCCTCGAAGGTCCGATCGGATGGGTCCGTGTAGAGCATCAGATGGCAGGACCAGTCGCAACAGCTGTCGGCGAACTGCTCGTGACGTGCCTCGATGCTTTCGGGCACTCCCATGCCGGGCTGCAAAAGCACGAAATCCATGAGCGTCGTTGTGCCGCCCATCAGGGCGGCGCGGCCGACGTGGTCGGGGCCCTTGGAATAGTGGCGCGTGCCATCGGGCAGCACGATATGATGCTTCATGTGGACATGCGGGTCGATGCCGCCGGGAATCACGATCCTGCCGGTCGCATCGATTGTGCGCATCGTGTCGTGCGCAGCCGCCTCGCCCGGCGGCAGCAGGGCGGCGATCGTCTCGCCCGATACGGCCACGTCGCAGCGCACCACGCCCTGCGGCGTCACCACGTCTCCGTTGGCCACGACCAGATCGAATGCCAATCAATCCTCCTGCGAACCGACTCGCCCTGCGGCGTCAGATTACGCCGCCGCGGCGCAGATCTTCGAGTTCATCTGCGTTCAGGCCAAGCATGCCTCCGAGAACAGCATCGTTCGAGGCGCCGAGACGCTCGCTGGGCACCGACGCGATCCGCGCGCTGCCGTGAAAGCGCAGCGGGCTGTTGGGAAGGATGATCGTGCCCAGATCGGGATGATCGATCGTCTCCAGCATGCCACGTTCATGCAGCGCGGCGTCGTTCATCACCTCCGGGAGGTCCCTTACAGAGCCGACAAGGAAGTGGAAGCGCTGAGCCATCTCGTTTAGTTCCGCACGTGTGTATGCGCTCGCCCATGCAGCGACAATGGCGTCCGTCTCATCCATGTTGGCAACCCGGGCGGCGTTCGTCGCGAACCGCGGGTCGGTGGCCAGTTCCGGCCTCTCCATCGCCTCGACGAGCCCTTTCCAATGATCCTCGACCTGACAGATCAGCGCGGCGTGGCCGTCCCGGCACCGGTAGACGTTGTAGGGGGCAACTGCGAGGCCGCCATGCCTGTTGCCGGTGCGGGGGGCAGATCTTCCACCCGAGCTGTGCAGCATGCCAAGGTTGGAAGCGAGTGTCGGCAGTACCGCTTCCTGCATCGCCACCTCCACCAGTTGACCCTTGCCCGTGCGTTCGCGCGCGTAGAGTGCGGTCATGATCGCCCCATACAGATGCACTCCGCTAATGAAATCCGCGAAAGCTGCGCCTGACTTCAGCGGCTCGCCATCCTCGTAGCCGGTTACGCTCATCACGCCGGCCGCTGCCTGCACGGTCAGGTCCATTGCGAGCCGGTCGCGATCGGGTCCGGCAAGTCCGAAGCCTGATCCCGACGCATAGACGAGCCTCGGGTTCGCTGAACTGAGCACCGACCAGCCGACGCCCAGCCGATCGAGCACCCCCGGCAGGAAGTTTTCGAGGAGAACGTCCGCTTGCCGGGCGAGGTCGATCAGGAGCTGGCGACCTCGCTCCGATTTGAGATTGATCGATACAGACCTTTTGTTGGCATTGAGCATGCAAAACGGGAATCCCGCGCCACGCACGTCCGATCGACGGCGTGCGGGCTCGCCTGTCACCGGCTCGATCTTGATGACGTTGGCTCCGGCCTTGGCAAGCAGAAGCCCGGCATAAGGCCCGAGATAGATCTGCCCGAGGTCTAGCACCGTCAGCCCCAAAAGCGGGGGGACGGCCTGTTCTTCCTGCCGGGAATGCGTGGCAACGGCTGTCGTCAAGATGTGGTGCCTTCCGGGAAATCCTGTTGCGCAAAGCGCGGTACGGGAACGCCGCGCTCCAGTTCGATATGCAATTGCAGCGGCTGCTCGATCTGCAGCGCCTCGAGGTCGGCGGCTCCGACGACGTTGCTGACCAGCCGAGGCCCCTCGTCGAGTTCAACCACTGCGACACAATAGGGAAGCCGGTCGGCGAAGGTGTCGTCGTAGGCGCGATGATAGACGACCCAGGAGATAAGCGTGGCCTTGCCGCTCGCTTCCTCCCAGTGGAAGTCGGCGCGCAGGCAACGCGGGCACTGCTCCCGCGGCGGCAGCCAGGCTTCGGTGCAGGTGCAGCGCTGGAAGGACAGTCGTCCGCGGGCGAGTGACGCGCGATACGCCGCCTCCACATCGTCCAGTGATTGCCGCGCGGTCATCGGCTAGACCCCGAGAATAAGTGTGGAGTGGGTATGCATGATGCCGCCCTGGTTGCTGACGACGCAGGTTCGGGCACCGGGCACCTGAAGGTTCGCCTCGCCGCGCATCTGCCGCACGCCTTCGATCACGAGTTGCATGCCGGGCATACCGGTCTCGGAGAGCAGTCCGCCCGCCGTGTTCACCGGAAGCGCACCGCCGTGCTCGATTGCGCCGTCCCTCACGAAATCGCCGCTTTTGCCCTTCGCGCAGAAGCCATAGTCCTCGAGCGTCATCAGTACTGTGATGGTGAAACAGTCGTAGAGCTGGGCGACGTCGATATCGCGCGGGCCGATGCCAGCCATCTCGAAGGCGGTCGCGGCCGATTGCGCAGCCATCGTCTCGGTCAGCACCGGACGCTGGACGAGGTCCCACGACGTCTGGCCCTGCCCGAAACCCAGTATCGGCACCGGCTTGTTGACTCCGAGCGTCATCGCCCGCTTTGCGCTCATCACCACGACGGCCGCGGCACCGTCGCTGACCAGCGCGCAATCGTCGCGGCGGAACGGCGAGACAAGCGGCGGCTGCGCCAGGTAATCGTCGAGCGTGAGCGGCTTGCGCAGCTGCGCACGGGGATTGGCCGCGCCGTGCCGACGCGCCGCGACCGCTACCGCCCCGAGAGCCTCGGCGCTCGTGCCGAATTCTCCCATGTGCCGCCGCGCGATCATGGCGTATTGGGCCGGCGTTCCAAACCATCCAAACAGCGCGCCGTCGCCCTTCGCCCGGCCATAGGCCGCACGGCTTCCCGACTTCGGATTGTCGGCGAAGGTGACCACCGCGACCTCGCACTGGCCGTGGTCGATTGCCATGGCGGCATAGGCGATCAGGCTCGCATTGGCCGCGCCTCCCTGATCCCACACACCGCCGACCCTTGGCTGCATGCCAAGCGCCTCTGCCAGCTTCTGGCCGTACATCAGTTCAGGCGCCGAGGTCGGTCCCTTGACCAGCAACGCATCGACTTCGTCCTTGCCGATGCCACAGTCGTCCAGCGCGTTGCGGACCGCTTCGGCATGCATGGAGAAAGTCGAGCGGCCCGGCAGCGCTCCGAACGCCGTTTGGCCGACACCTGCGATGACATAGCGTCCGCGCATCCCGCTACTGGCCCTGGAACCGGGGCGCGCGCTTCTCGGCAAAGGCCCGGGGCCCTTCCTTGCCGTCCTCGGTCTCGCGCAGCAGCCGTCCCATGAGTTGCTCGATACGCAGGCCCGTCGCGGTATCAACGTCGCGGCTGCGCAGGGCCAGCTCCTTGCTGGCCTGAACGGCGAGCGGCGCGTTCGCCGCGATCTTGCGCGCGGTCTCCATCGCGGTGCTCATCAGCACGGCGGACGGCACAACGCGGTTGACCAACCCCCAATGCGCCGCCGCGCGCGCATCGATCGGATCGCCGGTCAGCAGCATCTCCATGGCGATGGCGCGCGGCAGATCCTGGATCACCCGCTGGGTGCCGCCGTTGCCCGCGATGGTTCCGCGCTTTACTTCGCTCAGGCCGAAGGTGGCGTGTTCGGCAGCGTAACGGATATCCGTCGCCAGCAGCAGCGTCACGCCGCCGCCCACGCAAAGGCCGTTGACCGCTGCGATGACGGGTTTCCAGACTTCGAGGCCGCGGTTGAGCAGCTGCTCGCGCTGCGTCAGCCAGGTTTCCGACCATGCGGAATGGCGTGTGAGCCTGGTCTTGATGTCGGCGCCGGCCGAGAACGACTTCTCCCCGGCGCCGGTGATGATCGCGACGCGGATGTCGGCGTCGTCGCGTATGCGGATCCAGGCTTCGGAAAGCGCCTGGTAGTGCTCAGTGTCCATCGCGTTGAGACGATCGGGACGGTTGATCGTGACAGTCGCGATATGATCGGCAACGACGAGGTCGATGGACATGCTAGGCTCCCTTGGCGCCGAGCAGATGACGGGCAACGACCATGCGCTGGACTTCCGACGGTCCCTCGCCCAGCCGCCTGATGCGTAGCTCGCGATACCACCGTTCGAGCGGCATCTCCTTGGCCACTCCGAGTGCCCCGAAGATCTGCACGCAGCGATCGATGACGCGACCGGCGGTCTCGGTTGCCGTGAGCTTGGCTATTGAGGCGTCGATCTTCAGGTTGCGCCCGAGATCTGCCATCCACGCGGCTTGATAAGTCAGCAGCCGCGCGGCACGGATCTCGATTTCGCTGTCAGCAAGCATCCACTGGATGCTCTGCTTGTCCGCGAGTCGGGAACCGAACGTCTGGCGCTGCTTGGCCCAGTCTACCGCGAGGTCGAGTGCAGCCTGCGCCACTCCAAGTGTCGCCGCGGCATAGGGCACCCGCGTTTCGACCAGCCAGTTCTCGGCAAGTTTGAAACCTTCGCCCTCTTCGCCCAGCCGGTTCTCGACGGGGATACGGACGTTGTCGAAGTGCACCTCGAAGGGCGACCACGAGCGGATTACCGGAATCGGCTTGAAGCTCAGTCCAGGCGTGCCACCCTCGACGATGAAGCTCGAGATGCCGCCGCGCGAGGTGTCCTCGCCGGTGCGGGCGAAGACGACGCCCCAGTCCGCCCCTTCCGCGGCCGTGATCCACATCTTGGTGCCGTTCAGCACGTAGTGGTCGCCGTCGCGTACCGCGCGGGTCTTGATCGACCGCGCTGGATCGGAGCCGCCTGACGCCTCGCTGATGGCGACGAACGTGCGCTTTCCCGCGGCGACGGCCGGCAGGCCGTACTTGGCGATCTGGTGCGGCGTACCGCTCCAGATGACGTTCGGCGGATCGGCTCCGAAGGCGCCACAGGCGGCCTGATAGGCACCCATCCTGCATTTGGCGGCCTCTTCCGCGACGACCGCCTGGCCAAGCAGGCTGAGCCCCGCTCCGCCGTACTGCGCCGGTGTGCGGTAGCACCACAGCCCGAGTTCGCGCGCACGCGCTCTTAGTTGTTGCAGCTTGTCCGGCGGGAGCGAATAGGCGTCGTGCGGCAGGGTATCCTCGATCGGTCTTACCTCCGACGCCATGAACCGACGCACGGTATCGCGAATCTGAACGAGTTCTTCCGGCAACTCCCAAGCGCCCGAATTCCCGCTGTCTGCATAATCTTCCATTTATCAGATTTCCATTCTATTATTCAGAATGCTGTTTATGTCGAATTGACGCCGTCGTCAAGCCGGTCCGCCGCATACGGGGCTCTTTTCAGCGTCGAAGTGAGAGGATCTCGCGGGCGGCGTCCGGGCTGGCAACCGTAGCGCCAAGGGCCTCGGCAATGGCTACGGCCCGCGCGACGAGCACGGCATTGCTGGCCGCAGGCACGCCGCGCGCGAGGTAGAGATTGTCCTCGAGGCCGACACGCATGTGTCCGCCAAGGATCACTGCCTGAGCGGCCATGGCAAACTGCGCTTCGCCTACGCCGAAGCCGGCCCACAGCGCCCCGGACGGGAGCTCGTCGACCAGATACTGCATCGTCCGCGTATCGGCCGGGCTGCCCCAGTTGATGCCCAGGCAGAGCTGAAAGCATGCCGGCGCGTCGATGATCCCCTCCCGCAGCAGGTATTTGGCAAGGCGCAGTTGCCCTACCTCGAAGATCTCAAGCTCCGGCTTCACACCGGCGGCGCGCACCATCTCCGCGATCTTCCTGATATGACCGGGCGTATTGGCGAAGATGATCTCGCCGAAGTTCATGGAGCCCATGTCGAGCGAGCAGAGCTCCGGCCTCAACTCCACGACATGCCGACAGCGCTCCTCGGGCGACAGGACGTTGGAGCCTTCGCCGACTAGCCGGCTGTCGACCGCGTTGGGAATGTAACGGCCGCCGAAACCAGTGGTCAGGTTGATGGCGACGTCGCTGCCGGCGCGCCTGATCCTGTTGACCACGTCCTCATAGTACCGGAACTCGCCGCTCTGGCCGCCCGTGTCCGGGTTGCGTACGTGAATATGGACGATGGCCGCACCGGCGCGCCACGCGTCGAGGGCCGAATCCGCGATCTCCTGCGGCGTTACCGGAACGCGGTTCTTGGGATTGACCGGCGCGCCACCGGTCACGGCACAAGTGATGATCACGGGTCGCGGCATTATCACTCCTCGAATTGGTTTGAATCAACGGGCAGGGACATAGACCGTCCCGTCCATGATCTTGCGGGCAGTACGCCTGAAACCAAGTCGCTCGAAGCTCATGGCGCCGGTTGAGGCGGCGCAGGCGGAAACGGAGACGGAGACGGAGACGGAGACGGAGACGGAGACGGAGACGTCCATCAGGCCAGCAGGATGCTCGATGTCGAGAACTTCTCCTGATGTGCGGCGCGAAAGTTCGTTCGGAATCGATCCGGACACCCTGCTCGCGGCCGCAAGGCACATTGAGGCGGTGCCGGCCATGCTGCCGTGGCAGCGATTCATGAAGATCATGCGCGCCGCGATGTCGCCTTGGCGCGGCGGCGCAAGCAGCATGACGAACGGAAGGAACGGCGACACGACCTCCACATCCCGCCAGTTGACCACGAACCCGGCGAGCTCGGCCGCTTTGCCCCTGATCTCGCGTAAGAGCTCGATTATCTCACCCGAGAAGAAAGCCGGTGGCTCGTGACCCGTCAGGCCAATGTCGGCAGCACGAACGAAGGCGACCGTATTCGCCACATCGCATAGTGTCAGCTCAAGCGAGCGCCCGTCCTCCAGGCGGATGACATCGACCGGCGCTCCGGTTGGCAGTAATCGACCCGTCTTGGCACCGACAGTGCCGGTGTAGTCCATGAAGATCTCGGCGCCCGTGCCCGGCACGCCGTGGATCGCGAGGTCGCCATGGATGGCCGCCCGCCCGCCACGCGTTGGAACATGCGCCACCAAGACCTTGTCGGTGTTCGTGTTGCGGATCCGCACGCGTGTGACGCCTTCCGTCGGCGCCACGAGACCTGCGTCGACCGCGAACGGACCGACGGCTGAGGAGATGTTACCGCAGTTGCCGGTGTAGTCGATGACGTCGAGATCTATCTCCGCCTGCGCGAAGGTGTAGTCGACGTCCGCGTTTCCGTCGCGCGAACGCGCCACGATGGCGATCTTCGATGTTACCAAGTGCGTGCCGCCCAGCCCGTCGATCTGCATCGGGTCGGGTGTACCCATCACACGCTTCAGCAGCCGGTCACGGGCGGCGCCTGCCGGCGGTAGGTCATGCTCCAGGAAGAAGACGCCCTTACTGGTGCCGCCACGCATGATCGAGCATCGGATGCCGATCTGCTCGTCCGCCATGTCAGACTGCCCGCGCACGTGCTCAGCCCGCCTTGGACAGGGCTTTGCCGTTCTCAATGGCCTTGGCGAGGCCCGCTTCCACCGTGACCGCGAACTCGCGCGTGTGATGCGTGATCTGGTGGGTATCGAAATGGGCATTGATGCCCGCCCGCAGTCCGGCGAGGTCGGCCATTCGGTTGAGCGAGCGCTTGGTGAGCTTCACCGCAAAGGGCGCCGCCTTCGCTACTTTCTGAGCGAGTTCAAGTGTTTCCTCCTCTAGCCGATCGAGGGGGACGACACGATTGACCATGCCCGCGTCCAGGGCTTCCTGGGCGGTTAGCCGGCCGCCGGTGAACAAGAGCTCCTTGGCCTTGCGGAAGCCGAGCACATAGGGCGCGATCATCACCTCCGGGCCGGCGCAGGCGACAGAAGCGCAAACCGGATCAGCGAAGAACGCGTCTTCCGATGCAACGACGAGATCGCACATGTTGGCCATCATGAAGCCGCTGGTTATGCAGGCACCCTGCACCTGGGCTATCGTCGGTTTCGGGAAATCGTAGATACGCATGCAGTAACCGAGGTACTTCGCGTCCTCCTGGTCGAACCGATCCTCCGCGGTCAGGAAGGAGCGGTTCGCCTGAGCTTCCTTGAGGTCGTGACCGGCGGAGAAATGCTTGCCCTTGCCGGCCAGGATGACAACCCGCGTCGCTTCGTCTTCTCCCGCCTCGGTGAAGGCCTGGTCCAGCATGTCCAGCAGCGCCCGGTTCTGAGCATTGCGCATTTCCGGACGGTTGAGCGACAGGCGCCGCACGGCGCCAAATTGCTCCACAACGATCTCACGCTCTGAATCTGCCATCGCCTCAACCCCAGATCTAATGTTCCGTTTTACAGATTATCATTCTGATTATTAGAATGCCTTTCTCCATATTATAAAGCCTCGTGATTGTCAACTGTGGAAGCTGGGGGAAGGATGGTCATCAACGAGTGAAAGCCATGCCTGGAAACGGACGTCGCAGTGCCCGACGACATACGCGATCCGTCTTAGCTATCGCGCGAAGTATCCGATCGAACGGGCCCTGGACGTGATGGAGTGCCATGACGTCGCCCGCTCGATCGTCGTCCTGCCGGTAAGCGTCGCTTCACCATCCTCACCGGCATCGGCGGTAAGGGCCGGGTTGAAGCGGCCCAGGTCGTCGGCAAGGAACTCGGCATCGGGATCGCCACACGATCGGTCCGCGCCAGCAGTGGCAGGACTTCACAGGCGATTGGGCGCGGATACGGGAGATACGCGATTCCGGCGTCCTGCTCGTGCGGCCGGACCAGCACGTGGCCTGGCGCGCCGACGCCAAGGCTGCCGATCCGGCGGGCGAACTCCGTCACGTTCTCAAATCGATCCTCGCGAGGTGAGCGCCATGAACGCAGCACAGGAGAAGGGTTTCTTCACCGAGGAGACCTCAGCGGAAGTCGTCACCAGCCGCAACGCGGCGGCGAAGGACGAGCGGCTCAAGTTCGTGATGGCGGTCATCACACGCAGGCTCCACGAGTTGGTGAAGGAGATCGAGCCGACGCAGGACGAGTGGTTCGAGGCCATCATGTTCCTCACCCGTACCGGTCAGATGTGCAACGAGTGGCGGCAGGAATTCATCCTCCTGTCCGACGTGCTCGGCGTGTCGATGCCATCAACAACCGGAAGCCGTCGGGGGCGTCGGAAAACACCGTGCTCGGACCCTTCCACGTCGAGGCGCGCCGGAATTGCCGATTGGGGCAAACATCTGCCTCGACGCCAAGGGCGAGGACATGGTGATCTCCGGCCGCATCCGGCATCGCTCCCCATCGTTGCCAACCAGGTCGCCATCGTTTCGGCGGCCTCAGACTTCGAGCCATTCGCGGCGGGTGCCTTCATCGGCCAGGAGTTCGGCGGGCGTGCCCTCGAAGACGATGCGGCCATGTCCCATCACGTAGACGCGGTGGGAGATGCGCATGGCGATGACCAGGCGCTGCTCGACGAGGAGGATCGAGATCCCGCGCCGGGCGATCTCCTGCAACAGTTCGCCGATGCGCTCGACCATCTGCGGCGCCAGCCCTTCGGTCGGCTCGTCGACCATGATGAGGTCGGGATCGCCCATCAATGTGCGGCAGATGGTCAGCATCTGCTGCTCGCCGCCCGAGAGCGCGCCGCCCGGCGCATCCGCCCGCTCCTTCAGCTGGGGAAACAGCCGCCAGGTCTCGTCGAGGCTCCAGCGCCCGCCTTTCTGTCCCGTCTTCACCCCGAGCAGGAGATTCTGCTCGACCGTCAGCGTCGGGAAGATCGCGCGTTCCTCGGGGACGAAGCCGATGCCCAGATGCGCGATCTCGTGCGGCTTGCGGCCGGCGATCGGCTTTCCCCGAAAGCCGATCTCGCCCTGCGGTTGCGGATCGCCCATGATCGCCTTCAGCGTGGTGGAGCGGCCGACGCCGTTACGGCCGAGGATACTGACGATCTCGTTCTCGCCGACGTCGAGATCGACGCCCTGCAGGATGTGGCTCTTGCCGTAATAGGCATGAAGGTTGCGCACGCTGAGCATCACGCGGCCTCCGTGCCGAGATAGGCGCGCTGCACGGCGGCGTTCGCCTTGATGGCCTCGGGCGTATCGGTCGCGATCACCTCGCCATAGACCAGCACGGAGATCCGGTCGGCGAGGCCGAACACCACGTGCATGTCGTGCTCGATCATCAGGAGGGTGCGCTTCTCGCTGACCTTGCGGATCAGCGCCACGACGCGTTCGGTCTCGGCGTGGCTCATGCCGGCGGTCGGCTCGTCGAGCAGGAGCACGTCTGCGTCGCCCGCGATTGTCAGCCCGATCTCCAGCGCGCGCTGCTCGCCGTAGGTGAGGACGCCGGCCGGCGTGCGCCAGCGCTCCAGAAGGTCGATCTCCGCCAGGATCTCCTCCGTGCGCCGGTTGGCGTCGTCGAGGCGCTCGACATCGCGCCAGAACGAATAGCGGTGGCCGAGCGCCCACAGCGTGGCGCAGCGCACGTTTTCCCACACGCTGAGGCGCGGAAAGATATTGGTGACCTGGAAGCTGCGCGACAGTCCCCGCCGGTTGATGAGCTGCGGCTCCAGCCCGGCGATCTCCTCGCCGCGCAGGCGGATGCTGCCGCCGCTTGGCCTGTAATGTCCGCTGACGAGATGGAACAAGGTCGACTTGCCGGCGCCGTTGGGGCCGATGACGGCGTGCCGCTCGCCTTCCCGTACCGAGAGGTCGACGCCGCGAATGATCTCCATCGGGCCGAAGCTCTTGCGCAGGCCGGAAAGCCGGAGGGCCGGAGCGGCGTCGTTCATGCTCCCCTCCCTCGCGCAATCGCGGCATCGTAGGCGTTGCGGGCGATCCGGGCAGCGCGGAGATAGAGCCATGTTCCGCCAGCAGCCAGCGCCAGCCCAACGATCCAGGGCAGCGGCGACGTGACGTCGAACGGGATCGAGTAGAGAACCAGCTCCGTGCCGTAGGAGGCGCGCAGGCTGAACTGGTGGCTCGTCTCGGCAAGCACGCTGAGGCCCACCACCGCCAGCGTACCTGGGAGAAGCGCGAGAAGATAGTAGGGCAGCACGCGGTGCAGATTCCCGGCCGCCAAAAGGGGCTGCTGTTGCGCCAGCAGACCGGCGATGCCGCCGGGCACGAACATCACCATGCCGATGAACAGCAGGCCGACATAGAGCGGCCAGATCTGCGTCGCGTCGCTGAGGACGAGTTGCAGCCAGGTGATCAGAATGGCGCCGATGATCGGGCCGGCGAAATTGCCGGCGCCGCCGATATAGGTCATCAGGATGACCGAACCCGATTCCACGGCGCCCATCTGCGCCGCGTTGATGATCTCGAAGTTGACCACCGACAGGCCGCCGGCGATGCCCGCGAACAGGCCGGCCAGGCTGAAGGCAATGAAGCGGACTGTTCCCGTATCGTAGCCGATGAAGGCGGTGCGCTGCGGATTGTCGCGCACCGCGTTGCAGATGCGGCCGAACGGCGTTCGGGTGATGGCGTACATCGCCGCGATCGAGACGAAGCACCAGGCCGCGATCAGATAGTAGACCTGGACCTGCGGACCGAAACTGTAGCCGAACAGGTTCATCACCTCGGTCCGGTTGGTGGTGATGCCCTCCTCGCCGCCGAAGAAGCGGCGCAGGATAAGCGCGCTCGACACGACGAGTTCGCCGATGCCGAGCGTGATCATGGCGAAGGCCGTTCCGGCCCGCCTGGTGGCGACGGCCCCGAAGAGCGCGCCGAAGACGAGGCCGCCGAGCCCGCCGACGACGGGGAAGAGCGGCAGCGGCACCGGCCAGCCGCCGGCGCCGGCCATGTTGAGGACGTGCACGGTGATGTAGCCCCCGAGACCGAAGAACACGGCGTGGCCGAAGGAGAGCAGCCCGGTCTGGCCGAGCAGCATGTTGTAGGATAGGGCGAAGATGATCATCGTTCCCATCAGGCTCATGGTCGACAGCGCCAGCCTTGAGCTGAAGGCGTAGGGCAGAAGCACAAGCACGGCTGCCAGCGCGATCCAGACCGCGTAGCGCATCAGGATGCCGGGCCGAGCGGCGCCGATGGCGCCGGGATGGGACAGGGTGCGCACCTGGCTCATGTATCTCGCGTCCCCATGAGGCCGCGCGGCCGGAAGATCAGGATCAGCACGAGCAGCAGGTAGGGCAGGATCGGCGCGACCTGCGCCACCGTGACCCGCCAGATGTCGCTGAACCAGACCGACAGGTTTGCCGCCCAGCCGGTCGTGCCGAACAGGTCGGCGAGCGAGACGTTGAAGGCGACCGCGTAGGTCTGGACCAGACCGATCAGCAGGGACGCGGCGAGCGCTCCGCTGAGCGAGCCCAGCCCGCCGACGACGACCACGACGAACAGGATCGGGCCGAGCAGCCCTGCCATGTTGGACTGGGTGACCAGGATCGGGCCGGCTATGACGCCCGCGACGGCCGCCAGCCCGACGCCGACGCCGAAGACCAGCATGAAGATGCGATCGACATTGTGGCCGAGCATTCCGACCATGCCGGGATGGCTGAGCGCGGCCTGGACGATGAGGCCGATGCGCGTGTGCCGGACGACCATCAGCAGACCGAGGAAGATCGCCACGGAGATCAGAAGCCCGAACAGCTTGAAGGCCGGATAATTGCTTGCGAACAAGGTGAAGGCGGAGAAGTCGAGCGACGGCGGCACGCGATAATCGGCCGGCAGCTTGCCCCACACCATCTCGACCACCTCCTTGATGACGAAGGTCAGCCCGAAGGTGAAGAGGAGCTCGGCGACGTGGCCGTGGCGGTGGACGCGCCGCAGGCCGTAGCGCTCGACGCCCATGCCGATCACGCCCACGACCACCGGCGCGATCACCAGTGCCGGCCAGAAGCCGAGCCTGCGGCTGATCTCGAAGCCGAAGAAGGCGCCCAACATGTAGAAGCTCGCATGGGCGAGGTTGAGCACGCCCATCATCGAGAAGATGACGGTGAGGCCGCTGGCCATCAGGAACAGCAGCATGCCGTAGAGGACGCCGTTCAGCGTCGAAATGATGATGATCTCGAGCACGGTTCCGCCTTCCGGGTGCGCCTTCTGGCGACCAGACCTGTTGCGAAGGTCGGGGCGACGCCGGCGGCGCCGCCCGTCACGCGGCCCTCAGGGCCGCTTCATCGCGCAGGTGGTCGGAAGCAGGGTCGACTCGGTCGGGACTTCGGCCGCCATCTTCCAGCCCCAGCCGGTGTGCTCTTCATCGAACTTCTGGCCGGCCTCGAGCGTGCCGAGCGTCGAGATGTAGAGCGGCTGGAAGAACTGATGGTCGTCGGGGCGCATGAAGCCTTCGGCGCCGGCGGCGAAGCTCTTGTGCTTCATGCCCTCAAGCTTCGGGACGAAGTCGCCCGGATCCTCGGACTTGGCTTCCTCCATCGCCTTGAAGACCATATCCATCATGTTGAACATGCGCGGATAGTAGACCGGCGCATCCGAGAAGCGCTTCATCAGCGCACCAGCCCGCTCCTCGGCGGGGCCGTAGCCCTGATTGTTGATGCCCTCGTTGATCTGGAAGACCTTGTTCTCGAGGCCCGCCTGCTTGATCGCCGTCGGCCCGCCGGCGCCGCCGGCGTAGAAGGTGTACCAGTTGACGTCGAGGCCCGCCTGGCCGGCGGCCTTGATCAGCAGGGCGAGGTCCTGGCCCCAGTTGCCGGTGATCACGGTGTCGGCCCCGGATGCCTTGATCTTGGCGACGTAGGGCGCGAAATCCGTGATCTTGACCAGCGGATGGAACTCGTCGCCGACGATCTCCACGTCGGGGCGCTTCTTCTGCAGCATGCTCTTGGCGGCTCCGGCGACGGCGTGGCCGAAGGAATAGTCCTGCGAGATCAGGTAGACCTTCTTGAGGTCCTGCTTGTCCTTGATGAAGTTCGTCAGGGCTTCCATCTTGATGGCCGCGCTGGCGTCCCAGGTGAAGTGCCAGTAGCTGCACTTCTCGTTGGTCAGCACCGGATCGATCGCCGCATAGTTCAGGTGGACGATGTTCGCGCCCGGATTACGCTCGTTGTATTTGGTGACGAAGTCGGACACGGCGACGGCGACGGACGAGCCGTTGCCCTGCACGATGACCTTGATGCCCTCGTCGATAGCCTTCTGGACCTGGACGAGGCTGACCTGCGGGTTGGTCTGGTTGTCGTAGCCGACGACCTCGACCTTCTTGCCGTTGACGCCGCCCTTGGCGTTGATCTCGTCGGCGATGAAGTTGAGCTGGTTCATGCCGATCTGGCCGATGCTCGCGCCGCCGCCCGACAGCGGATCGACATAGCCGATCTTGAGCGTGTCCTGCGCAAACGCAGACAGCGCGGTGGCGCCCAGCAGGGACAGCGCGAGCGCTGCCGATCCGAATAGTTTCCTCATAGATTACTCCTCCCTTGGAATGTCGCCGGCCTGTCCGGCCTACTGCTGCCACCGACCCCCGATGCGGGTTTCGGCGCCTCCTCCTCGTCTCGCTTCGGCGCTTCTGCCTCGCTTCCCAGCCTTCCGAGTTCCTCTCTCGAAAAGCAGCTCGGCCGCCGCATTCCCTTGCCGTTGTCGGCCTAACCTCCGCACGCGAGCGCCTCGCGACGCCACGCCTTACTGCGCCCGAAGCACCATTCCGGGAGCGCCGTCTCGGGCTACTCCGGGTGGATTGGCTTGTTCCGCAGCCCGTTTCCAACAGCGCCGGCATGATCGCTTCATGACCGTGCGCGGCTATTCACTCACTAGATAATTAATTACTTTGAGGCAAGCGTTTCTTCATCCTCCGCGTGTCGGAAAGTCTCTATGGGGGCTTTTGCAGCGGCGGGCCGCATCGGGCGCGGCGAGCGGGTCCGGATGAAGCGGACGGCGCAGGGTCGTCCGGCGAACCTATTCCGGCTTGCGCTTCTCGCAGATCGCCAGGAAGCCCGCGGCCATGAAAGTCGACATGCGCTGCTTGACCGCCGCGAAATCGTCGGAGTGACAAAGTCCGCCGGAGAGCTTGTCGATGCGGCCGGTGCGCGCCAGCGTCAGCATCAGCGCCCCGGTGACGAAGTGATAGCCCCAGAAGATATCCTCGTCGGCGCAGCCGGGCAGCGCCCGCTTCAGGATGCCGATCAGCCGCAGCACCACGGGATCGAAGTGCTCGTCCATCATCGCCGCGCCCCAGACGGGCGTGTTCGCAACCTGAGATGCGAGCGCGGCGTAGTTCTTCCAGCCTTCGCCGCCTTCGATATACAGATCGAGATCGGTATCGAGGAACGCTCGCAAAGCACCTTCGACGGTGGGTTTTCCGCCGCAGGCCTCGTTATACTCGTCCAGCATGCGCATCCGGCGCTCGCTGGTGACGACCGCGCGCCGGGCGAACACCCTGTCGAACAGCGCTTTCTTGTCGTCGAAGTAGTAGTTGATGAGCGTGTGGTGGACACCGATATGCTTGGCCACGTCCTTGAGCGTGACGCCGTAGAGCCCGTGTTGCGAAAACAGGAGTTCCGCCGTGTCGAGAATCTGCTCGATCATCTCGGCGCGCTGTTCGGCCTTGGTGGACGCCTTGCGGCGCGCCGGCTTCTTTTCGGTCACGTCAGATCCCTCACTCGCTGCGGTCGAAGACGCTGCCGCCGGCTTGTCGATTGCGGTCGCTCCCATGCAGGCGCTCACACCTGTCCGTATTGCGAGCGCGGACGCATCTTGTCTACCGTGCTCGTGGACGGGACCGGCATTTTCAGCAGGCGAAACCGGCACGGGCATTCATCCCGCCGATCCCGCCTGTGACCGCCTTGTGTCGAAGTGCCACCTGTCGGCATGCGGAAAGGCCTGCGGATCGTCAAAGCAAGGGATTGCAGCGCGGCTTCGTTCATGTGTCATCATGCGCCATCGACGGGAGCGGGGCCGCGACACCGACGTTCCAGTTCCACGGGATGTCGCCCAGCTCTCGTCTCCGGCGCACGACCTCGTCGGCGAGCGCGAACATGCCGGGCAGCAAATCCGCCTCCACGCGCGGCGCGCCGTCGAATCGCACATGGCCACCGGTCCGCGTCCAGTCCGGCCAGTCGGGAAAGCCCTGCGCCCGGGGGACACCGCTGCGGGCGAAGGAAATCCAGTAGTCGCCGATCGCCCTCGACAGCGTCTCTTCAGCACCTGTGCGAGGTATCTGGGGCCAGAGCGGGGGCGTACGGTCGGAAGTGCCGAAGACGTAGGGTATCTCGCAGGCATGGAAGCCGCGAAGGCCGGCTTCGCTGGCGGCGGGATAGGTGTGATCGAAGTAATACACGAAGGCGGGAGCAGCCGCGGCCTTCTGTGTCTCCGCCAGTTTCAACGCCGTCCACCCGTAGAGCGCGTCGCGTATGACGGCGAGTGTGCTCTCGACGATGTCCTTCGCGGGATAAAGGGACAGGAGCGGCTCGGCCAGGTCTGCGTAGCGCGCGCAGATGGCAGACTGGTAGGCCTCGGGCGTCTCCGGCAATGCCGGCATCAGGAATGGCAGGGAGCGGACTTCGCCGCTGTTGAAGCCGGCGATCAGCGGCACGCTGGCATGTTCGCCGCGTTCGAAAAGATCGACAAGCTGCCCCGGGAGAAGGACGCCGTCGACCGTTCCCAGCGGAGTAAAGCCTTCGCGCAGGGCGGCATTGGCGAGTTCCTCGGCATCCATCGCCAGCAATGCGTCAATATCGGCCCCGCCGAGTTTCGCCGCGAGGCGCGCGCCTGCGCGCTCGGCAGGCTCGTGACCGTTCCGCTCGTCCTTCAGCGCGGGCATGGAGATCATGTAGGCGCTCTGCACGATCGCCCTGGCAAACAGACCGCGCGCGGCCGGCGCGGCCATCAAGTAGAGGACGCTGAGCGCGCCTGCGGATTCGCCCGCAATCGTCACATTGCGCGGGTCGCCGCCGACGGCTGCGATATTGCACTTCACCCATTCCAGCGCCGCGATCTGGTCGCGCAGACCATAGTTGCCGGAGACCCTGTCGGGCGACCGGACGCTCAGTTGCGGATGCGCGAGATAGCCGAAGACCCCGAGCCGATAGTTGATGGAGACGACGACCGCGCCCCGCCGCGCCAGCGCGGCTCCATCGTAGAACGGCTCGCTGTTTCCGCCCCAGGTCAGCGAGCCGCCATGGATCCAGACCAGCACCGGCAGGTCGGACATGTCTTCAGGCGCCCAGATGTCCAGGTAGAGGCAGTCTTCGCTCGTTGCCGCGAGCGGGCTGGCGTAGATGCTTCGGCCGCGTCGAGCCGGCTGGATGCAGGCAGGACCCGGGCTCGCCGCGTCGCGCACGCCATCCCAGGGCGGCATCGATACCGGCGGACACCAGCGCATCGCGCCGACGGGGGGCTTTGCGTAGGGGATTCCCCTGAAGATGCACAGCCCGTTGGACCTGACACCAAGGGCGTCGCCGGCCGGGAAGCGGGCAATTGGCCTCGTCGTCTGCTCGCTTGGCGGCCGGCTCAGAATCGATCTCCCTCGGCAACAGGCCGCGCGCCGATCCTGCGCTGCCGCCTCCTCCGTTGCCGGACGCATCAATGGTCCCGTAGGCTGCTCAAGTCAATACTCACTATCAAGTGCGTTAATGAGTTGCGGAGGGTCGTGGAGGGTCGTGACCCCGCCGGTGTCGGCACAGCACCCGGTTGACCAAGGAATATACGATCCATATACGGTTCGCTTATCAGATGATTCCAGGAGACGCCCATGGGCATCGTGAAGATCGATGACGACCTGCATGAGGAAGTCCGCCGGGCCAGCACGGTGATGTGCAGGTCCATCAATGCGCAGGCCGAGTTCTGGATGAAGACCGGCATGCTGGCCGAGGCCAACCCGACGCTCTCCTTCAACAACATCGTCAAGATGCAGTTCGCGGCGGCGCATGTGCGTCCCGCCGAGTTCGCGGTCGCCTGACGTGGTAAAGACCCCGGACGAACTGGCGCTCATGCGCCTGTCGGGCAGGATGCTGGCATCGGTCTTCGAAATGCTCGACGGCCAGGAACTCGCCGGCATGTCGACATTAGAGGTCGACGATCTGGTCGACCGCTTCATTACAGTGGACCTCGCAGCGCGTCCGGCCAGCAAGGGGCAATATGGCTTCAAGCACGTGCTGAACTGCTCGATCAATCACGTCGTCTGCCACGGCGTGCCCGGTCCCGACGAGATCATCCGCGACGGCGACATCGTCAACTTCGACATCACGCTCGAGAAGAACGGCTTCATCGCCGATTCGAGCAAGACCTACGTGGTCGGCAATGCCCCGCCCGCCGCGAGGCGGCTCGTGCGGGTCGCCCAGGAAGCGATGTGGAAAGGCATAAGACAGGTCCGGCCCGGAGCGCATCTGGGCGACATCGGCTTCGCCATCGAGCGACATGCCAAGCGGAACGGCTACTCGGTGGTTCGGGAGTATTGCGGACACGGCATCGGCCGCGAGATGCACGAGGAGCCACAGGTGCTCAATTTCGGACGGCCGGGAACCGGCATGATGCTGCGCGAGGGCATGGTCTTCACCATCGAGCCGATGGTCAACCAGGGCACCCGCAAGGTCTCGACCGCGAGCGACGGCTGGACGGTCGTGACCAACGACCGGAAGCTCTCCGCCCAGTTCGAGCACACGGTCGCGGTCACCGGGAACGGCGTCGACGTCCTGACTCTCCGCCGCGACGAAATGCCGATGCTGGCGAGCAGGGCGTAGTCGTCCATCCGCGCCGGCCCTGAGTGGACCGGCGTGTCGACACGCGCCGGCAAGACTCCCGCGGCGAGTGAATTGGTTCACGGACCAGCCGCCACCAATAGCCTACGTATCTGAGTGCAGCCTCGACAGCCGAGAGCCGGCTCTGCCTTGTCGCGGCGTGTCTTCGGCGAAGCGAGGATGGCGGGGATAGCCTTGCGGCCCGTCGCCTGCAGCTACGATTCGTAAAGTCCGCTCGGATGTGGCAATCTGCTTCCGTTGCGGCAGCAGGAACATGTTCATGGATGCCAACGTGACACGCAGGTCGTCCCCGGGCGTCAAGCGCAAGGAACTGGTCGGCAAGCTCAATCAGACGTGCATGCTGGCGTTCAGGGCCGCGGCCGATACGGCCAAGATGCGCGGCAACCCCTATGTCGAACTCGTGCACTTCATCCAGCAGCTCGTGCTGTCCGAGCGTTCCGACGTGCAGATGATCCTTGCCGAGGCGGGCGTGGACGCCGCCCGCATCGCCGCCGACATCACGCGGGCGCTCGACAAGCTGCCGCGCGGCGCAAGCTCGATCGAGGAGTTTTCCGACCACATCTTCCACGCCATCCAGGAGGCCTGGAACCTCGCGCAGCTCGAGTTCGGCGTCGACGAGGTGCGCAGCGCCCATATCCTGCTTGCCGGGCTGAGGACGGCGACACTCGAAGGCCTGCTGTCGAAGATCAGCGGCGAATTCGACAAGATCGATGCCGATGCGATGATCGGCCGGCTCTACAGCGTGCTCGAAGGGTCTCTCGAAGGGCCCGCCGCCGCCGAGGCGCCGGACGACCAGCCTCCCAGGCGCGGGCCGGGCGCCGATTCGGCGCTGGCGAAATACGCGCAGGACCTGACGCAGAGCGCGCGGGACGGCAAGATGGACCCGGTCGTCGGCCGCGATCCGGAAATCCGCCAGATCATCGACATCCTGATGCGCCGCCGGCAGAACAACCCGATCCTGACCGGCGAGGCAGGCGTCGGCAAGACGGCGGTCGTCGAGGGCTTCGCCATGCGCGTTGCTCGGGGCGACGTGCCGCCGGCCATGCGCAACGTCAGCGTGCGTGCGCTGGACATCGGGCTGATGCAGGCCGGCGCCAGCGTCAAGGGCGAGTTCGAGAAGCGGCTGAAGGCGGTGATCGACGAGGTGCAGGCGTCGGACACGCCGATCATCCTGTTCATCGACGAGGCGCATACGCTGATCGGCGCCGGCGGGGCGGCGGGCACGGGCGACGCGGCCAACCTGCTCAAGCCGGCGCTGGCGCGCGGCGAGCTCAGGACCATCGCGGCAACCACCTGGGCCGAATACAAGCAGCATATCGAGAACGACCCGGCGCTGACGCGGCGTTTCCAGGTCGTCAAGGTCGAGGAGCCGTCGGAGGCGACCGCCATCCTGATGCTCCGGGGCGTGGTGAGCAATCTCGAGAAGCATCACAGGGTGCAGGTGCTGGACGAGGCGCTGGTGGCCGCGGTCTCGCTGTCCCAACGCTACATCCCGGCCCGCCAGCTGCCGGACAAGGCGGTCAGCCTCCTCGACACAGCTTGTGCCCGGGTGGCGGTTTCGCAGCACGCGACGCCGGCGGAGGTGGAAGACATCGAGCGACGGCGGCAGGCGCTGGCCGTCGAACAGGAGATCATCGGCCGCGAGGCTGCCATCGGCATCGATGTCGGCGAACGGCGCGCGCGCGTCGAGGCCGCGCTGGCGGAAACCGAGACGGCGCTTGCGGCCGCGACCGAGCGATGGGATCGCGAGCGCGCGCTGGTGACGGAGATACTCGACCTTCGCGCCAAGCTGCGCGGCGAAGCCGTCGCGCTGGATGACGTGGCCGCGCCGCAGGACGGCGACGCGGTGGCGCCGGATGAAGCAACGCAATCCGACCCGTCCGACGATGTGCCGCCGGATACGGCGGCGGACCTCGCGCGGCTGCGCGAACTGATGGCGGAGCTCGCGGACGCGCAGGGAGAGGCGCCGCTGGTGCTGCCCTCCGTCGACCGGAACGCGATCGCCTCCGTCGTGCAGGACTGGACCGGCATACCGACCGGCCGCATGCTGTCGAGCCAGACGGAAAAGGCGCTGAGGCTCGCCGAGACATTGTCGACGCGGGTCGTCGGCCAGGATCACGCGATGGAGATGATCGCCAGGCGCGTGCAGACCAGCCGCGCCGGGCTGGGCGCGCCGGAAAAGCCGGTCGGCGTCTTCCTGCTCTGCGGCCCCTCCGGCGTCGGCAAGACCGAGACCGCGCTGGCACTCGCCGAGACGCTCTATGGCGGCGAGCAGAACCTGATCTCCATCAACATGTCCGAGTTCCAGGAGGCGCACACCGTCTCCACGCTGAAGGGCGCGCCGCCCGGCTATGTCGGCTACGGCAAGGGCGGCATCCTGACCGAGGCGGTGCGGCGCCGGCCCTATTCCGTCATCCTGCTCGACGAGGTGGAGAAGGCCCATCCGGACGTGCATGAGATCTTCTTCCAGGTGTTCGACAAGGGCATGATGGATGACAGCGAAGGGCGCCGCATCGACTTCAAGAACTCGCTGATCCTGCTCACCTCGAATGTCGGCTCGGACGTCATCATGGCGAAGACCGACAGCGGCCGCATCCGCACGGGCGTCGAGGATCTGGACAGCGCGCTACGCGGACCGCTGCTGAAGGTCTTCCCCGCAGCCTTCCTCGGGCGCGTGGTGACGATCCCCTACTATCCGCTGTCGGACGCGATGATCGAGTCGATCACGCGGCACCAGTTCAGCAAGATCGCGCGCCGGCTTCGTGCCAACAACGATGCCGAGCTGGTCATCGGCGAGGGCGTGCTCGACCTGATCAAGGCGCGCTGCACCGAGATCGAGTCCGGCGGGCGGATGATCGACGCGATCCTGACGAATACGGTGCTTCCGGAGCTTAGCCGCGGCGTGCTGAACCGCTCGCTGGAAGGCAGCCCGTTCTCCAAGGTGATGATCGAGGCCTCAGACGCCGGATTCACTTACACGTTTGTTTGAGGTCGACTGTTTTCGGGGCACAGGAATCGAGACAGATGCAGGCGAGAACTTCAATCTATAACGACTGGTTACTGGTCCGTTGACCACTTTCATTGAAACGCGGCCTCCTACTTCCCTTAGGGCAGGTGCAGGAGGTATGATCGTCCGGTTCTTCTCTGATGCTGCAACTCGCCGGCAACGGAGGTTGTGTTGATCGAACTGGCTCAGTGGCTGGCTCCGTTGGACGGTGAGAACCCGTCGGGGGAAGATTTGCGCAACGATGCCCGGTTCCATGACCTCGAGCGGATCCTGGAACCCCAGGTGAAGGTCGTCTACGACGACCGCAACAAGCCGACGACCCAGGTCTCAACGCCGATCGACTGGAACACGGTGCTCGCGCGGGCGGCCGAACTGCGCACGCATGGACGCGACCTGCGGCTCCTGGTCGTCGTGACGCGTGCGCTCGCCAACGAGGAAGGCCTTGCCGGCCTGGCAGAGGGGCTGACGCTCATTGCCAGGAGCTTCGACGCCTACTGGGACAACATGCATCCGATGCTGCGCGCCGGCCCGCCGCGCGACGCCGCGCTGCGCCGCATCAACGCATTGCTCGATCTGCAGAACAGCCAGTCCGGCGTGCTAAGCGACCTCAGGCAGCGGACCATGTTCATGTCTCCGGGCATCGGCGCGATAAGCGGGCGGGACCTGGAACAGGCCTGTCTCGACGATCGGGTGATGCTCCAGGAAGCGGCATCGGGCCTGAACGCAGCCGAAAAGGCGGTCCTGTCCAAGGCGCACGAGCAGCTGATCGGCCGCGTGCGGACGGCGATGGCGGCGTTTGCCGACAGGTCGGCCACGGATCTGGCGGCCCTGGTCGAGGCGGCTCGCGCGGCGCGCTCGGCGATGGACCAGCTCGACGTGGTCGTGAACGCCCGGCTCGAGACTGTCGGCCCGGCTATCCCCGAACTCAGCCGTTTCATCGACCGGGTGCTGGCGAGCGTGGAACGGGTGCAGCCGGCCAAGGTCAATGCCGAGCAGGCGGTGCATCAGGCGACGGCGCCGGCGGCAGCCGCACCTCTCCCCAACGGCCACGCCGCAGACTTCCCCTCGTCGATGTCCGTGGCGGGTCTGCCCGACCGGATCACCTCGCGCGACGACGTCGTGAAATGCCTCGATCTCGTGGTCGCGTTCTACGACCGGACGGAACCGTCGAGCCCCATTCCGCACCTGGCCCGCCGCGTCCGGCGGATGGTCCACATGGATTTCGTCGAGTTGATGGAAGACCTCGCGCCGTCAGGACTGAAGGAATTCCGGCTACTCGCCGGCATGCAGGACAAAGACAAGAAAGCCGCTCAGAAGGACGAAAGGTAGCAGTACATGGCCGAAAGCAAAGCCAAAGTCATAGAGCGAAACCGGGCACCCCGCGTGCAGATCGCCTATGACGTCGAGCATTATGGAAGCCCGACGACGATCGAACTGCCCTTCGTGATGGGCGTCATGGCCGACCTGGCCGGAGCCTCCCAGACGAAGGAAGCACAGAAGACGCTGCTCGAGCGCGGCTTCGTCGAGACCGACGCGGGGCGTTTCCCGAAATTCATGGAAGCACTGGGGCCCCGCGTGAAGGCGCGGGTCAAGAACGTGCTCCCGCAGGCCGAGGGCAAGGAACGCGACGAGGAACTCGCCGTCGATCTGACCTTCAGCAGCATGGGCGACTTCGCTCCGGACCGCATCGCCGAGCAGGTGCCGCAGCTCGCCGAGATCCTGAAGATGCGGCGGCAGCTGGAAGAGCTCCTGGGCTTCATGGACGGACGCGTCGACGCCGAGAAGCGCATCGCCCAGATGCTGAACAACGAGCCGCTGCTCGCACAAATCGCCGATCAGGCAATGAGCGAAGACAAGGGCGGAGAATAGACCATGGCCGAGAAACAGAAGAGCACAGCCGCGGCAGCCGAAGCCGAAGCGGTCGACCTCGGCGAGTTCAGCGAACTCCTCGAGAAGGACTTCAAGGTCAAGAAGGACGACAGCGAAAGGCTGCAGCAGCTCGTCCGCAACCTGGCGCTTGCGGCGCAGTCGCGCTCCGAGACGACGACGATCTCCTCGAATGCGATCCGCTCCATCAAGTCGCTGATCGCCGGTATCGACAAGATGCTGTCGGCCCAGATGAACGAGATCCTGCACGCACCGGAAGTGCGCGAAATGGAGGGCACATGGCGCGGCCTCTGGTACCTGGTCAACAACACCGAGACGGACCAGAAGCTGAAGATCCGCGTGATGAACATCTCCAAGACCGAACTGGCGGACACGCTGGAGGACTTCGAGGGCCAGATGTGGGACCAGAGCCCCATCTTCAAGAAGACCTACACGGACGAGTATTCCATGTTCGGCGGCGAGCCGTTCGGCGTCATGATCGGCGCCTACGAGTTCTCGAACCATCCGCGCGACGTCGGCCTGCTCCGCAACATGTCCGGCATCTGCGCCTCGGCCCACATGCCGTTCATCGCGGCTGCGTCTCCCCGGCTCTTCAGGATGGACAGCTGGCAGGAGCTTCCCAACCCGCAGGACCTGCAGCAGATCGTCTCGAACCCGGCTTACGCGTCGTGGCAATCGCTGCGCGAAAGCGAGGACGCCCGCTACATCGGGCTGACGATGCCGCGCGTTCTCGCGCGCCTTCCCTACGGCGCCGAGACGGTCCCTGTGAAAGGTTTCGCATTCGAAGAGGAAGTTCAGGGCGATCATAACAAATATGTCTGGATGAACGCGGCCTTTCCCATGGGTGTGAATATCAACAGGAGCCACAAGTTGTACGGCTGGGGAACGCAGATCCGGGGCGTCGAGAACGGCGGAACGGTCCTGAACCTGCCGGTTCACTCGTTCCCGACCGACGACGGCTCGATCGCCATGAAATGCCCGACGGAGGTCGCGATCGACGACCGCCGCGAAGCCGAACTGGCCAAGCTGGGGCTGATGCCGATCCTGCACCGCAAGAACACCGATCTTGCGGCCTTCATCGGCGCGCATTCGCTGCAGGACGACGAGACGCGGGCCGGCCGCCTGGTCGATCCGGACGCCCAGTCCAACGAGCGGCTGAGCGCCAACCTGCCCTATCTGTTCCCCGTGTCGCGCTTCGCGCACTACCTGAAGGCGATCGCCCGCGACAAGGTCGGCTCGTTCAAGGAACGCTCCGACATGCAGATCTGGCTGACGGAGTGGATCAACCGCTACGTGCTCGCCAATCCGGCGTTCGCCGACGACAAGGCGCGGGCGAAGCGTCCGCTGGCCGCAGCCGAGGTCCAGGTCGACAGCGTCGAAGGGCGCCCCGGCTACTACAACGCCCGCTTCTATCTGCGGCCGCACTACCAGCTCGAGGGCATCAACGCATCGTTGCGCCTCGTATCCGAACTGCCTTCCGTGAAGTCGTGACTGTTCGTTTGAGAAATGGAGCGCGAAATGCCTGATACGAGAACGAAGATCGACGGATTTCTAAAGGTTCCGGACATCCCCGGCCCGAGCGAGCGCGACGGCCATGAGGAAGAGATCGAGGTCTACGGCGTCGATTTCTCGATGGTCGCGCCGCACGATCCGAACTCGCTGTCCCGTCGCGGCCGCGTCGCGCTCGGCGCGGTCCAGTTCACCAAGCATTACGACAAGTCGTCGCCCTATCTGAAACAGGCTCTCTACGAGAACACCAAGCTCGACGAGGTGGTGTTCACGTGCCGCCGGACGATCGAGGGCGAGACCAGCGACTACCTGGTGGTGACGATGACCGACGCCTCGGTCATTTCCTACGAGATGCATCACAGTCCCGACGAACCCGACGTGATCGAGGACAAGGTCGGCTTCGCCTACAAGAAGATCAAGTTCGTCTACGACGACGACCACGAGACAGAGATGAATGTCGCGACCGGAGTCTGAGCGACAAGGCCGACGACCGGACAGGGGTCTCGCGTCCGCGGCGGGCGGAAGCTCGGCAATGCGCGAGACCCTGCAGCCGTCGCTCTGGGACCGACTGGTCGACGACATGCCGGGACTGGAGACGGAGATCGACGCGATGCGCCGCTCCGCAGATGCCGAGATCGGCGCCGAGCGCGTGCAGACGCTGCTCGGCGGAAGCGTACGTGCGATCGAAGCCGCCCAAGATCTCAGCGCCGAACAGAAGCAGAAGCTGCAGCGTCTCGCCTTCCAGACGCGGCGACGCGATGAGCTTCAGACGCTCAACGTCGTCGTGTCGAACAGGGTCCTGCGCGAGGCGGTGCGCCGCGACATCGAGGCGCTGTTCAACACCGAGCGATACGAGGCCACCCCCCTCCGGTCGGAATGGGAGGCGGAGCATCTCGACGATGGCATGCTGGACCTGACCGATTTTCCCGAGGTGCGGAGGAGCGTCGTCAACTACGGCGTGCCGCCTTTCTCCGGCCGATCGTCGCGCGATTTCGACCGCGATGAACTGGCCCGCGAGATCCGCGCGGTGCTCGCAACCTTCGAGCCGAGGCTGAAGCAGGGAGCAACCAAGGTCGACGTGACGCTCGGCGACAAGACGAGCGGCGTGAGGATCGAGATCGACGCGGTGCTGATCACGACGCCGACCCCCGAACGGATGCGTCTGCGCACCACGATCAACCTCGACAACGGCAAGGCTCGAACCGAATTCAGGGACGGCTGACGATGGATCGGGCTTTCCTGGAGTATTACGAGGAAGAGCTGACCCACATCCGCGCGCTCGCCGCGGAATTCGCCGACATGCATCCGACGATCGCGCGCAACCTTTCGCTCGACACGGTGCCCTGCCCCGACCCCTATGTGGAACGACTGCTCGACGGCGTCGCGTTCCTGGCGGCGCGCACCCGGCTCAAGGTCGATGCCGAGCGCTCACGCTTCTCCCGCAGCGTGCTGGACCTGCTCTATCCCGACCTTGTCTCACCCACCCCCGCGACCGGCATGGCGGTACTCAAGCCCGGACAGCAGGTCCATACGATGGATGCCGGGCACGTGATCGCCCGCGGCACCAAGCTCATTTCGGGATTGCTGCCGGGCATATCGACCAGGGCGACCTACTGCACCGCCCAGGACGTCCATCTCTGGCCGCTGGAAGTGGCGTCGGTGCGCTACCTTCAGGACAAAAGTTCCATCGCGAATGCAGGCATCGCCGCGGCCAAGGGTCAAAGCGCGGAGTCCGCACTCTGTCTCACGCTGGCGCGCACCGGCAAAGGCAATCTGAGCGACCTCGCCGTCGATCAGCTTCGCTTCTGCTTCGCCGGACGCACCAAGGCGCCACTCATCTTCGACGCCATCTTCGGCGCCTGCTCGGGCGTCGGCGCCCGGCCGGAGGCGCGCACCGGCCAGCTGTCGCCGCTTCCGATGCCCGCCATGGTCGGCATCGCCGATTCCGAAGCCCTGATGCCGCGCACCCGCTCGAGCTTCGAGGGATACCGGCTGCTGCGCGAATATTTCATGATGCCGGAGCGCTTCCACTACGCCCGCATCGAAGGGCTGCAGCCGACGCTTCGGGTCTGTTCGGGGCGGCTGGATGTCGTGTTTCTGTTCAAGCGGCCCGCGCCCGAACTGGCGGACCTGACACCGGCCGATTTCGAACTGTTCGCCACGCCGATCATCAATCTGTTCGAGCGCGAGTGCAACATCGTCGAACTGGACGCGCGCAGGACGCGCCAGCCGGTCTATGCCGACCGCACGCGGCCGCGCGACTTCGAGATCTTCCGCATCACCCGCGTCGCCGACGCCGACCACGTCGGCCCGGAGGCGGCGATACCCGAGCTTTTCAGCCTCGGGCAGAACCGCGGCAGCGGCTGGGTCTATTCGACCGAACGGCGGCCGCGGCGGGCGACGGAAGACGAGCGGCGCCAGGGCGTGACGCGCGCTTCCTACGTGGGCGACGACGTGTTCCTGTCGGTGTCGCGGCGGCCGGACGCAGCCAGGTCGGATCGGCCGAAGCGGATCGACATCGTCGCGCTGTGCACCAATCGCGACCTCCCCATCCTGGACGATACGCCGACGCTGACGCTGGACGGCGGCGACCCCGTCGAGTCGATCAGGCTGATCGGCGCGCTCCGCCAGCCGCAGAGGTCGATCGCGGCGTCGCTTCCCGCCGGCGCGGAGGGCGAGTCGCGCGCGGACGAGCTGGCCTGGCGCCTGGTCTCGCAACTGTCCCTCAATTTCCTCAGCCTTGCGGCGGACGGCCGCGGCGCCGATCCGCTGCACGCGCTGATCGATCTCTATGCCGAAAGGGGCGATCCCGGTCTCGCCAGGCACGTGCGCTCGATCGCGCGCGTCTCGTCGCGGCCGGTGGTCGAACGGCTGGCGATCGAAGGGCCGATGTGTTTCGGGCGCGGGGTGGAGGTGACGCTGGACATCGACCAGTCGGTGCTGACCGGCCACAGCGCGCTCCTGCTGTCGGCCCTCTTGTCGCGTCTCTTCGCGCGATATGCCGGCATCAACGGGTTCGTGCGGACGCGCTCGCGACTGCTGCAGAAACAGGAGGATGTGCTGTGGCCGATGTCGCCAGGCAATCGCCACCTGATCTAGGGCAGCCGAGCGCGGACGAAGCCGGGCTGTCTCAGGCGTTCGACTTCTTCGAACTGCTGCGCCGCCTCGAGCAGGACGGCCGGACGTTCGGGCAGGCGGGCGGGCCGGAGTTCGAGCCGGCGCGCATCGGCCAGCAGATCCGCCTCGGATTTGCGACCGACGACGTCGCCGGTTTCGAGGGAGCGACCGCGAACCGGCCGGCCCAGGTTACGGTCGCCAATATCGGGCTCCTGGGTCCGGAAGGGCCGATGCCGCTCCACATCACGCGCTGGGTTCTCGACCGCCTGTCGCAGCGCTGGTTTGCCGGCGCAGATGCGAGGCAGACGAGCGACACGACCTTCGTCGACTTCGTCAACATGCTGCAGCACAGGCTGATCGCGCTGTTCTACAGGGCGTGGGCGGACCAGACCCCCGCGGTCCAGGTGGAGCGCCGGGGCGGCGGGCGGGTGGAGGCCATGCTGGCCGCGCTGGCGGGCATCGGCCTGCCAGGAACCCGCAATCCGGCAGATGCGGAACTGGATACGGTCAAGCTTCGCCAGGCGACGGCGCTGGCGAGCCAGGTCGACGGGGCCGAGCGCCTCACCCTGTTCGTCGCCGAAGCCTTCGACGTGCCGGTCGCACTCAAGGAGTTCATCGCGGTCTGGATGCCCATCCCCAAGGCGCTTCAGACCCGGCTGGGCGGCGCCTACGCGGCGCTGGGCGCCGGGGCGACCATCGGACCGCGCACGTTCACCCGGCAGAGCCGCGTGGAGCTTCGGATCGGCCCCGTGGGCATCGCCGACTATCTGTCGTTCCTGCCGGGCGGCGCGCGTCTCAATTCGCTCAAGCGGGCGTTGCGGGACCTCACCGGGGACAATGTGGATGTCGACGTGCGGCTTGTCCTGGCGAAGGCGGAGATCCCTCCCCCGAAGCTCGGAGCGGTCCGGCTGGGGCGGACAACATGGCTTGCGCCCCCTTCCGAAAGGGAAGATGCTGACGATATGCGGCTGCGGGCAGTCGTTGGATGGCGGCCGGAAATCGCAGAGGTCGGCACATGAGCTTGGTGCTCACCCTTGAGCATGGACCACGCGCCCAGGCCGTGCGCGAGGCAAGGCTCGAGACCGGCGAGCTGGTGATCGGACGCAGCCCCGAAGCGGATTGGCAGATCGAAGACCCGGAGATGTTCATCTCCCGCGCCCACTGCAGGATCTCCGGAGGACCGGACGACTATGTCGTCACCGACATATCGAGCAGCGGGCTCTACATAGACGACTCGGCCAGTCCGCTTGGCTCCGGGAATTCGACGCGTCTGCGGCACGGGATGCGGCTGCGCCTCGGCGACTATGTGCTGTGGGTCGCCGTGAGGGCGGATCGCGGGGTTACACCGGAACAGCCGCCGCCTGTAGGCCATGTGTCGCGCCCCCCGGTCAGCCTCGACAAGGACGATTTCTTCCTGGTCAAGTCGGTGGAAGAGCCGCCGCGCCCGCGTCCGGCTGAACTGCCGAAATCGTTCGAGCAGCCGAAACCGGGACAGGACCAGCCATTCCGGGAGCGCAATTCCCAGGCCTTCGACGATCCGTTCAGCCTCGACCCCGTGTCCAGCAGGAGATCGCAGCCCGAGAGCAGGCCGCGCACGTCGATCGATCCGCTGGGCTTCGGCAATCCGCCGGTCGAGCTGCCTCGCCAGCCTGATCCCACGCCTCGTCCTGCCTTCAACGCCGACTTCTCCTTCGGCCCCGCGCCGGTCCGCGAGGCCGTGCCGGAACCGCCGGCGCGGGCGGTGCCGCAGCAGCCGGCGGCGCCATGGGAGGTTGCACCGCGGCGCCCGGCCGAACGCGCACCTGCGCCGGACGTCGCGCGCGCGGCAGCCGCGAGCGAGGCGTCTCGCGGCGCGCAGCCCGACGAGTTGCGCGCGGCCTTCCTGCGCGGCCTTGGCATTGGCGACGATGCCGCGGCGTCGCGCGACCCGGTTGCGGAGATGGAGAAATTCGGCCGCGAATATCGCCTGATGCTGGACGGGCTGATGCAGCTCCTGCGCAAGCGCGCCGAGGAAAAGGGCAATGCGCGCGTCGCCCAGACGGTGATCGGCTCGTCCGAGGTGAATCCGCTGAAATTCCTGCCGACGGTCGAAGACGTGCTTGCGACGATCATGGCGGAACGCAGCCCTGGCTTCCTTGGCGGCGAAGCGGCGATCGGCGACAGCGTGCGCGATCTTGCCCAGCATCACGTTCGCGCCTGGCGCGGCGTCCAGGGCGCGCTCAGGCGCATGATCGACCGCTTCGATCCCGAAGCGATCGAAGAGGAGCTGAAATCGAATTCGACGCTTGGAACCCTCCTGTCCGGCGGCCGCAGCGCGAGACTGTGGGAACTCTACCGCAAGCGCCATCGCGAGATCGCCCAGAGTGCGGAGACGCGCTTCCTCGGCGAGATCGGGGCGGACTTCCGCGACGCCTATGAGGAGGAGTGAGAGATGACCAGCCGCCGCGCCGTCCTCGCCTCCCTCGCCGCCATGGTCTTCTCGACGGGTTTTCTGTTCGCGCCGAAGCCGTCGAAGATCAATGTCAAGGTTTCTGGAGGCGCGGGCATGAACCCCGGGCCGAACGGCGGCGACCGGCCGGTCGTCGTCATGATCTATCGGCTGCGCAGCACCGGCACCTTCGACCAGGCGGATTACTTCGCGCTCGAAGCCGACGCCGCGGCGACGCTCGGGGGCGATCTGATGGGGTCCGACACGCTCGCCGTGGCGCCGGGCAAGCTGGCGTCGAAGACGATCACCGTCGAGCCCGAGGCGGCGGCGCTCGGCTTCGTCGCTTTCGTGCGCGAACCGACCGGCCGCCAGTGGAAGGTCACGAAGGCGATGTCTCCGGGATCGAAGCTGACGATCGGCATAGCATTGGGTCGCGGCGGCATGTCCGTCAGCAGCCGCAAAGACGGGCTCTTCTCATCTCAGGACAACAGGTGATGACCGACGCGAACAGAGTGCTCTGGTCCGAAGGCCTGTTCCTCAGGACACAGCATTTCCAGCAGCAGGACCGCTTCATCGACGCGTCGATGCGCGGCGCGCTGCAGGCGGGACGCCTCCAGACGTTCGGCTTCCGCGCCCTGACGCTCGATACCGCCCTCTTGGAAGCGGGCCAGATCTCGATCCTCTCCGCGCGCGGCATCTTCCCCGATGGAACGCCGTTTTCCATTCCCGAGACGATGGACGCACCGCAACCGCTGTCGGTCACGGCAGACACGTCGGCCGGCGCCGTCCTCGTCGCCCTCCCCCTCGAGCCTGCCGGCGGGGTTGCCTTCGACCCCGCTCATGCAAGCCTTAGCGGCGCGCGCTATCGCGGCAGGATCGTCACCATCAACGACGCCGTGCAGGGCGGCGCCGACCCGGAGGAGGTCGAGATCGCCAGGCCGCAGGCGCGGATACTCGCGCCCGGCAAGTCGGTGGGCGGCTACACCACGCTACCGATCACGGAGATCAAGGGCCTGCGCGCCGATGGCGGCGTGGCGGTGGTCGAGACCTTCCTGCCCCCGGCGCTCGTGACCGGCGCGGTGCCCTGGTATGCCCAGTTGCTGCAGGAGATCATCACCGGTCTCGATCACATCGCCGATGCGCATGGCAAGGTCGTGCTGGGCGGTCCGGGCCGCAGCGTCGAAGATCTCCTGATGCTCAACCTCGCCAACGCGGCAAGGCCGCGTCTGGCGCATATGCTGGCGCAGGAGGTCTATCATCCGGCCGACCTCTTCGTGGAACTGGCCGGGCTGGCCGGCTCGATGGCGACCTATGGTTCGAGTTCGCGAAGGCTCGGCGAACTGCCGGCCTATGACCATGTGACGCCGGCGCCTTCGTTCACGGCGCTTGCCGACACGCTTCGCTCGCTGATCCTCAGCCTCCGCTACGTCGAACCGAAATCGCGGGCGCTGCCGGTGATGCGCCATTCGACCAACGTCTGGAAGGTCCGCATCGACAATCCGAAGCTCCTGACGGCTAGCCGCATCGTCATCCGTGTCGGATCGGAACTGTCTGAAGACGCGTTGCGCAAGATTTTCGTCAATCAGGCGACGGTCGGTTCGTCGGACGAGTTCGAGGGCCTGTGGAAGTCGCGCCTGCCGGGAATTCCGCTGAAGCCTCTGCACTCGCAGCCGCGCGAGATTCCCTATGACGGCGACCGCCTGTGCCTTGAGCTCGACCAGCGCAGCGAGCACTGGGCATCGCTGCTCGACGCCCCCGGCTTCGTCATCGGCGTGTCGGGCGTGCTGCCGAGCGAACCGCAAGTCGACTGCTATTCGGTGAACCGCTGATGAGCAGGGATGATCCATTCGGACTGTCGGGAGATCGCGAAAAGACGCGCATCCGTCTGGTCAACGTCGCGCCGCGCCAGCCTGCGCCGGGTCAACCGAGGCGCGAACAGCCATCCTACTCACTCGAGCCCCAGTCTGCCTCCGTCAAGAGCAGCCGGGCACATCCGAACTCGCTCGTGGCGGCTTTCGCATCGCTGCTCGAGTTCGCGCCCGAGCTCGAGAGCGCGGTCGCACCCGAGAACCCCGAGGCGCTGCGCACGCGCCTGCTTGGCGCACTTGTCGCGGCGCGCGACACCGCCATCGCGTCGGGCTCGTCCCTGGAGCGCGCGGACCGGGCTGCCTGGGCGGTCGCTGCCCTTCTCGACGACCTTGCGCTCAACACACCCTGGGGCGGCGCGGGCGTCTGGCCGCGCCAGCCGCTGGTGGTCATGCTGCGCGGCGATGTCGATGCGGGCACGCAGTTCTTCGATCGGCTCGAGGAGCTCGAACGCCATCCGACCCGCGACCCGGAAATGATGGAGCTCCAATACCACTGCCTCGCGCTGGGGTTCCGCGGCAAGTATCGGGTGCCGGGGCGTGCGGGGGATCGATCGCTGAACGCCGTCCGTGTCGCGGCGGCGCGCTTCCTGCGCAACAAGGATGCCGAGGACGCACCGCTGTCGCCCAACTGGCGCGGCGTGATCGCCTCTGACGAACCGCCACGCTTCATAGTGCCGATCTGGGTCATGGCCGCGACCGCCATCGTCGTGTCGACGCTGATCTACCTCGGCCTGTCGATGGGCCTTTCGGCCCATGCTACCAAACTGTCGACGCTGGTTCGCGCGCTGCCGCCCGCCGACCGCACTGCCATCACCCGCGCCGTGCCCAAGGCTGAGCCGCCCCCGCCGCCGCCCGCAGTCGTCGACTTCGCCCTTTTGCCCGAGTTCGAAGCAGCCGCTCCGGAGGGCTTGCGGCCCGCGCTAAAGGGCAGCGAGAGCATTTCGCTTGCGCGGCTGGTCATCCAGGCGACCGCGCCCGAGCTGTTCCAGTCGTCGCGCGCGAACCTAACGGACGGGTTCGAACCGCTCATCGACTCGGTGGCAAAGGTCATCCTCGACAATGTGGATCTGATCGGCAACATCACGATCATCGGCCACACCGACAGCGTGCCGCTGCAGAGCAGCAACCCGCTGTCCACCAACCAGCGCCTCTCGGAAGCGCGCGCCGCGACGATCGCCGAGCTATTGATACAGCGGGGGGTGCCGGCGGACCGGGTGAAGTCCGAAGGCCGCGCGGCGACGGATCCCGTGGCGGACAACGGCACCCGGGAAGGACGCGCGGCGAACCGGCGCGTCGAGGTTCTGGTCGAGAAGAGATTGTAAGATGTTCATCTTGCGATTCATCTGGGCCGTCATCACGTCGCGCATTCTGTGGACACTCATCGGGCTGACGCTGCTGTCGCTCCTGGTCTGGGTCTTCGGGCCGATCGTCAGCGTCGGCCGCAGCCAGCCCTTCGAATCCGAGACGGTGCGCATCGGCATCATCGCCGGGCTGGTCATCCTGTGGCTGATCTGGCTGATCATCGCCCAAAGGCGGGCGATGCGCGCCAACCGGGTATTCGTCGCCGAGATCGCCCCGACGGTCGAGGAGAAGCCGCCGAGCCCGGGCGAGGAGAGCGTGGCGGCGGTCGGCGCCAAGTTCCAGGAGGTCCTGGGCGAGCTGCGCCGGCGGAAGCTGGGCAACCGGAAGTTCCTGCGCGAGATGCCGTGGTACGTCATCGTCGGGCCCCCCGCGACCGGCAAGACGACGGCGCTGCGCCAGTCCGGCCTCAACTTCCCCATCGACCTGACCAACGATCTCCAGGGCGTCGGCGGCACGCGCAATTGCGACTGGTTCTTCACCGAGAACGCGGTGCTGATCGACACGGCCGGACGCTACTTGGAACAGGAAAGCCAGCCCGACGTCGATTCCACCGAGTGGCTCGGCTTCCTCGACCTCTTGAAGCGGCATCGCGGCCGCAGAGCGCTCAACGGCGTCATCGTGGCGATATCGATCGACGTGCTGTCCGAGGGAGACGAGGCGATCAAGGCGCACGGTCGCAAGATCAGGCGGCGCCTCGCCGAACTCAACGAGCGGCTGGAAATTAACCTGCCCGTCTACCTGATGCTGACCAAGGCCGACCTGATCAAGGGATTCGAGCCGTTCTTCGACGACCTCTCGACGGCGGATCGCGAGCAGGTCTGGGGCGCGACGTTCCCGCTGGATGCGCGTGTCGACGCGGCGGCCGTGGGCGAGGAGATATCGGCGCTGGCGCGCGAACTCGAACTGCGGATGATCCCCCGGCTCGAGGGCGAAGACAAACTCACCGGGCGCGCCGAGATCTTTCGCTTTCCGGCACAGGTCGCGAGCCTCTCGGAACCGATACAGGTGCTCGTCGAGGCGATGGCCGGCGAGAGCAAATATGAGGAAAGCGCCTGGCTGCGCGGCGTCTATCTGACCTCTGCGACGCAGGAAGGCGCGCCGATCGACCGGCTGACGGCGGCGCTGTCGTCGTCGTTCGGGCTGCCGCCGCACCGCACCATGCTGGCCCAGCGCGTCGAGCGGCGGAGCTTCTTCCTGAAGTCGCTGATGACGGACGTGATCTTCAAGGAGGCGGGATTGGGGACCTTCGATCCACTCGCCCAGCGCCGCCGCGCCTGGATCTGGCGCGGCGCGGCGGCCGCATGCACGCTCGCCGCGCTGGGAGCAGGTGCCGTCTTCGCGTCCTCCTACTTCGACAGCCGCGAAGCCGTTGACATCCAGTCCACCCAGCTGGAGGCGTTGCAGCGCCCGCTCGCCGTCGCGGCCGCTCAGCCGGCCCTCGTCGAGGCACCGGACATGCAATCCGCGCTTGACGCGATGGACGCGGTCGTGGAGGCGCAGACGCGGCCGCCGGGCGCGCTGCGCGACGCGGTCGGCCCTACGGCGGCGCCCGAACTGCTGCAGGCGCAGAAGGAAGCCTACGAACACGCCCTGCGCAACGTGCTGGAACCGCGCATGGTCGCGCTGCTGGAAGCGACGATGTGGCGCCAGATCCGCGAGCCGGAATTCATGCTGGGGGCGCTGAAGACCTACCGCATGATGACCGGCCTGTCGCAGATGGATCCCGAATTCGCCCAATCCTGGTGGGTGGACGAGCTGCCGGAGTTTGCGCCCGCCGCCCCGTTCCCGACCGAGGACGCCGAGCAGCATCAGCTCGCCGCGATCCGCCGCATGGCGACGGACGACCAGTATGTCGCGCCGGACAGCAAGCTGGTGGCGGAGGCGCTCGCGAGCGTGTGCACGATCTCGCTGCCGGTTCGCGCCTACAAGCAACTCTTGAACGATCCGGCCGTCGCCGCTCTGCCCGAGTGGATCCCAGCGAACTTCGCCGGCCCGAACGGCGCCAAAATCTTCGTCCGCTCCTCGGACAAGACGCTGCGCAACGGCCTGCCGGGGGCCTTCACTTATGACGGCTTCCACGAGGTCATCCTCGATCGCGTCGAGGACGTGGCGGCGCAGGCCGCGCTCGACCGCGCGGTCTTCGCCGGCGGATGCTCCGAGAACGCGGAGACATCGGTTGCCGCGCTGTCGAAGGACGTCTTGAAGCTCTACTACGAAGACTACATCGCGCAGTGGGACAGCTTCCTGCGCGACGTGAAGCTGGCGCCGCTGACCGACCTTGCGACGGCGAGCGACAACCTGAAGGATCTCTCGAGCGCCGACTCCGCGCTGCGTCGGCTGGTGACGGCGGTCGTGCGCGAGACCGAGCTGACGCGATCCGACGAGGAAGAGGGAACGACCGGCGAGAACAAGGCGGTCAAGAAGGGCGGTTCCAAGCTGCTCGGCAAGCTCGGCAAGCTGGGCAAGCTCGCCAAGCAGGGGGTGAAGCTGCTGCCGAAGGCGGGTTCGGCCGAGGAGGTCGACCTGACCGGGACGCTGGTCGCCGACCATTTCAAGGCGCTGAAGGCCACCATCGCCGAGGTCGACGGACAACCGCCCGCGCTCGACGCAGCGGTGGTGACGCTGACCAATCTGTCCAACATGCTGCAGACGGTCAACGCGACGCCGGATCCGGAGGAGTCGATCAAGAAGCAGGGCGGCCTCGCCGAACTGACCGGCGCCGTGGCGCGGCAGGCGCAGATCCTGCCCGACCCGATCGACGACTGGCTGAGCGGCATCGCCGGCGACACCAGCGGCCTGACCCAGCGGGCGGTCACCTCCGAGCTCAATTCCATCTGGCGGGCGGAAATCCTGCCCTTCTGCAACGCCGCCCTCGACAACCGCTATCCCTTCGATGCGGGCAGCGCCGTCGACGTCAACGTCCGCGACTTCGCCCGCCTGTTCGGACCTGGCGGGATGATCGATGCCTTCATCAACGACCATCTCCTGACCTATGTCGACACGACCTCGCAGCCGTGGAAGTGGCGGGCCGATTTCGGCCTCGACTCGACCGCTCTCGCCGCCTTCGAACAAGCCCGCCGCATCCGCGACGACCTGTTCCCCGGGGGCGCCGGCCCGGTCATGAGCTTCACCCTGGAGCCGATCGACCTGTCGCCGAGCGTCACGCGCGTGACGCTAAATTTAGATGGCCAGAAGCTCGTCTATTACAACAACGCGACCCGGCCGCAGGCGATGACCTGGCCGGGCAAGGACGGGACGGGCGCCATCTCGCTCAGCTTCCAGCCGATCGACGGGTCGCCCGAAGTGATCGTCAGCGAGACGGGCAGCTGGGCCTGGCTGCGCCTGTTGCGGACCGCGCGCTTCACCGCGACCTCGCTGGCGGACGTCTACAACGTGCGCCTCGGCGCTGGGGGGTTCTTCGCGGACCTGCGGCTCAAGGCGTCGAGCGTCGACAACCCCTACAATCTGCAGATGTTCAAGAAGTTCACCTGTCCGGTGCAGATATGACGACGGGCTTCTTCGGCAAGATTCCGGCGACCGGCGATTTCGTCAGCTGGAACCTGCCGCGCGTCTTCGTCGAGCGCTGGGACCGCTGGATGTCGATGGAGCTGCGCGACCGGCCGGAGGCGGGTGATCTCGATCCCCGCATGTGGCGCTTTGCGATCCCCGCGGGCATCTTCGGCGAACAGCCCTGTGCCGGCGCGTGGCGGATGAGCGAGGACAGGGTCGGACGGCGCTATCCGTTCGCGATCGTGCGGATCGGCCGGCCGCCGGATGCCGCCGACCCGTGGTTCGACGCGGTCGCCAACCTGCTCGAACGGTGCGTCGAGGACGGCTGGTTGAGCGCTCGGGTTCAGGAGAGGCTGGAAGAGCTTCCGCCCGCAAAAGAACTCGGGGCGGAAGACCGGATAGCGTTCTGGACAGACGACCGGGACGCGAACGAGCTGGTCTTCGCCGACATCTACGACCTCGCCGACAATGGCCTGCCCGCCATGCGGCAGGTTCCGGCGGTCGAGGAATCCTGACCATGACAGGGTTCGCGAAGATGAGGTGGTTCCGGCAGGCGAGCAGAGGCAAGGGCATCGCCGCCAGCGTGCCGGCGGGTGGTTAGGGTCTTCGATGTTCGTCAGCCAGAACACCACACCCTTTCTCGCGGAGACCTTTCCCTACGCGGACAAGCATGCCGTGAAATGGTGCGTGGCGGTCGTTCGCGCGACCTATGAGGTCGACGAGGAAGGCAATTGCACGCCGGCGAAGGAACAACTGCCGTTCGTCTTCGCCGACACGCACTACGGCGATCCCGAGACGACCTCGATCCGGGTCGAGTCTGACTTCGTGCCGGTGAAGCCGCATTGCGAGGTGGTGCTCGATGCGATGGCGATGGCGCCCGGCGGACGTCCGGCGCAGGCGGTCGAAGTCGGCCTGTTCGGGCCGAATCTGCAGAAGCGGGCGATCGTCACCGGGCAGCGCCGCTGGTTTCGGGGCGGGCTCGGCATCCAGTCCTCAAGTCCGGTGCCGTTCACGTCGATGCCGCTCGCCTGGCATCTGACCTTCGGCGGCTGGGACCGCACCGATCCGGATCCGACCAGGCATCGCAGCGACGCCGTCAATCCGATCGGCAGCGGTTTCCTCGTCGGCCAGGGCAATGTCGACGGCACGCTGCTGCCCTCGGTCGAAGATCCGCAATCGCGGGTGCGGATCTGGAACGATCGCCCCAGGCCGATCGGCTTCGGCCCGGTGCCGCGTTTCGCCAAGGAGCGTGCACGCTATGCCGGGACCTACGACAAGCACTGGATGGAGAACGTCCTGCCCTTCCTGCCGCAGGATTTCGACGACCGGTATTTCCAGGCCGCGCCGCAAGACCAATGGGTGGAGAAGCTCAGCGAGGGAATGATTTTCGGCTGCGTGAACATGAACGCCTCGGGCCGGTTCAAGGTCAAGCTGCCGCCGCTCAAGGTGCCGCTGAGATTCATGTTCGACGATCACACAGAGCGCAAGTTCGTGCAGCCGGATACGCTCAATCTCGTCCCGCATGAGGGCAAGGTCGTGCTGGTCGGGCGCGCGTCGGTGAAGCTGCCGCGCAAATTCGTGAGGCTGCAGCAGGTGCAGGTGGGGCCGCCGCCCGAAGAGCCCAAGGTCAAGCCGCACTACGCCGGACTTGGCGAGGCGGTGGCGGCGCTCTCCAAGCTGCGAGGCCGACGCCGATGACGGTCGTCAGCTGCGTCAGCCTCGTTTCGCCGGTCGGCTACAGCGCCGCCGCGACCTGCGCGGCGCTGCGGGCCGGCATCGCGGCATTCGAGGAACTCGACTATCGCGACAGGATGGCGATGCCGATCCGTGGCGCCCGCGTCGACGCCATCGCACCTTCCAGGCGCGGGCGCGAGCGGCTGCGCTTGCTTGCGCGTCTGGTGCTGGAACATATCGACCCCGACATCGGCGCGGCGCTGCCCTGGGCGCAGATGCCGCTGATCCTGTGCACCCGCGAGAAGGACACGCCGGGCGCGCGGCTGAACGGCATGTTCGCGGACCTGCGTTTTCCCGATGGCTCGGCGGTGAACGAGCGGCGCACGGCGCATATCGCGGCCGGCCAGCCCGCCGCGTTCGCGGCGCTGATGCTGGCGCGCAAGATGCTGGGCGAAGGTGCTCCGGCATGCCTTGTCCTCGCGATCGACAGCCTGATCGACGCCCGCACCCTGGCCTGGCTCGACGGTTCCATGCGACTGAAGACGAGCGAGACGACGGACGGGCTGATCCCCGGCGAGGCCGCGTGCCTGGCGGTCGTCAGCCCCCGTCCGCTGACGCCGCGCCATGTGGTGGTTCGCGGCCTGGGGCTCGGCGAGGAGACGGCGACGGCGATCAGCGAGGAGCCTTTTCGCGCCAACGGACTGACGGGCGCCCTGAAGGCGGCGCTCGCCGAGGCGCGCACCGAGATGCAGGACGTGGCCTTCCGCCTCACTGACGTGGCGGGTGAATCCTATGCCTTCGAGGAGCTCGTCCTGGCGCAAATGCGCAACATGCGCCAGACGCGGCCGGAACAGCCGGTGTGGCATCCGGCGGACTGTATCGGAGACACCGGAGCGGCGGCGGGACTGATCCAGCTTGCCTGGGCGGAGCAAGCCTTCAGCCGCCGCTACGCCCCTGGAGACTTGGCCGCGCTGCACGGCAGCTCAATGGCTTTCGGCGGGCGCGCCGCCGCGATCGTCTCGGCTTGAGGAGGGCGAGATGACCAAGAACGTCTTCGCCGGAATGTGGGAAATCGCCGCCGAGAACGGCATGAACAAGTCGATCGCACGGTTTCCGGACGTCTGCATGTCGCCGCCTTCGCCGCCGGCCGGCCCGATTCCGATCCCTTATCCCGATACGTCGTTCTCGAACAATCTGAAGTCCGGCTCGACCACCGTCCTGATCGGCGGCAAGGGCGCCGCCTTGGCGCAGAAGTCCTACTACAAGGAGCCGGTGCTTGGCGACGAGGCGGCGACACGCACCTTCGGCGCCAATGTCGTGACACACCAGATCACCGGCAAGACCTATTTCCAGGCCTGGTGCATGGACGTGAAGTTCGAAGGCAAGAATGTCTGCCGGCATTTCGACATCACGACCAGCAATCATGCCTCCGTTGCCACTACAACGGCGCCGCTGCCCACCGGCGAGTCGATGAGCGTTGCCGACCAGGATGCACTTCTTGCGCAAGGTATCTGCCCTTGCTGCAAGGGACCGGTGCATTACACCGCCCAGAAGCCCGGTGCCCGGGTCTCGGCGAAGGAGTGGTACAATTTCGATTTCAGCACAGCGAAGAAGAAGTCAGGCCACCCGTTTGGACCTGCGGAGCAACGAACGGCGAAAGCCGCTCAAGAGGCATTTAAGACCGCTTCAGAGGTCGGCAAAGCGGCAGGCTGCGGCGATTCGGTTCCGAGCGACGACCCGGAAGATCCCTGCTCGGCACACTATCTCGGGGTTCCCGCCAAGCAGGCGCAGGATGCGCGCACGCAAGAGTTCGACGAGCAATGCAAAAAACCCACACGGGAGAGTAGGAACTGGGCCAAAAAGAAGTACGGCAAGAGTGTGGCCAAGAAGTTCATCCGTCAGGGCGAACGAATAAGGGAGGCGCGTGAACATGCTCCCGCAGATAACCCTATCGTCACCATCGGCCACAAGACCGCGCTCGCGGCGGGTGGATGCCCGATCGGAAAGGGCAATCACGCCGCAGTCCACCAGCATTGCAAGGATATAGAAGACATGCTCGCTGCGGCCCAGAGCGACCTGATCGATTTACACCGCAAGCTTTAGCGTCAGGAGCCACTATCTTGGTCGACATCCCCCAGCCCGAATTCATGATGGGCACTTTCGACTGGAGTGCTTTCGGGTTCTTCTACCCTGACGGTGAGACCCCTCCCGAAGTCATGAACGCTAGAGCGCTCACTCATTCGAATCCATGGGTGGTCGCAGCGGCGGTGACCGAATTTGCCAAGCGTGGCGATCACAGTCATGTCCCGCTGCTCGGCCGGCACTACGAGGGCGCCTATCTGGACGTCCTTCCCTATGTGGCGTTGGCCCTCACCGGCGATATGGCACGCGGGCGGGATTTGCAGCTTCTCGAAGCTGCGCTCTCCAGCGACAACTCGGACACGCGGCGCAATGCGGCGATTGCCGCGGCGTTGGCCGGCAATCTGCAGCTCGTGCCGAGCATGTTGGCGGCGTGGGAGATCGCCACAGGCGCCCAAGACCATGCGATGATAGGATACAGCATCGCAGAGCTGCTGGAAGAGCCGGGCGGTGAAATCGCCGCACACGCCGACATATTCTCCTTAAGGAACGTCGACGAGTACCTGGCCAGGAACCCCGCCTTCGAGAAGATCTCCGCGCAGCTCAGACTACTTGCCAGCCGGGAACCCGAGTTCATTGGCCTGGTCAAGGAGCGCTACCGCGAGGTTCATCACGCAGTTGGCGACGACCGGACCTTCGTCTGGCGAGGCGCGCCGTGGTCCATGGAGAGGTTCGTCTCCTCGTTTCTGGCCACGTTGAATGATGAAATCGCCCGCCCGTTCGTCTCACTGCGTCAACGTTTTGAAGCCTATACCGGCGTCGATTGCAGCGAAGCGTTTGTCGATGGCGAGCCGGACGCACTCACGATGATCGCCATTCTGGAGGAATTCGCGGATGGCGGCGAGACGAGCAAGTTCGTAGAAGGCCAACGCTACTTCTTCGGTCATCCAATTCCCGATTGATGTAGCAGGTCCCATCACTGTCGGCCCGCCATCCACTCCGCCACCCTTTCCGGCAACGCCACCCGCACCACGTCATCCTCAAAATGCTTGGCAAACGCCGGGCCCAATTCGGTAGGGTCTGCTGTAAACAGCTTCGTCTCCTCCCGCGCTTCCGGAAAAAGCTCCAGAAAGGCTGCGCAGGCGGCGACGGCGACGTAGGGCTCCTTCATCCGCTCGATCAGCCAGGGCAGGATCGAGCGGTCGCCCAGCATGCCGATACCGCGCACCGCGAGCGGCGCGGCGGCGGCCGATTGCATCAGCCTGCCCATCCAGGCGCGCACGTCCTTCTCGGGGCCGACCCTGATTGCGGCGCGAAGGGCCGTCAGTGCGTCAGCCCCGCCGGCGACAGCGGCTTTGCGCAACTCGGCTCGCGCCAGGTCGCCGGAGGCAATCTCCGTCAGCGCCCAGCCAGCCCACAGGCGCACAATGTCATCCTCCGCCTCCACCGCCGACGCCATCTCGCGCGCGAGGTCCGCCCGCTTCAGCCGGCCAGCCAGACGCAAGGCAAATGCGCGCGTCGGCGCATCCGGGTCGTTGACCAGACGTGCGAGCGACTGTTTTGGATCGACCCCGTGCTCGAGACAGGCACCGACCGCCAGGTAGCGCTTGAACGCGTCCGGCGCGACCAGCCAGTCGCGCACGAGATGACCGATCTTCGGCGGCTGGTGCCAGGCCAGGGCGCCGACAAGGCCGCGCCGCTCGTCCACTTCCTTTGCCGCCGCGACAACCTTGTCCACGCGCGTGGCGTCGCCCTGCTCGATCGCCATCCAGCCGGCGACGAAGAACTCGCCCTTGTCGGGGAAATCGTCGAGCTGCCGTTCGGCGGCCGGCCATGCCGCCGCGCCGGCGATCCGGAGACCCTCGAGATTGACCTCGACGCGTTGCGCGATCTCGCGGATCACCGTCTCGTCCGGCGGATCCTCCTGGCTCCAGCTGTCGCGCTGAGCCCACAGGAACGCCGCCTGCTCGACGTGCTGTCGCACCGCCTCGGCCGCGATGCGGCGGGGCGGCGCAAAGAGCTGTTCGACCGCCGAAGCCATCAGCAGCGAGCCATCAGTTCAGGTTGATGGAGCCGCCGCGAATGCGCTGCGCGCCGCTGGCATGGCTGGTGATGTGACCGCCGCGGATGGTGATGCGGCCATCACTGTCCATGATGATCGTCGCCTTGCCGCAGCGCAGCTCCAACCTGTCTTCCGCACTGATGCGAACATGGTTGCCGTCCCGCACCACATGGTGAGTGGCGGCGGCGGGACGCACCGGGTCGACGATGCGTCCGACGATCAGCGGCTTTCGCGGATTGCCTCCCTCGAAGAGCAGCGCGACCTCCTGACCGATCATGTCCGACGAGAGTTCGCAGAGACTCCGCGCCGGCAAGGCCGTCTCCTCCGGGCTGCCCGGAAAGACCACGAGCGGCGCCGACTCCTCGCCGAAGCCGAGGAAGGCTCCAATCACCACGCCTTCGATGCGATGCAGGACGTCGTCCATGTCAGCCTCTAATTCTCGTTGATCTTCGAGCCCTTGATGATCACGTCGCTCGACGCCTTGATGTTGATCTTGCCGGAGCCTTTGACCGTAATGTCCTTGCCTTCGATGATGATCGTGCCGTCCTTCTTCATGACGATCTGCGCGCTGCCGGTCTTCAGGGTGATCGCGTCCTTGGCCGTGATCGTCATCGTCTTGCCGACGTCGATGACGCTGGTCTCACCGATGCCGATCGCGCTGCCCTTGGCGATCTTGAGGATGTGGCCGCCGCCGACATCGGCCACATCGTCAGCACCGATCTTTGCGTTGCGGCTTGCGCCGATGTCGAAACTCTGAGACGCGGCCACCTTGACGGATTGCGACGCCCCGATGTTGACCGTCTGGTTGGCGCCGATATTCCAGCTGTCGTCCGTGCCTATGCTATGGCTCTGGCTCATTCCGACGGTCACCGAGCGCGTGGCGCCGACCGTGCGGGTCTCGGCCGCCCCGACGGTGACAGTCTGCATGATCGCCACCGTCTGCGTATGGTTGGCGCCGATCGTTTCGGTCGAGTTGCTGCCGATGCCGATGGTCTCGTTGGCGCCGACGGTAAGCGAACGGTTGGAACCCACCGTCTCGGTGTCGTTGGAGCCGATATTCGTGGTCTGGTCGACGCCGACCTTGACCGTCTTGTTGTTGCCGACGTCCTCGTCGAGGTTATGGCCGACGGAGTGCTTAGCGTCGTGGTCGATACGGTCCGACTGATCGTGCTGCACGAGCTTGGTGCGGTCGTTCTTGATGAGCAGGTTGTGGTCTTTCTGCGCCTGGAAGTTGACCAGTTCGGAGCCCGCCTTGTCCTCGAACATCAGCTCGTTGTAGCCGCCGCCCCCCTTCGAGGAGTTGGACTTCCAGCCTGACTGCGTGGCGTTGCCGGGAAGCCCGTAGGGCGGCATCTGGGAGGCGTTGTAGACGCGGCCGGTGATGATCGGTCGATCCGGGTCGCCTTCCACGAAATCGACGATCACCTCCTGGCCGATGCGCGGGATCTGGATGAAGCCCCAGCCGCTGCCGGCCCAGGTCTGCGAGACGCGCACGAAGCAGGAGCTGTTCTGATCCTTCTTGCCTTCGCGGTCCCAGTGGAACTGCACTTTCACCCGCGCATACTTGTCGGTGTAGATCTCCTCGCCGGAGGGTCCGACCACGGTCGCCGTCTGGGGACCGCGCATGATCGGCCGCGGTGTGATCCGGGGAGGCCGGTAGACGATCGACGTGGGCGCGACGCCGAGCAGCACGGTGTAGGTCTCGCCTTCCGCATCGATGCCGGATTCGAAGCTCGGGTCGAAGATCCGGTACTCGGCGCTGACCACCAGATATTCGCGGTTCTGGTCCTCGCGCGGATAGAGGTCGAGCTTGAACGTGCATCCCGGCGCCAGGCCACGCGCATGGCCGACCGCCGCGATGCGCTGGTGGACCGCCTGCAGTTCCTCGCGTCGGATGGCTGCGACGGCATCGCCGCGGCCGGTGTCGAGATGCGCGCCCGGCTGGCGGTAGTTCTCGCCGCTCGCCTCCTTGTGCCCGAACGGCTGGGTGGATTGCGACATGAGATCGGCGCCCGGCTTCTGGAAGTCGAAATCCGTGTGCACGTAGGCGCCGGGGCGCACTGTCGAAATGAACGCCCACTCGGTGATGTATTCCTTGTCGCGACGGCTGCCGATCGCACCGTAGTTGAATTCCACGGTCTCATAGTCCGGCACCGGCTTCAGCTTGCTCATGGCATCGGCGAGGATCAGCGTGTGCTCGCCGTCGTCGTGCTCGAAGAAGTAGAAGATGCCTTCGTGTTCGAGCAGCCGCTGCACGAAGTCGAGATCGCTCTCGTCGTACTGGACACAGTACTCGCGGGGCGGATAGGAGCCCTGCAGCCGTTTCTCGAATTTCGCGATGCCGTATTTCGAGAAGATGTCCTCGACGATGTCGATGACGCTCATGTTCTGGAAGATGCGGCAGTCGGTCGTGTTCGAGAGAAACCAGAGCCACGGTCTGACCACGGCTTCATAGCGCGCCAGTCCGTCTTCGATGCGGACAAGCCGGAAATCGGAGACCAGTCCGCTGAACCACCGCTTCGGCTCATCCTCCGCCTCGATCGAAACCACTTGGCCGAGCATCTGCAGCGGGTCGACGTTTGCGTTCCGGCTGACCAGCACGATGGTGTAGGCAAAGCAGCGACTGATCTCGTCGCGTCCGTCGAGGCGCGTGAAGGTGAAGGTGTCACCGAGAGGAGTGCGGGCGACCGCCTTGGCGTTTGTAGGCATTCCGCTTCACTCCGGGCGCCGTCCAACATTGGTTCTATAGCATAGGTCTATCTCCGAACCCAGCATGGCCGGCGGCGCGGCGTAAGTGCCGATTTCACACTGTCGCCACTAGGCGATACTGCTACAATCATTCTGACGCCGCAGTGAGGTGAGCGGGGCGCACGCGCAATGGACATTCGTCTGACGATCGGGAATGTCGAGCGGCTGCCGGATGGCGGCCCGACGAGCTATTCGGCAAGGGACCGCGGCTTCGAGATCGGCCGGGATGGCGACTGGAGCCTGCCAGACCCGCAGTTGATCATCTCGGGCCGCCACTGCGAGATACGCTTCGAGAAGGGCGGCTTCTGGCTCCGCGACCTGTCGCGCAACGGCACTTTCGTCAACGGCTCGAGCCGGCGACTGGACGGCGCCTACCTGCTCAGCTCGGGAGATACGATCCGCATCGGCCGATACGTCATCGACGTGTCGATCGAACAAAGCCGTGAGGGCTTCGCGGGCACGGCCGACCCGGCCGAGAACGGTCGGCAGCCACGCCGCGCTGAAGATCCCGCAAGGAATGCGCCTTTCTTTCCGCCGGGCGAGACGCGGGCTGCCGGACATTCGAAACCTTCTTTGCAGCTGCAATCCGGGCGGCAGCTGCTGTCCGGCAATCCGGCTCCGCCGGCCGATCCGGCCGGGCTTCTGCGCGATATCGCCGTCGGCGCGGGCATCTCGCCCGACGCGTTCATGCAGCGGGATCCGCAAGAGGTGGCCGCGGAGATCGGCGCCGTGCTGAGGATCGTGGTCGACGAACTCGCCTCCATGCTGAAGGCACGCGCGGCCGCGAAGGCAATGGCCAAGAGCAGCCAGCAGACGATGATCAGCAGCACCGGCAACAATCCGCTCAAGTTCGTGCCCGGCGCCGAGGAGATGCTGGAAAAGATGTTCGGGCGCCGCAGCCCCGGATATCTCGACGCGCGGCAGAGCCTCGAGGAGGCGTTCCGGGACCTGAAGACGCACGAGATCGCGACCTATTCGGCGATGCAGGCAGCGCTCGCGCGGCTTCTCGACGACATCTCGCCGCTCACCATCGAAGGCCGTCTGGCATCCTCGTCCTTCACCTCGAGGAAGAGCCGCGCCTGGGACGCTTTCGTGGCCGCATGGGAAGCCAAGGAACAGCGGCATGAAAACGGCATGCTGGACGCATTCCTCGACTATTTCAGCGAAAGCTATTCAAAGGCGGCGAAAGTGAAATAGTGCGCTTTTGCCTGCCGCGAATTTGCTATCTTCGCTTTGTTCTTATTATCTTCGTCCCGGTGGTTGGCCATGAGGCCATGCACAGCCGAACCCGAGCGGCCGATTCGATGCAGGCGCAGCGATGAGTTCGAAGGATGATCCCTTCGGCCCCGATGGGAAGACAGTCGTAAAGCCGGCTCACGCGCCCGGCCGGCGCGGTGGCGTTGACCCGGCTCGTGCGTCTCCACCCACGATCATGGATCGCAAGGCAGCGCGTCAGCCGGCCAAACGTGCGGCAACACCGCGAACGATACTCCTCGCGCAGGACACGCCGGAGGGCTCGTCCGCCGACGATCGCCGCGCCCCGACGCTCGACCGGCTGTTTCAGGCAAGCGACCACGTCGATTATGCAACAGCCAATCCGATCCTGGCCGGCGCGGCGCCGGTTCTGATGCTGCTCGGCCATTTGCGCCAGATCCCCGTGGAGGTCCAGCCGGATAGGCTCGCCGACCAACTCGCGATCATGCTGCAGGATTTCGACCGCAAGATCGCCCATGCCGGCGTCGGCGAGGCAGACGGGCGCATCGCGCTCTACGTCCTGTGCGAAACCGTCGACGACATCGCCCAGAACCTGCCTGGCTTCGGCCCGGCCGAATGGCTCAAGCAGGGGATGCTGTCGCGCTTCTTCCACGCCGACGCGGCGGGTGTCGGCTTCTTCGATGCCCTGAACAGGATCCTCGCCGACCCGGAAGAGCAGCTCGATCTGCTGGAGCTCATGCATGCGTGCCTGTCACTAGGGTATGAAGGTCAGTACCGCCGGGTGTCGGAAGGAGCCGCCGGCCTCGACCGGGTGAGGCGCGACGTTTACGAGACGCTCCGCTATTTCCGGCCGCCGCCCGGCGACGACATCTCCCCCCAATGGCAGGGCGTGCCGATCGGCCTGGCGAAGCGGCGCGCGCGCATCCCCATGTGGGCCGCCGCCGCGGCGGCCTGCGCGCTTGTCGCAGGCGGGTTCTTCGAGATGCGCCGGCTGGTGACTGACGAAGGCGAGGCGATGGCAGCCGCGATCCTGGACCTCGATCCGTCGCAGCCGGTTGCCATCCAGCATGTGAGCCTGATGCCCGTCGTGGAAGTGGAGCCCGCGCCCGTCGCCGTGCCTGCGCCGGTTGCCGTGCCTCCCCGGGATGAGCAGTTGGAACGGGTCAGGACAGCCCTGGCGGCGGAGATCGCAGCCGGCAGGCTGACGGTCGACGCCAGAGGCCAGTTCATCGTCGTCGAAATCAACAACCTCCAGCTCTTCCAGCCTGGCCGGGCGACGCTGAAGCCGGCTTTCGAGGAATTGATCGGCCCGGTCGCGGCGGCATTGTCTGCGGCATTGTCTGCCGAGCCGGGCTCGATCAGGATCGTCGGGCATACGGACAGCGAGAAGCCGGGGCGCGGCAGCGCGTTCAAGTCCAATTTCGACCTGTCCGTGGCGCGCGCCAGGGCGGTCGAGAAACTGCTGTCCCCGCGGGTCGCGGATGCCGGCCGTATCGAGGTTGAGGGCAAGGGCGAGGATGAGCCGATCGCCGACAACGCGACGGCGGAAGGCCGCGCGAAGAACCGGCGCGTCGACCTGATGATTGCGCGAGAGGACGCTCGATGAGCTGCGCGCGGATCGGCGGCAAGTCCCCATGATATGGCTCGCCCGCCTCTTCGGCGTTGCCGCCCTGGCGGGCTTCGCGGCGGCGGTCTGGTATGCCGGGCCGCTGATCAGCTTCAACGACGAACGGATACTGGAAGGCAGCGGAATCCGGCTCTCGATTATCGCCGTCGCGGTGGTGCTGGTCGCGGTCTACTATGCCTTCCGCTATCTGCGCGACCGCAACGCGCAGAAGGCGCTCGAGGCCGCGATCGCCGGCAGCGAGGCCGAAAGCGACTCGCAGGTGCTCGAGGAGCGGATGGCGCAGGCCATCGATGTTCTGAAGACGTCTTACGGCAGGCGCAACTTCCTCTACGAGCTGCCCTGGTATCTGATCATCGGGCCGCCCGGCGCCGGCAAGACGACCGCGCTGGTCAATTCCGGGCTGAACTTTCCGATGGCCGGGTCGGGCACGGCGCAACCGGTCGCGGGCGTCGGGGGCACACGATACTGCGACTGGTGGTTCACCGAAGACGCCGTGCTGATCGACACGGCGGGGCGCTATACGACGCAGGATTCCGACGCGCGCAAAGACAAGTCGAGCTGGCTCGCCTTTCTCGGCAGCCTCAAGAGGCACCGTCCAACTCAGCCCTTCAACGGCGTCATCCTGGCGATCAGCCTGCACGATCTGATGACCCTGGATGGCCAGGAACTGGGCGCTCATGTCACCGAGATCCGGAACCGCCTGCAGGAAATCCACGATGTCCTGAAGATCGAATTCCCGGTCTACGTGGTGTTCACCAAGGCCGATCTCATCAGCGGCTTCATGGAGTATTTCGCGGCCTTCGACGAAGCGCGCCGGAGACAGGTCTGGGGGACCACGTTCCAGACCGACGATCGCACGCGCAACATGGTCGACGAGGCTCCGTCAGGGTTCGATTCCCTGGTCGCGCGCCTCTCGGAGGACCTGCCCGATCGCCTGAACGAGGAGCCCGATCCGAGGGCGCGCATCGCGATCTTCGGGTTTCCGATCCAATTCGCCAGCCTGAAAGACCAGGTCACGAAATTCCTGAAAGGCGTGTTCGACCCGGCGCGCCAGCGTATCGACGCTTCCCTGCGCGGTTTCTACTTCTCCTCGGGGACACAGCAAGGCACGCCGATCGACCAGCTCCTGGGCTCAATGGAGCGGAACTTCGAAACTCCCGGCCAGGCCCAGATGTCCGGCACCGGCAGGAGCTTCTTCCTGCACGATCTCTTGCAGAAGGTCGTCTTTTCCGAAGCCGGCTGGGTATCGTCGGACAGGCAAGCCCAGCGCCGCATCGCCCTCGCCCGCTTTGCGGGATTTTCGATCATAGGACTTGTGGCCATAGCGGCGCTTGGGGCGATCGGCTGGAGCTTTCTCGCCAACCAGGCGCTCATCGCCTCGACGGGACGGTCGGTCGACCAGTTCCGTTCCCTTGCAGCTCCTCAACTGGCCGCTGCAACGGTTGCCGACACGGAACTGGAGAACGTCATCGGGGCGCTCGATGCCATACGCGATCTCCCCGCCGGATATGGCACCCGCGATGTGGACGCGCCCGTGACCGAAACGCTCGGCCTGAGCCAGCGCGAGCGGCTGCAATCGGCGTCTGAGACGGCATACAGGCGAGCCCTGGAGCGCATGCTGAGATCGCGCCTGCTCCTGCAGCTGGAGCAGGTCATTGACGAGGCGAAGGGGAACGCCGGCCTGGTCTACGAACCGTTGAAGGTCTACCTCACGCTTGGCGGAGCGGCGCCGAAGGCCGACAGCGGGCTCGTGGTCTCCTGGTTCGTCCGCGACTGGGAGCAGAACCGCTATCCCGGCGCGCCGAACAGGTCGGGACGGGAACAGCTGGAGAAGCATCTGCGGGCCATGCTGGAGCTCGACGATGCGTACGAGCCGGTCTATCCGCTGAACCAGCCGCTGATCGAAGCCGCGCAACGCTCGCTCGGTCAGCTTTCACTGGCCGAGCGGGCGGGTGCGATCGTGAGGTCAGCCTACCATTCGGCCGGTCGGTACGATTTCCAGATCGCGCAGAACGCCGGCGGCGAAGCACAGCTTGTCCTTGCGACGACGGACGGAAGCAGCCTCTCGGCACTTCGGGTGCCCGGCATATACACGCCCGACGGCTTCGACACGGTGGTCCTGGAAGAACTTTCGAGGGTCGCGCAGAACCTCGTGGAAGACCGGTGGGTCTTCGGGGCGGGCGGTGCGCAGGTGGACATCGAGTCCGACCTGCAGCGCGTCGGACCCGAACTCGTCGACGAATACGCGAAGGAATACGTCACAGCCTGGCAGGCCGTACTGGACAAGCTGAAGCTCAAGGACATGGCGGCCGGCAAGCCGGAATACCTCGCTCTATCGGCGGCGGCCTCGCCCGGCTCTCCCATCATGCGCCTATTCGAGGCGGCCGCGGATGAGATGGTGCTGACGCGCGAGCAGACGGCAGGTGGCGACACTGCAGCCGGCACCCCGGACGAACCGGCGGCTCAGGCGGCGGACCGCGCGCGGGGGCTGGCGCGGATCGGGCTGAAGTTCGCCGCCCTGAAGTCGCAGAACCGCGCCGGATCCGGTCCCGGCGCGACAGGCGAGGCGAACCCCGTCGCGGCAATCGAGGCGCAGCTGAGGCCCTTCGTTGCAATGGTCAGCGGGTCGGCCGGACAGCGGCCGATCGATGCCCTGACCCAGAACTTCCGCGATATTCTTCAGAGCCTTCGGCTGGCGGATTCGATCGCCAGCCAGACCGACCGCGCCAACGCCAACCTGAGACTGCAGATCTCGAACCTGCGCGCCAATGCTTCCCGACTTCCGAGGCCATTGTCGCGAATGGTCCGGGCGGCCGCCGACGAACTCGAGGGGCAGTCGCTGCAGGCCTCGGTCTCCCAGCTCAACCAGTCGTTTGGCCAACTGGCCGCGGCCTGCAGCGAGGCGATCGCCGGCCGGTACCCATTCTCCGCCGACAGTGCGGAGGACCTGCCGCTGCAAGATTTCGCCAAGGTGTTTGCGCCCGGCGGTCTGATCGATCTGTTCTTTGCCCGGGAACTCTCGTCGCTGGTGGACATGAGCGGTCCTTCGTGGCGGTGGAAGCAGGATACGCGGCTTGCGCGGGACTTTTCCGAAGCCTCGCTCAAGCAGTTTCAACTGGCGGCGGAGATCCGCGACACGTATTTTCCGACCCGGCAACCGCTGCCCTCGGTTCAACTGACCCTGACGCCGTTTTCCCTCCACGGCGAAGCGGACATGGCGCGGCTGGATGTCGACGGGCAGGTCGTCGAGAGCCTGCAGGCCGGCAGTTCGCCGGCGCAGATCACCTGGCCTGGCGACCTGCGAGGCGGTTCGGCGCGGCTCAGCCTGATCCCTGAGCTTCCGGGGAGGGAGTCGGCACTCGGCTTCGAGGGCCCATGGGCCTTGAAGCGGCTTTTGGATCGCGCGTCGGTGTCGCAGAACGGAGGCAGCCTGGAGCTTCGCTTCCTGATCGGGGGGCGGGACGTCGCCTATTTTCTCGAAGCCGGAGCGGCCGCAAATCCATTCGCCCTGCCGGCGCTTTCGTCATTCAGCTGTCCGCAGGCGCTGTGATGGCCGATCGGGGTGGCTGGCATCTTCCCAACTTGTCGCGCACCGCCGCGGAGGCGGCATCCAGCCGAACATCCGATTCCAGTGTTCTCTTGGGGAATGATGTGGCACACTCCCCGGCGCATCGGTGTGAAACCCCGTCGAAGAGGGGCGCTTTCGTCGGCGCTGACAAGTCGATGGACGACGTTGCCCTGCCGTTCGAGAGCTACGGGCTCAGCCATCGTGGCCGCGTGCGCGAGCACAACGAAGACAATTATCTGATCCTGCCGCGCAGCGGCCTGTGGCTGGTTGCCGACGGCATGGGCGGGCATGAAGCGGGCGAATTCGCCTCGGCGACGATCGTGGAGCACCTCTCGACGATCGGGATCGCCGCGTCGGCGCCCGATCTGCGGGCGCGCTTCGAAGACCGGCTGGTCGGGGCCCACGACGAGATACGGGAGACGTCCCGGCAGCATGGCGTGACGATCGGCTCGACGGTCGCCGCCCTGCTCGTCATGGACGGGCGTTTCGCCTGCCTCTGGTCCGGCGACAGCAGGGTCTATCTCGTGCGCGACGGAGTGATCTCGCAGATCTCGCGCGATCACACAGAAGTGCAGGAATTGCTGGACCGGGGTGTGATCAACGACACAGAAGCGCGGGACTGGCCGCGCAAGAACGTCATCACGCGGGCGGTCGGCGTCGGCGAGGACATCGTCATCGATTACCAGCACGGTGAATTGCAGCCAGGAGATGTTTTCGTTCTCGGCACCGACGGACTGACCGCGCATGTGTCGGACGAGGAAATCGAGGCGGTGGTGAATTCGACCGGCGCCCAGGCAGCGTGCGAGGCTTTGCTGTCCATGGTCCTCGACAGGGGCGGGACCGACAACGTGACCGTGGTGATCGTGCGTATCCGGGACGACCTGGGACGTTTCCAGGCCGCAAGCCCGATCGATCCGGACAGAGGCACGCGGAGCTGACGCATGGACGACAGGACCCGCATCTCACCCGATCCTGGAGCCGCGGTTGTGGGCCCCGGCACACAGCTGAGCGGCATCTTCGAGCTCGACGAGCACATTGCCACCGGCGGCATGGGCGAGGTCTATCGGGGCCACAATATCGAGACCGGCGACAAGGTGGCGATCAAGATCGTTCTCCCCGAGTTCGCACGCGACCCGACGATCCTGGCGCTCTTCCGCAAGGAAGCATCGATCCTCAACCATCTGTCGCATGATGCGATCGTCCGCTACCACGTCTTCACGGTGGATCCGCGCCTCGGCCGGCCGTACATGGCGATGGAATTCGTCGACGGAGATGCGTTGTTCGACGTCATGCAGCGCGGCCCGATGTCGAAACAGGATGTCTGGCAGCTCTGCCACCGCCTGTCGCAGGGTCTGGCGGCGGTCCACGACGCGGGGGCGGTGCACCGAGACCTGTCGCCGGACAATGTGATCCTTCCCGGCGGCCGGGTCGATCGGGCCAAGATCATCGACTTCGGCATCGCGCGATCCGCCCATGTCGGCGGCGAGACGCTGATCGGCGGCAAGTTTGCAGGCAAATACAATTTCGTTTCGCCCGAGCAACTGGGCCTGAACGGAGGCCAGGTCAGCGACAAGTCCGACATCTACAGCCTGGGGCTCGTCCTGGCGGCGGCGCTGCGCGGCAAGCCGCTGGAGATGAGCGGCTCGCAACTCGAGATCATCGAGAAGCGCCGTGCGGTTCCGGATCTGGCCGAAATCGACGAGGATTTCCGCGCCATCATCGGCGCCATGCTGCAGCCCGATCCGAAAGATCGACCCAGCAGCGCGGAACTGGCGATGCTGGTCGGCGTCGGCGCGTTCAAGGCCGATGTCGCCGCAAGCGCCAGGGGTGGTGATCGTGAACGGCATCCGCCATCCGCAGACGGCTCGAAGGACGGCGGCGGCAAGCCGGGCTTCGTGCCGCACCAGCCGCCTGCCCGATTGCCGAAACCGCGCAATGTCGCGGCCCCAGCAGCGCGGACACCTGCCCCCTCGAAGCCCGCGGGCGGAGGACGGGCCGGGCTGTTCGCAGCCATCGCCGCGGTCGTGGTTCTGGGCGCCGCGGGCGCATACTTCACAGGCCTGATTTCTTTCGTGACGCAGGATGGCGACAGCGAACCGGAGACTCCGATCGCAGTCCTCACTCCCGCGCCCGCGAATCCGGCTCCGGCCAAGCCGAGCAGCGCCGCTCCGCCGACCGCGCAACCAGTTCCTCCGGCGACCGCCGAGCCGGCGACACCGGAGCCGGAGCCCGCGCCGACGACCCCCGTATCCGCACCGGCAGCGCCTGCCCCGGCCGAACCGCCGGCACCTGTCCTTCAGACATCTCCGCAACCCACGCCTGAGGCCCGGCCGGAGCCGATCGTGAAGGAAGAGATTGCGGCGCTGCCCAAGGCGCCGGAACCCGCTCCGCCTCCAACGGTCGATCCGGTCGAGGCGGTTTCCTGGATCAAGGGCCACCAGGACGGAACCTGCTTCTACGCCAATGCCGCCGTCGCCGAGCCTGACGCGGTGACCATCGCGGGCGTCGGAACCGCGGCCGCTCCGCTCGACCGGATGGGCGCAGCTTTCGAGGAGACGTTCAAGCTCCGGCCGACGCTGCGCATGCAGACGATCGAGCCGACACAGTGCGCCGTGATCGATTTCCTCAAGGCGGCTCCCGCCGGCAACGGCAACCAGCCCCGGCTGACGCTCGAGCAGGCGGCTCTGTCGAACGGATCGCCACTGGCCGGCGTGCTTCGCACCGGGGGCGGTCCCGGCGCGGTACTTTATCTGGTCGACCACAAGGGCATGGTCTTCAATCTCACCGAGCGCATCGACGCGCTGTCGCCCGAGGCGGGCTTCAACATTCCGATTGCGCTGAGCGCCGCGGACAAGGCCGCCGGACGCGTCACGCCGCAATTGCTGGTGGCGATCACCGGTACCGGCGGCATCGACGCGGCGTCGTTCACGCGCCCCACGCCAGCCGCGGACCTGTTCCCGCGAATCCGCGGTGAAATCGAAGCGAAGGGCAAGACGCTGGCGGCGACCGCGCAGTATTTTACCCTCGGCCAGTAGGCTGGTTGGCGATGCGGTGGGGACGTGACGTTTCGCCCTTCGCGTCGACGGGCAGAGCGCGCGGTTCGACAGGGTCTATCCTTCGCCGGCTCATTCACTTCTCGATCAGGGCCTGCCTGACGCTGGCTGCCGGCACGCTCGCGGCGATGCTGACGACCGGCAGCGCGCGCGCGGAATTCACCGTCTGCAACCAGACCCTGGACGTGGTGAACCTCTCCGTCGGCCAGGATGTCGGCGGCACGTTCCAGACCGATGGCTGGTGGACGATCGGCGCCAATCAGTGCGTCGACGTCATCCGTGAGGAACTGTCGAACCGCTACGTCTATGTCTACGCGACGGACGTCTTCGGACATGCGATCTTCGAGGGATCGACCGGCATGTGCGTCGAGAAGCGGCGCTTCACGATCCGCGGCATCGACAAGTGCTGGCAGCGCGGCCATATCCTCGCTAGCTTCCTCGAAGTCGACACGCTCGAACAGATCCGCTGGACGTTCTTCCTGACCGGACGCGATCCGTGAAACACCAGATAGACGCGAGCTTCAGGCAGAGGAAGCAGTCCTTCGCCGCATGGCGGCGCCAGAAGCGCCTGCGCCGGATCTACATGGCCGCCGCCGGCCTCGTGCTGTGCGCGGTAGCGGCGACCGCATATCTTGCACGTGACGCCTGGCTGCCGCGCGACGACCTCGAGGAAGAACTCCAGGTTACCGAGGGGATCGAGGACCTGCCGTCCGATGCGCAGGTCTATGTGCCGGCCATCGTCGACCTGCCCGGCGATCCGATGTGGATCACGCTGTCCCACGACCCGACGGCGGTGGCAAGGAACAGGGTGATCGATCGGCCCGATGCCCTCGCCGAGAGCGGCGTTCCCGCAAAACTCGAAGCTCTGACCGACGAGATGCTGAGTTCGAGCGAGCAGTTCATGACGACGATCCCCTCCAACCAGGAGGATTTCGCCTTCTTCCAGGCGCAGCGCTCGGGCGCGACCGCCCCGGTGGAGGAGCAGCAGGACCAGCCGGCCATGCCGACGGGGGAGATGGAGGAGGAAGCCGGGACTTCACCTGACGCCGATCTCGACGCAGGCTGGGACGACTTGCAGCAGGGCGACGGCGAAGCCCTCCCGACATTCAAGAGGACCGAGATCGAGAACAACACGACGGTCGCGACCGTCGTCCAGGAAGCGCAGCGCTTCGAAGCTACAGAAGACACGTTCGTGCGTATCCTCGGCAACCGCACCCTCGAGAGCGTTGCGCTCGACGCGCGCTTCAGCCGGGAAGACGCCAGCCTCGCCTCGGCGGCGCTCAAGTCGGTCTTCAGCCGCGAACAGCTCGAGCAGGGCTTCGTGGTCGCCATGCGCGGCTACCGCCCGCGCCGGGACGCGCCGAGCCTCTCGCTGATGCAAGTCTCGGTCTACGCCCGGAACGCCTACGTCGGGACGTTGGTGCGCGGGGATTCGGGGGGCTTCGAAGCGGGCGTCGATCCCTGGGTGTCCAACGACCTCTTCAACTATTCCGGACTCCCCGACCAGGATACGCTGAAACGCCAGTACCGCCTGCTCGATGCCATTTACTCGACGGCCGTACGCAACAACGTGCCGCCCCGCGTCATCGGCGAGGCGATCATGCATCTGTCACGCGGCAACGACCTCAACCTGTTCGCCGACGAGAGCGATCGGCTTGTGCTGGTCTATTCGCAGGAACCCCGTTCGAAGGACAGGATGACCGGCCGGGTGATCTACGTCGCCGTCCATGGCACCAACAGGAATCTCGACTGCTACGTCTATCAGCAGCCCGACGGCGGATTCACCTGCGCGACCGGTGCCGACCAGGTCCAGACCGTGGCCGTCGCCAGCGGCATGGCGACGCCGGTCAACGGAGTTCTGACGTCGACGTTCGGGCCGCGCAAGCACCCCATCCTCAAGACGGTCCGGCTGCACAAGGGCGTCGATTGGAAAGCCCCGGTCGGGTCGCCGATCTTCGCGGCTTTCGACGGGCAGATCATCTACCGCGCCGACAGCGGCGGATACGGCAATCTGGTCAAGATCTCTCACGCCGGCGGGCGCGAAACCCGCTATGCGCACATGCAGCGTTTCGCCGACAACGTCGAAATCGGGACCAGCGTCAAGGCGGGCACCGTGATCGGCTACGTCGGCACCACCGGCTTGTCGACCGGCCCTCACCTGCATTTCGAAGTCTATCAGGACGGCGCAGCTATCGACCCGCTCGGCAATGTGATGATCGCCGCGAGACCTCAGCCCGACATAGTCGTTGCGCAGGCGACCACGTCCGACGGCGAAGCCGTTCAGATCCTCACCAACCGCATCATCCATGTCGAAAGTGGCGGCAGCGCCACCGCCAAGAATCCCAATTCATCGGCGACAGGTCTCGGCCAGTTCATCTCGAAGACCTGGATCCGGATGATGAACACCTACCGGCCCGACCTCGCCCGCTCGCTGTCGACGACGGAACTGCTGGCGCTCCGGTTCGATCCGACGATCTCGCGCGAAATGGTCGCGAACCTGGCGCGGGAGGGCGAGGCCTACCTGAAGCAGCGCGGGCATGCGATCACGGCCGGACGGCTCTACTTGTGCCACTTCCTGGGCATGGAAGGCGCTCACCTGGTCCTGTCCGCCGCGAGGACGGAGCCGCTGATCAACGTCATCGGCGCACAGGCGATCAGCGCCAACCGCTTCCTGACGGGAAAGGATGCAGCCTATGTGATCGACTGGGCGGAGCGGAAGATGCGGGGAGCCAAGGCTACAGTGCCGGTATCGTCGCCGCAGTCGCCCCCCGCCATCATCGCGGATCGGCCGCTGTCGCCCGAATTCGAGAGGTTCAGGACGGCCGTCGGTGAAATCGTCAAGGCTCTCGACGACAGCATCTGACGCCACCTACTGGCAGTCGTTCTTCGCCCATCTGCCGAGCGCGACCTTGAAGCGCGTGCCGAGCGGATGCTCGAGCCTCAGCACCGACGTATCGGCAGTGACATAGGTCTTGGCCTGTTCGCAGAGCCGCTCCTTGGTCCATTGGTGGCACGCGCTGCAATGATTATCCCACACCTTCTTGTCGAGGCCCTCGACCGGACTGAAGCGCGGCTTACCCTGTATGAGCATGGCGAAGCTCTTCCCGTCGATGGCCGGATCGCCGAATTGTACGGGGATATCGAAGAAGATGGCGCTGTCGGTGGCGAGGTCGGGGATCTTGGCCCGCAGCGCCTCGATGGCCGCCTGATCCTGGGACGGCGCCGGCGCTGGGGTCGGCGCCGCCGCGGGCGGAGCGGGCGTTTCTTCGCCGAGGACCAGCGGAGCCTTGAGGTCGACGGCACGAAGCACGACATCGCCATCGAGCGAACTGACGACCAACGGCTTCTGTTTGCCGCCGGTCGCCGCCTCGACGTCGGCGGCCGCCTTCTTGACTGCATCGGCGATGGAGATATTCGCCGTCCCGATCGCGGCCAGCAGCGCGCCGGAGAACGGCGAGTGGTCGCCGACGACTTCCTCCACTACCTGATTGGGTCCGCTGGCCGATGCGATCAGCGTGCCGCGGCCGCCGGCCGGCGCCTCGACCTCGGCAAGCCCCAGCGCCGAGTTGCCGCCCGCCTGGGACAGGCGGTCGGCGAGCGGATTGGCGAGACTCGCATCAAGGAACACCAGCCGCGCGCCGGTCTCTCGCGACATCTGGCGCAGGATGAAATCCAGCTGGACCGCCTCGAAATCGAGCGACGTGTCGTCTTTGAGTTCGGCGTTCACCGGGATCAGATAATTGGCACCGGAGAGCTGGAGGGCGTGCCCGGCGTAGTAGAACACCGCTATATCTGCGCCGCGAACCTGCCGTGCGAACTGGGCGATCCGTGCCTCCGTCTCGGAGGTCGTGAGATCGAGGCCGACGATCACCTCGAAGTCCAGTTCCCGCAGCTTGTTGGCGATCGACTCGGCGTCGCGGACCGGGTTCAGCAGCCTCGGCGTATGATGGTAGGCGGCGTTACCCAGCACCAGGGCGACGCGGCCCTCGGCGCTTGCGAGCGACACCGTTGCGAAACACGCCGCGACGGAAACGAGAAGCCAGCAGATCAGACGTGTCATCAAATGCTGGCAAGTCACGGGCCGCGTCTCCTTGCTCAGTTGATGCTCTTGACCACCTGGAACTCGATGCGCCGGTTCAGCGCCTTGTTCTTGCCGGTATCGTTGGGCGCTACCGGCCTGGCTTCCCCGTAACCGGCGACGGTCAACTGGGCATCCGGGATGCCGCCCGCGACGATGGCCTCCGCGACGGCCCTTGCGCGGCGTTCGGACAGACGCTGATTGGACTCGTCCGCGCCGTCGGAGTCGGTGTGCCCCGAGATCTCGATCTTGAGGTCGGGGCATTTGCCGACGACATCGACAACCGCGTCGAGCAGGGGCTTGCTCGCGGCGTTGAGCTGCGCGCTTGCGGTCCGGAAGTAGATGGCCCCGGTGCGTGAAATGACCTCGAAGCGGTTGACGCACTCGTCGTTGCTGAACGATGCCTTCGAGGCGTCGGTCGCGACCGGTCCGACATCGGCGGCCGGCGCCGCGGCAGCGACCGCGACGGGCGCAACCGAGCCTTCGGCATTGAACACGAAGTCGAACGAGACGGATGCCGTCGGGACGATATTGGTGACGTTGGCCGCGGTCTGCAGCTTCTCGATGTTCGGCAGCAGGCCGAAGTCCGCGACGTTCACGGCCACAGGGCTTTCCGAAGCGACCGACACCATGTCGTCGGTGATCATCGTCACCACGACATTGGCTTCGAGGCTCTTGTCGACGCCGTGCAGGTTGAGGACGAAAGGCAGCTTGGATGTCATGCGCCGCTTGGTCGGCAGCTCGGCAAAGGCGGCCGGATCGACCTTCGCCGTGACCTCGGCCTTCGGGAACTTGAAGGTCTCGAAGAACAGGAAGCGCATGCGCACATTGCGCAGGTCGATACCCGTATCGACCGAGTCGAGGTCGAAGACGACTTTCGCCTGTCCGTCCTTGGTGAGCGTCCCGGAAATGTTGCGGATGCTGTTGGTTTCGACGACCGTGTTCTTCTTCACCGACTGGTAGGTCAGTTTCGACGCCGCGGCGTTGAGGATCCAGTCCTGCGCATGGGCCGCGCCGGCGCTCGCGACGAAGGCCACTGCGGCCGCGATGCGCAGCGCGCAAAGAACGGCGCGCGACGAGGGGTTGGAATGATTGCGCGAGGCTTGCGGCATGTTGACCTCCAACGACCAAATCCGATGCCGATCCCGCCGGCATTGCAAACAGCAGGGACCATCCGGAGGATAGCTCATTCGAGCTTGACTGGCGAGCCTTACGTTACGGCAATCGCAATTGCGGCGGCGATAGATTTATGGCCGGTTATCTCGCCCTGCCGCCGGGCCGTCTGTTAACTGCCTCTCAGATCCCTACCGGCTGGATGTCCCCGAACACCTGCCCGATGCCGCAGGAGCGGATGTCATCCCCCTCGCCTCGGAGCAGGAACAGCGCGTCGATCCCGACCTTGCGCGCCAGTTCTCCACCCTTGCCGGGGCCGAGCACCATCAGGGCCGTCGCCCAGGCGTCGGCTGCGGCGCAGGTCGGGGCGAGCACGGTGACGGACGCGGGCGCATCGAGAAGCGGAGCACCTCTGCGCGGATCCATCGTATGCGACAGGCGCCGTCCCTGCACCTCGACCCAATGCCGGTAGTCGCCCGAGGTCGCCACGGCGCAATCCTGCAGGGACAGGATCGAGTGCGGCGCGCGGCGCGCCGGGTCCGGCTCTTCCACCGCAACCGTCCATGCCTCCCCGTCGGGCTTCGACCCGATCGCGCGCATTTCGCCGTCGATGCCCACCAGCGCATGGCGGATGCCGAGCCGGGCGAGCGTCGCGGCCAGCCGATCGACACCGTATCCCTTGGCTATGCCGTTCAAGTCGAGTGCGAGCGGGGCATGCTTGCGCACGCGTCCGTCGCTGAGCCCAATCGCCACATGCGCGGAAACGCGCCTCGCCGCCATGGCGACGCGGATGAGATCGGGCGCGGCGGCGGATGGGCCGAAGCCCCAGGCCGTCACCGCATCGCCCATGCCGACATCGAACGCACCGTCCGACGCCTTGCCGACCACCAGGGCGAGCCGCAGGACGTCCATCAGCGATGCGGGAACGGTCAACCATTCTCCCACCGGGGCGGCGTTGAGGCGCATCAGGTCGCTGTCGGGTTTCCACGTCGACATTTGCGCATCGACCTCGTCGACCGCGGCCTGAAGGGCGGCTCGAATGGGATCGGACTCCAGGTCCCGCGGAGCATGGAACAGGGCCGACCAGCGCGTGCCCATCGTCTGGCCGTTGAGCGCGTGACGCACGAGGTCAGTAGACGTCCTCGACATAGCGTCCCTCCGCCCTGAGCATCGCGGGCGACATGCCGAGGGGTTCCAGAATCCCCGCCATCGTCTCGGCAACCCCGGCCGCCATCTCGCGGCCGCCGCAGACCATCACGCGCGCGCCGTCGCGTATCGCGCGGATGATCTCCGCCTGGCGGGGAGCGAGCGCATCCTGGACGTAGCGCGGCCGCGCTCCGCGTGAGGATGCGGTCGTGAGGCTCGCGACCTTGCCCTCGGCCGCCCAGGCCTCCAGATCCTCGCGGTAAAGGAAGTCGCTGTCCGGATGGCGCATGCCGAAGAACAGGTGGATCGGCCTACGCGCGCCATTGGCCCGGATGAAGCCTGCCAGGGGTCCCAGCCCCGTGCCCGCCCCAACAAGGATCAACGGAGTGCGGCCCGTGCCCGTGTGGAAACCGGGGTTGCGGCGGACAAAGGCGGCAATCGTCCCGCCCTGCTCGAGCGCCATCAACGCGCCGGAGCACAGGCCGCCGACGTGTCTGCGCACCACGATCTCGACGAAGCCGTCGCCGCTGCCCGATGCCAGCGAATAGAAGCGCGGCAGGGTCGAACCCTCCGGCAAGATGCCGAGCAGATCTCCGGCCTCGAACCTGGCGAACCCCTTCCGCGTCAGGCGCTGCCAAAGCGACAGGCGCGGGACGGCGAAGCGCAGGATCGCGGTCGGAGCCTGAACCTCCTCGCCGTAGTCGCGCCGCGAGACGAGCGTGAGGGCAGTCGTCTCGGTATGGACGGGCTGATGGTCGAGTTCGAGATCGATGCCGAGCACGTTGCCGAGCTCGCGGCCCCAGCGAGCGAATTCCTGCGGCGACTGGCGGTCCACCGTGTCGAAACGCAGAAGCGTCGGCCATCCCTGCGCCCTCGCGGCCGTCTCGACGGCTCCGGCGTAGGCGCAGAAGGCCGGGAAGCTGCGGTCGCCGAAGCCCAATACAGCCATCGGCACCGCGCGCTGGCCAGAGGACTGGGCCAATCGGGCGAGAAACCCCTTCGCCGAGGCCGGCGCGTCGCCGTCGCCATAGGTTGCCGCGAGGACGATATAGCGGTGCGCCGCGGCGGACCTGGCGGGGTCGAAGGCCGACATGGGCGCGAGGTGCACCTGCTGGCCGGCCCGGGTCAACGCGGCGTGCAGGGTCCCGGCGAAGCCCCACGTGCTGCCGCCCTCGCTTCCGACGAGAATGACGGTTTCGGCGCGCGACGGCGGAATGTTGCCGCGGATGCGCGGCCGCCTGCGGCGGCCCTTCAGCCACAGGACGGCGCCGGTGACACCCATCGCCGGAACCGCGAGCGCCATCAGGCCGAGCGCCAGGCCGAGCAGCGCGGCACCCTTTCCGGTATGCAGCATGTAGATCGTTTCGGACGCGCGCTCCCAGCCGCCGAGGTCGGACCAGCCCAGCGTCGCTCCGGTGCCCTGGTCGAGGTAGCCCGTGCCGAGATCCGTCTTGAGCGTGAACACGTCGGTCGCGTCGCCGGGATAGGGAAAGCTCAGTTCGCGCAGGGCCTCGACCGGAGTTGTGGCCAGAAGCGGCATCGAGGCCAGCGGCATGCCGGTCTCACCGCTCACCGTCGACGGCAGGTCCGGGACAATTGCCTGGTCCGGAAGGAAGCCGAAGGTCGACGCCGTCATCCAGATTGCGGTCGCCGAGGACAGAAGGAGGCCGAGCACAGCGCCGCGCGCGAGCTCGACATGGATGCGTCCCGTCAGCGGCCCCCGCAGCGGGGCGAACCAGCGCCTCCAGCCGCCGGCGCGCCGGGCCACGAGAACCGTCCCGGAGACGGCGAGGATGAGCATGGCCACCGCCCCGGCAGCCGAGACCAACCGGCCGGCGTCGTCCAAGAACAGCGAGCGGTGCAGGTTCGTCAGCCAGCGCTCGACCGCGTTCGGGTCGGCGGAGGCGACGCCGGATCCAGTGGCGGGATCGACGACCGCCGAACCCGGCGTGCCGTTGTCGAACCAGTATGCGGTGATGCGTCCCGAGGGGGAGCGTTTGATCTGCTCCACCCCCGGATAGGCGATCTGGATGCGGGTCGCTAGATCGGCAACACTCATCGTGTCTTCAGCCTGAGGCGCGCCCAGTCGCTCCGCCGCCGGGAAGACCGAAAGGGCGGCCCCGCTGAGCGCGAGCAGGGAGACCAGGACCAGAGCCACAAGCCCCGGCCAGCGGTGAAGTGCCCGGATCATGCGTCCGCCCTCACATGCCGTAGCCAAAGCTGGCGACGTAGCGCCGGCCCTTGACGGACTGGCCGGCGCCCTTGGACGTCAGCGGCACGGAGACCTCGTTGGGACTGTCGCGCATGTCCTCGACCGCGGCGTCGACGTGAAGCGTGTACCCGGCATCGAAAAGTGCGTCAGCCAGGTCGAGTGTGATCTCGAGCTTGCGCCCCGCCCCTACGCTTGCCCCCGTTATGCCGTTGATCTCGGCGGTGTTGCCGCGCGTCGCGCGGTACCAGTCGCTGAGATGCTCGTAGTATTTAGACTTGCCTCCCGCCATCCAGAGGGTGCCCGCATAGGCGCCCTTTGGATCGGTGACATAGATGGCGAGATAGGCTCCGTCGCCGCCGTAATTGTTCAGGGTGGTCGTCAGCGTCACCGGCCGCGCCATCGCAATACCGGGAAGCGTGAGTGCGGTGGTGAGCGCCAGGGCGGCGAATATCGTTCTCATGACGGAGTCTCCAGGTTTCGCGGGAAAGGTAGCGGGTGGCTCAGTTCACCTTGACCTTCGGCGCCGCGCCGCTGCCGAACAGGCCATTGTTCGGAGGGGCGACTGTGCCCGCCGGAGCGGGTCCGGCCGCGGCACCGCGCCGGTAGCCGTCGTCATCATCGTCGTCATCGTCGCTGTCGTCGTCATCGCCTTCGCCATGATCGTCGTCATCGTCGCCACGGCCGATGCGGCGTCCATGATCGCGGTCGCGGCGGCTGTCGTCGCTGGCGAACAGCAAGTTCGCGCCCTCGTCGGAGGCGTCATAGACGGCCTCGCGCGACGCCTGCGGCCGCGTTGCGTCATGCATCGCGCTCCAGGCTGGAAGGCCGACGCCGACGGTCAGCGCGGTCGATGCGAACAGGATTGCAAATGTTCTCTTCATGGCAGTATCTCCTTTTCTGCAGGACTGTTCTGGACGCCGCGCCTGATCCCTTCCTGACGGAACCGAACTTTCTGCTTCAGCTTGCCGTCAGGAATGGAAAGGCCCCGCCGCAATGGCGAGGCCCTGGTAAGCACCTACGTGTCAGGATGAGCGGTCAGGCGATATCGCCGCGGCTGGCAGGTCTCTTGCGGCCCGTGACCATGGCGCGGACGAGATTCTCCCGATGACGGAACGACGCGAGGGCCACACCTCCCAGATGGAGGGCAATCAGGAGCAGCATCGCGTTCGCAAGCGTCTCGTGAACTTCCTTGAGCGCGCCCTCCGCTTCGCCGTCATCTTCGTCGGCAAAAGCCGGCGCGACGAACTGCAGCTGGCGGGCTGCCGTCTCGGCGCGACCGGGCTCTTCCATCAGCCAGCCCGTGAAGGCCGTTCCCGACAGCGTCACCAGCAAGGCTACCACCATTGCCGCTCCAGCGGGGTTGTGGCCAAGGAAACGCCGCTCGCGCCCCCTGGCGACGTCGCCGACATATGAGAGCGTGGCGGCCGGGCCGCGAACGAACTGCGAGAAGCGGGCATAGCGGCTGCCGACGAAGCCCAAGATCAGGCGGAACCCGACCAGCGCCGCGACCGCGTAGCCGGCGAACTCGTGAACCGGCTGCATCTCGTCGGCGGTGAGCCAAGCGGTTGCGAAGGCAATGACGAGGGTCCAGTGGAAAATGCGGATGAACGGATCCCAGACCCGAACCCAGCTGGCAGGGTTCTGCGCGTTATCGGATCCGGCGATGGTGCTCTCAGTCATTGTGCTTCTCTCTCTCGCGACGCCGATGGCCGTCGTCATCCCTGTGTTCGATCTCGAGTATTTCGAGGGTGGCCGGATGAACGGTTGCCTCGATTCTCTGGCCCTGGGCATCCGTGGCGTCGATCTCGTAGCAGCCGTCGTCGATCTTGATCCGCCGCACCGCCCAGCCCTTCTGCGCCGCCAGGGCGGCGACGGCCTCCCGAGGCTTCCAGTCGGCCATCGGCACGAAGCACTCGTCGTCGGCAAAGGCGCTGCCGACTGGGAAAGCCGCGACGAATGCGAGAATTGTCAGGACGAGCCGCATGGGCCATGACTCCGTTCACTTGGATCTGTGGCGACGCTGCACTGCCAAGCTGACGGCATCCTGAAGTTCGTTCGGGATCCTCTTCAGCGGGGCGTCAGGTTGAACCACCAGAGAAGGGCCAATTGCCGCGGAAGGCGCTTGGATATGCGAATCCTGCTCATTGAGGACGACGCCGTGCTGGGCGCCGCTGTGCGCGACCAGATCGCGGGGGACGGCCACTCGGTCGACTGGGTCACGCGGATCGACGCAGCGCGGGACGCTATGGCGGGCGCGGGCTACGACCTGATCCTGCTCGACCTGATGCTTCCCGACGGCAGGGGCATCGTCTTCCTCAAGGCCCTGAGAGCCGGGAGAGACGTGACGCCCGTGATCATCCTCACCGCCCTCGACCAGGTGTCGGACCGGATCGAGGGTCTGAAGGCGGGAGCGGACGACTACCTCGTGAAGCCCTTCGATCTCGACGAGCTGTCGGCGCGGATCGGCTCCGTCGCCCGGCGGTACTCGGGCAACCCCAATCCCATCATCCGGCTCCGGGGGCTCGAAATCGATATCGCCCGCAGGAGCGTGGGCCGCGACGGCAAGCCCGTGCAGCTGACCGCGCGGGAATGGGCGCTGCTCGAGGCCTTCCTGACCCGGCCTGGCCAGCTCCTGTCAAAGGCGCAACTGGAGGAGAAGCTCTATGACTTCGCTGCCGAGGTGGAGAGCAACACGATCGAGGTCCATGTGAGCCGCCTGCGAAAGAAGCTCGGCACGGACCTGATCGAAACCGAGCGCGGCCTCGGCTACAGGCTCGCTCAGGCATGAGGGGTCCCAAGAGCCTCCAGGGCAGGCTGCTCCTCTCGCTTGGAGCAATCCTGCTCGTGTTCTGGATCGGCGCGGCCTGGACCACCGCCGTCCTGCTGAGGCACGAGATCGAAGAGGTCTTCGATTCCTCCCTTCAGGAGACCGCGCAGCGCCTGCTGCCGCTGGCGGTCCTCGACATCGTCGGACGGGAGGAGGGAGACGTCGCCAGCCAGAGGCTCGGGGCGATCCGGAACCACGACGAACTCTTCACTTACGTGGTCCGGGACGACAAGGGCACGGTCCTGCTCCAGTCGCACGCGTCCGACCTGTCCACGTTCCCGCCCTATGGAGGGCCCGGCTTCGGCCGGACGGCGACGCACCGCCTCTACAGCGAAGAGGCCCTGCAGGGCACGATCCGCATCACGATGGCGCAGCCGCTGGCGCATCAGGACGCGGTCGTTCGCGAAATGCAGATGGGCCTCGGCCTGCCCGTGCTGCTGGTGATTCCGGCCGCGTTCGCGGCGATCGCCTTCGCGGTGAGACAGAGCACCCGGCCCTTGCGGGCGTTCCGGGAACAATTGGAGACCCGGAGCGAAAAGGACCTTGCCCCGGTCGCCTCCAGCGACCTGCCGAGCGAGGTCGCTCCGCTGGCCGCCACCATGAACGCACTGCTCGAGAGGCTGCGGGCGGCGTTCGAGGCGGAGCGCGGCCTCGCGGCCAACACCGCGCACGAACTCAGGACGCCACTTGCCGGAGCGATCGCCCAGGCCCAGCGCATCCAGAAGGAAACCGCCGAGCCTCAGACCGCGCAACGCGGAGCCGACATCGAAGCGGCGCTCAAGCGGCTGACGGCGCGCGCCGAGCGGCTGATGCAGCTCGCGCGCGCGGAAGGCGGACGGCTGAACCTCGATCGGGAGTCCGACCTGCGGGATACGCTGGACGTCGTGATCGCAGACATGCGCCGGAACGAGCCGGCCGGCCGGGTATTGCTCAGCCGGCCCGACACGCCCGTCATGTCCGCCGCCGATCCCGATGCGGTCGGGATCCTCTGCCGCAACCTGGTCGAGAACGCGCTCCGCCACGGAAGCCAGTCCACCCCCGTCGAGGTGGCCCTTTCCCCCGACGGCCTCCTGACGGTATCCAACGACGGCCCCGTTGTGCCTGCCGAGACGCTGGCGAGATTGACTGACCGCTTCGAACGCAGCGGCGCCGCGGCCCGCGGAAGCGGTATCGGCCTGTCCATCGTCTCGACCATCGCCGACCGGATGGGCAGCAGGCTCACGCTCAAGTCGCCGCGGCCGGGCAGCGGGACCGGGTTCGAAGCAAGTGTCCGGCTCCCGAGCGCCGCAGGCGCCGGGACGAGGCTATGAACCGTATCTCAATCTGCCGGCAAAGGCCGGGAGACCGCCCGTCCCGACCGGCCTGACCGGAGCCTAGACAGCCGCCGGATTGTCGTCCTCGATCGATATGCTGCGGGACAGCCGTTCGAGGTCGTCCGCGATTGCCGAGGCCGCCGATTGCAGGACCGGAGCGTAGCGGGCGCACGCTTCCTGTTCGGAGGAGAAGGCGGAGGTGAAATAGGTCAGCCCGAGGCTTGCCAGCACCTTGCCCGACTTGGCTATGATCGGCACCGCGATCGTATTCGAGTTGCGCGGCTCCACCAGCGAGGACCGCGTGGCGTAGCCGTTGGCGCGCACCTTGCGCACCAGCCGCGCCAGTTCCGCCGGATGATGGCTGAGCGCGTTCTCCGGATCGTCGGACCGCCTGAGCACGTCCGTGATGAGTTCGGCTTCCTCTCCTTCGAGGAAGGCGAAATAGGCCAGTCCCATCCCTCGGGTCAGAAGGTTCAGGCGTCTGTTGACGGTGCTGTGGAACGGAGACACCGGGCTGTCGGGCACCGTGCTGAAGCGGATGATGACGCCGTCATAGTCCGGCAGGGCAATCGCCGTCGGCCATTTGTGCTTGCGCGTGATGGCGACGGCCCAGGCCCGGCCGGCTTCCACCACCAGCGGCCCCTTGTGGAAGCCGGAGCTGAGCGAAGTGACCAGGGCGCTGACCCTGTAGCCGCCCTCCCTCACGTCGTTTTCGACATAGCCCGCATCCTCCAGCGTCTTGAGGATGCGCACCAGCGTCGGTTTCGGGAGCTTCGTGCGCGCATGCAGCTGCGCGATCGTGTTGATCGGCTGAAGGTTCAGCTCCTGCAGCACGTTCATGGCGCGTTCGATGGCCCGGATGCCCACGGTCTCTCCTCCCGACTGATCCATTCCGTCCTACGGAACGGCAGGGACTACCGGTTGAGACGGTGGACCGTCAATCACTATGCCTTCGCGGCAGAGAAAAGGATGAACGGCATGGCTGCGGATGATCAGGCGAAACGCAATCGCGAGGAGGCCCGGACGCTGGTCGCGACGATCGACGACGCTCGTGCCAATCGGCTGCTGAAGGGCGCGCTCGACCTTCACGTCCATTCCGGCCCGTCGACCATGCCGCGCCAGGTCGACCATCTGGAGGCGGCGCAGGAGGCCGCCGATGCCGGCATGCGGGGCGTTCTCTTCAAGGACCACCACTATTCGGTGGCGCCCTTCATCCCCTTGCTCGACCGTGTTCTCGCCCGGCCGGATTTCGCCATGTTCAGCGGCCTGGTGCTGAACAATTCCACCGGCGGTTTCAATCCCTACGTGGTCGACGCGCAGCTGAAGATGGGCGCGAAGCTGATCTGGATGCCGACCGCGCAGGCGGCCAACCATGTGCGCAGCGCGCATCGCAAGACGCGGCTTGCCTCCAACGTCCAGCTGAAGCCCTCGCCCCTGCTCAGCCCGCTCGATCCGCTCGGCAACGTGCTCGACCCGGTCAAGCAGATCCTCGATTCCATCGCCGAATTCGACGCGATCCTGTCGTCGGGCCATCTCCATGTCTGGGAGATCTGGAAGCTGTTCGACGAGGCACGCGCGCGCGGCGTCAAGCGCCTCTTGATCAACCACCCGATGTACGGGCTGCATTTCAGCTACGACGACATCCGCGACCTCGCCCGCCTCGGGGCGGTGGTGGAGCAGTCGGCCGGCCTCTACATCGACTCCCGCTTCAACACCTATTCGCCGCAGGAACTGAAGGAACATATCGAGGCAGCCGGCGTCGAGCATTCGTCCATCGGCTCCGACCTCGGCCAGGTCGACAATCCGACGCCGGTCGAGGGTATGCGCCAGGCGATCAAGCTGTGCCTGGCATTGGGGTTCAGCGACGACGACGTGCGCACCATGGTGGCCACCAATCCGGCCAGGCTGGTCGGCCTCGGCGGCTGAGCCGCCGTGCGGGTCATCGAAATCGCCCGGCCGGGAGGCCCGGAGGTCCTGCGCATCGTCGAGCGCGGCGTGCCTCAACCGGGCGAAGGCGAGGTGCTCGTCCATGTCGCCGCAGCGGGTGTCAACCGCCCCGACATCCAGCAGCGGCGCGGCCTCTATCCACCGCCGCCCGGCGCCACCGACATACCCGGGCTCGACATCGCCGGCATCGTCCATGCGGCGGGGCCGGGCGCGAGGGACCTTGCGGTCGGCGCGGCCGTCTGCGCGCTGGCAAATGGCGGCGGCTACGCGGACTACTGCATCGTGCCGGCGGTGCAATGCATGCCCGTTCCACGCGGATTGAGTTTCGCAGAGGCGGCATCCCTGCCCGAGGTGTTCTTTACCGCCTGGAACAACATCGTCTGGCTCGCCCGGCTCGGGTCCGGCGAGACGCTGCTGGTCCACGGCGGCACCAGCGGCGTCGGCATGGCGGCCATCCAGATCGCGCAACAGCTGTTCGGCGCGCGCGTGCTCGCGACCGCCGGCAGCGAGGAAAAGCGCGCCGTGTGCCTCGACGCGGGCGCAGAAGCCGCCTTCGACTACCGGGGCGACTGGGACGCCCGGATCCGCGACCACATGGCCGGATCAGGCGTCGACATCATCCTCGACGGACAGGCCGGGCCGGCCACGCAGCGGCAGCTCGATCTGCTCAACGAAGACGGAAGGCTCGTCTTCATCGCCAGCCACCAGGGCGAGTTCGCCGAGATCAACATGCGCCAGCTCGTTCGTCGCCGGCTGACCGTCACCGGCTCGACGCTGAGGCCGCGATCCGCCGAGTACAAGGGCCGGCTCGCGCGCGAACTGGTCGAGCGCGTCTGGCCGCTGCTGGAGGACGGGCGCATCGCGACCCGCATCCACGCCGCCCTCCCCTTCGATCAGGTGCAGGCAGCTCATGCGATCCTCGACGAGAACCGGCAGATCGGCAAGGTCGTGCTAATCGTCGATACCGAACTCGGCGCCAGCGTTCCGCACCCTCGGACCTGACGCCGCCTCGCCGGGTTCAGTTTCCGGGCATAGGATAGTCAGCTTCGTTCAGCACCCAGCCGGGCTTCATCGAGAAATCCATGCGCGGCGGGGCGAAGATGTCGACCAGTTGGTTGACGCCCTCGCCCTCCGCGGTCGTCGTGTGGATCGAGGGTGGCGGGATGACGCAAATCGAGGGCGACTCGCAGAACAGATGCTCGTCCTCGCGCCAGACGTTCATGTTGGTCGTCCAGGGCCAGCGCAGGTGATGCGTGAACGCGCCGGTCAGCGCCAGCGAGCACTGTTCGAAATCGTCGTGGTGGTGCGGCGAGACCTTGTCGCGGGCGCGAGGTCCGACCCGGGGCGTGAGATAGTTGATCATGAAGGTCGTGCAACGGTAGATGCGCCCGAAGCGGGACGGATCCTCCGGCACGTCGAGCGTGTACCACCTCACCTTGAACCCGCCGGGCGGATCCGGCCAAGGCTGGAACGGCGGCACGTTCGGATGCGGGCCGCTGAAGGCCGCCGCATTGGAAGCCGCCTCGGCCATGTCCTTTGACTTCGGCGTGAACAGCCTGACCAGCGTTCCGCCGGTCAGCATCCGGATCGAGCTTCTTCCCGGCGGCACGAAGGCGACCGAGTAGCCCGGCACGACAGTCGTGCCTTCGTCCGTCGCAATCTCCACACGGGTCTCCGCGTCCGGCACGATGACGGCATATTCGTCCGGCTGGTCCGAGCGGGAGAAGACGCCGCCCTCGTTCGCCTCGCTGTAGGCGACGACGAAGTTCTGGCCGCGGCTGATCCACGTCCTTCCGTTCGCGTCATCCTCCTGGGGGGCGGTTTCGTAGAAGAGCGCGAGTTCGGATCCGAAGAAGCTCTCATGCATTCGTGCGGGCGCCGGTTTCGGATTACCTGCCAATGTGGATCGCGGATCGCTCTGGTCGTACATGGTCTGGCTCCTTCTTATATCTGTTCGGGTTCCGCGGATTGAAGCGGTCAGGCGGGCAAGGGCGCCTGCTTCCTGAGGCCGAGGATCGCGCGGGCTTCGTCCGGCGTAGCGATGTCGCCGCCGAGATCGCGAACGATGCGGGCGGCCTTGGCGACGAGTGCCGCGTTGCTTTCGGCGAGCACGCCCTTCTCGAGATAGATGTTGTCTTCCAGCCCGACGCGAACGTGGCCGCCGAGGAGCCAGCTTTGCGCGAGCATCGGAAACTCGAAGCGGCCGACGCCGAACGCACTCCACGGCGCGGCCGACGGCAGCAGCGACTTCATGTACATCAGCGTTTCAGGCGTCGCGATCGCGCCGTAGCGGACGCCGAGCACGATTTGGAACAGCGTCGATGCGGGGAGCCGGCCCTGCTCGATGAAATGGTTGCCGAGCTGGATGTCGCCTGAATCGAACACTTCCAGCTCCGGCTTCACGCCCGCCTCGGCGATCAGTTCGGCCATGATCGCGAGATTGGCCGGCGTGTTGATGACGACCGAGGAACCCGAATACATCGTGTTGAGATCGAGGCTGCACAGTTCGGGCCGCAGGGCCTGGACATGCGCGACGCGGGGCTCGGGACGCATCAGCGTGGTCCCCGGTGCGGCAACGCTCGGATCGGCTTCGCTCGGCACGAAGCGCTGCCCCGGCCCCGTCGTCAGGTTGATGACGACATCCTCCTCGGCCGCGCGCAGGCGCTCCACCACCTCGCGGTAGTGCGCGAGTTCCATGCTCGGCCGACCGTCCGGGTGGCGCACATGGATGTGGACGATCGCCGCCCCCGCGCGCGCCGCCTCGATGCAGGACTGCGCGATCTGCTCCGGCGTGACCGGCAGATGAGGCGTCTGCTGGAGCGTGGTGATGTTTCCGGTGACGGCGCAGCTGATGATGGTCGGATTGGCCAAGGGGAGACTTTCTTTGCGTGGCAGTGCTGAAGATCGCTTGTGTCGCGCCTTGCTCGCACCCGGCTCGCGGCAAGGGCAACGCCGACGCGCGGCCGTTTCGCGGCGGGAAACGCCGGCCCGAGCGTTCCGGTCTGCGAAATAGACCCTATTCGCCGACCCTTGATGTGCTCCCAGGCGATAGAAGGAGCCATTCAGCTGGACACGCCATGACCGAAAACCGCCCCGCCTTCGCCGCCTTCCGTCACCGCCTCCTGGCCAGGGAGCGGCTGATCGGAACGTTCCTCAAGCTGCCGACGACGCAGGTCATCGAGATCCTCGGAACGATCGGCTACGACTTCGTCATCATCGACCAGGAGCATGCCGCGCTCGACCGCAGCATCACGGACCTGATGATCTTCGCCGCGCGCGCCGCCAACATCGCGCCGATCGTGCGGATTCCGGAATTCACCGAGTCCTTCGTCCTGGGCGCGCTGGATTGCGGCGCCATGGGCATCATGGTTCCGCACGTGACCTCGGTCGAGAAGGCGCAGGCCATCGCGCGCAGCGCCCGCTACAAGGGCGGCAGCCGCGGCTTTGCCGGGCTCACCCGCGCCGGCCATTGGGGCAGCGTTAGTGCTGTCGCCCATATGGCCGCGCAGGATTCGCAGGTGGCGGTGATCGCGATGATCGAGGATCAGCAGGCGATTGACCTCGCCGGCGACATCGCTCGGGTCGACGGCATCGACGCGCTCTTCATCGGGCGCGGAGATCTGACCGCGTCCTTCGGCGACGATCCCGACGCGGGGCCGAAGGTCGCGGATATCAGTCGGCGCGTCGCCGCGGCGGCGCGGGAGGCGGACGTTCCGCTGATGATGCTGCCCACCGGACGAGCCGACTTCGAGTTTGCGACAAGCCTGGGCGCGACAGCTCTGGCCTTTTCGAGCGATCACGGCTTTATCCGTTCGGCGGCCTCAGCCGTCATCAAGGACTATTCCAGCTGACGCCGGGATCGTGGCGCCGATAGAACGCGAGCCGCCATGACAGGGCGGCCGGAACATGATCATCCGGCAGACCGCCGGGAGGAAGGAACGCAATCGATGGCAGCGATCGAAGTGCCCGCGCTCGCCGTGCCGCGCACGGCTCTGGTGACCGGCGGCAGCGGCGGCATCGGCCGCGCCGTCGCCGCGCGGCTCGCCGAACTCGGATCCCGGGTGGCGGTCGGCTACAACAGCCGGAGGGACGCCGCCGAGGAGGTCGTCTCCGGATTGCGCGGAGAGGGTCACTGCGCGATCCGCATCGCCATCGACGACGCCGCGTCGATCGAAGCGGCAAGGGCCGCGCTCGAAGAGCGCTTCGGCTATCTGGACGCGCTGGTGAATTCGGGCGGCGCGACGAAGCCGGTTCCGGCCAACGACCTCGACGCGCTGACCGACGAAATCTTCGACCGGGCAGTGCTGCTCAACCTGCGCGGCCCATTCGCCGTGATCCGGGCAATGCGCCCGCTCCTGGAGCGGGGCGAGAACGCGGCGATCGTCAACGTGTCCTCGATCGCGGCGCGCACCGGCATGGGCAGCAGCCTCGCCTATCTCGCCGCCAAGGGCGGGCTGGATTCGCTGACGATCGCGCTGGCCAAGGTGCTGGCGCCCAGGGTTCGCGTGTTCTCGGTCTCGCCGGCCGGCGTCGACACCGATTTCGTGCCCAATCGCACACGCGAACAGCTCGAACGGACGGCGGAGAAGTTCCCGCTCCGCCGGGTCACCGTTCCGGACGACGTCGCGCGGGCGGTTGTAGCGTGTATCGTCAGCCTCACCAGTTCGACCGGAATCGTCGTTCCGGTCGATGAGGGACGCCACCTCTAGGGGAAGGCGCCGACGGGGGCTGCGAGCCGACCAGCCGCGCCGGCACATTTCGCCGGTTTCGTCGAGCCGCGGACAGGCAGCAGGAGGAGACTATCGATGACCACGACTTGCTTCGATAACCGCACCCGGCTCCTGTCTTCCGTCATGCGAGACTTGTTGCCAGAAAGGGAGAGGATCGGATGAAAGCCACCCAGGACGTCGCGCTCGGGGCCTTCTTCGCGGCGATCGGCATCGTCGCCGGCGCGATCGCGCTCACCTATCCGTTCGGCACGCCGAGTCGCATGGGGCCGGGCTTCTTCCCCGTGATCATCTCCGTGCTGATGACGCTGACGGGCATGGCCGTGCTGCTGCGCGCCTACCGAGCGGGCTCGCCTGCCATCGAGCCAATCACATGGCGGGCGGTCGTCATCATACCGATCATGATCGCCGCCTTCGGCCTGACGATCGACGGGCTGGGACTGCCACTGGCAGTGTTGCTGCTCGTCGTCGGCACGGCAGCCGCCAGCGTCAAATTCGAACTCAGCTGGAAAGCCGCCGCCGGCGCTGCCGCGTTCTCGGCGATCTGCGCGCTTCTCTTCGTCAAGGTGCTGGGCCTGCCCATACCGCTCGCCGGCAGCTGGCTGCCGTTCTCAGGCTGAACCGAGCAACGCCGGGAGGGCGCAGATGGACATCTTCAACGGGCTGATGCTGGGTCTTTCGACGGCCACCACGCTGTCGAATTTCACCTACTGCTTCTTCGGCGTGTTTCTCGGCACGGCCGTGGGCGTGTTGCCGGGGCTCGGTCCCATCGCGACGATCTCGATGCTACTGCCCTTCACCTTCGGCCTGCCGGTCGACACCGCGCTGATCATGCTCGCCGGCATCTTCTACGGCTCGCAATATGGCGGGTCCACCACCGCGATCCTGATGAACCTGCCGGGCGAAGCCTCGTCGGTCGTCACCACGCTCGACGGCCACGAGATGGCCAAGCAGGGAAAGGCCGGACGGGCGCTGGCGGCCGCCGCCATCGGCAGCTTCTTCGCCGGCACGGTCGGCACGCTGTTCATCGCGGTCGCCGCGCCTGTTCTGGCCGGGCTGGCGCTCACCTTCGGCCCGGCCGAGTATTTCTCGCTCATCGTGCTCGGCCTCGTCACGTCGATGGTGCTCACCAGCGGGTCGCTGTTGACGGCCTTCGGCATGGCGCTGCTCGGCATGATCTTCGGGATGGTCGGCACGGATATCAATTCCGGCTTCTCGCGCTACACCTTCGGCTCTGCGAACCTGCTCGACGGGCTCGATTTCGTGGTCATCGCGACCGGCGTGTTCGGCCTGGGCGACGTGCTCGCCAACCTGCAGAACGAGCATGCCCGCTCCGCCAGCGTCGCGCCCGTGAGCCGGCTCTACCCGACCCGGGAGGACTGGCGGCGGATGACGGCGCCGATCCTGCGCGGCACCGGCGTCGGCGTTATACTCGGCATCCTGCCGGGCGCGGGCGTGCTGCTCGCATCGTTCTCGGCGTATGCGCTGGAGAAGAAGATCTCGCGCCGGCCCGAGGAGTTCGGCAAGGGCGCGATCGAGGGCGTGGCGGCGCCGGAGGCGGCCAACAACGCCGCGGCGCAGACCTGTTTCATCCCCATGCTGACGCTCGGCCTGCCCGGGACGGCGACGATGGCGCTGATGATCGGCGCGCTCGTCGTCCAGGGCGTGCAGCCGGGCCCGGAAATGCTGACGCAGCAGCCGGCGCTGTTCTGGGGGCTGGTCGTGTCCATGTGGATCGGCAACCTGCTGCTGCTGCTGCTCAACCTGCCGCTGGTCGGGATGTGGGCGAGGCTGATCGCAGTACCCTACCGCTATCTTTTCCCGCTGATCTGCGTGTTCACCGCCATCGGCGTCTACTCGATCAACAACAATGTCTTCGACGTCTACCTGATGGCGCTGTTCGGGGTGCTCGGCTTCTTCTTCCGCAAGGTCGGCGCGGAGCCCGCGCCGCTCATCCTGGCGCTTATCCTCGGACCGATGGCGGAGGAATACCTGCGCCGCACGCTGCTCATCTCGCACGGCGACGCGACGGTGTTCTTCACCAGCCCGGTCAGCCTGGGCATCCTCGTCATAACCGCGCTGCTGCTGATGTCGATCCTCTCGCCCCACTTCCGCAAAGTCCGCGAAGAGGGTCTGCAGGAGGCCGACTGAGCGACGCCCATGTCCGGCACACGCGCCGGGCCACTGAATCAGCGAGGAACAGCCATGTCGCACGATGCCGCCGTCCGCCTGCAGGCTTTCATGGACCGCGAGGAATTGTTCGACCTCGTCCGGCGCGAGCGCTTCGCCCGCGACCAGCGGCGCTTCGACGTGATGCGCGAATGCTTCCACGCTGACGCCTATGTGCGGACGAGCTGGTACGAAGGTCGCGGCGGGGAGGCCTATGTCGAGGCGACACGCGAGTTCATGGGCAGGGTCGGCAACGGCAAGCACTGGGTCTTTCCGGCCTTTGCCCGGATCGCCGGCGACCGCGCCACGGTCGAGAGCCCGGCGATGATCTTCAGCCGTACGCGGCTCGACGGCGTGGAGGTCGATTTCCATGTCTTCTGCCGCTTCTTCTCGCGGGCCGTCCGCGTCGAGGGGAACTGGAAGCTGATGAGTTTCGAGGTCCTGTTCGAGCGCGACGTCATGAAGCCGGTCAACCCTTCGCAGAGCCTGCCTGTCGACTGGTCGCGCCTCGAGACACTTCGGCCGTCCTACAAGTTCCTGGCCTGGATCCAGCAGTCGCGCGGGATCGTCGTCAATCCGGACCTGCTGGGTGACGACCGGCCGGAGGAATTGGCCGCGTTCCATGAAGGAGAGGACCGCTGGCTGGCCGGAGGCGGCTGAGGCCGAAGCTGACCACCATTCCGCGAGGCGAAATGACCGAAGCCCTTCATACGACCGCCCGCCCGGGCGGGCTACTGTGAGCCATACCCGATGACAAGTTCCATCCACGGGAGGGAGGAAGACCCCATGATCAACAGACGTGAACTTATTCTGCTCGGAGGCTCGGCCGCGGTTCTGGCTTCGGCCGGCTTCGTCCGCGCCGCCGACTGGCCGACCAAGCAGGTCACGGTCATCTCCGCCTATCCGCCCGGCGGCACCAGCGACATCATCACCCGTCTCGTGGCGGATCTGCTGACCGCCAAATACGGGCAGCAGTTCGTGGTCGAGAACGTCGCCGGCGCAGCCGGCGCGCTGGCCGGCGGCAAGCTCGCCCGCTCCGCTCCAGACGGCTACACGATCATGGTCTCCGGCAGCGCCCCGATCGCCGCCAACAAGGTGGTGCAGAAGAGCCTCGCCTACGATCCGCAGGTCGACTTCACGCCGATCACCGTCGTTGCCGAGAGCTGCGCGTTGCTCACCGCAAGCGCGACCGCGCCGGCCAAGACCCTGCAGGAATTGATCGCCTACGCCAAGGCGAACCCCGGCAAGGTCAACATCGGCAACCCGGGCGCGGGAACCAAGGGGCATATCTGCGCCGCGATGATCGGCATGCAGGCTGGCGTCGAGATCAATCATATTCCCTACAAGGGCTCGCCGCCGCTTCTGGCGGACCTGCTGGGCGGACATATCGACTTCGCGCTCGACGCGCCCTCGAACTATCTGCCGCACATCAAGGACGGAAAGATCGTGGGCGTCGCAGTCACGACGGCCGAAAGGGTCAGCGAGATGCCCGAGGTCAAGACCGTCGCCGAGCAGGGTCTCGACGGCTTCGAGCAGACCTTGTGGTTCGGCGCGGTCGGGCCGAAGGACATGCCCGCCGACATCGTCGACAAGATCCACACGGCAATCAAGGAGTGGACGGACACGCCGGCCGCGAAGGAAAAGCTGAAGTCGCTGGGTCTCACCGCCGTCGTCAATACGCCGGACGAGATGCGCGGTTCGATCGAACGCGAGATTGCAGGCATCCGCCCGCTGGTCGACGCCGGGCTGGTGCAGCCGAGCTGAGCCATCGCTGCCCGCGGCGGACCACTGTTGTCCGCCGTGGTCGCTCCCCTTCCCTTCGAGTCCCCGCGCAGTCATGGCCCGCACTTTCGGCTGTGCAGAGGCGCCCGGACTGGCCATATCCAATCGATGAGCGAACATTTCACCCTGACCGTCAACGGCCACGTCCACGAGATCGATGCGGCCGGCACGACCCCGTTGCTCGACGTGTTGCGCAACCATCTGGGGCTGAAGGGCTCCCGCTACGGTTGTGGGCTCGAGCAGTGCGGCGCCTGCATGGTGCTGGTCGATGGCGAGACAGTCTATTCGTGCAGTCGCGAGGCCGGCACCCTGGAGGGCCGATCGATCCTCACGGTCGAGGGGCTGGGCGCGCCGGGCGCGCTGCATCCCCTGCAACAGGCATTCATCGACGAGCAGGCCGGCCAGTGCGGCTACTGCCTTTCGGGCTTGCTGATGGCGGCCAAGGCGCTGCTCGACCGCAATCCGTCGCCGACGCGCGCGGAAATCGTCGAGGCGCTCGATCCGAACCTCTGCCGCTGCGGCTCGCATACGCGCATCCTGCGCGCCGTGGCGCGCGCCGCGGCGGTGATGCGCGGCGAGGCTGGCGATGGGCATTAGCCAGAGCCTGCGGGACAATCCCCGCCTCGACCGCTGGCTGCGCTTCGAGCCCGACCGGACCGTGCGCGTGGCAACCGGCAAGGTGGAACTCGGCCAGGGCATCCTGACCGCACTGGCACAGATCGCCGCCGAGGAGCTAGACCTGCGCGTCGACCAGGTAAGGGTCATGTCGGGCAACAGCGTCGAGGGTCCGGGCGAGGGCTACACGGCGTCGAGCTGGTCGGTGGAGCATTCGGGAAGTGCCATCCGCGCCGTGTCGGCCGAGGTCAGGGCGCTTGCCCTGGCGCGGGCGGCACTTCGCCTCAACGCCGCGCCGGAAGAGCTTTCGGTTCGCGAGGGAGAGTTCCTCAGGGACGGCGCCGCCACCGGCCTTGACTACTGGCACGTCGCGCCGGACATGGATTTATCCGTCGAGGCGACCGGCGCCGTGGCGCCGAAACCGGTCGCGGAGCATCGGATCGTCGGCCGCGACATTCCGCGCCTCGACCTGGCGGCAAAGCTCACCGGCTCGGGCTTCATCCAGGACATCGAGATGCCCGGCATGCTGCATGCGCGCACGCTACGCCAGCCGGGACGGGGCGCGACACTGCTGCGGCTCGACGAAGACGCGATCCGGCGTGCGGCCGGCGACGGCGTGCAGATCGTGCGGCGGGCGAATTTCGTTGCGTTTGCGGGCGACGACGAAACGGCCGTGCGCAGGGCCGCGACGATCGCGGCCGGGGCAGCCGTATGGGACAAGCCGCGGCAGCTGCGCCCCGAACAGGCGAGCGCCGGGTGGATCGCCGCCCAGCCCTCGCACGACCGTCGTATCGGCGATCCGATGCCTGAGAATGCCGTTGACTGCTTGTCGATGCGCTTCTCCCGCCCGTTCCTGTCGCACGGGTCGATCGCGCCATCCTGCGCCATCGCATTGTGGCAGGATGGGTTCCTATCCGTCTGGTCTCACGCGCAAGGCATGCACCCGCTGCGGGCGAACATTGCCGCGACGCTGGGTCTGCCGATCGACAAGGTCGCGTGCCATCACCGGCAAGGCGCCGGCTGTTACGGCCACAACGGCGCCGACGACGCGGCCCTCGACGCTGCGCTGGTGGCGATGGAACTGCCGGGCCGGCCGATCGGGCTCTGCTGGAGTCGGGAGGAGGAGTTCGGTTACGAACCGCTCTCCTCGGCAATGACGGTCGAGGTGCATGCCGGGTTGGGATCCAATGGCCGCCCCGTCGGATGGACGACCGAGATCTGGAGCGCCGCGCACGGCCAGCGCCCCGGCGTCGGCGGCGCCTACCTGCTGGCGGCCGAGGCGCTGGAAACGCCGCCACCTGAGCGCAAGCCCTTCGATATTCCCGAGGAGCGCGGTGGCGGCGCCACGCGCAATGCGGTCCCGCTTTACGACATCGCGGCCAAGGGCATCGACTTCCACCTTGTCCACGACGTGCCCGTCCGCACCTCGTCGCTGCGCGGCTTGGGTGCGACGCTGAACGTCTTCGCCATCGAGGGACTGATGGACGAGCTCGCCGCACGCGCTGGCGAGGATCCGCTGGCCTATCGTCTTTCTCTGTTGACCGATCCCCGCGCCCGCACGGCGCTGGAGAAAGTCGGCGACATGGCACGGTGGTCGGAGCGCGGTCCCGGCGGGACCGGACGTGGCCTGGGACTCGGCCTGGCGCGCTACAAGAACTCATCGGCCTATGCTGCGGTGGTCGCTGCCGTCGAGGTGGAGGATGCGGTGCGCGTCACCGAAGTCTGGTGCGCGGTCGATGCAGGCCTCGTCATCAATCCCGACGGTCTCTTGAACCAGGTCGAGGGAAACATCGTCCAGGCGATCAGCTGGACCTTGGTCGAAGAAGTACGTTTCGGCGAGGACGGCGTGGCGAGCCTCGACTGGCAGACCTATCCGGTGATCCGCTTCCGCGACATCCCCGACATTCGCGTCGAGCTGGTCGACACGTCCGGACACGATCCGCTCGGCGTGGGGGAATGCGCGGGCGGACCGGCGGCGGCTGCGATCGGCAACGCGGTGGCGCATGCGCTCGGCACGCGGATCAGCGACATGCCGATGACGCGCGAGCGCATCATCGAAGCACTGATGCGCGGCGGCTGACCGTGCTGCGCCTCCGATTCAACGACCCGGCGCTGCGGCGCGAGACTGAAGGACCGATCCAATGACCAATGCGGCTCCGACCTCAGGCGGGCAATCCGCCGATGTCCCCTTCCTCTTCTACAGCCCCGGCGCCTGTTCGCTCGCCTCGCATATCGCGCTGGAGGAGACCGGACGTCCCTATCGCGCGGTCGAGACGCTGTTGTCGAAGAACCAGCATCAGACGCCGGAATACCTGGCGATCAATCCGCGCGGCCGCGTGCCGGCGCTCAGCGTGGACGGCAAGGTGATTACCGAGAATACCGCGATCCTGACCTGGATCGCGACGGCTTTCCCCGACGCGGAACTGCTGCCGGAAGACCTGATCGAGCGGATGCGCTGCATCGCCCAGATGGCATGGTTCTCGAACACGCCGCACATCTTCCAGCGGGCGAAGTTCCGGCCCTACCGCTTCGTCGAGCGCGAGGAGGTGTATGACGACGTCCGCGCCAAGGCCGTGTTGAGTTACTGGGAGTGCATGCAGGAGATCGACGCCCTGATCGGCGACAATCGATGGATGATGGGCGACGCCTACACGGTCGTCGATCCCTATGCGCTGGTGTTCTACGGCTGGGGGACCAGCAACGGCCTGCCGATGCGCGACCTCGCCAGCTTCACGCGGCACAAGGAGCAGATGATGGAACGCCCCGCGGTGCGCACGGTGATCGAGCGGGAGAAGAACCCGCATTTCCGGTGACGCGGCCTAGGTCGGATGGCGGGGAGCGGGAAAGACTCGCCCGTCGAACAGCTTTCTCGCCGTGCGGATCGTGCCCGCGGAGGACACGGCGCCCGTTTCGTCGCGCTGGATCGCCACTTCCGCCGCGCCCGTCGGATGCTCGATCCTGAAGATGCCGTCGGCCGGGATCGCGGCCAGCCGCGCCGCCGGCCCGTCGGGCAGGACGCAGGCGGTCGCAACGCTGACAGCGGCGAAGACGCCGATGGAGGCGTGGCAGCGATGCGGGATGAAGCTGCGGGTGGCGATCGCGCCACCATTCAGGGCACGCGAGACCAGCGTCATCTTCGGCACGGACTTGTCCCTGACGTCGCCAAGATTCATCAGGGGCCCGACCTTGAGGCGGATCGCCTCGAGCCGCGCCTTGAGGTTGGCATCGGCATCGAGCGCCTCGCGGGTTTCCTGGCCGCTCAGGCCGAACGCCGCGGCATCCATCACCACGATCGGCATGCCGTTGTCGATCAGGGTGCAGGCGACGCCGTCGACGATGTCGACGGCGTTGCCGGTCGGCAGCAGCGCGCCGCACATCGAGCCGGCGATGTTCTGGAACATCAGCGGCACGGCCGCGTGGCGTCCCGGAACGCCGTCGATGCGGGCATCGCCGCGATAGGAGACGCGGCCGCCGGGCGTCGCGACATGCGCGACGGCGACCTCGCCAGTGTTGACCATATGGATGCGCACACGCGTCTCGCCTTGGGACGCGGCAACCAGCCCGCGCTCGATCGCGGCCGGGCCGACCCCTGCCAGGATGTTGCCGCAGCCCTGGGCGTCGGACACCAGCGCCTGGTCGACGAAGACCTGGAGAAAGAGGTAGTCGACATCGGCGTCCGGACGCGACGACGGCGAGAGGATCGCGACCTTGGAAGTCAGCGGGTCGGCGCCGCCGATGCCGTCGATCTGGCGCGCATCCGGCGATCCCATGATGCGCAGCAGGAGATCGTCGAGCGCGGCGCGGCCGGACGGCAGGTCGGACGCAAGGAAATAGGCACCCTTCGACGTGCCGCCCCGCATCCAGATGCAGGGGATCCCGTCGATCTCGGGATCAGACATATTTCAGCCCCTTATCGGCGAGGCGCTGCCGCATGTCGTAGATGTCGAGGCCGAGCTCGCCGGCGGCAAGGCGCCTGCGCTTTGCCACCTCGGCCTCCAGCCGCTTCTCCGCTGCCGCAAGCACGGCTTCCGCGTCCGCGCGCCTGACGACCACGACGCCGTCGTCGTCGGCCACGATCACGTCGCCCGCCTCGACCAGCTGGCCGGCGCAGACCACCGGCACATTGACCGAACCCAGCGTCTCCTTGACCGTCCCCTGCGCGCTGATCGCCTTCGACCAGACCGGGAAGCCCATCGCGGTCAGGTCGCGCACGTCGCGCACGCCGGCGTCGATGACCAGCCCGCGGCAGCCGCGCGCCATGGCCGAGGTGGCGAGGAGATCGCCGAAATAGCCGTTGTCGCAGGGCGAGGTGGGGGCCAGCACGAGGATGTCGCCGTCGCGCAGCTGCTCGATGGCGACATGGACCATCCAGTTGTCGCCGGGCGGCGCGCTGATCGTCACCGCGCTTCCGGCGATCTGGGCGCCGGCATAGATCGGCCGCATATGGCTGGCGAGACAGCCGGTGCGCCACTGCGCCTCGTGCACGGTCGCCACACCTGCCTTGCCCAGCCGTTCGACCACCTGCGGGTCGGCGCGCGGAACATCCCTGACGACGATGCTCATCATCAATGCTCCTTGCCCGCGACGGGAGGCGTTCCGTGCGTGTGGAAGGTCTCGATTGTCTTCAGCCCCCAGGCCTGGCCCTTCCTGCGGTCTGCCTCCGTCCACTTCACCGGCTGCCAGTCGGGTGCCAGGATCAGCCGGGCGCCGGCATTGGCCAGCTCGACGCGGTTGCCCGCCGGTTCCCAGACATAGAGGAAGAACGTGCCCTGGATCGCATGCTTGTGCGGGCCAGTCTCGATGTGGACGCCGTTCTGCAGGAAGATGTCGGCGGCGCGCAGGATGTCCTCGCGCTGGTCGGTGGCGAAGGTCACATGGTGCAGCCGGCCGCTGCCGCCGCCATGCTCCTCAGTGCAGGCGAGATCGTAGGTCTTGTTGTTGACCGTGAACCAGCATCCGCCGATGCGGCCGTTGTCGAGCTGGATGTATTCGGTGACCCGCGAGCCGAGGCAGGTCTGAATGAAGCGCCGGAACTCCGTCACGTCGCTGCTCAGCAGATTGAGGTGGTCGATGCGCCGCGGCGCGGCACCGGTGAAGGCCGACGCCGTGTTCTTGAGCGCCGCCCGCTCGGCCGCGTCCCGCGGTTCGTACCAGTTGGTGTCGTAGTAGACCTCGAACACATGGCCGAACGGATCTTCGAAGCGGAAGGCCGCACCGTGGCTCATGTCGCCGTCCGTCCAGCCGTGCACCTTGTAGCCCGAGGCTTCGATCAGCTTGACGCGCCGTGCCAGCGCTTCGGGAGAGGCGGCGCGATAGCCGATGTGGCCGACGCCGGTGGTGGCGGCGCGCGTCAGCTTCAGCGAGCAGAACTCGTAGTCGTCCCAGGCGCGCAAATAGGCGCTGGTCTCGTCGCGGCCCGACAGCTTCAGCCCGAAGACGCGGACGAAGAAGTCCAGGCTGTCGTCGAACCTGTCCGTCAGCATCTCGACATGGCCGAGATGGGCGATGTCGCCCGACGGGTTGGTGGGTGTCGTCATCAATTCCTCCGCAAATGTCGCCCGCCGCGAGACCTGCCGCTAAAGCTCGTCCACCGTCCGAGGGAACATCGATTGGAACGCCTCCGCATATTTCGCCGCGCGTCCGCCGGACTGGCCGCCCGAATTGCGCTGGAAGTGGTTGGCCCGGTTCTCCGCGACGTTGGTGTAGAAATCCCAGAGGTGCTCTTGGCCGACCATGCATTCGATCGCCGCGCGCTTCTTGTCCCAGACATCCGTGATGTCCAGAAACACGTCCGGCTTCCACGCCATCTGTTCGGTCTGATGCGGCTCGAACAGATAGAGCTGCGGCGCGCCGAGCACCTTCTGGCCGGGATTGTGTCCCCAGGCCTGCGCGATCATGCGGCATTCGAGCACGAACTTGGTCGTGTTCATGTGGTCGGTATTGTATGGATCCCAGAGCGAGTGGCTCATCATGAAGGCGGGCTGCACGGCGCGGATGAGATCGACCATCCGGTCGCGCGTGTCCGGCCCGAAATCGAGCGGATAGTCGCCCAGGTCGAAGAATTGGATGTCGTGCACGTTAAGCACCTTGGCCGCGGCCTCGGCTTCCTTGCGCCGTTCGGCCTTGACGCGCTCCAGCGTCATGCCCGCCTGCTTCCACAGCTTGGCGCTCTCGCCGCGCTCCCCGAACGACAGGCAGGCGACGGTGACGGCGTAGCCGAGCTTCTGGTGCAGCGCGATCGCGCCGCCGCAGCGCCAGACGAAATCTGCGGCGTGCGCGCTGACGACGAGTGCGGTCTTCTGTGCGGCCAACGCTGTCTCCTCCCCGTGTGTCGTGCGACGCCGCTGCATCGAAGCAGGTCGGAAGAGCCATTTCAATGCTGTGTGGCGCCCATGATTTCTTGATACAGTGGGCGCCGGCCTCGGAAGGCGAACGATGCGCAGGTTCGATCTGCGCTATCCGCGCGGAGACAAGCCTATGGCGAAATATACGGTCGGCCTGGCGCTGGGTGGCGGAGCGGCCCGAGGCTGGTCGCACATCGGGGTTCTCGAAACCCTGCTCGGCGCGGGCCTCGAGCCGAAGGTGATGGCGGGCACCTCGATCGGCGCGCTGGTGGGCGCGGCCCATGCGTGCGGACGCCTCGCCGACCTGAAGGCCTGGGCGCAAGCGATCGACTGGCGCATCATCGCCTCGATGCTCGACGTGAAGGTCGCCAATGGCGGACTGATCGACGGAGCACGCGTCCAGCGGGTGTTGCGCGACCTGGGCATGGACAAGCCCATCGAAGACCTGCCGATGAAGTTCGCAGCGGTCGCGACCGATCTCGCCGACGGGCGCGAGATCTGGCTGCAGAGCGGCCCCGTCGACGCCGCGATCCGTGCCTCGATCGCCCTGCCCGGTATCTTCAGCCCGTCGCTCGTGGAAGGCAAGTGGCTGGCGGATGGCGGCCTCGTCAACCAGATCCCGGTTTCGACCTGCCGGGCGCTTGGAGCCGACTTCGTCATCGCGGTCGGACTGGGAGACGGGATGCTCGCCAAGCGCGCCGCCGGGCTGAGCCCCGTCGCCGCGGAGGCGGCCGCCGCCTCTCAGCGCGGCAGGCTGATGGAGATGGTCGCGCAGATGCCAGGCCCCTTCCGGGATCAGGCGGCGCGGATTTTGCCGCAACTGCTGTCGAGCGGTCCGAGATCGCCGGGATATTTCGACGTGCTTGCGAATGCGCTGAACATCATGCAGGACCGGATCACCCGTTCGCGGCTGGCGGGCGAGCCGCCGCATGCGATGATCTCGCCGCAGGTCGCGCACATCAAGCTGATGGATTTTCACCGCGCCGACGAGGCGATCGCCGCGGGTCGCGCCGCGGCGGAGAAGACGCTGGATAGTCTCAAGGCGCAACTGGAAGCCTGACGCTTCGAACCACTACCTGCTCGTGGACGGCGGCGATCAGCCTTCTTCGATCGCCGTCCGCACCAGGGCCGACGCCGCCCAGCGGACGACGTCTTCGGTATCATCCGGTCCGAGCTTCCACATATCCTTGAGCACCACGAGCGCCTCGACACCGAAGATCAGCGACAGCGCCTGCGCCAGCCGCTCGACCTTCTTCGCCGTCAGGTTCTCCCGCAGCGGCTGCAGCGCCTCGCGCAGCAGGTCGACGCGATGACCGCGCCGGAACGGCGTCTCGCTCGCCGGCGCGCCCGCCTTGCGCTGGGCCCACTCTTCGAGCGACAGCCTGAGGGCAGCCCGGAACGTCGCCTCGAACGTATCGATGCGCGGCAGCGAGGTGTCGAGCAGGTCGGCGACGCGCGTCTGCGGATCGCGAGAGCTTGATCGCCACGCCAGGATCGGACCGAGAGCCTCGTCCACCACGGCCTCCACCAGCGCCGCCTGACTGGGGAAGTAGCGGTAGGCGGTGGCGCGCGATACCTCGGCCGCCTCGGCCACCTCGCTCACCGACGGCGTGACGCCCGCCTGCATGAGGCGGGTGGCCGTCTCCAGCATCAGCCGGCGGGTCCGCGCGCGCGGCCCGCGTTCGGCTTCCTCGGTGAGTTCGGTCGAAGGACGTGAGACGCTCATGTCAATACGATACTGACGTCTCACAAATGTGCAATGGCGGCGCCGGAAGAATAGGCCCGACAGTCGGGAAATCCAAACGCGTCCTGGTGCCGGGAGACGGGATTCACGACAGAGTCGACACCGACCGGTCCCCACGCGGACCGCCCATCATTTCTTGCCGGCGAATTGCGCAGGATCAAGGCCTTGGGCCTGCCCCGGCCACAAGGAATTGCAGACAGCGGCCGCCTCTCGCGCCCGCCGGGTGTGCACATAATGGTTCGAATTGCCTTGCTCGTGTTTCTTCTGTCGGCTGGCGAAGCACATGCCGCGCAGGGCGACGACTTCTTCGAGAAGGTTCAGGCTCGCCTCACGTCCATGGAGCAATTGTCGCACGGCAAGCGTCCGTCGGCCTGCCGGGATTTCGTCCGTCAGGTGCTGGATACGTCCGCCGTGGCGAAGGCCGTCGCATCGACGTATTGGAGCGCGCTTGGAAGCGAGTTGAGGGGGAGCCTGATTTCGACGATCGTAGGCCGTCTGGCGCGAGAGTGTGTCGACCTCCTGGCGCGAGAGGGGGCGGCGTCCGCGTCGATCCTGCGCGTGCGGGAGATTTCAGGGGGGCTGCGCATGACGGTGGCGCTTCGCGAGAAGGATGGGCGGGAGACGCTCGTCGTCTGGACGATAAGGCCAGGCGGCGCGTTCGCCTGGACGGCGTCTGACTTGTCCGTCGATGGCCGGGGAATGCGGGCTACATTCAAGTCGGATTTCGAAAGCGCACTGATGGCAACCGGCGGCAACCTGGAGCGGGCGATCGAGCAGTTCTCGCGGATAAGCCTGAAATGACAGGTCGTCAGGCGCTTCTCGGGCTCGAGAACATTTCCCGCAGCTTCGACCGCTGCCGGATTCGCGCCCTGAGCGGCGTGAACCTGACTTTGCGCATGGGCGAGAGCGTGGCGCTGGTCGGCCGCAGCGGCAGCGGAAAATCCTGTCTCCTCAACATCGCCTCGGGACTGGACCGGCCGGATGAAGGCCGCGTCCTCTGGAAGGGTCTTGAGGTGACCGGACGCCGTCGATGGGCGGCGCTCAGGCATTCGTCGATCGGCATCGTGTTCCAGGAATTCCATCTCCTGCCCACGCTGACCGGACGGCAGAACGTGGAACTCGCCCTGGTCGGCGAGGCCGGCAAAGACATGAAGGGTCGCGTCGACCGGATCCTCGAGCAGGTGGGCCTGACGGGAATGGCGGATCGGTTGCCGGGAGAGCTTTCCGGCGGTGAGCGCCAGCGGGTTGCCTTGGCGAGGGCGCTCGTTCGGGAGCCCGAACTCCTGTTTGCCGACGAACCGACCGGCAATCTCGACAGCGTCAACGCCGATGCCGTCGCCTCGCTCATGTTCGACCTGCATCGGCAACGCCACATGGCGCTGGTGATCGTGACGCATGACCTGTCGCTGGCGCGGCAGTGCGAGCGCATAGTGACGATCGTTGACGGGCGCGTCAGCGACGACCGGCCCGGGGGCGGAAGTATCGCATGACGCTTACCAAGTTCGCATACAGCAATCTGCTGCGACGGCCGGCACGGACACTCCTCACGGTGCTCGGCATCGCCCTGGCGATTGGAACGGCGGTTGCGCTGCTGGCGCTTGGCCGTGGCATTCACGAGAGCCTCGGCGACGGCTTCACCGAGCGCAGCTCCGAACTGCTGGTCACGCCGCGCAATGTCGTCGACATCACGGCGATGAGGCTGCCCGAAACGCTCGGGGCGGGACTAGCCGCAATCGAAGGCGTCGCGGACGTCTCCAGCGAACTCTACGTCTTCACGAGCACAGCGGAGGGTGACCACGTCGCCGTGGCGGGCGTGTCGGACAGTCCCTCCAAATGGGCCACTGTGCCGATCGCCTCCGGCCGGCGGCCGGATCCCGGCCGGGCGGAGGTCATGCTGGGAGATGTGATCGCGCAGACGCTGGGGGCGAAGATCGGCGACCGGATCGAGCTCTTGGACGAGGAATTCGAGGTCGTCGGGATAACGGCCTACGGGACGGCATTGAACCGCGGTGTAGCGGTGATGCCGCTGAAGGTGCTCCAGGAAGCCTCGCTGCGACTGAACCAGGTGAGCACGTATTCGATCACGCTCGACCGGGGTCTCAGCAGCGATGAACAACAGGACCTTCGAACGCGGATCGAGCAGAAGTTTTCCGTCGTAGTGTCGGACATGCAGGAGATCGCCGACCGGCTGAGCGGCGATCGCAACATCACCATCCTGAAGGCGATTTCGAAGGCGATCTCGATCGTGGCCGTCGTCATGGGCGGATTGAACCTGCTGGCAACCCTGCTTCTCTCGGTGCAGGAGCGCACCCGCGAGATCGGCATGCTCTGTGCGATCGGATGGAACGACCGGCTCGTGGTGGCCCTGATCATGATCGAGGGACTGTTCATCGGCGTGCTTGGTTGTGCAGGCGGCGTTCTCGTCGGGATCGGGGCCTCGTCGCTGTTCGGTTCCATCCCTGCCATTGGCGACATCATCTCGTTCACGCCGCGCCTCTCCGATCTGGTGCTGCCGCTCGCCTTCGCCGTTCCGCTCTGCATCGTCGGCGCCGCCTATCCGGCGTGGCGTGCCGTCTCCATGCTGCCGGCCGAGGCGCTTCGCCATGTCTAGCCCCGAGCCGGATTTCGGGACCGGCGATCCAGCAGCTGCAGACGCTGCCCCTTTCAGCCCGATGCGATGGAAATTCGCTTTCTCGTCCCTGACGGTTCATTTCGTGGCGGCATGCAGGCGCCCGGTCACGCGCGAAGCCTTCCTGACCCTGGTTGGGAACTTCGTCCGGCTGGCTCCACGGCTGCGGTTTTCCGTCAACGAAGACCGCAACGGCCATCGCGACCCCGGCTGCATCTCGATCGGCGCCGACGGCAGGGCGAGCGGCTTCGATCAGGTCTGCGAATATTCCGAGGTCCCCGAGCTCAGGCCGGGGCTGGCCGGGCATCTGGAGAGCATGCCTCATATCTATGAGAACGCCGCCCTGCCCGGATTTCGCGCGCGGGGCGAGACGTGCGGAAGGCCTGATGCGCACGGCACGCACAGCATGCTGTCCATGACCCTGGCGCATACGCTCTTCGACGGCGCGGACCTGGCACGCACGCTGAGCGGGCAGCCCGCCGCCAACCCCGGCGAGGACGACGTAACCGGCACTCAGCCCATGTCGTTCGCCCGCAACGCCGCGCTGTGGCTGGCCGCCGTCCCGATGGCGCTCGGCTATCTGCTGATCGCCAGCCGCGAGACGCGGAGCGCCGGCGATTTCCGCTTCGCAGCGTTGTCGATAGACACGCATGCGGTCGAGGCTGCCGCGCATCGGCACAAAGTCGGCGCACCGGCGCTTCTCCTGGCGCTTGTCCTGCGGGGGTTGCTCCTCGGACCGAAGGGAGACGGCAACGCGAAGGCAATCTACATGCGCATACCCCGGCAGCGCTTCCGGGGGCAGGAAGACCGCTTCCTGCACGCGCGAACGGAACTCCTGAAGTTCAACGGCACGTCCGACCTCGCAAGCTTCATCGCCTCCGTTGCCGGTCTCCTCAGACGCCGCGGCTTCGGGGCGACGTCGATGCCGTTCCTCACGTCGCGCATGCTGGCCGTCATCCGCAAGCTCCACCAGGTCGCACCCTGGCTGATCCCTCGGCCGTTCAGGGGCTATGCGCCGGCCGATATCATCTTCTCCTACGTGCCCTCACTCGACCCGAGCGGACCCTTCTCCGAGTTCAGCGACGCCGTCATGTTCGGAGGAACCTGCACCGGAACGACGCCAAGCTGCATAGTCATGCCAGGTCCGCAGGCGACGACGCTCACCTTCTGGATCGAGAGGGAGCTGCTGGACGATCGGCTCGAAAGGCTGACTCGCCTCTTCGAACAGGAAGGTATGGCGGCGACGCGCTGGTCGTGACGACGCCTCGCGGATCCCGCGTTCGATATCCCCGATGAGCCTGGTGAATTGACGTGAGACGATCATATCAATATGATACGCGCGTCTCACAACGTGAAGCCTCGGGCGCGCGACAGCGGCCGGACGAGCGAAACGAAGAAGTCCGCGAGGAGGACATGTGAAGCGCGTCTATGTCGTCGGCACGTACGACACCAAGGGTGAGGAACTTGCCTATCTCGCGGGTCTGATCCGCGCGCAGGGGCTCGCCGTGGCCGAGGTGGACGTCGGCACGAAAGCATTGTCCCACGGCGTCGGCGTGACGGCCGGGGAGGTCGCCGCCAGTCATCCCAAGGGAGTATCAGCCGTCCTGGGTCTCACCGATCGCGGCACGGCGGTGGCCGCGATGGGCGAAGCCTTCGCACGCTTCCTGTCGGCGCGGAGCGATGTCGCTGCCGTGGTTGGGCTCGGCGGCGGCGGCGGCACATCGATCGTCACGGCCGGCATGCGCGCCCTGCCCTATGGCGTGCCGAAACTGATGGTCTCGACGCTCGCCTCAGGCGACGTGTCGCCTTACGTCGACGTGTCGGACATTGCCTTCTTGCCCTCCGTCACCGACATGGCGGGGCTGAACGGGCTTTCCCGCGTCATCCTGCACAACGCCGCCCAGGCGATCGCCGGCATGGCGCGAAACCCTGCCAACATGGGCGAAGGCAAGCCGTCGCTCGGCCTGACCATGTTCGGCGTGACCACGACCTGCGTCATGGCGATCGTCGACCGGCTCAAGGCCGACTACGACTGCATGGTGTTCCATGCGACGGGTACCGGCGGACGCACGATGGAAAAGCTCGCCGACAGCGGACTTCTGACCGGCATCATCGATATCACCACCACCGAAGTCTGCGACCTCCTGTTCGGCGGGGTGCTGCCCGCCACGGAGGACAGGTTCGGCGCAATCGCGCGCACGCGCCTGCCCTATGTCGGCTCGGTCGGGGCACTCGACATGGTCAATTTCTGGGCGCCGGAGACCGTGCCGCCGCGGTTCCGGGACCGTAATCTCTACAAGCACAACCCGAACGTGACCCTGATGCGCACGACCGCCGACGAATGCCGCCAGATCGGCGACTGGATCGGACGCAAGCTCAACGCCTGCGAGGGCGAAGTGCGGTTCCTGATCCCCGAAAAGGGCCTATCGGCACTCGACATCGACGGCGGCGCCTTCTTCGACCCGGCGGCGGACGCCGCCCTGTTCGAGGCGATCGAACGGACGGTCCAGCAGACAGACCGACGGCGGATCATCCGCCTGCCATTGCACATCAACGATCCAGAATTCGCGAATGCCGCGGTCGCGGCCTTCCTCTCCATTTCGAACCGATGAGGCCCTGATGCCGGCGATCCCCCGCAAGACCATACTCGACAAGTTCCGGGCGATGATCGCCGAGGGCCGCCCGATCGTCGGCGGCGGCGCGGGCACGGGCCTGTCGGCCAAGTCCGAGGAGGCCGGCGGCATCGACCTAATCATCATCTACAATTCCGGCCGCTACCGCATGGCGGGACGCGGCTCGGCCGCGGGGCTGCTCGCCTACGGCAATGCCAACGAGATCGTCAAGGAAATGGCCGTCGAGGTTCTGCCGGTGGTGAAGCACACGCCGGTGCTGGCCGGCGTCAACGGCACCGACCCCTTCATCCTGATGCCGCAGTTCCTGGCGGAACTGAAAAGCCTCGGCTTTTCCGGCGTGCAGAACTTCCCCACCATCGGCCTCTTCGACGGCGTCATGCGCCAGAGCTTCGAGGAGACCGGGATGGGCTACGGGCTGGAGGTCGACATGATCGCCGCCGCGCATGGGCTCGATCTCCTGACGACGCCCTATGTCTTCAACCCGGACGAAGCGGTTGCGATGACCAGGGCCGGCGCCGACATCGTCGTCGCGCATATGGGCGTCACCACCGGCGGCACGATCGGCGCATCGTCGGCCAAGTCGCTGGCGCAATGCGCGGTCGAGATCGATGCTATCGCGGCTGCCGCGCGGAGCGTGCGCAAGGACGTGATCGTGCTCTGCCACGGCGGACCGATCTCGATGCCCGAGGATGCGCGTTACATCCTCGAGACCTGCGACGGCATCCACGGCTTCTACGGGGCGAGCTCGATGGAACGGCTGCCGGCCGAGGCCGCGATCCGCGATCAGACCGCCAGCTTCAAGGCGCTTCCACTGAAGCGTCGTTCGTGAACTTGAACCACAGGGAGGATCTTGAATGCTGAAGGGTGCGGACGGGTATTTCGTCTATCCGAAGGACGTCGACGCCTTCGGCTTCGACTGGGGGCGACTGGCGCTGACCGTGGCGCCGGGGGTCAACGGCGCGGCGCGATTCTCCGGCGGCGTGGTCGACCTGCCGAGCGGTCAGGGCCACTCGCGCCACAACCACCCGGGCGCCGAGGAGATCATCTTCGTCATCTCCGGCAACGGCGAGCAGATGGTCGAGGACGAGGATGGCACCCCGATCACCCGCAAGGTCGGCCCAGGCTGCACCGTCTATGTGCCCGAAAGCCGCTTCCACTCGACGCTGAACACCGGCGACGGGCCGATGCAGCTCTTCGTGATCTACTCGCCGGCCGGACCGGAACTGGCGCTGCGGGATCTGCCGGATTTCAGGGTCATCAAGGCGGGCGGATAGTCACCGCCAGCCCAGTTCCGGCGCCACGTATTTCAGGATCGCGTCGATAACGTGGGCGTTGTAGTCGACGCCCAACTGGTTCGGCACGGTGAGCAGCAGCGTGTCGGCCTCGGCGATCGCCTCGTCCTCCGCAAGCAGCTTCACCAGTTTCTCGGGCTCGCCCGTGTAGCCGCGGCCGAACACGGCGCGCGTATCGGCCTCGATATAGCCGAACTGGTCCTGCTCGGGCCGGCCGCTGCCGAAATAGGCGCGGTCCTGGTCATTGACCAGCGCGAAGATCGAGCGGCTAACCGACACCCGCGGTTCGCGCGCGTGGCCGGCCTGCTTCCAGGCCTCGCGATAGGCACGGATCTGCGCCGCCTGCTGGACGTGGAACGGTTCGCCCGTCTCGTCGAATTTCAGCGTCGAGCTCTGCAGGTTCATGCCGAGCTTCGCCGCCCAGACGGCGGTGGCGTTGGTCGCAGCACCCCACCAGATGCGGTCGAGAAGCCCCTCGGAGTGCGGCTCGAGGCGCAGCAGGCCGGGAGGGTTGGGGAACATCGGGCTGGGATTGGGCTGCGCGAAGCCGTGACCGCGCAGCACGTTGAGCAGCACCTCCGTGTGCTGGCGGGCCATGTCGGCATCGCTCTGGCCCTCGGCCGGCGCATAGCCGAAATAGCGCCAGCCATCGATCACCTGTTCCGGCGAGCCGCGGCTGATGCCGAGCTGCAGGCGTCCGCCCGCGATGAGGTCGGCGGCTCCGGCGTCCTCGGCCATGTAGAGCGGGTTCTCGTAGCGCATGTCGATGACGGCGGTGCCGAGCTCGATCCGGTTCGTTTTCGCGCCGGCCGCCGCGAGCAGCGGAAACGGCGAGCCGAGCTGTCGGGCGAAGTGGTGGACGCGGAAATAGGCACCGTCGGCGCCAATCTCTTCCGCCGCCACCGCAAGATCGATCGACTGCAGCAGCGCGTCGGACGCCGAGCGGGTTCCGGAATGAGGGGACGGCGACCAGTGGCCGAAGGATAGGAAGCCGATCTTCTTCACGTGAATCTCCTGCTGGGCTCGTGCAGGCCGCTTCGATGGAGAAGGCTAACCCGACTGGCGAGAATGTCTGTTTCGCCCGCCCATGTCGGTTGTCTCGCCGCCGCGCGCAAGAGGGCGCATGTCCACCGTGCGAGGACGGTGTGTCGTTCAGCCGGCCTCGTCCATCATGCTGACATGGGCGGCGGCGACCTTCCAGCCGTCGGCGGTGCGGATCCAGGTCTGCATCTGGCGGCCGACCTGGCCCGGAAAATCAGGGCGGTGGAACAGGGTCGACGCGACCGCCGTGTCGCGGCCATAGGTGGTGATCAGCGTGCGCGAGAGCGTGCGCTCGAAGGGCTGCTGCACGGCGCGAAACGAGCGCACCTCGTCGATGCCGTACTGAACTTCGGCGACCCCGTAGCGAACCGTCGTGCAGGTATGCAGGAACATTGCGTCCAGCGTCGCGCTGTCGTTCTCCAGCAGCGCCTTTTCGTAGGCGAAGAAGATCGCGCTGATCTCCGCCAGCGTGTCGGGATCGTCCGTGATCATGCTCAGAAAGCCCGCCTCCGGCTTGTGCCGTTCCGCCGTCGCATCGCACGCCACTCCCGCTCAGCCATCGGCCAGCGCTTCGGCGAACGCGCCTTCGAGCGCCGGTAGCGGCGTCACCCAGCCGACGATGCCGCCCTGCGCCACGATCATTTCGATCGCGCCGGCCTTGAACTCGGGGAAATAGCTCTCCGTCGCATCTTCGATGAGCAGGCACTCGTAGCCGCGGTCATTGGCCTCGCGCATCGAGGTCTGCACGCAGACCTCGGTTGTCACGCCGGCGAAGACGAGCTGGGTGATGCCCTTCGCGGTCAGCGTCTCGTGCAGACCTGTCGCCCAGAACATGCCCTTGCCGGGCTTGTCGATGGCGATCTCGCCCGGCAGAGGGGCGAGCTCAGGCAGGATCTGGTTGCCGGGCTCGCCGGCGATCAGGATGCGGCCCATCGCGCCCTCGTCGCCGATCCGGAGACCCGGCTTGCCGCGCAGGCGCTTGGCCGGCGGGCAGTCGGAGAGGTCCGGCCTGTGCGCCTCGCGGGTATGGACAATCGGCAGTCTGTGCCGGCGGAACAGGCCGATCAGGTCGGCCACCGTCGGCACGATCGCGGTGAGCCGCGACACGTCGTTGCCGAGCACGTCGCCGAAACCGCCCGGTTCGATGAAGTCGCGCTGCATGTCGATGACGACCAGTGCCGCATGCGCCGGGTCAAGGGTGAAGTCGTAAGGCCGGGCGGGGACGGGGAATGCCATCGTCAGTGTCCCGCCATGTGCTGGCCGATCGTGTTGCGGTCGGTCGCCTCGATCGGCGAGACGTAGTTGATCGCCCCGCCCGACATCACCGCCACCCGGTCCGACAGTTCGAGGATCTCGTCGAGATCCTCGCTGACGAGCAGCACGGCGGCGCCCCGGTTGCGCTGCTCCATGATCTGGCTGCGGATCTCGGCCACCGAGGCGAAGTCGAGGCCGAAGCACGGATTGGCGACGATCAGCACGTCGACGTCGCCGGAGAGCTCGCGCGCCAGTACCGCGCGCTGCACGTTGCCGCCCGACAGCGCCTCGATCGGCGAATCAGGCGAGCTAGTCTTCACCCGGTATTTTTCGATCAGGTCTTCGGCCTTCTTGCGCATCGGCCCCGGCGACAGCCACCAGCCGAGGCTCGCGATAGGCGGCTTGTCATAGGAGCGGAAGGCGATGTTTTCCGCCACGCTCATGCGCGGCACCGTGGCGTTCTTCAGAGGCTCCTCCGGCAGGCCGAAGACCTTGAACCGGTCGAAATCCTTGCGCTTCGGCTCAAATGGCTTGCAGTGGATGAAGATCCCGCCGTCCTTGATCTCCTTCTGACCCGCCAGCAGCTCGACCAGCGCGCTCTGCCCGTTGCCGGACACGCCGGCGATGCCGACGATCTCGCCGGCATTGACCTTCAGGTTCAGCGCGTTGACGACGAGGCGGCCTTCGCTGTCCTCAGCGCAGAGCCCGGCGAGGTCGAGCACCGCGCGCGTGTCGTTGTGCTTGCGCCGCTCGGCGCGGTCGCGCACCTCGGTGTCGCCGATCATCATCCGGCTCATCTCGGCGACGCTGGCCGTCTGCGCATCGCCGGTTCCAGTGAGCTTGCCGCGCCGCAGCACGGAGAACGAGTCGCAGAAGGCCTTCACCTCGCGGAACTTGTGGCTGATCATCAAGACGGTCACCTCGCCGCGCCGCGCCATCTCGCCCAAGAGGCCGAGCATCTCGTCCGCTTCGCCGGGCGTCAGCACCGAGGTCGGCTCGTCGAGGATCATGAAGCGCTGCTCGAGATAGAGCAGCTTGAGAATCTCCAGCTTCTGCTTCTCGCCGGCCGAGAGCGACGACACCTGCTCGTTCAGCCGCACGCGGAACGGCATTTTGTCCATGAACTCCTCGAGCCGCGGCTTCTCCTTCTTCCAGTCGAAGATGGCGGGCGCGTCCGCGCGCGAGATGACGAGGTTCTCCGCTGCCGTCAGGCACGGCACCAGCGTGAACTGCTGGTAGACCATGCCGATGCCGAGATCGCGCGCGTCGCGCGGGCTCCTGATGGTCTTTTCCTGCCCGTCGAGGAGAACGGTACCCCGTGTTGGCGTGTAGAAGCCCATGATGCACTTCACGAGCGTCGACTTGCCGGCTCCGTTCTCGCCGAGCAGCGCATGGAATGAGCCTGCCTTGACGTCGATTGACACGTCGTCCAGCGCGGTGAAGCCGCCGAAGACCTTGGTCATGCCGATGGTCTGGAGCGCCGGGCCTGCCTGCAGCGGGATCGCGCCGGAGATCGTGGCGGGCGCGTTCATGGCAGGGCCTCGAGGAACGCGGCCGAGGTCGCCACCGCGCCGAACACGCCGCCCTGCATCTTGATCATGTCGATGGCGGCGAGATGGTTGGAGACCTTTGTCGCCGCGCAGCAGTCCTCCAGCAGCAGGCATTCGTAGCCGCGGTCGTTGGCATCGCGCATCGTGGTGTGGACGCAGACATCCGTGGTGACGCCCGAGAAGACGATGTTGCGGATGTTCTTCATCCTGAGCACCAGCTCGAAATCGGTGGCGATGAAGGTGCCTTTGCCGGGCTTGTCGATGATCATCTCGCCGGGCTCGGGCTTGAGTTCGGGGATGATCTCCCAGCCGGGCTCGCCGCGTACCAGAATGCGTCCGCACGGACCCTGGTCGCCGATGCCCGCGCCGATCCGCTGCGAGCGCCAGCGCTTGTTGGCGGGCAGGTCGGAGAGGTCGGGCTTGTGGCCCTCGCGGGTGTGGATGATCGGATAGCCTTTGGCCCGCATCGCCTCGAGCACGCCCTGGATCGGCCCGATCGGCGCCCGCGTCAGCGAGATGTCGTAGCCCATCGAGTCGACATAGCCGCCCGGCGCGCAGAAATCCGTCTGCATGTCGATGACGACCAGCGCCGTGTTGTGCGGGCCGAAATCGCCGTCGAAGGGCCAGGGATAGGGATCGGATGCGACCGTCACCCCGTTGGGGACGCGTGCGGCTGCGATGCGTTCGTCGACGAGTCGGTCCTTGGGGCTCATGACGCAGTCCTCATTTGACGATGGAGAGTTCGCCCGGCGCCTCGCGCGCCGCGCTCTTCGACCGCGCCGAGGCGATCATGATGAAAAGGGTCAGGATGTATGGCGCCGCGTTGAAGAAGTAGTAGCCCTGGCTGATGCCGACCGACTGCAGCGACGGCCCGATGGCGCCTGCCGCGCCGAACAGCAGCGCGGCGTAGACGCAGCGCACCGGGTCCCAGCGCGCGAAGATGACGAGCGCCACCGCCATCAGGCCCTGGCCCGACGACAGGCCCTCGTTCCAGCTGCCCGGATAGTAGAGCGACAGGAAGGCCCCGCCGACGCCGGACAGGAACCCGCCGGCCGCCGTGGCGAGCAGCCGCACGAGATCGATCGACACGCCCATCGCGCGCGCCGACGCCGCGCTGTCGCCCGTCATCCGCACGATCAGGCCCCAGCGCGTGTTGGCGAGCGCCCAGGACATGAACACCGCGAGCGCGATGCCGACGAGAAAGAGCGGATTGACCTGCAGCGCCTGTTCGATCGACGGGTTGGACGACCACCAGCCGAGCGGGATCGCCTCCAGCCGCGGCGCCGTCGGCTGGATGTAGGGCTTGCCGAAGAAGAAGGCCAAACCGGTGCCGAAGCTCATGAAGGCGATGCCGACCGCGATGTCGTTCACCTTGGGCAGCTTGCAGATATAGCCGTGCATCGCGCCGAGGACGAGGCCGGACAGGCCCGCGAAGAGCACGCCGAGCCACGGGCTGCCGGTCAGGTAGGACCCGGCATAGGCGACCATCGCGCCGAGCACGAGATTGCCCTCCAGTCCGAGATTGATGCGGCCGGACTTCTCGGTCAGGCATTCGCCGAGCGCCACGAACATGAACGGCGTCGAGACGCGGATGGCGCCGCCGACCATGGCGACGAGGACGATGAAGAGGCTGGAATCGCTCATGTCCGGTCTCCGGTCGTCCTCGGCTGAAGGAACGGGATGCGTCCGTAGAAGGTCTCGCTCACCAGCAGCACGACGAAGATGATGCCCTGCAGCACCAGCACGGTCGCATCGGGCATCGCCATGCGCCGCTGCACGAGGCCGCCGGCCGCGTCGAGCGCGCCGAACATGATGGCGACAGGCACGATCGCGAGTGGGTTCTGCCGCGCGAGGAAGGCGACGAGGATGCCGGTGAACCCGTAGCCCGCGACCAGCGACGCATTGGCCTGGCCGTGGATGGCGGCGACCTCGTAGAAGCCGGCGAGCCCGGCGCAAGCGCCGGCAATGGCGCAGCAGGTGACGACCAGGAAGCCGACAGGCAGGCCTTGCGCCTTGGCGGCGCGGACATTGCCGCCGGTCATCCGCGCCGCGAAGCCGAAGGTGGTGCGCGTCATCAGGATGTAGAGCACGACGGCCAGGACCAGCCCCGCCGCCAGCCCCCAGTGCACCGAGGTTCCCGGCATGGAGCCGACGCGGTAGGCATCCCCGATCGGCATGGTCGACGGCTTGTTGGCGGACGCCGGATCGCGCAGCAGGCCTTCGACGAAGAAGTTCATGATGGCGATGGCGATGTAGCCGAGCAGCAGTGAGGAGATCGTCTCGTTGACCCCGCGATAGTGCCGCAGCCAGCCGGCGAGCCCGATCCAGATGCCGCCCGCCAGCATCGCCGCCAGTGCCATGAGCGGCAGGCCGATGAAAGCCGGAAAGCCGAAGGTGACGAGCGGGATCGCGACGGCCGCCGCCGAAAACCCGCCGAGCACCAGCGCGCCTTCTGCGCCGAGCAGCGTCAGGCCGATACGGGCGGGAATCGCAAAGGCTAGGCCGGTGAGGATCAAGGGTGCCGCGCGCTGCAGCGAGTTCTGGATCGAGAAGGCGGACCCGAAGCCGCCGGTCCAGACCAGCGAGAAGAAGGTCGCCGGCGACTTGCCCAGCGCCAGAAGGAACAGGGAGAACAGGATCGCCGAGGCGACCAGCGCTCCGACCGGGATGAGCACCGCCTCGATCGAAGCGATGGCGCGCGGGTCGAGGCCGCGCGAGGTTGCGAGGGGCGTAGGTGAGACGACGGCGGTCATGGGAGGGCTCCGGGGGTGGAGTCGGAGACATTTCGTCTCGTGGCGAAGCACCCCCTCACCGGCCCTTCGGGCCACCTCTCCCCCTGCCCGGGGGAGAGGAGTCGCCGATCGCCGAAGCTGCGTCTCCTCGCCCCCACAAAGTGGGGGAGAGGTGGCACGCGAAGCGTGACGGTGAGGGGGGCCTTGCTCATATCACCGGACAATCATCACGTCGTCGAGCCGACGACGCCTTCGAGCAGGTAGCTCATGCCGTCGAGCTCCGGATCGTAATTGTCCTTGCTGCCCTCGATCACGACCTTGCCGGTGTTGTCCTTGAGCGGGCCGACATAGATCGGCTTGCCGGCCTTGAGGCCTTCGATGGCGGCGTCCGCCGCCTTGATCGCCTCCGGCGTCGCACCGGCGCCGTAGGCCGTGTTGCGGATCATGTCGTTGTGGTAGCCACCGACGGTGAAGTTCGGCAGCGCCTCGCCCTTGGACAGCGCGTCCGCGTAGAGCTTGTAGATCGTCTCCCACTTGTATTCAGCGCCGGTGATGAAGCCCTTCGGCGCCAGCGGCGCCTGGCTGGCATTATGGCCGCAGCTCTTCACGCCGCGTCCCTCGGCCGTCTCGATGACCACCTTCGGCCCGTCGACATGGCAGGTGATGACGTCGCAGCCCGCATCGATCAGCGCATTGGCGGCCTCCGCCTCGCGAACCGGCAGCGACCATTCGCCGGTGAAGATCACCTGCACCGTGGCGTTCGGATTGACGCTCCTGGCGCCGAGCAGGACCGAGTTGACGTTGGAGAGCACCGACGGGATCGGCTTGGCGGCGACGAAGCCGATCTTGTTGGTCTTGGTCGACAGGCCGGCGGCGACGCCGTCGACGTAATGCGCCTGGTTCAGGTAGCAGAAATAGCTCCCGGCGTTGGCCGGGTCGGTGTCCTTGTTCCACAACGGTGCCGCATGGCGGAACTGGACGGCCGGATACTTCTTGGCGCTCTCGATGACGAACGGCTTGTAGTAGCCGAACGAGGTCGCCAGCACGAGATTGGCACCGTCGAGGTTGATCATCGATTCCATCGATTTCGACACGGCGTCGGTCTCGGGAACGTTCTCCTCCTCCACGACGGTGACGCCCGGCACCTGTTTCAAGATGTCCATGGCCACCGCATGTGCCTGGTTCCAGCCGAAATCGTCGCGCGGGCCGACATAGACGGCACCGAGGACGATGGGGGTCTGGGCGCGTGCGAGGCCGAAGGGCAGCGCGGAGGCGGCGAGGCCGGCAGCACCTGCCTTGAGCAGGGAACGACGGGACAGCGAAGAACTGATCATGGGAAGCTCCGGCGGCTAGAGGGTTGATTGCGGCCGCCGGCGGCGGCCGTTTTGTCGAGCGGAGAAAGGCAAAGCCCGTGCCCTCCCCCGGATTGCGAATGAGAATGCGTGCGCGGGCAGGTCATGCGGCGCCTGCCTTTTCGAGCGCGAGCCCGGATTTCTCGTAGGTTGGCGACAGGCGGCTGAGCAGGAACGCGTCGCCCTTGATCGGCGCGTAGCGCGCAGGCCGTTCCGGCGTGGCGCAGCCGGGCAGGCAGGCGATATCGGCATCGGGGTTGGGATCGAGGAAGAAAGCGATCGAGTAGCGCTCCCGCCCCGCGGGGCTGACCACGCGGTGCGGCGTCGAGACGTAGATGTCGTTCGTCCAGCGCATCAAGCAGTCGCCGATGTTGCAGACGAAGGCGCCTTCGACATGCGGCGCCTTGACCCACTCACCGGCGCGGGTGCGCACCTCCAGCCCGCCGACGCCGTCGGTCGCGAGCAGCGTCACGCAGCCGTAGTCGGTGTGCTCGCCGGCGCCGAGTTGGCCTTCCTCGCTGCGTGTCGGCGCAGGCGGATAGTGCAGCAGCCGCAGCACGGCCATCGGCCGGTCCAGCTTGCCGGCGAAGAAGTCGGGTGCCAGGCCGAGGTCGATCGCGAAGGCGCGGTGCAGCAGCACGCCGAACCGGTGGCAGGCGTCGAAATAGGACAGCATCGTCTCGCGGAAGTCCGGCAGTCTCGGCCAGCGGTTCTCGGCGCGGAACATGCGGCCGGCCCTGAGTTCCGGATCGTTCCCCGGCAGCTCGAGGCCGATGTTGAAGGCTTCCTTCAGGTCGGCCGGCTTGCCCGGATCGAGCGCCTCGCCCTTCATCGGCACATAACCGCGATTTCCCGCCGCCGTGTAGAGCACTTCCTTCTTCACCGCTTCGTCCTGGGCGAAGAAGCCTCGGGACGCGGCGAAGGCTTCCGCCATGCGTGCGGTCCCGACCGAGTGCCCGATGACGTAGAAGAAGCCGACCTCGCGGCAGGCGGTACCGATCTGGCCCGCCAGCCTGCGGATTTCCGCATGGTCGCCGCCGGCGAGTGCGGACACGTCGATGATCGGGATCGCGCTCATGCCGCAGCCTCCGTCGCCGGCTTGGCCTTCTCGGCAAGATAGGCCCGCCAGCCGCCGAACTCGGTGATATCGGTCGCGCCCGCCAATCCGGCGGCCTCGCACAGGAAGCCCTTGACGCTCGAGCCGTCCTCGAGTTCGACCGTGCCGATGCCGAGCGGCGCGGGAACCCCCGCGATGAAGTCGCCGAACGCCTCCTTCGGCAGCGCCCAGACCTCCAGTTCGATCGCCGCGCCCCACCCCTGGCGCAACAGGCCGGGACGGAAGGGGGGCCCACCCGCAAGCGCATGCAGGCGGTAGGCCGGCGCGGTCCTGCAGGCGCGCAGAAGGCGGCCGCCGCGTTCGGTGAGTTCGCGGTTGAGCGGCAGGCCGGACATGTGCGCGCCGCAGACGGCCAGTGCGATCTCCCCGAAGGCAGGCTGCGCAGCGAGAGCCGGAGGCGCCGGCCTGACCCAGCCCGTCGCGCCCATCGCCCCCGCTTCGATCGTCGTCGCAAGCGAGGCGCAGAGCGCGTCGCGGCCGGCCGGAGCGAGGAGAGTGGCGCTGCCGGGCCGGCCGTCGCCCCGCACGCCCGTCGGCACGGCGATGCCGCACAGGTCGAGCAGGTTGACGAAATTGGTGTAGGTGCCGAGCCGCGAATTCGGCCCGATGGGATCGGCTGCGATCTCGTCCATCGTGACAAAACTCGGGATCGTCGGAACGCAAAGCGCATCGATCTGGGCAAGCAGGATCTCGCATTCGGCCCGCAGCGCCTTCAGCCTGTAGAAGCCTTCGAACGCATCGACGGCCGTCAGCTTGAGCCCCGGCTCCAGGATCGCCCGCGTCGTCGGATGCAGCGTCTCCGGCTTCGTGATGAGACGCGTCCCGACCGCGGCGACCCGCTCGGCCAGCCACGCGCCTTCATAGAGCATGCGCGCGACAGCGTAGAACGGTGCGAAGTCGATCTCGTGAATGGCCGCGCCGCCGGCCCGCAGCCGCTCAATCGTGGCGCGGAAATCAGCCGCCTGTACGGCATCGCCGAACGTCTCCAGAGACGCCACATCCGGCACACCGATTCGCACCGCTGACGCATCGAACAATGGACCGGGCGCGATCTTGCGCGACCAGGCGTCGGCGGCGTCGTAGCCTGCCGCGACCGTGTGGACCGCCCAGGCGTCGGCGACGGTCTGCGCGAAGATGGAGACCGTATCGAGCGTCCGGCAGGCGGGCACGACCCCAGTTGCCGAAAGCGCACCGAGCGTCGGCTTTAGCCCGACGATCGAATTGAGCGCGGCCGGCACGCGGCCCGAGCCCGCCGTGTCGGTGCCTAGCGAGAAGCAGGCGATGCCGTGCGCCACCGACACGGCCGAGCCGGAGGAGGAACCGCCGGGCACGATTGCCGGATCCAGCGCATTGCGCGGCACCGGATAGGGCGTGCGCACGCCGACGAGGCCGGTGGCGAACTGGTCGAGGTTCGTCTTGCCGAGCACGATTGCGCCAGCCTCGCGCAGGCGGGCCACCACAAACGCATCCCGGTCGGCAAGATAGGCGAAATCGGGACAGGCGGCCGTGGTCGGCATACCGGCCACATCGATATTGTCCTTCACGGCAAAGGGGATGCCCCAGAGCGGACGACCATCCGGCGCGCCCAGCGCCTCCGCGGCGGAGAGCGCGGCCTCGCGCGCTTCATGGATGAAGATTCCCGGGTCCGATACGCGGTCAAGGCGGCGGAACGCTTCCGCGATCACGTCGCGGGGCCTGAGGCCCTCGGCGTAGGCGCGCCGCAACGTATCGAGCGTGAAAGGCAGTTCATCGATCATCGATCGTTCTTGACGCCCCCTGGGGCGACGTCCTGCGCCCCTGGGATCAACAATGCAGCTTTTCGCGTTGGCGAAAAATGCTATGAATTCACCAATGCGGTGCAAAAAATGCACCACGCCGAAGGAGACACGGCATGCGCCACCTGCAGAATTTCCGCCTGATCGAGGCCGTGGCCCGCGCGGGCTCCATGCGTCGCGCCGCCGAGGACATGAACATCACCGCCTCGGCGCTCAACCGGCGCATCAACGGTTTCGAGGCGGAATTCGGCACGGAACTGTTCGAGAGGCTGCCCGGCGGCGTGCGGCTGAACCCGGCGGGCGAGCTGGTGCTGCATCACTACCGCGCCACGCTGTCGGACCTGACCCGCGTGCAGAGCCAGGTCGCCGACCTCACGGGGGAGCGGCGCGGCCATGTCTCGATTGCCTGTTCGCAGGCGCTGCTGCCCTATTTCCTGCCGCGCCAGATCGCCCGCTACCGGGCGGAGCATCCCGGCGTGACCTTCTCGGTCAACATCCGCGACCGCGCCCAGGCGGAGCAGGAACTGGCGGCCTATTCGAGCGATCTGGCCCTCGTCTTCGAGCCCGTCTATCTGGTCGATTTCCAGGTGATCGAGACCATTCCCCAGGCGGTCAACGTCGTCATGCGCGCCGACCATCCGCTGGCCGGCAAGCCCGAGTTGCGGCTGCGCGACTGCCTCGACGCGCCGCACATCGCGCCGTCGGCGAAATACGGCGTACGCCACCTGCTCGACTTCGCTGCCCGGCGCGGCTCACGCCGCGTCGCGCCAATCCTGGAGACGGAGAGCTTCGAACTGATCCGGCACTATGTCCTGCACGAGAAGGTCATCGGCTTCCAGATCCCCATCGGCCTCACTGGCTTCGGCGACCCGCAACTGGTGTTCCGGCCGATTTCCGAGCGCGACCTGCCGCCCGGCAACCTGATCCTCGGCCAGATGCGCGGCCGCACCCTGCCGGTCGGCTCTGCCCGTTTCGCGATGCAGCTCGCCTCGGCGCTGAAGGATTACGGCAACGAGCCCGCCGCCTGATCAGCGCGCCCTGTCGGGAAAGAGTGCCGCCAACCCCTCCGCCGATGCCTTGGCGACGCCCCGCTCGGTAATGAGCCCGGTGACGAGCCGCGCCGGAGTCACATCGAAGGCCGGATTGGCCGCGGGCGTCGCCTCCGGCGAAATGCGCACCAGGCGCATGGCCCCCTCGGCGTCCATGCCAGCCACCAGCGACACCTCGTCGCCGGAACGTTCCTCGATCGGGATCTCGGCGATGCCGTCGCTGACGGTCCAGTCGATCGTCGGCGACGGCAGCGCCACATAGAACGGCACGCCGTTGTCGTGCGCCGCGAGTGCCTTCAGATAGGTGCCGATCTTGTTGCAGACGTCGCCCCGGGCCGTCGTGCGGTCGGTGCCGACGATGACCATATCGACCGCGCCGCGCTGCATCAGGTGCCCGCCGGCATTGTCGACGATCAGCGTATGAGGCACGCCGTGGCCGGCGAGTTCCCATGCGGTGAGGAAGGCGCCCTGATTGCGCGGGCGCGTCTCGTCGACATAGACATGGAGCGGAATGCCGGCCTCCGCCGCGAGGTAGATCGGCGCGGTCGCCGTGCCATAGTCGACGGTGGCGAGCCAGCCGGCATTGCAATGCGTGAGAATGTTGACCGGCTCGCCCGGCTTCTTGCGCGCCGCGATCTCGCGGATAATCTCCAGCCCGTTGCGGCCGATGGAACGGTTGAGCTCGACGTCCTCGTCGGCGATCTCGGCTGCTCTAGCGTAGGCGGCAGCGGCGCGCTCATTCTCCGGCAGCGGCTTCAGATGCGCCCGCATCGCGTCGAGCGCCCAGCGCAGGTTGATCGCCGTCGGGCGCGTCTCGTGCAGTTGCTCCCATGCCTCGTCGAGCGAGGCGTCGGACGGATCGGCGCGCATCTGAAGCGCCATGCCATAGGCCGCCGCGACACCGATCAACGGCGCGCCGCGCACCCACATGTCGCGGATCGCGGTCGCGATTCCCGTCGTGTCGCGCACCGTCTCGACCCGGAATTCGTGCGGCAGCCTGCGCTGGTCGATGATGTCGACCGACCAGCCGTCCTCGTTCAGCCAGATGGTTCGGTAGTGGCGGTCGCCGACGTTCAAACCAGTGCTCCTTCGTCGAGTCGCACCGCCAGATCGTTCACCTCGGCGAGCGAGCGGATATGACGGCGGTTGACCGCGAGATGGCGGCCGAGCTTGAGCGCACGCGTTTCGCACTGTGCCCTCAACTCCTGGTCGGCGATCTCCTCGAAATCGGCGTTGTGGGCCAGCCCGAGGATGCGCCTGTGCATCTCGACGCCGGCAAAGCCCAGCATGTCGGTGAAGACGTCGCCCAGCACGCGCTGCAGCGCCTGTTCCGCGCCGAGACGGTCGCCCTGGTCTTCGAACAGGGTCGAGGCATAGAGCATGCCCCTGCGCTCGGTGCGCCAGAGCCGGGCGAACTCGTCACGGAAGACGGTCCAGGTATCGGTGATCACGGTAAGCAGCCAGGCCCGCATCTCGTCCCGCGGCCTGCCGCCCTCGTGGCCGCGCGCGGCGAAGAAGGCCATCCAGTAGTTGGCGAGAAGCATGCCGACGTCGAAGGCCATCGGCCCGTAGAAGGCGAATTCGGGATCGATGACGCGTGTGTCGGTGTCCGTCACCATGACCGAGCCGGAATGCAGGTCGCCGTGCAGCAAGGTCTCGGCCTTGGCCGCGAACAGGTGCTTCAGCGCCTGCGCCTCGACCTTGAGATCGCGGTCGGCGCGCAGTTCGGCGACGATGCCGTCGAGCTCGGGGCTGGTGTGACGGTTGAGCGGCGCTTCAAAGTAAGGATCCGTGAAGACGAGGTTCTCGGTGATGTCGCAGAGCTCGACATTGTCGGCGAAGAGAGCGAGGTCGGCCTTGCGCTCGCGGGCGGTCATCGCGAGGTCCGATCCGCGGAACAGCGTGTGCGCCATGAACAGGCCGAGGTCCTTGGCGATGCGCGGCGGCATGCGGCCCTCGATCAGGGCGCGGCGCAGGATGATGTGAGGAGTCAGGAACTCCATGACGATCAGCGCCTGTGTCTCGTCGTAGTGGAAGACATTCGGCACCGTGCCCTTGCCCGCGCGCGCTTCCTGCCGCGTCAGCGCGTGATACTCGAAGTAGCTGCGCTTGAGCGGCAGCGGCCAGCTCTCGCCCACGAGGCGGACGTAAGGCAGCGCCTGCTTGACGATGATCGAGCCGCGCTCGCCCTCGACGATGAAGACCAGATTGAGGTTTCCGTCGCCCACTTCGCGCGAGCGCCAGGATGACGGCGGGCCGATGCGGCTGGTCAAGGCGTCGATGCCGCCGAGGCGGGCCGGCAGCGTGTCGATCGTCAACGCCTGATAGGGCGCATCCGTCATGATCGGTCTCCCCTGATCCTCCCAAATGGAGGAGAGCAAGGGTGACGCTAGGAGCCAGACTGGCAATTGTCAATCCGGTTGACATTTGACGGCACCGCTCCTAGCGTTGTTGCCAGGAGGAGAAATTGCAGGGCACGCCGGTCTTTGTCGTCAAAGGCTTGATGAAGTCGTTCGGCCCCAACCGGGTGCTGAAGGGCGTCGACCTCGATTTGCACCCGGGCCAGGTGACCGTGCTGATGGGCGCCAATGGGGCCGGCAAGTCGACCCTGGTGAAGATCGTCAGCGGCATCCATTCGGCCGATGGCGGGACCGTCGAACTGTCAGGCCAGGCCTTCGCCCCATCGACGCCCGCGGAGGCGATGCGCGCCGGCGTCGTCACCGTACACCAGGCGATCAACGACGGCGTCGTGCCGGCACTCGACGTCGCCTCCAATCTCACCCTGGACCGCATGAGCGGTAAGGGCGCTCCGCTGCTGCTCAATCCGCGCCGCATTCGCCGCGAGGCGCGGGAGGTGGCGGACCGCATGGGCCTGTCGCTCGACCTGTCGAAGGAGGTGGCGGACCTGACGCTGGCGGACCGGCAACTGGTCGCCATTGCGAGGGCCATGGCGCACCGGCCGAGAGTGCTGATCCTCGACGAGCCGACCTCGTCGCTGTCGTCGAGCGAGGCCGACCGCCTGTTCGCGCTGATCGACCGGTTGCGCGCCGAGGGCGTCGCCATCCTCTACATCTCGCACCGCATGTCGGACATCCGCCGCCTCGCCGACCGTATCGTCAGCCTGCGCGACGGCGCGATCGCGGGCCGTTTCGAGAAAAAGCCGCTCGACTATTCCGGCGCGGTCGACGCAATGCTGGGGCGCAAATCCGGCCATGACGCGGTCGACGCGCGAAGCGCGCACGCACCGGTCCTCCGTGCCGAGGGCTTGCGCCTTCACGCAGGCGCCGAGCCCTTCCGTCTCGACCTCGGCAGAGGCGAGATCGTCGCCATCACCGGCCTCGTCGGCGTCGGCAAGACCGCGCTCGCCGAAACGCTGTTCGGCCTGCGCCGGCCGTTCGGCGGCACGATGCAACTCGACGGTCGGCCGTATCTGCCCGCAAATCCCGCCGACGCGATCGGACAAGGTGTCTTCCTGGTGGCCAAGGATCGCGCCGACAACGGTATCGTCCCCGAGTTCAACCTCGCCCGCAATGTCAGCCTGCCCTTCGTGCACCGCCTTTCCCGCTTTGGCGTCGTGCGGCGGAGCGCCGAGCGCCAGCGCGCCCGCGAGCAGATCGCCGAACTCGGAATCGTCTGCCGCACCGAGCGCGACGAGATGTATGCGCTCTCTGGCGGCAATCAGCAGAAGGCCATGGTCGCGCGCTGGCTCGCCGAGCCCTCCCGCCTGCTGATCCTGGACGAGCCGTTCCAGGGCGTCGACATCGCGGCCCGCCACGACATCGCCGCGAAGCTGCGAGCCACCGCCGACAGCCGCGCCACTTTGCTCTTCGTCACCGAACTGGATGAGGCGCTGGAGACGGCCGATCGCATACTGGTCATGTCCGAACACACGCTGGTCGGCGAGCACGTCAACCGCGGCGTCGACATGGAACGGCTGCTCGCCGAGGTGGCCGGGCGCGGCCTGCGCGGAGCAGCGTGATGATATTGTCGGAGTGCATCATTTGAACCTGCGCGAATTCGCCATCCGCTACGGCTTCCTGGCACTGCTTGCCGGGCTGGTGGTCTTTTTCTCGCTTGCGACGAGCGGCTTCACCTCGCCGCAGGCGGCCGTGTTCATCCTGCAATCCGTCTCGCTGACCGGCATCCTGGCGCTGGGCGTGACGGCGACGCTGGTCGTCGGCGGCTTCGACCTGTCGATCGGCTCGATCGCGACAAGCGCCATGATGGCCGCGGCTTACGTCATGGTCGTAATGGAGCAGAACGCGCTGGTGGCCGTCCTCGCCTGCCTGGCCATCGGCGCGCTGGTCGGGCTCATCAACGGCATCATCATCTGCTACCTGCGCGTTCCCGACCTCCTGGCGACGCTCGGCATGATGTTCCTGCTGATCGGACTGCAGAGGATCCCGACCGAAGGCCGCTCCATCGCCGCCGGAATGACCATGCCCGACGGCTCGACCGCGGCCGGTCAGTTCGACCCCGCCTTCCTGGCGCTCGGCAGACACCGCTTCGACTTCGTCCTGCCGGACCTGGTGCCGGCGTCGGTCGTCGTGCTGATCGTGCTCGCGGTGCTGATCTGGTTCTTCCTCGAATACACGCGCTTCGGCCGCCTGATGTACGCCGTGGGCTCGAATGCCCGCGCGGCGGAGTTCGCCGGCGCTCCTGTCCGCGCCTACAAGATCTGGGCCTACATCATCTCCGGCGTCTTCGCCTCGATCGGCGGAATCCTGCTCGCGGCGCGCCTTGGACGCGGCGACATCGCCTCGGGGAACAATCTTCTGCTCGACGCTGTCGCGGCCGCACTGATCGGCTACGCCGTGCTCGGAGCTTCGAAGCCGAATGCTTTTGGCACAGCCATCGGCGCGCTATTCGTTGGCGTCCTTCTGCAGGGCCTGACGATGATGAACGTCCCCTACTACACGCAGGATTTCGTCAAGGGCGCGGTGCTCGTCGTCGCGCTCGTGTTCACCTTCTCGCTGTCGGGTCGGACCGCCCGCTAGCCATCGTTCAAATCAGGTCTCAGGTGGAGGAAAGCAGATGATCACCCGCAGGACATTCTCAAAGCTCGGCCTCGCGCTCGCCGCCGGCTCGGCCCTTCTCGGCATGCCGGCGCTCGCGCAGGACAAGCCCGCTCCCTTCGACAAGGCAGGCGACGTCAAGATCGCGCTGGTGCGCTATCTGTCGACCGGCGACTTCTTCCAGGCCTACCTGGCCGGCGTGGAATCGCAGGCCAAGGCGCTGGGCGTGCAGCTTCAGGTGTTCGACAGCCGCCAGGACGCTGCCCTCCAGGCCGACATGGTCGACCAGGCGATCGCGCTGGGCGTCCAGGGCATCATCATCCAGCACGGCCTGACGGAATCGATGAAGGAAGCCGCCCAGCGCGCGGTCGACGCCGGCATCAAGGTCGTCGCCTTCGACGTCAATGTCGAGAACGACAAGATCCCGCAGATCGAGCAGTCCGACCGCGACCTCGCCCGCCTCGCGCTCGAGCAGGCGATCAAGGACAATGGCGAGAGCTGGAAGGCGGGTTACGTCTACGTCGCCGGCATCGCCCCGCTCGACCGCCGCAACGAGACCTGGGTCGAGTTCAAGAAGAAGTATCCGGGCATCAACGAGGCGGCCATGTTCGGCACGCTCGACAACCCGATCGCCAACTCGGTCGCCAACCAGGCCCGTTCGGTCGTCTCGGCCAATCCGGACATCACGGTGATGTTCGCGCCTTATGACGAGTTCGCCAAGGGCGTGAAGATCGCCGTCGACGAGGCGGGCCTCTCCTCGTCGGTGAAGATTTACTCGGCCGACATCTCGACCGCCGACATCTCGGCCATGCGCGAATCCGGCAGCGCCTGGGCCGCGACCGCGGCCACCAACCCGGCCGTTGTCGGCCAGGTCTCGGTGCGCGCGCTTGCCATGCTTCTGGCCGGCGAGGACCCGGGCAAGCAGGTGATCGTCCCGCCGACCCTGATCACCCAGAAGGACCTGAACGACAACGACATCAAGAACATGGAAGAACTGTCGGCGAAGCTGCCCCAGTTCGCCCATGCCGACGTCGCCATGCCGGCCTGGATGCCGAACCCGAACGCGAAGTAGGCGGCGCAAGAGAAAGACGATCGGAAGGGCGGCCGCGCGGCCGCCCTTCCTGTTTGCCGAGGCTGCTATTTGCGCTTCGCCCTGGCACCAGGCTGCGCTTCGGTCGGCGCGTGCGAGTAGGGCGCCAGACTCAGCAGCCGGCGGAATTTCGGACACTCCATATGCGAGGGTGCGGAGCATTCGGCGACGTGCCTCAGCGCGTTCCGCAGCGTGATCAGCCCGCGTATCTGAACATCTATGTCGTCGGCGCGTCGATGAAGTGCCTGGCGCGGCAGCGTGCTGACCCCGCGCTTGCCGAAAGCGCTCTTGATCTCCTCCAGGGAGAAACCCGCCGTCTTGCCCATGGATATCAGGGCAAGCTGGGTCAGCGCCTCCGGACCAAACTGTCGTCGCAGCCCGCGCCGCCCGAGCGATTCGATCAGCCCGATTTCCTCGTAATAGCGCAGTGTCGAAGCGGGCACGCCGCTCCTTTCCGAGAGAACACCGATATCGAGCAGATTCACTCTTGACCTCAAGTTGACTTGAAGTGGCAAAGGTAGCGGCCACGAACAACAACGACAAGAGGTGCTGCCATGACAATGACGGCCAACGACCACACCGCGGATATCAAGACCCGACCTGAATGGCCGGCTCTGACCGCTCTTGCGGGAGCAACATTGCTTGCTTCGCTCGGCATCAGCATCGCTTCCGTGGCGCTGCCCACGCTGGCCGCCGCCTTTTCCGCATCCATCCAGGACGTCCAGTGGGTCGTGCTCGCCTATCTGATCTCCGTGACGGTGACGATCGTCACCGCCGGATGGCTAGGCGATCTCTATGGGCATCACCGCGTGCTGATCGCCGGCCTCGGCGTCTTCGCGCTCTCTTCGGTATTGTGCGCGGCCGCTCCTACGCTCGGAACACTGATCGCCGGTCGCGCGGTCCAGGGCATCGGCGGCGCGATCCTGATGGCGCTGCCACTTTCGATCGCGCGGGACACGGTCGCGAAGGCCCGCCTGGGAACGGCAATGGGTCTCTTCGGCACCATGTCAGCCATCGGGACCGCGCTCGGACCTTCCCTGGGTGGCCTGCTCATCGCGGGTTTCGGCTGGCGATCCGCCTTCGCGCTTCTCGCCGGCGTGGCCGTGCTTCTGATCGGCGTCGCTATCGCGACAATACCTGCCGCGCCGGCCCGGGCGGGTCGTCGCAAAACCCTCCTCGATTGGCCGGGTGTCGCCCTGCTCGGCGCCGCCCTGCTGGCCTATGCAGCCGCCATGGCCGGATGGTTCGCGGGACTCCTGCTGCCCTTGGCGATCTTTGCTTTTGCGGTCTTCTTCCTTGTCGAGCGTCGCTCGGGAGCCCCGCTCGTGCCCTTGGAGACCCTGCATGATCGCGGGACCTGGACGGCGCTCGCGATGAACGTGATCGTAGCGACCGTCATGATGTCGACCCTTGTCGTCGGCCCATTCTTTCTGTCGTTCGCACTGCGACTCGACGTGGCACTGGTCGGTATTGTCATGGCGGTCGGCCCGGTGATCGCGGCGCTGTCCGGCGTACCAGCCGGCCGCGCCACCGACCGGTTCGGCGCCCAACGCGTTCTCGTGGCCGGCCTGTTCACGATCCTTGTCGGACTGATCGGTCTGGCGGTGCTCCCCCGCTTGTTCGGTATCGCGGGATACATCACGGCACTTGCTCTCCTGACGCCCGGCTTCCAACTGTTCCTTGCGGCGAACAACACGACCGTGATGATGGCGTCGCCGGAAAACAGGCGCGGCACGATGTCGGCACTGCTCGGCCTGTCACGCAATCTCGGGTTCATGACAGGCGCGTCGGCGATGGCTGCAGTGTTTGCCGCTGCGGCAGGATCCGGCGAGGTCGGCGACCTTTCCGCCACCGCGACCGGGCATGCTTTCACGACGACGTTCCTGGTCGCCGCAGGCTTGATGCCGGCTGCCCTCGTCCTCGCCTTTCTGGGGCGTAGCGCATCGAAGACTCGAGCCCATTGACCGGAACGGCGCGAACCACCGTTCCGGGAGGGCTTGTCTGGCGGTTAGCGCAGCGTCGCCGCGATATTTCCCCCGTCGACTGTCGTCACATCGGCCGTCGTCCGCTCCGCCAGCGCGTGGTGCAGGAAGGCCTGGGCCACATGGTCGGCGGTGACTTCCTGGCCGAGGAGATTGCCGGACATGTAGTCCTTCTCCGACAGGCCGCGCGCCGTCGAGCGGCTGGCGATCATCGCGTCGGTGAGCAGCCCCGAACGGATGCGGTCGGCGTTGACAGCGTTGGAACGCACGCCGATCGACCCGTAATCGAGAGCATATTGGCGCGACAGGAACAGCGTCGCCGCCTTGGGCAGGCCGTAGGCGCCGAATTTCGGGCCGGGATTGATCGCCTGTTTGGAGGTGTTGAAGAGCAGGCAGCCGCCCGTGCCCTGCTGCCTGAAGATGCGCACCGCATTCTGCGCCACCGATTGATGGGCGAAGAAATTGAGCTCGAAGCTCTTGCGCAGCAGTGCCTCGTCGATCTCGCCGATCGCGCCTTCGAAGGCCGCGCCAGCATTCGACACGACGATGTCGACGCCGCCATAGGTGGCGACCGCCGCGTCGAACGCGGCGCGCACGTCGGCCGGCTTCGTCACATCCGCGCCGACACCGATCGAGGCGTTGCCGGCGGCCTTTGCGACCTCCTTGGCCTTCGCCTCGTCGAGATCGACGACCACGACATGCGCGCCGTTGGCCGCGAACATCTTCGCGGTGGCAGCACCGATCGCACCCGCACCTCCGGTCACCAGCATCACCTGCCCGGTCAGCGGCTTCGGCTTGTTGCCGGCGAGCTTCGCCTGCTCGAGCGACCAGTATTCGAGCTCGAACAGGTCGGACTTGGCGAGTGGCCGGAAGTCGCCGATCGCCTCCGCCCCGCGCACCGCCTCGATCCACGCCTCGCCGACATCGGAGGCGATCTTCGCATCCTTCAGCGTGCGGCCATGGCCGAACATGCCGAGACCGGGAACCAGGCTGAGCCGCGGCATTGGGTCGAGCATGGTGCGCCTGACGTCGTCGCGCGCATCGTTCGAGCGGAAGTAGTCGGTGTATTCGGCGACGTAGGCCGCGACCTTCTCGCGGATCGTCTGCGGGTAGCTGGCATCGCCCGCCGCCGGCGCCGGCAGCACCATCGGGCCGGTCTTGATGCGGATCGAGAGATCCGGCGTCGAGACGCCGCGGTCGGCCAGCCGCTGCAGGTCGGCATTGGCGAGGAAGTCGAGGATCGCCGGCGAGGTGCGGAAGTCCGACACCATCCGGTCGAAGCGGCCTTCGCCGAGATCGACGGCAACCGCGCCGCGCAGCGTCGACGCGATGTCCGCCGAGGAGGCGAGCGAGGCCGGCAGTGCCGCGGTCTTCGTCGGCGCCTTGCCGTTCTTGGCGACATAGTCCTCGGCGACCGTGACCCAGTGGATCATCCGGTCATAGGCTTCCTTCGCGCTTTCGGCGAAGGTGAAGATGCCGTGCTTGTCGAGGATCAGGCCCTCGACGCTCGTGTCCGTCTCGAACACTTCCGCCGCCGCCTTGGCGAGGTCGAAGCCCGGCTTGATGTAGGGCACGTAGCCCATCTTCGGTCCGAACACCTTCTCGCACAGCGCCTTCGAACCCTCGCCCTGATCGACGATGGCGAGCACAGCTGTTGAGTGCGTATGGTCGACGAACCTGTGCGGCAGGAAGGCGTGCAGCAGCGTTTCGACAGAGGGATTAGGGGAGGACGGGTCGATCAGGTTGGCGCGCTGCAGCGCCACCATGTCCTCGTCCGACAGGGCATCCTTCGCCCGCGCCTTCAGGAGCGGAGCCATCTTCACCGCCGGCAGGCCGGCCGGTTCGATCACGGCCATGTCCCAGCCCGATCCCTTGACGTGAAGCACGTCGTAGGTGTCGCCGACGAGGTCCGTCGCCTGTCCCTTGACCGAGGTGTTGCCGCCGCCATGCAGCACCAGCCGCGGCTCGCCGCCGAGCAACCGCGTCGTGTAGACGCGCAGCGCCAGATCGCGCCCGACGCCCTTGGCGGCGTATTCGGCAACGAGGCGCTCGGCCTCCTGGTCGTTCCAGAGATTCTTCATGTCGGTCTTCCGTATCGAGTGTGTGACTGGCTGCGCTCAGTCGCCTGCGAGCAGGTCGCGGGCGATCGTGGCGGTGGCGACGAGGTGGGTGCAGAAGCCGCCGGCAAGGGCGGCGCGCAGGGGTTCGAGCTTGCTCTCCTCCTGCACCACCAGCAGCCGGCGCGGGATCGCCTTCAGGCTTTCAAGGTCCGCCGAGATGACCCGGCGGTTGTAGTCGCAGTCGAGCAGGAGGCCGCTGCTGTCTATGACCTGCCCGGCGATGACGCCCGCCGCGCCCTGCGTCTTCAACTGCGCGAGTTCGGATATTGTCAGCGCGCCGCACTTCACCACGTGGCTGTCCTCGTCGAGCGTGCCGACGGAATAGAGCGACAGGTCGCAGCCGGAGACGCTGTCGAGCTGTTCGCGGATCACCGGCTCCTCTCGCAGCGCATCGGCGAGGTCCGGGGTCGAAAGCACCAGCGGCGCATAGAAGTTGAGGCCGCGCGCGTTGAGCCGGCGGGCGATCTCCATGGTGCACTGGTCGGGCCGGTAGGAATAGGGCGCGCCGAGATTGCCGCAGAGCTGGACGACGGTCACGCCCTCGAGGTCGGCGAAGGACATGACGTCGGCGATGGCATAGACGGTCCGCCCCCAGGCGATGCCGACACGCTGGCCGCGACCGACCATTTCGAGGAAGACGCTCGCCGCGAGCGGCGGGATCTCGGCCTCTTCATCCTCGGCCGCGAGGTCCTCTCCCGCGATCCAGACGGCTTCCAGGCCGAACCTGTCCTCGACCTGCCGCGACAGCTGTTCGCCTCGAAACAGATAGGTCGCGGTGGAGATGGTGACGATGCCGCTCTCGCGGGCCCGGCGCAGATAGAGTGCAACCGACGCGCGCGAAATGTTCAGCCGCTGCGCCACTTCGTCCTGGCGCAGGCCATGCGTATAATAAAGCCATGCGGCTTTGTGGACGATCCGGTCCGCTTGCGCCTTCGCCATTGCTCCTCACCGCTCAAAGGCAATGGCGACATATTCCATATGGATTGGCAAATGTCAAAGAAATGCGCGGCGACCGTCCTCGGCGCATACGTCAGAGATTGAGCGCCGCCAGCATCAGGCCCGGCTCCTCCGGATGATGCCCGACATCGAAGCCGAACTCCCGGCACATCGACAGCATGCGCGTGTTTTCCGCCAGGATCAGGCCTTCGATCTGCCTGATGCCGTCGGCGCGTGCATAGTCGATCAGATGGCGCAGCATCGCCCAGCCCAGTCCCTGTCCCTGCATGTCGGTGCGGACCAGGAGCGCGTATTCGGCTTTCACATGGTCCGGGTCCGCGGACAGTCGGCCGATCGCGGCGAGCTCGCCCTCGCCCCGCAGCGCGACGAAGGCAATTTCCCGGTCGTAGTCGAGCTGCGTCAGCCGCTTCAGCATCTCGTCCGGAAACTCCCGGCGCTGCGCGAGGAAGCGGAGCCTGATGTCGTCGGGCGACACCCTGGCGAGGAAATCGGGATAGAGTCCGACATCGGCCGGCTTGATCGGCCGGATGTGGAATTCGCCCTTGCTGCCTGACAAGGTCGTGTCCCACCCGGACGGATAGGGCCGGATGACAAGCGCCTTGTCGGGCCCCCGTTCCTCGACCCGGGCGGGATCGATCTCGACGCGGGCGTCGAGCGCGATCGCGCCTCCTGCGTCGGCGAGCAGCGGATTGACGTCGATCCCGTCGATGCAGGGAAAATCGATGACGAGCTGCGACAGCCCGTTGAGCGCCGAGACGATCGCCGCGCGGTCGGCCGGCTCGCGGTCCCGGTAGCCGGCGAGCAGGCGGCCGATCCGGGTGCGGTCGATCAGGTCGCCGGCCAGCACGTCGTCCATCGGCGGCAGCGCCACCGCCGTATCGTCCGTGACCTCGACGGCGACGCCGCCGGCGCCGAACAGGATGACCGGCCCGAAGATTGGGTCCCGGCTCATGCCGAGGATGAGTTCGTGCGCCTGCTTGCGCACGACCATCGGCTGCACCGCGAACCCGTCGGCCGCCGCGTCGGGCCGCAGCTTCGCGACGCGCTTCTCGATCGTCCGCGCCGCCTCGGCCGCCGCCTTCGCCGTATCCAGCCCGAGCACCACGCCACCGACATCGGATTTGTGCGAGACCGATTTCGAAAGCAGCTTCACCGCGACCTGGCCACCCTTGCCGAGCAGCTTGCGCGCGGCGGCGGAAACCTCCTTGACCGATCGGGCAACGAGCACTTCAGGCGCGTCGATGCCGTAGGCCCTGATCACGCTCTTGGCTTCCGGCTCGGTCAGCATGCGCCTGCCCTCGCGCGCGGCTTCGCGGAAGATGTCGAGCACCAGGTCCCGATTCCCGCTCACGTCTTCGCTGCTGGCGGAAGGGACCCGGGCAAGTGCGATCTGCGCCTTCGACCAGTCGGCGAGATAGGACGCTGCGCGGGCCGTATCGGCCGGCATCTCGAAACTTGCCAGTCCCGCCTCCTGGAGGAGGTGGCGGCCGATTCTCGCCGTATGTTCCCCCAGCCAGCAGGTCAGCACCGGCTTGCCTGCGATGTGCCCGTTGCTCGTGAGGTCGGCGACGGCCTTCGCGGCCTCGATCGGCGAGGCGAGGCCCGTCGGGCAGTTGAACACCATCACCGCATCGACGCCCGGATCCGCCGCCACGGTCGACACCGCGGCGCGATACCGCTCCGGCGGAGCGTCGCCGATGATGTCGACGGGGTTTCCCTTCGACCATGTCGCGGGAAGCGCCCGATCGAGTTCGGCCAGCGTGTCGGCGGACAGTTCCGCAAGCTCTCCTCCGCAGGCCATCAGTTCGTCGACGGCCAGAACGCCTGCCCCGCCGCCATTCGTCACGATGCCGATACGGGCGCGATGCAGCGGCGGGAACCTCGACGTGATCTCCGCCGCGTCGATCAGTTCCGCAAGTCCGCCGACCCGCAGGATACCGGCCCGCCGCAGCGCCGCATCGGCCACGCGGTCCGCACCCGACAGGGCGCCCGTATGGGTGGCGGCCGCCTTCGCCGCCTGCGCATGACGGCCAGACTTGATCGCGATGACCGGCTTGATGCGCGCCGCCGCGCGTGCCGCCGACATGAACTTGCGCGGGTTCGTCACCGATTCCAGATACATCACGATCGCCTTCGTCGCCGCATCGCCGGCGAGCAGGTCCAGCCAGTCGCCGACGTCGACATCGGCCATGTCGCCCAGCGAGACGATGTGGGAGAAGCCGACATTGTTGTCGGCCGCCCAGTCGATGAGCGAGGTGGCGATCGCGCCCGACTGCGACAGAAGCGCGATCTTGCCCGGCTTTGCCGCCATATGCGCGAAGCCTGCGTTCAGCTTGAAGGGCGGGATCATCAGCCCGACCGTATTCGGCCCGATGATGCGCAATAGATGCGGCTTCGCCGCGTCGAGCATCGCCTGGCGCAGCCCGTTCTCCCGCGTCAGGCCGGCCGTGATCACGACCGCCGCCCGGCAGCCCTTTTCGCCCAGGTCGGAGATGATCCCCGGCACGGTCTCGGCCGGCGTGACGATCACGGCCACGTCGGGAACCGCCGGCAGATCGCCCGCGTGCGCGAAACAGGCAAGCCCGCGCAGTTCGCGATACTTCGGATTGATCGGCCAGATCGGACCTTCGAACCCGCCGTCGAGGATGTTGTCGAGTACGACGCGCCCGACCGACCCTTCCCGCTGCGAAGCGCCGACGACGGCCACCGAACGCGGCCGGGCGGCGAATTCGAGGTTTCTGATGGTCATGCGTCACCCTCTTCCTGCCGACGGCCTATCGCGCAGGAGAGTGCATCGTCATTGTCACGGATCAAAGACCCACGGCACCGATCGGCAGGAACTAAACACTACAGTTTCCGGAAGGCCGCCGACATCCAGTCGGTGGAGCGATAGCCTCCCTCGGCTTCCTCTTCGGGACGAACGAGGGTCAGGGCCGGAATGCGCTGCATCAGGCTCGGATCGCGGTAGAGCACATATTCCAGATTGCGCCTTGCCAGCCTCGCATGCTCGCGGGCGATCGCCTCGGCGCGCGCACCCTCGCGCTTCTCGATCGCCTCGACGATAGCGCGATGCTGTTCCTGCGCGCCGACGAGCGACTGGCGGAAGACCGGAACGTCCTCCTGCTTCTCCAGAAAAGCGCCGGGCGAGGCGAAGGGCAGCCGCACCGTGCGTTCGATCTCGCGGCGGATCGTCTCGCTGCCTGCGAGGCCGGCCAGAAGCCGGTGGAATTCGTCGTTGCGCTGGACATAGGCCTCGAAATCCATGTCGAGCGGGCCGGGCGCCAGCGTTTCGCCGATAGCGTCCACGACGCGCGCGATGTCGGACAGCTTGCGCGGATCGGCCCCGCGCTCCGCCGCGAGACGCGCGGCGGTGCCTTCCAGCACGCCGCGAAGCTCGATCGCGTCCATCACCTCGTCGATCGTGAAGGCGCGCGCGAAATAGCTGCCGGACGGGCTCTTCTCCAGCAGGCCTTCCTGCTCGAGCCTGGCGAGCGCCGCCCTGACCGGCGTGCGGGAGATTCCCAACTGCTCGGCGAGCGGGATTTCGGAGAGCCGTTCGCCTGCCGCAAGCCGGCCGCCGAGGATCAGGTCGCGAATGCCCAGCAGCGCTTTCAGCGACTGCGAGGCTTCCTTGTCACTCATCGCGCCCTCCCCGGCAGTCCGATCGGTCCGTCTGGACCGACCGGAGCGTCCCTCGCGGACTACTGTGCCTCAGGCCGCGCGGGTGCGCCAGCTTTCGACATAGTTCTCCCGGGCTTCCCGCGCATAGGGCGCCGCCGACACGCGCACGCGGATCTCGGCCTGACGATGCTTCTCCGTGGCGGTCTTGTCGGTCCCGCCGTCGGGCTCTCCCCAGACGAGCGTCAGGATGTCGCCGATCTGGATATCGTCGTCGACGACGCCCAGCGACAGCATACAGCGCTCGTTGAAGCTGTAGCCCGAGAACATCGAGAGCCCGGCCACCCGGTTGCCGTGCATGATCCGGTCGAAGGACGACGAGGCATAGTTGGCGACCGGGAAGTCGATCCACTTGTAGGGGAGTTGATCGCGCTGGAACCCGGACGCGAGGACCTTGGTCACGTCGTCGCTGTTCCATTCGAACGTCACCTTCTTGCGGTGCTTGCGGCCCTGCATCTTCTCCAGCGCGGCACGCCCGACGAAGTCGTGGTCGTTCTTGATGTAGAAGCCGTATCCGAGTTCCCACGGCGTGGAATAATAGTCGCGGATGTCGTTCGAGACGAAGGACCCGCCGATGGATCCGGTCGCCTCGTAGCCTTCGGCCGGCAGCCACTCGCGATAGGCCTTCATCTCCTCGCCGGTATAGACGGCGGGCAGCGGCGACGGAATCCAGCCGGATTCCAGCGTGTTCGTCGAATAGGCGCGGCTGCCGACCTGGTAGAGGTCGAATTCCTTGCCGGCCTCCAGGATCGCGGCGCGAATCTCGTCCTTTTCGGCGTAGGGGCCGAAGACCTCCAGCCCGGGCGCGCCGGCCATGCCGTGGCGCAGCGCCCTGACCTTGCGGCCGGCGATGTTGATGCGGTCCATGTGGAAGAACTTGATGTCCGGCACCGGCCCGCCGTTGAGCTTCTCAAAGATCTGCGGTGCGTTCGGCCCCTGGATCTGGAACCGGTAGTGACGCCGCTTGACCTCCTTGCCGTCCGGACGCGACGGCGAGCGGTCGTCGCGGATGGTCTTGAGCGAGTGGCCGCCCTTCTGCGCGTTGTATTCGATCCAGTTGACGGTCGGGGCGCGGCCGACCAGGAGGTATTGGTCCTCCTCGAGGTGGAACAGGATCACGTCGCCGATGACGTAGCCTTCGGGGCTCACCGGCACGTAGTGCTTGGCGCGGTCGACCGGGAAGTTCTTGAAACTGTTGATCGCGAGGCTCTCGAGGAAACGGCCGGCGTCGGGACCCTCGACCGTCAGTTCCGCCATGTGGTGCGACTGGTCGAACAGCACGGCGGAGTCGCGCCAGGCGCGCTGTTCGTCGCGCCAGTTGGCGAACTCCGCCGCAACAACTGGATACACATAGCTTCCGATACGTGAGTTTCTGAGGGTGTCGACGATGTTGCGACCCGAGTTTATGACGGTTTCTAGGCTATTCGATGCCATTCTTCGATCCTCCCTGATCGTGCGTGCGATATGCAAATGGGAATTGTATACAAGCAGAAGATTGCGACGAGTTCAATCGTCATCGCGAGAACATGAAGGACGCGGCTTGGATGTACCCGCGCTGCGCCCCTCGACCTCCATGTGAATCATCTCACAGACGATCGCCGCGAGTTCGAAGACCTTCCCCTACGGCAAGGCCGAATCGGGCCTTGAGCCCAATGAAAAGGAGCGATCCTCGGGATCCGCGTCGTTCACGCATGTCGAAGCACTTTTCATTGTCGTCGTCTGCGCGGGCGGTCCCTCCCGCCGCCCGTGCAGACGGCCCGCCGCGCTCCGCCACACCTTTCCTGCCGCCCCGGCCGACACCGAGACTGCTCGGTGCACGCACCGAACGGCCCGTTGCTTTCGCGTCCTTAGAGTGAGTCACACGCCATGCTTCCCACGCTGATCGACCTGTCGTACAGAGATGCAAGTCGCCGCGAGCGGAGCATCCCGATGATCCACGCCGCAAACGAAGCGGGCAATGGCGCGCCGGTTCGCATCGGCCCGGATCTCTTCGATCTTTTGTTCAAGGGATGCCGGGTGGAGCGCTACGCCGCCGGCCAGCATCTCTTCATGCAGGAAGATGCCTCCGACCGGATCTATGGGGTCATCTCGGGAACCGTCGAAATCTCGCTCTATTCTCCGGGCGGGCAGAAACTCGTCGCCAACATAGAGCTTCATCACAGCCTTGTCGGCGAGATCGGCGCGCTGGACGGCGGCACCCGCACCGCCACCGCGATCTGCCTCACGCCCTGCGAACTCGTTTCGCTCAGCCGCGCCCAGCTCTTCGAGCGCATGGAGCGGCATCCGGCGCTCGCCCGCGTGATGATCGAGCTTCTCTGCGCCCGGCTGCGCTGGGTAAGCGGCGAAATGGGAGACCTGGCCTTCTTCGCCATCGAGGCGCGCCTGGCCAAGCGCCTCGCGCTGCTGTCGGCCATCAATGCCGACAAGGACGGCTGGATCGAGATTTCTCAGGCCGAACTCGCCGAATTCCTGGGGGCGACCCGCGAATCCGTCAACAAGACCTTGAACGACTGGCGGTCGAGGGGTGTCATCGAGCTGCGCCGCGGCGGCGTGCGCGTGCTGAGCGCGCCGCGCCTGCGCCACATCGCCGCCGCCGGCGAGGACGACTGAACCGCCCGCGGCAATTCCCCAAATCCGCGGCGCGATCCTGCTTGGCAGGATCTACAGCCGCGAGATCATGTAGCGCAACGCCGACCGGCCCGGCATGAAGAAGTAGCCGCCGCCGCGCGTCGTCACGAAGCTCGGCATCTCCTTGAGCACGACGCTGCCTTCCCACCTGGGGATCGTGAACCGCCCCTTGCCCTCGTTCGCACCGATCGCGGGATCCTTCTCGCGCGGGAGGCCGTGGAACGACGGAGCCGACACCCAGGTCTGCTGCATGAATTCGTACTGGCGCTCGATGTCGGCGTTGAGGCACATGAAGAGCAGGCCTTTCTCGCCCTTTCCGGTCTCGTAGGTGCGACCGACGCGCAGGATACGGTGCCGCTTGCCGATCCTGACCTGCGCCGCATGGTCGTCGCCGAGCGAATCGCGCGGGTTGGACCTCCGGATATGCGCCCCGAACGGACAGCGCAGCCCCTGTGGATCCTCGACCCCGTAGGAAAAGGTATTGTCGGCCGGCCGGTCCGGCCGGCCCTCGGGATTGCGCACCAGCGACGAACCGTCCTGCCAGCGCCCCATCATCTTGGCCGCGATCCAGTCCGGCGTGATCGAGGGATCGTCGTGCTCCTTGGCCTTCGTCCGGGCGGCGAAGGAGCAGTATGCCGCAAAGTCGTCGACGTGTTGCTCGAACTGGCGCACCACCAGGAAAGAACCGTTGCGGCCGAAATCGTGCAGAGCGTCCGTCGTGCCGTCAGCCCCGCGCCTGAACCTGAGCGTCGGCAGGATGCCGGAGGGGTCGTGGCCGGCCTTCACTGCAGGCGACACGGGATAGTAACCGTGCTCGTCGCGGTAGCCGAAGAGGAACTCGCCCGCCGCGACTACATTTGCGTCCGGCGCCCCGGCGTTGACGCGCGCCGTTCCGCGCACGGCCGGCTGCGAAATGCCGTCGGCGAAGCCGAAATGCTCGATCGCCTGGGATCGCCGGGATCCGCTCTTCGCGTCTCCGTCCTGTCCGGTTTTCGGTTGCTCCCGGCGCTTGGTCTCGAGCGGCAGCTCGTAGACCGGCGGCGACAGGCCCGCGCTCTTTGCCCGCTTCTTCACCTCGGCGACGTTCGTGGCCAGCAGCTTCTTGTCCTTGGCATAGCAGACGACGATCATGTCGGCCGGATTTTGCGATGCGCCCCAGCGCCATTTGGCCGGCTGGCTCCCGCCGACGTCGTCGAGGATGCGGCTGCGTTCCGGATGGCCCATGCCCTGCAGGAAGGCGTTGGGGAAACGTCTCAGTGCCTCCTCTCCCGCTCCCGCATCCAGCCCGAGGCGCCGCAGTCCGTCCGGGCCGAAGCCGACCGTCATCGCGCTGACCCGCGGGATCGGATCGCCGAAGCTGGTCTGCGCCGTCAGGAATTCAAGCCATCGCCGCCGCGCGTCGCGCCGTAGCCCGTCCGGCACGGCAAACGCCATCAGGTGGCCGTGATCGAGCGCGCCGAAGGCGTTGAAAAAGATCGACTGGATCTCACCGCTCTCCAGCGGTTCGGGCGGCGGCGGCAGAACCGGCTTGGCGTCCGCATTGACCAGTTCCTGCGAAATGCGCGGGCGCGGTCTCGATCCGAACAGGCTCAGCCAGTCGCGCGCCTCGCCGTCGGACGCGCGGCAGATGCCGCGACGGATGCGCGAGTTGATGCGGATGCGTTGCGTGTTGAGGTCGGGATAGGCCGAATACCAGAACAGCGTCGGCACCTGCTGGCGCCGCGCCCAGCGCTTGAACCGGTCGCCATCCCTGGCGCCGTCAAAGAACAGCCATTTCGCCCGAGGGAAACCCTCGGTATTGCTCCAGACGCCCGTAAGGCCTTCCGACGCCTTGGTGATGAAGTCCTCCAGATAACTCTCCCAGCTTCCCCCGTAGTTCGAAAAGAACATCAGCCGGTCGGTTCCCGGAAGGAGGATCCAGCGGGCGAAGTGGATGGTTTTGATCGTGCCGAGATAGCCCGGCCGGAACACTTTCTGCGCGGCGATCGAGATGACGTAGAAGGCGAGCCGGAGCGCCAGCCGCCGCAGCGTGCCGGTCTTCATGACCGAAACGGCCGTCAGATGATTTTGCGCACCGCGGTCTTCACGTTTCTGGATGTCGGCCAGTTCGGCGAGAGGGATCGACTCCACGCTTCGCTTGTCTCGGTTTTCGAGGCGCTGAAGCGCAAGCAGGGCCACGCCGAAGACGGCGAAAGCGAGGAGGCTAAGTCCGAGCAGGGTCAGGAGCAGCGAGGTGCCGCCGACGAGCAGATTGCGCAGGAAGCCCGGCGCCGGGCCGAAAACGTACCAGTAGGTCAGCCAAGTGAACACCGCCACCAGTCCGATCAGCACCGCTGCGAATACCGGCGAGCCCAGCGTCGCGCGGATCGCACGCCACGCCGAGCCCGGGGGACGCTCCAGCAGGCTGTCGGCGGAGCGGAAGGCCCAGTCGTAGTCGCCCTCCTCCTTAAGCTTCTTGCGGGCTTCGGCGAGCGCGCCGGCAGCCCCTCTCGGGTCAGCCGGGTGAGGCGTTTCGACGATGCCGTGAACGAGGTCGGCGAGTTGCGCCTCCGCCTTGATCCGCTGCACCGAATGGCCAGGCGTGCCAGCGAAGACCAGACCCGCCGTGCTGCCGAAGGATGGTGAGATCTCGATGCTCTTCTCAAGGAAGAGTTCTTCCAGATCGCCGCCCGGAGGTATCTCACAGGCCTGCTCCAGCACCGGCCGGAGGATCGGCCCCGCATGGTGTGCGAAAGCGCTGATGACCTGGCGGTTGTCTCCATCGCCGGAGAACTCAAGCACAATCATCCCTTCCGACGCACCTGTCGGCGGATCGGCCTTTCCGGTCTCGACGACGGCGATGCTGGCGAAATGGATGATGCCCGTTGCGTCGAGAGCCGCCTGCATGGCGGCACCTGCGGGATTGCCGAGTTCCGCGACGCGGTCGCGGATCGCCTCGAGGTCGACGCCCTTCTTGATCGGCAGGACAACCGTCACCAGCGACTGGGTCGTGATCCGTTCGAGCGCCTCGCGCTCGAAATCGATCCTGAGATGCTCGGGAAAGGCGCCGAGACGCGTCATCTTGCCGGCCCGGCCGGGCATACGGCGCACGTCCTTCTTGGCGAAGATAGCCCGCAGGCATTCCCCGATCTGCACGCGCGCCACCTCGGCCCCGATGCAGACATGAATTCCGTGGCCGTAGACCATGTAGGTCTTGCGCGGTCGCTCGGGATCGAACTCGTCCGGCCGTTCCACGGCATCGGGATCGAACATGGCCGAAAGCGCCGCCGGCATGACGGTCATGCCTTGCGGGATCAGCTTCTCGCGCTTGGTCCCCGCGGCGATGCGCAGATCGGCGGAGGCATAGCGCCACGGACCGATCCAGATCGGCTTGAAGCGCATCGCCTCCATCACCGCCTTGTCCAGTGCTTCGGTGTCGCCGGCTCCGATCGCAACCCTGACGGCCTGCTGGGCTTCGGGCTTCGACAGGATGACGTCCAGGCAGTTGCCGCCCGCCAAAAGGTTGGTCGGCGCGAAGCCGGAGATCATCCCCAGCATCACCGAATGAACCTCGGTCAGGGTCAGAACGCCCTTGTCCATCATCGCGACCATGCGCGCGAGCGGCGTGTCGGGCTGCGCCGAGCCTTCGCGGATGGCGGCGATCGAGCGATCCACCGCCTTGACCATGCGGTCGGCGGCGACGATTGCGAGCTCGCGCGTCGCCCTGTCCGCCGTCGGATCGGAGAAAAATATCGAACTCAACGCGATCGACCAGTCCGTGAATTCGGTCTCGTCGTCGACGATCATGCCGAAATACTCGCGGCAGATCCTGGCCGGCACGACCTTCATCAGTCCGGCGATGGCGTCGAACCCGGGCGATGCCCGGTCCATGATCTCGCGCGCATGGCGCGCCGCGATCGGCCGGACGCGCGCTTCAACTTCGTCCGGCGGGAATGCGCTCAGCAGCGGCTTCTTCAGCTTGCGGTAGTCCGGCCCGTCCTGCATGCCGAGCACGAAGTTGGCGCCGCCCGCCATCTCGGTCATCTCGAGCCCGTAGGGCGTGATGAACTCGCTCTCGCGCTCGAGCACCTCGCGCACGTCCGCGTCGCGCGTCACCAGCACGAACTTGCCGATGCGCGGGGTTGGCCACCAGCGGCGCGCGATCTTCAGCCACCAGCGCGCATCCTCGAAGAAGAGGCCCTTGACCCACTCCTTTATGCCGCCCTTCGATCGCAGCCGGCCGATATCGAACGGCGGCATGTCGGAGACAGGCCCCTGTTCGGCCTGCGCCTTGCGCACGCCGTCGAAATACTTGGTCTTGATCATTGTCGAAGGAGCCCCCGCCCCAAAACTGAAAGCCTAGAAGAAATGGAATCGTATCGAACCATAGGACGCCTGGAACAGGCGCAGCCGGCAGCCGGTAGCGGGATCAACGAGGTTGGATGCGAATTCATCCTCAGGCGGTCCCGGAGCCCGGCTCACGGCGGCTCGATTTCGATATGGATCGGCGCCACTGTCTAGGGCCGCGCCCGCGGAGTCTGTGACCAAGTTCATACATCCTGTGGGTAAGCTGTCCGTCGCCCGTATCACTCCGGTTGTGCCAGCTCGAAGTTGGCGATGAGGGCATCGTTTGCCGCCCTGTCGACGAAGGGTATCCAGCGCACCCGCTGCACGGTGAAATCGGGATGCCGCGTGTCGAAGATCCTTCGCTCACGCAAAGCCTCGTCCATACGCCCGACGCGCGCCAGTGCGCCGATCTTGAGGAACCGCGCATAGAAGTAACCCGGCGAAAGCGCCAGCGAGCGCTGCGCCGTTTCGATTGCCGCCGGCCAGTCCTCCAGTAGGCTGTAGGCGGCGGCCATCTCGCCGAGATTGTGGAAGCTGTAGATGTCGAACGGGCTGAGCCGCTCCGTATCCTTGAACAGCGGGACTGCGGCCGCCGGATCGTTGAGCAGCAACCGGGCGCTGCCCATCGCGGAACGCGCGAAGGCGAAGCTCGGATTGATGTGAAGCGCCACTTCGAGATGCTCGGCCGCCCGCGCCGGCCGCCCGCGCATGATCTCGACCGCGCCGAGATTGGCGTGCGGCCGCGAGTCCTGGCTGTCCATCAAAAGCGCCTTGTGCGCGAACTGCGCCACCCGGTCGAGATCCTCGTTGTCGCCGAAGCGCAGCCACGCTCGCCAGAACCACCACCAGGCGAGTTCGTTCAGCACGGCGCTCGAGTTCGGGTCCTGGCTGTAGGCCTTGCTGAAGAGCTCGTAGGCGAGTTCGGTGTCCTGGCTGGTACGCCGCGCCATGTGCCAGCGGCCGCGCAGCACCAGCTGCCAGGTCTCCAGGCTCTCCCACGGCACCTGGAAAGTCCGCGCCTGCTCGACGCGATCGACCTCCTTTTCAAGGATCGAGACGATCTCGCTGCCGATCTCGTTCTGCAGGGCGAAGACATCGGCGAAATGCCGGTCGAAGCGGCGTGACCAGACCAGCCGTCCGTTAGAGGCATCCACGAGGGCGACGGAGAGTCGGATTTCGGCGCCGTGGCGCGCGATCGTGCCGCTGACTACGTAGCGCGCCCCCAGCGCATTGCCGACCAGCCTGATGTCGAGCGCGTCGTCGCGAAACTGCGAGGACGAGCCCATGGCGATGACCGACAGCCAGCGCACGTTGGAGAGGCCGCGGCCGATTTCCTCGGCGAGGCCGTCGGCGAGGTAGGCGAGTTCGCTCTCTCCGCCGTTGCGGAACGGCAGCACCGCGATCGCGGGCGGGCCTTGCGACGTCGACAGATGCTTGAGCAATCCGAGCGGCAGACTGGCCGGCGCAGCACTTTCCGGGGAACCCGAGCGCCGGCCGGCCGCGAAGACGCGCACCGGCAGCGCGATGTTCTTGAGTGACAGCACGCCGAGATCGGTGAACTCGGCCGCCGTCTTGTCCTTGACGTGGTGCCAGGTCGTCTCGGAGATCGTCAGCCCGCCATGCGGTGCGAATTCCTGGATCCGCGCCGCGATGTTGACGTCGTCGCCGTAGAGCCGCCCTTCGTGGGCGATCACGTCGCCGGTATTGATGCCGGCGCGGAAAGGCATCCGCCGGTTGGGCGGCATGGCCTCGTTGAGTGTCGATATCCGCTCCTGGAAATCGAACGCCGCCAGAAGTGCTTCCGCCGGATTGCCGAACTCGGCCATGATGGAATCGCCGGCGTCGCCGAAGGTCCGCCCGCCATGCGCGCCGCAGCGCTCGACGATGACGTCGCGCCGCTCCTCGAAGGCCGACAAGGCCGCCTCGTCGTCCATGCCCATCAGGCGCGAGAAACCCGCCGCGTCGATCGAAACGATCGTCGCGAGCTGTCGGATGTACCGCCGAGCAGCCATGCCGCGGGTCTGCCCTTCCTGCCGGCGCAGGTCGCCCGTCCGGTCGACCCGACGATGTTCGCTTGCCTCTCCGCCGCAACACGCCCCGCGATGCGCCGGCCCCTTGTCAGACTAACGCTAGCAGGACGTTAGGGAAACCTCCACCACCACATTGCCGGTGGATGCAAGCGGCAAGGGGAAATTCGCCACGCCTCAGGACCGGGATGCGGATGGCTTGCCTCCGGCGGGAACGGCGATCGTCTGCAGCTCGGACGCGCTCTTCCCGGCGATGGCACCCATCACGGCGAGCGCAAGTTGCCGTCCCGCCAGGCGAAAGTCCTCCTCGACCAGCCGCAGGTCCGGACGGAACCAGCGCAGCAGCTTGGACGATTGCTTAGTCACGACGTCGACCTCCCGGCCAAGCACGAGCCCCGCCGCTTCGAGCCCGGCCACCAGGGCAAACGCCGCGCCGCCGCTGGCGCAGACATAGCCGTCGGGTGCGCCGGATCGGGCGGCCACCGCCGCGATCCGGTCGCGAACAGCGTCGATGGATTCATCGATCGACAGGTCGCCGAGGGAGTATTCCTGCAAGCCGGCCTCCGCGAGTGCATCAGCGAAACCCTTGCGCATGTGGCGATGATAAGTGAGAGCCGGCGGCGGGGGCAGCAGCGCCATGCGGCGCCGCCCCCTGGCCGCCAGCGCCTCGACGGCCATCCGGCCGAATGCCTCGTTGTCGAAATCGTGGAACGGATGGGCCTGGCCCATGTTCGTGCGCCCATGCGCGGCGAACGGAAAGCCGTGCTCGAGGAGGTAGAGAACCCGCGGGTCGTTCGGCGTGGTGCGGGAGATGATGATTCCGTCCGCAGATCCGGTCTCGACCACGTAGCGGATCGGATCCATCGGATCCTTGCGCCGCGAATAGGGCGTCACCACGAGATGGTAGGACGTGTCCGCTATACCGTCCGAAATGCCGTAGATGATGTCCGACACGAAGCCGGTGACGTCGTCTTCGGTGTCGAGGACGAGGCTGATGACGTTGGTCTTGCCGGTGCGCAGCCTGACGCCCGCGCGGTTGGGCCTGTATCCGACCTGCCGCGCCACCAGTTGGACGCGGCGCCGCGTCTCCTCGCCGATCTCGGGCGCATCCTTCAGCGCCCGCGACACCGTGGTGACGCCGAGGCCGGTCATGAAGGCGATGGATTTCAGTGTCGGACGGACTGCCTCGCTCCGCCGCGCATCGTCGCTTTCGCCCTGTCCATGCATGCCCCGTCACCTTCCGACGACGTGATATAGGCGATTCCGCATGGAAAAGCCCAACTTCAAGTTCAATACTGTAACGTTACAGATTGCATTTGTCACCTGCGGGAGTTGCAGCCTCCGTCGCCGCGACAATCCACTGGTCTTTCCGGAACTCGCTGCAGCGCACTGGTAAGCGGAATCAGTGGCTTGTACCCATTATAGGGCCGATTTTCCGCATTGCGGGGTGGTTCTTCGGCGGTGCAACCAAAGCATACAGGGGAGCCGTCATAATTTCGGGTCTCGAAAAAAAGTGCGATTGGGGCATTGCCTCCTGCCAGCGCATGACATATCGTGCGGCCTGTAACGTTACAGATCAAGGGAGGAGATGTAATGCGTTTACGGTTTCTCGCCGCGGCCCTCGCCTCGGTATCTTTCACCTCAATAGCAAGCGCTACCGATCTCGAAGTCACGCACTGGTGGACATCCGGCGGTGAAGCCGCGGCTGTCGCCGAGTTCGCCAAGGCCTTCGACGCAACTGGCAATAAATGGATCGACGGCGCCATCGCCGGCGGCGGCAACACCGCGCGTCCGGTCTTCATCAGCCGCATCACCGGCGGCGACCCGATGGGCGCCACCCAGTTCAACCACGGCCGCCAGGCTGAGGAACTGGTCCAGGCCGGCCTGATGCGCGACTTCACCGATCTGGCCGAGAAGGAAGGGTGGAAGAACTTCATCCGCCCGGTCAGCCTGCTCGACGGCTGCACCGTCGACGGCAAGATCTACTGCGTGCCGATCAACATCCATTCGTGGCAGTGGCTGTGGCTCTCGCACAAGGCGTTCGAGGATGCGGGCGTGCCGGTTCCGAAGAACTGGGACGAGTTCGTCGCCGCTGCTCCGGCGCTCGAGAAGGCGGGCAAGACCCCGCTCGCCATCGGCGGCCAGCCCTGGCAGCGCACCGGCGTCTTCAACGTTCTCATCCCGGCGATCGCCGGCAAGGACGTGTTCCTCAAGGTCTATCAGGACAAGGACGAGACGGTCGCCGCCGGACCGGAGATTGCCAAGGTGTTCAAGGCTGCCGACGACGCCCGCCGCATGGCGGCGAAGTCGAACGTCCAGGACTGGAACCAGGCCACCAACCTCGTCATCACCGGCCAGGCCGGCGGCCAGATCATGGGCGACTGGGCGCAGGGCGAGTTCCAGGTCGCGGGCCAGGTTGCCGGCAAGGACTATTCCTGCCTGCCGGGTCTGGGCGTGAACGAGCTGATCTCGGTCGGCGGCGACGCATTCTACTTCCCGATCATGAAGGACGAGGCGAAGGCCAAGGCCCAGGAAGCGCTGGCATCCGTGATGCTCAGCCCTGCCACCCAGGTCGCCTTCAACCTCAAGAAGGGATCCGTGCCGGTGCGCGGCGACGTCGACCTCGCAGCCGCCAACGACTGCATGAAGAAGGGTCTCGACATCCTCGCCAAGGACAACACGATCCCGGATCCGCCGCGGCTGAACACCGAAGACACCAACAACCAGCTCAACGATCTGTTCGTTGCATTCTTCGCCACGCCGTCGATGACGCCGGAGGAAGCGCAGAAGCGCTACGCCGAGATCATCGCCAACGCCGACTGAGCTCCCAAGGCTGACCGCTCCCGCCGCCGCGCCATCCATGCGCGGCGGCGGGGCCCCTTGCTCCAGACGCTGGACGACGACAATGGCGACAGACGCCTCCAGGCGCCCGAATTCCCTGTTCCGCAATCTGAACGCCAAGATTGCGTCGATCCCGATGATCTTCACGGCGCTGGTCGTGTTCGTCGGAGGCACCATCTGGACCGTCGTCTACTCCTTCACCAATTCCAGGCTGCTTCCACGGCTCAACTTCGTCGGCCTCGACCAGTATGAACGCCTGTGGACGACGCCGCGCTGGATCGCCTCGATCCAGAACCTTCTGATCTACGGTACCCTCTCGCTCATATTCTCGCTGCTGATCGGCTTCCTGCTCGCGGCGCTGCTCGATCAGAAGATCCGCTTCGAGAACACGTTCCGGACGATCATCCTCTATCCCTTCGCGCTCTCCTTCATCGTCACCGGCCTCGTCTGGCAGTGGCTGCTCAATCCCGACTTCGGCGTGCAGCACTTCGTGCGCAGCCTGGGCTGGGAAACCTTCACCTTCAATCCGCTCTACGACCAGTCGATCGTCATCTACGGCATCCTGATCGCGGGCCTGTGGCAGGGAACGGGCCTCGTCATGTGCCTGATGCTGGCGGGGCTGCGCGGCATCGACGAGGACATCTGGAAGGCCGCGCGGGTCGACGGCATTCCGATGTGGAAGACCTACCTGTTCATCGTCATTCCGATGATGCGGCCGGTCTTCGTCACCACGCTCGTCATCATCGCGTCGGGCATCGTGCGCATCTACGACCTCGTGGTGGCGCAGACGTCGGGCGGACCCGGCTTCGCCTCGGAAGTGCCGGCGAAATACGTCTACGACTACATGTTCTCGGCGCAGAACCTCGGCCAGGGCTTCGCCGCCTCGACGATGATGCTGTTGACCGTGATGATCGTCGTCGTGCCGTGGGCCTATCTCGAATTCGGCGGGAGGAACAAGCGTGGCTGACGTTCGCGCCGCCGCCGTGGGACAGGCTGACCCGGTGGTCGCCGGCCTCGTGGAGCCGTCCGGCCCGCGACCGCGCCGCGCCCTGTCGCGACGCAACATCGTCATCTACGGGACGCTGCTGCTCTTTTCCGTCTACTACCTGATGCCGCTCTACGTGATGATCGTCACGTCGCTGAAGGGAATGCCGGAAATCCGCTTCGGCAACGTCTTCGCGCCACCGGTCGAGATCACCTTCGAGCCCTGGGTCAAGGCCTGGTCGACGGCCTGCACCGGTCTCAACTGCGACGGCCTCTCGCGCGGCTTCTGGAACTCGGTGCGCATCACCGTGCCGAGCGTCATCATCTCGATCCTGATCGCCTCGGTGAACGGCTACGCGCTGGCCAACTGGCGCTTCAAGGGCGCCAACATCTTCTTCACCATCCTCATCGTCGGTGCCTTCATCCCCTACCAGGTGATGATCTATCCGATCGTCATCATCCTGCGCGAGATGGGCGTCTACGGCACGCTGACCGGCCTGGTCATCGTTCACACCATCTTCGGCATGCCGATCAACACGCTGCTCTTCCGCAATTACTTCGCCTCCGTGCCGGAGGAGCTGTTCAAGGCTGCGCGCGTCGACGGCGCCGGCTTCTGGGCCATCTATTTCCGCATCATGCTGCCGATGTCGCTGCCGATCTTCGTCGTTTCGATGATCATCCAGGTGACCGGCATCTGGAACGACTTCCTGTTCGGGGTGGTCTACACGCGCCCGGAGACCTACCCGATGACCGTCCAGCTCAACAACATCGTCAACTCGGTGCAAGGCGTGAAGGAATACAACGTCAACATGGCCGCAACGCTGCTCACCGGCCTGGTGCCGCTCGTCATCTACTTCATTTCGGGCAAGCTGTTCGTGCGCGGCATCGCCGCCGGCGCGGTGAAGGGGTGAGCCGATGACAAGCGTTCTCGTCAAGGATGTCTCGCTCAACTTCGGCACCGTCGAAGTGTTGAAGAAGCTCAACCTCGATGTCCAGCAGGGCGAATTCGTCGTGCTCCTCGGGCCGTCCGGCTGCGGCAAGTCGACCTTGCTCAACTGCATCGCCGGTCTGCTCGACGTCTCGACCGGGCAGATTTTCATCAACGGCAAGAACGTGACCTGGGAAGAGCCCAAGGACCGCGGCATCGGCATGGTGTTCCAGTCTTACGCGCTCTACCCGCAGATGACCGTCGAGGGGAACCTGTCCTTCGGCCTGAAAAACGCCCGGCTGCCGCGCGACGAGATCGCCCGCCGCATCGCCCGCGCCGCGGAGATCCTGCAGATCCAGCCCCTGCTGCAGCGCAAGCCGGCGGCCCTGTCGGGCGGCCAGCGCCAGCGCGTCGCCATCGGCCGCGCCCTGGTGCGCGACGTCGACGTCTTCCTCTTCGACGAACCGCTCTCCAACCTCGACGCCAAGCTGCGCGCGGAACTTCGTGTCGAGATCAAGCGGCTGCACAACCAGCTCGCCAACACGATGATCTACGTGACGCACGACCAGATCGAGGCAATGACGCTGGCGGATCGGATCGCCGTCATGCGCGGCGGCGTGATCCAGCAGTTCGCCTCCCCGAAAGAGATTTATAACCGCCCCGTGAACCTCTTCGTCGCCGGCTTCATCGGCTCGCCCGGCATGAATTTCCTCGATGGCGAGATCGCGGACGGGAGCTTTGCCACGGACGACGTCCACATTCCGCTGTCGCGCTACGAAGCGATCGCGACTCCGGCCTCGGGCACGAAAGTCACCTTCGGCATCCGCCCCGAGCACGTCGCCCTGAACAGCGGCGCCGATTGGCCCTTCTCCGCGCGGGTGAAGGTCGACGTCGTTGAGCCGATGGGCTCGGACTCCCTCGTCTGGACCAAGCTCGGGCGGCACAATGTCGCCGTCCGGGTGCCGACGGAGCGCATGCCTTCGACGGGCGATATGGTCGAGATCGGCTTCGACCCCATGCGCGCTTCCCTTTTCGACGCCGCCGAAGGCCTGCGGATCTGACTCAGCGAATGCAAACACACAGGACACCGACATGAACTGGTCTTTCCAGCTTTACAGCGCCCGCAATTTCAAGCCCTGGGCCGACGTGCTGAAAATGCTCGCGCGGACCGGCTATACGCAGGTCGAGGGCTTCGGCGGGGTCTATGACGACGTCGCCGGCCTGCGCGCCGAGATGGACCGCAATGGCCTGACGATGCCCTCGGCCCATTTCTCGATCGACACGCTGGAAGGCGACTTCGACGGCGTGCGCCGCACCGCCGACACGCTGGGCGTCACCCTGCTCGTCTGCCCCTATCTGATGCCCGACAAGCGCCCGACGGACGCCGCCGGATGGCGCGCTTTCGGCGCGCGCCTCGCCGCGGTGGGCGACAAGGCGACGAAGGCTGGCTACGGCTTCGCCTGGCACAATCACGATTTCGAGTTCAAGGCCCTTTCGGATGGCTCGTTGCCGCAGAAGCTCATCCTAGACGCCGCGCCGTCGATCGGCCTCGAGCTGGACGTCGCCTGGGTAGTGCGCGGTGGCGCAGATCCGGCCAGATGGATCGCCGACTATGCGAGCCGCATCCTCGCGGTCCATGTCAAGGACATCGCGCCCGCCAGCCAGAACGCCAACGAGGACGGCTGGGCCGACGTCGGCCACGGCACGGTGCCCTGGAAATCGCTGATGGCCGAATTGCGCGCCAAGACGCCGGCCAAGGTCTACATCATGGAACACGACAACCCGTCCGACGTCGAGCGCTTCGCGCGCCGATCCATCGAATCGGTCAAATCCTACTGAGAGGCCGCCAGATGGCTGGAAAAAAGAAACTGCGCGTCGGCGTCATCGGCTGCGGCAACATCTCGACGGCCTATTTCCGCCTCGCGCCGCTGTTCAAGGGCGTGCGCATGGTCGCCTGTGCCGACCTCAAGCCGGAACTCGCCGCCGCACAGGCCAAGGCCTTCGGCCTGCAGGCGATGACGGTGGACGAACTCCTCGCCGACAAGGAGATCGACATCGTCGTCAACCTGACGATCCCGGCGGCGCACTATCCGATCTCCAAGGCCGCACTCGACGCCGGCAAGCATGTCTATTCGGAAAAGCCCTTCGTCCTGTCGCTCAAGGAAGGGCTCGACCTGAAGAAGCGGGCGGAGAAGAAGGGGCTGCGCATCGGCTCGGCGCCGGACACGTTCCTCGGCGGCGCGCACCAGCAGGCCCGCGCGCTCATCGACGATGGCAAGATCGGCCAGGTGACCTCCGGCGTCTGCCACGTGATGAACCACGGCATGGAACACTGGCATCCGAACCCCGACTTCTTCTACGCACCGGGCGGAGGTCCGATCCTCGACCTCGGGCCGTACTATGTCTCCAGCCTCGTCCAGCTGATCGGACCGGTGACGAAGGTCGCGGCGTTGACCTCGATCCCGCAGGCCGAGCGCACGATCTCCAACGGTCCGCGCACCGGCGAGACGGTGCCCGTCAGCACGCCGACGACGATCCACGCGCTCCTGCATTTCGCCAATGGCGCGGTCGTCACGCTCAACGCGTCATGGGATGTCTGGTCGCATGGCCACGCGCCGATCGAGCTTTACGGCGAGGACGGCACCATGCTGGTGCCCGATCCGAACTTCTTCGGCGGCACGGTGGGCCTCACCCGGCGGGACAAGCCGCTGGCGAAGCTGCCACCGTGGAAGCATCCGCTCGGCGTGCCCAACCAGCAGTCGCCACGCGGCCCACTTGCCAACTACCGCACCGTCGGCCTGGCAGACATGGCGCTGGGAATTCTGGAGGATAGCCCGCATCGCTGTTCGCTCGACTTTGCGCTGCACGCGATCGACATCATGACCGCCATCCTGCAGTCGGGCGAGACGGGCAAGTTCGTCACGCTGACGACGAGCTGCGAGCGTCCCGCTGCACTCGACCCGGCGACCGCCCGCAAGATGATGGCTTGAGACAATTCAGGCGGCCTTTCGGGCCGCCTGTCCACGCATCGCCGAGGCTCGTGCGTCCGGATCGTCCGGACGTCGCCACAGGCATCTCTCAGTGTTTCTTGGTCTGATCCGCGTCGCGGATGGCCTCTTCGTGATACCAGCCGTTCACATCGACGACGGGCGCCTGTTCCGCCGGCGCGAGGGGCTCGTGGCGCGCCAGAAAGCCGGCGCGACCGCCGAGGGGAAACTGAAGGATCTTGGCGCTTTGGCCGTGCTGCGTGTTGGTCATCATCTCTGCTCCGCCTGATGCCGAACATCAGTATAACTCAGGTGGGTGCTGCACTCAATTTAATCAAGGTGCCTTTTTTATAGTCATTTTTTGTGCAGCTCTCCCGGCGAGGCGCTTTCTGCACCCTAATGCGGCAATCGGAGGCCAGTTCCCGCCTTCGAAGATCGAATGTGTCGAAACCGCAGGCAAACGCGGAAAATGCTGCATTTTTCGCCGCTTGCAGGATAGCCGCTCTGATTCGGCCTCTCGCCGACCGCGAAGTGCCCTTTCGTAAGCGAAACATTAACCCCAACTGGCACGCCTGTTGCATTGCACCATGCAGCATGCGCACGGCCTCCTGGCCGGGCGGATCAGAGTTCGACGCAACTTCGTAAGAGAGGCGAAATGACCAAGTACAAGTTGGAGTATATCTGGCTCGACGGCTATACCCCTGTTCCGAACCTCCGCGGCAAGACGCAGATCAAGGAATACGAGAGATTCCCCTCGCTCGAAGAGCTTCCGCTCTGGGGCTTCGACGGCTCGTCGACGATGCAGGCTGAAGGCCGCTCGTCCGACTGCGTTTTGAAGCCGGTCGCCCTCTACCCGGATCCGGCGCGCAAGAACGGCGTGCTGGTCATGTGCGAGGTCATGATGCCCGACGGCGTCACCCCGCATCCGTCGAACACGCGTGCGACCATTCTCGACGACGATGGCGCCTGGTTCGGCTTCGAGCAGGAATACTTCTTCTACAAGGACGGACGCCCGCTCGGCTTCCCCGAGCACGGTTATCCGGCCCCGCAGGGTCCCTACTACACCGGCGTCGGCTACAGGAACGTCGGCGATATCGCCCGCACGATCGTCGAGGAGCACCTCGAACTCTGCCTCGAGGCCGGCATCAACCATGAAGGCATCAACGCCGAAGTGGCGAAGGGCCAGTGGGAATTCCAGATCTTCGGCAAGGGCTCCAGGAAGGCCGCGGACCAGATCTGGATGGCGCGCTACCTGCTGCTGCGCCTGTGCGAGAAGTACTGCATCGACGTCGAATTCCACTGCAAGCCGCTGGGCGACACCGACTGGAATGGCTCGGGCATGCACTGCAACTTCTCGACTTCCTTCATGCGCGAAGTCGGCGGCAAGGCCTATTTCGAAGCCCTGATGGCTGCCTTCGAAAAGAACCTGATGGATCACATCGGCGTCTACGGTCCGGACAACGACAAGCGCCTGACCGGCAAGCACGAGACCGCTCCGTGGAACAAGTTCTCCTACGGCGTGGCCGACCGCGGCGCCTCGATCCGCGTGCCGCACTCCTTCATCAAGAACGACTACAAGGGCTATCTTGAGGATCGCCGCCCGAATTCGCAGGGCGACCCCTACCAGATCGCCTCGGTCGTGCTGAAGACGATCGCGGAAGTCCCGACCGAGGCTTACGCCAAGGCGGCCTGATTTCCTGGCCCGGCGCGATGCCTGCCTGGTTCTGACCCGAAAGCGGCCCGGCTGATCCCAGCCGGGCCGTTCGCCATTCCGGACAGGCATGCCCGGCTGGCACGGGCTTGGGCGCTCTGATAGCCTGAGGCAGATCGGAGATCGCATCCATGCTTCAGACCAGCCGGGACTTCCTGACGGCCGCATTCGAGACCCAGAAGGCGGCATTTTCGCGCGATCCCTTTCCGGATCTCCACGCACGGCGCGCAAGCCTGAAGCAGCTCCTGGCTCTCACGGAAAATCACGAGGCCGAGTTCTGCGCCGCGATCGACGCCGATTTCGGCGGCCGCTCCGCGCATGAGACGCGGCTCGCCGAGATCGTCGTGGTGCGTGCCGGCATCCGCCACGCGCTGTCGCATCTGTCTTCGTGGATGGCCGAGAGACGCATGCCGACGGCGATGCCGTTCTGGCCGGCGAAGAACCGCCTCCTGCCGCAGCCGCTCGGAGTCGTCGGCATCGTCTCGCCCTGGAACTACCCGTTCCAGCTGGCGCTGGCACCGGCGACGGCTGCACTTGCCGCCGGCAACCGCGTGCTGATCAAGCCGTCGGAACTGACGCCGCGGTTTTCCGAACTGCTCGCTTCGCTGGCGGCAAAGCATTTCGCAGCCGACCAGCTTAACATCGTCCTCGGCGACGCCGAAGTCGGCAAGGCCTTCGTTTCGATGCCGTTCGACCATCTGCTGTTCACCGGCTCGACTTCGGTCGGACGCCAGGTCGCGGTCGCCGCCGCCGCCAACCTGACGCCGGTGACGTTGGAACTCGGCGGCAAGTCGCCGGCGATCCTCGATCCCTCCTGCGATCTCGACAAGGCGGTCGCCAGCGTCGCCTACGGCAAGCTGCTCAATGCCGGCCAGACCTGCATCGCGCCCGACTATCTGATGGTGCCGGCCGGCAAGGGCCGGGACGTCGCCGGCAGGATGGCGCAGGCGATGACCAGGCTCTATCCGAGCTTCGCCGGCAACCCGGACTACACGGCGATCGTCTCGGACCGCCACCACGCGCGGCTGAAGGGCATGGTCGAGGAGGTGCGTGCCGGCGGCGCCGAGGTGATCGAGGTCAACCCCGCCGGCGAGAGCTTCGGCAACACGAGGAAGCTCGCGCCCGCGATCGTCCTCAACGCCGATCCGGACGCCAGGCTGATGCAGGAGGAAATCTTCGGCCCGATCCTGCCCATCGTCGAATATGCCGAAATCGGCGAGGCAATATCCTACGTCAACGACCGCGACCGGCCGCTGGCGCTCTACTGGTTCGGCAAGGATACCACGGCCCGGCGGCGCGTGCTGCGCGAGACGGTGGCCGGCGGCGTGACGGTCAACGACTGCCTGATGCACATCGCCCAGGAAGACCAACCCTTCGGCGGAGTGGGTGCCTCGGGCATGGGCGCCTATCACGGCGAATGGGGCTTCCGCACCTTCAGCAAGGAGAAGCCGATCTTCGTCCAGTCGCCGCTCTCGGCCGGCGGCATGCTGCGCCCGCCCTACGGGCCGGCGTTCGAGCGGGTGCTGCGCCTGTTCAGGTTGATGACCTGACGAAGGTTCCTGCGGACCTGCCTGCGCTTCAGCCGAGTTCCAGGCTCGTCACCCCGTAGACGCCGCCGATCCGGATGGCAGGCGCCGGGCCGCGATACATCCGCGCCGTCTCGAATCCGCGCGACAGGCCAGCCGCCTTGAGCGCGGCGGAGAATTCCCGTTGCGTATCGGGCACGTCGATTTGGATCTCGCCGCCGCAGGCTCTTGCCAGAGCAGCAAGCAGGGCGAGGGCGACATCTAAATCGTCGGCAAACAGCGGGCCGACCTTGAAGCCCTCGCGGCAGGCGCGGACGACGCCGTATCCGCGCACCCTGCCGCCATCCATGCGGACGAGCGCCACATGCGGCGGGGCGATCCAGCGCTCGAGAAAAGCGGTTCGCGGCGCAGGGAAATGCAGTCGGTCGAACGCGTCGACAGCCGCGAAGTGATCCGGGCCTATCGTCTGTGTCGCCTCCGGCTGCGCCGCCCCGCCAAAGCGCCCCGACCAGCGGAACGTCCGGTAGTCGTCGACGAAGCCCATGCTGCGGTAGTTGGCCTGCTGCGCCGGCACGCCGTCGAGCCCCACCATGCGCCCGGACAGCCGCGCCATGCCGGCATCCCATACCGCCTTGCCGTAACCCCTGCCGCGCATGTCCGGCCGGCAGATGTAGAGGCCGATGAAGCCGAAATCCGCGCCATAGGCGACCGCCGCGATGCCCGCCACCATCTCTCCTCCGACGAAGGCGCCGAGAAAGCCGTCCGGATCGGCGGCGTGGAACGCGGCCGCGTCGTGGCGGCCGGGATTCCAGCCTTCAGCCGCGGCCCAATCGATGAGCATTGCAATCTAGGCGGGCGAGAGGGTTCTGATTATGGGTGTCATCGTGCGGCCGGTGGTCAGGCGGGCTCGGCCTCTGGCGCGAACGCGGCGAGCGCGCCTGAAAAACTCTTGCCCGCCGGAAAGGCATAGGCGCCGCGCTTCGACGTCGCAAGTCCGATGACGCCCGCGTTTAGCCTTTGCGGATGCTGCGCATCATCAGCCGCGCGTAGAAGCCTGGCGACAGCCGATTGATGAGCGCTGCGAGCCTCGCGACCCGCCCGACCGGAATGAAGGTCCGACGCCTTTCCACCCCGTCGAGGATGATCTTGGCCGCGACGGCGGGATCCATGTAGTCGATCCCGTCGGGCGCGGAACCCGGCCGCGCGATGCCGCTCTCGCCTTGCTGCGGCACCCCGATGTTCGTCGCGACGAAGGACGGCGCGGCGATGAGCACGTCGACGCCGAATTCCCGTTCTTCTTCGCGTAGCGTCCGGAAGAAGCCCTCCAGCGCATGCTTGCTGGCCGAATAGGCCGAGCGCCGGTAGAGCGGCGCAAAGCCCGCGACGGAGGAGATCGCCAGATGCACGCCCTTCGATTGGCGGACCGGCTCCAGCAGTTCCGCCGCGACGTGGATCGCGCCGAAATAGTTGACCTCGAACACCCGCTTGTGGGCGGCGAGCGGCGTCTCGGCGAAGAGGCCGATCTGGGTGATCCCGGCATTGTAGATGACGAGGTCGATCGGGGCGCGCTCATTGCGCAGGCGCCGGCAGACCGAGGCGACCGCGTCCCCATCGGTCAGATCGCAGGCATGGACCGACACCGTTGCCGAAGCGGCAGCGTCGAGCTCAGGACCGGGCAGGTCGAGCACGGCGACATGCCATCCTTTCGCGACGAGGGCCTGGGTCAGCGCCCGGCCGAGGCCGCCCGCCCCGCCGGTGATGGCCGCCGTCTTCACAGTCCGACGCTCCGGCGCCAGGCATCGAACGCCTCGGCGCTGGATTTCTCGGGCACGTAGCCGAACACCGTTTTCAGCCGCGAATTGTCGAGCACCGGCCGATACTGAAGGAACCGCACCTGTTCCGGCCCGTAACGCGACACACCCAGTGGCTTCGCGACTGCCAGCGCCGCCTGCAAGAGCGACGCCGGAAGGCGCAGGACGTTCTTGCCCAGCCGCGCGGCGATGTCGTCGACGCCGAGTGCGCCGTCGCCTGCGACATTGTAGATGCCGGCCGGGCCGTCGGTCGCGGCGCGCAGCAGGATACGCGCGAGATCGTCGACCCAGATGAACACGAACGGGCTCGGCGAGCCGGCGATGGCCAGAAGGCGCTTGCGGCGGAAAAGGGCGGTGATCTGGTTGTCGAGCCCGGAACCGAGCACCGTGCCGACGCGCAGCACCACCTGTTCGAGCTCCGGACGGTCGACACGCGCCGCCGCCAGCATCTCCTCGACCAGGCGCTTGTGGTGCGAATAGGCGAATTCCTCGTTGCCCCGCACCGCGCAGTCCTCGTTGAGCGGAACCGGATTGTCGGCATGATAGCCATAGGCCGCGCCGCTGCTGGTGACGACGAGGCGCTTGACCCCGTGCGCGACGCAGGCATCCAGCACATTGCGCGTGCCGGTTACGTCGACCTCGTACTCGAGATCGCGGGTCGAACCCTTCGGCGGCGTGACGATCGATGCGAGATGCACCACCGCCTCGGGCCGGACCTCGCCGATGACCCGCTCCGCATCGCCTCCCCGCACGTCCAACCGGTGGAACACGGCGCCATCAGGCAGTCGCGCCGGCTCGCGGATGTCGCCCGCGATGATGTCGTGTCCGGCCCCGCCAGTTATGTCGAGCAGCGCCTGGCCGACCAGCCCTGCCGCGCCGGTGATGAGGATGCGGCTCATGCGCGCGCCGGCTCGGTGCGCCCGACCCAGCTCGCAAAGGCCAAACCGGACACGGCGTGCCAGATGCCCCAGAAAGCGGCTGCCACCGTCATGCCGCCGAGACCGCCGAAGAAGGCGAAGATCAGGATCAGGCCCAGGCCCGAATTCTGGATGCCGGTCTCGATCGTGATCGAGCGCCGGTCGTAGTCGCTCAGCCGCGCCAGCGTCGCCAGCGTGAAGCCGGTGCCGAGCGCGATCGAGTTGTGCAGCACGACGAGCACCGCGACCTGGCCGACATAGCCGAGGAAGAAGCTCCAGTTGGCGGCCAGCGCCGCCACGACGAAGGCGATGAAGATGACCATCGACACGATCTGCAGCGGCCGTCGCAGCCGTGCCGCGAGGTCGGGCCGGCGCGCGTTGAGCAGCATCCCGAGCGCCATGGGCAGGATGAGCAGCAAAAGCACGGTGTAGAGCACCGAGATCGGATTGATCTCGGTCGCCCGCAGGATCTCGCGGGTCGGCGGATAGAGGCTGCCCCAGAAGGCGATGTTGAGCGGCGTGGCGATCGGGCAGATCACGGTCGACACCGCCGTCATCGACACCGACAGCGCCAGGTTGCCCTTGGCCCGATGGGTGAGGAAGTTCGAGATGTTGCCGCCCGGGCAGGCCGCGACGAGGATCAGCCCGAGCGCGATGCTGGGCCGCGGCTCGATGAGCACGACCAGCACGTAGGTCAGCGCCGGCAGGGCGATGAACTGCGAGATCATGCCGACGACGAACGCCTTCGGGTTCCTCGAGATCGCCCTGAAGTCGTCCACGCGCAGGTCCAGCGCGATAGCGAACATCACCAGGCACAGGATCGCGTTCAGCAGCGTCAGCGACGCCGGGCTGAAATTGAGGACGATGTCGTCGATGTCCGTCATGCCTTCTCCCCCCTCAACGCATCGATGCGCGCGTTGACCGCCCGCCGGAAGGCTGTCTTCTCGACATAGTAGGCCATGCGCGGCAGCTTCATGTAGTCGACGCCGCCGGTAAGGCGCTCGAACCCCTTCGCCTTCTCCTCCCGGATGGCCAGCGCGGCAGCATTTCCATCCCGCAATCCGCGCAGGTAGCGGGCGACCATCTCCGCCTGCTCGTGGCGGCCCTGCCAGCCGAGGCCCGACGCTTCGACCATGCCAAGGACGAACAGGTCGTCGCGCTGCGGGTGCATGGCGTTGAGGAAGAGATGCGGCGCATCGCCCCGCCAGTTCAGAAGCTCGCGCTCGATGAACGGATAGTGGAGCTTGTAGCCCGTCGCGGCGAGCACCATGTCGTAGTCGGCGAAGCTGCCGTCCCTGAAATGGACGGTCGACCCGTCGAACCGGGCGATGTCGGGCCGCACCTTGATGTCGCCGTGGCCGGCATGGAACAAAACCAGCGAATTGACGATCGGATGCGACTCGTAGAGCGCGTGGTCGGGCTTGGGAAAACCGTAGCGCTGCGGGTCGCCCGTGAACCATTTGAGGATCGTGCCGTCGATCCTGCGCTTCAGCCACATCGGCAGCCGGATTGCCCCACCGACCGTGTCGGCCGGCTTGCCGAAAATGTATTTCGGCACGAAATGATAGCCGCGCCTTACCGAGATGTCGCAGCTCGCGGCGTGATGCACCGCGTCGATGGCGATGTCGCACCCAGAATTCCCCGCGCCGACGATCAGCACCCGCTTGCCGGCGAACTGTCGCGGCGAGCGGTAGGACGCCGAGTGGATCAGCTCTCCGGAAAACGTGCCCTCGAAGCGCGGCATGTTCGGCTCCGAAAGCGTGCCGTTGGCGATGATCAGGCCGGCGAAGACCTCCTCATGCGTCGCGCCGCCCGCGTCGCGCCAGGTGATGCGCCAGCTCTCGCCCGCGCCGCCCAGCGGCTCGGCCTTCACGACCTCCGCGCCGAACCTGAAATGCCGGCGCAGATCGAACCGGTCGGCGAAGGCGCGGAAATAGCGCTTCAGTTCGCGATGCGAGGGATAGTCCGCCACGTCGCCGGCCATTGGAAAATCGGTGAACTCGGTCATTCGCTTCGACGAGATCAGATGCGCCGTCTCGTACATGGTCGAGCGGTCGCCTTCGATGTCCCACAGGCCGCCGACATCCGAATGAAGCTCGAAACCTTGGAACGGGATGCCCTGCTCGATGAGCGTCTTGGCCGCCGCCAGACCTGTCGGGCCCGCGCCGATCAGCGCAAAGGGCCTGGGATCGTCGGAATTCATGGAGAGTGTCGTCCGTTCATGTCGAGGCTGGCGCGCAGGATGCGGTGGACGGACGGCAAAAGCAAACGCCCACGGCGGCTGCCCACAGGCGATACGCGCGATGGCCGGAGCCGCCGCCCCCATGGTCCGGCGCAGGCTAGAGGGGCTGTGCGAACCGTTCGCGCAACGTCCGGCGCAGCACCTTGCCGTAGGCGTTCTTCGGCAGTTCCTCGAGGAAGAAGACATGCTTCGGCTTCTTGAAGCGCGCGAGCTGGTCGCGGCAGAAGTCTAGCACGGCATCCTCGGTCATTCCCGCATCGGCGACCAGCGCAACGGCGACGGACTCGCCCCACTCGCTGTCGGGCAGGCCGAAGGCGATGACCTCGCGCACGGAAGGATGCGCCGCGAGCACGTCCTCGATCTCCTTCGGATAGATGTTGGTGCCGCCCGAGATGATCGTGTCGTGCCGCCGGTCGAGCACGCGCAGCCGCCCGCCCGTATCGAAATGGCCGATGTCGCCGGTGTGCAGCCAGCCGCCCTTGAGCGCCTTCGCGGTGGCGTCCGGATTGCGCCAGTAGCCTTTCATCACGACGTCGCCGCGCACGCAGATCTCGCCGTCGCCGCCGGGCGGCACGTCAAGGTCGTCCTCGTCGACGAGGCGCACCTCGACCCCGCTGCGGATATAGCCGGCCGACACCAACGTCTCGTCGTCGGCGCCGAGATGAGCCTCGCCCGGCAGGTAGGAGATCGTCATCGGCGCCTCGCCCTGTCCGTAGAGCTGGTGGAAAATCGGGCCGAAGCGCGCGACCGCGGGACGGATATGCTCGAGATGGATCGTCGCCCCGCCATAGATAACGCCGCGCAATGTTGCGATGTCGTCGCGCGGCGCGGCTTCGAGGAAGCGCACGATCATCGTCGGCGCGACGAAGGCGATTGCAGTGATGCCCTCCCGCGCGACCGTATCGAACACCTCGTCCGGGCGGAAATTCGCGCGGTCGTAGATGAGGTTGCGTGCGCCTCGGGCAAGCGAAGGGATCAGGTAGAGCCCGCTGCCATGCGACAATGGCGCGACATGCAGCACCCGGTCGCTCTCCTGGAACGCGAACACATCGGCGAGGCAGTTGACCGAGGCGGCGATCAGGTTGCGGTGCGACAGCGTCGCCCCCTTGGGCTTGCCCGTCGTGCCGGACGTATAGAAGATCCACGCCGGATCGTCGGGATCGACCTTGGCGGCCGCAGGCGCATGGGAAAGCGGCTGCGGCAGTGCGAAATCCTCGATCGCGATGATCCTTGGCCTTGCATCTCCCTCCAGGGCCGCGTCCAGGACGTCCACATGCTCGCCGTGCGTGAAGATGAGCTTCGGTCCGGCATCGCCGGCGATCCAGGCGACCTCGCGCGGGTGCAGCTTGGCGTTGGTGGGAACCACGACCAGCCCCGCGCGCATGATCGCCATCAAAAGGACGGGGAATTCGAAACCGTTCTTCAGGAAGAGTAGCACCCGGTCGCCGCGCGTGCAGCCTTGTCGGCCCAGCCATTCGGCCAACGCCGCGCAGGTTCCGTCGAAATCCGAATACGTAAGTTGATGCTTACCATAAGAGATGGCGACCTCGCCCTTGCGTCGACGGATAGCGTCGGTGAGCATCGAATAGACGTTCATGGGACTCCTGTCCGCCTGGATGAGAGTTGTTCGAATGGCCGGACCGTCCCGCGCGGCATTTGCACGGGACGGTCCATTATCCCGCGCCGGCGCGGGACGCGCAATGTCCGGCCTAAGGCGCGGGGTGCGCGTCCACGAGCACCGCGGCGAGCAGGCAGGGCTTGTCGCTCGTGTTCTTCCAGGCGTGGTTGGTGCCCCGCTGGACGATGCAGTCGCCTGCCTTCAGCAGCACTTCGCCTTCCTCCATGATCATCCACATCTCGCCGGATATGACGACGAGATAGTCGACCGAATTGGTCTTGTGCATGGTCGGGTGCTTGGCTTTGTCCTCATCTCTGGGCTTGTTGCCCGACCCCAGCTGGGCGAAGGTCGCCTCGGTGTCGATGGCCGACTTGCTCTCCGGCGGGATCTCGACGACGCGGAAGATCGTTCCGTTTGGCGTCGGGTCGTGCTGCAGCGGGCGCAGCGACTGGTCGCTCGTGCCCATGTTGTCGACTGGCATTTCGCCGGTGACCCAGATCTCGGTGACGCCAGCGCCGGGCCAGCCTTTCAGCGGCACGGCATTCGGCGCGAAGTCGTCATAGGTCACGATCGCCTTGCCGTCCTTGTCGTGGCCGGTGACGTAGCGCTTGATCCTGCTGATCGACATGATCTCCTCCCCTAGCTCGCCCGGGTCAACACGCGGTTGCGCAGGGTGCCGATGCCCTCGACCTCGAGCTCGACCACGTCGCCGTGCTTCAGGAACTTCATATGCTCGAGCCCGCATCCGTTGCCGACGGTGCCGGAGCCGAAGAACTCGCCCGGATAGATCGTCTCCGACTGCGAGACATGCGCGATCAGGTCCTCGAACTTCCAGTGCATCGACGACGAGTTGCCGCGGCCCCACTCCTCGCCGTTGACGCGCGCGATCATGGTCAGGTTGTAGGGATCCTTCATCTCATCGGCGGTGACGAGGCACGGTCCCATCGCATTGCCGAAGTCGAAGTCCTTGCCCTTGGCCGGACCGAGCTGCCCGCCCATTTCCGCCGTCTGGGCGTCGCGGGCCGAGAAGTCGTTGAAGATGGTGTAGCCGTAGATGTAGTCGCGCGCCTTGTCGCGGGCGATGTCGACGCCCTTCTTGCGCACGTAGAAGCCGAACTCCAGTTCGAAATCCATCAGCTTCGAGTAGCTCGGCCACAGCACGTCCTGGTCGGTGCCGATCACCGAGAAGCGGTTGGCCTTGTAGTAGATGGGCTGCTCATAGAAGATCTTGGGGATCGACAGCACGCCGGTGCGCTCGAACTCCTTCATCGCGGCCTCGGGGTCGGGAGTCGCATTGGCGCGAACGCGCCTGGCGGCGGCGAAGGACTGCTTGAGATGCGTCTCGAAGCAGAGGCAGTCGCGCATCTGGATCGGCACCGGCACCGGCGCGAGCAGCCGCACGTCCTTCTGCGCGAAGGCGCCCTTGCGACCCTTCTTCACCGTTTCGTAGGCGCGGTCGAGCGCGGCGTCGCCGGCCTCGATCATCGCCTGCACGGACGTGAAAGCCGGGTAGCTCTTGCCGAACGCCTCCTTGTGCGCCTCCGCCAGGTCGACGATCTTGCGGTCACCGTCGACGAAGGCACCGGCGCGCGGCTTTCCCTTCCGTTCATAGGTTACGAGCTTCATTGGTTTCCTCCCGTTGAGCTTTGTTGCCGCGGCAGTCGCCGCCGGTCATTCCTTCTTCGGCACGCGGCCGTAGAGCAGCGCCGCCTTCATCAGCGCCACCAGGTGGGTCGACGTCGTCATCTCGTCTTCCGGATCGCAGCGCCCGGCGGAGAGGCGGCTGATGCGCCCGGTGTCGGCCATCGTGTAGACCATGACGCCCAGCATCGCCTGGTAGGCCCAGTGGATCTCCTCGATGGTGCGGTCGGGCATCGCCTTGTGCAGCGCTTCGGTCACCTTGTAGGCGATCGGATCGAAGAACTCGGCAACCACCTTGCGGTGATGCGACTTCGGATCCGAGACCTCGCGGGCGAGGATCCGCGCATAGCTCGAGTTCTTCTCGGTCGAGCGCATGTGCAGGTTAGGCACAAGGACGGCTTTGACGATCATCTCGACCTTGCGCTCCTGGTCCGGCTCCATCTCGGCGAGCCTCAGGCCGGCGATGCGCTGGTCGATGATCATCGGAGCGCGCATCTCGAAGATCGCGCGATAGAGGCCTTCCTTGCTGCCGTAGTGGTAGTTGACCAGCGCAACCGGCACGTCGGCGCGCAACGCGATCTGCCGCACGGACGCACCATCGAAACCATGGTCCGCGAACTCGCCTTCGGCCGCCAACAGGATCCGCGTCCGCGTCGCCGCGGCGTTGCGCTGAGTTGCCTCGACCACGACAACCTTCTGTTCCGGCTCGTTTTTCTTTGCCTTCGCCATGATGTTCATCGCCCGTGATCCGTGTCAGATCGACTCCCGGTCACGATTGAATTGAACGTCATATCAAAGTTCTTGTCAACTTGTTCAAATATGCTACCGTTCGCTCAACGACGGGTTCGGCAGGGAGAGCCGCCGTCTGAACAGGGAGGATGTGAATGTATCGCAATGTTCTGCTGGGCGGCGCTGCCGCCATTGCGCTCGCGGTCGGCTCGTCGCCGGCGCTGTCGCAGGAAACACTGAACCTGACCGTCGCGGCGGGTCATCCCGAGGTCTTCCTCTGGGTGAAGCACTTGAAGGAAACCTTCGTGCCGACGGTCGACGCCGAACTCGCCAAGACCGGCAAGGTCAAGATCAACTGGACCCAAGGCTATGGCGGCACCATCGTCAAGCTCGGTTCGGAAGTCGATGCCTTCCAGCAGGGCATCATCGACGTCGGTCAGATGAGCGGTGTCTTCAATCCGGCCACGATGGGCCTGCTCAACATGACCTATGCCATGCCCTTCGGCCCGCCCGACGCGCGCGGCGTCACCGCAGCCGTCGAGAAGGCGCTGACGGAGACCGAGGGCGCGCTGGCGAAGCTCGAGGAGGCGACCGGCGTCGTCTACATCGGCGGCGGCATCGCCATCGACGATTACAACATCGCCTCGACCAAGGAACTGTCGAAGATCGCCGACATGAACGGCGTCAAGATCGGCGGCGCGGGTCCGAACCTCGCCTGGCTCGCCGGCACGGGCGCGGTCGGCGTGCAGGGCAGCTATGTCTCGTTCTACAACGACATCAAGACCGGCGTGTACGACGGCAATATCGGCTGGATGACCGCCAACGTTCCGGCCAAGCTCTACGAGGTCGCGCCCAACTGGAACCAGACCCATTTCGGCGCGATGTATATCGGCGGGATGGGCGTCTCGAAGCAGATCTGGGACACCTTCTCGGACGAAACCAAGGCGGCGTTCAAGACGGCTGCAACTGCCTACACCAAGGCCTACTTCGACGAGCAGGAGGCCCGCTACGAGGCGGCCAAGAAGACGCTGGTCGACGCTGGCGGCAAGATCGTCGAGTTCGACCCCGCCGAACGCAGCGCCTGGATCAAGGCCCTCCCGAACCCGACTGCGGCCTGGGCGAAAGCGGCCGAAGCCCGGGGCGAGCCGGCCAAGAAAGTGCTGGAAGCCTACCGCGACAATCTGAAGGCGTCCGGCTTCACCTTCGAGCGCGACTACCTGGCGGAGTAATCCTCCCGCCCGGCGGCGTCAGCCGGGCAACCGGATCCCCTCCCCGGTCGGAGGGGATCCGGCAAGACACGCAATCACATCGGAGGCATCGCAATGGCGGGCGAGACCGCAATTCCGCGCGACGACGCGCCACCGCCGGCCGCGCCGGGCGGCCCGTTCGCCCGGCTCATCGGCGTCATGAACGCGGCAGGGACGGTGTGGATCATCCTTTTGATGTTGCTCATCAATGCCGACATCTTCGGCCGCAGCTTCCTGTCCAACCCGATCGCCGGCGTGCCTGAACTCGTCTCCTTCTCGATCGTCGGCATCGTCTTCCTGCAGCTCGCCCATACGCTGCGTTCCGGCGCGATGACGCGCTCGGACGTCCTCCTGGGCGTCCTCGAGCGCCGCGCGCCGCGCGCCCGCTTCGCGCTGCTCGCGGCCTTTCACCTCGCCGGCGGCGTGCTGTTGCTGATGATCGCCTGGAAATACTGGCCGAGCGTGGCCGCGGCCTGGCAGCACCCGGAGCGCAACTTCATGGGCAATCCCGGCTTCTTCACCATCCCGCAATGGCCGCTGTTCATCCTCGTCTTCCTCGGCATCGCCGCGACCGCGATCCAGTTCCTGCTGATGTCGTGGAGCGACCTGCGCTCGATGCAGGAGCCTGCACAATGAGCGGCGTCGGCATCGCCTTCCTCTCCGTCGCGGCCATGCTGGTCCTGATCTATTCCGGCATGCATGTCGCCATCGCGCTGATCCTGCTGTCGTTCTGCGGCGTCTGGCTGCTGCGCGGCAATTTCGACATCGCCTCGAACATGCTGGTCATCGCCTTCAAGGATTCGATCAGCGACTATCTGTTCGGCGTGGTGCCGCTCTTCGTGTTGATGGGGCTGCTGGTCGCCGTCGCCGGCATCGGGCGCGACACGTTCGAGGTGGCGGCGCAGCTGTTCCGGCGCATCCTCGGCGGCCTCGGCATCGCGACCGTGGCAGCAAACGCCGTCTTCGCCGCGATCACCGGCATCTCCATCGCCTCGGCGGCCGTGTTCACCAAGGTCGCCGTGCCGGAAATGATCCGCCACGGCTACACGCCGCGCTTCGCTGTCGGCGTGGTCGCAGGCTCCTCCGTGCTCGGCATGCTCATTCCGCCGAGCCTGCTCTTCATCCTCTACGGCGTGCTCACCGAGCAATCCGTCGGCTCGCTGTTCATCGCCGGCGTCATCCCCGGCATCCTGCTCTCCGTCGTCTACTGCATCGGCATCTTTGCCTTGGGCCGGTGGTGGCCGTCCTTCATCGGCGGGCGCAAGGCCGACAGCTACGATGCGGCGAACGACATGAGCGTCGCCGAGATGGCCAACAAGCTGGCGCCGATCGTCATCCTGATCGGTCTCGTGCTCGGCGGCATCTACGGCGGCTATTTCACGCCCACCGAGGCGGGCGCGGCGGGCGCGCTCGGTGCCCTCCTCATTTCGCTCGCCAAACGGCGGCTGACCTGGGCGAGCTTCTGGCAGGTTCTGGTGCAGACCGGGCACACCACCTCGTCGATCTGCTTCCTCATCGTCGGCGCCAGCCTCTATTCGCGCATGCTCGCCATGTCCGGCATGCCCGGCTGGCTGGGCTCCGGCGTCGTCGAGTCCGGCCTGGGCGTGACCGGCGTCGTGCTCGCCCTGATGCTCGTCGTCATTGCCCTCGGAACGATCCTCGACTCGGCCTCGATCATGCTCCTGACCCTGCCGATCGCGATCCCCATCCTCACCGGGATGAACGTCGACCTGATCTGGCTCGGCGTGCTGATGGTTCTCGCCGTCGAGATCGGACTTCTGACGCCGCCCTTCGGCATCGCCGTCTTCGTGGTCAAGGCGACGCTCGGTCCCGACAGCAAGATCACGCTCGGCGAGATCTTTGCCGGCGCCACGCCCTTCGCCGCGATGATGCTCCTCGTCCTCATCCTCGTGTTTCTGTTCCCGTGGCTCGCCACGGCGCTCGTCTAGCTTGCAGGGAAGTTCGCATGTCCAAATGGCAATTCACCAAAGGCATCCATGACCTCGGCAACGGCTGCTACGCCTATCTGCTGCCCGACGGCAGCTGGGGCTGGTCGAACGCCGGGCTGATCGTCGACGGCGACGCGACGCTGATGGTCGACACGTTGTTCGACCTCAAGCTCACCGCGGAGATGCTCGCGACCTATCGCGACGCGGTGCCGGCGGCGAAGCAGATCGGTACGCTGGTCAACACCCATGCTGATGGCGACCACACCTTCGGCAACCAGCTGGTCGAAGGTGCGCGTATCATCGGCACGCAGGGCACGGTCGACGACTTCATGCGCTTCGACCCCGCCATCCTGCAGAAGGTCAACCTCAACGCCGAGCAATTCGGCAGCGCCGGTGTCTTCATGCAGGAGTGCTTTCGGCCCTTCGACTTCTCCGGCATCATGCTCACCCCGCCGACGGATGTCTTCTCCGGCACGCTCGACATCATGGTCGGCGACAAGAAGGTGCAACTGATCGAGGTCGGCCCCTCGCACTCGCTCGGCGACGCGCTGGTCTACGTGCCGGACGACAAGGTGCTCTTCACCGGCGACATCCTCTTCACCGAAGGCACGCCGATTGCCTGGTACGGACCCGTCTACCGCTGGATCAACGTTTGCGACATGGTCCTCGACATGGACGTGGAAACCATCGTCGCCGGCCACGGTCCGATCTCGACCAAGGACGACGTGCGCCGGATGCGCGACTATCTCCAGCATGTCTCCGACAAGGCGCGCCCGCTCTGGGAACAGGGGATGGACTATCTGGAAGCATCGTACAAGATCGACCTCGGCGAATACCGCGACTGGAATGACGCCGAGCGCGTGGTCGTCACCATCCAGACGCTGTTCGACGACTTCGCCGATGCGCCGGAACGCCCGGTTCGCGCTCCGATCCCCTATTTCACCGAAATGAAGGGGTTCAGGCATCACCTCGGACGCGGTCCCGTCCACGACGCCTACTGCAAGGCCTGCGGCATCGAGCGTGGCTTCCGCGCCACCTGAGGGGTTTTGGAGGGCACGGCCGCAGATGTCAGGGGCGAAATAGGGCCTTGACCTTCCAGTTGCTGGAAGCGCCAATTGTGTCGGATACTCGCAGGAGGATCCGCCGCCATGAGCACGCACGATCACGATCACCGGCATCACGAACACGGCCATCGTCCCCCGGCCCCCGCCGCCGACAGCAAGGTATCGACGGTACGCGACCCGGTCTGCGGCATGACCGTCGACCCTTCGGCCGGAAAGCCCACCGCCGAACATCGCGGCCATAGTTACCACTTCTGCTCCGAGCGCTGCCGCTCGAAATTCCTCGCCGATCCGGATGCCTATCTGACGGCCGAGGATCCGGTCTGCGGCATGGAGGTGGACCGGGCATCGGCGAAGCACTTCGTCCGCCATGAGGGCTCCGGCTACTATTTCTGTTCCGACGCCTGCGAGACCAAGTTCAAGGCCGAGCCGGCGAAATATGCCGGGGGGCGACCTACTCCCGAGCCGATGCCGAAGGGCGTCAAATACACCTGTCCGATGCATCCGGAGATCGTGCGCGACGGGCCGGGCTCCTGCCCGATCTGCGGCATGGCGCTGGAGCCGATGGGGGTGCCCACCGGCGACGAGGGACCGAACCCCGAACTGGTCGATTTCACCCGCCGCTTCTGGGTAAGCGCGATCCTTTCCCTGCCGCTCCTCGTCATCACCATGGGGCCGATGCTCGGCCTGCCAATCCGCGACTGGATCGGCGACCGCGTCGCCGCCTGGCTCGAATTCGCGCTGGCGACGCCTGTGGTGATCTGGGCGGCGATCCCCTTCTTCCGTCGCGGCTACGAGTCCTTCGTCAACCGCAGCCCGAACATGTGGACGCTGATCTCGATCGGCGTCGGCACCGCCTATGCCTACAGCGTCGTCGCCACGCTCTTCCCGGACCTCTTTCCGCACCAGTTCCGCGGCCATGGCGGTTCGGTCCCGGTCTATTTCGAGGCGGCCGCTGTCATCGTCGCGCTGGTCTTCCTCGGCCAGGTGCTCGAACTCAGGGCACGCGAGCGCACCGGCTCGGCGATCCGCGCGCTGCTCGACCTCGCGCCAAAGACCGCGCGACGCCTCTCGTCCGATGGCGCCGAGCAGGATGTCCCGCTTGATCAGGTCAGACAGGGCGACCGCCTGCGCGTCAGGCCGGGCGACAGCGTCCCGGTCGATGGCATCGTCGAGGAGGGGCGCACCTCGATCGACGAGTCCATGATCACCGGCGAGCCGGTTCCCGTCGAGAAGACCGAAGGCGACCCCGTCACCGGCGGCACGCTCAACCGCAACGGCACGCTGATCATCCGCGCCGAGCGTGTGGGCACCGAGACCATGCTGTCGCAGATCGTCGAGATGGTCGCCAGGGCCCAGCGGTCGCGCGCGCCGATCCAGGGCCTGGCCGACCGCGTATCCTACTTCTTCGTGCCGACGGTCGTGCTGGTCGCCATCGTCGCCTTCGTCGTCTGGGCGATGTTTGGGCCGGATCCCAGCATGGTGTTCGCCATCGTCTCTGCCGTCTCGGTTCTGATCATCGCCTGTCCCTGTGCGCTCGGACTTGCGACGCCGATGTCGATCATGACGGCGACCGGGCGCGGCGCGCAGGCGGGCGTGCTGATCAAGGACGCCGAGGCGCTGGAGCGCTTCGCCAAGGTCGACACGCTGATCGTCGACAAGACCGGAACCCTGACCGAAGGTAAGCCGAAGCTGACCGATGTCGTCCCTGCCGAGGGGATGACGGAGAATGGACTCCTCGCGCTTGCCGCGAGCCTCGAGCGCGGGTCGGAACATCCGCTCGCCGAGGCGATCGTCGACGGCGCGCAGGAGCGGGGCGCAAGCCTCTCCGATACCTCCGAATTCGAGGCGGTGACCGGCAAAGGCGTGATCGGCATCGTCAACGGCCGCAAGGTCGCGCTCGGCAATGCCGCGATGATGGCCGATCTCGGTGCCGACATGTCCGCGCTCGCGGGGCGCGCTGATGCCCTGCGCCGCGAAGGCAAGACCGCCATGTTCGTCGCCGCCGACGGCCGGGCCGCCGGCATCGTCGCGGTCGCCGATCCGGTCAAGGCGACCACCGTCGAGGCGATCAGGGCACTGCATGACCGCGGTCTGCGGATCATCATGGCGACCGGCGACAACGAGCGGACTGCGCAGGCCGTCGCAGGCCGGCTCGGCATTGACGAGGTCCGCGCCGACATGCTGCCCGAGAGCAAGCAGAAGCTGATCGAGGAACTGCGCGCCGGCGGCGCGAAAGTCGCGATGGCGGGCGACGGCGTCAACGATGCGCCCGCACTTGCCGCAGCCGATGTCGGCATCGCCATGGGCACCGGCGCGGACGTCGCGGTCGAAAGCGCCGGCATCACGCTGGTGAAGGGCGACCTCAACGGCATTGTGCGCGCCCGCACGCTCGCCCAGGCGACCATCCGCAACATCAAGCAGAACCTGTTCTTCGCCTTCGTCTACAATGCGCTCGGCGTGCCGGTCGCGGCGGGAGTGCTCTACCCGGTGTTCGGCACGCTCCTGTCGCCGATGATCGCCGCGGCGGCGATGAGCCTCTCCTCGGTCTCCGTCATCGGCAACGCGTTGCGGCTGCGGACGGTGAAGCTCGGCTGAACGCCGGGAGGTGCTCGCCTTCCGCCCGCTATTGGGGACTCGCCGCGCCCCACCCGCCGCCGTTCGCCGTGGTAATGACGATCTCGTCGCCGGCGGTAAGCGAAACGCCACTGGCGAAGGTGAGCGCCTCGCGCCGCCCGTCCGGCCGGCGCACCGACACGCCGTTGACCCCGCCGGCCCCGCCGCCCACGGAACCCCAGACCGGCTGCTTCGCCCGGCTGTAGCCGACCGACATGACCGCCGGCGCGCGCAGCCGGTAGCTGATCTCCAGCCCCTTGCCGCCCGAATGCAGACCCTTGCCCGCCTCTGACTCGCTCAGGCGCCGGTAGCCGACGTCGAGCCCGTAGCGGGTCTCGCAGATCTCGACCGGACAGTTGAACGTCTCGCCATGGCTGGCCGAATACATCGCGTCCAGCCCGTCGCGGGCGGCCGTCGCGCCCCAGCCGCCCATCTGCGGCTCGACCATGGTGAAGCGCCGGCCGGTGTCGGGGTGCTCGCCGGCGATCACCGTGCCGCAGATCGAGGCGAAATGGCCGGCCGGCAGCCGCTCCGGCAGTGCCTGCGCCATGCAGCGCCACATCATGTCATAGAGCCGGATGCGCGTCTCGAAATAGTAACCGTGCGGCGCGTTGTCCTCGGCATGGAAGATGGTGCCCGGCTCGGTCACGACCTCCAGCGGCCGGAACGAGCCTTCGCTGGCAAACAGCGCCGGGTCGGTCAGCGCCTTGAAGATCATCTGGCAGGAGATCACCGCGCCGTCGCGGCTGGTGTTGTAGGGCGCTGCGCGCTGTTTCGGATTGCCCCTCAGGTCGACCAGGAACCGGTCGCGCGACACGGTGATCGCGACGCGCCAGATCGCGCCGTCGTCCTGCTCCTCCTCGATCGCGTAGGTGCCTTCGGGCAGGGTCGCGAGACCCGCGAGCGCGCGCCGCTCGCCTTCCTCGAAGATCGCCTCCACCGCTGCGTCGTAGGCCTCCGGGCCGTAGGCTTCCGCGAGTTCGCGGATGCGGGTCGCGGCCTTGCGGCTCGCCGCGACCTGCGCCCAGAGGTCGCCTTTGACGAAATCCGGCAGGCGCGAATTGGCCATGATGATGTCGAACACGGCACCGATCGGCTTGCCGTCCTGCATCAGCCGAACGGCCGGCAGCCTGAGCCCTTCCTGGAAGATCTCCGAGACATCCACCGCCATCGAGCCCGGCGTCTTGCCGCCGATGTCGTTCCAGTGTGCGATCGACGCCGCCCAGGCGACGCAACGCCCGCCGGCAAAGACCGGCATCGCGACCACAACGTCATTGAGGTGGGTGACGCCGCCATAGGACGGATCATTGGTGATGAAGCAGTCGCCGTCGCGGATCGCCGCCAGCCCGTGGATCTCGACGATCCGCTTCACCGCCTTGTCCAGCACGCCGACGAAGGTCGGGATGCCCGCGCCGGAGCTGACCAGCCGGCCCTGCGCATCCGTCACGCCGGTGCCGACATCCAGCACCTCGTAGATGATCGGGCTCATCGCGGTCTTCTTCAGCACCGCGAACATCTCGTCGGCCGCCGCCGTCAACGACGCCTGGATGACGGAGAGCGTGAACGGATCGGGCGGTCTGCCCATCTGCTGCGCCTTCACACCTGCACGACGTGTAGATCGCGCGGCAGGTCGGACAGGATCTCGGGCCCGTCCGCGCGCAAAATGACGATCTCCTCCAGCCTTATGCCGAAGCGGCCGGGCAGGTAGATGCCGGGTTCGATGGAGAACACCATGCCCTCCTCCAGCACCGCTTCGGAAGTCGCGGTGATGTAGGGCGGCTCGTGGCCGTCGATGCCCAGCCCATGGCCGGTGCGGTGGACGAAGAACTCGCCGTAGCCGGCATCCGCGATGACGCCGCGCGCCGCCGCATCGACCTCCTTGGCCAGAACGCCCGGCCTCGCCGCCTTCAACGCCGCCTGCACGGCCTTCTCGACGATGCCGTGGATCTGGCCGTGGCCCTCCGGCGGCTGGCCGATGACCGCCATGCGGGTGATGTCGCTCGGGAAGCCGCCCTTGCGCCCGCCGATATCGATGACGATCGCGTCGCCCTCGGCAAGCTTGCGCTCGCCCGTCTGGTGGTGCGGGAAGGCGCCGTTGGGCCCGCCGCCGACGATCCAGAAGGCCGGCGTCGCGCCCTCCGAGGCGAAGTGCTCGCGGATGATGGCGGCCAGTTCCTTCTCCGTCATGCCCGGCTTGATCGAGGCGAATGCCTTCTGCATCGCGCGATCGGCGATCAAGGCGTTCATCTTCAACGCCTTGTATTCAGTGGCATCCTTGCGCATGCGCAGCGCCCCGACCGTCTCGGCCGTGAACGCGTGCGCGGCACCCGGCAACGCGCCGAGCAGCAGCAGCGCGAAGTCGGCGCGCATCGTCTCATCGAGCGCGACCTTCTTTGCCGAGGAAGCACCCACATCGGCAAGCGCCGCCGCAAGCGCCGCATCGGGGCCTTCCGCGTCGGCCCAGGTGTGGAAGGCGATGTCGGTCGATTCCCGCGTGCCCTCGGCGTTGAGAACCGGCATCAGGAAGGCCTCGCGCTCCGGGCCGACCAGCAACAGGCAGGGCCGCTCGTCGGGATGGGGATGGAAGCCGAGCAGCCAGTCCATGTGCGAGCCGGGCGCAACGGCGACGAGATCCGTGCCGGTGGCCTTCATCCGCCCGCGCAATGCAGCGAGCCTGGCTTTGGTGTCGACGGTCATTCTTTCATTCCTTCCATTGTGCGTTCCTCACGCCGCCCTGCGCGCCGGCTCCGGCGGCTTGGCCGGAACCACGATGCGGTTGCCGAATATCTCGCCGTCGTCGAAGCCGCCGAAGCGCGCGATCTCCTCCTCGGGCGGTGCCTCGGACGACCAGCGCCGGCTCGGCTTCCAGCCGCAGTCATGTTTCAACACGGCCGCGTATTCCGCCCGCTTGAGGGCAGCGATGGACGGGTCAATCACCGGCACGCCGAGCGCCTTCTCGACGTCGCGATAGAAGCCGACCTCCAATGTGCAGCCGAGGATGAGCGCCTCGGCGAACTCTTCTTCCACCGCCTTGCGCCCTGCCGCAATCAGCCGGCGCTCTGTCTCCACATGGTCCTTCTGGAAGTCGTCGACGCCAAGCTCGACGTGGTAGAAGCCGGACAGCCGGTGCTCATGGCCGTGCTCGCGCACGGTCGAGTGCATCTGATGCACCCATTTGCGCCGGCCAACGATAACGCCGAACCGGTTCGACAGGCTGGCCGCGATCTCGCAGGAGGCGACGCAGGGTGCTGTGACGATCATGTCGCCCGAGACCTCACGCGCATCGTGCAGCGCCGTGTCGTAGAAACAACCGATCGCAAAGGCGTCGAAGCCTTCCTTCGCCGCCGCGCGGGCGGCGCGAACGATGCCACGCGTGACGATCGCCTCGTAGGAGCGGAACTCGATATGGGTGAAGCCGCCGATCGACGGCGGCAAAGAGGCGATGTGCACCTCGGTCTGCGGCAGCTTGTGCTGTCGCGCCATGTCGGCGAACACATGATCGTAGCCGGAGGTTCCGACCGGGTTGAGATACATGATCTTGAGCGGCCTGTCGGTCATGATGAGGTCTCCTTCCTCGAAACTCTACAAACGCTCCTCGCCTGCCCGGACTCCCGTCCGGGGAGGCGACATGTCTTGATCAGGCTCCGTAGCCATAGACCTCGCGCGCGCGCTCGGGCGTGATCAGGCCGTTCTTTAGATCGTCCTCGATCAGCCTGCGGTCGCGCTCCTTCGGATTGCCGATGCCGCCGCCATTGCCGGTAACCACGCGGATCACGTCGCCTGTGTGCGTCGTGAGCCCCGAGACGAAGGCGTAGCGCTGGTCCGTGCCGTCCTTTCCGAGGTAGCGGACATAGTTGGGTGTGCCCTCGTTGCCGCCGTCGAGTGCCCAGGCGGGGAACTTCGAGCGCGTGTAGCCGGCGGTCAGGAAGCCGTTGTCGCCGCGGATGCGGTAGTCCATGACGATGCCGCGCCCGCCACGATACTTGCCCTCGCCGCCCGGCTCCATGTTGAGTTCCATGCGGTCGACATAGAGCCCGTTGCGCGCCTCGTTGATCTCGGCCGGGCAGTTGTAGGTCTCGCCGTGGAAGCCGCAGAAGATGGCGCTGTTGCCGTCGCCGGTGCGGCTGCCGCCCCAGCCGCCGATCTGCGGCTCGATGATGGTGTACTGCCGCCCGGTGTCCGGATGGATGCCGCCGATGAACGTGCCGCAGACCGAGGCGAAATGGCCCGCCGCCAGACGGTCCGGCATGTGCTGTGCCAGGCAGCGCCACATGATGTCGTACACGCGCAGCTCGATCTCGTAGTAGAAGCCGAGCGGCGCGGGCTCGGCCGCCTCGAAGACGGAGCCGGGCCGGGTGAGCAGCCTGATCGGACGGAACGAGCCTTCGTTTGCCGGCGAATACGGGTCGGTCATCGACTTGAAGATCATCTGCGCGCAGACCATCACGCCGTCGCGGCTGGTGTTGACCGGGTTCTTCGACTGGTCGGGATTGTCGCGCAGATCGACCAGGAACTCGGTATCGGAGATCGTGATCTTGACGTTGAAGATGCGGCCGTCGTCCTGTTCCTCGGACAGCTCGAACGTGCCCTTGGGCAGCTTCGACAATTCTTTCAGCGACACCTGCTCGCCGAAATCCATGAACGAGGTCATGGCGTTCTCGAAGGTCTCGACGCCGTATTTCTCGGCGATCTCCACCAGCCGCTTTGCGCCGATGCGCACCGAGGCGATCGCCGCCCAGACATCCCCTTCAAGCACGTCGGGCATGCGCGAATTGACCTTGATGATGTCCATCACCGGGCGGATCGGCTCGCCCTTCGAGATGATCTTGATGGCCGGCAGGCGCAGCCCTTCCTGGAAGATCTCGGTCGCCTCGCCGGTCAGCGACCCAGGCGCCATGCCGCCCACATCGGAATTGTGGGCGATGTTGGCGGTCCAGGCGATGATGCGCCCGCCGGCGAAGACCGGCATCATCACGATGATGTCGTTCAGATGCGTCACGCCACCGTAGTAGGGATCGTTGGTGGCGAAGACGTCGCCCGGCTCGACGTCGCCCGGCTTGTCGAACTTCGCGACGACGACCTTCACCGCCTTGTCGAGCACGCCGACGAAAGCCGGGATTCCCGCGCCGGACGACGCCAGCGCGCCCCTGGCGTCGGTGATACCGGTGCCCATGTCGAGCACCTCGTAGATGATCGAGCTCATCGCCGTCTTCTTCATGACGGCGAACATCTCGTCTGCGGTCGCCTGCAGCGAGTTCTGGATGATCTCCAGCGTGATCGGGTCGTTGACCTTGGTCGTCATGTTCGCCTCCTCACGCCAGCCGGATATGGATGTTGCCGTAGCCGTCGATCTCGACGGTATTGCCCGGATGGACGACCACGGTCGTGCCAGGGTCCTCGACGATCGCCGGACCGGCGAAACTCATGCCCGGCTCCAGCTTCGTGCCGTCATAGATCGCGGCCTTCTTGACGCCCTCGAGCGCGTAGTCGACGTCGCGGTGGCCCTTCAGCGCCACCTCGGCTTTCGCACCGCTCGGCGCGTGCTTCTTCATGGTCAGCTTGCCGACTTCGGCCGAGGCGACCAGGTGGATGCCGACCATCTCGACCGGCGCGTCGAGACGATAGGTGTATTCGCGCTCGTAGGTCTCGTGGAACGCCTTCTCGATCTCCGACAGCCGTGCATCGGTGATCCTGCCGCCTTCGATCAGCACCTCGGTCGTGTGTTCCTGGTTCTGGTAGCGGAACTTGCCGTAGCGCAGGAACCGGATCTTCGACGCATCGACGCCCTCGGCCGCGAACTGGGCGCGCGCCCGGTCCTCGCTCTCGGCAAATACTGCCTCGATCGCCTCCCCCGCGCCCTTTTTCAGATCGGCGAGCTTGGTGACGAAATAGTCGCGTCTGAGGTCGGACATCATCATGCCCCAGGCCGAGAAGACCGAAGCGCCGGCCGGCACCACGACCTTCTTCACGCCCAGTTCCATTCCAAGCGCCACGCCGTGCATCGCCCCGCCGCCGCCGAACACGACGAGGGTGAAGTCGCGCGGGTCATGGCCGCGATTGAGTGACACGAGTTTCAGCGCGTTGACCATGTTGTTGTTGGCGATGCGGATGATGCCCCGCGCCGCCTCGTCCACCGACACGCCGAGCTTGCCGGCAACCTCCCCCAGCGCCGCTTCCGCCGCCTTCATGTCGGCGATCACCTCGCCGCCGCAGAAATAGTCCCGGTTGATGCGGCCGAGCCAGAGATTGGCGTCGGTCGTCGTCGCCTTGGTGCCGCCGCGTCCGTAGGCGGCGGGTCCGGGCATCGCGCCGGCCGATTGCGGGCCGACATGCAGCTTGCCGAAGTCGTCGACCCAGGCGATCGAGCCGCCGCCATTGCCGATCTCGACCAGGTCGACCACCGGGACCATGATCGGGTAGCCGGCCGACGTGCGGTCGCGCTCGATCCAGTAGTCGGTCTTGATCTTCACCTCGCCGTTCTCGATCAGCGAACACTTGGCCGTGGTGCCGCCGATGTCGAGCGCCAGCACGTTCGGCTCGCCGATCAGCTTGCCGAGCTCCGCCGCGCCCCAGAAGCCGGAGGCCGGGCCGGATTCGACCATGGTGATCGGAATCTTCGACACGGATTCCAGCGAGTCGACGCCGCAGTTCGACTGCATGATGTAGGGGCTGCCCTTGAGCCCCTTTTCCTTCAGCCCGCCCGCAAGACGCGACAGATAGCGCTCGGCCGTCGGCTGCACATAGGCGGACAGAACGGCGGTGTTGGTGCGTTCGTATTCGCGCCATTCGCGCGTGATCTGGTGCGAGGCGACGACCGAAACCTCCGGCCAGAGCTTCTTCACCGCCTCGATCGCTGCCTGCTCATACGCGATGTTGGCATAGGAGTGCAGGAAACAGATCGCGATCGCCTGCACGCCTTCCGCCTTGAACCCGTCGAGGATCGCCGGCAGGCCGGACAGGTCGAGCGGCTTCAGCTCCTCGCCCTTGTAGGTCATGCGGCCCGGCACTTCCTTGCGCAGGTAGCGCGGCACGAATGGCTTCGGCTTCTCGTAGTGCAGGTTGAAGAAGTCAGGGCGGTTGCCGCGGGCAATTTCCAGCGTGTCGCGGAAGCCTTCGGTGGTGATCAGCCCGACCTTGACGCCCTTGCGCTCGGTCAGCGCGTTGATGACGACGGTCGTGCCGTGAGCCAGGAAGTCGACCGCCTTCGGGTCGACGCCGCCCTTGGCGAGCACGTTGAGCACGCCCTGCTCGAAGTTCGGCGGCGTCGTGTCGGATTTGGCGGTGACGATGCGCGACTCGCCGGTCTTGTGGTTCGTCTCGAAGCAGACGAGATCGGTGAACGTGCCGCCGACGTCGGTCGCGACCCGGATCGTTGTGTCGGCCATCAGAGGTCTCCCTTGGCGTCGAGTTCGTTGAGAAGCAGGCACACCGCCCCGGGCAGCTTCAGCGCCTCGGCCGCCTCCACCCGCTCGGGCGTGTAGTATCCTGCCTCGTGCAGGCAGTTGATCGTGCCCTTGAATTCGCCGGCGACGATGATCGGCACGTTGATGACGCTCTCGCAACCGAGCGACTTGATCAGTTCGTGGTCGTAGAAAACCTCGGCGATGTCCTCGATCGTGTTGGCGACGAAGGTGCGTTTCTCCTTGATCACCTGGCGCGACCAGTCGGTCTCGTTCGCCGGCTTCGTGCCGGAGACCGGATAGGCGTCGGGCATGTTGGAGTAGATGCGCCCGGCCATGCCGGTGCGGGAATCATGCGTCATCACGGTGAAGAGCTTGACGCCCACCACGTCGCGGGTCAGTGCGCAGAGCGCGTCGAACGCATCCCTGGGCCCGTGTCCCGTAGCCAGGGCCGCGGTGAAGGCCGAATAATCAGGCATGTGCATCTGCATCCTCCGTAAGGCGTTTGCGCAGCGCCGCCTCGGCGGCCGTGACGACGGGCACCGCGGAGATCAGCCTGCGCGTATAGGCATGGGTTGGGGCCTCGAACACTGAGGCGGTCGGACCGATCTCGACGAGCCGGCCCTTCTCGAAGACCGCGACGCGGTCGGCGATGTTGCGCACGACGGAAAGATCGTGGGTGATGAAGAGATAGGTCAGGCCCCGGCTCTTCCTGAGGTCCGCCAGGAGCTTCAGCACGCGTGCCTGCACCAGCACGTCCAGCGCCGAGGTCGGCTCGTCGAGCACGACGAGTTCCGACTGGCAGGCGAGCGCCCGCGCAATCGCCACGCGCTGGCGCTGTCCGCCCGAAAGGGCGGCGGGCGAGCGGGTGCGGAAATCCGCCGGCAGGCCGACCTCTTCGAGCAATTGTCCGGTGCGCTCAGCGCGTCCCGCCTTCTCGCCGATGCCGTGCACGTCGAGCGCCAGCCTGAGCGAGGCGCCGATCGTGCGGCGCGGGTTGAGCGAGGAGAGCGGGTTCTGCTGCACCAGCTGGATGGCGCGGCGATGCGCGAGATCGCGCCGCCCCGGCAAGGCCGCGCCCTTGAAGGCGATCTCGCCCAGCGTCTGCGGGTAGATGCCAAGGATCATGTTGGCGATGGTCGACTTGCCCGACCCGCTCTCGCCGACGACGGCCAGGCACTCGCCCTCGGCCACGTCGAAGGAGACGTTGTCGACGGCTTTCACCTCGCGTCCGCCGGAGTGAAACGTCTTGGAGACGGCGCGCAGCGACAGAAGCGGGTGCGTCATGCCACACCCTCCGGCTCGCCATATCCTTCATGCACCACCGTCGGCGCGAAATAGGCGTCGGATGCATCCTCGATCTCGGGGATGCCGTCGCCGGTGATGCGCGGCACGGCGTCGAGCAGCGCCCGCGTGTAGGGATGGCGGGGGTTGTCGAACAGCGCAGCCGTCGGGCCCTGTTCGGCGATGCGGCCCTTGTAGATGACGTAGACGCGGTCGGCGAACTCGCGCACCACGCCGAGATTGTGCGAGATGAACAGCACCGACGTGCCGTGGCGCTCCACCTGCTCGCGCATCAGCCTCAGCGTCTGCGCCTGCACAGTGACGTCGAGCGCCGTGCCCGGCTCGTCGGCGATCAGCAGCGACGGGTCGTTGGCCAGCGCCATGGCGATCATCACGCGCTGGTTCATCCCGCCCGAGAGCTGGAACGGATAGGACTGGAGCGCCCGGGACGGGTCCGTGATCGAGACGTCGGCCAGCGCCTTTTCCACCCGCGCCCTGGCGTCGGCGATCGAGATCGCCGGGTTCGCCCGCCGCAGGACCTCGTGGAACTGGGTCAGGATCGGATAGACCGGATTGAGCGACGAGGTCGGGTCCTGAAAGATCATCGACATCTTCGTGCCGCGCAGCGCGTGGCGCTCGCGTTCCGACAGCTTCGACAGGTCGTGGCCCTCGAACTCGACCAGGCCGGAAAGCCGCGTCGCGCGCAGCGACTGCAGAAGCCCGAGCACGATCCGCGCCGTCACCGATTTGCCCGACCCGCTCTCGCCGACGAGCGCGACCCGTTCACCCTTGGCGATGTGCAGCGAGATGCCGTGCAGCACGTCGACCGTGCCGGACCAACCCTTGAAGCCGAGCCTGAGATCGCGGATGCGCAGCGTGTTCATTGCTCCGCCCCCAGGATCTCGCGCAGCGCGTCGCCGATGAGGTTGAAGCCGAACACCGCGACCAGGATGGCGAGGCCCGGGAACACGGTCAGCCACCACGAGTCGGGCAGGTATTTCGCGCCCTCCGCCACCATCGAGCCGAGGTCCGGCGTCGGCGGCTGCACGCCGAGGCCGAGGAACGAAAGCGACGAGGCGATCAGGATGACGAAGCCGAGGTCGAGCGTCATCTTGGTCAGGATCGAGGGCACGCAGTTCGGCAGGATCTCGCGGAACATGACGTGCAGCTTCGACGCGCCGATCACTTCGGCGGCGAGCACGTAGCCCTCTTCCTTCTCGGAGCGGGCGAGATTGTAGACGAGCCGCGTGTACCAGGGCCACCACATGGCGGTCACAGCGATCATGCCGTTGGTCAGCGTCGGCTCGAGCAAGCCCATCATCGACATGGCAAGCACCAGCGGCGGGATCGAAAGGAACACGTCGGTGATGCGCATCAGGACGTATTCCGTCCAACCGCCGAGATAGCCGGCGAACAATCCGATCGCGACGCCGATCGGCACCGCGATCGCCAGCACCACCACGCCGAGGATCAGCGAGATGCGGTAGGCGTAGAGGATGCGCGAGAACAGGTCGCGGCCGACGAGATCGGTGCCGAAGATGTAGGGCCATTCCGGCGCCTTGTTGAAATTGGCGAAGTCGACCACTGCGCCGCGATGCAGCGGAAACGGCGCGATGAAGTCCGCGAAGACCGCCGACAGCACCACCGCCGCGACCAGGATCAAGCCGAGCAGCGACAGCGGGTTGCGCAGCAGGATGGAGAAGGTGCGTCTCATGACGCCCTCTGCGAATGACGGATGCGCGGATTGATGAAGGCGATCAACAGGTCGACGATGACGTTCACGATCAGGAACATGGCCGAGATGATCAGCACCGTGCCGACGATCGCGTTCAGATCCTTGCGCAGGATCACCGCGACGCCGTAGCGCGACAAGCCGGGCCAGGCGAACACCGCCTCGACCAGGAAGGCATTGCCGAGCATCGCCGCGAAGTCGAGGCCGATGATGGTCATCGACGGGATCAGCGACGGCTTGAATGCATAGCGCCACGCGATGCGCTTTTCCGGAAACCCGTAGGACTTCGCCATCTCGATGTAGGGCCGCTCATAGGTCTCGACCATGTTCGAGCGGGTCAGCCGCGCCGCCTGCGCGATGCCCGACAGCGCCAGAGCGAAGGCCGGCAGGACGATGTGCCAGGCGGCATTGCCGAAAGCCTTGACGTCCCCCGCGATCAGCGTGTCGACCAGAAGGAAGCCGGTGACGGACGAGATCGCGTAGCTGTCCGAGATGCGGCCGGCGATCGGGAACAGCGGCAGGTAGAAGGCGAAGACCAGCATCAGGATCACCGCCCAGACGAAGCTCGGCGCCGAAACGCCGAGCAGCGTCACCATGCGCACGAAGTGGTCGATCCAGGAGCCGCGGTATCGTGCCGACAGCACGCCGAGCGGCAGGCCGAGCGCGACCATCATCAGGCCCGCGACGATCACCAGTTCCAGCGTGGCCGGCAGGTAGTCGGCGATGTCCCGCGTTACCGGGCGGTTGGTGTAGAGCGAGATGCCGAGGTCGCCGCGGGCGAGGTCGGCGAGAAAGTAGCCGTATTGCAGGACGAACGGATCGTCGAGATGCAGCCGCTCGCGTAGCGCCGCGATCGCCTCCGCCGTCGCGTTCGGCCCGAGCGCGATGCGCGCCGGGTCGCCGGGGATCACCCGGGCGATGGCGAAGATCAGCAGGGAGACGCCGATCAGGACGATCAGCGAGGTTCCCAGCCGCTTCGCAAGAAGGCGGAGGACAGGCGGCATGGCGCGCTCGGTTCGAGGTAACGGCCGGCCGGCGATCCTGCCGCCGGCCGGAGGCGAAGCGGTCCGGCCGCTACTCGTTCATTTCCATCAGCCGGAAGGTGAAGCCGAAGCCCGACAGGTTGAACGCCTTGGCGGGATCGGTCAGCGCCGGCACCGAGACACGCTTCGACGCGGCGAACACGGCCACCTGGTCGTAGGCGTAGATCGACGGCGCGATGGCCACCAGCCGCTTGTTCAGCGCCGAATAGGCGGCGCCCCGGCCGGCGTCGTCGGTGGCGGTGCGGCCCTCGTCGAGAGCCTTGTCGACCTCGGCGTCCTGCAGATATTCCGGCGACTGCCAGGTGCCCTTGGCCGACGAGTGATACATGCCGTAGAGCAGCGTGTCCGGATCGCCGGTCACCGAGGACACGAACAGCTGCGAGATATTAGGCGTGTTCTCCGGCTTCGACACCTGTTCGGAGAACAAGGCCCAAGGCAGCTTCTTGATCTCCGACTTGACGCCGATCTCGGCGAAGTTCGCCTGCATCAAGAGCGCAAAGCGTTCCTCGAGCGGCACTTCGCCGATCCAAGACAGTTCGAGGTTGATGTCCTCGGGCTTGTATTTGCACTTGGCGAGATGCGCCTTGGCGGCTTCGAGGTCGCGCTTGTTGGCCATCTCGGCCGGGTTTGCGCCGAGCATACCGACCAGGATCGCGCCGGTCGACGGCTTGCCCTGCGAGACGGTGTCGTTGATCGCCACCATCTTGATGCCGGCGTCGTAGTCGAAGGCGCTGGCGAGAGCCAGGCGGCATTCGACGTCGTCCAGCGGCGCCTTGGTGGTGTTCATCTTGATGTAGAAGCCCGACGTGCCGGACTCGGTCAGCAGCTGCGCACCGTCACCCGCCAGCGACTTCAACACCTCCGGCGGCAGCCACTGCGAGGAGATGTCGTGCTCGCCCTGCGCGATCAGCGTGCGCACGGTCGCCGCTTCCAGGCCGTAGCGCAGCCGCACCGTATCCGGCGCCTTGGCGCCAGCGCCGAGGAAATAGTCGGCGTTCTTGGCCATCACCGTTTCCTGCTGCGGATTGTGCGACGTCACCTTGTAGGCACCGGAGCCGGCGTCGTTGGCCGACAGGAACGCCTGGCCCCAGTCCTTCATCTCGCCGTCGCCTGCGCCGAGATTGGCCATGACGAGCTTCTTGTCGACGATCGGCAGGCGAACCAGCGAGGCGACGAAGGGCGAATAGGCGCTCTTGAGAGTGATCTTGACCGTGCTCTCATCGACGGCTTCCGCCTTGTCGACGATCTCGAACAGATAGGACAGGCCCTGGCCCAGCGCCTTCATGCGGTCGAGCGAGAAGACCACATCCTCGGCGGTGAGAGGATTGCCACTGTGGAATTTCACGCCTGGACGCAGCTTGAAGGTGAAGGCGTTGCCCTCGGCCGTCCAGCTTTCGGCGAGATGTCCCTGATGTCCCGGCGCGCCCTGGTTCGGGATGACCAGCGTGTCGTAGACGTTGAACATGAGGATCGAGTCGGCATAGTCCGAGGCCTTGCCCGGATCGAGCTCGCCGACGGCGACCTCGTCCAGCCGCAGCACGGTTTCGGCCGATGCGACGGTGGCGGTGACTGCCGTCACCGCGGTCAGTGCGCTCGCGGCGACGAGAGCCGCAGCGAATGTCTTCAGAATGCTCTTCATGATGACTTCCCCTTTTTTGCTTTGCTTGTGGTCTTAGGCTTGGGTGCGGGCGCAATAGCTGCGTCCGGCCGGAACGAGCCGTCCCTTTCGCGGTCGCCGAACACGTCCATCGTGCAGGTGTGCAGGACGGTCGAGGGCGTCGCCATGTGGTTCCAGGACGAGTGCACCTTGGTCGACGGGAAATGCAGCGAGTCCCCGGCACCGAGGACATGGATCTCGCCCTCGACCTCGACGGTGATCCCGCCTTCCAGCACGTAGAAGATCTCCTCCCCCTCATGCGCGATGGGTTCGGAGCGGTAACCCGGCGGCTCGTGGATGATGACGGTGTTGAGCACATTGCCCGGGAATGAGGCCGACAGCCGCTCGTAGACGAGCGAGTTGGAGCCCACGGCGTAGTGCGGACGCTGGTCGTGGCGCGTCGTCGGCGCCAGCCCCCTCGGCTGCGACAGGAATTCGGTGACATGCAGCCCCAGGACGCGCGACACGTTGGTGAGCGAGGACAGTGACGGCGTGGTGATGCCGCGCTCGATCTGCGAGATGAAGCCGACCGACAGGCCCGCGCCGTCGGCGACTTCCTTCAGCGTCAGCCCGAGCTCTCGCCGGCGCGTGCGGAGTCGTTCCCCGAACGCGTCGTGGTCCAAGCCGCGGACGCCGTCTTCGACAGACTGGTCGTCCAAGGATCCGTTCCCTGTTTTAGTATTGCTAAAAATCTAGGGTCAGGATCGGCAGGACGTCAAGCGGAATTTTAGCGCGGCTAAAAAAGAGCTCGCAAATCCCTCGAACGGCCGACTAGGCCGCGCCCGAAGGGTCGCAAGTCTATTCGCATGTTGACATAAACATGTCTTTATGTGACGAAGCCTCGTCGCATTAAGGACAGACCATGTCGCAGAATAATGTCTCCGATGCGCTGTTCGGCGCGACGGCTCCCCGGCCGGACGGCGCGGAGATCGCCGCCGCCTTGCGAGCGGCCGCTCGCGAACGCATTCTCGTTCTCGACGGAGCGATGGGCACGCAGATCCAGGGCCTCGGCTTCGGCGAGGACCATTTCCGCGGCGACCGCTTCCTCGGCTGCGCTTGCCACCAGCAGGGCAACAACGATCTCCTGATCCTGACCCAGCCGAAAGCGATCGAGGAGATCCACTACCGCTACGCCATCGCCGGCGCCGACATCGTCGAGACCAACACCTTCTCCTCCACCACCATCGCCCAGGCCGACTACGGCATGGAGGACATGGTCTACGAGCTCAACCGCGACGGCGCGCGGCTGGCCAAACGCGCGGTCCGCCGCGCCGAGCAGGAAGACGGCCGCCGCCGCTTCGTCGCCGGCGCTCTCGGCCCGACCAACCGCACCGCCTCGATCTCGCCCGACGTCAACAATCCCGGCTACCGCGCCGTGACCTTCGACGACCTGCGCCTCGCCTATGCGGAGCAGTTGCGCGGCCTCATCGACGGCGGCGCCGACATCGTGCTGATCGAGACCATCTTCGACACGCTCAACGCCAAGGCGGCGATCTTCGCGACCGAGGAGGTGTTCGCCGAGAAGGGCATCCGCCTTCCGGTCATGATTTCGGGCACGATCACCGATCTCTCCGGCCGCACGCTCTCCGGCCAGACGCCGACGGCCTTCTGGCACTCGATCCGCCACGCGGCGCCCGTCAGCGTCGGCCTCAACTGCGCGCTCGGCGCCGCCGCCATGCGCCCGCACCTCGCCGAGCTGTCGAGCGTCGCCGACACGTTCATCTGCGCCTATCCCAATGCCGGCCTGCCCAACGCCTTCGGCCAGTATGACGAAAGCCCGGACTTCATGGCCGCCCAGGTCGAGGAGTTCGCGCGCGAGGGTCTGGTCAATATCGTCGGCGGCTGCTGCGGCTCGACCTCCGAGCACATCCGCGCCATCGCCGAGGCCGTCGCGCGCCATGCCCCCCGCGCAGTGCCGGAGCACCGGTCGCTGATGATGCTGTCCGGCCTCGAGCCCTTCACGCTCACCAAGGACATCCCCTTCGTCAATGTCGGCGAGCGCACCAACGTCACCGGCTCGGCGAAATTCAAGAAGCTGATCACGGCCGGCGACTACGCCGCGGCGCTCGAAGTGGCGCGCGACCAGGTCGCCAACGGCGCCCAGATCATCGACGTCAACATGGATGAGGGCCTGATCGATTCGAAGAGGGCGATGGTCGAGTATCTCAACCTCATCGCCGCCGAGCCCGACATCGCCCGCGTGCCGGTGATGATCGACTCCTCCAAATGGGAGGTGATCGAGGCTGGGCTAAAATGCGTGCAGGGCAAGCCGATCGTCAACTCGATCTCGATGAAGGAGGGCGAGGAGGCCTTCCTGAAATATGCAAGGCTCTGCCGCATGTACGGCGCCGCCGTCGTCGTCATGGCCTTCGACGAGCAGGGCCAGGCCGATACCAAGGCGCGCAAGGTGGAGATCTGCACCCGCGCCTACAAGCTGCTGACCGAACAAGCCGGCTTCGCGCCGGAAGACATCATCTTCGACCCGAACGTCTTCGCAGTCGCCACCGGCATCGAAGAACACGACAATTACGGCCTCGACTTCATCGAGGCGACGGGCGAAATCACCTCGTCGCTCCCGCATGTCCACATCTCCGGCGGCGTCTCGAACCTGTCCTTCTCCTTCCGCGGCAACGAGCCGGTGCGCGAGGCCATGCACGCCGTGTTCCTCTACCACGCCATCCAGCGCGGCATGGACATGGGCATCGTCAACGCCGGCCAGCTCGCCGTCTACGACACAATCGACCCGGACCTGCGCGAGGCCTGCGAGGACGTCGTGCTAAACCGCCAGCCCAGGGCCGGCGGCACGGCCACCGAGCGCCTGCTGGAGATCGCCGAGCGCTACAAGGGCGCGGCCGGCAAGGAGGCGAAGGAGAAGGATCTCGCCTGGCGCGACTGGCCGGTCGAACAGCGGATCAGCCACGCGCTGGTCAACGGCATTACCGAGTTCATCGACGCCGACACCGAAGAGGCGCGGCTGAAGGCCGAGCGGCCGCTGCACGTCATCGAAGGACCGCTGATGGCCGGCATGAACGTCGTCGGCGACCTGTTCGGCGCCGGCAAGATGTTCCTGCCGCAGGTGGTGAAGTCGGCGCGGGTGATGAAACAAGCGGTCGCCGGGCTCCTGCCGCACATGGAGGCGGAGAAGCTCGCCAATGCGGCCGCGGGGATCGAAAACGGCGAGCGCAAGACGGCCGGCAAGATCCTGATGGCGACCGTCAAGGGCGATGTGCACGACATCGGCAAGAACATCGTCGGCGTCGTGCTGGCGTGCAACAATTACGAGATCATCGACCTCGGCGTGATGGTGCCGGCGACGAAGATCCTGCAGACCGCGAGGGACGAGAAGGTCGACATCATCGGGCTGAGCGGCCTGATCACGCCCTCGCTCGACGAGATGGTTCATGTCGCCTCCGAAATGGAACGGGAAGGCTTCGACATTCCGTTGCTCATCGGCGGCGCGACGACGAGCCGGGTACACACGGCGGTGAAGATCCATCCTCGCTACAAGCGCAGCCAGGCCGTCTATGTGACGGATGCGAGCCGCGCCGTCGGCGTCGTCTCCAGTCTGCTCTCCAACGAGGCCCGCCCCGGATACATCGAGACGGTCCGCGCCGAATACCGCAAGGTGACCGACGCCCACGAGCGCTCCGAGCGCGACAAGCTGAGGCTGCCGCTGGCAAAGGCCCGCGCCAATGCGCACAGGATCGACTGGACGACCTACGAGCCGCCGGCGCCGTCCTTCCTCGGCACGAAAGTCTTCGAGACCTGGGACCTCGCCGAACTCGCCCGCTACATCGACTGGACGCCATTCTTCCAGACCTGGGAGCTCAAGGGGCGCTACCCGAAGATCCTGGAGGACGAGAACCAGGGTGCCGCCGCGCGCCAGCTCTTCGAGGATGCGCAGGCGATGCTGACAAAGATCGTCGACGAGAAATGGTTCGCGCCCAAGGCCGTGATCGGCTTCTGGCCCGCCAATACGGTCGGCGACGACATCCGCCTCTTCTCCGACGACAGCCGGTCGGAGCAGGCTGCGACATTCTTCACCCTGCGCCAGCAGTTGGCAAAGCGCGACGGCAAGCCCAACGTCGCGCTCTCGGATTTCGTCGCTCCCCTGGACAGCGGCAAGACGGACTACGTCGGCGGTTTCGTCGTCACCGCGGGCATCGAGGAGGTCGCCATCGCCGAGCGCTTCGAACGCGCCAACGACGACTATTCCTCGATCCTCGTCAAGGCCCTCGCCGACCGTTTCGCCGAAGCCTTTGCCGAGCGGATGCACGAGAAGGTCCGCACGGAGTTCTGGGGCTATGCTCCCTACGAAGACCTTTCACCGGACGAGCTGATCGGCGAAACCTACCGCGGCATCCGCCCCGCCCCCGGCTACCCCGCCCAGCCGGACCATACCGAGAAGGTGACGCTGTTCCGCCTCCTCGACGCGGAGCGCAACGCCGGTGTTCGCCTCACAGAGAGCATGGCGATGTGGCCGGGCTCGTCCGTCTCCGGCCTCTATCTGTCGCATCCCGACAGCTACTATTTCGGCGTCGCCAAGGTCGAGCGCGACCAGGTCGAAGACTATGCCGCGCGCAAGGGCATGGCGATCGCCGAGGTCGAGCGCTGGCTCGGCCCGATCCTCAACTATGTCCCTATGCCGTTCGCCGAGGCGGCCGAGTAGCCTCGCCCACCTTCGCCCCTACGATCTATTTGCGCCAGGCGGGTTCCAGGCTCTTCAGGAACCGGTCGAGGATCGGGTCGAAGCGATCCGGCGAGTCCCAGAACGGCGCATGGCCGGACTTCTCGATGACGAACTTCCTGCCCTCCCAGAGATTGGAGAAGGGGATCGTGTCGACGAAGGCGACGTTGACGAAGGGCTCGTCGGCACCGTTGACCACCGCGATCGGCGGCGTCTCGCCGAGCACGATCTGCGCCTGGTCGCGGCCGACCCCTTGCGCGAACTTGCCCAGCATCATGCTGCGCGCCCGCCCGTCGGTTCGCTTCACCGCATCGTAGAGCAGCTGGTCATAGGGCTCGCCGCAGGTGCTGTGCGCGTAGGCATCGACGTCCTCAGGCGTGAATTCCTCCTTGCCGGCCAACCCCATATGCGGACTGGGCAGGAAGCCGTTGCCGAGATCGGCGGCCGAAACCGGCGGCGTGCCGGTGATCATCAGGCCGAGCATTCCCTTGTAGAGGCCGATCATTTCGAGACCGATATGACCGCCGAGCGACCAGCCGAAGATCGCCGCCCGGTCGTAGCCGAGCTTCAGCATCGCCTCGGTGAAGGCGTCGGCATAACCGGGCATGTTGTAGGTGCGGTCGGGATCGATGGCATTTGCGGATTCGCCGTGTCCGGGCAGGTCGATCGCGATCAGGTGATAGTCTTTGCCGATCTGTCCCTCGAACTGATTGCGGAAGACTTCGCTGCAAGACGAATTGCCGTGAATCATCAGCAATGGCATGCCGGCACTGTCGGTCTCGCGAACCGCGAGCATGCCGTGACTTGTCTCGATCTTGGACTTCTTCGTCGCCACTGAGGCCTCCGTTTGCATGATAACCGCGCGCTGCACATCAATTCATCACTCCCGCCGCGAGTCTAGGGAATAGGCAAAAGTTCGCGCCGAGGTGTGAAAATGTCTTTTCAGATTGGACCGCATGTGCATAGATTGTCAATTATTCAACCTATCCAACAGAGTTCCAGAGGGGTCGTAAGATGAAGTCGAATAGCGTGTTTTGTCGTGCCCGCCGCCTTCTCGTGGGGGCTTCGATCGCAGCCTTGGCAGCCACTGCCGGCGGGGCAGCGTGGGCCGACACGATCAAGATCGGGCTGCTCGCGCCGCTGACCGGACCGGCCGCCGCCGACGGCCAGGAGTTCCAGCGCGGCGCCCAGCTCGCCATCGACGAGATCAACGCCGCCGGCGGCTTCGACGGCAATACACTTGAACTGGTCGTCGGCGACGTCAAGGACCAGTCGGCCGGCAACGTCACCAGCGCCGTCGAGCGCCTGCTCGGCGATCCCGACGTACATTTCATGACGACGGGTTATGCCAGCCTGACCAATTTCGAGATCGAGAACATGGCCGAGGCGGAGATGCCCTACATCCTCTCCGCAACGTCGCAGCAGACACGCGACATCATCGCGCCCGATCCGGCCAAATATTCCTGCTGTTGGTCGCTGACGCCGTCCTTCGATGCCTACAACACCGACGTGACCTACTTCGTCGAGAAGCTCGCGAAGGACGGAAAGATCCAGTTGCCGACCAAGAAAGTGGCGATCATTTCCTCCGACAACGCCTATTCGAAGACGATCTCGGAAGGCATGAAGAAGACCTTCAAGGAACAGGGCTGGACCGTCACTGTCGACGAGCTGGTGCCGTTCGGCGAAGTGACCGACTGGCGCTCGATCCTCGCCAAGGTGCGCGCCGACGTGCCGGACGTCGTCATCAACACCGACTACCTGCCCGGCAACTCGGCCTCCTTCCTGAACCAGTTCATGGAGCAGCCGACCAAGAGCCTCGTCTTCCTGCAGTACGCGCCCTCCGTGCCGGAATTCGTCGAGCTGACCAAGGCGAACTCCAACGGCATCATCTACAACCTGCTCGGCGGCGCCCTGACGACGCCGAAGAACCCGCGCGCCGGCGAAGTGGCGGACAAGTACAAGGCCAAGTACGGCACCGAAAGCGGCACCTACGGCGTCGCGCTATACGAGACCGTCTACCTCTACTTAGACGCGCTCAAGAAGGCGGGTGATGCGACGGACCATGCGGCGGTGATGAAGGCGCTGGGCGAAACCGACAAGCAGGTCGCCGGCGGCCGGCTGAAGTTCGACCAGGCGACCCACCTCGCCACGCAGGGCGACGACTTCATCCCGATCACCTTCTTCCAGATCTGGGACGGCAAGCGCGTGCTGATCTCGCCGACGCAGTATGCGACCGGCGAATTCCAGATCCAGCCATGGATGAAGTGAGGGATGTCGCTGCTGGAAGTGGACGGCGTCGCGAAGGCTTTCGGCTCCCTGAAGGCGGTCGACGGCGTCTCCTTCAAGGTCGAGGCCGGCGAGATCTTCGGGGTCGCCGGCCCCAACGGCAGCGGCAAGAGCACGCTGTTCAACACGATCTCGGGCATTCCCTTCGGGCCTGACCGCGGCACGATCCGCTTCGACGGGACCGAGATCCAGACGTTGCGGGGCCACCAGATCGCCCGGCTGGGCCTCGCGCGCACGTTCCAGCGCGAGACCGCCTTCGACGGGCTCACCGTGTTCGAGAACGCGCTGATGGGCGCGACCTTCGGCGGCGCCGACCCGTCCACCGCGGCCGAGGCCGCTGCGGAGGCGCTCGCCTTCGTCGGCTTCGATGCCGCGTCTCTCGGCCGCTCGGCCGGCGAACTGTCAGTGTTCCAGCGCAAATGCCTGATGCTGGGGACGGCGATCGCGATGAAGCCGAAAATGCTGCTCCTCGACGAGCCTGCCTCGAGCCTGACCAAGCCCGAGATCGACAGCACGATCGGTCTCATCCGCCGCATCGCGGCTCGGGGCATCACCATCCTGCTGATCGAGCACGTCCTGACCCTGCTGATGAGCCTGTCGCAGCACCTGCTGGTGCTGAACGAGGGTACGGTGCTCGCGCAGGGCGATCCGCGGGAGGTGGTGGCCGACCCGCTCGTGGTGGAAGCCTATCTCGGCAGCCGGAAGGTCTCGGCATGAGCGATCCGCTGCTCAACATCGCCCGCCTAGTCGCAGGCTATGGCCGCGTCACGGTGCTCGACGGCATCTCCATGGAGGCTGGCCGGCACGGCAATGTCGGCCTGTTCGGGCCGAACGGGCACGGCAAGACCACGCTGCTGCGGGCGGTATCGGGCCTGCTCAAGCCGCGCGGCGGGGCGGTGCAGTTCGACGGCGAGACCATCACCGGGATGAGCGCGCGCGCGATCGTCGACCGCGGCCTGATCCACGTGCCGCAGGGCAACACGCTGTTCCCGGATCTCACCATCGCCGACTGCCTGGCGCTGGGGGCCTTCACGCCGCGTGCGCGGGCCGTGGAGGAGGCCAACCGCGAGAAGGTCCTGGCGCTGTTCCCCAAGCTCGGCGCGAGATGGCGCCAGCGGGTGCGCACGCTGTCGGGCGGCGAGCGGCAGATGGTGTCGATCGGCACCGCGCTGATGAGCCATCCCAAGATGCTGATCCTCGACGAGCCGACGCTCGGCCTCGCGCCGAAGATCAAGGACGAGCTCTGCAAGGCGGTCTTCGACATCTCGAAGAGCGGCGTGCCGCTGATCGTGGTCGAACAGGACGTCGAGTTCCTGCTGGAGCTGACCAACCACCTCTATTTCATCAATCACGGCCAGGTGGAGACGGAGATCAAGCCGGGCGAGAGCCTGGCGCACTCCGACATCATGGCCATGTATTTCGGACACTGAGCCATGAACACCGCTGCGGATATCCTGTTCGGCGGCCTGTTCCAGGGCTCGCTCTACGCCATGATGGCGGTCGGGCTGGCGCTGGTCTGGACCACCATCGGCGTGTTCAACTTCAGCCACGGCGTGCTGATGATGCTGGGCGCCTATGTCGCCTGGCAGCTCGGCGAGTGGGGGCTGCCGCCGGTCGCCGCTTTCCCGCTCGCGGTCGCGCTGATGGCGGGCGTCGGCTGGCTGCTGCAGGCCACGGTGGTCAGGCCGCTGATCGGCCGCGCCAATCTCGTCCTCGTCGTCGTCATCACCACGCTCGCCGCCGGATCACTGATCGAGAACGGCGTGCTCGTGGCCTGGGGCCCGCGCTCCAAGCAGGTTCCGCCGCTCCTGGAGGGCAACGTCCTGATCGGCGGCATCGGCGTGTCGATGCACCAGATCGCCATCATCGTCATCACGCCGATCATCCTCGGCGCGCTCTGGCTTTTCCTCAACCGGACGCGGCTCGGGCTCGCGCTGCGGGCCGTGGCGCAGAACGAGGACGCCAGCCGGCTGGTCGGCCTGAAGGTCACCGCGCTCTACGCGCTCGCCTTCGGCATCGCGGCCGCGCTTGCCGCGCTAGCCGGCATCTTCCTTGGCGGCTATCGCTTCATGACGCCGGTGATGGGCGCCGACCCGCTGCTCAAGGCGCTCATCGTCGTCGTCTTCGGCGGCATCTCGAGCATTTCCGGCCCCATCTTCGCGGCCTACGTGATCGGCTTCTTCGAGGCGATCTGCAGCTATTATTTCGGCCTCTACTGGACTCCTGCCTTGCTCTTCGGCGCGCTGATCCTGACCCTGATGATCCGGCCCGAGGGCCTGTTCTCCGCCCGTGCCGGGAGGGGCATAGCATGACGGCTTCCAATCTCGCCGACGCCCCGGCCGCCGCGCCCGCGGCCGTGCCCCGCAGCCCCGGCCGCGTGTCCTGGCAGAAGGAGGCGGTGGCGCTCGTGATCGGTTTCGCCCTGATCGCGCTCGCGCCGCTGGTCTTCACAGACGCCTACAGCCGGCACGTGCTCATCATGGTGTTCATCTACGCCATCGTGGCCTCCAACTGGGACCTGAGCCTCGGCTATGGCGGGGTCTTCAACTTCGGCCACATCGCCCTGTTCGGCATCGGCGTCTACGCCTACAGCCTTCTCACCAAGCTGGCGGCGATGGACCCCTGGCTGGCCATGGCCGCCAGCGGCGCGATCGCCACCCTGGCGGCCGTTGTCGTCACCATCCCCATCCTGCGGCTGAAGGGCATCTACATCATCCTCGTCACCTTCGGCTTCGCCCAGCTGGTGATGCAGGTGATCCTGAGCCAGTCCGACTATACCGGCGGCACCCAGGGGCTGGTGCGCATCCCCCGCCTCTACTGGTTCGACCACAACATGGTCCGCGACGCCAAGTTCGCCTATTTCTACATCGCGCTCGCGCTTCTGGTGCTGAGCACCATCTTCCTGCGCCTGTTCGTCCGCTCCCGCCTCGGCATCAGCATCGTGGCGCTGCGCGACAACGAGGAATATGCGATCAGCCGGGGCATCTCGCTGGTGCGGCAGCGCCTGATCACGCTGGCCGCCAGCGCCTATTTCACCGGCGTCGCGGGCGCGTTCTACGCCGCCTACCAGCGCAACGCGTCGGTGGAGGTGTTCGGCATGAGCCTGGCCACGATCATCCTGTCGATGATCCTGCTCGGCGGCACCGGCACGATCTACGGGGCGATCGTCGCCTCCTTCGCGCTGACGGTCTTCTCCGAGGCGATGGCCGATTTCGGCGCGTGGCGCCCGATCATCACGGCGGTCCTGATCCTGGTCGTGATGCTGATCTACCCGGGCGGCATCGTCGGCATGCTGAAGAGCGCGGCGGGCCTGCTTCCGTCCCGCCGCAAGGCCGCCGACAAGGCGTAGGCTGGACGCCGTCCGCTATCGGTCGCGGGCGGCCCCGGCGAGATAGCGCTCGGCCAGCGTCGCCCAGTAGCGGATGCCCACCGGCAGGACCTCGTCGTTGAAGTCGTAGCCGGGATTGTGCAGCTGGCGCGGCGTCGCCTCGCCCTCCCGCGCCGAGCCGAGGAACACGTAGCAGCCCGGCACTTTGCCCAGCATGAAGGCGAAGTCCTCGGCCCCCATCACCGGCTGCATCGTAGCGGCGACCTTGTCCGCGCCGGACACTTCCTGCGCCACCGACGTGGCGAACTCCGTCTCCTCGACCGTGTTGCGCAGGACAGGGTAACCGCGCTCGAAGATGAACTTGTAGGTCGCACCACTGGCCTCGGCGGCATTGCGCACCAGCTTCTCCAGTCCGGCCTCGAACTGTCCGCGAATGGCGTCGTTCAGCGTGTAGAGCGTGCCGCGCACGACAGCCTTGTCCGGCGTCACGTGAACGCTCTGCCGGTCGGCCGGATTGCCGCTCTGGAACTGGGTGATCGACAGCACCACCGGCTCCGCCGGATTGACGTAGCGCGCCTTGAAGGCGTGCATGTCCTGGATCAGCCCGGCGGCGATGAGCAGCGGGTCCGGCACGTTGAACTGCGAATGCGGATGCGACAGCTCGCTGCCGATGTGGAACTCGAACGTGTCGATGGAGGCGAGCATCGGGCCGGGGCGCAGCATGAAGCTGCCGAGCGGCGCGCCGGGATAGTTGTGCATGCCGAAGATCGCCTGCACCGGAAACCGGTCGAACAGCCCGTCCTTCACCATCTCGTTGCCGCCGCAGTGCTCGTCGCCCGTCTCCTCCGCCGGCTGGAAGATGAAGCGCACCGTGCCGTCGAAGTCGCCGTGTCGGGCGAGGTGCCTGGCGGCGCCGAGCAGCATCGCCATGTGCCCGTCATGGCCGCAGGCGTGCATCTTGCCGTCGACCGTGGAGCGGTGGTCGACATCGTTCGCCTCGTGGATGAACAGCGCGTCCATGTCCGCGCGCAGGCCGACCGCGGTCGTGCCCGTTCCCCGCGTCAGCGTGCCGACGACGCCGGTTCCGCCCAGACCCCGATGCACCTCGATGCCGAACTCCTCCAGCTTCGCGGCCACGAAGTCGGCGGTCCGGTGCTCGTCGAACGCCGTCTCGGGATGGGCGTGGAGGTGCCGGCGCCACCGGGTCGCGTCTTCGACGAGGCTGTTGTCGAGCGGAGCGGTCATTTGTGCCTCCCGTTCCGCCGTCAGGCTTTGATGCCGCACCAGTCGACGATCGCGGCAGCGATCACCTTGGCGCTGGTGACGAGGGATGCGACGTCGACATATTCGTCCGTACCGTGGAACCCGTCGCCGCCCGGACCGTAGATCACGCCGTCAACCCCGGCACCCGCATAGTGTGCCGCGTCGCAGACTGCGATGAAGCCCTTCATCGTCGGCGCCTTGCCGATCGCCGCCTGCCGCTTCATCAGCGAGGCGACCAGCGGGTGGTCGGGCGAGGTGTTCATCGGTGCGAAATGGAGCCCCCCGAGTTCCCAGTCTATCCTGATCGGGTTGGCCTTGAGCCAGTCGTCCATGGCGCAGAAATGCGCGACGAAATCCTCGAAGTCCTTGCGGTACTGCTTCGAGGTCTCGTCCGGCAGGAACTTCATGTCGAGGTCGAGCACCACCGCGTCGGGGATGATCGCCGGATTGGTCATCACCGTCGGCAGGCCGTTCTCGCCCAGCGCCGTGCCGCCCCACATCACGCCGATATTGATCGTGTTCATGCCCGCCGGCAGCAGCGGATGCGCCTTCGCGCGCACGCGGTTCTGCTCGAACAGGTGCACTGCCTGGATGAAACGGGCTGCGATGTCGATGGCATTGACCGCCGGCACGATGCGGTCCGGCGTGTGCTGCTGCGGATAGATCTCGTTGAAGCGGAAGGCGGAATGGCCGTTGCGGCCGCGGATCGTCACGCGCGCCCACTCAAGCCCGCCTTCCGCCGGATGGACGTCGCCCCAGCTCGGTTCGGCAACCAGGATCGCCTTGGCGAGCTTGCCGCGCCTGACATTGTCGATCGCGCCGCCCCCGCCTGCTTCCTCGTCGACGACCGAATGGAAGGCGAGCCGCCCGTCGAGCTTCACGCCGGTCCGGTTGAGTGCGCGCATGGCCGCGACGCAGGCCGCCACGCCGCCCTTCATGTCGATCGCGCCGCGCCCGTACAGCTTGCCGTCGCGGATCTCGCCGCCGAACGGATCGACCGTCCAGTCCTTCAGCGCACCGGTCGGAACCACGTCGATATGGCCGCACAGGATCAGGCTCTTCTCTTCCGAGCCGGGCTTCTCGCCGATGAGGTTGGGGCGCCCCGGCAGGGCGTCGAACTGCTCCGTCGCAAAGCCTTCGTCCTTGACGAGCTTTTCCAGCACGGCCTGGACGTCGCCCTCGCGGTTGAGGCCCTCGCCGGTCTCGAACTTCGGATTGACCGAGGGGATACGGACGATGTCGCGCGTCAGGTTGATGACGAAGTCGCGGTCCTTCTCGATGAAGTCCTGGACGGCTTTGATCGTGGCTTCCGTGTCCGGCATGGCATCCTCTCAATTACGGCTGATGGCTGGGGTGGCGTAGGTGGCGACGAGATATTCGAGGATCGGCGCGAGGCGGCCGGACCACTCCGCCACACCCTGCGGGGTGGCGATCAGGTCATTGCGTATCTCGATCAGCACCGCGGGATGGCCCCGATCCGTGCCGTGAACGGGGATGGCGTAGTCGCTGCTCCGCTCGATCACGTAGGGCACGTTCTCCCCGACCGTCAGGCCGGCTTCCGCCCGTAACGGCGCGAGGAAGGCCTCGGCGAGGTCCGCCCTGTTCTCGTGCAGCACACCGATATGCCAGGGACGTTCGGCCCCGAGGAACACCCGCGTGAAGGAATGGATGGCGACGATCAGGCTCGGTCCCCGGCGCCGGTCCAGGAAATTCGAGATCGCGGCATGGAAGGGGTCGAAGATGCGACCGCGCCTGAGTGTCTTCTCGGCCTCGCCGAGCATATCGTTGCCGGGGATTCGCGTCGCTTCGGAGAGCGTCAGCATGCTGGTCGGCGAGCCGAACGGTCGGTTGAGGTCCACCAGCAGCCGTGAATAGGTGCCGAGGAAGGCCGGTGCGCCGAGCCGGGAGGCAAGCGCCCTGGTGACGTCGGCGGCGCCGATATCGTAGGCGATGTGCCGCTCCAGTTCGGCGGCATCGAGCCCCAGCCGGCCATAAACCGCCGGAATGTGGTTCGATGCATGGTCGCAGATCAGCACAAGCGGCGACGTGGAGCCAGGGTTCAGTATCTCGACCGGCTCCGGCCAGTCGGAAAGCGCTGCCCTGCTGGCCGCGGTACTCAATAGCGTTCCCCGTAGGCCTGGCAGATTTCGGACTTCTCCTTGCCCTCCATCGCGGCGAGCTCGGTGCGCTTGACCGCGAAGAAGCTGTCGACGAGCCGTTCGGGGAACCAGCCTCGAACCGTATCGTCGGTGGCCAGCGCATCGAGCGCGGCCTCCAGGGATTCCGGCAGGCGGCGCAAGCCCTTTTCATCGAGCTCGTCCTGCGTCATCAGCGTCGGGTCGCCCGTCACGATCGGCGGCGCGGGCAGTCTTGCCTCGATGCCGGCGAGACCCGCGCGGACGATCCCGGCCAGCGCGAGATAGGGATTGGCCGTGGCGTCGGCGGCCCGGTATTCGATGTTGAACTGCCGCGCCGGATCGCCGCCGCCCATGGTCACGAACGGGCAGATGCGCAGTGTCGCCTCGCGGTCGCGCTCGCCGAGCCAGGTGTAGGACGAGCTCCAGTTGTGCGGCGCCAGCCTGTAGTAGGACGGCGGGCTAGATGCGGTGAGCGCGACGAGCGCCGGAAGATGCTTCAGGACGCCGGCGCAGAAGGAAGCCGCCAAGGGAGACAGCTTGCCCGGACCGTCGGCCGCGTAGGTCGCCGGCCGCCCGTCCGCGTCGACCAGACTGAAATGAATGTGCACGCCGTTGCCAACCGCGTCGAGGACAGGCTTCGGCGCGAAGCAGGCGCGGCGGCCGAGATTGCGCGCGACCTCCCGCGTCACTTCGCGGATGACGACCGCGCGGTCCGCGGCGGCGAGCGCATCGGTCGGCGCATGCGTGATCTCGAACTGGTCGTTGCCGTATTCCGGCAGGATCATCTCGGGCTCGACCGCGGCCTCCTCCAGGCAGGTGGCGAGCATCGGCCCGAAATCGCCCGCGCCCCGAAACGCCGCGACCGAAAAGGCATGGTCGGCGATCCGGGTCGGATCGGCGGTCGCCGGCAGCAGCAGGAATTCCTGTTCGAAGGCGGCGACCATCGAAAGGCCGGCCGCCTGCTTCAGCGCCGCGAGCGCTTGCTTGAGCTGCGTGCGCGGGCAGCCGTCCCAGGGGGAGCCGTCGAGCTCCACGATGTCGGCCATCACGATGTCGAGCGGCGTCGCGGCCCCGGTCGCGGAGGTGGTGTGGCGCGCCGAGAGATCGGGGACGAGGCGCAGGTCGCCGGACGAGCCCCACGGATTCTCGCCGATCGAGTTGAACGGCGTCAAACAGAGATTAGCCGGCACCCAGCCGAGACCGGTGCTCTGCGCCTTGCGGAGTCGCTCCTCGGTGACGGGCCGGCCGCGGGTAATCGCCGCGAGGTCCGTCGTCACGACATGCGCCAAGGGCGTTATGGGTCCGCTCATGCCGCTGCCCCGCGCCGGAGTGCCTCGAAGCGCCCGACGACCGTTCGCGTGTCGGTCACCCAGCAATAGCCGCCGAAGGCTTTCAGCGCCCCGTCGTGGCGCTCCGGCGTAGGTGCCGCGCAGGCGTCGGCCACGCAGGTGACGAGATAGCCCCGGTCCGCGCCATCGCGCACCGTCATGTCGACACACTGGTCGGTCAGCACGCCGCAGACCACGAGGTGGCGGATGCCGAGATTCTTCAGCACGTAGTCGATATTGGTCGAATTGAAGACGCCGGAGGAGGTCTTCGGGATCATGATCTCGTCGCCGACAGGAGCCAGTTCCTTCGGCGGCAGGCCTTCCTTGAGGCTGGGCGGGATATGGATCGGCGTCAGCTTGTGGTCGAGCGAGCGGTCGCGTCCGTCTTCGGTCAGGCTCTGGATGATGGTGTGCAGCACCTCGACGCCGTTCTCGCGCGCCGCCTTGAGCAGCGCGACCTGGTTCGGGATGGTCACGTCGCGGGTCTGCCGGTAGAAATAATGGTCCGGCCCCCGGTCGGCGTGGTCGGGATCGAGCCCCGGCTCAAGCCAGATCCGTTGCATGTCGACGAGAAGGAGAGCAGTCGCTCCCCGTGCGAAAGGTTGGTCTCGACGCGGCAGCAGGGCGGTCATCTGGTCTCCGGCAAAGTCATGATTTGGAGGCGGCCGACTGGATGCGGCTGCCGGGGTTCTTGCCTCGTTCCGGATCGTCGCCGGCATCGAGTGTGACGCCGTTGGCGTCGCGGATCGCCTCGATGTCCTCGATGCGGCCGCGCACCGAAGGGCCGCGCACGGCCAGCGCATGCGCCACCACCGCCTCGATCTGCGCCACGCAGGACGCCGTGGTGTCGAAAGGCGAGTCCGAATCGATCGCCGCCACCATGGTCTGGTCGGCGATCTCCGCGATCGGCGACAGCCAGGGATCGGTGAAGAGGAGGATGCCGACGCCGCGCTCATGCGCCTGGCGGGCGAAGCTCACCACATCCGCCTGGTAGCGGCGGTAGTCGAACACGACCAGCAGGTCGCGTTTGCCCATGTCGATCAGGATATCGAAATCGGACGCCGACAGTTTCTCCATGTCGTGCACGCCACTGCGCAGCTGCACCAGGTATCCTGCGAACATCGAGGCCACGTTGCGGCTGAACCGCCCGCCGAGGAGAAGCACCTTGCCCTTGGTTTCGAGCAGCATCGACACCGCGCGCGTATAGGCCTGGGACGAGGTCTGCGTGCGGGTGCGCTCGAGGCTTTGGATGACCGAGTTGTAGTAGCCGAGCGCGGTGCCTTCGCTGGCGTTGGCCGGGCGCTTCGCCTCCATCATCAGGAGCGGCGAGTGCAGTCGGGATTCAACCTCTTCCAAAAGCTTCGTCTGGAAGTCGGAGAACTTGCCGTAGCCGAGCTTGACCATCAGGCGCATGACCGTCGGGTCGCTCACGCCGGCCAGCCGCGCCAGCCTGTTCGCCGTCCCCAATCCCGATTTGGGATAGTCGGCCAGCAGCGCCTGAACGATCTTTCTTTCCGCGGCCGTGAGGGCCAACTGCGTATGCGCCAGTTCTTCGCGGATCGACACCGGTTTTCAGCTCCTCTCTCGATGATGAAGAGCTTACAAAATGGCAGGCATTTGTCAATTTTGGAGAAAATTCTACAGCGACGAGAGCAACCGGCTGATCTGCAGCAGCCGGTCGCGCAATCCGTTCGTCCGATCTTCGGAAAGATCGACGGGCAAGACAAGGCAGATTGTGGTTTCGACACCGCCCTCGGGGCCGTAGATCGGTGCCTCAGGCGGGCACGAGCGGCGCGGCTGTCTCCTGTCTGGCAGCGTTCGCGGCGGTGAGCCGCAGGCCCGTCTCGCGGTCGAAGGCATGAAGCGACGCGGCGGGGAAATCCAGCGCGAGCCGGTCGCCTTCGCGAAAGCTGACGGCCTTTGGCAGGACGACCGCGATCTCCTGCTCGCCCACCGAGCAATAGGCGATCCGGCTTCCGCCGAGTTCCTCGATCAGGTCGATCCGCGCCAAAAGGCCCTCTCTCGCGTCCCTCGACACGGCGATATCCTCGGGCCGGATCCCGAGCGTGATCACGTCGCGCCCCGGGCCGAAACTCCCGATCTCTATCGCATAGTCGGACACGCGCTCCAGAATCGCGCGCGTTCCTGCGAGGCGGGCGGGCATGAGGTTCATCGCGGGCGCACCCATGAAGCCGGCGACGAAGGTCGAAGCCGGACGGCGGTAGATCTCCACCGGCGAGCCGATCTGTTCGACCAGGCCGGCATTCATCACGATCAGCCTGTCCGCGAGCGTCATCGCCTCGACCTGGTCGTGCGTGACGAAGATCGAGGTGGCCTTGAGGCGGCGGTGCAGGCGCTTGATCTCGATGCGCATGGTCACGCGCAGCTTGGCGTCGAGATTGGACAGCGGTTCGTCGAACAGGAAGACGCGCGGCTCGCGCACTAGCGCACGGCCCATCGCCACGCGTTGGCGCTGGCCGCCCGACAATTGCGCCGGCCGGCGGTCCAGATAGGCCGTCAGGTCGAGCATGTCCGCGGCCTCGCCGACGCGCTTCTCCCGCTCGGCTTTCGCCATCCGCGCGATCTTCAGCGGATAGGCCATGTTCTCGCGCACCGTCATGTGCGGATAGAGCGCATAGTTCTGGAACACCATCGCGCAGCCGCGGTCGGCCGGGTCGAGATCGTCGACCCTCTCGCCATCGATGGAGATCTCGCCCTCCGTCACGTCTTCCAGGCCGGCGATCATGCGCAGCAGCGTCGACTTCCCGCATCCCGACGGGCCGACGATGACGACGAACTGGCCGTGCTCGATCTCGATGTCGACGCCGTGGAGGACCTGCTTTCCCTCGTAGCGCTTCTTCAGCTGGCGGATGGAGAGCTGGGACATCATGCATACTCCGATAGGCGGGCGCGGAGGCGTTCCGCGGAGGTTTCCTGAAGACCGATGGCGGATAGATACGCCGCGACAGAGCCGTGGCGCCCGGCGATGAAGGCAAGCGTGCGAGCCATCGTCTCGGGTTCGCAGGCCAGGAGTGGGCGGAAGCTGTCAATATCGACCCCGCGCGCCGCGGCGTCCGCGACGAAGCCCGCGATCGCCGGTTCGAGGAACGTCTTCGTCAGGGCGTAGTCCTCGACGATCCGGTCGTCCTCGACGCCTGCGAGCGCAAGCAGCAGCGCCGCGATCAGGCCGGTCCGGTCCTTGCCGGCTGTGCAGTGAAACAGGACGATTCCGTGCGGCGCATCTGCGATCGTCGCCAGCACGTCGACGATCCGGTCGCCGCGGCTCGTCAGCGCCTGGATGTAGAGGTCGTAGAGTACATCGTCCGCGGCCATGGCCGACGGCGCGAGCTCGTCGAAGAGCGATATGTTGACATACGTGACATCCGGCTCGCCGCTGAGCGGATTCGGATGCTGCTCGAGCTCTTCCGCGCGGCGGAGGTCGATGATGGTCGAGACGCCTGCCCCTTTCAGCTCGGCGATCCCGTCCTCCTCCAGCCGGTGCAAGCCGTCGCCGCGCAGGACCCGGCGCCAGCCGGTCGAGCCGCCTGCGAAACCGTAGCCTCCAAGGTCGCGGATATTGAACGTCCCGGCAATCGCCAGTCGGCGCTCGATTGGCATGTGCATCACCGGATCCCCGATTTCGTGAAGGACTGGATGACCTGCTGCTGCAGCAGGACGTAGATGGCGAGGATCGGCAGGCTGGCCAGCGTGGCGGCCGCCATCAGAGGGCCCCAGGCCGTGCCCTCGGAGGTCATGAACATCTGGATACCGATCTGGACCACGCTGTTTTCCGGCGTGCGCGACAACAGCAGCGGCCAGAAATACTCGTTCCACGTCGAGATGAAGATCAGGATCGCCAGCGAGGCGATCGTGCCGCGAAGGTTTGGCGTCAGCACCTCCCACAGGATGCGCCAGCTCCTGGCGCCGTCCATGCGTGCCGCCTCGATCACTTCCTTAGGGAAGGAGCGCATCGCCTGGGCGAGCAGCAACACGGCCAGCGCCCCGGCGAAATGCGGCAGGATCAACGCGGCGAGGCTGTCCAGCAACCCGAGATTGGCGACCAGCAGGTAGTTGGGAATCATCACCACCTGGAACGGCACCAGCCAGGTCAGCGCGATCAGCGTGTAGATGATCTTGTCGAACGGAAACCGCCAGCGCGCAAAGGCATAGGCCGCGAGCAGCCCGGTCAGCAGTTGGGCAACCGTCACCAGCGCCGAGACGAGGAGCGTGTTGACGAGCATCCGGCCGATCGGGATCGCGTCCAGCGCATAGACATAATTGTCGAGCGACGCCGCCGACGGCCACAGGCTCGTCTCGAAGATCGAGTTCGCGGGACGGAACGAGGTGACGATCATCCAGTAGACCGGGAACAGGCAGAAGACCGACAGAACGACCATCAGCAGGTGCCCCACCGCGGTGTCGGTCCGCGATGCCCGCTGCTTTGCGCGACGTGGCGCGCTGCGGATTGCGGCCGATCGCGGCGCCGCCGCCGTTCGGAACGTGTCAGTTGTCATGGAACGAATACCTGTCCATCAGGCGGAACAGGACAAAGGCCAGCACGCCGAAGCCGAGGAAGAGGATGATTGCAGCCGCCGAACTCCAGCCGACCGAGAGCGTCGAGAAGCCGAAATCCCACAGGATGTAGAAGATGTTTGTCGTGGCGCCGAGCGGCCCGCCGCCGGTGAGCACGTGGATGTAGGAGAAGCTCCACTGCGCCCCGAGCAGGATCGTCATCAGCGTCAGGAACAGGACGGTCGAGCGCAGCAACGGCAGCCGGATGTCGCGGATGATCTCCCAGCGCGACGCGCCGTCCATGCGCGCGGCCTCGATCAGCGACGGGTTGATGTTGGCGTTCGCCGCAGAGAGGATGAGCGTCGAGAAGCCGATCAGCTTCCAGCCGGTCAAGACGATGATGGTCCAGATCGCGATTCTCGGATCCTGGAGAAAGCGCACCGGACGATAGCCGGCTAATCCGATGATCTCGTTGATCATGCCGTGACCGGGATCGAGCAGCCAGCGCCAGACCGCGGCTGCCACCACCGGCGCGATGATCATCGGCACGAAGATGATTGCCCGGTAGATGTTGCGTGAGCGCGCTGGCAGGTCGTGGGTGTAGATCGCGATCGCCAGAGGGATCGCGACCGCGAGTGGCAGGAGCCCGAGTATGTAGATAGCGGTGTTGCGCAGGGCCTGCCAGAATTTAGGCAGCGCGAAGATGTTGGCGTAGTTCTGCCAGCCGACGAAATTCATCGGCGAATTCGGCAGCATGTTCCATTCGTAGAAACTGAGCCTCAGCGCGTCCAGAAGCGGCCAGTAGATCCAGAGCGCCAGCGTCGCGGCGGCCGGCGCGAGGTAGAGCCAGGGCGCGATCTGCCACCGCAGCGCCGCGCGCTTCGCCGCCGGCTTGGCCTGGATATCGAGTGCGATGGCGGTCATGTCGGGCCTCGGCTGGTGAGGAAGAAGACGGCCCGTCCGGGGTCGGGCGGGCCGCCTTGCCTGTCACTTCGGCATCAGGGCTTGGCCGTTGTCCTGCGCGGCCTTCATCGCCTCCGCCGGATCGACCCCGCCGAACACCGCGAGCTCCGCGCCTTCCATCATGGTCTTCTGGATCTGGCGGTAGTTCGGACCCGGGAAGGATTCCCACCGCTCGAGGATCGCCAGCTGTTCGAGGTTCGGCTTGATCAGCGGATGCTTCTTAACCCACTCGCCGAGATACTTCGGATCGTCGACGATGTCGGTGCGCAGCGGCAGGTAGCCGATCTGGGAGGTGATGACGGTGTAGGCCTCCTTCGAGGTCATGGCCTTCATCAGTTCCCAGGCGGCGCGCTGCTTGAGCGGATCCTTGCTGAGGATCACCAGCGCGCTGCCGGAATTGTTCGGCCGCTGCGGCTTCTCGCCGAAGCGGGGCATTGTGGTGGCCCGAAGGTCGAACTTGCCTTCCGCGCCCTTCACCAGGAAGCCCTGGATCGCCGAGGTCTGCAGATACATGCCGATCTTGCCCGACGCCATGCCTTCCATGGCGGCCTGAACCTCCACGTTCGTGTAGGCGCCGCTGTCATAGAGGTCGCGCAGCATGGCCACCGCCTCGACCGAGGCCGGCTCGGCGAAGCTGAGCTGCTTGCGGTCGGCCGAGATGATCCCGCCATTGTTCGAGCGCAGCACGCCCTGGAACAGCCAGTCGCCGGCCGACGGTCCGAAGATGCCGGTGGCGATGCCCTCGGCGTCGGTCTTGTCGACGATCGTCAGCGCGGCCGCCTTCACGTCCGCCCAGGTCTTCGGCGGGTTTTCCGGGTCGAGCCCGGCCGCGCGGAAGAGATCCGCATTGTAGAACAGCACCGGCGTCGAGAAAGTGTAGGCGAGGCCGTAGGTCTTGCCGTTGACGACGCCGAGCTTGAGGCCGTTAGGTGCGATGCCTTCGAAGTGGGCCGCCAGTTCACCGGCGGGGACGATGTCCTCGAGCGCCACGGCGCCGAGATTATCGACGGTGAAGTTGAGGTCAGAGAAGACCATCTGCACCACGTCGGGGGTACGGCCGGCGGCGACGTCGGCCTGGATGCGGCTGGTGATGTCGGCCGAGCTGGCGCCGATGCCCTCGACCTTGATGTTGGGGTTCGCCTTCTCGAAGTCGGCGATCATCTTCTTGGTCGCTTCGGCGCCGATGCCGGCCGAGGCGAGGTTGTAGTTGTAGTAGCTGATCGTCACCGGCTGGTCGATCGTGGCGGGGATGGCCTGCGCGAAGGCGGGCATCGACAGGCCCACCGTGGCCAGCGCCACGGCGCCGGTCAGGAAAGTCTTGCGGTTCATTGGTTGTGTCCCTGGTTTACTCGGCTGCCAGCGCGGCGGCTGCCGCGTCGGTTTCGTAGTGCTTGATCAGCTCGGACATGCCGTCGAAGGTATGCACCTTCAGTTCGCGGCGATCCGCCGGCTGCGGCACGAAGGAGATGCTGAGGCCCGACTCGCGGATCGTGCCCAGCGCGAAGGACGCGCCGGCGACCATGCGCAGGCCCTCGTGCAGATAGAGGACGTCGGTGGCCGCGTGCTGGCCGATGCCGACGACGACCGGGATGCCGTACCAATGGCTGACGCGGTCGTAGTGGATGTGCCCGGAGAGGATGCCGAGGATGTCGTTGCGCCCCTCGAGCAGGCTGCGCAGCGCTTCGGTTCCCTCGAAGGAGAGCGATTCCCATTCCAGGCTCGGGCGATCGAAGTCGAGCGCCGGTGCGTGGTGCATCACGATCAGCTTCGGCAACTCGGGGTGCCGGTCCAGTTCCGCCGCCAGCCATTCGACCTGGCCCGGCTCGAAATGCCCGCCGATCTTGAACGCAACGCTGGTGTCGACGAGAACGATATGGATACCGTCGACGACGGCGGAATGATCGTAGGGCTTGTCGACGTTTTCGGTCTGCCCGAGCATGACCGGGTAGAAGCCCGAGCGCTTGTCGTGATTGCCGAGCGTATAGAGGACCGGCACATCCAGTGCGGCATCGGCGATGATCGCCTTCAACTGCTCGTAGCTCTCCGGATCGCCGGTATTGGTCAAGTCGCCGCTGGCGACGACGAAGCGGGGCTGCGGCACGAGCCGTTTCACGTCGGCCAGGATCGCCCGCAGGGTCTGCGACGTGTCCGTGTAGAGATGGTCGTCCTGGACGGCCGGATTTCCGATGTGCAGGTCGGTGATATGAACGAATGTGAGGGCGTCGGCCATCGATAGCTCCCTGTGCGGTCCGGTGTCGGACACGGCGCTTGCGCTTTGACGAGGTGACGGGTAGCTGCTAAGTGTGACAGGTGAATGAATGTTCATTCACCTCTGGGGGAGCCTGTGGACGTCATCGTCAACGACAAGCGCGAACGCATTCTGGCAGCTGCGTCTGACCTGATTGTGAAAAACGGGCTGCAATGCTCGATGGCCGAGATTGCGCAGACGGCCGGGGTCGCGACGGGCACGCTCTACATCTACTTCTCCTCGAAGGAGGAGATGGTCCGGGGTGTCTATCAGAGGCTGACGGCAAAGGTCGGCGCCTCGCTCATCGTGGAACACGGACCCGACGTGCCGCACGAGGCGAGGGTTCGACGCTACATCGACGACTACATCCGCCTCATCTGGGCCGACCCGAAGCGGGCGATCTTGTTCGAATACCTGTCCAACGTGCCGCTGCTTCCCCCGGGCGAGTTGCGGCGGCTGTTCGCGCCGGTGACCGATTTCACCGCCAGGGTGTTCACCGAAGCGCGCGCCGCCGGCGTGCTGCGCGATTTCGATCCCAACGTCATGGGCGCCTATGTCGGCGGCGGTATCCGCAACACGCTGAAATGGCGCCGCGCCGACGGTTCCCCTCTGACCGATACGGAGCGCCGGCAGATCGCCGAGATGTGCTGGTCCGCCATCGCGAAGAGCACGCAGGAACCCGGATGAGACGCCTCTAGGCGCAGCCCCGCGCGTTGACGTAGACCGACCGAAGCGTCGTGGTGGCGCAGATGAACAGGCGATTTCGCTTCGGCCCGCCGAAGCAGACATTGGCGACGACCTCGTCGACGAGGATCTTGCCGAGCAAGGTACCGTCGGGCGCGAAGCAATGCACCCCGTCGCCCGCCGACGACCAGATGCGACCCTCCGTATCGACCCGGAACCCGTCGAACATGCCGGCGTCGCAGGCGGCGAAATCGACACCGTCTGCGAGCGAGGCTCCGTCGGCCGACACGGTGTAGCGGCGTATCTTCGGGATGCAGTCCGGGAAATGCGATCTGCCGGTGTCCGCGACGTAGAGAAAGGCCTCGTCGGGTGAGAACGCGAGCCCGTTCGGCTGCTTCATGTCGGCGACCACCCGCGTGACACCGCCACTGGCGTCGATCCTGTAGACATGGCGGCCGTCCTGCTCCATCGGCGCCGCGTCTCCCTCATAATCGCTGTCGATCCCGTAGGACGGATCGGTGAACCAGACCGATCCGTCGGACTTGACCACGACGTCGTTGGGCGAGTTGAGCCGCTTGCCCTCGAAACGGTCCGCCAGGACGGTGCGGCTGCCGTCGACCTCGTATCGGCTCACGCAGCGCCCGCGATGCTCGCAGGCGATGAGGCGGCCCATCCGGTCTACCGTATGGCCGTTCTGGTTGCGGCATGGCTGCTCGAAGGTCGCAACCTCGCCGTTCATCTCGTCCCAGCGCAGGATGCGGTCGTTGGGGATGTCGGACCAGATCAGATAGCGGCCGGCCGGGAAGTAGGCGGGGCCTTCGCACCAGCGGCCTCCCTGCCAGAGGATTTCGGGCCCTGCGTTCTCGTGGATCAGGCGGCCGAAACGTTTGTCACGAACCTCGTAGTCGATGGCGGGCAATCTGACCTCCTCCCTGGGGGCTGACCCTCGAAGCCGCAAGGATGCGCGGCTTCCGAAACCTCGACGATCAGCCGATTTCCACGATCGCCTTGATCAGTCCGGCTTTTTCGTTTGTCCAGTGGGGAATGTCGCGCACCGCCCCATTCAGGTCGGTTCGATGCGTGATCAGGCGATCCACCGGCACCGAACCTTTCCGCATCGCCGCGATGACGCGGCCGAAATCCTCCGCCGTGGCGTTGCGGCTGCCGAGCAGCGTCAGCTCCTTCCTGTGGAAGTCGGGATCCATGAACCGGATCTGCTCCTTCACGACGCTGACCAGCACATAGCGGCCGCCGTGCGCGGCGTAGTCGAAACCCTTTTCCATCGCGCTCGGACTGCCGGTCGCGTCGAAGACGACGTCGAACCCTTCGCCCGAGGTGAACTGGTCCAGCGCCTGCGTTCCCTCGGCATCGGCGACAATCGGCGTGACGCCGAGGATGGCGGCCGTGGCGCGTGCGCGCTCCGTGTCGCGATCCAGCACCGCGACAGCACCGCCGGAGAGCCGCGAGAACAGCGCGACTCCAAGGCCGATCGGGCCGGTCCCGACGACGAGCACCCGGTCCTGGTCCGTCACCGCGCCACGGCGCACCGCATGCGCGCCGATCGCGAGGAACTCGACGCTCGCCGCCTGGTCGAGCGACAGGCCGTCGATCGGGATCAGGTTTGCCGGCGGAACCGCCAGGAGGCCCGCCATGCCGCCGTCCTGGTGCACCCCGAGAACCGACACGCGCACGCAGCAATTGGGCTTGCCGCGCCGGCAGGCAATGCAGCCGCCGCAGGACAGGTACGGATTGACCGCGAAACTCTGCCCGGGCTCGATCCCGGAGCCTGCCGGCGCCTCCACCACCTCGACGGCGAGTTCGTGGCCCATGATCCGCGGATACTGCAGGAACGGATGCTTGCCCTCGAAGATATGATAATCGGTGCCGCATATGCCGACGCGGCGGGGCCGCACCAGCGCATGAGACGGGTCCGGGGTCGGGGCCGCGCGCTTCTCGACGATCAGCTTGCCCGGCTCGACGCAGACGAGGGCTTCCATGGACTGCACGTAGGTGTCTTTCGATGTCGGTGCGGCGGCCGCACTCTTCGGGGAAAACGGGGGCCGGCTGCGCGCCGGCCCCCCGCATACACTACTTGAATTCGGCCATGTTGGCCTTGGTGACGAGCGCCGCGCCGGAATCGATCAGCGACTCGACCTTCTCGCCCCGGATCGCCTTGACCAGGGCCTCGACGCCGAGCGACGCCATCTTGGTCGGGAACTGCGCGACCGTGGCGTTCTCGATGTCGGCCTCGAGCGCTTCGGCCTCGCCGCAGCAGAAGTCGAAGCCGACCAGGATCACCTTCCCCGCCAGATTGGCGTTCTTGATCGCCTGGGCGGCGCCTGCCGCCGGAGGACCGCAGGCCGCGTAGATGGACTTCAGGTCCGGATTGGCGGTGAGGATGTCCTGCGCCACGTTGATGCCCTTCTCCTCGGTGCAATCCGTCGCGCCGGTTCCGGCGATCTTGACGTCGAGCCCGCCGAGTCCTTCCTTCATGCCCTTGACGCGATCGTCGAGCGAAGGAACGCCGGGCACGCCCTCGAGGATGCCCATCGTGTCGCCGGGCTTCAGCACCGACTTCAGATACTCGCCGGCGATCTTGCCGGCGTTGTAGTTGTTGGTGGTGGCCAGCGCCGTTCGTCCGGTCCAGCCGGGGATGTCGTTGTCCATCAGCACGACCTTGACGCCGGCGCCGATGGCCTTGTCGAGCGCCGTGGCGACGGTCGGGTCGACCGGCGTGATGGCGATGCCCTTGACGCCCTGTGTCACCATCGACTCGATCTGCGCGATCTGGCCTTCGATGTCGGTTGCCGAGGCGCCCTGCCCGAAGACGATCTCGATGCCGGGATTGGCCGCCGCATATTCCTTGGCCGCATTCTCCATCGTGGCGAAGAACGGCACCGGGAACTTGGTGATGAAGCCGATCTTGACGGTATCGGCTGCGGTTGCAGGGGCGACGACGCTGAACGCGACGACCGCTCCCGCCAGTATTGATCGGAACCTCACAGTGCTCCTCCCTCTTCTATGGACCGCTCCCCTTGAGCGATCTCTGGATCGCCTCCATCTCCCGGAGGCGAATTCGCTCACGCCTCGGCGCCGACGATCAGCGACACCAACTCCTGCTGGTTGGCGCGCTCCGGCTTCAGTTCGCCCACCTTGCGGCCCTGCCGCAGCACTACGGCGCGGTCCGCGAGATCGATGACGTGTTCCATGTTGTGGGTGATCAGGATCACCGCGTTGCCTTCGTCGCGGAGCTGCCTGACCAGATCGAGAACCTTGCGCGACTCGCGCACGCCGAGCGCGGCGGTCGGTTCGTCGAGGATGACGACCTTGCGGGCAAAGACCGTCGCACGCGCCACGGCGATCGCCTGCCGCTGGCCGCCCGACATCAGAGCCACCGGAGCGTCGAAGCGGGGCAGCCTGACCTTCAGGCGATCGATGACAGAGGCGGCCTCCCGGTCCATCTCGCGGGCACGCAGGAAGCGCAGGCCGCGCGGCAGCCACTTCGGAAATGCAAGCTCGCGGCCGCAGTAGAAGTTCTGCGCCGGCGTCAGATTGTCGAACAGCGCGAGGTCCTGATAGACGGTCTCGATACCGGCGCCCCGCGCGAGCGCGGGCGTCGACAGCGACGCCACGTCTCCGTCGAGGCGGATCTCGCCTTCGTCCAGCGCATGCACGCCGCTGATGCAGCGCACGAGCGTGGACTTGCCGGCGCCGTTGTCGCCGAGAAGCGCCAGGACCTCGCCGCGGTACGCGTCCAGGCTGACGCCCTTCAAGGCGTGCACCGCACCGAAGCGCTTGTGCCCGTCGCGAACCGAGAGAACCGGAGCGGCGCTCATTGCGCCCTCGCCTGGTTCGTCCGCGCCCGTCCCTCGAGATGGTTGCGCAAGACGTCGGCTTCGACGGCGAGCACGATGATCAGCCCTATCGCGATCATCTGGTAGAAGACGTCGACATTGAGCAGGTTCAGCGCGTTGCGGATGACGCCGATCATCAGCGCGCCGACCAGCGCATGGCCGAGATGGCCGCGCCCGCCGAGGAAGGAGGCGCCTCCGATGATGACGGCTGCGATCGTGTCGAGCTCGAGCAGATTGCCGTAGAGGGGCGAACTGGCGCCCGTCCGGCCGGACAGGACGACGGCACCGATGCCGGCGCAGAGGCCGGCAAAGGCATAGGTCGACACCAGCACCCACTTGACGGGGATGCCCATCTCCACGGCCGCCTTGGGATTGCCGCCGACCGCATAGGTCCAGCGGCCCCAGACCATGGACTTCATCATGACCAGCACGAGAAGCGCGACGCCGAACACGACGAAGAAAGAGTTCGGCACGCCAAGCGACGACGTCTCGCCAAGGTAGTTCACCCCCTCGGGCATGCCGCGCATCGTCGTGTGGTTGACCGAGAGCTCGAGCGCCAGGCCCCTGCAGATGCTGAGCGTCGCGAGCGTGATGATGAAGGGATGCGGCAGGCGGCCGAACACATAGACCGCACCGTTGACGAAACCGACCAGCGTGCCCGTCGCAAGCATCGCGAGAACGACCAGAAGGGCCGAATCCGAGACGCGGAAGACCAGTCCGCCGATGACGGTCGCCAGCGCGAGATTGGCTCCGACCGAGAGGTCGATGCCGCGGGTCAGGATGACGAGCTGCTGTCCCATCGCCACGATGGCGATGACCGCCGTCTGGGCGAGTATGTTTCCGATGTTGACCGGCTTGAGGAAGTTGGGCGTCAGGAGGCTGATGGCCAGCACGAGCAGCGCGAGGATCACGATCGGACCGAAGCTCAGCAGCCTCAGGCCGAGCGCAACCGCGGCGGTTCCGGCACGATCCTCACTTGCGCGGGCTCCGGACATAGCGTCCTGATCCCTCGTTGCCTCGGCCAACACGGCCTCCTCCCTCATGGTTTCTTATAGACAAAAAGCCATTCAAAAGCGCTCGTCAAATTGTTTTTTATCGATTAAAAGTCATCTGTCAGTCGTTACGGAGGAGACGGATTTGAAGACGGACACCGTGTTCAAGCGCGCGTTCAACGACGCCATCGACCTGATGTCGCGCCTGGAGGATGGAGAGCCGCTGCCCTCGGAGAACACGCTGAGCATCCGCCTGGGCGTCAGCCGCACGACCGTGCGCAAGGTCATCGCGTCGCTTCGGGCGAGCGGAGTGGTTTCCGGCTCCGGGCGGGAGCGCAACGTGCACCCCGCGAGCGAAGCGATGCACAGGTTTCCGCAGGACGAGACCGTGCCGATGGCGGCGCAGGTCGAGGAGCGCTTCATGGAATGGCTGCTGCGCGACAATGCGCGGCCGGGCACCGCGATCAACGAGCTTGACCTCGCCCGCAAGTTCGGGGTGGCGACGACCGGTATTCGCGAGTTCCTGAACCGCTTCCAGCGCTTCGGGCTGATCGAGAAGCGCCCGAATGCCGGATGGGTATTCAAGGGCTTCACGACGAGCTTCGCGCTGGAACTGTTCGAAATCCGCGAGATGTTCGAGCTACGCTCGGCGCGCGCGCTGGCGGCTCTGCCGGACAGCTCGCAGCACTGGCGCCAGCTCGAGGCGCTGCGGCAGGAACACCTGGCGCTGCTCGCCGGGATCGAGACGCGCTACCACGACTTTTCCGATCTCGACAGCCGCTTTCACCGGCTCATCAGCACGGCTGCGCCAAATCGTTTCATCGATTCCTTCTACGACATCATCACGGTGATCTTTCACTACCACTACCAGTGGAACAAGCATGACGAGCGGCAGCGCAACGAGGTCGCGATCCGCGAGCACCTGACCTATATCGAAGCGCTGTTCAGCCGGAACATCAGCATGGTCGAGCTGGCATGCAGGGCGCATCTGGCGTCGGCGCGCGACACCTTGCTGCGCTCGACATCCGGCCAGTAGTCGCTCAGCCCCGCCTCGCCGCGATCGCAAGGGCCGCGACGATGATCGCCCCCTTCGCGATCAGCTGGATGTCGATCGGCACGTTGAGGATGTTCATCCCGTTGTTCAGGATGCCGAGGAAGAAGACGCCGAGCAGCGTGCGCGCGATCGAGCCGTTGCCGCCCATGATGCTGGTACCGCCGAGCACGACGGCGGCTATGACGTCGAGTTCCGTTCCGAAAGGTCCGTAGGTCGCCAGTGCGGTGTGAACCTGGGACGACTGGATGATGCCGGCCAGCGCCGCACCCAGCCCGCAGATGACATAGACGAGCGTCTTGGTGAGCCGCGTCCGGTGGCCGCTGAGCCTGGCCGCGCGCTCGTTGTCGCCGATGGCCGCGACCAGCAGGCCAAGCGGTGTGCGCCGCTGCAGCAGGATCATGATCACGGCCACCCCCGCAAAGATGTAGACCGAGACCGGCAGGCCCATCATGCTGCCTGTGCCGATGAAGCTGTAGGCTGGCTCGTTGCGGATCAGGTGCTGCTCAGGCCCTCCGACGATCAGCGCCGTGCCGCGCACCATGCTCAGCATCGCCAGCGTCACGATGATGGGCGGAAGCTGGAGGAAGGCGACGATCAGTCCATTGGCGAGCCCCACGGCCGCTCCGACGGAGAGGCCGGCGAGAATGACGACCGGCAAGGGAAATCCTGCGTCGAGACAGTAGAAAGCTGCCAGTCCCGCCAGCGCCAGGACAGGCCCCACCGAGAGATCCACCCCGCCCGTCATGATCACGAAGGTCATGCAGGCTGCCATGATGCCGATGATCGCGACCTGCCGGGCAATACCGACGAGGTTGTCGGTGCTGAGGAATGCCGGCTCGGTCAGGGCAAAGATCGCGATGATGACCGCCACGGCGATGGGAAGCGCGTTCGGCGCGAGATGAGCGGAGAGAGCCGCCGGCATGGAAGGACTGCGCGCGCTCACGCCGAACCTCCGCCGATCTCGCGCACAATATTCGCCATTCCCACGCTGCCCGCGTCGTGCACGGTGACCAGCCGGCCCGACACCATCACGCCGATCCGGTCGGCCACGGTCATCACCTCCTCGAGGTCGGACGAGACGATGAGGATCGCCGCGCCCTGCTCGCGCTCCCGCCGCAGAATCGCGTAGATCTCCGCCTTGGCGCCGACATCGACGCCGACGGTCGGCTCGTCGAGAATGAGGATGCGGGGACCGCGGCTCAGCCATTTGCCGACCAGCACCTTCTGCTGGTTGCCGCCCGACAGGAGCCGCACCATCTTGCTGCCATCGCGGGGCTGCACCGACAGATCGTCGATCGCCTTGCGGCCGGCCCGCGCCATTCCGCTGCGGCTCAGGAACGGCCCGCGGCAATGTCGTTCGAGGGTGGCCATCGCGAGGTTTTCTGTCACGTTCATGTCGAGCATCAGGCCTTCGCGGTGCCGGTCCTCGGGCACGAAACCGACGCCGAGCGACATGCCGTCGAGGGGGCTGCGCGGCGCGACGGCGCGGCCGTCGATCTCCAGCGTTCCGCTGTCGAAACGGTCCGAGCCGAACAGGGTGCGCACGAGTTCCGTGCGTCTGGAACCGATCAGCCCTGTCAGGCAGAATATCTCGCCGGCATGGAGGTCGAACGACACGTCGGCGAAGACGCCGCTCTTTCCGAGCCCCCGCGCACTGAGACGCACCGCGCCCGTGCCGCGCGGGCGCCGCTGGTGCAGGGCCGCATCGGCGGATTCGCGCGCGAGCTTCTCGCCGACCATCAGGTGGACGAGGCGCGGCCGGTCGATCTCAGCCACCGCGCTCTCGGCGACGACCCGTCCGTCACGCATGATCGTTACGGTGTCGCAGACCGCGAAGATTTCGTCGAGGACATGGCTGATATAGACGACGCCGACGCCACGGGCCTTCAGCATCCGGATCGTATCGTGCAGTCGCACCACGTCCGCGCCGGCGAGCCAGCCGGTCGGCTCGTCCATCAGGATCACACGCGCCTCCAGCGCCAGTGCTTTCAGGATCTCGACCTCCTTCTGCTTGACGGTCGACAGCGTGCCCACCCGCGCGTCGAGATCGATGTCGATGCCATGGTGCGCGAGCAGCTCCTCCGCCTGGAGGCGCTGGCGGCGGGTGTCGACGAAGCCGAAGCGGCGCGTCGGCTGGCGGCCGAGATAGATGTTGTCCAGCGCCGACATGGCCGGTGCGAGGTTCGAATGCTGGTAGATGCAGGCAACCCCTCGCCGGATCATCTCCGAGGGATCGCCGAGCGGCGCAATCTCTCCGGAGATTTCCACGCTGCCGCGCGTCGGCGTCACGGCCCCGGTCAGGATCTTGATCAGCGTCGACTTGCCGGCGCCGTTCGATCCGATCAGGGCGCGGACCTCGCCGGCATTGACGGCGAAGTCCGTATCGTCGAGCGCGACGAGATTGCCGTAGATCTTGGCGAGGCCGGTGCCGCGCAGAAGGGGAGGACCGCCCGCCGTCATGTCGCAGTCGCCGAAGGGGCGCTCAGCCGGCGCTGGCGCCGCACGGAAAGCAGGCGGTCGTATCCCACCGCCGCGAGCAGGATGGCTCCGGTGATGATCTGCTGCACGAATTGCGGCACGCCCTGAAGCGTCAGGCCGATCAGGATCGCACCCAGAAGAAAGGCCCCCAGCGCCGGTCCGAACATGGCGCCGACGCCGCCGGCGAGGCTGACCCCGCCGATCACCGCCGCGGCGATGGCGGTCAGTTCCATCCCCGCGCCGAGCGCCTCGGTCGCCGTCGTGAAGCGTGCGACCATGATCAGCGCGGCAATCGCCGCGCACAGGCCCGCCAGAGCGTAGGCCGCGATGATCACGCCGTTGACTCGTATCCCCGCAAGCCTCGCCGCTTCATAATTGCCGCCCGTCGCATAGATGTCGCGGCCGAAGCGCGTCGATGTCAGCAGGATCTGGAGCACTGCGAACACGGCGAGCATGATGACGAAGGACAGCGGCACCCAGGGCATGTTCACGAACCGCGAAAGGCCAAGCCAGCGTCCGACGTCGAAATAGGTTTCGATGCCCGTCAGCCACGGATCGCGGATCGGCGTGGTCGTGAGGCCCGGCACCAGTTGCCTGCCGGAGATCGCGTAGGTGAGCCCGCGATAGGCGGCGAGCGTCGCCAGTGTGGCGATGAAAGGCTGCAGCCTCAGATGCACGACCAGGACACCGTTGAGCGCGCCCGCCAAGGCGCCGGCAAGCAGCGCCAGCGGCAGGATGAAATACCCCGGCAGATGCAGGATCAGCGACAGGTCGAACACGATCATCCCCACCAGCCCGACGATCGCGCCGATCGACAGGTCGATGCCGCGCACCAGGATCGGGAAGGCTTGTCCCATCGCCAGGATGGCCGCGAACGAGAACCCGGACATCAGGTTCTCGACGGTCGACGCCGACGCGAAGCGCGGCGCGCTCAGGCTGAAGAGGACTATGGTGGCGGCGAAGAAGAGCGCAAGCGCCGCGGACGCAGATCGCATGTTCACAATGGCGCTTGTCCGGAAAAAGCAGGCCGCGGCTGTCTCCGCCGCGGCCCCGAGTCAGGGAGTGTTTACCACCGTTGCGAAGGCTGGATCGAACCGACATTCGCCTTCGTCGCGATCACGTAGGGCATCAGCAGGCGTGACTGTTGTGCGAAGGCTCCCGCCTCCACGCCGCCGGTCGCGAGCACCGTCGCCGCGGCCGCCGCGAGCCTGCCCTGCTGATACACGTCGGTATATTGCGTTCCGGTCAGCTCGCCGGCTTCGATCGATTCAAGGGCCGCCGTTTCCCCGTCATTGCCGAAGATGGCGATCTTGCCGAGCAGGCCCTTCTCCTTGGCCACGTCCACCGCGCCCAGCGCCATCGAATCGTTGACGCCGTAGACGCCGCCGAGATCGGGGTTGGCCGCGAGGATCGTGTTGAGCACGTCCTGCGCTTTCTTGCGGTCCCAGTCGGCGACCTGATCGGCTACGACCTGGATGTCGGGATGGTGCTTCTTCAGCCCGTCGACGAATCCGTTGGTGCGCTGGTCGCGGATGATGATGCCGGGAGGCGCATTGAGGATCGCCACCTTGCCCTTGCCGCCCATCGCATCGCCCATCGCCTTCGCGATGTCCATCGCGCCGTAATAATGGTTCATCTCGACATGCGAGGCGTGCGGTTCGGTCGCGTCGATGTTGAGGGTGATGACGGAGATTCCGGCGCGCTTCGCCTTGGCGATCGATGGCGCCAGCGCCACCGAGTCGATCGGCTGCAGGAAGATCACCGAGGCGCCCTGGCTGATCAGCGTCTCGACCAGGCTGACCTGCACTTCGACCTTGTTCTGGCCGTCGAGCAGTTCGTAGTCGATGACCTGCTGCGGACCCAGAACCTCCTCGATCCCCTTCGACCAGGCCGCCGGCACGGTATGCGGCTGCCACTGGATGAAGGCCGTCTTGTAGCGGGTGCCCTCTGCGCGCGCCCGCGGCATTCCGACCGCGATCGACCGGTCGCCCGGGGCCGAGAACATGCCCGCTCCGGCACCCGCCACTGCCGCCGAGCCGAGCGCGATCGTCTTCAGGAAACTGCGTCTGTCGTTGGTCTTTTCGTCTTGCATTTCTTCCTCCCCAGATGGATGACACCCCTTGGCCGGCGCGAGGCCTTACGCCCTTTCGCGGACACGATGGCTCTCGCCGGCAGTATTCTTTTATCCATAGAAGCCCAAAGAAACTGGGCTTTCAAATTGTTTTTTATGGATAAATAAATACCGATATCGGGGAGTCACGCGAATGCCGCTCGTGTCAGATCGGCGCCTTCCGCGGGGCTTATCCGACCTTTCGCTTCGAAAACTGCTGGTCTGCCAGCACCCCGATCAGGATCACCGAGCCCATCACCGCGAAGTTGAGCGAGCTCGGAATGCCGAGCAGGTTGACGAGGTTCTGCAGCACCTGCAGCAGCACAGTGCCCAGCACGACGCCGAGGATGGACCCTTCGCCGCCCCTCAGCGAGCAGCCGCCCAGCACGGCCGCAGCGATCGCGTAGAGCTCGTAGAAATTGCCGTGCGACGAAGGCGAGATCGAGCGGGTGTACATCGCGATGAACACCGCCGCGACGGCCGTCAGCGCACAGCAGATCACATAGGCCGTGATCACGACGCGCGTGGTGTTGATGCCGCTGTAGCGCGCCGCCTCCTCGCTCTTGCCAACGGCGAACAGATGCCGCCCGTAGACGGATCGGTGCAGCACCACGCCCATCACCACGGTGATCAGCAGAAAGGCGATCAGGCTGTGCGGTATGCCATAGAAGCGGCCGGCGACCAGCCATTCGAGCGTCGGGAAGCTCGCCCCGAACGGAAAGCCCGCCGTCGCATCCTCGGTGTAGTAGCGCGCGATGCCGCGATAGATCAGAAGCCCGCACAGCGTCACGACGAAGGGCTGCAGCCCGACCCGCGCGACGAGAAAGCCGTGCAGCAGGCCGATCAGGCAGCCGAGGCCGAGGACGACGAGGAAGGCGAGACCCGGCGAAAGCGAGCCCGCCGCCACCAGGTCGACGAAGAGCACGCCGAGCAGCGCGATGATCGATCCGACCGAAAGCTCGATGCCGCCGGAGATGATCACGAAGGCCTGCGCAACGGCGAAGATACCGAACAGGCCGATCAGGTTGGCCGTATTCGACAGGTTGATCGGCGACAGGAAGCGCGGATTGATGATCGCCACCACCGTGCCCACGACGATGATGAGGATCAACAGCGACAGGTCCTTACGGCTGATCATCATTTCATTCCCCCGCCAGTCCGGTTCATGCGGCCACACGCCCCACCGCCAGTGACAGGATGGCGCTTTCGCTCAGTTCGTTGCGTCCGAGAAAGCCGGCAATGCGTCCTTCGTGCATCACCGCCACCCGGTCGCTGATGCCGATGACCTCCTCCATGTCCGACGAGATCATCAGGATGCCGACGCCGCGGTCGGACAGTGCGCGCATCAGGCCGTAGATCTCGTTCTTTGCGCCGACGTCGACGCCGCGGGTCGGCTCGTCGAACACCAGGATCTTCGGCGCCATCGACAGCCATTTCGCCAGCACCACCTTCTGCTGGTTGCCGCCCGACAGCGCGCCGGCCTTCACCGCGACCGTCGGCGTGCGGATGTCGAGGCTGCGGCGCTGCTGCTCGGCGTTTGCCTCCTCGGCCTGCCGGTCCACCAGTCCGAACCGCGAATGCGCGTCCATGCTGGCGAGCGTTACGTTGCTGCGGATCGCGAAGTCGAGGATGAGGCCGGAACGCTTGCGGTCCTCCGGTATGAGATAGAGGCCGTGGCCGATGGCAACGCGCGGCGAGGTGATCGCAGCCGGCGCGCCGGCGATGCGGATCGAGCCGCCCTTCAGCGGATCGAGCCCGAAGATGGCCCGTGCGAGTTCGGTGCGGCCCGAGCCGACGAGACCGGCGAGGCCGAGGATTTCTCCCTGCCGAACATCGAGGCTGACCGGCTGTTCCGGCCGGTACGAGGTGCGGACGCCGTCGAGTTGCAGCACCGCCTCGCCCGGTGGCTGCGCGGGCACACGATAGAGCGTCTTCAGGTCGCGCCCGATCATCATCCGTATCATCGTCTCGGCATGGATCGCCGCCTTGTCCAGCTCGCCGACGCACTTGCCGTCGCGCAGGACGACCACCCTGTCCGCGGCTCGCTCGATCTCGGCCAGCCGATGCGAAATGAGCACCACTGACACGCCCTCGGACTTGAGCCGCGAGATCACGGCGAGCAGCCGCTCCGTCTCCGAAGCCGTCAGGCTCGACGTGGGTTCGTCCATGATGATGAGGCGCGCGTTGAGCGACAGCGCCTTGGCGATCTCGACGAGCTGCATCTGCGCCAGCGAAAGGACGGCGACCGGCGTGTCGGCGGAGAAATCGGCGCCGAGCTGGCGCAGCAAAGGCTGCGCGCGACGGTTCAGTTCGCTATCGTCCACGAGGCGCAGCGGCCCTCCCCGCCGGGGTTCCCGGCCGATGAAAATATTGGCCGCGACCGTCAGGTTCTCGAACAGGTTGAGTTCCTGGTGGCCGAAGGCGATGCCGCCGCGCATCGATTCCGCCACCGTCAGGCGTGAGAGATCATGGCCGTCGAGCCTGATCGTACCCGAACTCGGCTCGGTGACGCCACCGAGGATCTTCATCAGGGTCGACTTGCCGGCACCGTTTTCGCCGACGAGCCCGACCACCTCCCCCTTGCGCACCGAGAAGTTGACATCGCTGAGCGCCCTCACTCCGGGATAGCTCTTCGAGATGCCGACCACCTCCAGGTAAGGCTGTTGCATGTGGGTACGCAGTCTCCATTCAGTCGCCAAACAGGCCGGCCGGGAGGCCGCACCGGCCTGTTCGCTCCAAGGCGTCAGCCGCCGATGCGCGACTTCAGCTCCGCCTCGAACGCGTCGACATTGCCCTTGTCGATCATCTTCGTCGGCACGATGATCAGCTTGTTCTCCGGAACGACCGACTTGTCGCCCTCGAGATACTTCGCCATCAGCTTCATGCCCTGATAGCCCCATTCATAGGGATCCTGCACCACCGTGCCGGCGATGGTGCCTTCCCTTACGCCGCCGAGCGTGATCGGGTCCTCGTCGAAGGCGACGACCGTGACCTGGCCGAGCTTGCCGGATTCCTTCAGCACTTCATAGATGCGCGGCGGGTTGTACGAGTAGAAGCCGACCATGCAGTCGATGTCGGGGTTGGCGGCGAGCGCATCCTCGACATTGCGCTTGGCGCGGGTCATGTCGATGTCGTCGCCGCGCACGTCGATCAGCTCGACCTTCGAACCGGCGATCGTCGCCTTCATGCCTTCGATGCGCTCGCGCGCATTGTCGGCGCCGGGCAGGCCGACGAAGCCGATGCACTTGCCCCCGTTCGGCAGCGCCTTCAGCGCGATCTCGCCCGCCTGCTTGCCGGCCTCCACGTTGGACGAGCCGATATAGGCGATGCGGTTGGTGTCGGGCGCGTCGGAATCGGTGGTGAACAACGGCACCTGGCCGCCGACCCGGTTGAGCGCGTCGGTCGACGACTTCGGATCGACAGCGCTGACCATGATCGCCGACACGCCGGCGGCGACGAGGTCGTCCATCAGGCGCTGCTGCACGGCGGCGGCCGCCTGCTCGGGGTATTTGAACTGCAGGTCGTAGTTGGGCAGTTCGCCCTGCGCCTTCTTCACGCCCGCCTCGGCAAGCTTCCAGAAGTCGGACGCGCCGTTGACGACGAAAGCCATCGCCTTCTTGTCCTGGGCAAGGCTGGTCGATGCCGTCAGCGCGGCGGCGAGCGCCAAAGCGACGGTTGAGTATCGCAGTTTCATGTCACTCTCCTTCGGTTTCGAATGGTCAAAGGCAACCGCTCCGCGCAGCGCATGCGGCGCGGCACGCCGGTCGATGGATGCCGCCAGGCGCGAAGCCTGGCGGCGGGGTGGGGATCAGCCGCCGATGCAGGTGGCGGCGGTCTCCTGCGTGCATTCGTCGAGACCGGTGAACATCGGATCCTCGACCTTCTCGCCCTTGATCAGCTGGATCAGGACGTCGGGTGCGCGCAGGCCCATCTCGAACGGCCGCTGGCCGACCTGGACGTGGCTGTGCCCGGCCTTGAGCGCGTCCATCTGCGGCGGCAGCGTGTCGCCGGCGATGATGACGAGCTCCTTGCTCTTCAGCCGCGGCTCCAGCGCCGTCGTGGTCTGGCTGTAGGCTTCGGGACCGAACTGGGCCCAGCCGCCGACCAGGATGAAGGCGTCGAGATCGGCATTGGCGCCGGTGACGTCGGCGAGCTGCTGGTTGGCCGTCGGGATGTCGTCATTGGTGTAGGTCGGGCAACCGTCGATCTCGGTCCAGCCGCCCTCGCCCTTCAGGCGCTCGATGCCCTTGGAGCCGCTGATCGTGTCGCGGAAGCCCGCGGCGCGCTCGTTGATGTTGGCGGCCGCGACGTTGCCGAGCTGCAGGCAGACCGAGCCGCCGTCCGGCTTCAGCGTCTTCAGGTGCCCGGCCATCTTGACGCCCATGTCGTAATTGTAGGTGCCGAGATAGGTCTTGCGCAGCGCCTTGTCCTCGGGAAGCAGGTCGGCGTCGATCGTCATGATCGGGATCTTCGGCGCCTTCTCCTTCAGCATGGCGGCCATGGCCGGCGCGTTGGACGGCGAGATCGCGATTCCGGCCACGTCAGGCCTTGCGATCAGGTCGGCGACGAGCTGCACCTCGCCCGCCTCGTCCGACGACAGCGCCGGGCCGGTGTAAAGACAGGTGTATTCCGACGTCGGGTTGTTCTCGTTCCACTTGGCGCAGCCGTTGCCGAGCACGGTGAAGAACGGGTTGTCGAGACCCTTGACCACCACGGCCAGCGTCTTCTTCTCCTGTGTGACGGCCTGACCGGTGGTCAGGGCAAGGACCGCGACCGCGGCCAAAAGCATTACCTTCCTCATCTCATTCCTCCCTTGGCTTGATGTGACTTCACGGGAACAGCCCCGCCTCGCTTCCTCACCCCGGATACCAGACCCGCCTCGGCTCTTCGGCCGGCCGGACATAGTCCCAGGCTGAATCGATCAATCGTCGAAGGTCGTATGCCGGCCGCCAGCCGAGTTCCGCCTTGGCGCGACTGTTGTCCAACCAGTTGCTGACATAGGACGCGCGGACCGGCGTCGCCGGCAGGCCGCGGGTGCGGGCGAGATGCGCCGCCACCGCGCCGTAGTCTACCGGCTCGTCCATCGCGATGTTGTAGAGACGCTGGCGCGCGACAGGAGCGGTCAGCGCCAGCACGATCGCCTCGACCAGGTCGTCGACATGCACGAAATTGCGCTTCAGAGGCGTTCCGTCCGCCTCCTGCAGCAGCGGCACGGCGCCCTCGCGGCGGGAGCGCTCGGCGACGTCATCCGCCACCATCGTCTTCCAGTCCGGTCCGCCGAAGACGTCGTCGCCGAAGGACAGGCTGTAGCGAAAGTCGTCCTTCTCCATGATCCAGGGCGCGCGCAGGCAGCACCAGTCGATCCCGTACTGGATGCCGTACTGCTCGACCATCACCTCCTCGAGCACCTTGGACAGCGCATAGCAGCCCGGATAGGGCATGTACGGCGCGTCCTCGGTGATCGGCGCGGGATGGCGATGGAAGAAATGGCCCACCGCGGCGTCCCCGCCCATCAGCACGAAGCGCTTCGCGTCCGGGTTTTGCCGAAACTCCTCGAGCAGCCAGAACAGGCCCTTGACCGTCACGTCCATCACCTCGTCGGGAGTCTCCTTGCAGGTGGCGAGGTGGACGACGTGGGTCACCCCGCGCATCGCCTCGCGGCACACTTCCCGGTCGGAGATCGATCCGGCGACGACGCTGAGCCCGTCCTCCTCCGGCAGCCTGCGGTTGTGGCAGAGCGCGCGGATGGCCGGCGCCGGCGTCTCGCGTCTCAGCCGCGAGATGAAGGCGCGCCCAACCTTTCCGGTGGCTCCCGTGACCAGGATCAGCATGCATTTCCTCCCGCCCCCATAAAAGCGTAGCGCCTGCCCATACGTCAATATATTGTCTGATAAATCCTATAAATCTTTTTCCGACCTATTGACCGGGATGGGATTTGGCCTGCAAATGAGCAGGCGACGACGGCGGGTGAGGGCATGACGGCGCTGAGACTAACGAACATTTCCAAGCACTTCGGCGCGATCCACGCGCTCAACGACGTGTCGCTGTCGCTCGAGCCGGCCGAGGTACTGGGCCTGATGGGCGACAACGGCGCGGGCAAGTCGACCCTGGTGAAGATCATCGCCGGCAACTTCCCGCCGACCGGCGGGACGATCCATATCGAGGATCGCGAGGTCCACTTTTCCGAGCCGGTGGACGCGCGCCGCAACGGCATCGAGATCGTCTACCAGGACCTCGCACTGTGCAACAATCTGACGGCCGGCGCGAACGTCTTCCTCGGCCGGGAGTTGCGGAAGGGCTGGGGTCCGTTCAAGATCCTCGACTACAAGCAGATGTATGCGCGGGCTGGCGAGCTCTTCGCCGAGCTCAAGTCCGAGACGCGGGCGCGCGACCTCGTTCGCCAGATGTCCGGCGGCCAGCGCCAGGCAGTCGCCATCGCCCGCACGCGCCTGTCGCAGCCCAAGATCGTGCTGATGGACGAGCCAACCGCGGCGATCAGCGTGCGTCAGGTGGCGGAGGTGCTGAACCTGATCCGCCGGCTGCGCGATCATGGCATCGCCGTCGTCCTGATCAGCCACCGCATGCCCGACGTCTTCGCGGTCGCCGACCGGGTCGCGGTGCTGCGGCGCGGCCGCAAGGTCGCCGACAAGCCGATATCGGCCTCGTCGCCGGAAGAGGTCACGGGCCTCATCACCGGTGCGATCGAGACCGCCTGACCATCGCGAGGAGATGTCCGCACCCATGGCCGTCACGCTTCAGGATACGATCGACAAGCAGCAGCACGGTGCGCTCGGCCACGTGCTGGCGAGCCAGACCTTCTGGGTCTTCCTCGCGGCGGTGCTCGCCTTCGCCTATCTGTCCTTCGCCACGACGTCCTTCGACACGTCGCAGAACCTGTTCAACGTGGCGCGCAACTGCGCCTTCGTCGGCATCATCGGGCTCGGCATGACCGCGGTCATCATCACCGGCGGCATCGATCTGTCGGTCGGCGCGGTGCTCTGCCTCGCCGGCATGGTCGCCGGCATGATGATGAGCTGGAACTACCCGATCTGGATCGCCGTTCCCTGCGCGCTTGCGGCTGCGCTTGCCTGCGGGCTCGTCAACGGCTTCTTCATCGCCCATGTCGGCATGCCGCCCTTCGTCGTCACGCTGGCGATGATGTCGTTCGCGCGCAGCGTCGCGATGGTGCTTTCGGGCAACCAGATGGTCTATCAATTCGGCGTCGACCACGCGAAGATGGTGGCAATCGGCGGCGGCTCTACGCGCGGCTGGTTCAACACGATGGCCGCGGCCGCGGGGCCGGACACGGCTCTCGGCAGCTTCTTCACCTGGCTCGGCCAGAACATCTTCGTCCCCAACCCGGCGATCTTCCTCATCGTCTTCGCGCTCGCCTTCGGCTTCACCTTCCGCTGGACGCGCTGGGGGCGCCACATCTTCGCGATCGGCGGCAACGAGCACGCCGCCACGCTGACCGGCGTGCCGGTGAAGCGCATCAAGGTCAGCGTCTACATGCTCTCGGCGCTGATGGCGGGCATCGCCGGCATCCTGCAGGTCGGCTGGCTCGGCACGATCACCACCGGCATGGGCACCGGCATGGAACTCGTCGTCATCGCGGCGGTGGTCATCGGCGGAGCCAATCTTGCCGGCGGCGGCGGCACCGCCTTCGGGGCGGTTGTCGGCGCGGTGTTGATAGAGATGATCCGCAACTCTTTGACCCTTCTCGGAATCAATCCTTTCTGGCAGGGGGTATTCGTGGGGTCCTTCATCATCACAGCCGTCGCGTTCGACCGGATCCGGGCGAGCCGAAACCCGGAGAGCTGACGCCGCCATGTCGAGATCGGAACGTTGAATGGCGACGAAGCCGCGAAGCGTCGGACGGGAGGCCCCGCGCATCGGCGGAACCTTCGTGCATTTCTCGGTCGCCAACGAGATCGGCCAGCGCATCGTGCGGGGCGACTATCCGCCCGGCACGATCCTGCCCAACGAAGCCGAGTGGTCGGCGATGTTCGGCGTCGGCCGCTCGGTCGTGCGCGAGGCGATCAAGATGCTGATGGCCAAGAACCTGCTCGCCTCGCGGCCGAAGATCGGCAGCTGGGTGGAGCCGCGGGAGCGTTGGAACCTGCTCGACCGCGAGGTCCTCACCTGGTACGCCGCCTCGCCGGAGCGCCGCACCTTCCTCAAGACCGTGCAGGAGTTCCGCTACATCATCGAGCCGGAGGCCGCCGCGCTCGCCTCCCAGCGGCGCAGCGAGACTCAGATGGAAGCCATCAGCAAGGCCTGCCACGAGATGGGCACCGCGCGGACGCTGAGCGAACGCACCGCCGCCGACACACGCTTTCATCTGGCGATCCTGCGCGCGGCCGGTAACGAGTTGCTCCTGCCGCTCGGCGCCCTGATCGACTCGGCACTGGAAGGCCTGTTCGTCTTCGTCACCCGCGAGGTCAACGACCTGCGCCATGCGCAGGACCTGCACGAGGAGATCGAACGCTGCATCCGCCTGCAGCGCCCGGAAGCGGCGCGCAAGGCAGTGAGGCGGCTGCTTGCCAATACCGACGCCGTGATCGCTACCCAGGATTCCGGAGGGTCGGGCGTCCGCACCACCGTCGGCGCATCATGACCGCGGTAGCTCCCTGGAACGGCATGGGGTGACAGGCCGGCATGAAGGCTTCCGACACCGTCGCCCTGCGCGCCACGCGCCCCGTCCCCCTGACGCGGATGGGGTTCGGTGGCGCGCCGCTCGGCAATCTCTATCGCAGGATTTCGGATGAGGATGCACAGGGTGCGCTGCAGGCGGCGTGGGCTGCCGGCATCCGCTATTTCGACACCGCCCCGCAATACGGCCTCGGCCGCTCAGAACAGCGCTTCGGCACGGCGCTTCAGGGCTGGGACCGCCGGGCGCTGACGCTCTCCACCAAGATCGGGCGTCTGCTCGTCGACTGCGCAGCGCACGAGGTAACTCCGGAGGCCTTCGTCGACGTGCCGCAGAAGCGCATCGTGTTCGATTATTCCTATGACGGCGTGATGCGCAGCCATGAGGCGAGCCTGCAAAGGCTGGGTGTCGATGCCGTCGACATCCTCCTGGTGCACGACGTCGACACCTTCTCGCAGGGCAGCCAGGAGGCCGCCGATGCCCGCGTGCGCGAACTCTTCGACGACGGCGGCTATCGCGCGCTGACGGAACTGCGCGACGCCGGCGTGATCAAGGCCATCGGCGCCGGGGTGAACGAATGGCAGGTCTGCGAACGGCTGCTCGGTCTCGGCGATTTCGACTGCTTCCTGCTGGCCGGCCGCTACACGCTGCTCGAGCAGGAGGCGCTCGAGAGCTTCCTGCCGCTCTGCGTGCAGCGGGACGTCGCCATCATCCTCGGCGGACCCTACAATTCCGGCATCCTCGCCACTGGAGCCGTGGACGGTGCGCGCTACAACTATGCGCCTGCGCCGCCGGAGATCATGGAGCGCGTCCGGCGCATCGAGGCGGTGTGCGCCGCGCATGGCGTCAGGATCATCGAGGCGGCGCTGCAGTTCGTCATGGGCCACCCCGCCGTCCGCACCGTCATCCCCGGCGCCGTCAGCGCGGCGGAGGTCGAGGCCAATGTCGACATCTTCTCCCGTCCCTTGCCGGACGCGCTATGGTCCGACCTGAAGAGCGCCGGCCTTCTCCGCGGCGATGCGCCGGTGCCGGAGGGGCAATAATGCGGCGCAGGCCCACTAAGGCAGCGCCGGCGATCGCACGGACGCGGGCCAAATGACCAGGCGGATCGACGCGCACCAGCATTTCTGGCTTCTGTCGCGCGGCGACTACGGCTGGCTGACGCCCGCTCTCGGCGCTATCCATCGCGACTTCCTGCCCGAGCATCTCGAGCGCCTCATCCGCAGCGCCGGGATTTCGGGCACCGTCCTGGTGCAGGCCGCGCCGACCGAGGCGGAGACGGTTTTCATGCTGTCGCTCGCCCGCGATCACGCCTACATCGAGGCCGTGGTCGGCTGGGTGGATTTCGAGGCGGCCGACGCGCCGGCCCGCATCGCCAGCCTCGCCGCCGATCCGAAGCTCAGGGGCCTGCGCCCGATGATCCAGGACCTGCCGGACGACGACTGGATGCTGCGGCCGGACCTTGATGCCGCCTTTCGCGCTCTGATCCGGCACGGGCTCGTCTTCGACGCGCTCGTCCTGCCGCGCCATCTCGCCAATCTGTCCGCCCTGCTCGCCCGCTATCCCGGCATGCGCACGGTCATCGACCATTGCGCCAAGCCGGCGATCGCGGCCGGTGACATCGCCGGCTGGGCCCACGACATGCGGCGCCTGGCGGCCGAAACCGATGCCTTCTGCAAGCTCTCCGGCCTCGTAACGGAGGCGGGCGCCGGGTGGTCGGTCGAGACGCTTCGCCCCTGCGTCGATCTCGTGCTCGAGTATTTCGGACCCGACCGTCTGATCTGGGGCAGCGACTGGCCGGTCTGCCTGCTCGCCGCCGACTACGCGTCATGGCTGGAGGCGACCGATATCCGGCTGCTGGGCTGCACGGACGGCGAACGCGACGCGATCCTCGGCGGCAACGCGATCCGCGCCTATGGGCTCGCGAAGTAGCGCCTCGACACGAACCGGTCCGTCCCGGTTCCTCCCGGCAACAACCGGTGCGTCGCAGCCACGTTCGAAATCAGGCGAACCGCCCTCAGATCAGCCCGCGGGTCGCGAGGTTGCGCATCAGGGCGCGGGTGCCGAAGTTCCACTCGGCGCACTCCGTCGACAGCCGCACCGTATTGCGCAAGTGTCCGAGCCCGCGCGAGGCGATGGTGACGACGTCGCCCACCTTGTGGGTGAAGCCTTCCCCCGGCACGTCGCGGTCCTGCACGGGGGCAAACAGCGTTCCCAGGAAAAGCATCAACCCGTCCGGGTACTGATGGTGCCGGCCGATGGTCTGGCGGACGAGGTCCTCCGGATCGCGGCTGATCTCCTTCATCGAGGAATGGCCCTTGAGCGTGAAGCCGTCCTCGCCCGTCACCGTCAGTTCGAGTTCCGCCGCGCGCACCGTATCGAGCGTGAAGGCGCCGTCGAAGAGACGGATCATCGGCCCGATGGCGCAGCTCGCATTGTTGTCCTTCGCCTTGGATAAAAGCAGCGCCGAGCGTCCCTCGACATCGCGCAGGTTGACGTCGTTGCCGAGCGTCGCGCCGACGATGCGGCCGCGCGACGACACCGCCAGCACGATCTCGGGCTCCGGATTGTTCCACCTGGAGATGGGATGCAGCCCGACATCCGCGCCGGGGCCGACCGAAGACAGCACCTGCGCCTTGGAGAACACCTCCGCGTCGGGGCCGATGCCCACCTCGAGGTACTGGCTCCACAGCCCCTCGGCGATCAGCGCTGCCTTCACCCGCGCAGCTTCATCGGAGCCGGCCCTGACATTGCGCAGCGATCCGCCGATCGCCGCCCCGACACGCTCGCGCACGGCGCGCGCCTTGAGCGGATCGCCGGCCGCCTTCTCCTCGATGACGCGTTCGACCATGGACGAGGCGAAGGTGACGCCGCAGGCCTTCACCGCCTGCAAGTCGCAGGGCGCCAGGAAGTGCGGCCGCGTGGCGTCGCCCGGTCGGTTGGCCGCGATCTCCGCCAGCGGTCCGACCGGGCGTCCGGGCGCCTGCCGGACATATTCGTCCGGAGCCGGCATGTCGCAGATGTCCGACACCGTCGGCGCGGCTGACGCCGTGATGTCCATCACCACTCCGTCGCGCAACGTGACAACCGACGGCCCTCCGGCCTCCGGCGACCACAGCCGCCCCAGGAAGACCCCGCCCCGATCTTCCCCCTCCGCAAAGAAGCTCATCTCAATCCTTCCGCCTTGAACAATCGGGGACCGAGTCCCGCGCCGTTGCACGAAACGAGCCGATCTGGTTGGACAAATAGCGTTGCATCCGATGGCCCGTCAATGAGGGCCGTGCGGTCGTCGGCTTGGGGCAGCGGTGTCCGATCGTCGACGCAGCGAGTCGGAAGGCGCCCCCGATCGCGTGATCCCCGCATGCGGGTGAGTTCCATGTTGACACGCATTTTCTACATCTTTACCAGTTCTGGTCCGACAAATAGGCGGGGATTGGCATGTTCGGGATGGGGCTCGGCGGATGACGGCGGCGGCGGCAACGGCGCAATCGCGGTCGGATCTTGCCCCGGCCGCGGATTCGGCCGTGGATGCTGTGGTCCGACAGATCCGCGAGCTGATCGCCGAGGAGGGATTGAAGGTCGGCGACAGTCTTCCGACCGAGCGCGAGCTCTGCGCCCGCTTCAGCGCCAGCCGCAACACCGTGCGAGAGGCGATGCGCATCCTCAAGGCCTACGGCATGGTCGAGGTCAGGCCGAAGGTCGGGGCGACCATCACCGACAACCGCATGTCGCGCGCCTTCGAGCTGTTCTCGTTCAACACGATGGAAGTGTCGCGCAAGACCTTCGCCGACGTGCAGGCCTTTCGCGACCTGATCGAAGTGGGCGCGGCAGACCGCATAATCGAGCGGTTGGGCGATCGGGACGTAGGCGAACTGCACCGCATCAATGTGCGCCTGTCCGGCATCCAGGACCTGCAGGAGGCGTCCGAGGTGGACTTCTCCTTTCACCTGCGGCTGGTCTCCATCCTCGGCAACGACACCATTCTGGACGTCTATTCGGTGATGAAGCCGATCGTCCTGCGCATCATGCAGAAAGGTAAGACGAGACGCACCTTCAAGACCGAGACCTATGCCGAGCACGAAGGCGTGGTCGAGGCGCTGGCCGCGCGCGACCTGCTCTCGTTCCAATACCGTCTGCGCAATCACCTGATGACCGGCTTCAAGTTCTTCAACGAGGAGATGGAGGCATCGGCCTGACGAATCCCGGGCGGAGGAGCCCGGGCGAGATCTGAGGCGAGCGGCGCCAGCCCGCCCAGTCAATCCGCCACCTGGCGCGAACCATGGGAGGAACAAGGCATGAGAAGACTTCTACAGTTCACCACCGCCATCGGGGCGCTCGCCCTGTCGGCGCAGCTCGCCCTCGCCGGACCCAATGTCGTCTCCGGCCCCGGGGCCGATCCGGCGTGCTTCGCGCCCTGGTCGGCGGACACCAAATACATGCAGTGGGAGGCCAAGCCCGGCCCCTACAGGATCGCGATCGTCAACGGCTTCGTCGGCAACACCTGGCGCATCCAGATGATCAAGACGGCCAAGGCCTACGCCGAAGATCCGGCCATCAAGGACAAGATCAAGGAGTTCAAGGTCGTCTCCACCGGCACCGACGCGCCGGCCCAGCTTGGCGCGATCGAGGACTTCATCAACCAGGGCTTCGACGCCATCGTCACCATCGCCGTCTCGCCCGACGGCTTCGACCGCGTCATCCGGCTCGCCGACAAGAACAACGTGGTCATCGTGCCCTTCGACAACGTCCTCGACACCGATGCCGTCATGCAGGTCAACGAAGATCAGCTGAAGATGGGCCGCATGTGGGCCGAGTTCGTCGTCAACGAGTTGAAGGCCAAGGGCGTGACCTCCGGCAAGATCCTCGAGGTGCGCGGCCTTCCGGGCAACTCCGTCGACCGCGACCGCTCGATCGGCATCAACGAGGTCTTCAAGGCCAATGGCGGCCCCTGGGACATCGTCCAGGTGGTCGGCAACTGGGACGACGGCACCACCCAGAAGGTCGTCGCCGACGCCATCGCCGTGCACGGCAAGTTCGAGGCGGTCGTCGGCCAGGGCGGCTCGAACGGCGTGATCCAGGCGCTCAAGGACGCAGGCCATGCCTGGGTGCCGGTCGCCGGCGAGTCCGAGAACGGCTTCCGCAAGGCGATTGCCAAGCATTCGGCTGAAGGGCTGAAGGGCATCTCCATCGGCCAGTCGCCGGGCCTCGTCGCCATCGCCATGAAGGCGGCGGTCGCGGCGCTGGAGGGCCAGGTCATGCCGCAGCTCATCTCCGTGCCGCTGCCGGTCGCCACCTACGACCAGCTGAAGGACGGCGAGAACTTCTGGAGCGACCTGCCGGACAACTTCTTCACGGTGAACGAGTTTCCGCCTTGCGGCGTGAACATCTCCGGCCCGGCGATCATGTCGAAGTCCGAAGAGGACGTGAAGTAGACGAACGCGTCATCCCCGGCCCCGCCCTCGCGGCGGGGCCGATCCTTCCTCGCAGACCGTGACGCCCGCATGTCCCACGCAATCGTCGAATACCGCGGAATCTCGAAATACTTCGCCGGGGTGAGGGCGCTGGAGAAGGTCGATTTCTCCTGCCGCGCCGGCTCCATCCATGGCGTGCTCGGCGAGAACGGCGCCGGCAAGTCGACCCTCATCAAGATCATGGCGGGCGTGCTGCGCCCCGATGCCGGCGAGATGCTGCTGGACGGGCGTACGGTCTCGTTTGCCGAACCGCAGGCGGCGGCGGACGCCGGCATGGTCTGCATGTTCCAGGAACTGTCGCTGGTGCCGGACCTCTCCGTCGCCGACAACATCTCGATCGCGCGCCCGCCGCGCCGCTTCGGGCTGATCGACCGCCGCGCCCAGGTGGCACGGGCGGAAGCGCTCTTGGCGCGGGTTCGCTGCGAGGACATCGATCCCAATGCGCTGGTGCGCGAACTGTCGCTGTCGCGGCGCCAGATGGTGGAGATCGCCAAGGCGCTCGGCCGCGACCCGAAAGTGCTGATCCTCGACGAGGCGACCTCGGCGCTGACCGCCCGCGACGTGCAGACCGTCTACGACCTGCTCGCCGAATTGAAGGCGCAGGGCGTCGCGAGCCTGTTCATCTCGCACCGCATGCACGAGGTCGACCAGCTCTGCGACACGCTGTCGGTGTTCCGCAACGGCCGTCACATCGAGACCTTCGCCAAGGGCGACAAGAGCGAGCGCGAGATCGTCCGGCTGATGATCGGCCGCGACGTGGAAGCCCAGTTCCCGCCGAAGCCGGCCCCGGCTCCCGCTGCGGAACGCGGACCGCCGCTCCTCTCCGTCCAGGGGCTCGCCTGGCAGAACCGGCTGAACGGCATCGACCTTTCCGTCCACCCCGGCGAGATCGTCGGCCTCGGCGGTCTCGACGGCCAGGGCCAGAAGGAACTGCTGCTGGCGCTGTTCGGCGTGCTTCGCGACGTCGGGGGCAAGGTCGTGATCGGCGGCCGGGAGGGCGTTCCCGGCTCGCCGGCGGCCGCTAGGTCCGGCCGCACCCGCATCGCCCTTGTGCCCGAGGACCGCAAGACCGAGGGCCTGATGCTCGCCATGCCGATCGCCGACAACCTGCTGGCCTCGTCCTTCGCCCGCATCTCGCGCGGACCCTTCATCGATCCGGTGCGCGCACGCAAGGCGGTCGAGGACGGGATCGAGCGGCTGCGCATCAAGGCCGGCTCGTCGTCCGACCCGGTGATGACGCTCTCGGGCGGCAATCAGCAGAAGGTCGTCATCGCCAAATGGCTGATGATCGATCCCGACATCATCCTGCTCAACGACCCGACGCGCGGTATCGACGTCGGCACCAAGCAGGAGATCTACCGGCTGATGCGCGAGCTCGCCAATGCGGGTAAGGCGATCCTGTTTTATTCGTCCGACTATGCCGAGCTGATCGGCTGCTGCGACCGCGTTTCTGTGCTCTATGGCGGGCGTGTCGTCAGCGAGAAGGAAGGCGACCAGCTGACCGAGGAAGGCCTGATCGCCGCCTCTCTCAACATCGATGTCGAGGCCGCCTGATGCACCAGCCCGCTTGGAAGAGGTGGCTGCAGCAGAACCTCGGCTTCGCCTCCGCGCTCCTGCTGCTCGCGGCGATCTACCTCGTCTATAACATGCTGCATCCGCGCGGCTTCTCGTCGGCGGTCTTCGTCCAGAACGCCAACGAGACCGCCGCGATCGCCTTCGTCGCCATGGCGCAGACGATCCCCGTGCTGGCGGGCGGGCTCGACCTCTCGGTCGGCGCCGTCATGACACTGACCTCCTGCATCGCCTCCGTCCTCGTCAACGGCTCGCCGGCCGAAATTGTCTTCGGCATGATCGCAACGCTGCTGTCAGGCACGGCCTTCGGCCTGGCAAACGGGCTGATCGTCGTCTACGGGCGCATCCAGCCGATCATCGCGACGCTGGCCACCGGCGCCATCGCCATCGGCCTGGCGCTCATCGTGCGTCCCAAGCCCGGCGGCGACGTCGATGGCGACCTCGGCTGGGCGCTCACAAATTCGGTCTGGGATTTCGCCGACACCTACGGCCTCGCCGACGGCGGCGACGCCTGGTGGCTCAGGCCCTTCGCCGACATTCCCATGCCTCTGATCATCGTTCTCCTTGTGACGGTGCTCGTCTGGGTGCCGTTCCGCCGCTCCGTCACCGGACGCACCGTCTATGCGATCGGCTCGGCGGAAGGCGCCGCCTTCATGTCGGGCTTGCCCATCGCGCGGGCCAAGATCGCGGCCTTCACGCTCGGCGGCTTCTTCGCCGCCTGCGGCGGGCTCTATCTCGCGATCCAGACCTCGTCGGGCAATGCCGACCTGCAGCAGGCCGGCGCCTACACGCTCAACTCCATCGCCGCCGTCGTGCTCGGCGGCACGTCCCTGCTCGGCGGTATCGGCGGCGCGGTGGCCAGCCTCGTCGGCGCGGCCATCCTGCGCGTCATCTCCTTCTACTTCCGCATCCTCGACATCGACCCGCTGCTGCAGCCGCTGATCGAAGGCCTGGTCCTGTTGATTGCCGTGTCCTTCGGCGCGATCCGCACCTTGCGGGTCAAGAACAAACTCGATCTGTTCAGGTAGCCGCCATGCGCCTCGCCGTCTCGCCGGAAAACAAGCCGATCCTCATCGCCTCCCTCTTCGTGGTGGCGATCCTCCTCGCCGGCACCGCCTACACGCTGTCGACGACCGGCACGGCGCCGCTCCTGTCGCCCGGCTATCTGTTGCAACAGCTGCAGACCGGCTCCTTCCTCGGCATCTGCGCCGCCGGCATGATGATGGTCATCCTGCTCGGCCATATCGACCTCTCGGTGCCGTGGACACTGACGGCGGCGGCGATGACGGCGACGGCCGTCGGCGGCGAATGGGCACTGCCCACCGCGCTCGCCGTCGGGCTCTCGGTCGGCCTCCTCAACGGCTTCGGCGTCGCCTTCCTGCGCATCCCGTCGATGATCTTCACGCTCGGCGTCGACACCGTGCTGCGCGGCCTGATGGTCGCCCAGACCGGCGGTTTCGCGCCGCAGGATTCGGCCACGCCGCTGATGCTCTACCTCGCCAAGGAGCGCATCCTCGGCATCCCCGTCGCGATCTTCGTCTGGGCCGCGACCTCGATCGTCATCGCCGTGATCCTGACCCGCACCGGCTTCGGCCGCTCGATCTACGCCACGGGTTCGCGCGAGGCGGCGGCCTTCCTGTCCGGCATCCGCACCCGCCTCGTCATCGTCGGCGCCTTCGTTGTCTCCGGCCTGTGCGCGGCGACCGCCGGCATCCTGCTCGCCGGCTATTCCGCCAAAGCCTATCAGGGCATGGGCAACAGCTTCCTGCTCCCGGCCATCGCCGCGGTCGTTCTGGGAGGAACCCACATCCTCGGTGGACGTGGTCGCTATGCCGGCACGGTCGTCGGCGTCGTCCTCATCGTCCTGCTCAATTCGGTCCTGTCGATCATGCAGATGCCCGAAGCCGGCCGGCAGATCATCTACGGCGCCGTCATCATCGGCATGCTGCTGGTCTACGGCCGGAACCAGCGCGTCACCTCCTGAGCTGACATCGTCGCGTCATGGCGAGATCGCGATAATCGTCGATCCAGCACCGTAATCCCTGACCAGGCCGAACAGGACGCGGGCATTGTCGGGATGGAGCCTGATGCATCCATGCGATACCGGGCGGCCAAGCGACCTGATTTCCGTCGTGCCGTGAATGGCGTAGCCGCCGTGAAAGAAGATCGAGTGCGGCATGGGCGCGTTGTCGTATTTGCGTGAATACCACACCCGCTCCAGCCGGATCGGGCGGAAGCGGCCGGTCGGTGTGCGATAGCCCCGACGGGCGGTCGACACCGGCCATGTGTAGGCGGGAAAGCCGTCGACCTCGACGGTCATGGTCTGCTCGGAAAGGTCGATCCGCACGCCGAGTTCGGCGGCCTCGGCGACGAGCGGCCGCAGCAGTGCGAGCACAAGACCAATCGCAACGACCGAGAAACGCACGTTTTCCACCTCCACCCGAAACGAGCCCGGTACGGCTTCTTTCTGATGGAGACAGCGGCGGCGTGACGCCTTGATTCAGATCAGTTTTGCATCCTCGCCGCGACGAAAGCCGTGCCCCAGTCGGCAGGGAAGTTCGCGCCGCGACCCCTTCCCGCGCTCCTTGACGCGGATCAATGCGCCGTGAGGCGCCACCTGCATGGATGATCCAAGGTTGAATGGACGGGATGTCCGAGGGCCTCCGTCGGATTCGCCGAAGCGCGACCCTCGAAGCCGCATCCCGATCTCGACCGGCAGTGGCTGTGCACCATGAGCGATAGCGACACCCACCACCACGCCGACCGGCCGAACGCCTCGGCCCGGACCATCGAGGTATCGATGCCTCCCGTCGGGCTGGCCGGTTCGCTGCGTCTTCCCTCCGCGCCGCGCGCTGTTGTGGTCTTTGCCCATGGCAGCGGCTCGAGCCGATTGAGCCCCCGCAACGCCTATGTCGCCGAGGCGCTCAATCGCTCCGGCATCGCCACCCTCCTGTTCGACCTTCTGACGCCGGACGAGGAGGGGGATCGCGCCAATGTCTTCGATATCCCCCTGCTTGCCGGCCGCCTGATCTCCGCTCTGGCCTGGATCTCCGATGCGCCGGAGACGGCGGGCTTGAGAATCGGACTGTTCGGCGCCAGCACGGGCGCTGCCGCCGCCCTCGTTGCCGCCGCGTCGCTCGAGGGCCAGGTCGGTGCCGTGGTATCGCGCGGCGGGCGGCCGGATCTGGCCGGTCCCGCGCTCGACAGGGTCCGAGCCCCGACGCTTCTGATCGTCGGCGGAAACGATCGCGACGTTCTCGCGCTCAACAGGGAAGCGCTGGCGCGCCTTCCGGCTTCGAGCGAACTGCGGGTGATCCCCGGTGCCAGCCACCTCTTTCCGGAACCCGGGGCGCTCGACGCGGTCGTGGCCGAAGCGGACGCCTGGTTCCAGCAACATCTGATTGCGCCGACGGGCTCTCGACCGGGAGATTGATCCATGCCTTTCGACAACCGTTCCGAAGCCGGTTTGCGTCTCGCCGAAGCGCTCGAGCGCTATCGCGGCAAGGATGCCGTGGTCCTGGCCCTGCCGCGCGGCGGCGTCCCGGTCGCGGCGGAGGTGGCGGCTTTTCTCGATGCGCCTCTCGACCTGCTCCTCGTGCGCAAGATCGGGGTGCCCGCACAACCCGAACTCGCCATGGGCGCGGTTATCGACGGCAACAGCCCCCTCGTCGTGCGCAACGAGGACATCATCCGCCACGCCCTCGTCTCGGAGAAGGATTTCGACGCGGCCTGCCGGGCAGAGCTCGCCGAAATCGAGCGTCGGCGCCGAGCCTATGTCGGCGATCGGTCGCCGGTGGATGTCGAAGGAAAGGTCGCGATCGTCGTGGATGACGGGATCGCGACGGGAGCGACCATCCGGGCAGCGATCCGCGGCCTGAGGCGACGCAATCCGTCGAGCATCGTCCTGGCGGTCCCTGTCGCGCCGCCGGATACGATCGAGGCGCTGAGGAACGAGGCCGACGACGTGGTCTGCCTCGAGGAGCCGGCCCACTTCCAGGCGATCGGCCTCTACTATCGCGACTTCCGGCAGCTGAAGGACCAGGACGTGATCGCCCTCATGGACGCCGCCCAGGCAAGGATGACCGGCAGACCTCCGACGGGTAACCCTCCGCCTCCCTCTTGACGCGGATCAACCGATCCATGGCGGAACATGCTAGTTTGAATCATGCGCTTTTTCGCGTTGAACGATACGGCGGAACTGGGCGCTGCAACGGCGAAAGCCCTGCAGGTGCCGCTCGACCCGCATGAGAAGCGGGACTTCGGGGACGGCGAGCACAAGGCGCGTCCGCTCGTCAGCGTGCGCGGCAAGGACGTCTACGTGCTGCAGAGCCTCGCCGGCGGCGTCGGCGCGTCCGTCAACGACAAGCTATGCAAGCTCCTGTTCTTCCTGGCGACATGCCGCGAAAACGGCGCGGCGCGCGTGACGGCGGTCGTTCCCTACCTCGCCTATGCGCGAAAGGAACGGCAGACCAAGGCGCGCGATCCCGTCACCACGCGCTACGTCGCGCAATTGTTCGAGGCGGTCGGCACCAGCCGCATCGTTACGATCGACGTTCACAATTTCGCGGCCTTCCAGAACGCCTTCCGCTGCGAGAGCATCCATCTCGACACCCGCAGGCTCTTCGTGCCGGCCATGCGTCGCTTGGGCGGTCCGCGCGTGACCGTCTTCTCCCCGGATGGCGGCGGCGTGAAACGCGCGCAACTGCTCAAGGAAATGTTCGAGGCCGAAACCGGAACGGAGACCGGGTTCGGTTTCATGGAGAAGCGGCGAAGCCGGGGCGTCGTGTCCGGCGACCTTTTCGCGGGCGACGTGGCCGGCTCTACCGTGTTCATCGTCGACGACATGATCAGCTCGGGCGGGACCATGCTGCGGGCCGCGCTCGCCTGCCGCGAACGCGGGGCCACCTCCGTCTATGCCATCGCCGCGCACGGACTGTTCGGCAAAGGCGCCGCTGCCCTGTTCGACAGCCCCGCCATCGACCGCATCATCGTCACCGACAGCACCGCTTCGGCGGCCCGCGCCAAAGCCGACCATCCTGCGGCGCGACTGGACACCGTTTCGGTCGGCCCGCTGATCGGCGAGGCTATCCGACGCCTCCATTCGAACGCTTCAATCTCCGAACTGCTCGGCATCGAGGATTGAACATTCCTTGTGCGCCTGCCGGATGTAGCGGATCGCAAGCGGGCGCCACTTCTCCGCGTGGCGTATGGGCGTGTCGAGCAGGTGCGCGATGCAGAGGCGGGCCCTGAGCAGAGCGCGAAACCCGCCATAGAGCGCCATAAGCGGCGCGACCGGGCGCGTCGACAGCCGGCCGTCGAGCGAGCGATTGAGCAGCGGCCGGATCCAGGCTGCGCCCAGCATGTCGCACTCCATGCCGAGATAATTGAGCTCGTCATAGGGGTCCATGATGCGCATCGACCGGTTGAACTCCAGGCAATCGATGATCTGGGGAGGCTGCACCAGGCAGACGTGCTCGGGCCGCAGGTCGCCATGGCATTCGACGATCGCGCCGTCGGCGAGCCTGGCCGCGATCCACGGCTGCGCCCGCCGCAGAAGGCCGTCCACCTTGGCAAGTTCGTCGGCGGCGATGTCCGCTAGGCCGAACTCCGGCCGCAGCAGGATCGCGCGGTTGATGCGCTGCTCGTCGACGAGATGCCGCAGGTAGACGCCGCCGTCCTCCTCCGTCTCGGGCTCCAGCCCGGCGTAGAAGTCCGCCAGCAGTGCCCCGATCCGCTCGATCTCGGGCACGGCAACGCGACCGCTCCGGATCCGCTCGTCCAGCATGTCGGCCTGGGGCAGCCGGCTCATCTCGACCAGCCAATCGACCGCGCGCCCCTCGCCGCCGAGGGTGAGGCCGCCCGAATCGTCGCGGCAGAGCGGGATCACCCGGCGGTAGGTTGCCGCCGCTAGCCGCCGGTTCAGCCGCAGCTCTTCCTCGCAGAAGAAGCGGCGCCTCGCCACGGTGCCGAAGTCGAGAAACGCGTGCCGCACCGGCTTCTTCAGCTTGTAGACCCTGTCGTCGGTCAGGAAGACCCACGACATATGCGTCTCGCGGGCTTCGACCTGGCGCGTCGCGTGGCCATACGCGGCCGGCTCGGCGAGGAAGCTCACCTTCTCCGCCAGGTCCGCGCCATCCTCCGGGTATGTCATCGTCGGCACCATGAGTGGGGGGACATGATGCGACCTTCATGCGCGCCATGGAAGCGAGAACCGGCGGTCATCCGTCCGGCCCCGCGGGTCTCTACATCGCCAGCTCTGGTTCGGCGGCGCGCTCCCTGGCCGGCTCCGGAATCTCCGTCATCGTCGCTTCGGTCAGGAGCAATACGCTCGCCACCGAGACCGCGTTTTCGAGCGCGATGCGCACCACCTTGGTCGGGTCGATGATGCCGGCCTCGACCAGGTCGACATATTGCTTGCGTCCCGCGTCGAAGCCGAAATTCCCGGTTCCCTCGATCATCTTGGAGATGACGACGCCGCCGTCGACCGCGGAGTTCTCCGCGATCTGCCGGACCGGTGCTTCGAGCGCGCGTTTGAGGATCTGGACGCCCGTTCGCTCGTCCCCCTCGCAGGACTTCTCCTCGTCCGCCACCGCCGCGATGCAGCGGAGCAGCGCAAGCCCACCTCCCGGGACGATCCCTTCGGCGACGGCCGCCTTGGTCGCGCTGATCGCGTCGTCGAGCGCTTCCTTCTTCGACTTCATCTCGGCCTCGGTCGGTGCGCCGACCTTGATGACGGCGACGCCGCCGGACAGTTTCGCCAGTCTCTCCTGCAGCTTCTCGCGATCGTAGTCGCTGGTGGTGTTCTCGATCTCGCGCCTGATCTGCTCGACCCTCCCCTTGATCGCCTTCGCGTCGCCCGCCCCGCCGATGATCGTCGTCGCGTCCTTGTCGACGACCACCCGTTTCGCACGGCCGAGCTGCTCCAACGCGACGTTTTCGAGCTTGAGGCCGAGATCCTCGGAAATCACCTGGCCTCCGGTCAGGATGGCGATGTCCTGCAGTATAGCCTTGCGCCGGTCGCCGAAGCCGGGTGCCTTGACGGCGCAGTTCTTGAACGTGCCGCGGATCTGATTGACGATCAGCGTGGCGAGCGCTTCGCCTTCGACGTCCTCGGCGATCACCAGCAGCGGCGAGCCCGATTTCGCCACCGCCTCGAGCAGCTTGATCAGGTCGTTCAGCGACGCGATCTTCCGGTCGACGATCAGCACGACCGCATCTTCCAGCACCGCTTCCATCTTCTCGGGATCGGTGACGAAATAGGGCGAGACGAAGCCGCGGTCGAACTGCATGCCCTCGACGACGTCGAGGACCGTTTCCGTGGTCTTCGATTCCTCGACGGTGATCACGCCCTCTCCGCCGACCTTTTCCATCGCTTCGCCGACGAGCTCGCCGATCACCGAATCGTTGTGCGCCGAAATCGTCGCCACCTGCTCCTTCTCGCGCCTCGTCGCGACCGGACGCGACAGCCGCTTCAGCGCCTCGATCGCCCGCTTCGTGCCGCGATCGAGACCCCGTTTGATGTCGATCGCGCTGGCGCCGGCGACGACGTTGCGCACGCCGTCGGCAAACATCGCATGTGCCAGGATCGTCGACGTGCTGGTTCCGTCACCGACCATCTCTCCCGTCTTCTCGGCCGCCTGCCGCAGCATGCGGGCGCCGAGGTTTTCTTCCGGATCCTTGAGGTCGAATTCCTTGGCGATCGTGACCCCGTCGTTGCAGACGATCGGAGCGCCCCATTTCCTTTCGATCAGGACCGACTTCGAACGCGGCCCGAGCGTGACCCGCACCGCGTCCGCAAGCTGCGTCGCTCCCCGCAGGATCTTCTCGCGTGCCTCCGAACGAAACAACACCCGCTTCTGTGCCATGGCCGCCTCCGAACCTTGGCATTCAGGCTAGCAGGGTCCATTCCGGCGGCTTTGATGCGCATCAATCGACGATACCGGACCGGCGTTGGCGAAGCTCAACGGTTGCCGGCCCGAGAGCCTGACGGATCCCTCCCAAATCACGCCGGAGGAGTTCTAGCCCGGGATCGGCGTTTCGGTCGCTGGTGGACGAGCACGGCCCTGAGTTTCCCATACGCCGCAGGCGACATGGCGCAGCCATTGTGTGGAGATGGCACGCAGCCGCTCGATGGCGCGGGCGGCGCATGCCACTTCCCGCTCACGTTCCGGCGGCCAGTCGCCCGACCTCGGCAATTACTCCATCGCGCTCCGCCCCGGACGCCTCCGTCATGTCGTAGTAAGCCGCCACGATGACAGGACCCCGATCCACCGGCCACGCGACCGCGACATCGTTTGCCATGCCGGTGCGATTGGTGCCGGTCTTGTCGCCGACCAGCCAGTCATGCGGAAAGCCGGCACGCAGCCGCGCGTCGCCGGTTCGGTTGGCGACATGCCACGCCGCAAGTTCCGACCGCGAGCGCCGCGAAAGCGCCTCGGTGAAGAACAACGTCCGCAAGGTCTCCACGATGGCGGCCGGCGTCGTCGTGTCGCGCATGTCGTCAGGGCCTGTATGTTCGTTGAGCGCAGGCTCGATCCGGTCGAGGCGCGTCGTCGGATCGCCAAGTGCGCGCAGGAACTCGGTCACCGTCTTCGGTCCGCCGCAGGCGTCGAGAAGCAGATTGGCAGCCGTGTTGTCGCTGGTGGTGACTGTGGCGCGGCAGAGTTCGCCGATGGTCATGCCGGCCTTGCCCGTCCGCGTTTCCGTGACGGGCGACCACTCGACAAGATCCGTGCGGGCAAAGCGGATCACCCGCTCGAGCGACTCCTGCTCCTGGTCGACGCGCTGCAGGATGCAGGCGGTGAGAAGCGTCTTGAAGGTGCTGCACAGCAGGAAGCGTTCGTCCGACCGATGCCCCGCGATCGCGCCGGTCGCCACGTTCAGCACAGCCACACCGAGTCGGCCGCCATGCTTGCGCTCGAGCGCGGCGAGCCCCGGCTCGATCGTGGCGTCCAGTTACTTATCGCTGGCGGCCCGGGCAATCGAGAGCGCCGGCACGGCAAGCGCTGCCCCTGCCAGGGCGTCCCGTCGGGAGATGATCTTCGGCATCGAATGCTTCCTTTCTCTGACGCCCCCGCCCGGGTTGCGAATCAGATAAGTCCATGCTTATCTCAAATGATGACTCATGCCGAGGTCTTCCGTGCCCTGTCGGATCCAACGCGTCGCGCCGTGTTCGAGCGGCTGTCTCGCGGGCCGCTGCACGCCACCGAACTGCGGGAGGGCCTGTCGATCTCCCAGCCGGCCGTATCGCAGCATATCGCCGTCCTGCGCGGCGCCGGACTGATCGAGGAACAACGGGCCGGGCGCTACGTGAAGTATCGGGTATCCCCCGACGGACTTTCTCCCCTGTTCGACTGGCTCGCCCTGTATCAGGACTTCTGGCCCCGTCGGATCGAGCGTCTCAAGGTCTTGCTGAAGGAAATGGATCAATGAGGATGACACTCCCAGAGGAAGACCTGGCCGACGAGTTCGTCATTGAATGCGAGCTCGACGCGCCTCCGGAGCAGGTCTGGCGTGCATTGACCGTCCCGAAGCTGGCGGCCGAATGGCTGGGGCCGACGAATCCCGGCTCGTCCGGTCCGGCGCTTTCCTTCAGGGTCATAGACGCCGACCCCTGCGCCCGCGTGCGCTATGCCTGCACGGATCCGTCCAATCTGCAGCCCGAGACGATCGTCACGATCGAGCTCGCGCCCGACCCTCAGGGCCGGACGCGCTTCCGGCTGACGCATTCGCTGCCCGCCGGCCAAACGATCATGGCCGCCAATCGCAACACACCGTCCGCCGCCATGATGGCGGCGTAAACGCCAATCACAGGCCGTCCCGGAAGGAGAGTCGCGTCATGCGCGAAACGATGAATCTTGTCCCCATGGTCGTCGAGCAGTCGTCACGCGGCGAACGGTCCTTCGACATCTTCTCAAGGCTGCTGCGCGAGCGGATCGTCTTCCTCAACGGCGAGGTCAACGATTCGTCCGCGTCGCTGGTCTGCGCCCAGCTGCTGTTTCTGGAAGCCGAGAACCCCGGCAAGGAGGTTTCGCTCTACATCAACTCGCCGGGCGGCATCGTGACGAGCGGCTTCGCAATCTATGACACCATGCAGTTCATCAAGGCTCCGGTCTCCACCCTGTGCATGGGCACCGCGGGCTCGATGGCCTCCTTCCTGCTGATGGCAGGCGCGGCCGGACGGCGCATCGCTCTGCCCAATGCGAGCGTCATGCTGCACCAGCCGTCGGGCGGCTTCCGCGGCCAGGCATCCGACATCGCGCGCCATGCGGAAGACATCCTGAAGCTGAAGCGGCGCATGATCCGCCTCTATGCGCACCATTGCGCCCAGACGGAGGACGAGGTCGAGCGGGTGCTGGATCGCGACTACTTCTTCACCGCCGACGAGGCGAAGGCGTGGGGCCTGGTCGACCATGTCTACGACCACCGCGACAGCAGGGTCGCCTGATGGATGCGATGCGCGGGGCAGGCTCGCGCGGCGCAGCCACACAGCGCTGTGACCAGGCCGCCGGAATGGGAAGCCACAACGGATCGCCCCCATCCGCCACGCGTGGATCGCTCGCGGCCGATCTGCGGGCTCTCGGCCTGGATAGGGGCGATGTCGTGATGGTGCATGCCTCGATGAAGGCCATCGGGGCGGTCGAGGGCGGCCCCGCCGCGGTGCTCGCGGCGCTGCTCGACACACTGTCAGCCGACGGCACGCTGATGGCCTATGTCTCGTGGGACCGGTCGCCCTATGAGGAAACGCTGGATGAAAGACAGCTGGAAGCGTCGGTGCGAGAAGCTTGGCCCGCCTTCGATCCGCAAACGGCGGGTACCTATCGGGGCTTCGGCATCCTCAACGCGTCGATCACCGCCCACGAGGGATGTCGCCGCAGCGTGCATCCGGATGCGTCGATGGCGGCGATCGGCCGACACGCAGCATGGCTGGTGCGCCCCCATCCGCTCGACAGCGCCTACGGGCCAGGCTCGCCGGTGGAGCGGTTCCTGGAGATGCGCGGAAAGGTCTTGTTGCTCGGTGCCGGGCCGGATGCACTGACCGTGCTGCATTATGCGGAGGCCGTTGCCGACATCCCCGGCAAGCGCCGCGTGACCTTTGAAATGCCGATGTTCGATGCGGACGGTCGCAAGGTCTGGCGGCGGTCGACCGACTACGACTCGAATGGTATTCTTGATTGCTACGCGGACGGTGAGGGACCCGACGCCGTCGAATGCATGGGCGTCGACTATCTCGCGCTGAAGCGCGCCGCGTTCGGGCGTGTTGGCCAGGCCGATTGCCGGCTGATCGATGCAGCCGATTTGGTCACGTTCGGACGGCGCTGGCTCGAAGAACGACACGGCTCGGCCAAAGGAAACTAGAAAGAAAGGCCCGCGATGGATCCCCTCGCACTCGGACTCTTTGCCGCGGCTGTGGTCGCTCTGTCGCTCACGCCCGGACCCGACCTGTTCCTCATTCTCGGCCGGGGCATCGCCCAAGGCCGGGCCGCTGCGCTGTTCACCGCACTCGGCTTCTTTCTGGCCGGCTTCGTCCAGGTGCCGTTGCTCGCCTTCGGTCTTGCAACGCTGGTCGCCGACCATCCGATGGCGTTCGATGTCCTGAAATATGCCGGCGGCGCCTACCTGGTCTGGCGAGGCATCGGCATGATCCGCAACGCCGGCGCGTCTCCAATGCCGTCCGGCACGTCCGCGAGCGCCGTCGCCGCGATGCGCGAGGGGTTCATCGCCAGCCTCGTCAATCCCAAGAGCCACATATTCCTGCTGGCATTCCTCCCGCAATTCGTGCGTCCGGAAGCGGGGTCGGTCATGCTGCAATTCGTCGTGCTGGGCCTGATCATGCGCTTCGTCGCGCTGGCCGTGGAAGGCGCTCTCGCGCTCGCCGCGGGATCGATCGGGCAGCGGCTGCGCCGGTCGCCGCGGTTGGCGGCATGGCTGGAGCGTGCGGCCGGCACGCTGCTCGTGGCCGTCGGCCTCAGGCTGGTGCTGTCCGGGCGGCCGGAGAACGCGATCCTCCGCTCTTGAGGCGTCGCAAGCGAAGTCGAGAGGTGGATTGCACAAAGCCGAAGCGTGTCGGACGTGCCGTGCGCAGATCGACAAAATCCGCTGGTGGAGCTGAGGAGGATCGAACTCCTGACCTCGTCATTGCGAACGACGCGCTCTCCCAGCTGAGCTACAGCCCCGTTCCAGCGGATGGGCGGCATTTATGTGCGGGCCCCCTCTCCTGTCAAGCGCAATGCGCGATGCCACGGCGCCCGCCCTTGCCGCTCCGGCCCGCAGTGGCTACATGTGCGCGACGATCACGGAGACGTTCATGCTGGCCCTCATCCAGACCATCATTCTGGCGCTCGACATCTACTGGTGGCTGATCATCCTGTCGGCGATCTTCTCCTGGCTGTTCGCCTTCAATGTGATCAACACGCGCAACCAGTTCGTCGCGATGGTCGCCGACTTTCTCTACAAGGTGACCGAGCCAGCGCTGCGGCCGATCAGGCGTTTTCTTCCCGATCTCGGCGGCATCGACATCTCGCCGATCGTCCTGCTGCTCATCCTGTTCTTCATCCGCCAGTTGATCCTGACGACGATCGCGCCGGCGCTCTTGTCCTGAGATGGACCTGCCCGTCCGGAAGGCGGCGGGCCGCATCGAGATCCGCGTCCGGCTGACGCCGAAATCGTCGGCCGACCGCGTCGAGGGGGTGTCTGGCGGTTCGGATGGCGCGGCCTATCTCGCCGCCCGCGTCCGCGCGGTGCCGGAAAAGGGCGCCGCCAACACGGCCCTCGAACGGCTGGTGGCGGACTGGCTGGGCGTGCCCGGGCGCTCGGTGTCGGTGACCGCGGGGGGCACGTCGCGCATCAAGACGGTCAGCGTCGAAGGCGACCCGGACGCGCTGTCGAAACGGATCGCGGAACTGCTGCCGGACCGCTGAGCGACGTTTCCTGAGACTTACTTGGCCTTCTTCGCCCGCTCGATCCCCTCGGAGATCATCTGCCGGGCGCGCGCGGCGTCGTGCCAGCCGCCGATCTTCACCCACTTGCCGGGCTCCAGGTCCTTGTAGTGCGAGAAGAAGTGCTCGACCTGCTGCAGCGTGATTTCCGGCAGGTCGGTGTAGTTGAGCACCTTCTCGTAGCGGCGGGTGAGTTTCGGCATCGGCACGGCGATCACCTTCTCGTCCTGCCCCGCATTGTCCTCCATGATCAGCACGCCGATCGGGCGGACGTTGATGTAGCAGCCGGGCATCAGCTCGCGCGTGTTGCACACCAGCACGTCCACCGGGTCGCCGTCGCCCGACAGCGTGTGCGGCACGAAGCCATAGTTCCCGGGATAGGCCATCGGCGTATAGAGGAAGCGGTCGACGAACAGCGTGCCGGCTTCCTTGTTCATCTCGTATTTGATCGGCTGGCCGCCGATCGGCACCTCGATGATGACGTTCACGTCCTCGGGCGGATTGTTTCCGATCGGAATGGCGTCGATGCGCATGAGAGGGCTCCACGTTTAGGCGCAGCAGCTACCTTTTTGTGCGCTGCAGCGCAAGCGGCTGCATTGACGCCGGCCCGCCGGGCGCCAAGAATGACCGTCCACTCTGGGGAACCGACATGCGCGCACTGGCCGGCGTCCTGCTTCTGGCGTCATCGATGGCGGCATATGCCGCCGAAAGCGCCTATACGAAAGTCGACTTCGAAAAGGACTGCCGCGAGGTCGAGACGGACGAACTGGGCGGCACCTGGATCTGCAAGGGCTATGACGGATACGAGATCCGCTTCGCCGAGGGCGACCTGCGGCAGTCGGCGTTCTACGGCCACGTCGGCCCGTGGTACGAGAAGGGCGCCTTCGAGACCTTTACCGGTTTCAACCATGCCGGCGACACGGTCGAATGGCGGCTCGACGGCGGCGTTCCGGTCGCGGCGATCCGCCGCTGGTTCGTCTCGTCGGGCACCGACGACAAGGGCGACCCGCTGCCGGAAGTCCAGGTTCTGGTGATCTCGAAGGTCGGGCAGAAGGATGAGGGCGAGGCCTGCGTCGTCGGCTATGTCGAGGCGACGGCCAACAAGGATGCCAATGTGCTCGCGCGCAAGGTCGCGGACGAGGAGGCCCGCGATTTCGCCTGCCGCTATTCGGAAGCGATGTGGCACGGCGAGCGCCGCAACACCGGCATTCAGGCGACCAGCTATTTCAAGGACAAGGCCGGCGTCGAATAGGCCCGGCCGGACCGGCCGCGGTGCGCGCCTATTTCCAGACGAAGGCGATCTTGCGCAGCGCCTTCTGATCGAAGATCTCGACGCCTTCCGCCACGTCGCGGCCGCCGATACCGTGATAGAAGGCGGTGGCGTTCTCATTCTCTTCGAGCGCCCATACGACCAGGCCTTTCAGCCCGTGGGCGTCGAGACGTTCCCACGCCGCCTGGAACAGGCGCGTGCCAAGGCCGATGCCCTGGTATTCGGGCTTCACATAGAGCTCGTAGATCTCGCCTTCCTGCTTGAGGTCGCGCGACCGGCTGCGGCCGATCGTGGCGTAGCCCGCGACCGTCCCGCCCACTTCGACCACCAGGACCGACGCCGCCCGGCGAATGGCGCTCGCCCACCAGCTCTCGCCGCGGCGATTGATCATCGCTGTCAGCGCCCGATGCGGGATGATCCCCGCATAGGCCCCCTGCCACGCCGCATGATGGATCGAAGCGATCGCGGCCGCATCGCCCGGCTCGGCTTTGCGTATGTCTATGGTCAGCGTCTTCATGATGCCTTAACCATAGGCTGCGTCGGCGATTCCGCGCAAGCGCGCAGTCCCGGCGGGCCGGAACTTTTCCACTCAGATTTCGACCAGCTTGTCGTCGAGCTCGTTGCGGTCGTGGGCGTGATAGGGGAAATGCGCGGCAAGCAGCGCGCCGGCCGCCGCGATAGCGCCCTCGAAGCCTTCCGTCAGCCGGTCCTCGGAGGCCGCGGCTGTCAGGTCGGCGACGATGAGGTTCCAGTCGGATTGCGGCACTTTCTCGTTGATGCCCGCGTCCGCCACGACCTCGGCATAGCGCTCCGCCAGCGAGACGAAGATCAGCACGCCGGTGCGCGCGCTGGTCGTGTGGACATTGCGCGAGAGGAACTGGCGCACCGCGTTCGCATGCGCCTTGGCATAGCGCACGCGCCTGGGGACCAGCCGGATGCGCAGCGCCGGAAACGCCTTCAGCACGCCGAGCCCGGCCGCCAGCGCCAGGCATTGCGCGATGGCGAAGCCGAACGCGCCGAACTGTTCCCACCTGGTATCCAGCCAGAGCGCAACGAAGACGCTCGCAATCAGGATCGCGACCGACAGCACCGTCGCCGCCGGGTGGAAATAGCCGTCGCTGGAACGGGCGAGCACGCAGTAGATCTCGCCCGACGTGGACTTCTCCGCCGTACGGATCGCGGCGGACACCCGCGAATGATCGACGTCGCCGCTCATCTCGCCTCCCCTACCATCCGCCCGATGCCCCGCCGCCGCCCGACGAACCGCCGCCGCCGGAGAACCCGCCGCCCGAAGAACTCCCCGACGACCAGCTGGAAGACCCGCTCGACCGGCTGCCGCCCGAGGAGCCGCCGATCGTGATGTCCATGCCGAGCCAGCGATAGCGGTTGGGGCCGAGCTTCTTGCCGAAGATCGGCGCCAGGATCGCCATCAGGAAGCCGCCGAAGAACAGTGTCGCCCAGACGGTGATGAACAGGATGACGGCCCAGTCGATCTGCTCCGCCGTCTGGTCCTGGTTACGTTCCCCGCGCGCCTCCAGTTCGGCCGCGTTGCCCTCCAGCACCAGGATGATGTCGTCCACCGCACGCGAGATGCCGCCGGCAAAGTCGCCTGCCCGGAAGGCCGGAACCATCGTGTTCTCGATGATCAGCTTGGAGTGCAGGTCGGTCAACGTGCCTTCGAGCCCGTAGCCGACCTCGATGCGCATCTTGCGGTCGTCCTTGGCGACCAGAAGCAGGATGCCGTTGTTCTCGCCGGCCTGCCCCAGCCCCCAGGCGCGGAACTGCCGGTTGGCGAAATCCTCGATCGTATCGCCGCCCAGGCTGTTCATCGTCGCGACCACGATCTGGTCGGAGGATTTCTGCTCGAACGCTTCGAGTTTCGCCGTCAGGAGCGCTTCCGTCGCCGCGTCGATCATGCCGGCCTGGTCGACGACGCGACCGGTCAGCGGCAGGAGATCGGCGGCGAACGCCGGGGCGAACGCCACCGCGAGGAACGCCAGCGCCGACAGCAGCCGCGCGCCGGCGCCCATGCTTCGACTGCCGGCCGCGAGCATCATGTCGCGGGCCGGTTCAGCCGCCCTGCTTGGTGCCGAAGTCGACCTTCGGCACCTCCATCTTGTCCTCGGCCACCGTGAAGTTCGCGAACGGCTCGTTCGAGGTGAACCAGAACTTCGCCCACAACAGCGACGGGAAGGTGCGCAGCGAGGTGTTGTAGACCCGGACCGCCTCGATATAGTCGCGCCGCGCCACCGCGATGCGGTTCTCGGTGCCTTCGAGCTGCGCCTGCAGGGCCAGGAAATTCTGGTTGGACTTGAGGTCCGGATAGTTCTCGACCACCGCCAGCAGGCGCGACAGCGCCCCGGTCAGTCCCGCCTGGCCTTCCTGGAAGGCCTTGAAGGCCTCGGGGTCGGACAGCTGTTCGGGCGTCACCTGGATCTGCGGCTGCGTCGCCTTGGCCCGGGCCTCGACGACGGCTTCCAGCACTTCCCGCTCCTGCGCGGCGTAGCCCTTCACCGTTTCCACGAGATTGGGGATCAGGTCCGCGCGCCGCTGGTACTGGTTCAGCACCTCGCTCCACGCCGCCTTCGCCTTCTCCTCGGCCGTCGGGATCGTGTTGAAGCCGCAGCCGGACAGAAGCGGCGCGAGCAGCAGGAGAACAAGTGCGCCGAGGCGCGGCAGGCGGAAGGCCGGGCTCAGGTCGGAAGCGATCATCGTTTTCCCCTCAATGGTCCAATTGCGGATCTCGCCGGATCGGCCGTCACCATATCGCGCCATGTCGCGGAAGGAAACGACAAGCTCGTCTCTCCCCTGTGCACGACGCCGCGCAGCGGCTAGACTTGCGCCATGGCAAGACGAGACGACGATTCCGAGCTGGAAGCGCGCCGCATCCTCGATCGGGTGGAGAAGGAATCCTCCGCCGACGCATCGCTGATCGGCCGCGGCACCGATCGGCTGCGCAGTCACCTGAGCGCCGGCGACGTCGACCAGACCGACAGGATCGAAGTCTGGGGCACGCGCGTCGGGCGCACAATCGGTTTCCTCATCACGCTGGCCATCATCGGCTGGCTCCTCCTCTATCTCCTCGGCGGCTGACGGACAAATGCAGGCTCAAGGTTCCGACGCACCGCGCGCGGTGATCGTCATTTCCAGTCACGTGGCGCGCGGGTCGGTCGGCAACCGCGCCGCCGTCTTCGCGCTCGAAACGCTGGGCTTTCCCGTCTGGGCGGTCCCCACCGTGATCCTGCCCTGGCATCCGGGCCACGGCCCGGCCACCCGGATCGTCCCGCCGCCGGCCGATTTCGCCGCGCTGATGAAGGACCTCGAAGGTTCGCGCTGGCTTGGCGAGGTGGGCGCGGTCCTGTCCGGCTATCTGGGTGACGCAGCCCAGGCCGACGCCGTCGCCTCGCTCGTCGGCGCGGTGAAGGCACGCAATCCCCGCGCGGTCTATGTCTGCGACCCGGTGATCGGCGACCACGGCGGCCTCTACGTGCCGGAGGCGACGGCGGTGGCGATCCGCGACCGGCTGATGTCGATCGCCGACGTGGCGACCCCCAACCGCTACGAACTCGGCTGGATGGCCGGCGAACCGCTCGACGACATCTCCAGCGTTCTTCGGGCCGCCAGCGACGCCGCGCCCCCGACCATGCTCGTCACCTCGGCGCCTGCGATGATGAACGGCTCGATCGCCAATCTCCTGCTCACCCCCTCCCGCGCGCATCTGGCGGAACATCGCCTGATCGACCGCCCGCCCAACGGCCTCGGCGACCTGACCGCCGCGGTATATCTAGCGCGGCATCTCGCGGGCCAGCCGCCGGAGAAAGCCCTTCAGTCGACGACGGCGGCGGTGTTCGAGATCCTCGCCCGCACGGCGCGGCGCGGCGGCGACGAGCTGCAGATCGAGACCGACGCCCAGAGCCTGTCGCACCCCATGGCGATGGTGCAGACGCGCCAGCTGGCCTTCCCCAGCCGCGACCGGCGGGCATGACCGGGGCGATCGCCGGCGTCGACGGCTGCAAGGCGGGCTGGGTGGCGGCGATCCGTCTCCCGGGCAGGGCGGCCACGGTCGAGGTCTTTCGCCGCTTCGAAGAGCTTGTCGCCGCCTTGCCCGGCGACGCCGTGATCGCCGTGGACATGCCGATCGGTCTGCCCGATTACTCCCGCAAGGGCGAGCGCGGACCGGAAATGGCCGTGCGCCCGCTCCTTGGCCCCCGGCAATCGAGCGTCTTTTCCATTCCCTCGCGCTCGGCGGTCTACGCCGAGACCCACGCCTTCACCTCGCTCGACGCCTGGTACGAGGCGCACCGGCGCGCCAGCATCGTCGCCCGCGAGACATCCGATCCGCCTCGCGCCATCTCGATCCAGGCCTTCGGCATCTTCTCGAAGATCCGCGAGCTCGACACCCTCTTGCGCGCGAGGCCTGACCTGCGCGGCCGCGTCCACGAATCCCATCCGGAAGTCGCGTTCTGGCGGTTGAACGGAGAGTGCGCCATGTCCTCGCCGAAGAAGGTGAAGGGTCGCGTCCATCCGCCGGGCATGGAGGAACGCCGCGCCCTGCTCGCCCGTTGCGGCCTCGATCGGTTCCTCCTCGACCGACCCTCTCCGCGCGGCGCCGGCGACGACGACGTCCTCGACGCATTCGCGATGCTGCTCGTCGCAGAGCGCGTGGCCGATGGGCGGGCGGTGCCTTTCCCGGATCCGCCGCTTGTCGATGGCCACGCAATACCGATTGCAATCTGGGTGTGAGCTCGTTCGATCACCTTCGCAATTGCGAACGATCCGGATTCCCGCTAATCGCAAAAGTATGAGCGCTTTTCCGGAACAGCTTCTGAGCGGCTACCGTTCCTTCATGGCGGGCCGCTATGCCCAGGAAACCAACCGCTACCGCGAGCTCGCGCGAAGCGGCCAGACGCCCGAGACTTTGATCATCGCCTGCTGCGATTCCCGCGCCGCGCCCGAGCTGATCTTCGACTCAGGCCCGGGCGAGCTGTTCGTCGTGCGCAACGTCGCCAATCTCGTCCCGCCCTATTCGCCGGACGGAGAATTTCACTCGACCTCGGCCGCGCTCGAGTTCGCGGTGCAGAGCCTCAAGGTGAAGAACATCGTCGTCATGGGCCACGGCCGCTGCGGCGGCATCAACGCGGCGCTCAACCCGTCCGAGCCGCTGTCGCCGGGCGATTTCATCGGCAAGTGGATGAGCCTGGTCGCTCCCGCCGCAGAGACGGTGAACAGCAGCACCATGCTCACGGCAGCAGAACGGCAAACCGCGCTCGAGCGCATCTCGATCCGCTTCTCGATCGCCAATCTGCGCACGTTTCCCTGCGTCAGCATTCTCGAGCGGAAAGAGCGGCTCAGCCTTCACGGCGCCTGGTTCGACATTTCCTCCGGCGAACTCTGGATCATGAATCCGGAGACCGGCGATTTCGAACGGCCGGAACTCTAGACCGGAAGATCGCTCGCCGGCCGCACGTGCGGCGCCGGATCGGGCAGCTTGCGGAACCCGAACCAGCAGACGATGGCGACCAGTCCCATGGCCGGCACGACGGTGGACATCGCCAGCACCGGCTCGCCGACCACGACCGCGATCATGGCGCCGAGAAGCCCTCCACCCATCTGCATGAAGCCTGACAGCGATGAGGCGGCCCCCGCCATGTGCGGGAAGGGCGCTAGCGCCGCCGTGGTCAGCGCCGGCGTCACGAAGGCGATGCCGAAGGCGTAGCAGGCCACCGGCACCATCACCGTGAAGAAGTCCGGCTCGAAGACATTGAGCAGGACGAGCAGTCCCGTTGCTCCGAGCGCCACGAAGCCCAGGCCGATCGGCACCAGCGCGCGCGACCCGAGCTTCGGCATCACGAAACGCACGACGACGGACCCGAAGAAATACGAGCCGGACTGCATCAGCATCGACAGGCCGAACTGGGTGGCCGTCAGCCCGGCCCGATCGATCAGGACGAAGGACAGCATGGTTGCCAGCGTGTAGAGCGCGCCGACGGTGCCCCCCAGCATCATGCTCGGATACATGAAATGGCGGCTCGCGAGCAGCGTCCTGTAGGAGCGGAGGATCGCCGCCGGCCGGATGCGGCTCAGGTCGCGCGTCACCGTCTCGCGCAGGGAAAACACCACGACGAGGATGATCGCGACGCCGAAGGCCACCATCAGCGCGAAGATCGCGTGCCAGCCGAACAGTTCCATCGTGACGCCGCCGATCACCGGAGAGAAGGCGGGACCGATGGCGAGGATCATGCCGATCAGGTTCATGATCCTCGCCGAAGTCTCGGTCGTGAACAGGTCCCGCACGATGGCCCGCGCGATCGCGATGCCGGCCGCTGCGCCTACGCCTTGCAGAAAGCGCGCCGCGATGAGCACGTTGACATCGGGAGACAGGAGCGCGACCACGCCGGCGAACAGGTAGATCCCCATGAACGCCACCGTCACCGGCCGCCGGCCGAACCCGTCCGACAGTGGTCCGCAAAACAGCTGGGCGAATGCAAATCCCGCGAAGTAGAGCGAGAGCGTGAGATTGACCGCCGCCTCCGTCGTTCCGAAGGCGCGCACGATCTCGGGCATCGCCGGCGTATAGAGAGCCATGGAGACGGGGCCGAGCGCGACCAGCATCGCGCCGATCAGCGCCACCCGCCGCTCCGACATCAGCGGCGGCGCCACCGGGGCCTGCATCATGTTCATGCGGCGTCGCTCTCCCGCCTGATCGCTTCGACCCGAAGCTGGTTCAGGCTGTCGCGCGTAAGCCTGAGCGCCGTATTGAGGTGCTCCCATTCCGAGGCGCTGATCTTCTCGGCCACTTCCGCCCTCAGGCTCACCCCGATCGCCTGGATCGCTTCAAGCACATCCTGCGCGCCCTCGGCGAGGTGAACGAGCTTGGCGCGGCGATCGGTCGGATCGGGCCGGCGCTCCACGAGGCCGCGAGCCTCCAGCCGGTCGAGATAGGTGCTCAGCGTCATCGCCTCGACGCCCATCCGCTCCGCGAGGACGGTCTGCCGCACCACTCCGGCGCGGAAGGCATGGAACAGCGCGCGCGCCTCTCCCGGCGTCAGTCCAAGCCCGGTTTCCGTCACGCGCCGGTCGAATTCGGCGCGGAAGAGACGCGACACATCGGTGACGAGAAATCCGAACGAGTCGGGATCCTGGAGAAGGGGCATATCGGAATTAGTAAGCCGAGCTGATAATAAGCGGGACATAGAGCGACCGTCGATCAGCGTCAAGCGGTTGTCCGATCTCCCTCCAGCGACTACATGCCGACTGAACTGACCTTCCGGAGCATCGTTTCCATGACCGCAGCCCATCCGTTCGATCTCGCATCGCATCCCCTCACCAACTGGACCGGCGAGATCGGCCTGCCGGACTTCGAACGGATCGGCGACGATGATTTCGCGCCGGCCTTCGCGGCAGCCCTCGATGCCCACGCCGCGGAGATCGATTCTATCGCCGGGAACCCCGACGAACCGACGATCGAGAACACGCTGTCGGCCTTCGAACTTGCCGGCAAGCCGCTCGGAAACGTCTCGGCCCTATTCTGGGCGCGTGCCGGCGCACACACCAACGAGACCATCCAGGCGCTGGAGCGCGACATCGCTCCGAAGATGTCCCGCCACTTCTCGGCGATCTACATGAACGACCGCCTCTTTTCCCGAATCGATTCGCTCTATGCGCGCCGGGCCGAACTCGGCCTCGACGCCGAGACGCTGCGGGTTCTGGAGAAGACCTGGAAGCGCTTCGTCCGCGCCGGCGCCAAGCTTGGCAAGGACGACAAGGCGCGTCTCGCCGCGATCGGCGAGGAACTCGCCTCGCTCGGTGCGAATTTCAGTCAGAACCTGCTCGCCGACGAAAAAGGCTGGTCGATGATGCTCTCGTCGGAGGAAGTCCACGACCTGCCCGAATTCCTGCGCTCATCGATGGCCGAGGCCGCACGTGCTCGGGGCGAGGCAGGAAAGTTCGCCGTCACCCTGTCGCGTTCGATCTACGAGCCGTTCATGTCCTTCTCCGGCCGCCGCGACCTGCGTGAAAAGGCCTTCCGCGCCTTCGCCGGGCGCGGCGAGAATCCGGGTCCCACCGACAACCGCGACATCGTCCGGCGCACGCTCGAGCTGCGCGCCGAGAAGGCGAGGCTGCTCGGCTATGAGAACTACGCGGCGCTGAAGCTCGACGACACAATGGCCAAGACGCCGCCGGCCGTCATGGGCCTGCTCGAACCGGTCTGGAAGAAGGCACTGGAGAAGGCCTCGGAGGACGAGACAGAGCTTTCCCGCATCGCCTCGGCCGAAGGCCGCAACCACGAGATCGCGCCGTGGGACTGGCGTTATTACGCCGAGAAGCTCCGGGCCGAGAAGTTCGCCTTCGACGAGGCCGAGCTGAAGCCCTACCTTCAGCTCGAACGGGTCATCGACGCCGCCTTCGACGTCGCCTCGCGGCTCTTCGGCCTCTCCTTCGTCGAACGCCCCGGCATCGCCGCGTGGCATCCCGACGTGCGGGTCTTCGAGGTCCGCAATCGCGCGGGCGACCGTATCGCCACCTTCCTCGCCGACTATTTCGCCCGGCCCACCAAGCGCTCCGGCGCCTGGATGAGCAGCCTCGAATCCGGCTATTCGCTGGGCGAAGGCTCCCTGCCGCTGATCTACAACGTCATGAACTTCGCCAAGCCCGCCCCCGGCGAGCCGGCGCTGCTCTCGCTCGACGAGGCGCGCACGCTCTTCCACGAATTCGGCCACGGCCTGCACGGCATGCTGACCGAGGTGCGCTGGCCGTCGATCGCGGGCACCTCCGTCTCGCGCGATTTCGTCGAGCTTCCCTCGCAGCTCTACGAGCACTGGCTCACGGTTCCCGAAGTGCTCTCGACGCACGCCCTGCACCACAAGACCGGCCAGCCGATGCCGGAGGATCTGATCGGCAAGATGAAGGCGGCGCGCAACTTCAACGCCGGCTTCAACACGGTCGAGTTCACCTCCTCGGCGCTCGTCGACATGGCCTATCACGCCAGGTCCGACGCGCCGGCAGATCCGATGGAGTTCGAGGCCGAGACTCTGGCCAGCCTCGACATGCCGGACTCGATCGTCATGCGGCACCGCACCCCGCATTTCCAGCACGTCTTCGCGGGCGAGGGATATTCCGCCGGCTACTATTCCTACATGTGGTCGGAGGTGCTCGATGCGGACGCCTTCGCCGCATTCGAGGAGACGGGAGATCCCTTCAACCCGGAGCTTGCCGCGAAGCTGAAGCGCCACATCTATGCCGCCGGCGGCTCGGCCGACCCCGAAGAACTCTACACCGCCTTCCGCGGCCGCATGCCCTCGCCGCAGGCGATGATGGAGAAGCGCGGGCTGGCCTGATCCCTGCTCAGTGCGACATCAGCACGGGCAGGCGCAAATCCTCGAGGATCGCCTTGGTCGCGCCGCCGAGGACGAAGTCGCGCAGCCGCGAATGCCCGTACGCGCCCATGATCAGCAGGCCGGCACCGTCCTGAACGGCGAAGTCCTGCAGGGTCAGTCCGATGGGCTGGTCTTCCAGCTCGATCGCGATTCCCCGCGCCGGTACGCCCCGCTTGACCAGCCGGGCCGCGAGCTTGTCGCCAAGGTCGTCCGCCGGCAAAGGTTTCTCGTTCAGCACGGAAACCACCGTCACCTGCTCCATCCCGCCAAGCAGCGCCAGCGCGTCGTTGACCGCCCGCGCCGCGACGCGCGACCCGTCCCAAGCCACCACCGCCCGGCGCAGGCTGCGGGGGCCGAGCGTCTCGGGCACCAGGATCGCCGGCCGTCCCGAGCCGAAGATGAGGCCTTCCGCCAGCGCCGCTCCCTGTCCGCCGTTCTTCGGCAGCGGGACAAGCGACAGATCGTAGTAGCGTGTCTCTTCCGCCGCCGCGTCACCCACCAGCTCCGGCAGCGAATTGCGCGCTCCCCCATCGATGGCCACTCCGGCATCCGCGGCCAATTTCGTGATCGCCGAGTAGAGCACATCACCATTCGCCCGGCTCTGCGCCTCCGCGTCCCGGATCATGGACGGCACGTCGAGCAGCAGGCTCGACAAAGCATTGGCGACCTTGGGAAACTCCGCCTGCAGCACCAGCGCGTGCAGATCGAGCGCCGATTTGCCGGCGATCTCGACGATCGCCTTCAGGCAATGCGCCGGCACCGGTTCCGGATAGGTAATGAGGGGCACGAGAGCGGTCTTTTTCATATTCCCATTCTACGCCGTTGCCGTGTGCACATATTGATTTCCGTCAAAGACATCAGCCGGCGGCGATCTCGGCCTGCAGCGCCTTCATGTGCTGCTCGGCCGCGGCGGTTGCCGCCCGCTCGATCGCGCGGAACCGGCTGACCACGGCGAGGCCGACGCCCGTCAGCTCCGCCCCGCCGCCGCGCTTTCCCCCGGTCTGCGCCGCGACGACCGGCTTGCCGAAGATCCGGTTCATCTCCTCGACCAGGTCCCAGGCGTGCTTGTACGACATGTTCATCTGCCGGGCGCCAGCCGAGATCGACCCGAAGGCGGCGATCTGCTCAAGCAGTTCGATCTTGCCGGGACCGATCCGTCCGCCGGGATCGAGGTTGATGCGCAGGCTGAGCGAGGGCATGGGCGGCTCCGATCGTTATTCCAAACTGTATATATCGATCGGCGCGCCTTCGCCAAGCGGCGACCATTCGCACCAGCTCAGCGCCGCGCCGCCACGGCGCTGTCGAGCGACACCGACTTGACGATGGCGAAGACGGTTCTGCCCGGCTCCAGCCCAAGCTGCCCGACCGAGCGCCTTGTAACGCGGGCGTACAGGCGGTCCTCGCCCGACAGGATCGACACGAGCGTCTCTCTGTCGCCCGCCAGGTCGATCGCCGCGATCCGCCCCTCCAGCACGTTGAGCGCGCTGATCCCGGCGGGACGTTCGGTCGCGATCATTACGTCGCGCGCCCTCACCCGCACCGTCACCCGCGTCCCCGCCGGCACGTCGATGCGCGGCAGCCGCCATTCGCCGCCGGAAGACCGCAGCACCGACAGTCCGAACGCCTCGTCCTGCCCGACCAGCTCCAGCGGCACCATGGCGCCCGCCTCGCCGCGTTCTCCCGCCGGCAAGAGGTCGAAGCGCGGCAGGATGTCTCCCACCGGGCCGGCCGCCGCCACGCGCCCTTCCGACAGCAGCACAACGTCGCTTGCCAGCCGCGCGATCTCGGCGACCGAATGGCTGACATAGACGATCGGTATGCCGGCCTCGTCCCGCAGCCGCTCGACATAGGGCAGGATCTCCGCCTTGCGCTCGTCGTCCAGCGCGGCCAGCGGCTCGTCCATCAAGAGCAGCCGCGGACTTGCGATCAGCGCCCGGCCGATCGCCACGCGCTGCCTTTCGCCGCCCGACAGGCCCGCCGGCCTTCGCTCCAGCAGGGCACCGATGCCCAGCAGGTCGACCACCTTTGAGAACTCCGCATAGCGCTCCGCCGGCGGCGTGAAGAAGCGCCCGTAGCTCAGGTTCTGCGCCACGCTGAGGTGCGGAAACAATCTCGCATCCTGGAACACGTAGCCGATCCGACGCCGATGCGGCGGCACGAAGATGCGCTGGCCGGTGTCGAGCAGGACGCGTCCCTCCACCGAAACCCTGCCGCTGTCCGGCCGCGTCAGCCCCGCGATCGCATTGACGACGGAGGTCTTACCCGAGCCCGACGGACCGAACAGCGCCGTCAGTCGCCCGCCGCTCGCGAAGGCAACGTCCAGCGCGAAGTCGCCCTGCCTGTGGCGGATACTCACCTCGATCGTCATCAGGCCTCGATCCGCCGGCTGATCCGCCGGGCGAGGATTTCCGAAGCCAGCAGCGCGATCATCGCAATCGCGATCGACACCAGCGTCAGCCGCAATGCGCCAAGCTCGCCGCCCGGCACCTGGGTGAACGTGTAGATCGCCGACGGCAGCGTCTGCGTTTCGCCCGGAATGTTGGAGACGAAGGTGATCGTCGCGCCGAACTCGCCCATCGCCTTGGCGAAGGCGAGAATGGCGCCCGCGACGATCCCCGGCAGGATCAGCGGCAGCGTCACCGTGGCGAACACCATCACCGGGCTCGCCCCAAGCGTGCCGGCCGCCGCCTCGAGCTTGCGGTCGACCGCCTCGATCGACAGCCGGATCGCGCGCACCATCAGCGGAAACGCCATCACGCCGCAGGCGAGCGCCGCTCCCGTCCAGCGGAACGAGAACACCAGGCCGCAGCACTGGTCGAGAAAGGAACCCACCGGACCCCGCCGTCCGAAGCTCAAGAGCAGCAGATAGCCCGTGACCACCGGCGGCAGGATCAGCGGCAGGTGCACCAGCCCGTTGAGCAGCGATTTGCCGACGAATTCGCGCCGCGCCAGAACATGGGCAACGACGATACCGATCGGAAGACTGACCAGCGTCGCCCAGATCGAGACCTTGATCGAGAGACGGACTGCGACCCATTCCTCGGGACTGAGTTGCAGCCACTCCATGCGTCGGTTGCCCCGTCAGTTCGATGCGACGGGACTCAATACCGTGAAACCCTGCTCCTCGAAAAGCGCCTTCGCCTTCGCCGACTGCATGCACTTCAGGAAGGCGCCCGCGTCGTCATCCTTCGATTCGGCGGTGATCGCAGCCGGATAGACGATCGGCTTGTGCGACCCCTCCGGAAATGTGCCGACAACCTTCACCTTCGCGTCCGCCGCCGCATCCGTCTTGTAGACGATCCCGAGCGGAGCCTCGCCGGTCGACACCAGCGCCAGTGCCGCACGCACGTTTTCCGCCTGCGCCACCTTGCCCTCCACCGCAGCCCAGGCGCCGAGCTTCTCCAGCGCCGCCTTGCCGTATTTGCCGGCCGGAACGGCATCGACATTCGCCATCGCCAGCCTGCCGTCGCCGAGCAGGCCGGCGAGATCGAAGCCCTCCTTGATTTCGGTCGCGACCGTCGAGTCGGCAGGCGCCACCAGCACGATGCTGTTGCCGAGCAGCTTCACCTCGGTGTCCTTCTTCGTCAGGTTCTTTTCCGAGAGATAGGCCATCCAGTCGAGGTCGGCGGAGACGAAGATATCGGCGGGCGCGCCGCTTTCGATCTGCTTGGCCAGCGCCGAGCTCGCCGCATACGAGATCGTCGCTTTCCCGCCGGCATCCGCCTCGCAGGCCGCGTTGACCGCGTCCAGCGCGTTCTTCAGGCTTGCGGCGGCGAACACCGTCACCGCGTCCCCGGCCAGCGATGCCGTCGGCGCCAGACATGTCGCGATACAAAAGCCGGTCACACCTGCCAGGAAAGAGAGACGCGATGCCATGGATATTCCCCTCGTGCGCGAAAGCGATATATCCAGTCAAACATAACACTCGCGACGTGTCCATGCCGTCGGAGAATTTCCGGCGCAATCGCATATGGAGTTACCCCCACCCCTGACCCCTCCCCACAAGGGGGAGGGGGCCGGTGACGACCCGGTCACTGCTCGGAAGCAGTCGACACCGACTGCGGCGGTCGCGACATCGTTCCCCCTCCCCCTTGTGGGGAGGGGTCAGGGGTGGGGGTATCAAGTCAGCCGCGCTTTTCAGATTCTAGTATGCGATTGCCTACAATAATTCCGCCTCGTCAGAGACCAGGCGCGCTCAGGGCTTCTTCTTTGAACGGGCTGTCCGCCCCGCAACGTTCAGCGCGACGGCGGCGCGGACGAGTGCCTTCAGCGCTGCCTCATCGACATCGTCGCCCGCATGGAAGTCGATCGCCCGGCGCGTATTGCCGTCGAGGCTGGAGTTGAACAGGCCGGACGGATCCTCCAGCGAGGCACCCTTGGCAAAGGTCAGTTTCACGACCGACTTGTAGGTCTCGCCGGTACAGATGATCCCGCCGTGCTCCCAGACCGGAACCCCTCGCCATTTCCAGGTCTCGACCACCTCCGGGTCCGCGTCCCTGATCAGGCCGCGCAGCCGGGCGAGCATCTCGCCGCGCCAGTCGCCCAGCTCCCTGATCCGCGCATCGATCATCTGCGAGGCGGAGCCTCCCTCCGCCTCTTCGTTCGTCTTGCTGGTCATGATCGTGTCGCTTTCCTCATGCCTTTGTCGCGGCCAGTGGCCGGCGCCTGTCCCGCCTACATCTTCTCGCCGGGCAGCTTGCTGGCCTGCTTCACCCAGTCCGCGAACCGCATCTCGTCGAGCGTGTCGTCCTCATGGATATCGAGATAGCGCACGTCCTTCTGCTTCGACGCGCCCGGCGGAACGGGATCGAGCGACGCGCCGCGGAAGAACGCCACCTTGATGTAGCGGGCAAAGACGTGGAACGAGAGGAACCAGCCCTCGCCCTCCATGCCGTAGAAGGGCGAGTTCCATTTGACCGCTTTCTGCACGCCTGGAACGGTGCGCACGATGATCGCATCGAGACGGCGCCCGACAGCGCTCTTCCAGTCAGGCATGGCGGCGATGTAGGCCTGCACCGGCGCATCGCCATATCCCTTGGCGATCTGCGGGTTACCGCCCGAGAGAAGCTTGGGCGTTGCCGCCTTTTCTGCTTCGGCCTGCGCCGGCTTGCGTTTCATGTCCGCCCTTGAGCACGCATGCGCCGCCCGCCGCGCCACCGGACGGCATGGGGCAGCACGAACATGTAGACGCCGCTGAAGGTCAGCAGCGCGAGCGGGATGAGCGGCATGAGATAGACCCATTGCGCCGGCTCGACGCCGATGCCCAGGCTGATGAAGATCGCGGCAACGACGGCCGTGAAGGCGATCGACAGCCAGCGGTGGATCTGCCGGATCCAGGCGTTCCAGTTCATTGACATCTCCTCGATTGCGCCGAAGCCCGCCGCGACGGTGCTTCAGTCCATTCGCCCCAGGGCCCGTTCCAGTCCATCGAGGAACCTCGGCCACCCGGCCTTGGCGCCGCGGAAATAGGGCTGCTGGTCGGGCCGGAATCCCGTCTGCTCCATCCGCAGGCGCGTGCCGGCGCCGGTGGAAACGAGCGTCCAGGTCACGACGCTCCTCAGATCCTTGGTGTCCCAGCTGTAGGACAGCCTCCTGTTGGGCTCGACGCTGCGGACCTCGCAGTCGACGCCGCCCCAGTCTGCGCTCAGATTGAAGCGGTGGCCCTGCTTCGGCTGGAAATCGTTCTTCATCAGCCATTCCGCGATCAGATGCGGCTGCGTCAGCGCGCGCCAGATCTTCTCCGGCGCGAAAGGCACCTCTCGCTCGACGACGATGGAGAGCGTTTCGGTCGCGGCTTCCGTCATTGGTCCATCCTTTTGAGCAGGTCTTCGAGCTCGTCGAACTTGCCCCGCCAGAACCCGCCCATCTCGCTTGTCCAGTCGGCCAGCGGCGCAAGCGCTTCGCGCCGCGCGCTGTAGTGGGTCTGGCGGCCTTCGGGACGGTCGCTCACCAGTCCGGCGCGCTTCAGCACGCCAAGATGCTTGGAGACGGCCGGCTGCGAGATGCCGGCTCGGGCCGTCAGCGCTCCCACCGTCTGGTCGCCCTCGCGGCACAGCCGCTCGAAGATGGCCCGCCGTGTGGGGTCGGCAAGCGTCCTGAAGAGAACATCCTGAGTGGTCGACATTCGCAATCCATAACCTTCTGGCTATTGGTCATCGTATAACCAGCGGGATATGTGTTCGTCAAGCCGGGTCGTGCGCGATCGTTCGGGGTTGCCCTTGCGTCAGCATTGCTGGTAACTCCGGCGATCCGGATTTGCCTGACAGGGGACCTCATGAGATTTCGCTTCGCCTTGACCGCCGGCCTGATGGCCATGACCCTGCCGGTGACCGGCGCGCTGGCGGCCGATCGCGCGATCGTCGTTCTCGACGCGTCCGGCTCGATGTGGGCGCAGATCGACGGGGTTCCGCGCATCACCATCGCGCGCCAGACGATCAAGGACGTCCTCGCCGGTCTGCCGGAAGGCCTCGAACTCGGCCTCATGGCCTATGGCCATCGCGAAAAGGGCTCCTGCACCGACATAGAAACCCTCGTCGAACCGGCGGCCGGCTCGGCTGCTGCGATCTCGGCAGCCGTCGACAGGATCAATCCTAAGGGCAAGACGCCCTTGTCCGCCGCCGTGAAGCGCGCCGCGGAAGAACTGCGCTACACCGAGGAAAAGGCGACCGTCATTCTGGTCACCGACGGCATCGAGACATGCGACGCCGATCCATGCGCGCTGGCGAGCGAGCTCGAAAAGGGCGGCGTCGGCTTCACCGCGCATGTCGTCGGCTTCGGCCTGACGGAGGAGGAAGGTCGCAAGGTCGCCTGCCTGGCAGAGAATACCGGCGGGATGTACGTCCAGGCCGGAGACGGCAACGCACTCTCCGAGGCACTCACCCAGACGGTCGCCCAGGCAGCGCAGCCCGCGGCCGAGCCGGCTCCCGCGCCTGCCCCGGCCCCAGAGCCGGCGGCTCCGGAATACAATTTTGCGCCGGTCGCGATCATGGCGGAAGGAGACGACCCCTTGCCCGGCAACGCCGGCAACGCGTGGGAAGTCTATCGCGCCCAGGCGGATGGCTCACGCGGCGAATACGTCTCCACCGACTACGGCAACAGCTGGAAGACGAATCTGGAGCCGGGCAAATATGTCGTTGTCGCCCGTTATGGCGAGGCCGGCACCGAACAGCCCGTCACCATCGAAGCCGGCAAGCTGATCGAGCCGCTTTTCGTGCTCAATGCCGGCACGCTGATCGTCCGGCCTCTCGCGGTCCCGGGCGGCGAACCGGTCGACGGCGCGGCCGTCAACCTGGTCTATCCCGGCGGTGAAACGACCAGCTACGGCCAGGCCACGTTCATCGCGCCCGCGGGAGAACAGAAGCTCAAGGTCCGCATCGGGGCTGGCGAGGTCACCGAGACTGTCGTCCTGAACGCCGGGGACACTGTCACGAAAGATGTCGTCGTCGGTGTCGGCCGCGCGGTGACGAACGCGGCCTATGTCCCCGGCATGAAGGTCGAGGACGGCGGCCTGTTCCTCGAAATCCTCAAGGCGGCGAAGAAGCTCGACGGGTCGCGCGAGTCCGTCGTGTCCGCCTACGGTCCGGACAGTGCCCACGAGGTACCGCCGGGCGACTATGTGCTGCACGCGCGTATCGGCGAAACCGAGGCGGAAGCTCCCTTCAGCGTCAAGGTCGGAGAAACCACGGAGGTCGAAGTCGTCCTGAACGCTGGCGTGCTCGCGGTTTCGGCGCCCGGCGCTCATACCATCGAGATCCTCGGGGCGAAGAAGGACATCCAGGGCAAGCGGAAATCGTTTTCATATACCTATGGCGAGGAATTCCAGACGACCCTTCCGGCAGGCGACTACGTCGTCGTCGCGCGGCAGCAGAACGACGACGCCGGCAAGGAGGTCGACGCCAAGGTGGTCGCGGGCGAGCGGACGGAGACCGCCGTCACTTTGCCCTGACCGCGCTCAGGCGAAGCTCGCGCGGTCCTTCTCCACCAGCGCGGCGATAAAGGCAGACACCGCCTGCACCCGCCGCAGCGGCCTGACGCTCTCGTGGTAGACGAGCCAATAGGCGCGGCGGATCGGCGGCGTGATCGCCAGCGGCACGAGGTCGTCGAAGGCCCGCGCGACGAACGTGTGCAGGATACCGATACCGGCGCCGGAGCGCACCGCCGCCGTCTGTCCGAGCGCGGATGAAATCTGGAAGCCGGCGTTCCATCGCGACCAGATCTCGGTGGCGTAGTCGAGGCTCTGGCTCATCAGAAGGTCGCCGACATAGCCGACCAGCCGGTGCTTCTCGAGATCCTCCACGCGCGCCGGCGCACCATGCGCGTCGAGATAGGCCTTCGACGCATAGAGACCCAGCGTGTAGTCGACCAGCTTGGAGGCGACGAGGCGTCCTTCCGTCGGCCGCTCGACCGTGATCGCGATGTCGGCCTCGCGACGTGACAGCGAAAACGAGCGCGGCACCGGAACGAGCTGCACCGACAGCGTCGGGTGCCTTTCCGTCAATTCGCCGAGACGCGGCGCGAGATAGGCGACGCCGAACCCGTCGGGCGCGCCGATGCGCACCGTGCCCGAGACCTCGCTTCCCTCGCCGGCGATCTCGGCGCGCGCGGCGATCATCTCGCCTTCCATGCGCTCCGCCACCGCGAGGAAATGCTCGCCCGCCGGTGTCAGTTCGCTGCCCGTGGTCAGCCGCCGGAACAGGCGCGCATTGAGGCTTTCCTCGAGCGCGGCGACGCGGCGCGACACGGTCGCGTGGTTCAGCCCCAGCCGCTTTGCCGCGCCGAGAATCTGGCCCGCCCGCGCGACGGCGAGGAAAATGCGCACGTCATCCCAGTTCATATCCCCTCCCGATATGCAGATAATGTAGATCAACCATAGTCGCTATTGAGACGGTGCACAACGGTTTCGACCCGGCTCGCGTTGCAATCCGGCTTTTCTGCGCCGATGATGGCAGCCAGAAAAATCCTTCAGGGAGTGAAACAGTGGCGATCTACGGTCATTACATCGGCGGCAAGCATGTCGCCTCCACCAGCGGACGCGTCGCCGACGTGCTGCAGCCCATGGACGGCACCGTGCGCGGCCAGGTGGCGCTCGGCTCGGCCGCCGAACTGCGCAAGGCGGTCGAAAACGCCAAGGCGGCCCAGGTCGGCTGGGGCTCGACCAATCCGCAGCGCCGCGTACGCGTGCTGATGAAGTTCCTCGAGCTGATGGCGCGCGAAAACGACGCGCTGGCCGAACTGTTGGCCCGCGAGCACGGCAAGACCATCGCCGACGCCAAGGGCGACATCCAGCGCGGCCTCGAGGTCATCGAGGTCTGCATCGGCGCGCCGCACCTGATGAAGGGCGAATTCACCGACGGCGCCGGCCCCGGCATCGACGTCTACTCGATGCGCCAGCCGCTCGGCGTCGTCGCCGGCATCACGCCGTTCAACTTCCCCGCCATGATCCCGCTGTGGAAGATCGGCCCGGCGCTGGCCTGCGGCAACGCCTTCATCCTCAAGCCGTCCGAGCGCGACCCGGGCGTGCCGATGCGCATCGCCGAACTCTTCCTCGAGGCCGGCCTGCCGGCCGGCGTGCTCAACGTCGTCAACGGCGACAAGGAAGTGGTGGACGCGATCCTCGACGATCCGGACATCAAGGCCGTCGGCTTCGTCGGCTCGACGCCGATCGCGCAGTACATCTATTCCCGCGCCACCGCCAACGGCAAGCGCGCCCAGTGCTTCGGCGGCGCCAAGAACCACATGATCATCATGCCCGACGCCGACATGGACCAGACCGTCGACGCGTTGATCGGCGCCGGCTACGGCTCGGCCGGCGAGCGCTGCATGGCGATCTCGGTCGCCGTGCCCGTCGGCAAGGAAACCGCCGACCGCCTCGTCGAGAAGCTCATCCCGCGCGTCGAAAGCCTGAAAGTCGGCCCCTCGACCGACTCCTCCGCCGATTTCGGCCCGCTGGTGACGAAGCAGGCGCTGGAGCGCGTCAAGGGCTACGTCGACGCCGGCGTCAAGGAAGGAGCCAAGCTCCTGGTCGACGGCCGCGGCTTCAAGATGCAGGGTTACGAGAACGGCTTCTACATGGGCGGCTGCCTGTTCGACCACGTGACGCCGGACATGAAGATCTACAAGGAAGAGATCTTCGGCCCCGTCCTCTCGGTCGTCCGCGCCAACACCTACGAGAACGCGATCAAGCTCGCCAACGACCACGAGATGGGCAACGGCGTCGCGATCTTCACCCAGAACGGCGACGCCGCCCGCGACTTCGCCTCCCGCGTCCAGGTCGGCATGGTCGGCGTTAACGTGCCGATCCCGGTGCCGATCGCCTACTACACGTTCGGCGGCTGGAAGGCGTCCTCCTTCGGCGACTTGAACCAGCACGGCCCCGACGCCTTCCGCTTCTACACCAAGACCAAGACCGTCACCTCGCGCTGGCCCTCCGGCATCAAGGACGGCGCCGACTTCGTCATCCCGACGATGAACTAACCGCTCGGATTCTGGTCCGCGCGTCCTTGCCTTCGGGCGCGGGCGCGCGGATCTCGAAACCGAAGAAGAACGCGGGCGCCCACCGGGGCCCGCTCAGGGCTCGTCTTCCTCCGGACCGGGCTGATATTCCAGCAGATCGCCGGGCTGGCACTCCAGCTCGGCGCAGATGCGTCCCAGTGTCGAGAAGCGCACACCGCGAACCTTGCCGGATTTGAGCAGCGAAAGGTTCTGTTCGGTGATCCCGACCTTCGCCGCGAGCTCCTTGGAGCGCATCTTTCGGCGCGCCAGCATGACATCGAGATTGACGACGATCGGCATCTCAGACGAACCGTTTGTTTTCGTCGTCCACCTCGGCCGCCACGGCGAGCAGATGGCCGAAGACGATGAGCGTTCCCGACACGATCACCGCCAGAAGCTCCGCGGTGCTGAATGATATCGCAACGAAGCGATGCCCGACGGGCATATCCAAGCTGACGATAAGCGACACCAGAGGCGGCGCCAGCACCATCGCGATCGCGTTGACGAGGAACGCCAGACCCGACGCCCGCACCAGCCGCGCGCTCTTTGTGCTGACGATATCGTGCAGCGAGATTTCGTGGAATGCCCTCCGCAGCGCCTGCAGCGCCCAGATCACCATCAAAGCCTGTACGAGGAATGCCGCGGCCAGCAGCCGGACGGTGGATGTCGAGAACTGCGCCGTGTCGGGCAGCGCGAGCTTGTCGATGATGAACCGGCCGACCCAGTCGGGGTCGTCCCAGGTCATCCACAAGCCATAGGCGACGAACACGATCACCACGCCCGTCAGCGCAAGGATCAGCGCCTCCATCCGCCGGCTCAGCGACCTGGCACGCTCGCGTCGATCGTTCATTTTTCAGCCCTCATCAAATTTCAGTTGCATAAATTAATGTAAAACAATAAGTCGACGCTGTCAAACAATCATGTGAGGACATCTTGTCGATTCAAATGAGGTCACTTTCCGCGTTGGCCGGGCTCTTCGCTCTGTCCGCATGCGCATCGCTCGGTCCGGTGGCGATAACCAGGCTTGCCAGCCTCGATCCGCTTGAAATCGCGCCGGAACAAGTGAGCGTCGCGGTGGTCATGCCTGTTCCCCTCAGGCTGCGCACCGGCGATGTGCTGCTGCATTTCACCGTGAACATGCCTGCCTCCTTCGGTCCGGTGGACGAGAAGCTGCCGCTCGAGATAATCGCCGGCGAGGGTACGCCCGGCGTGCCGGCAAGCCCTTCGTTCGAGCGGATCCAGATCGCCCGCGTCGCCCAGGCCGATTTGCCCCGGCTGGCCGCCGCGCAAGCCAGGGCGCGCGCTTTCAAGGCGACCGGAGGGAAGGGCGAAGGCGGCATTACGGTGTCGATCACCGGCGGCTGCCGTGACGGCGCGATCAATCCCGGCGCCCTGAACATCGAGATCTTCATGCGCACCAAGGCGGACGAGCGCTATTTCCGGGTATCCTCGATAGACGTGCGAAAGCTGCTGCCGGAGAGCGCACTGGCCGCCTTGCCGCCTTGCGAGGGCGAAAGTGGCTGATACTCAACGCAGGCTCTTTTCGCCGACCTCCTCCGCCGCGCTTTGACGCTGATCCAGCCGACGCGGTTGCCCTTCGTTACATTGCGCAAGTTTTCGTGATGGAACGCGGATACGTCGCCCTGCTTGATTTCCAGGAACAATGAACGGCGAACGAGGATTTCCGCCATGACCCGACTCGCTCCGCTTATCGGCGCCTTCGCGCTCACCTGCAGTTTCGCCGCCGTCGCCCAGACCCCTGCGCAAAACCTTGCCCCAACCGCTGCCCCGGGCATCGAGGTGGTCCCGGACGCGTCGGTCCCCTCCCAATCCTCCGAGGTCACGAATTGCGGCCCGCGCGACGAGATCGTGGCGCAACTCGGCGCCGTGTTCCAGGAGGCGCCCAACAGCATGGGCATGATCGACCCGACGGCGGTCGTCGAAGTCTTCGTGTCCGAAGCCGGCACCTTCACCATCCTTGCCAGCGGCACCGACGGCACCAGCTGCATCCTGGCCAGCGGCGAGGGATGGGATGGCGGAACGAAGGTGGCCGGCCGCGAAAGCTGAGGCTTTACCGGTCCTACCGCGCCGCGTCTTCGGCATGGGCCCTGAGCAGGGCCATCAGGCGATCCGACTCCGCCGCGGCAGCGTCGCCATCGCCGTCGAGCACCGCTTTGATCAGCGCCATGTGCCTGTCGGCCGCCGCGGCCAGTCCGCTGTCGGCCTGGTAGCGATACCAGAAGCGCCGGCTATGCGTCTGGAGCGGTGCGGCGACGCGTGCCGCGAAGGGATTGTCGGACGTCTCTGCCATCACCTCGTCGAGCGCCTTGTCGGCCTGCAGGAACGCGAACACGTTCCCTGAGATCACCGCCTTGCGCATCGATAGCGCCGCGTCGTGGAAACGCTGCGCCGTCTCGCGGGTGGCGTGCCGCGCGGCCGCCCGCGCCAGAACCGCCTCCACCCCGCGCCGTGCATCGATGATCTTCACCCAGTCGGACGCATGCAGCGGCGCGACCGCCAGCCCCGCCCGGGCGCGCACCTCGAGCAGCCCTTCCCAGGCCAGCCGCTGGATCGCCTCGCGAACCGGCGTGCGCCCGAGCCCGATCCGCTCGATCAGCGCACCCTCTGTCGTCACGCTGGCCGGAGCGAGCTCGAGCGTGACGATCATCCGCTCCAGCATCCTGTAGGCGCGTCGCGTGGCGCTTTCCTGCACCGCCTCGGTCATGTGTCTGCGGTCTCCGGAAGGTATTTTAGTGATATATCAGCTTCGGAATCCGCTTGACAACCCTCCTCGCAATCTCATATATCACTGATATATCAGAAGGAGATCGACCATGTGGTCCGGAGTTTTCCCTGCCGTCACGACCAAGTTCACCGCCGACGACCGCCTCGACCATGCCGAGATGGAGCGCTGCTTCGGCCTGCAGATGGACGCCGGCTGCGACGGCATCATCGTCTGCGGCTCGCTCGGCGAAGGCCCTATGCTCAGCCATGACGAGAAGCTCGAAGTGTTCGCGACCGCGCGAAAGATAGCCGGCAAAAAGCCTGTCCTGCTGACCGTAAACGAAGCCGCCACACGCGACGCCGCCTCGCTCGCGAAGCGTGCCGCCAAGGCCGGCGCCGACGGCCTCATGGTCGTGCCCTCGCCGATCTACCACACCAATCCGGAAGAGACGGTCGCTGCGCTCAGCGCCGTGGCGAAGGCCGGCGACCTGCCGGTGATGATCTATTCCAACCGCCTCGCCTACCGCGTCGACGTGACGATCCCCATCATGCAAGAGCTCGCCGCCGACGCCCGCTTCGTCGCGGTCAAGGAATCGTCCGACGACATCCGCCGCTCGACCGACATCATCAATGCCTTCGGCGATCGGTTCGACCTCTTCACCGGCGTCGACAACCTCGCCTTCGAGGCGCTGTCGGTCGGCGCCATCGGCTGGGTCGCCGGTCTTGTCACCGCCTTCCCGCGTGAGACGGTGGCGATCTACCAGCTCATGAAACAGGGCCGCCGCGACGAAGCTCTGTCGATCTACCGCTGGTTCCGCCCGCTGCTCGACCTCGACGTCTCGACCTACCTCGTCCAGAACATCAAGCTGGCGGAGGTCCACGCCATCGGCACCAATGACCGGGTGCGCATGCCGCGCTTACCGCTCTCCGGCGAGCGCCGCAAGGCCGTCGAGAAGGTGATCACCGACGCGCTCGCCGTCCGCCCGGCGCTGCCGGCGTTCTGAGATGCGGGCACGGCGGTGTTGTCCCTGCCAGGCTTGACACCGCCCGCTCCCGCTGTAGACCGCGCTGACTGATCGACCGACCCGACGGGCCGCTCGTCTCTGAGGGAAGGACCGGACATGTCGGCCGACGACGACGAATACGTATATGACGAGGCAACCGGCGAATGGCGCCCGGCCTCTGAACTGGCCGCCGCGAAGGCGGAAGCCGCCGCGGTGCGCGACGCCGCCGGCAACGTCCTCGCCGACGGTGACTCGGTCGTCCTGATCAAGGACCTCAAGGTCAAGGGCGCCGGCCAGACGCTGAAACAGGGCACCGTGATCAAGTCGATCCGCCTCACCGACAATCCGGAAGAGATCGACTGCCGCCACGAAGCGATCAAGGGCCTCGTCCTGCGCACGGAGTTCGTGCGCAAGCGCTGAGCGCGGACAACCCGTCCGCCGTCATTCCGGGGCCGCGCAGCGGAACCCGGAATCCAGAGTCGCAGCCTCACAGGAAAGGCCTCGTCTCCGGACAACTCAGAGCCCGCGCGCCGGATTCCAGGTTCCGCTGCGCGTCCCGGAATCACGCATGAGAGTGGCCGATCGGCGCCTTTGGAACCTGACTGTCCACACGCCCTAAACGTGCGGCTGCATCCGGAACCGCGCCGGCCGAACCGTCGCGATCTTCCTTCGTGCCCGGCTTCGCGCTAATCGGAGCCTATGTCCCGCATCGCACCTCTCCTCTCCTGGCTCGCCTTGCCCGTCTACGTCTGGCAGGGATTGGGCGTGCGCCGCCGCACGCCGCGCATGCTCCCGGCGTCGGGTCCGGTCCGCCACCGCATTGCCGGCGCCGAGCCGGAGATCAGGCTTCTCGTGCTCGGCGATTCCTCGGCCGCCTCGGTCGGCATCGAGAGTTCCGAACAGGGCCTCGCCGCCGAACTCTCCCGCCTCGTCGCCGCGCAGACGGGCCGCGCTGTCGTCTGGCGCGCGGCCGGCTTCAACTCCGCAACGTCCGGCCAGATCCGCGACCATGTCCTGCCCAATCTCGCGCCTGAGCCGTGGACGCATATCGTTCTGTCCGTCGGCACCAACGACGCAAAGAACTTCCACACGGTCTCGCGCTTCAAGCGCGAATTCGGCGGCCTGCTCTACGCGCTGCGCGCCAAATGGCCCGAAGCCCGCGTGGTCTGGTCGCCGGTGGTGGAGATGACGCGCGTTCCCGCACTTCCCCCTCTGCTCGGCCGCATCCTCGAAATCCGCGCAGGCGCGATCAACGCCAGGGGCGAGGCGCTCTGCTTCGAGCGCGGCGCGGTCCCCGCCACCCGCCTTCCGATCCTCGACCCCGCCGCCGGCTTCTCCACCGACGGCTTCCACGCCTCGGCCGCCGGCTACGCCGCCTGGGCGGAGCACCTGTTGCCGCTGGTGCTGGGCGAAGGGTGAAACTTCAGGTCAGGCGAGATCGGTCAACGCAAAGTCGCCGCCCTTGTAAAGCAGCTTCAATCCCCGCCTCTTTGCGCAGGCATAGGACAGGCAATCGGCGAGGTTCAGTCGTGCAGGGTGGCGCCTGCCTTTGCCGTACTGGGCAAACGCCCCGATAGCGAGACTCGTGTCGTCAGCTTCGATCGGCAGCACCTCGACATTGAACACCGCGAGCAGCGACGCGATGGTTGCTTCGACGTCACGCGGCTCCGTGGCCAGAAGTGTCGTCAGTCGCATCGTGGCTTCAAGGACAACGAGCGGCGACGTCACACCTGCCCCGTACGCACCTATCCGGTCGATCCACTCATGGTGATCTTCCTCCCGAGCAACGATGGCGACGAGCACCGACGTATCGAGGAAGATCATTCATGGCCCCACATCTCGTCGATCTCGTCTTTTGTCATCTGGCGACCGCCGCCCGGTGAGAGACGGTGAAGCTTGTCGACGATCACCGCGACGCGCTCCTGAAAAGAAGGTTCTTCCCCCTTCCGCTCCAGCTCGTTCTCCAGCGCCGAGATAACCGCCTCGGTCATGGTGGTCTTGTCCCGCTCGGCGAGACGCCTGGCGAGTTCATGGGCGCGCTTGTCACGGATCTGCAGGTTCATCGCGTTGTCCTCGTGAACTGTCATTACAGAATACCCCATATGTCATGACGATTGTAGTGGACAGAATCAGCGCGATGTTTTGGAGGCCTTGCCCCACGCCCTCCGTCGACGTCCGCACCTCTCCTCCCTCCTGCCGGAGGCCTGCGCCACCTAGCCTCTCTCGCGCACCCACACTTCCGTCATACCGGCGGCCAAAGGCCAGCCGGTATCCATTCTTCTCGCCGGTTACACGCCGAAAGCGCCGCCTCCGAAACCTGACCGACGGTGTCCATCTCCCGGCGGTCAATGGTTCCCCGCTGGCCTCCGGTCGGCGGGAAGACGGCCGCGCGAGGGTGTAAGAGCCGGCTGAACACCCAGAGGCAGAAGGCTATCCGCCCGTCTCGCACACCCCACGTCGTCATACCGGCGACCGGAGGTCAGCCGGTATCCATTCTTGTCTCCGGTTACACGCCGAAAGCGCCTGCCTCCATAGCATGACCGCCGGCATTCCATCGACCAGCGATCAATGATCCCGGCTGGCCTCCGGCCGCCGGGAAGACGATCGCGCGAGGGTGTGCGGCGGCAAAGACACCGCCTGCACCGTGGATCGAATCCCGCCCTCTTTCCGCCAACCCCTTCTTTCCGTTCGACATTGCAATAATGTCTATCCACACCCCTCCTGACCTAACGGACCATAGCACCGGTGCGAAAAGGAGCCGGAAATGGCGTGGAAGGCGAAGACAGGGAGGCGACAGGATGTGCTGGCGAGCATCGTCTCGACCCTGCTTGCCATTGCCGCCCTCGCCGAAAAATCTGCCGGCGACACGCCCTGGGTCCGCTTCTGCGTGCTGTGGGCCGCCCGGCAGGCCGACCTGATCGTGCGGGACTACGTCGCCGGCTCGACTTGGAACACGGCCGGCCGCCTCTGGTCGCCCGCCTTGCCGACAGTCCGCTACGGCACCGATCCCGCCGACGCCCTCGACATCGCCGCCTCGCTGCGGGCGCTGGCGCTGATCATCAGCGGCATGGCGGCATACCTCCGCCAAGTCTCAGTGTGGCAGCAGGGTCAGGCCTCCGACGCGGCCGGCGACGACGGCAACCCGATCCACGGGCTAGACGCAGTGATGCGGAGGCTTCGGGAAGGTGCCTTCCGACCGGTGGAGATTCTTGACACATCCTAGAAAGCGCCCCCCCCTTACGCGGGAGGGCCGTCGATCCGGAACATTTCCCTTGCTTCCGCGGAAAAAGGCGCTGCGGTCGACAATCTCGCATGGTCGAACGGCGACACGTCCGAGGCGTCACCTTTTCCGCCGTCATTCCGGGGCCGCGCAGCGGAACCCGGCGACTGTCTTGGTTGGTCAAGTG
>JAYSFJ010000001.1:400540-647741 GCA_041913465.1 Mesorhizobium sp. | reverse complement strand
CAATCGTTCCGATGTTCACATGCGGCTTCGTCCGCTCAAACTTGCTCTTAGCCATCGTGCTCTTCCTTGGCGACTGTTGCGACGTTTCGGAGCCGGGCGATTAGCGGCAATGATCCGAAAACACAAGCCCTTTCGACGCCCTGACGCCTGCCCGGATGGCGGGATGCCGAAGCGGGCCAAAAGCGCTTCCGCAATTCGGCCCGCCGAGCACTCTCTCGACCGCTTATGGCTCGATTTCGATTCAAAGGCCGGCCGGGGCTTCAACAATCCGGTTACCATAAACGGAATGGTAACGCTGCCCCCTTAGCTTCGGTCGACATGCGCGCGGTGGCCTTTGCCGCGCAAGTCGCAACGAGAACACAAAGGGTGTAGCAGTGAGTTTCGCGTTCTCCGGCCTGTGCACGACCGTCCGCCAATCCCTCCGTCCCGTCTTCGGTCTGATCATCGCGGCAGCGGTGGCGACCATCGGCGCGACCGCCCCCTCTCTGGCCCAATCCAAGAAGGCGGCCATCGTCATCGACGCCAACACCGGCAAGACACTCTATTCGTCGAGCGCCGATTCGTCGCGCTATCCGGCGTCGCTGACGAAGATGATGACGCTCTACATGACCTTCGAGGCCATGTCGGCGGGCCGCATCTCCAAGGACAGCAGAGTCGTCTTCTCGAGTTACGCCTCTTCGCGCCCGCCGACCAAGATCGGCGTGCGCCCCGGCGGATCGATCACGGTGGAGCAGGCCATCCTCAGCCTCGTGACGAAATCGGCGAATGACGCGGCGACCGCGCTCGGCGAAATGCTCGGCGGCTCCGAAGCGAACTTCGCCAGGATGATGACGGCCAAGGCCCGCAAGCTCGGCATGAGCTCGACCACCTTCCGCAATGCCTCTGGCCTGCCGGACCCCGGCCAGAAGACGACCGCGCGGGACATGGCTATCCTCGGCATGTCGCTGCGCGAGCATTATCCGAAATACTATTCCTACTTCTCGACGCGCTCCTTCGCCTTCGGCAAGTCGCGCATGGCCAACCACAACAAGCTGCTCGGGCGGGTCAAGGGCGTCGACGGCATCAAGACCGGCTACACGCGCGCCTCCGGCTTCAACCTCGTCTCGTCGGTCAAGGTCGGCGACCGCAAGATCGTCGCGGTCGTCATGGGCGGCGCCAGCGGCCGCAGCCGCGACGCCGAAATGGCCCGGCTGATCGAGGCCTATATGCCGAAGGCATCGAGCCGGGGCTCGAATCCGCTCGTTGCGGCACGCACGATCGAGCCGCAGGCGCCGATCGTGGCCTCGGTCGCCGCCCAGCCCTTGAAGGCGAAAAACGTCCCTGCCCCCGAGGCGCGGCCGGAGCCGGCGGTCGAAACGGCCTATGCGCGTCCCACGGCGCGCCCCGCCGATCCGATCACCGAGTCAGTCGCCAAGGCGGAAGCGGTCGAGGAGGTGAAGGTCGACGAGATCAAGACGGCCTCGGTCACGCCGTCCGCGGCACCGAAATCGGGCTGGGTGATCCAGGTCGGCTCTGTCGGCTCGGAAGCGGAAGCGCGCGCGCTTCTCGACAAGACCAGCGGCAAGGCCGCGCAGCTGCTCGCCTCGGCGGAGCCTTTCACGGAGCGTTTCCAGAAGGGCGGGACGACCTACATCCGCGCCCGTTTCGGCGGCTTCGCAAGCCAGTCGACGGCCACCAAGACCTGCGCGGCGCTGAAGAAGAAGTCGATCGCCTGCTACGCCGTGCAGCAGTGAAGCCCTGAACCACAGGTATCTCCAGTCAAGTCACGTGTCGAAGGAGAGTTAGCCGTGCAGAGTGAGCAAAACGTCCCGGGCTTCGTCTATCCGCGCCGCAAGGACGGACCTGTTGACGAAGTCGGTGTCCAGTCGCTGCACAAGGCGGCAATGCGCCTTGCGGATGTCCGCCGCACTGGCTCCCGGTTCAAGACCAAGGATCTGGTAGGCTTCCTTCTCAGTCATGGCGCCCGCACCTGGCGCGCCAGTCTTCCCCGCACCGACCTGCGCGTCAGCGTCTACGCGCCAAGTGGGGAACCTGCCCTGAAGATACGCCTCAAGTAGGCGGACGCTGTCTGCGTCGGACTGCAGTTCGGCGCGGAGCTTCACGAGCGAGGGCAGATCGAGCTCGCTCAGCTCCCTGCCCTCGAGGCGTCCGGCGAGCACCAGCCCTTCGAGCGCACCGGTGGAATGGTCCAGCACCATCTCGAGCGCGGCCGACCGGACTGTCGAGTGCCGTTGCTTCGATCCCCGCCGGCGCGGCCAGGCGAACGTCACAAGAGCCCAGACTGTAGCGAGCCCGACCAGGGGGAACCCGACCAAAGGCCTGCCGATCGCCGTCAGCGTCACGCCGGTCAGGCCGAGAACCAGGGGACCGGCAATCCGCAGCGCCAGGGCCAGCCGCCGCGGGTCGGCGGTCAGCAGAAGCCGCCCACTCAGCGCGATAAGCGCGGCGAGGCCGAGGGCGTAGAGCCAGATCATGCCGCGACCGCCCGGTGCGCCCGGCCATTCCGCCACGCGCCGCCTGTCACGCTATCCGCAATCTCCGCGTCCATCTTCCGAAAATGCGGTCCGATCGCGCCCGATTCAAGTCGGAGTTACTCAGGTAACGAAAATATCGGGCATGGCGATGGGGCGGCCGATAGTCTCGGCGTAACGTTGCCGGGCTTCGGCCCGCTTGCGACCCATCTCGTCGGCGGGCAGCCGCAGCGCCGTGACCAACTGGCGGATCTCCTGCCGCGCCGACAGGTGCGACAGGGTCGGGCGGCCGCCAAGGACACGCTCGTCGAGGTCGTCGAGCGCGGTGAGCCCGACCGGAAAGAATTCGCGGAAGATGACGCGTTCCGAAATGCCGTCGGCGATGCGGAAGCCGAGCTTCATCGACAGGTTGCGCAGGCAGGAGGCGACGCGCTGCTCGTTGCGCGAGGTGATGCTTGCCATGCGGTTGCGCACGACAACCCAGTCGAGGATGGCGTTGTCGGTCTGGCGGCGTTCGCGCCGGGCATCGCGCACCGACGAGGCATACTGCGAGACGTCGAGGATTTCGTAGCTCACCGGGTCGATGCGGCCGAGAACGTCGAAGTCGATGAAACTGTCGTTCATCGGCGTGATCAGCGTGTCGGCGATACGGTGCGCGAGACGGCTGAGGAATGTGTCCGAGCCGGGCGTGTCGATGACGACGAAATCATGCCGGCTCTCGACCTCGGCGAGACCGTCGGTCAGCTTGCGGAATTCCTCGCCCTCGGCCTCGGTGATGCTTTCGCGCCGCGCCGGTGGCACGTGGAAATGCGCGGGAACGGGAAGAGGCACGCCCGAACTGCGCGACCAGCGCGCGCGGTTCTCGACATAGCGGGTGAGCGACAGCTGCCGGCCGTCGAGGTCGACCGTGGCGACCGAGCAGCCCAGCTTGAGCAGCGCAACTGCGACATGCATGGCGGTGGTCGACTTGCCGGAACCGCCCTTTTCGTTGCCGACGACGATCACGTGCGCCGGGCGCCGGGCGTCGCCTGGCGAACCCCTGTAACTCGACAACAACATGACAATACTCCACGCCCGAATTCACCATGCGTCCAGTCGCTTATGGTTTCAATCCGGTAAATGGCGCGGGAGCCGTCTTTCGCGGCTTAAGGTTAAGTGCAAACGATAAACTTAAAGAAGTCCCAGACTGGCCAGTTCAGACCGCAGGTCGGGCGGGAGAACCTGCCATCCGGCCGAATCGGCGGCAAGGTCCGCCGGCGCGTCGGCCGCGGTCAGATAGCGCCAGCCCTGGAACGCACGGCGGGGCTGCCAGTGCGTGCGCACGACCGTCGGCTCGAGCACCAGATGACAGCGCGAAATGCCGTCGCCGTCGGTGAACGGCCGGATCTCGGTCAGCCGCTGCCGGCACTGCACATTGCCCTTGATGACCCAGTAGAGCGAGCCGCCGTCGAGGAGCTCCGCGCCTCTCGTCGGCATCATGCGGGTGGTGTGGAACTGCTCCGCCGGCAGGCCGCGCGCGCGTGCCTCGGCCAGCCGCTCCCCGATCCATTCCTCGAGGTCCTCGACGCTCTCGGCGCCGACGCAGAGCTTGATCAGGTTGAGCGACATGCTGCTGAGGTAGGCTTCCGCCCGCAGTAGGTCAACGGAAAGAAGGCCTGTCCACAGGGATGGAGATCAAGCCTGTTTGGCAGCCGTCTCGATCGCTTCGGCAACCCAGTCGTTCAGGCTAAGGTCGTTGGCGGCAGCAGCAATCGCAGCGGCGGCATGCGTTTCGGGGGCGAGACGGACATTGAATCGGCCCGAATAGGAGCGGCGCGGTTCGATCCCCTTCTCGCGGCACATGTCCAGAAAGACGCGCAAGGAGTTGCGGCCTTCATCATAAAGAGCATCTACGGTGTCGGCATAGAAATCCGCGCCGCCGGCAAGTCCCAGGAATTCGCCCCGGAACAGGCGGATGTCGGGATCGAACGCCACAACGGCCTTGTGGCCGTCGATTTCAATCACATTCTTCATGGCACTATGTCGTTCGCCTCGAGCCATTTGCGGATGGACGTGACCGCACCCTTGTCCGTTTCTGGCGATGGGTGCGGCCGATGAAATACCCTCACCTCGCCGAACAGAAAGACGCCGACCCTGGATCCTTCGCGTTCTGAAACCTCGGCACCAAGCGAGAGGAAAAGCGCCTCGATATCGGCCCAGCGGATCGTTCCGCTCGTCGGCCTCGCGAAGACTGCCTCAAGGGTCGCGCGGTGTCGCCGCTTCATCCAAATCTGGTATCACTATTCAGTACCATATGGAAGCCCGCTCAACACTCCACCACATTCACCGCCAGTCCGCCGAGGCTGGTTTCCTTGTATTTCTCGTTCATGTCGAGACCGGTCTGGCGCATCGTCTCGATCGCGGCGTCGAGCGGCACGAAATGCGTGCCGTCGCCCTTGAGCGCCAGCGAAGCCGCCGTCACCGCCTTGACCGCGCCCAGCGCGTTGCGCTCGATGCAGGGCACCTGCACCAGGCCCCCGACGGGATCGCAGGTCATGCCGAGATGGTGTTCGAGCGCGATCTCGGCGGCGTTTTCGACCTGCATGGCCGTGCCGCCCATGACGGCAGCAAGCCCTGCCGCGGCCATGGCCGAGGCCGAGCCGACTTCGCCCTGGCAGCCGACCTCGGCGCCGGAAATCGACGCGTTGTGCTTGATGATGCCGCCCACCGCCGCCGATGTGAGGAGGAAGTCGCGGATGCCGTCCTGATCCGATTCCGGATGGAAGTGCAGCCAGTAGCGCAGCACGGCGGGGATGACGCCGGCAGCGCCATTGGTCGGCGCGGTGACGATGCGCCCGCCCGCCGCGTTCTCCTCGTTGACGGCCATGGCGTAGACCGACAGCCAGTCGTTGGCGAGCAACGGATTGGGGCGGTTCTGGCGCCATTCCTCCCGCAGTTTGTCGTGCAGCATGCGGGCGCGGCGCTTGACCTTCAGCCCGCCGGGCATGATGCCCTCCTTGGTCAGGCCGCGCTCGATCGAGCCCCGCATCGCCTCCCAGACACGGTCGAGGCCGGCATCGAGGTCCTGGCGCGACAGGCGCGTCTCCTCATTGGCGCGCTTCATCTCGGCGATGGAAAGCCCGCTCTTCGCCGCCATGTCGAGCATTTCGGCCGCATGCGAGAACGGATAGGGCACGTCATTGGCGGCCGCTTCCGGTCCCCTCGCCTTCAGCCGCTGCAACTCCTCGTCGGACACGACGAAGCCGCCGCCGATCGAATAGAAGATGCGCTTCAGAAGCACGCGCCCGTCGGCGTCGAGCGCGGAGAAGGTCATGCCGTTGGCATGGCCCGTCAGCGGCGTCTTGCGGTCCATCACCAGATCGGCCGACGGATCGAAGCGATAGACGGGATGGCCGGGCGGGCTGACCGTATTCGACGCCGCGACGCTGGCGATCATTTCGTCGACCTTGTCCGGATCGACGGTCACCGGCGTCAGGCCGGTCAGGCCGAGGATCACGGCCCGATCCGTGCCATGCCCGATCCCCGTATAGGCAAGCGATCCGTGCAGGCTCGCCGCGAGCCGCGCGATGTCGACGCCATGCGGTCGTGGCCAGTCGCCGGTGAGGATTTCGTCGAGAAAGCGCGCCGCGGCCGTCATCGGCCCCATCGTGTGGGAACTCGACGGGCCTATGCCGATCTTGAAGAGGTCGAATACGGAAAGAAACATCAGCGCGATCCCGGTGCCCGAGATAGCACTTCTGCGACCTTCACGCTGGGATTTCTAACCGCTGGCCGACCTCGGAAGGTCCGGCTACGACATCGGGCAGGGCCGGACGGGCTCAGCCCGCAGCCACGACCGCGGCGGTCTCGGCGCCGCCGATCAGCCAGGCCAGGAGAATGATGAAAGCAAAACCCGCGACTGCTTTGGCGGCGACGCCCCAGCAGGATTTTTGAACGATGTCGTCCATGATGTCCTGTGTCCGCTGGCGGGTCAGCCGGAGCGCCATCTGGGGCGCAATCCATCCCGCCGTTCTCGGCCGCCCTTTTACGTCGGCGAGTGTCTCTTCGCAATTGCAAAATGAGGCCAAATCGCGGCTACGTTCCCCTGCGGAATGTCGCTCACTTTCTTTTATCTATATTTTTCATCCTGTTAGCAGAATGACTGCAGTTAACAACATGTGAACTGCGGTGGCAAAATTGCGGCGGGCTCCCGCGGCGCGACAGATTCTTGCGGTTTTGCTTCCCGCACGGACATGATCAGATCGGCCATGCTGCTCGAATCGTTTCACCTCAAGCCCGCCGACGCCGCCGCGCTCGGCTTCTTCATCGCCGCCTGGGTCGTGTTCTCGTTCGCGGCCGCGGGGCGCCTGTCGCGGCGGGCGACGCTGACCCAGGCCATGAACCGCCAGCGCGAAGAGTGGATGCGCACGATGGCCCGGCGCGAACTGCGCATGATCGACACGGGAATCATGGCCGGGCTGCAGCAGGGGACCGCCTTCTTCGCCTCGTCCTCGATCTTCGCCATCGGCGGCTGCCTCGCCCTGCTCGGCGCGTCCGACCAGGTCATGACCGTGCTCGGCGACCTGCCGTTCGGCACGGTCACCTCGCGCGCCGAGTTCGAGCTGAAGGTGCTCGGCCTCGCCGTGATCCTCTCCTACTCGTTCTTCAAGTTCGGCTGGGCCTACCGGCTGTTCAACTACTGCTCGATCCTCATCGGCGCCGTTCCGGTGATCAAGGACGAGAGCCGCGAAGGGCACGACACGGCAAGGGCGATCACGCGCGCGGCTCGGATGAACGTGCTCGCCGGCGGGCATTTCAATGCCGGACTGCGCGGCATTTTCTTCTCGCTCGGCTATCTCGGCTGGTTCATCGGCCCGGCCGTGTTCGCGGCCACGACCGTATTCGTCTTCGTCGTGCTGCTGCGGCGGCAGTTCTTTTCCGCGGCGCGGTCCGCCGTCATCGACTGAAGCGGCAGTCACGGCCTGAAGGAACCGTTTCCGCGCCTGCGCCGTTGTCGGGACTGCAAGGTCTAGCAACACGCAAGGAGTTTCACATGCTTCGCGGTATCGCGCTCTGGATGCTCGGAATCCCGATCCCGATCATCATCCTGCTCTGGCTCTTCCTCGACTGACGGCTACGGCGACGGGAAGACGCTATCGATCCTTCCCGTCAGCCGGTAGGCGATCAGGCCGATCCACTCGCGGATGCCGAGCGTCGCCGTCTGCAGCGAATCGACCGGATTGTCGACGAACAGGCCAATCCCCTCCTTGCCGCTCGTCCGGTAGTCGACAGGCCACGGCGTCACCGGGAACTGCGCCTTGCGGAAGAGCGCCATCGACCGCGGCATGTGAAACGCCGACGTCACCAGCAGCCAGGTATCGCCCGGCGCGGGCGTCACGAGTTCTTTCGTGAACACCGCATTCTCATAGGTGTTGCGGGATTTTCCCTCGAGAACCAGCCGATCGCGCACGACCCCCAGCGCCTCGAACAGCCTCACGGCGGTCGAGGCGTCCTCTTCCCCCTCCAGCATCAGAGCGCCGCTGCCGCCGGAGATGACGATCTTCGCGTCCGGATAGCGCCGTGCCAGCGCCGCTGCCTCGACGTAGCGGTCGCCGCCGGAGTTCAGCTCGTATCCGCCGCGCACGAGGTTGATTCCGCCTTCGAAGCCGCCGCCGAGCACGATGATGCCGACGACCCGATCGGGCAAAGTCGGTCGCGGGAAACGATTCTCAAGAGGCGTGACGAGTATTGCGCCGAACGACGTCCAGACACAGACGACCAGCCACAACGCCGCCGTCGAGACCAGAGCGACGGCCGTCCGGCGCCACCGCAGGGCGAGGAGAGCCAGTCCGGCGAGGAGCAGGATGATCGAGAAATTGACCGGCTGTACCGCGAACCAGAAGAGCTTCGAGAGGACGAAGAACATCGTTCAGCGCCCTCCCCGCCTCACCACCACTTCTGCGGTTCGAACCTGCCCGCCGCCTGCTCGATCACATGCGCGGCGCGGAACAGCGTTTCCTCATCGAACGGGCGGCCGATGAGCTGCAGGCCGAGCGGCAGGCCGTTGGTATCGACGCCGGCCGGCACGGCAATGCCCGGCAGTCCGGCCATGTTCACCGTCACGGTGAAGATGTCGTTCAGGTACATCTTCACCGGATCTGCAGCCATGTCCTCGTCGGCGATGCCGAATGCGGCCGACGGCGTCGCCGGCGTCAGGATCGCGTCGATGCCGTCTCGGTAAGCGATCTCGAAATCGCGCTTGATCAGCGTGCGAACTTTCTGCGCCTGGACGTAATAGGCATCGTAATAGCCGGCCGAGAGAACGTAGGTGCCGATCATGATGCGGCGTTTGACCTCGCGGCCGAACCCCTCGGCGCGGGTCTTCTCGTACATGTCGACGATGTCCTTGCCCGGCACGCGCAGGCCGTAGCGGACGCCGTCATAGCGCGCGAGGTTGGACGAGGCTTCCGCCGGCGCGACGATGTAGTAGGCCGGCAGGGCGTATTTCGTGTGCGGCAGCGAGATGTCGACGATCTCCGCACCCGCCGCGCGCAGCCATTCGATGCCCTGCTTCCACAGCTTCTCGATCTCGTCGGGCATGCCGTCGACGCGGTATTCGCGCGGAATGCCGATCTTCATGCCCTTCATCGACTGGCCGAGCGCTGCCTCGTAGTCCGGCACCGGGCGGTCGACCGAGGTCGTGTCCTTCGCATCCACCGAAGCCATCGACTTCAGGAGGATCGCGGCGTCGCGCACGTCGCGCGCGATCGGTCCCGCCTGGTCGAGCGAGGAGGCGAAGGCGACAATGCCCCAGCGCGACACGCGACCATAAGTCGGCTTGATGCCGACCGTGCCGGTAAACGCCGCCGGCTGGCGAATCGAGCCGCCGGTGTCGGTCGCGGTCGCACCCGCGCAGAGCCAGGCGGCGACGGCCGCCGCCGAGCCACCGGACGAGCCGCCGGGCACCAGTTGCTTGTTGTCGGACTGGCCGACGCCGTTGGCGCCGCGGCGCCATGGGTTCACGACCGGGCCGTAGTACGACGTCTCGTTGGACGAGCCCATGGCGAACTCGTCCATGTTGAGCTTGCCCAGCATGACCGCGCCGTCGGCCCAGAGATTGGCCGTCACGGTCGATTCATATTCGGGCTTGAAACCATCGAGGATGTGGCTCGCGGCCTGCGTGTGCACGCCCTTGGTCGCGAACAGGTCCTTGATGCCGAGCGGGATGCCTTCCAGCGCGCCGCCCTCGCCCTTCGCCAGCTTCGCATCCGAAGCGGCAGCCATTTCGCGCGCCCGGTCGTGCGTCACCGCGACATAGGCGTTGAAATGCGGATTGGCCGCGTCAATGGCGGACAGGTAAGCGTCGGTGATCTCGCGCGCGGAAAACTCCTTCGCCTTGAGGCGGGTCCGCGCTTCGGCGATCGTCAATTTCGTCAGGTCGGTCATCTGTGGTCCGTTCTGCGGATGGGTCGGGACGTTGGCGCGGAATTCGCTCTATTCCACGACCTTCGGCACGAGGAAGAAGTTCTCCGCCGTCGCGGGCGCATTCGACACGATCCTGTCGGCAATGCCGCCGTCGGTCACGGCATCCTGACGCTTCTTCATCACCATCGGCGTGACCGACGTCATCGGCTCGACGCCGGCGACATCGACCTCTCCCAGTTGCTCGACGAAGCCGAGGATCGTGTTGAGCTCGCCGGTCATACGCTCTGCGTCCTCCTCGTTCACCGCGATGCGGGCAAGATGGGCGACGCGTTTGACGGTGGCGAGATCGACGGACATGAATGCGCTCCGGAAGGGCGGGCAGGCGGAAACCGGGCTATACCGCCCGCCTTTCGGCGGCGCAACACTTGACGGTAGGCACGGCCGTTCGACTTCGAGGTGAATTGCCTTCGACGCGCTTCGACGATAAGTAGGCACTTACCTACGTGGAGGTCGCGATGACCATCAGCATCCTGTCCTGCCGCGAACTGAACCATGACGTGAGCAGCGCGAAAAAAGCGGCGCAGAAAGGCCCCGTGGTCATCACCGATCGCGGCAAGCCTTCGCATGTGCTGATGACATATGGCGATTTCCAGCGGCTGACCGGCAGGCGCCGCAATCTCGCGGAAAGCCTCGCCATGCCCGGACTGTCGGAGATCGATCTCGATACGTCCCGGATCGAGATCGAACCGCGTCAGATCGACCTGTCGTGAGCTACCTGCTCGACACCAACGTGGTTTCGGAACTGCGCAAGATCGGCGACGGCAAGGCAGACGCCAACGTGGTGTCGTGGGTTGGAGCCGAGGATGCGGATCGCTTCTTCATCTCGGCGATCACCATTCTCGAACTGGAGCGCGGCGTGCTCGGCGTCCAGCGGCGCGATCATGTCCAGGGCGCGCGGTTGCGCGCCTGGCTGGACAATGACGTCCGACCCGAATTCGCCGGTCGTATCCTTGCCGTCGACGATGTCGTCGCCACACGGTGCGCGCATCTGCACGTGCCGAACCGGCGGAACGAGGTCGATGCGCTGATCGCCGCCACCGCCCTGGTCAACGGCCTGTCCGTGGTGACGCGCAATGTACGCGATTTCGAGGGAACCGGTGTTGTCGTCGACGATCCGTGGCAGCCGATGACGTAACGCATCGAGCTCGTCCGGCCGGTCAGCCGTCTGCGCCCGCAAGCCTTACGGCATCGCCACTCCCTCGCAGAGATAGTAGCTGCCGCTGTTGCCGGAATCTTCCTCCGTCGTGGGCCGAACGGTGGCGATGTCGATCTGCGTGTCGTTCATCCTGATCACGGAGAGCACATCCGGAAAGGCGTAGCCGGGCTCCTGGCAGAGCGCCGTCACCACCCAGCCCGGCGCCCGCGTGGCAGGCGTCACGGTCAGGAACTCGCAATTATATTCGTAGCTCTCGAACCCGCGCTCGGTGAGCAGCACATTGCCCTCCTCCAGCACCGATTCGATCCCGTTCTTCTTCGCCGCGTCGCAGAGTTCCTGCGAACGCAGATAGACGCCGGATACGAAAGGTTCGGCCGCGGCGGCCGGCAACGCAGCCGCCAGCATAAGCGCGGCCGCCGCATGGAATATGTGTCTCTTCATCGCCGTCCCCCGATCCCGGCCGCCCGGCCGTCATTTGTCGATCTCGTACCGATTCACACGGAAAACGCCTCGCCGGCCTTCGGCACGATCACCTTCGTCGACGATCCCTCCATGCCGGCGACGAACTTGTCGGCGCTCTGGTCGATCATCGGGAAGGAAGCGTAGTGGCACGGGATCGCCACGTCGAGCTTGAAGAAGCGGCGGCAGGCGAGTGCCGCGACCGCGCCGCCCATGGTGAACCGGTCGCCGATCGGGACGATGCCGATCGACGGCTCGTGCAGTTCGTGGATCAGCGCCATGTCGCCGAAGATGTCGGTGTCACCAAAGTGATAGAGCGTCGGCGCGTCGGGGAAGTGCAGCACAAGGCCCGCCGGATTGCCGAGATAGGTGTTGGTGCCGCCCTCGCCGCCGAAGGACGAGGAATGCCAGGCCTGGACGAAGGTGGTGGTGAAGCCGCCGCAATCGAGCGTGCCGCCGTGGTTGCCGGGATTGATCTTCGACCCCTCGACGCCCTTGCCGACGAGGAACATGCAGATCTCGAAATTCGCTACCAGCATCGCGCCGGACTGCTTGCAAATCTCGACCGCGTCGCCGATGTGATCGTTGTGGCCGTGGGTCAGAAGCACATGGGTCACACCCTGCGCCACGTCCTGCCATTTCTGTTTCGCGCCGGGATTGCCGGTGATGAACGGGTCGATGACGATCTTCTTGCCCGCCGTTTCGACGGTGAAGGCCGAATGGCCGTGCCAGGTCAGTTTCATCTCGATGTTCCTCGCCTTTGAGTCCGCCGGAAGATAGAACGCTCGCTCATCCCTTCCAACATGAAAGGTCGGTCCGGCGCGTGGCGATCATCGACATCGAGGAACTCTCGCACACACTTCCCCCCAACCGCGCCATCGCGGCGATCGATCCGGGCACGACCACGATCGGGCTGGCGGTGTCGGACCGCGGCCTGTCGTTCGCCCACCCGCGGCCGGTCATCATGCGCAAGAAATTCGGCACTGACGCCGCAGCCCTGCTGGCGGCGCTCGCGCGCGACGAGGTCTTTGCGCTCGCGATCGGCCTGCCGATCAACATGGACGGCAGCGAAGGTCCGCGCGCTCAGGCGAGCCGCGCCTTCGCGCGCAATCTCGGCAAGCTCACCGACATCCCGCTCCTGTTCTGGGACGAGCGACTGTCGACGGTCGCGGCCGAACGGACGCTGATCGAGATGGATTTTTCGCGCAAGAAGCGCGAGACGAAGATCGATTCGGCCGCCGCCGCCTTCATCCTTCAAGGCGTGCTGGATCGCCTTCGGACCTTGCGACGACCGGCACAGGAATAAGCGCTCCACGCTGAGCCGACCACCAGGCGGCGATCTCGCGACGGCGGCGGAATGCCCAGATGGCGACGATGAGACCTGTGTCGAAGATGCAGGCCTTGGCGATCAGCCAGGGAATCGTCTCCGGCGCGACGCCCAGCATGTCCCCGTAAAGCTGGAAGACCAGTTCGTGCAGGGCCCGGCTCAGATAGATCGAGCCGAAATTGATGTCGTTGGCGGAGAGGAAGAACCAGCCCCAGAAGAGAGCGAGCGGCGCCGCCCAGGCGGAGAAGACATATTTCATCTCAATCCGCCCCGCCCTGAGGTCCGTTTCGCCCGACGAGCCGCGCCAGCATGCTCGAATGCGCTGCACCCAGCGCCATGTGCCGCGCAGCTTCGCGCACGTGATCCGATTCGTTCGGCGCGGGATTGTTCACAAGCACCCGGCGCTCGGCGATGACGGCGACATAGGAGGCCGCGAGTGCGGCGAGCTGGAACGCGCCTGCGCCCTGCACTCCGGCGCCGCCGCGCGCGGCGGACACGACCAGCGAAACCGTGACGAGCAGCGTCGCGCCGCCGAAGGCGATGCTGGCCACCTCCTCATATCCGCCTGGATACTCGCCCGCCCCCAGCACGGCCGTCAGGAACGCCCAGAGAAACAGCGTCGCAACGACGCCGAAGGCGATGGAAAACGCGGTGGAGATGCCCTGCCCCAATGCCGGCCCGGCGTCGAGGAGGATCGCATCGGCGCTGCCCGCGACGAACAGTTCGACGCCGGACGGCTGCGACGCGGCCTGCGAGGCCATCAGCGCGAAGGCGGCCATCCAGTAGACCGGCACGAGATAGGTGAGAAGCGGCCGCATGCTGACTCTCGGTTAACGGAGCCACACTGGTCCGCCTCGCCGTCCGCCGCAATCGAAACCATTTGTTAAGGTTAACGGCCCGGCAGAAGAGAGCCTACCCGATCTCCGGATAGAGCGTCTCCAGGATCGTGCGCGGGTCGTGCCGCCCGTCCAGCATGCCGTAGGTGTTGCGCCACTGGCCGGCGAGCCTGGTCTCGATGAACGCGTCGGCAATGCGTCCCGCCCCCAGCCGCTTCAGTTCGGCGGCCGCGGCCGAAAGTGCCAGCTGCTCGGTGAGAATCCGGGCAGAACCGTCGTCGGCGGATGCGATCTGCATGGCCGCCCGCAGGACGTCGGACGTCCCCCGCCCGCTTGAGCCGAGATCCTTGTCGATGCCGGCGATCACTTCCTCGAACAGGGCCGGACCGCGCTTCAGGACACGCAGCACGTCGAGCGCCATCACATTGCCCGAGCCTTCCCAGATCGCGTTGACCGGCGCCTCGCGATAGTAGCGGGCGAGCGGCGATTCCTCGACATAGCCATTGCCGCCCAGGCACTCCATCGCCTCGTAGAGCAGCGGCGGCGCGGTCTTGCAGACCCAGTATTTGACGACGGGCGTCATGGCGCGGGCGAAGGACGCCTCGGCGCGGTCAACCGCGGCCTCGTCGAAGGCGCGCGCCAGCCGGAACGACAGCGCGGTCGCCGCGGCGACGTCCAGCGCCATGTCGGCCAGCACGCGCTGCATCAGCGGCTGGTCGAACAGCGTCTCGCCGAAGACCTTGCGGTGCCGCGCATGATGCACCGCCTCCTGCAGGCCGGCGCGCATGATGCCCGACGAGGCGAGCGCGCAGTCGAGGCGGGTGAGCGTCACCATGTCCATGATGGTCTTCACGCCGGCGCCCGGCTCGCCGATCATCTCGCCAAGCGTATTGTTGAACTCCACTTCGGACGAGGCGTTCGACCTGTTGCCGAGCTTGTCCTTGAGGCGCTGGAAGCTGAGCCCGTTGCTGGCTCCGTCGCCGAGGAGGCGCGGGATCAGGAAACAGGACAGGCCCTCGGCCGCCTGGGCGAGCACCAGGAACGCATCCGACATCGGCGCCGACATGAACCATTTGTGGCCGGTGATGCGATAGAAGCCGTTGCCGGCCTTCTCCGCCTTCGTCGTGTTGGCCCGCACGTCGGTGCCGCCCTGCTTCTCGGTCATGCCCATGCCGAGCGTCAGGCCCGCCTTGTCGACCGGCGCCTTGTTCGACTGGTCGTATTTGCGCGCGGTGATGCGCGGCGCCCATTCGCGGAACGTCTTGGGGCTCGCCATCAGGGCGGCGAGCGAGGCGCTCGTCATGGTGATCGGGCAGAGATGCCCGCATTCGAGTTCGGAGGTGAGATAGAAGCGCGCCGCGCGGGTCTGGTGGCGCTTGCCGGTCTCCGTCTCGCCGTTCTCCCAGATCGAGGAATGCAGCCCGTTGGTCACCGATCGCCGCATTAGCGCGTGGTAGGCGGGATGGTATTCGGCGATGTCGAGCCTGCGGCCCTGGCGGTCGTGGGTCCTCAGCTTCGGCAGTTCGGTATTGGCGAGCCTGGCGAGATCCTGAGCTTCCGGGGAGAGCACGAAGCGGCCGATCGCATCGAGATCCTTGCGCACCGGCTCGGAGAAATCCTGCGCCAGCTGCATCAGAAGCGGATCGCCGCGCCAGGCGTTGGAGCCGGCCAGCGGCGGCGTCTGGTTGGTCACTTCGTGGTTCACGTCGTACTCCACATGGCCGCCTCGCGGCCCACCTGTTCGACATATAGCCGAGTCCGCAAGGCGTGCACGTCGAAAATGCCGTGGGAAAACGACGCGCCGCTTGCGGGTCTCCGGTCACGCTTCTATAGCACCAGCCTTGAGATGACCGACGCTCAAGCCCTCCCCCTCTACCCGCACCGGCACCTGCTCGGCATCCAGGGCCTGTCCCCTCCCGACATCGAACTGCTTCTCGACCGCGCCGACGCCGCGGTGGCGCTGTCGCGCCAGCCGGAGAAGAAGTCGAGCCGCCTGCGCGGGCGGACCCAGATCAACCTGTTCTACGAAGCCTCGACCCGCACGCAATCGTCCTTCGAACTCGCCGGCAAGCGGTTGGGGGCCGACGTGATGAACATGTCGGTGGCAAGTTCCTCGGTGAAGAAGGGCGAGACGCTGATCGACACGGCGATGACGCTGAATGCGATGCGGCCCGACATCCTGATCATCCGCCATTCGTCGGCCGGCGCCGCTGCCCTTCTGGCGCAGAAGGTCGCCTGCTCGGTGGTGAATGCAGGCGACGGCGCGCACGAGCATCCGACCCAGGCACTGCTCGACGCGCTGACGATCCGCCGCGCCAAGGGCCCGCTGCATCACCTCACCGTGGCGATCTGCGGCGATATCCTGCATTCGCGCGTCGCGCGCTCGAACATCCTGCTCCTCAACGCCATGGGTGCGCGCGTCAGGGCTGTGGCTCCCTCCACGCTCCTGCCGACCGGCATCGCCAACATGGGTGTGGAAGTGTTCCGCACCATGGCGGAGGGCCTGAAGGATGCCGACGTGGTGATGATGCTGCGCCTGCAGCGCGAGCGAATGGAGGGCGCCTTCGTGCCGTCGGTGCGCGAATATTTCCGCTATTTCGGCCTCGACGCCGAAAAGCTGAAGGCTGCGAAGGATGACGCGCTGGTCATGCATCCGGGCCCGATGAACCGCGGCGTCGAGATCGCCTCGGAAATCGCCGACGGACCGCAGAGCGTGATCCAGGAGCAGGTGGAGATGGGTGTCGCCGTGCGCATGGCGGTGATGGAAGCGCTCCTCGACCCGCGCCGCAACGAAGGGCGCAACGCATGAGCCCGACCCTCTTCATCAATGCAAGGGTGGTCGATCCCGCCCGCGGCCTCGACGAGCCAGGCTCGGTGCTGGTGGCGGAAGGAAGAATCGTCGCCGCCGGCGCGCCCGTCAGGAACCAGGGCGCGCCGGGGGGAGCTGCCGTCGTCGACTGCAAGGGCGCGGCGATCCTGCCCGGCCTGATCGACACCCGCGTCTTCATTGGCGAGCCGGGCGGCGAGCATCGCGAGACCATCGCCTCTGCCAGCGTCGCCGCGGCCGCCGGCGGCGTCACGTCGATGATCATGATGCCGGACACCGATCCGGTCATCGACAACGTCGCCCTCGTCGAGTTCGTGCAGCGCACCGCGCGCGAAACGGCCAGGGTTCGGGTCTATCCGGCCGCCTCGATCACCAGAGGCTTCCACGGTTCCGAGATGACCGAGTTCGGCCTCCTGCGCGAAGCGGGAGCCGTCGCCTTCACCGAAGGCCGGCACACGGTCGCGAGTCCCCTCCTCATGCGCCGGGCGCTCAGCTATGCGCGCGATTTCGGCGCGGTGGTCGCGCACGAGACGCAGGACCGCGACCTCGGTGGCGGCGTGATGAACGAAGGCCTCTATGCCAGCTGGCTCGGCCTGCCCGGCATTCCGCGCGAGGCCGAGGCGATCCCGCTCGAGCGCGATCTGCTGCTCGCCCGGCTGACGGGGGGCGCCTACCATGCCGCCAAGATCTCGACCGCAATGTCTGCGGCGGCGATCGCGCGCGCCAAGAGCGACGGAGCGAACGTGACGGCGGGCGTCGCGATCCACAATCTCGCTCTCAACGACAACGATGTGGGCGAATACCGCACCTTCTTCCGCCTCGCGCCGCCGCTGCGCGCCGAGGAGGACCGTCTGGCCATGATCGAGGCGCTGCGCGACGGGACCGTCGATCTGGTCTCCTCCTCGCACGACCCGCAGGACGTCGACACCAAACGCCTGCCCTTCGCCGATGCGGCCCCGGGCGCGGTCGGGCTGGAGACACTGCTCGCCGTCACCTTGCGCCTCTACCACAACGGCGATCTTCCGCTCCTGAGGATCGCCGAGGTGCTGTCGCGCAATCCCGCGAAAGTGTTCGGACTGCCCGGCGGCGGCTTCGCCCCCGGCATGCCGGCGGACCTGATCGTGGTGGACCTCGACGCCCCATGGATCGTGCGCGAGGCCGGCATCCTGTCGCGTTCGAAGAACAGCTGTTTCGAGGGCGCCCGGCTGCAGGGGAAGGTCTTGCAAACGCTGGTTGCGGGACGCACAGTGCACCGGGCGACGGAGGGAGCCTGATGACTGACGACATCGACTGGGCCGGGAACCTGCCGCTCTATGTGGCCGCGGTGATCTTCGGCTATCTGCTGGGCTCGATCCCGTTTGGTCTCATCATCACCAAGTTCGCCGGCCTCGGCGACGTGCGCCGCATCGGCTCCGGCAATATCGGCGCGACCAACGTGCTGCGCACCGGCAACAAGAAGCTGGCCGCGCTCACGCTGCTTCTCGATGCGCTCAAGGGCACGTTCGCGGTGCTGATCGCCGCCATCTGGGGGCCGGGCCTGGGGCTGGCCGCCGGTTTCGCGGCGTTCCTCGGGCATCTCTTCCCGATCTGGCTCGGCTTCAAGGGCGGCAAGGGCGTCGCGACCTATCTCGGCGTGCTGATCGCGCTTTCCTGGAAGGCGGCGCTCGTCTTCGCCGTCGTCTGGATCGCGATCGCCTGGCTGACGCGCTACTCGTCGCTCGCAGCACTGCTCGCCGCTGTCGCCGTGCCCCTGTCGCTCTTCTTCGTCTTCGGCCCGACAAGCGTGGCGTGGCTGTTCACCGTTATGAGCGTCATCGTCTTCTTCAAGCACCATGCCAACATCCGCCGCCTCATCGACGGCGATGAATCGCGCATCGGGGCAAGCGGGTGAGCAGCGGCTCCGGCGCCGGCATCGTTCTCAGCGACCGCCAGCGTCTCAACTGGCTCCGCCTCATCCGCACCGACAATATCGGTCCTGCGACCTTCCGCGATCTGATCAACCGCTTCGGCTCGGCCGAGACGGCGATCGAGATGCTGCCCGAACTGGCGCGCCAGGGCGGTGGTGTCAGGCTGCCGCGCGTCCCGTCGGTCGCGGAGGCCGAAGCCGAACTGGAGCAGGCGAAGAAGGCAGGCGCACGGTTCGTGGCAATCGGCGAAACCGATTACCCCGCCATGCTGCGTCGGGTGGAAAATCCCCCTCCCCTGATCGCGGTGAAGGGCAATGCGGACGTCTTCGTCCTGCCGCCCGTCGCCATCGTCGGCGCGCGCAATGCCTCGCTCGCCGGCATTCGCTTCGCGCGGATGCTCGCATCGGACCTCGGACGCGAGGGCTTCGCCATCGTGTCCGGGCTGGCCCGCGGCATCGACACGGCCGCGCATGAGGGCAGCCTGTCGACCGGCGGCATCGCCGTCCTGGCGGGCGGGCTCGACCGGCCCTATCCGCCGGAAAACGCGGACCTGATGGAGACGCTCACGGCAAATGGCGCGGCAGTGTCCGAGATGCCGTTAGGCTGGGAGCCAAGGGCACGCGATTTCCCGCGCCGCAACCGCATCATCGCGGGACTGTCGCTCGGGCTGGTCGTGGTCGAGGCGGCGCTGCGCTCCGGTTCGCTGATCAGCGCCCGCATGGCCGGCGACCTCGGCCGCCTCGTCTTCGCGGTCCCGGGTTCGCCGCTCGATCCGCGCGCCGCCGGCACCAACGGCCTCCTGAAGGACGGGGCGACGCTGGTGACGGAGGCGCGCGACGTGATCGAGGCGATCTCGCCGCAGATCGGCCGGCCGGCCGGCGAGCCGGACACGTTCGAGGAGCCGCCTGATTTCGCGGCGACGCCACCGCCTGGCGATTCGGACCGCGAACGCGTCATCGAGGCATTGGGGCCGGTACCGACCGGCGTCGACGAGATCATCCGCCACACCGGGCTCCACCCGGCGCAGGTCTTCATGATCCTCCTGGAACTCGATCTCGCCGGCCGGCTGGAGCGGCATGCCGGCGGGCAGGTCTCACTGCTCTGAATAGCTCACCGCCGCACGGTCTTCGGACATCGCGTCGCCGCTCTATCGCCGGGTCCGTTTTCCGCGCACCGGCGCATCCTCCCGCGTCAGCAGGTCGGTAGCCTCGACATAGGCCATCTCGACCAGATAGGCGAGCATATCCAGCCTCTGCTTCCGCGCGATCGCGGAGAGCTCGGACAGGATCGTTTTCATGTAGTCGAGCGTGTCTCGCGGCGAGACGTCCGGCGCGGCCCGGTCCCGTCCGGAAACGGAGTCCGAAGCTCGCGACAGGTCTGGTAGCTGGTCCGAAGAACTGGTCGTCATGCGCACACCCTGATGCAACCCCAGATCAATCTTCAGTCGTCCATAACACTTTTAATTGAATTTGTCGATGGAGTGCGGCGGCAGGTTGAGGCACGAGGCGAATGGCCTAAATACGCCACGCCACTTGACCGCAACCGAAAGCGCGGCCATTTGACGAACGCAATCGTCATGGATCGCGGCGTGCGAAGATCTTCCCCGCGATCGGAAAGTACCGGACATCGGATGGACGTCGTCGTCGTCGAATCGCCTGCGAAGGCGAAGACAATCAACAAGTATCTGGGCAAGAACTACAAGGTTCTGGCCTCGTTCGGCCATGTGCGGGACCTGCCTCCGAAGGACGGTTCCGTTCGTCCGGACGAGGATTTCGCCATGTCCTGGGCGGTTGATTCGGCCTCGTCCAAGCGGCTTTCCGACATTGCCAACGCGCTGAAGGATGCGGACGGGCTGATCCTAGCCACCGACCCCGACCGGGAGGGCGAAGCCATTTCCTGGCACGTTCTCGAAGTGCTCAAGGGCAAGCGGGTGATCAAGGACAAGCCGGTCAGCCGGGTCGTCTTCAATGCGATCACCAAGCAGTCGGTGCTCGACGCGATGGCCAAGCCGCGCCAGATCGATGCGCCGCTGGTCGATGCCTATCTCGCCCGCCGCGCACTCGACTATCTGGTCGGCTTCACCCTCTCGCCGGTGCTCTGGCGCAAGCTGCCGGGCGCTCGCTCGGCCGGACGCGTGCAGTCGGTGGCGCTGCGCCTCGTCTGCGACCGCGAGCTCGAGATCGAGCGGTTCGTCTCCGAGGAATACTGGAACATCGCCGCGATCCTCAACACGCCGCGCAAGGATGCATTCGAGGCCCGGCTGACCGGATTCGAAGGCAAGCGGCTGCAGAAGCTCGACATCAAGAACGCCGCCCAGGCGAATGCCATCAAGACGATGCTCGAGGGCGCGACGTTCGCCGCGCTCTCGGTCGAGGCGAAGCCCGCCAAGCGCAATCCGGGCCCGCCGTTCACCACATCCACCCTGCAGCAGGCGGCCTCGTCGCGCTACGGCTTCTCGGCCTCGCGCACCATGCAGGTCGCGCAGCGTCTCTACGAGGGTCTCGACGTCGGCGGCGAGATGGTCGGCCTGATCACCTACATGCGAACCGACGGCGTGCAGATGGCGCCGGAGGCGATCTCGGCCGCCCGCGCCACGATCGGCAAGGAGTTCGGCGACAGCTACCTCCCCGAGAACCCCCGCTTCTACACCACCAAGGCCAAGAACGCGCAGGAAGCACACGAGGCGATCCGCCCGACCGATTTCTTCCGCACACCGGCCTCGGTCCGCTCCCATCTCGATGCGGATCAGTTCCGCCTCTACGAGATGATCTGGAAGCGCGCCATTGCGAGCCAGATGCAGCCGGCGGAAATCGAGCGGACGACGGTCGAGATCGAGGCGCGCAACGGGGCACAGTCGGCGCAATTGCGCGCGGTCGGTTCGGTCACACGCTTCGACGGCTTCCTGGCCGCCTATGTCGACCCGAAGGAAGACGATTCCGAGGACGAGGAAAGCAAGCGCCTGCCGGAAATCCGCGCCGGCGAGACCCTCGGACGCGAGAAGATCACCGCCGACCAGCACCGGACCGAGCCGCCGCCGCGCTATTCGGAAGCGTCTCTCATCAAGAAGCTGGAAGAGCTCGGCATTGGCCGGCCTTCGACCTACGCGGCGACGCTGAAGACGCTGGAAGACCGCGAATACGTCATCGTCGACAAGCGCCGCCTGACGCCGCATTCGAAGGGACGCATCGTCACGGCCTTCCTCGAAAGCTTCTTCGAGAAATATGTCGAATACGACTTCACCGCGAGCCTGGAAGAGAAGCTCGACGAGATCTCCGACGGCAAGCTCGCCTGGAAGGACGTTCTGCGCGCCTTCTGGATCGATTTCTCGGCCGCCGTCGACGGCATCAAGGAGCTTCGCGTCACAGACGTTCTCGATGCCCTGAACGAGGAGCTGGCCCCGCTGGTCTTCCCGGCACGGGAGGACGGCTCGGACCCTCGCATCTGCCCGCGCTGCGGCTCCGGCAATCTGTCGCTGAAACTCGGCAAATACGGCGCCTTCGTCGGCTGCTCCAACTATCCCGAATGCGGCTATACCCGCCAGCTCGGCGAGCCGGTCAACGGCAATGGCGAGCCGGCGTCGGGCGAGAGCGGCGACAAGGTCCTCGGCACCGATCCCTACACGTCCGAGGAGATCGTGCTGAAGAACGGCCGCTTCGGCCCCTATGTCCAGCGCGGCGAAGGCAAGGAGGCCAAGCGGTCGAGCCTGCCCAAGGGCTGGACGGTCGACACGGTCGACCACGAGAAGGCGCTGGCGCTTCTGTCGCTGCCGCGCGACGTCGGCCAGCATCCGGAGACCGGCAAGATGATCTCGGCAGGTCTCGGCCGTTACGGACCGTTCCTGCTGCATGACGGGGTTTATGCCAATCTCGAATCGATCGAGGACGTGTTCTCGGTCGGCATCAACCGGGCGGTCGCGGTACTTGCCGAGAAGGTGGCCAAGGGTCCCGGCCGGCGCGGCGGCACGCCGGCGGCGCTCAAGGACCTCGGCGAACATCCAAACGGCGGCGGTAACGTCACGGTGCGAGACGGCAAATACGGCGCCTATGTCAATTTCGGCACCGTCAACGCGACGATCGCGAAGGGCAAGGATCCGTCCGCGATCACCATGGACGAGGCGCTGGCGTTGATCGCCGCGCGCGAAGCCGCCGGCGGCGGCAAGAAGTCCTCGGCGCGGAAGTCGACGGGCAAGACCGCGTCGGCTGCCAAGGGTGCGCCGAAGAAGAAGAGCGCGGCCAAGCCCGCAAAGAAGAAGGCGGCGACGTAAGTGGCCCGGCGCCCCACCGGGCCGAAACAGGCCGGCAAGCGCCGAGGAACACGAGACTCTGCTCCGACGGAGCTTGGCGACGACGGCTTTCCGACCCGCGAGGCGCTGTTGGCCTATATCGAGGCCAATCCCGACCGGGCGTCCAAGCGCGACATCGCCAAAGCCTTCGACCTGAAGGGTGATGGCCGCATCTGGCTCAAGCGCACGCTCTCCGCGCTCTCCGACGAGGGCAAGCTCGACGTCGAGCGCAAATCCTATTCGAAGCCGGGCGCGCTGCCGCCGGTCGTCGCGCTGGAAATCTTCGGCCGCGACCGCGACGGCGGCCTGCTCGCCCGCCCCGTCGAGCAGCCGCCGGACACCGAGCCCGTGCTGGTCTCGATCCGCACCGCCCGCGGTGACCGCGCTCCGACCGCAGGCGTCGGAGACCGGGTCCTGGCTAAGGTGTTCGTGTCCAAGGAGCGGCCCGGCCCCGCCTATACCGGCCGCGTCATCCGGCTGATCGACCATCGCAAGGAGGTGGTCCTCGGCGTCGTCCGCAAGCTTGCCGACGGTTCGTTCCGCCTGGAACCGGTCGAGCGCCGCCAGGCCGAACTCATCATCGACGCCGACGGGCTCGGCGACGCGAAGCCGGGCGATCTGGTCGAGGTCGAGCCGACCAGCGCCGGCCGCTACGGTCTGCCGCGCGGCAGGGTGTCTGCCGTCCTCGGCTCGCTGGAAAGCGAGAAGGCGGTCTCGATGATCGCCATCCATGCGCACGACATTCCCCACGTCTTCCCGCGAGAGGTACTGGCCGAGGCGGAGGAGATGAAGCCGGCGGGCATGGACAAGCGCGAGGACTGGCGCGACCTGCCGCTGATCACCATCGACCCGGCCGACGCCAAGGACCACGACGACGCGGTCTATGCCGAGCCGGACACCGACCCCGCGAATCCCGGCGGCGTCATCGCCACCGTCGCGATCGCCGATGTCGCGATCTACATCCGCCCGGGCTCCCCTCTCGACCGCGAGGCGCTCAAGCGCGGCAATTCCGTCTATTTCCCCGACCGCGTCGTGCCGATGCTGCCCGAGCGCATCTCCAACGACCTCTGCTCGCTGCGGGAAGGCGAGGACAGGCCGGCGCTCGCCGTTCGCATGACCTTCTCCGCCGAGGGCCGCAAGATCAGGCACTCGTTCCACCGCGTGATGATGAAGTCGGCGGCCAAGCTCGCCTATCCGCAGGCGCAGTCGGCGATCGACGGGAAGCCTGACGACAAGACCCGCCCGCTTCTCGACACGGTGCTGCGGCCGCTGTGGGACGCCTATGCCGTGCTGAAGCGCGGCCGCGACGCGCGCCGCCCGCTCGATCTCGACCTGCCGGAACGCAAGATCCTGCTGAAGCCCGACGGCACGGTCGACCGCGTCGTCATCCCCGACCGCCTCGACGCGCACAAGCTGATCGAGGAATTCATGATCCAGGCGAACGTCGCCGCCGCCGAGACGCTGGAGGCGAAGCGCCAGCCGCTGATCTACCGCATCCACGACACGCCTTCGCTCGCCAAGCAGGAATCGCTGCGCGAGTTTCTCAAGACGCTCGACATCTCGCTCGCCCGCGGCGCCGAGCTGCGTCCGGCGCAGTTCAACGGCATCCTGGCGCAGGTGCGCGACACCGAGCACGAAAGCCTCGTCAACGAGGTCGTGCTGCGCTCCCAGAGCCAGGCCGTCTATTCGCCGGAGAACATCGGGCATTTCGGCCTCAACCTGAAGCGCTATGCCCACTTCACCTCGCCGATCCGCCGCTATTCCGACCTGATCGTCCACCGCGCGCTCGTCGGCACGCTCGGCCTCGGCGCCGGCGGCCTGACCCGCGACGAAGAGGCGCGGCTGGAAGAGATTTCGGCGCTGATTTCCGTGACCGAACGTCGCGCCATGGCGGCCGAGCGCGATACGGTGGACAGGCTCGTCGCGGCGCATCTCTCGGGCCGCAAGGGCGAGACGTTCGACGGACGCATAACGGGTGTGACCAAGTCCGGACTTTTTGTCCAGTTGCCAATCTACGGCGCGGACGGCTTTGTGCCGGTGTCATCCTTGCGTGACGATTACTATATCTATGATGAAACGGCACATGCCCTGTTCGGCGACCGCAGCGGAAGAGGATATCGCCTCGGCGACACCGTCGAGGTCAGGCTCGTCGAGATCGCGCCTTTGGCAGGCGCCATGCGCTTCGAGATGCTGACCGATCCGGCGGCCCTTCCCGGCATGCGCCAGTCGTTCCACAAGGCGCGCGGACGCCGGGCCGCGAAGGCGGGCAACAACCGGCTTGGCGGCCGGTCAAGGAGAAGATGATGACGCTACAGTATGGCGGCGAACTGCACACCGGCCGGCCGGCACGCGACCTGAAGCAGGCGATGATACGCGGCTTCATGGGCCGCTGCCCGCATTGCGGCGAAGGCAAGCTGTTCCGCGGCTTCGCCAAGACCGTCGACGACTGCGCCGTGTGCGGCGAGCATATCGACCACCACCGCGCCGACGACCTGCCGGCCTATCTCGTGATCTTCATCGTCGGCCACATCGTCGTCGGCGCCTTCATGGGCGTCGAGGCGGCGGTCGAGCTCTCGACCTGGACCCATCTCGCGATCTGGGCCCCTCTCACCGTCCTCGGCTCGATTGCGCTGCTCCAGCCGATCAAGGGCGCGGTCGTCGGCCTGCAATGGGCGCTCTACATGCACGGATTCGGCGACGCCGGGGACGCGATCGAGACGCATCCGGAACTGTAGCTGGCAGGCATTTCCGCGGGGAGGTTCTGAGATGGAAGGCATGAGTCGCGCGCAGGTCGACAGCGCGGAGGCCAAGGATTTCGCGCTCGGCGGGAAGCCGATGCGGCCGCGCGACGCCGCAACGCTGATCCTGCTCGACCGGAGCGGCGGCGAAACCCGCGTCCTGATGGGCCGCCGCTCGATGAAGCACGCCTTCATGCCCGGCCGGCTGGTCTTTCCGGGCGGACGCACCGATCCGTCCGACAGCCGCGTGACGACGGCCGACGCGCTGCACCCCTCCGTCGAGGCAAAGCTGGTCGCCGGCACCGGCAGCCGGATGTCGTCGGCCCGCGCCCGCGCGATCGCGCTTTCCGCCGTGCGGGAGACGTACGAGGAAGCCGGCCTGCTCATCGGGCGCAAGGGAGATTACCGCACGCGCCGCGAAGGCTGGCTTGGCTTCGCCGAGAACGGCGTCGAGCCGACGCTGTCCAACCTGCGCATGATCGCCAGGGCGATCACGCCGCCCGGCCGCGTGCGCCGCTTCGACACGAGGTTCATCGCCGCCTGGCGCGACGACGTCGCCGTGGAGCTGGCCGAAGGCGGGCCGACGGAGGAACTCGAGGAACTCGTCTGGCTGCCCGTCGGCAACGCCGTCTCCGAAGAGATCCCGATGATCACGAGAAGCATCCTCGGCGACTTGGCGGGACGTCTGGCGAAGGACCCGAACCTCGATCCCGACTACCCGGTGCCGTTCTACCGCATGCGCCACCGGCGCATGCTGCGCGACCTCGTCTGACCCACCTCCCCGCCATGACGACCGAGCCGCCAGTTCCCCCGGGAGCGGACGAACCGCCGCTTCGGCTGCTTTCGCTCGCCGCCGCGATCGGCTCGATCAGCGTGGTCGGCATCGCGATCGGGCTCGGCGTGCCGCTGCTCAGCGTCGTGCTCGAACAGCGCGGGCATTCCGCGACGATGATCGGGCTGAACACGGCCGCGGCTGGCCTCGCCTCGATCGCCGCCGCGCCGCTTGCGACGCCGCTCGGCGTGCGGTTCGGCGTCGTGCCGACGCTGGCGGTGTCGATGCTCGTCGGCGCGCTGTCGTTCGTCGGTTTCCACTTCGCCACCGAGTTCTGGATGTGGTTCCCGTTGCGGGCGATCCTCCACATTGCACTGACCGTCGTGTTCATCCTGTCGGAATACTGGATCAACGTCTCGGCCCCGCCGCGCCGGCGCGGCATGGTTCTGGGCGTCTACGCGACCATGCTGTCGCTCGGCTTCGCCTTCGGGCCGTGGCTGTTCGCGCAGGTCGGCAGCCAGGGATTGCGGCCGTTTGCCATCGCCTTCGGCCTCGTCATCGCCGGCATGCTGCCGGTTCTGATCGCCTGGCGTCAGAGCCCGCGCATCCCCAGTGGCCACAGCGAGGGCGGCCACTTTCTGCGCTATGTCTGGCTGGTGCCCACGGCGACGGCCGCGGTGTTCGTCTTCGGCGCCGTCGAAACGGGAGGCTTCGCGCTGTTTCCGCTCTACGGCTCGCGCGTCGGCTATTCCGAAGCCGACGCCGCCCTGCTCCTGTCGATGATCGGACTTGGGAACGTCCTCTTCCAGGTGCCGCTCGGCATGCTGAGCGACCGGATCAGGGACCGCCGGCGCGTCCTCGTCGGCTGCGCCGCGGCGGGTCTCGCCGGCATGCTGGTCATGCCTTATGTCGCGCAGAACTGGATGCTGATGGCCGCACTGCTTTTCGTCTGGGGCGGCGCTGTCGCCGCGCTCTATACGGTGGGGCTGGCGCATCTCGGCTCGCAGCTGCACGGCCGCGACCTGGCGTCGGCCAATGCCGCCTTCGTGTTCTGCTACGGCATCGGCATGCTGGCAGGGCCCCAGGCCATCGGTCTCGGCCTCGATGCGTTCGGGCCGCCCGGCTTCGGCTGGACGATCGGCGCATTCTTCGCCGCCTACCTCCTGCTCGTCGCGGTTCGCATCGCGCGCGGCCCGTCACGCTCTTGACTTTCCGCGGCCAATCCGTATGTGTCCGGCTCAGTTTTCCGCGGCCGGGCACGACGCTTGGCGCTTGCGCGCGAAGTGACCCACACTTAAGACACGGACAAGAGCCATGGCAAAAGCCGCCAATATCAAGATCAAGCTCCTCTCGACCGCCGACACCGGCTTCTTCTACGTGACGAGCAAGAACAGCCGCACCAAGACCGACAAGATGTCGTTCCGCAAGTACGACCCGGTCGCGAAGAAGCATGTCGAGTTCAAGGAAACCAAGATCAAGTAAGCCTATCGGGCCAGCCTGATTGCGAAAGCGCCGCCTTCGGGCGGCGTTTTTCGTTTGCGGGCCAGCGATATCGCCCAACAAGCTCACGTTTGGGATGAATTGAAAAAGGGGGCCGGCCGACAACTGGCAGCGGTACGAGGAGTCCACTATGTGCCAGCGTCGGCCGGCCGACCCCACGGAACCCAGGAGATGCGGCGGACCTGAGCATCATGGGGCATATCTGGACGGTTGCGGCTTTTTTCCCCGTCGCTTGTGCCGTCCCTACCCGCCACGACAATCGCGCAAGATCGCTTGAAAATCAATACTTTCTTAAAGTTTGAGAGCGAATCACGCAAAACAGGGTAAATCCGGTCCCGGATCGACCCTGAAAAATCGTTCGGCGATTGCTGCTATGCGGCCTTGGCGACGACCCGGTTCCGGCCCCCGTTCTTGGCTTCGTAGAGAGCCGCGTCCGCGCGCTTCACCAACGTGTCGACGCTGTCCTTGCCCGGGATCATCGATGCCACCCCGATGCTCACGGTGACCTGCACGGTCTGGGTCCCGCCCCCTATGGCAAAGGGCTGGCTCTCGATCTCGTGGCGAATGCGCTCGGCGACCTTCTCGGCGATGTGCGGTTCGGTATCGGGCATGACGACGACGAACTCCTCGCCGCCGAACCGGCAGGCGAGGTCTATGCCCCTCACGTTCTTCCGCAGCCGGCGCGCGAAATCGCGCAGCACCTCGTCGCCGGCGGCATGGCCGTGGGTGTCGTTGATCGGCTTGAACCGGTCGATGTCGGTAATCATGAGCGACAGCGGACGGCCGCGTGCGCCGGCCCGTTCGAACAACGTCGCCAGGTGGCTGTCGAGATAGCGCCGGTTGTGCAGACCCGTCAGCCCATCCGTCACCGCCATCTCGATGGTCTGGGCGACACTGGAACGCAGTTCCTCATTGTAGCGCTTGCGGCGGATCTGGGTGCGCAGCCGCGCGGTCAGCTCGAGTTCGTCGACAGGCCGCGTCACATAGTCGTTCACGCCGAGGTCGAGCCCGCGCATGACCAGATTGTCCTCGCCTGGCTCGGCGATGAGCACGATCGGCAGGAACCGCGTGCGGTCGAGCGAGCGGAGCTGCGAGCAAAGGCGCAGCGGATCGAAACCGGCCAGCCCGGTGGCGATGACGACCGCTTCGAAATCACCCTCGACGGCCCGGAACAGCGCCGCCTGCGGATCGGACACGGTCTCGACATCAGCAAAGGGCAGCAGCATGTCGGTGAGGCGCTGCTGCGAAGGGGCACGCTGATCGACGAGAAGCAGGCGCGCCCGGGCGTCACCCAGCGGATCCTTCCTGCCGAGGAGCTCCTCGATGCCGATGCTGCGCGTGGTCGACGCGCGCAGCCTGAGTTCGTCCGTCAGCATCTTCAGGCGCACGAGGCTGCGCACGCGGGTCAGAAGCTGCAGGTCGTTGACCGGCTTGGTGAGGAAGTCGTCCGCGCCGGCCTCGAGCCCGCGGATACGGTCCGACACCTGGTCGAGCGCCGTGACCATGACGACCGGGATATGCGATGTGTTGCGGTCCGACTTCAGCCGGCGGCAGACCTCGAAACCGTCCATGTCGGGCATCATCACGTCGAGCAGGACGACGTCGACCTTGCCGTTCTCGCAGATGTCGATCGCGTCCGTGCCGTTGAAGGCGGTCAGGACCTCGAAATACTCGGCCAGCAGCCGGGCCTCGAGCAACTTCACATTGGCCGGCACGTCGTCGACGACGAGAATACGTGCTGTCATCGGTCGAATGCTCCAGGAAGACGGACGCGCATCAGGCGTCCCCGAGATAGGACTTGATGACCTCGATGAATTTCGGGACCGAGATCGGCTTGGAGATATAGGCCTCGCAGCCGCCCTGCCGGATACGCTCCTCGTCGCCCTTCATCGCGAAGGCGGTGACGGCGATGACCGGAATCGAATGGAGGTCGTCGTCCTGCTTCAGCCATTTCGTGACTTCGAGACCGGACACTTCCGGAAGCTGGATATCCATGAGGATCAGGTCGGGGCGGTGGGCGCGGGCGAGATCGAGCGCCTCGAGCCCATTGCGGGTGCGCACCGTCTCGTAGCCGGTCGCTTCGATCAGGTCGCGGAAGAGCTTCATGTTCAGCTCGTTGTCCTCGACGATCATCACCTTCTTGGGCATTGCGCTATCGTCCCTCTCGACCGTGGCCGTGTTCGACACCCCGGTCTGCGCGCCCCGCCAGCGACGCGACTCTCCGGAGTGCACTATATGGTGATTTCATTGACGAAACGGTAATCGGGCCGGTCGCGCTTGCAGTCCCGGCCTGGTGGCCATATTCGTCTGCCGCGATGCGGAAACCGGAGCAGGTGCGGATGGCGAAGACGGAGCACGAACGCGAGGCAGCCGAAGCGCTGGCGATCCGCGCGCTCGGCTTCATTGCGTCGGACGCCGTGCTCTTGCCGCGCTTCCTGGCGATCACCGGCATCGAGGCGAAGGACATCCGCGCCGCGGCGCGCCAACCGGGTTTTCTGGCCGGAGTGCTGCAGTTCCTGCTGGCGCACGAGCCAACGCTCATGCAGTTCGCCGAGGCAGCCGGCATAGATGCGGCCGAGGTCGCCCGCGCCTGCCGGGCGCTGCCGTTTGGCGACAGTGAATACGAGAGGTCCAGTTGAGCGACGATCCCGAAACGCTTCGCCAGATCGAAGAACTGTCGCATGACGACAGGCCGCTTCTGGTGCTCGATGTCGACGACGTGGTGCTCGACTTCATCCGGCCGTTTCCGCGCTATCTGGAAGGCCGCGGATACCGGCTCAACCTCGACAATTTCCGTCTTCATGGCAACGTGATCGAACTGGCGTCGGGCGTGCCGGCGGACCCGGCGCGGGTGAGCGAGCTGATCGACGCCTTCTTCGTCGCCCAGTCGGAGTGGCAGAACCTGACGGAAGGGGCCGCGGAAGCGCTGGCCTCCATCGGCGACAGGGCCGAGATCATCCTCTTGACCGCCATGCCGCACCGCCACCGCGCCGCGCGCATCGCGCATCTCGACGGGCTCGGCTTCCAGTATCCGCTGCTCACCACGGAAATGGCCAAGGGCCCGGCGATCGAGCGCCTGCGGGGTCCGAACATGCGGCCGGTCGCCTTCGTCGACGACCAGCCGCGCAATCTCGTCTCGGCGATGGAGCGCGTGCCCGACGCGCATCTGTTCCATCTGATGTCCGACACCTCGCTCCGGGCGCTGATCCCCGCCCCTCCCGCCGGCGTGCATGTGGTCGAGGACTGGCGCGAGGCGACGCCGATGATCGTCCGCGCCCTCGGCATCTGACCCTACAGATCGTAGCGCATCAGCGGGCGGCCCGCCTTGCGGCTGGCAACGGTCGAAAACCCGGCCTTCTCGAACACCCGGGTCGAACCGACGAACAGGCCGACCGAGCGCGAATCCTTCGAGTGATCGATCGGGCAGGCTTCCACCATGCGCGCACCTTCCGCCGCGGCGTAACGCAGGCCTGCCTCGACCAGGCGATGCGTCAGCCCCCTGCCCCGCGCCGATGAACGCAGGAAGAAGCACGAGATCGCCCAGACCGATGGGTCGGCCGCCTCGTCCGGCGCAATCGGCGCCGAGACGCGCCGCGCATTGTTCCACTCGGGCACGTCGGCGCGCGGGCCGATCTGCATCCACCCGACCGCGCGGCCCTCGGCATAGGCGAGCAGGCCGGGCGGCGGGCCGGCCATGATCCTGGCGCGGATATGCTCCTTGTTGCTCTGCCCGTCGCTCTGCCGCCGCGCCGCGGGCGGCAGGCGGAAATAGGTGCACCAGCAGCCGTAGCATGCGCCCTGCTTGCCGAAGAGATCCTCGAAATCGGGCCAGCGCTCGGGCGTCAGCGGCAGGATGCTGTCAGCAGCCATCGTCATACCTCCGGCCGGGCTTGCCGACCGCCCCCTGCTCTTCTATCATCGTGTCTGTTCACTCTATGTTCTCAGGCATCATGCCGTCTGTCAACGACCCCGCGCATGGTTTCTGCCGCGATTGCCTGACGCTGCAATCGAAGGCGGCGCGGCGCTGCAAGCGCTGCGGCAGTCCCCGCCTCGCAGCCCACCCGGAACTCTATTCCCTCCACCTCGCCCACATCGATTGCGACGCGTTCTATGCCTCGGTCGAGAAGCGCGACAATCCGGCACTCGCCGACAAGCCGGTGATCATCGGCGGCGGCAAGCGCGGCGTCGTCTCCACCGCCTGCTACATCGCCCGCATCCATGGCGTGCGCTCGGCGATGCCGATGTTCAAGGCGCTGGAAGCCTGCCCGCAGGCGGTGGTGATCAAGCCGGACATGGAGAAATACGTCCGCGTCGGCCGCGAGGTGCGCCAGATGATGCAGGCGCTGACGCCGCTGGTCGAGCCGATCTCGATCGACGAGGCCTTCCTCGACCTCGCGGGCACCGAGCGCCTGCACGGCATGCCCCCTGCCCTGGTGCTGGCGCGGTTCGCCCGGCAGGTCGAGAAGGAGATCGGCATCACCGTCTCGGTCGGCCTCTCCTACTGCAAGTTCCTCGCCAAGGTCGCCTCCGACTTCAACAAGCCGCGCGGCTTTTCGGTGATCGGCGAGGCGGAGGCGGTCGAATTCCTCGCCGGCCAGCCGGTGACGTTGATCTGGGGCGTCGGCAAGGCCTTCGCCGCGGTGCTGGAGCGTGACGGGGTGCGCACGATCGGCCAGCTGCAGCGGATGGAACGGACCGAACTGATGCGCCGCTACGGCACGATGGGCGACCGGCTCTACCACCTGTCGCGCGGCGAGGACGAGCGCGCCGTCCATGTCGAGCGCGAGGCCAAGAGCGTCTCGGCCGAGACCACCTTCAACGAGGACCTGTCCACGGCGGCCGACCTCGTGCCAATCCTGCGGGCGCTGTCGGAGAAAGTGTCGGCACGGCTGAAGAAGTCGGGCATCGCCGGCCGCACCGTGGTGCTCAAGCTCAAGACGCAGGACTTCAAGCTGCGCACCCGCAACCGGCAGCTGGCCGATCCGACCAGGCTCGCCGACCGCATCTTCGCCACGGGGCGCGAACTGCTCGCGAAGGAGACCGACGGGACACGCTACCGGCTGATCGGCATCGGCGTCTCGGATCTCACCGACGACGCCCGTGCCGACCCGCCGGACCTGGTCGACGCGCAGGCCGGCAAGCGGGCGAAGGCGGAAGGCGCGATCGACATCCTGCGCGGTAAGTTCGGCCGCGCCGCGGTCGAAACAGGCTACACGTTCGGCAAGGGCCGCAACGCGCACCCGCCCGAGGCGCTGGAGGATTAGGTACGCCGGAGATCTATGCGGCTGGTGACGACCCTCTCGCCGGACGTCGGATCCTCGTCCACAGTCGTCAGGCGCAGCCCGTTTTCGCCGACCTTCTCGACGGTCATCTGCGCCGCGCGGTCGCCGTTCACCTCCTTCGCCCAGCGGATGCCGAGGTTGATCGCATCGCCGGAACGCTTCCCGGAAAGGCCCGCCACGCCCGTGCCGGCGCCCGTATAGCTGCCCTTGTAGCTGGTGCCGCTCGCGGTCAGGTCGGCCGAGATGGAGCGCGAGACGATCACGAGGCCGCGGCACTTGCCGTCGAGCGACAGCGACGTGTCGCTCGTATCGGTCGAGAACGTGCAGTTGACGTTGATCGGATCGGAATTCGTGCGCACCTTGACGGTGCCCTTGCCCGCCCAGTTGCCTTGCAGCGATCCGAGGAATTCGCCGTCGTTCGCATGCGCGGCAAAGCCGCCGGCCGGGGCAATGCACGCCGCCAGGAGAAGCACTTTCAGGGTTCTGGTCATCATCGGTCCTCGCTGTCCTTAGGTGCGAGACAACTTCCCCGACGCGTTCAGGTTCCGGACAGATTGACGCAACGACATCGTCTGCGCCTGTGAGGAAAAGGCCCGCCGCGGCGATCATCGCTGGACGCGGGGCGGCGCGATGCCCGACAATGGTGTCCGAGTCGAAGCGGCGACGGCGGGCAGGATACGATGGCGGAAGAACGGCGGATCAGGGACCCGCTGCGGCGCGAACTGGCAGGCCTCTCGGGGGCTGGCCAGCCTGTGGCGCGCGCACCCTTGGCCGCGCGGCCCTTCATCCACCTGCGCGTCCATTCGGCCTATTCGCTGCTCGAAGGCGCGCTGCCCTTGAAGAAGATCGTGGCGCATGCGCTCAAGGACGGGCTGCCGGCCATCGCCGTCACCGACACCAACAACCTGTTCGGCGCGCTGGAGTTCGCGCAATACGCCTCGAAGGACGGCGTTCAGCCGATCATCGGCTGCCAGCTCGACGTCGCCTTCGCGGGTCCGGCTGCGGATCTGAACCCCGGCCACAAGAAGCCGCGCAGCGTCTTTCCCCTGGTTCTCATCGCCGCGACCGAGACGGGCTATGCCAATCTCGTGCGCCTGGTCAGCCGCGCCTATCTCGACAATCCGCCGGACGCCGGCGTGCAGGTCAGCACCGCCTGGCTGGCGGAACTCGCGGAAGGCATCATCTGCCTCACCGGCGGCGAAGGCGGGCCGGTGGGCGCTGCGCTGAAGGACGACCACCAGCACGTCGCGTCCGAGCGGCTCGATCTTCTGGCCCACATCTTCGGCGACCGCCTTTACGTGGAACTGCAGCGCCCGGCCGGCTACGACCGGGCGGTCGAGGCGGCAACCGTGGCGCTCGCCTACGACAGACGGCTCCCGCTCGTCGCCACCAACGAGGCGTTCTTCCTGACGCGCGAGGATTTCGACGCGCACGACGCACTGATGGCGATCGCCGAAGGGTCGGTCGTGGCCGTCGACGACCGGCGCAGGCTCACCCCCGACCATCACCTCAAGAGCCAGGCCGAGATGGCGGCGCTCTTCGCCGACCTGCCCGAGGCGCTCGACAACACGATCGAGATCGCGATGCGATGCTCTTACTATCCGAAGAACCGCAAGCCGATCCTGCCGCGCTTCGCCGGCGCCGACGTCGCCGACACGGAGGCCGCCGAGCGGGCCGAGGCCGAGGAACTCGCCCGGCAAGCCCGCGAAGGCCTGGCGATGCGCCTCGACAGGTTCGGCATGACGCCGGGCTACACCCGCCAGGATTATGACGACCGGCTCGCCTACGAGATCGGCATCATCCAGAAGATGAAGTTCCCGGGCTACTTCCTGATCGTGTCCGACTTCATCAAGTGGGCGAAGGCGCAAGGCATCCCCGTCGGGCCGGGCCGCGGCTCGGGCGCGGGCTCGCTGGTCGCCTATGCGCTGACCATCACCGACGTCGACCCGACGCGTTTCTCGCTGCTGTTCGAGCGCTTCCTCAATCCAGACCGCGTGTCGATGCCCGACTTCGACATCGACTTCTGCCAAGACCGCCGCGACGAGGTCATCCGCTACGTCCAGGGCAAATACGGCCGCGACCAGGTCGCGCAGATCATCACCTTCGGCACGCTGCAGGCCCGCGCCGTGCTACGCGACGTCGGCCGCGTGCTGCAGATGCCCTACGGCCAGGTCGACCGGCTGTGCAAGATGGTGCCGCAGAATCCGGCCAACCCGGTCAAGCTGGCGGACGCGATCGCCGCGGAGCCGCGCTTCCAGGAGGAGGTCGAGAAGGAGCCGGTTGTCCAGACCCTGCTCGACATCGCCCAGAAGCTCGAAGGCCTCTACCGCCACGCCTCGACGCACGCCGCCGGCATCGTCATCGGCGACCGGCCGCTCTCCGAGCTCGTGCCGATGTATCGCGACCCGCGCTCCGACATGCCGGTGACGCAGTTCAACATGAAGAAGGTCGAGGACGCCGGCCTCGTCAAGTTCGACTTCCTCGGCCTGAAGACGCTGACCGTGCTGGAAACGGCGGTGAAGCTGATCCGCCGGCGCGGCATCGAGATCGATCTGGCGCTCCTGCCGCTCGACGATCCGAAGACCTACGCGATGCTGTCGCGCGGCGAGGTCGTCGGCGTGTTCCAGGTGGAATCTGCGGGCATGCGCAAGGCGCTGATCGGCATGAAGCCGGACCGCATCGAGGACATCATCGCGCTGGTGGCGCTCTACCGCCCCGGCCCGATGGAGAACATCCCCACCTACAACGCCCGCAAGCACGGCGAGGAGGAGATCGCCTCGATCCATCCCAAGATCGACCACCTGGTGAGGGAGACTCAAGGCGTCATCGTCTACCAGGAACAGGTGATGCAGATCGCGCAGGAGCTCGCCGGCTATTCGCTGGGCGAAGCCGACCTCCTGCGCCGCGCCATGGGCAAGAAGATCCGCGCCGAGATGGACCAGCAGCGCGAGCGCTTCGTCTCCGGCGCCGTCGAGCGCGGGGTGCAGAAGCCGCAGGCGGACTTCATCTTCGACCTCCTGGCGAAATTCGCCGACTACGGCTTCAACAAGTCGCACGCGGCGGCCTATGCCCTCGTCTCCTACCAGACGGCGTTTCTCAAGGCCCACTACCCCGTCGAATTCCTCGCTGCGTCGATGACGCTCGACATGGGCAATACCGACAAGCTGGCGGAATTCCGCAATGACGCAATGCGGCTCGGCATCGAGGTCGTGCCGCCCTCGGTGAAAACCTCGTTCCGCGATTTCGAGGTCGACGGCAACCGCATCTTCTATTCGCTCGCGGCAATAAAGGGCGTCGGCGAGGCGGCGGTGCGCCATATCGTCGAGAAGCGGCGCGAGAAGCAGTTTTCCGATCTCGAGGATTTCTGCGAGCGCGTCGATCCGAAGATCGTCGGCAAGCGGGTGTTCGAAAGCCTGATCCAGGCCGGCGCCTTCGACTGTTTCGGCCACGACCGCGCGGCCATGATGGCCGGCATCGAGCGGATGATGGGCCTCGCCTCACGAGCGTCCGAGGACGCCGCGCTCGGCATGTCCGACATGTTCGGCTCCGCGTCGGCGGCGCGGCAGCAGAAGCTACATCTTCCCGCCGCGGACGTCTGGTTGCCGGCGGAGCGGCTGCAGCGCGAATTCGCCGCGGTCGGCTTCTACCTCTCGGCCCACCCGCTCGACGAATACCGGGCCGTTCTCGACAAGATGCGCGTCCAGGGCTGGGCCGACTTCCAGGCCGCCGTGAAGCGCGGCGCGTCGGCCGGCAGGCTGGCGGGAACCGTGACGTCGGCCAAGGAACGCAAGACCCGAACCGGCAACAAGATGTGCGTGGTGCAGTTCTCCGACATGACCGGGCAATACGAGGCGGTGCTGTTCTCGGAGACGCTCGCCCAGTACCGCGACCTCCTCGTCGAGGGAAAATCGGTCGTCATCATCGTCGCGGCGGAAGACCGGCCGGAAGGCGTGAACCTGCGTGTCAACTCGGTGCAGGCGCTGGATGTCGAGGCAAGCCGCTACCAGAAGGCGCTGCGCATCTTCCTGCGCGACCCCGCGCCCCTCAACACGCTGTCGTCGCAGTTGCAGCAGCGCGGCGAGAGCCAGGTGTCGTTCGTGGTGCTGAAGGGCGAAGGCGAGGGCGAAGTCGAAATCGAACTCCCCAACCGCTACCGCATCGACCCCCGCATCGCCGCCGCCATGCGCGCGGTGCCGGGCGTGGTCGAGGTGGAACTGGTGTAGGGGAGCGCCCTCCACCGCAATCTGGGACGAATTGGCTGTTTCACCGCCGCTCTCGCCTCCCAGCGCGGCCGTCATCCCGCAGGCCGAAGGCCATGCGGGATCTATTCTTCTCTCCGGTTACACACCGAAAACGCCTGTCTCCGAAGCCTGACCGGCGGCATTCCAATGGCCAGCGATCAATGGTTCCCGGCTGGCCTCCGGCCGCCGGGAAGACGGCCGCGCGAGGGTGCAGGCGGCAGCACAACGCCGCCAGAGGCGGAAGGCGCTCCACCCGTTCCGCGCACCCACACCTGCGTCATGCCGGCGGCCAAAGGCCAGCCGGTATCCATTCTTCTCTCCGGCTACACGCCGAAAACGCCTGCCTCCGACGCCTGACCGACGGCATTCCAATGGCCAGCGATCAATGGTTCCCGGCTGGCCTCCGGCCGCCGGGAAGACGGCCGCGCTTGGGTGTACACGGGGCCGAACATCGCCTACCCCCGTGGATCGATTTCACCCCTCTTTCCGCCAACCCATTCTTTCCGTTCGACGTCCAGAAATACTTATCCACCTCCCTTCCCACCTGACGGACCATAGGCCGGTGCATTGGAAAGGAGCCGGCAGTGGGTTGGAAGGCGAAGACAGGGAGGAGGCAGCAGGTGCTGCTCAGCATCGTCTCGACCCTGCTTGCCATTGCTGCTCTCGCCGAGAAGTCTGCCGGCGACACGCCCTGGGTCCGCTTCTGCGTGCTGTGGGCCGCCCGGCAGGCCGATCTGATTGTCCGCGACTACGTCGCCGGCTCGACATGGAACACGGCCGGCCGGCTCTGGTCGCCCGCCCTGCCCAATGTCCGCTACGGCACCGACCCCACCGATGCGCTCGACATCGCCGCCTCGCTGCGCGCGCTGGCGGTGGTCATCAGCGGCATGGCCGCCTATCTCCGCAGTGTTTCGGTCTGGCGGCAGGATCAGGCATGCGACGCGGCCAGTAACGACGGCAACCCGACCAATGGGCTCGTCGCGTTCACGCAGAGACTTCGGGAAGGCGCCTCCCGGCCGGTCGAAATCCGCGACACATCGTAGGGGGCACCCGACAGGACAGTCCGCCTTCTCTCCGCCCGCGCAAACCTTGCACGGGCGACACCCGCGTTTGCAAAAAAGGTAGCTGTCCCCGGCACTTGCCGGCAGCGCCTAGCGTTTCGAGTCAGCCTCGCGGCGATACCTCTCCGCCCACTCGCGGCTCGTCGCATCCGCCAATTTCGCCACCGCCGGCCGCACATCGATGGCATCGGGAGCCTCGATGCCAAGCGCCGCGCACAGCCGCGCCAGTTCGCCGGCCGGATCGGCGGACAGTTCCTCATAGGCGATACGATGCGGTTCTATCCCCTGCTCCGCGAACCAGACGTTCCATTCCGTGTCGAAGCTCTCGAGTTCCGTCACCTCGCGATGCAGCTGCGCGAAGTCGTATTCCGGCTCGCGCGGTGGGGCGAGGCGTTCGAGTTCGGTCCCGTCCGGCGCGACGTGCCACAGGCCGGACTGCTGCGCCTTCACCAGCGAGATCGCCTGCCCGACCTTGTCGCGCCGCGACAGGTGGACATAGAGCAGCGGCCCGAAGGCACGTTCGAAGCGGGCGCGGCCCGCCGGCAGGCCGGGATGGACGAGGTCGACGAATTCATCGAGGTCGACCACGTTCTCGCGCATCAGCCTCAGCCCGAAGACGTCCGTGCCGCCCTTCCCCGCCTTGATTGCCGCGTCAAGATAGGCTCGCGCAAAAGCCTCCGGCGACATGCTTTCCGACGCCGGCAAGCCCCAGCCTTCCGCCCATTCGGGAATGAATCGCCGGCCGAAGAACGAGTCCGGATCGCCGGCTCCTGCCGATTTCAGCAACCGGCAGAGCAGCGTGCTGCCGGTGCGCGGCGTGCCGCAGATGATGTAGGCGGCCGGCACTCTGTGCTCTCAGGCGAATTCCATGATCACCGCGTCGACGGCGAGGCTGTCGCCCGGCTTGGCGTTGATCTTGGAGACGGTCAGGTCGCGCTCGGCGCGCAGCACGTTCTCCATCTTCATCGCCTCGACCACGGCCAGCGTCTCGCCGGCCTTGACCTCCTGCCCTTCCCCCACCGCGAGCGAGACCAGCATGCCCGGCATCGGGCAGAGCAGCAGGTTGGACGTGTCCGGCGGCAGCTTCACCGGCATCAGGCGTTCGAGTTCCGCCGTGCGCGGCAGCATGGCCCGCGCCGTCACCGACATGCCCTTCCAGGCCAGACGGTAGCCGTTGGGCACGTTTCGCACCTGCGCCGATACCTTGCGGCCACCGATCGTGCCGTTCCACACCGGCTCGCCCGGCCGCCAGTTGGAGATGACGGTGACGGGCTTGCCGCCGTCGAGCGACAGGTCGAGTTCCATCGGCACGGAGGCCATGCCGTCGAAGATCTTCGCCTTGACGTAGTCGTCGCCGACGCGGATCTCCCAGTCGGCCTTGATCTCGCCGAAATGCGGCGCCAGCCGCCCGCCCAAACGGTCGAGCCGGTCGCGGCGCAGAAGTTCGGCGGCAAGCGCCACGGCGGCCAGCACGCGCTTGTCGTCCGCGTCCGGCGTCAGCGGCGCGAAGCCGTCCGGGAACTCCTCGGCGATGAAGCCGGTCGACAGCCTTCCCTCGCGCCAGCGCGGATGCTGCATGAGGGCCGCGAGGAAGGGGATGTTGTGCTCGATGCCGTCGACCACGAACTGGTCGAGCGCCTCGGACATGGCGTCGATTGCCTCGATCCGGTCGGGCGCCCAGGTGCAGAGCTTGGCGATCATCGGATCGTAGTACATCGAGATCTCGGCGCCCTCGACCACGCCGGTGTCGTTGCGCACGACGACGTCGCCGCTCTTGCCTTCCGCCGGAGGACGGTAGCGCGTCAGACGGCCGATCGACGGCAGGAAGTTGCGGTACGGGTCCTCGGCATAGAGCCGGCTTTCGACCGCCCAGCCATGCATCTGCACGTCGGACTGGCGGATCGACAGCTTCTCGCCGGCCGCGACGCGGATCATCTGCTCGACCAGGTCGATGCCGGTGACGAGTTCCGTCACCGGATGCTCGACCTGCAGGCGGGTGTTCATTTCGAGGAAGTAGAAGTTCTTGTCCTTGTCGACGATGAACTCGACCGTGCCGGCGCTCTGGTAGTCGACGGCCTTGGCGAGCGCCACCGACTGCTCGCCCATGGCCTTGCGCGTCGCCTCGTCGAGGAAGGGCGACGGCGCCTCTTCCACGACCTTCTGGTTGCGGCGCTGGATCGAGCATTCGCGCTCGCCGAGATAGATGACGTTGCCGTGGCCGTCGCCCAGCACCTGGATCTCGATGTGGCGGGGGTCGACCACGAACTTCTCGACAAAGACGCGGTCGTCGCCGAAGGACGACTTTGCCTCGTTCTTGGACGACTGGAAGCCTTCGCGGCACTCGGCGTCATTCCAGGCGATGCGCATGCCCTTGCCGCCGCCGCCGGCCGAGGCCTTCAGCATCACCGGATAGCCGATGTCGTTGGCGATCTTCACCGCGTGGTCTGCATCGTCGATCACGCCGAGGTAGCCCGGCACGGTCGAGACCTTGGCGGCATTGGCGAACTTCTTCGATTCGATCTTGTCGCCCATCGCCTCGATGGCCCGGGGCTTGGGACCGATGAAGATGATGCCCTCCTTTTCCAGCGCCGCGCAGAACGAGGCGCGCTCGGAGAGGAAGCCGTAGCCGGGGTGCACGGCTTCCGCGCCGGTCTCTTTGCAGGCGGCGATGATCTTCTCGGGAACGAGGTAGCTCTGGGCGGCCTGGGCGGGGCCGATATGCACCGCTTCGTCGGCCATTTCGACATGCAGCGCGTCGCGATCGGCGTCGGAATAGACAGCGACGGTCGCGATGCCCATCCTGCGGGCCGTCTTGATGACCCGGCAGGCGATTTCACCGCGGTTGGCGATCAGGATCTTCTTGAACATGTCGACGCTTTTCCCCCGGGACGCGCGTTCCTTTTATGGACTGCGCGGCCCTGGTCAAGCGGGCACTGGGTACATCCGGCGTGCAGCAACCAGAAAGCCGGTGGCGACAGGCCGTACCGGCTCGGCATCGGGGCAGTGTCACAGCGCCTCGCGGATCATCCTGGCGCGCAGCAGCAGTTGCAGCAGCGACTCCTCGGGCGCTTCCGTCACCAAATCCGACTCGGCCCGGAACCGGTCGACCACCACAGCCACGCGACGGGCGAAATCCCGGTCCAGGACGACCAGTCCGTTCTCGGTATCGTGGATGAAGCTGCGATTGTTCAGATTGACCCCCGAGATGACGGTCAGCCTGCCATCAATGGCAAGGACCTTGGCATGGAGCAGGATCTTCGGGTCGCGATAGTTGTAGATCTTCAGCCGGTCGAAGTAGCGCTCGACGAACTCCTCGTTGATCGCCGTCATGAGACTGCCGCCGAGGTCGCCCTTGAGGGAGATACGGCCGACGATCGTCACCTCGACCCCACGTTCTAGCGCGCGATCGAGCGCCTGCCTGAGGCGGTCGGTGAGGTTGAGATAGGGGTTGACGATGTCTATGCGCGAACGGGCGGCGTCGAAAAGGTCGACATAGTAGTCCTCCAGCGCCCGCCCGTCGGTATAGGGCACCGACAGGAAATGCCGGGCGAAGCCCTCGCGCGGGGAGGCATCGCCCCGCTCGGCGACCGAGAACGGACGCACCACACGGGTCACGGCGTCATCCTCCCAGAGCGTCGACAGGTGTGCCGTCAGAAGCCGCACCGTCCGGTCGTCGAAAACGGCGAGGTCGAGATCGCGCCAGTTCGAATAGTAGTTCAGCGTCAAGCCGCGCGCCTGACCGTATTGCTGGAGGGACGGATTGGACGACAGGTCCAGAGGGCGATCGAACAGGAAGCCGTCATGGATGTTGCGTCCGCCGATGATGGCGACGGAACGGCCCGGTTCGTCGGAGATCGCCGCCAGCAGCTTGGCGTGATTGACCCGGTGAAACTGCGACAGCGCGACGGCGGGCGTGCTGAGGAGCGGCGGCTTCCAGAGATGCACCTTGTAGCTGACGTTCGGAAAATCGGCCGCCAGCCGCCGCAGCATGGCCCTGTCCTTCTCCCGCTCCAGCACCGCCGAAGCGAGAATGCGAATGGTCGTCCCGCGCGCGGCGTGGTGGCGCAGGAGCCGGTCGAGTATGCGACCGGAAAAATCGGCCTTTATGTCGAGATAGCTGATGAAGATCTGCGACAGGCGCGGGGCATGCGAGAAATCGAGCGGCAGTTCGGGATCGCCCTCGGCATAGAAGCGTTCGGGCAGCCCGGTGCCGAGAAGAGACCTGACCTTCTCGTCGAACCCGGCCCGCTCGGACGCCAGCAGCACCGGCGAAGTCACCGGAAAGGGACATGTGTCGGACAGCCATCCGCTCGCGTAGAAGACGTTTGCGACCGGGTCGTCTTCGACTTTTCGCGGAAGGACGCAGCGATGGTATTCCGCGTTGAAGCGCGCAATGGCCGGCTGCTCCGTCTCCTGACGGACGATGCGGAACGGGCGTTGTCCTTCCGCATAATGCGCGTAGCCTTCGCAGCGCTTCAGCCCGGGCGACGGCAGAAGCGTGAGGTGCGCCCCGTTCCCGGCCTGGACGCCGGGGCTCAACGTTATCCGTTGCCCTGCCCGATGCGAACTGTTTCCCGAGGGGGAGCGGACTCTGAGATCTCCGTCGCAGGTGAACTCGAGACGAAAATAGCCGCCGTCCACGGGCACGAGGTCGATCTCGACCGTCTGCGCCTGAAGGCCGGAGAAGGCGAAAGGCGCATCGCCCGACGAAGTGCCGCGCGGCGCGAGGTAGAAGGTTTCGCGCGAGGTCCGCCACGCAGCCGTCGTCTCGAGGCGCGTGTTCGATCCCGATACGTCCCGGGCGCTCTGGCCGCGATTGGCTTCGCGTTGCACGGTGGTCTGATCAGACGCGGCTACCCCTCCCGTCCATCCCCGACGGACCAGTTCGCCGCGGTCCATCTGCTCCACCAGCCTGGCGAGATACGGGTCGGAAGTGGTGCGCGCCGCAGACTTCCCGTCTGTCGTGGCACCGATGCGGCTGACGCTCACGCACCCGGTTCCCACCATCGCGGTCACGGCCAGGGCATGCAGCAGGGCAGTCGCTCTCGCGATCGGGTTCATCGATGTCCTTCAATCCCGGAGCGTGCTGAGCAGATGATCTCGCCGGCGGGGAAACAGCCCATGCGGAAAGACGCGGCAGTATGGCGTCATGGCGCGAATGGTGAGCCCGACGAGCCGGGCGCGGCGGCGGGCACGCTCATCCGGGACGCCATCCGCCAGATAGGCGTCCAACGCGGTCAGCAGTTCGCCGTTGCAGGCACAGCGATCGCGGCCGGAGATGTAACAGACGTCATGCGCCTTGCAGATCGTGTCGAGGCGATCGACGGCCGGAGCGCTCAGGTCTCCGAAGCGGCGGCCATAGCCGCAGTAGTTGCCGACAACGAGGGGCGACGGCCGCGGCTTCGACTCATGCGCGGCGACGGCCGACGCACCCGCGCCGACCGGGGACGCACAATCGGCCAGCATCACCGCAAACGCGATGACCAACACGATCTTCAATGCGATGCCCGCCAACCCGATGATCTCCCCCGAAACCCACTTTGACATGAATGACTTGCCGACGCAGCCGCCTTGACTTGCATCAAGCCGGCTAAAAGCGCGCGGCCCGCACGGCGAGGACCGCGGCCACCCCGAGAGGTTGCATGCGCTGGGGCGACTGGGTAGCAAGGACGCAGCCGATCAGAGGAGGAGAAGACCCGATGAAGACCCGTGCCGCCGTCGCCGTTGCCGCAGGCAAGCCGCTCGAGATCATGGAAGTCGACCTCGAGGGACCGCGCGAGGGCGAGGTGCTGGTCGAGATCAAGGCGACCGGCATCTGCCACACCGACGAATTCACCCTGTCGGGCGCAGACCCGGAGGGCCTCTTCCCTGCCATCCTCGGCCATGAGGGTGCCGGCGTGGTGGTCGATGTCGGCAAGGGCGTGACCAGCGTCAGGAAGGGCGACCATGTCATCCCGCTCTACACGCCCGAATGCCGCTCCTGCCCTTCTTGCCTCTCGCGCAAGACCAATCTCTGCACCGCGATCCGCTCGACGCAGGGCCAGGGCCTGATGCCGGACGGGACGAGCCGCTTCTCGATCGGCAAGGACAAGATCTTCCACTACATGGGATGTTCGACTTTCTCGAACTTCACCGTGCTGCCTGAAATCGCGCTGGCCAAGGTCAACCCCGCCGCCCCCTTCGACACGATCTGTTATATCGGCTGCGGCGTGACGACCGGCATCGGCGCGGTGATCAACACGGCCAAGGTGACGATCGGTTCGACGGCCGCGGTGTTCGGCCTCGGCGGCATCGGCCTCAACGTCATCCAGGGGCTCAAGCTCGCCGGCGCCGACATGATCATCGGCGTCGACATCAACAACGACAAGAAGGCGTGGGGCGAGAGGTTTGGCATGACCCACTTCGTCAATCCGGCCGAGATCGGCGGCGACGTGGTGCCGTACATCGTCAACCTGACCAAGCGCGGGGCGGACCAGATCGGCGGCGCCGACTACACGTTCGACTGCACCGGCAACACGAAGGTGATGCGCCAGGCGCTGGAATGCGCGCACCGCGGCTGGGGCGAGTCGATCGTCATCGGCGTGGCGGGCGCCGGTCAGGAGATCTCCACCCGGCCCTTCCAACTGGTCACCGGACGCGTCTGGAAGGGCACCGCCTTCGGCGGCGCGCGCGGACGCACCGACGTGCCGAAGATCGTCGACTGGTACATGGACGGAAAGATTCAGATCGACCCGATGATCACGCATCGGCTGACGCTGGACGAGATCAACAAGGGGTTCGACCTGATGCATGCGGGCGAGAGCATCAGAAGCGTGGTCGTCTACTAGGAACCAATCGTTGCCCGGTGGATTTCGGCAACGACCTTTCCGCGGAGGAATAGCATGACCACGTTCCGAACCTTTCTGATGGCCGGGGCACTCTCCGCGAGCGCCCTGCTCGCGGCCTGCGAGGACGAGAAGGCCGTTCAGGCGCCGCCTACTCCGCCGCCGGCGGCCGAAACCCAACCCTCCCCGCCGCCCGCCGCCGAGACCGAGAAGCCTGCGCTTGAAACCGCGAAGGAAGGACTGGACAAGCTGCGCGACGCGGCCAACCAGGCCTTGAAGGACGCCCAGCCCGCGATCGAGGACGCCCGCAAGGCGGCGGAGCAGGCGCTGAAGGATGCGCAGCCGACTATCGACAAGCTCGGTGCGTCGATTGGCGAAATCGTCAAGAAGGCGCAGGACGATTTCAAGCAGGCGACCGAGGAACTGGAAAAGCGCCTCAACGAATTGCAGACCGGCACGGCGGCGCCTTCCGGCGATCCGGCGGCGACGCTCTCCGCGCCCGACAAGCTGCGCACCGACACGCGCGCGGCGGCAAAGGCGGCGGCGGCCGGCGTCGGTCCGGCCTATGTCGGCGTCTGGGTCGCACAGGCGATCGACTGTGCGAAGGTCGACCAGGAGCCGCTGGAGATGGTGGCCGTCATCACGCCGACCACGATCCGCCGCTACGAGAGCGTCTGCAACATGGCCGAGACGCCGCTGACCAACGGCTCCGCTACGGTCGACGCGCAATGCGTGGCCGAGGGTGAGGCCGAGACGCGGACGCTGACCTTCTCCCTGCCCTCCCCCGACCGGCTGACGCTGTCGGGTGCGGAAGGTCCGGGCACAGATCTCGTTCGCTGCCATCTGCCAGGATGAGCGATCCCACGGGACCCACCATTTATGTCGACGCCGACGCCTGCCCGGTGAAGGACGAGGTGGTGAAGGTCGCCGAGCGTCACGGTCTTGCCGTGACGTTCGTTTCGAATGGCGGTCTGCGCCCCTCGCGCGATCCGATGATCCGCAACGTCGTCGTCTCGGGAAAGTTCGACGCCGCCGACGACTGGATCGTCGAGAACGCGAAGGCGAACGACATCGCCGTCACCGCCGACGTGCCGCTGGCAGCGCGGCTGGTGCCGGCGGGCGTGCATGTGCTCGGGCCGACCGGCCGGCCGTTCACGCCAGACACGATCGGCATGGCGGTGGCGATGCGCAATCTCGGTCAGCATCTGCGCGAGACCGGCGAGAGCAAGGGCTACAATGCGAGCTTCACACCCCGCGACCGTTCCGCCTTCCTCGGCGCGCTGGACCAGGCGGTGCGACGGGCGAAGAAGGCGGCTGCGAGCGACGGTTTGTAGCGGCGACGATCCGTGATATCATAGCGATATCAAGTTGGAGCTTCCCGCATGGCAAGCATGGTGATCAGGAACATCCCGGACGACGTCATGGAGCGCTTCAAGGAGCGCGCGCGCGCTGCCGGCAAATCCGCCGAGCAGCTGGCGCGCGAGGCCATCGTCGAAAAGGGAAAGCCGTCGCATGAAGAGGCCTGGGCGCGCATTGACGCGCTGCGCGCGCAAACGAAGCGAATCGACGATGTTGATCTCGTGGAGGAGATACGCCGGGAACGCGAAGAGCGGACCAATCGTATCCTTGGAAGCGATCGATGATCCTCGACACGAGCGCAGCGGTTCCCCTGTTGTTTGATCACGAGCTTTCGGACGTCGCGCGACGCATGCTGTCCGGGCAATCCCTTGCCAGCCCAGCGCTGGTCGGCGTCGAAACCGCAAATGCGCTCTGGAAGTATGCGATGCGGGATGGACTGACCGCGCTCCAACTTGCCGAAATGGTGTCGTCTCTGACCGAAATCGTCGAGATCGTCCCGGACGCGCAGCTGATGTCTCGGGCGGTCGAGCTTGCAGTGGAACACCGTCACCCGGTCTACGACTGCCTCTACCTCGCACTCGCGGTGCAGCGTCGCGAGCCGCTGGCGACGGCCGACCGCCGTTTGGCCGCGCTTGCCCGTCAGCTTTCGATCGAAACCGCGCTTATCGAGCCGGCATGATCACGGACTCGCCACGAGGCCCGGCATGAGACTCCCGACGCGGCGGCACTTACCGTTCTACTGCGCGCTCGCCGCAGGCGCCGCCGGCGCGCTTCTGGCGTTCTGGCTACCGGTCACGGAGGCCATAGTCATTGCGGCGAATGCCTTTTTCGCCGTTTATCTGGTTCTGGCATTCCCAGGCCTGACGCGCCTGACGGCAGAGCATCTGCGCACGCACGCCTCGGCTGAGGACGAGCCCGTCTGGATCATCTTCCTGGTCACGCTCGGCGCGGCCGTGACGGCGATTGTGGCGCTGTTCGTCCTGATCAACGAAAGCGGGAAGCCGCACGCCCTCAACCTGGCACTTGCGGTTTCCGCGGTGCCGCTCGGCTGGTTCACCATCCACATGATGGCTGCGACGCACTACGCGCATGTCTACTGGCAGCCGGACGGACAGCAGGAGATGCGGGTGTATCGAGGGGGGCTCGATTTTCCGGGGACGGAAAACCCCGCCGGCATCGATTTCGTCTATTTCGCCTTCGTCACCGGAATGACAGCGCAGACATCCGACGTGGCGGTGACGACGCAGACGATGCGGGCAATCAACATCGTGCACGGTATCGTCTCCTTCTTCTTCAACACGGTACTGGTGGCGGCCGCGGTCAATCTGGTGGTCAGCCTCCGTTAATGGGAAGTTGCATGAAGTCAGTATCGACCTCGGAATTTCCTGGCGGCGTGCCGGGCGTCTATTCGCACGCGTCTTTTTAGCCGACACGAGTCGCAACGGAATCTTCTGCCAGACGATGGGCGGGGCTCGGTCATGCACCGCCATCTCAGGTGGCATGCGGCGCGTCTGGCGCAATCACCGTCGCTTGACGGCCATCCTTTACAGGTCGAAACCGGTGTAGTCGGAACTAAAGGTACGTTCAGGAGCGCGCCCATGGCTATCATCAGAACCTTGCGGAACGAGCCGCCGGATGCCGATACGCTCGGCGGGCGCCTGTCGCGCACGCGCGAATCCAAAGGCCTGTCGACCGCCCATGTCGCGCGCCGGGTCGGGGTGAAGCCGAAGACCATACAGGAATGGGAAAGCGACCGTTCTGAGCCGAGCGTCGAGCATCTGAAGCTCATCGAAGGCGTCCTGGACGTCAATCTCGTCTGGCTGTTGCATGGCGTCGGCGATGCGCCGTCCGACGACATCGGTCCCGACCCGCTGCTGGCGATCGCCGCCCAGCTTGAGAAGCTACAGCGGATGCATGCCGACACCGGCCAGATCATCCTTCGCCTGCAGCGCGAACTCAGCAGGCTCGCCGAAGAGCGCGAATAGGCGGAAATGCCGCAATCGGAATATTCGCCGCCGCCGGGTGACAAGGCGATTGCGATCGGCTAGCGTCCCGGCCGTCGGGAGTCGCAAGACTCCGCCGGTTCGCGGGAGAGAGCAGCGAAAGCTGCCGCCGAAGGGGAAATCGCCCGAAATCTCTCAGGCAAAAGAACCGCTTGCCGGCCAAGACACTCTGGAAAGTCGGGGCATGCCCCCGCGCCGAAGGTGTAAGCGCCGCTGACAGGGTTCCGGCTGCGCGAGTCTCTCAGGCATCAGACAGAGGGGCGCGAGAATGCCGCGAAAGCGGCGGGTAACGCGCGACTCTGGAGTGCCTATGACTGATACGGGCGATCTCAAACGCCTTCCCCTCGAAGAGCTGCATATCGCGGCCGGCGCCCGCTTCGGCGGCTTTGCCGGCTGGTCGATGCCGCTGACCTATGCGCCGGGCGTGATGAAGGAGCATCTTCACACCCGAGCGGCGGCCGGGCTCTTCGACATTTCCCACATGAAGCTGATCCTGGTCGAAGGGCCGCAGGCAGCCGCGCTTCTGCGCAGCGCCTGCCCGCTCGATCCGGAAGCGCTGGAGACCAGCCAGTCGAAATACAGCTTCTTCCTCACCGAGGACGCGGGAATCATCGATGATCTGATCATCACCCGTCTCGGATCGGACCGCTTCATGGTGGTGGCGAATGCCGGCAACGCCGCGACCGACATAGCGCATCTGATGGCGCTGGCCGAAGGTTTCGACGCCAAGGTCACGCCGCTCGACCGGGTGTTTCTCGCGTTGCAGGGGCCGGCGGCGGCCTCGATCGCGGCAAAGGCCGGGCTCGACATTTCCGGCCTCACCTTCATGCACGGCGTCGAGCCGAAGCCGGGCTGGTTCATGTCGCGCTCGGGCTACACCGGCGAGGACGGGTTCGAAATCGGCGTTCCGCTCGAGGACGGCGCCACGCTGGCCAAGGCGCTCCTGGCCAGTGGCGAAGCGATGTGGATCGGGCTCGCCGCGCGCGATAGCCTCCGACTTGAAGCGGGGCTGTGCCTGCACGGCCAGGACATCACGCCCGAGACGAACCCTGTCGATGCGGGCCTGATGTGGGCGATCGCGAAGCCGGTGCGTGAGGCGGGTGGCTTCATCGGGGCAGAGGCACTCGCCGCGCTGGTCGCGCAAGGGCCGCGCTCGAAGCGCGTCGGGCTTAAGCCGGAAGGTCGCCAGCCGGTGCGCGCCGGCGCTCAACTCTTCGATGCTGACGGCAACCCGGCCGGCCAGGTCACGTCGGGCGGCTTCGGCCCATCCTTCGAAGCGCCGGTGGCGATGGGCTATGTTCCCACGGCACAAGCCGCACCTGGCACCACGCTTTTCGCCGAAGTCCGCGGCAACCGCCTGCCGGTTTCCGTCCACTCCCTTCCCTTCGTTCCCCACCGCTATTTCAAAGGCTGACCGCACATGTCTCTCCTGTTTACCCAAGACCACGAATGGATCCGCGTCGATGGAGACATCGCCACGGTCGGCATCACCAACCACGCGCAGGAACAGCTCGGCGACCTCGTCTTCGTCGAACTGCCCGAGGTCGGCCGCAAGGTGGCCACGGGCGACACCGCGGTCGTCGTCGAATCCGTCAAGGCGGCCTCTGACGTCTACGCGCCGGTGGACGGCGAGATCACGGCGGTGAACGATACCGTTGCGGGCGAGCCGGCGCTCGTCAATTCGGGCGCCGAGGGCGACGGCTGGCTCTGGAAGATGAAGCTCGCCGATCCATCCCAGCTCGACGGACTGATGGATGCCAAAGCCTATGCCGCGATGATCGCCTGAGGATCGACCGATGACCGCACCCTTCGTTTCCCGACATGTCGGCCCGCGCGCGCGGGATGAGCGCGAGATGCTCAAATCGCTCGGCGTTCCTTCCCTCGAGACGCTGATTTCGCAGGCAGTGCCAGGGTCGATCCGGCTCGAACGTCCGCTGAACCTGCCGGCAGCGGCGAGCGAGGCGGAAGCGCTGGCCGAGCTTTCAACGGTCATGTCCGGCAACAAGGTGCTCAAGAGCTTCCTCGGCCAAGGCTACCACGGCACCTTCACGCCGCCCGTGATCCAGAGGAACATGTTCGAGAATCCGGCCTGGTACACCGCCTATACGCCCTATCAGGCCGAGATCAGCCAAGGCCGGCTGGAGATGCTGTTCAATTTCCAGACATTGGTGGCGGAGCTGACCGGGCTGCCGGTCGCCTCTGCCTCATTGCTCGATGAAGCGACGGCGGTGGCCGAGGCGATCGGCATCGCGGTGCGCCACCACAAGGACAAGCGCCACAGGATCACGATCGCGGGCGCGCTGCATCCGCAGACGCTGGATGTGGTGCAGACGCGGGCGAAGCCGCTCGGAATCGAAGTCGGCCACACGCCGGTCGACGCGGAGACGGCGGCGCTGATCGTGCCGTGGCCCGATACGCTCGGCGTCTATGGCGACTACCGCGGCGAGATCGCCGCCGCGAAGGCGGCCGGCGCGCTGGTGATCGCGGTCGCCGATCCTCTGGCTCTCGTCCTGCTCGAAGCGCCGGCGAAATGGGGCGCGGACATCGCGGTCGGCTCGATGCAGCGCTTCGGCGTGCCGATGGGCTATGGCGGGCCGCACGCCGCCTATTGCGCCGTCACGGAACCACTGACGCGGCTGATGCCCGGCCGCATCGTCGGCCAGTCGGTCGATACGAAGGGGCGGCCGGGCTATCGGCTGGCGCTACAGACGCGCGAGCAGCACATCCGCCGCGACAAGGCGACGTCGAACATCTGCACCGCGCAGGCGCTGCTCGCCAACATGTCGGCGGCTTTCGCGATCTGGCATGGACCGGAGGGGCTGCAAGCGATCGCCGAGCGTGTGCATCTGTTCGCCGCACGCTTCGCCGCCGCCGCGGCGACGTCCGCCGGCATCGTAACCGTGGGCAGGCAGTTCTTCGATACCGTCACGCTGCATACGCCGGCACGCGCCAAGGCGTTCGCCGCGGCTTCGGAGGCAGGCGGACGCATGGTGCGCGCGCTCGACAACAACCGCCTCAGCATCTCCTTCGATGAGACGTCGACGGAGGAGGATCTCGCCGCGCTCGCCGCGATCATCGGCGGTACGGCACCGGCTGTGACCGACGGGACCCTGCCGGCGCGCCGGAACATGGAGGGTTTCATGACCCAGGCGGTGTTCCACGAAAACCGCTCCGAGACCGAAATGATGCGCCTGCTCCGCCGTCTCGCCGACAAGGATCTGGCGCTCGACCGGGCGATGATCCCACTCGGCTCCTGCACGATGAAGCTCAACGCCGCCGCCGAAATGGCCCCTGTGAGCTGGAACTCAGTCGCAGGCATGCATCCCTTCGCGCCGCGCGCGCACGCGGCCGGCTACCTCCGCATGATCTCCGACCTGGAGGCCTGGCTCGGCGAAATCACCGGCTTCGACGCCGTGTCGCTGCAGCCGAACGCCGGCAGCCAGGGCGAGTATGCAGGGCTGCTGGCGATCCGGCGCTACCATGAAAGCCGCGGCGACACACATCGGAACGTCTGCCTGATCCCCTCCTCCGCCCACGGCACCAACCCTGCGAGCGCCACGATGGCCGGAATGCGCGTCATCGTGGTCAAGTGCACGGAGAATGGCGACATCGACGTCACCGATCTCGAGGCCAAGGCGGAGCAATACGCCGCCGAGCTTGCCGCGCTGATGATCACCTATCCGTCCACACACGGCGTGTTCGAGGAAGGCGTGAAGGACATCTGCGCGACGATCCATCGCCATGGCGGACAGGTCTATTTCGACGGCGCCAACCTGAACGCTCTGGTCGGCCTCGCCCGGCCGGGCGATCTCGGCGCGGATGTCTGCCACATGAACCTGCACAAGACGTTCTGCATTCCGCATGGCGGTGGTGGCCCGGGCGTCGGGCCGATCGGCGTGAAGTCGCATCTGGCCGCCTTCGTTCCCGGCCACGTCGACTCCGGCTCGGCCCATGCAGTCGCGGCGGCCCCCTTCGGCTCGGCGGCGATCCTGCCGATCGTGTGGATGTATATCCGCATGATGGGGCCGGACGGCCTCAAGAAGGCGACGGAGATCGCGATCCTCAACGCCAACTACATCGCCGAGCGGCTGAAGGAGCACTACCCGGTGCTCTATCGCGGCCGCAGCGGCCGCGTGGCGCACGAGTGCATCCTCGACACCCGCGTGCTCAAGGACAGCGCCGGCATAGGCGTCGAGGACGTGGCCAAGCGGCTGATCGATTACGGCTTCCACGCGCCGACCATGTCCTGGCCGGTGGCGGGCACGCTGATGGTCGAGCCGACCGAGTCGGAGCCGAAGAGCGAGATCGACCGTTTCTGCGAGGCAATGGTCTCTATCGCCAAGGAGGCTGCAAAGGTCGCGGCCGGCGAATGGCCGAAGGACGACAACCCTCTCGTCAACGCGCCGCACCCGGCGGCGGACGCGCTGGCCGACGACTGGGCGCATGCCTATGCGCGCTCGATCGCCGCCTTCCCCGACGGACGCGCCGACCCTGCCGCCAAATACTGGCCGCCAGTGTCACGCATCGACAACGTCGCCGGCGACCGCAATCTCGTCTGCACCTGCCCGCCGCTGACGGAGTATGTCGACGCGGCGGAGTAGTTGCTGTATTGTAACCTGCGAGCTACAATGCGCGTCGAAATCCTCCCGGAGTTCGAAAGCTGGTTCCTGCGTCTGAAGGACAGGGCCGCACGCTTCCGGATCCAGGCACGGATCGATCGACTCGAGCTAGGTAACCTGGGCGACTTCAAGAGCGTCGGCTCGGGCGTATTCGAGCTTCGGGTCGACTATGGTCCCGGCTATCGGATCTATTTCGCGCGGCGCGGAGATGAACTCGTCATCCTTCTATGCGGCGGCGACAAGAGTTCGCAGTCGCGTGACATCGAAAAGGCCAAGCGGCTGGCGGAGGGACTGGTATGAGCACCGCGACTATTCCCTGGGAATCCCATCGCTATCTGAAGAATGCCGACGACATCGCCGGCTATCTCGACGCGGTGCTTGAGGAGGGCGACCCGTCCCTGCTGACGCATGCGCTGGGCGTGGTGGCTCGTTCCGAAGGCATGTCCGATATCGCGAGGCGAACGGGCCTGTCGCGGGAAGCCCTCTATCGGTCACTGAGTGCCGAAGGCAATCCGGAGTTCGCGACGATCGCGAAGGTGCTGAAATCGCTGGGGCTTCGCCTGGCGATCAAACCCCTGGCCGAGGACGCGGCCTGACCGAACCCTCACCCCTTCGCCAGCAAATTCAGGTTCGCTTCGACCACGACGTCGCCCGGCAATGCCGCCTGCGCTTCGGTCAGAAGCTTGCGGGCGGCTTTCTTGTCGCCCCGCAGCAGCCTGGAATAGCCCATGTTGTTGACGATGCGCGGCTGGCGGCCGGCGACCTTGATAAGCTGGTCGTAGGCGCGGTCGGCGAAATCGAAACGGCCGAGCTGGTCGTAAGAGGCGGCGAGCCCCATCCAGGCCTCGGCATTGTCCGCGCGAAGTTCAACTGCCTTGCGGAAATACTTCTCGGCGAGGCCGTAGTTGGCCTCGCGGAACTGCGCCTTTCCGGCCTCGAGGTCGGTCGCGCTGATGTCCTTCGATATCGGTGTGATCGCCGTGGTCTCGGTCGTATCGATCGCCGCCGACTGGCAGCCCGACACGACCAATCCTGCGCCCAGAACGGCGAGCGCGCCCCACTTCGTGCCAATCATGGCTGCCCCTGCCCCATGCGGCCGGTGATCCGGCCTGCCCGAGATCGAAGACTACAGAGTCTGGATTAAAACTCGGTCAGGGAACGTCGTGAGCGAATGCTGAGCGAAATCGGTAAACTCTGAACGATCGTCTCACTGGCCGGACGTCACCTTCACGATGATCGGGATGATGGCGATCATCATCACCACCGGCAGGATGCAGACCGTGACGGGCACGGACATCTTGGCCGGCAGCGCGTGCGCCTTTTCCTCGGCATAGGACATGCGCTTGTGGCGCATCTCGTCGGAGAAGACGCGCAGCGCCCCCGACAGGCTGGTGCCAAGTTCCTTCGACTGCTGCAGAAGCGTCGCAAAGGAACGCACCTCGTCGAGCGACAGCCGGTCGCCGAGCGATTTCAAGGCGTCATCGAGGCTTCGACCCGCGCGCAGTTCGATCGACACGAGCCTCAGATTCTCCGAGAGAGACGGATAGGTGGGACCGAGTTCCTTGGAGACGCGCTCGATACCCGCTTCCAGGCTCATCCCGGCATCGGAACAGACGATCATCAGATCCATGAAGTCCGGGAAGCCGTTGCGGTATTCCGTCATCTTCGCCCGGATTTTCTGAGACAGGATGAAGCCCGGAACGAAGTAGGCCAGACCGCCGGTTCCGACAATGAACACCCATCGGTTGAGGGTCGAGGAGTCGTCGCCGTAGGTGACGCTCATGAGCAGCGCCGCCAGCGCGAATACGCCAAAGGCGGCGAAGCGGATCAGGAAGAACCAGCCGACGGCGCGCGGCTCCATGTAGCCCGCCTGGATCAGCTTCAGGCGCAGCCTCGCGACATTTTCCGGATCGCTCTTGGCGTAGAACTCCTGGGCGGTCTTCAGCGCCTTCTCGCGCACGGCCTCGCGGTTGCGACGCGCAGCGCTGGACGGCCTCTCCTCGTCGACCAAGCTGGAATCTACCTTCAGCCTACGCTTGATGTCGCCGCGCGCCGAACGCTCGGCAAACAGCGGCCAAAGCGCGGCCATCCCGCCGCCCGCAAGCAGCAGCACGAAGGCGAAAGTCGCCATCGGCGAGAGCGAAATGCCGAGCATGGATCCGATTCCATCCATGTCAGAACTTGAAGTTGGACATTTTGAACATGATGGCGTTGCCGAGGATCAACCAGAAAACCGTGCCGGACAGCAAGTACCACGTCAGCGGCTCGTCGATGACGCTGCCGTACATTTCGGGCATCATCACCTGCATCGAGCAGGCGAGCAGGATCGGCACCGCGGTGAGGATATAGGCCGACATGCGGCCTTCGGTCGAGATCGAGCGGACCTTGCGGCGCAGCTTGCCGCGCTCGCGGATCACCTGCGAGAGGCCGTCGAGGATTTCGCGCAGATTGCCGCCTGACGCCGTCTGGATCGAGACGGCGGTGACGAAGAGCGGCAGGTCCTCGTGGCCGACGCGGGCGAACATGTTCTGCAATGCGGTGACCAGATCCGAGCCGTAGGTCACCTCGTCGGCGACCATGCCGAACTCGGTGCCGATCGGATCGGCCATCTCGCGGGCTACCATCGATATCGCGACGGGCACCGGATGGCCGGCCTTCAGGCTGCGGGTGATAAGCTCCAGCGCTTCGGGCAGCTGGATGCCGAACATCTTGTGCCGGCGCGACCGGAGGAAGCGCAGGGCGATGACAGGAAACGCGGCCGCCGCGATCAGGAAGACGCCAAGGCCGGCGATGAGCGGCAGGCCGAACCAGACCGCGACGAGGCCGGCGGCGAGTGCCGCGCCCGAGGAATAGGCGAGGAAGCGCGGCAAGGGCGTCGCGATGCCGGACTGGGTGCGCAGCGCGCGCAACCCGTCGAGCGAGAACATGGCGCCGTCGTCCACACCGCGCTCCTTGCGCAGCTGGATCAGCACCTGTTCCTGGGTGAGCTTGTTGTCCTGCAGCCTGACGCGGCGGTTGATGGCGTTGCGCCGGTCGGCCCGTCCGGCATGCAGGAGGTAGACCGCCTCCGCGATCATGATCGCGGAGAGCGCCACACCGGCATAGACGACGAGCAGCGGCGAAAACATCACTCCTGCCTGCCCGGTTCGAAATAGCGGCCTGGGAACTCGATGCCCATCGCCTTCAGGTCCTCGAGGAAGCGCGGCCGGATGCCAGTCGCCTCGTAATGGCCGAGTATCCTGCCGTCGCCGTCCATGCCGGTGCGCACGAAGCGGAAGATCTCCTGCATCTGGATGACGTCGCCCTCCATGCCGGTCACCTCGGCGACACTCGTCACCTTGCGCTTGCCGTCGGACAGGCGGGTCAGCTGGACGATCACGTCGAGCGCCGACGAGATCTGGCTGCGGATCGACTGCACCGTCATCGGCATGCCGGTCATGCCGAGCATCTGTTCGAGGCGCGCCAGCGCATCGCGCGGCGTATTGGCGTGGATCGTCGCCATCGAACCTTCGTGGCCCGTATTCATCGCCTGCAGCATGTCGAACGCTTCCTCGCCGCGGCACTCGCCGAGGATGACGCGGTCGGGGCGCATGCGCAGCGCGTTCTTGACGAGGTCGCGCTGTTTCAGCTCGCCATGGCCCTCGATGTTGGCCGGCCGTGTCTCCATGCGCGCGACATGCGGCTGCTGGAGCTGGAGCTCTGCGGCGTCCTCGATGGTGATGAGCCGCTCGTCCTCGGGAATGAAGGCAGAGAGCGCGTTGAGCATGGTCGTCTTGCCGGTGCCCGTGCCGCCCGAAATAATCGTGGTCTTGCGGGCATGGACTGCCGCCGCCAGAACTTCGGCCATGTTCTGCGTCAGCGCACCGAACTCGACCAGCTTGTGCAGGCCGAGCTTGTTCTTGGAGAACTTGCGGATCGAGACCAGCGGCCCGTCGACGCCGACAGGCCGGATCGCCGCGTTGAAGCGCGAGCCGTCGAGCATGCGGGCGTCGACCATTGGCTGGGATTCGTCGACGCGGCGGCCGACGGCCGAGACGATCTTGTTGATGATGCGCAGCAGATGCGCCTCGTCCTTGAAGGGGACATGCACCTTCGTCAGCTTGCCCTTGCGCTCGACGAAGCAGTTCTGATGGCCGTTGATCAGGATGTCGTTGATCTCCGGGTCCTTGAGCAGCGGCTCCAAGGGACCCAGACCCACCATCTCGTCGACGATGTCGTCGACCAGCGCCTCGAGCTCGGCGACGTTGATCGCGAGGCGCTCCTCGCGCGTCTTCTGCGAAACGAACTCGTGCACCTGCCGGCGCATCTCGTCCTTCGGCAGGCGTTCCAGCGCGACCAGGTTGATCTCCTCGATCAGCATGCGGTGGATGCGCACGCGTGCGTCAGCGACGCGGTTCGAGGTGGCCGCCTTCGCCGGATCGCCGACCGGCTGTGGTGCCGGCTTCGGCTGGGTCTTGCGCGTGGTCGGGATCACCACAGCAATATGAGGTTCGGAAGCCGCCGGAGCGGGACGCACGTCCTGCGGCTGACGGTGCTGGAGCGCGGAGAAGCGGCTGCTCATCCGGCCCTCCTGAGAAGCCCGATGCCACGGCCGAGCAGTGATTTCTGCTTCTTGGCGACGGCGGCCGCCTCTTCGGGCAGGATGATGCGGCGCAGGTCAGTGATCACGTTCGCCTCCGCGTCGATCGCTTGAAGCGGCACTCCGCGATCCACAGCTTCGCGGACGAGCCTGTAGTTGTTGGAAATTCCGCCGACGAAATGCTCGCCGAGGATCGCCTCGACATCGGCCTGGCGGATGCCGTTCTCGAACTTCTTCTGCTCGTAGCGGTTGACGATGACGCGCGGCTTCACCTCCTTGCCGACCGTCTCGTAGACCGCCTGGATCAGGCGCTGGGTGTGGCGCAGGCACGGCACGGTCATCTCGGCGACGATGTAGAGCTTGTTGGAGCCGAGCAGCACAGTCTCCGTCCACGGAAACCAGGTACGCGGCATGTCGATCACGACATTGTCGAAATAGGCGGAGACCAAATCGAGCACGCGCACCACGACGTCGGTGTTGAACGAACGCATCTCGGACGGATGGGTGGGTGCTGCGAGCACGCATAGCCCGCTCTGGTGCTTGGACAGCATGACGTCGAGGAGCTGACGGTCGAGGCGCTCGGGATTGTTCTCGATCTCGGTGATGTCGAAGCGCGGCTCGAGGTCGAGGTATTCGGCGCAGGCGCCCTGCTGGAAATTGAGGTCAACGACGCAGGTCGAGGCCGCGCGCGTGGCCGAATTGTGCAGCTGGAACGCGGTCTGGAGCGCGAGCGTGGTGGTGCCGACGCCGCCGGCGGCCGGCATGAACGTGTAGATCTGGGACTCGCTGCGCTCCTCGCGGCCGGGGCCTTGCAGCGCGCGGATGCAGGAGCGGACAAGGTCAGCGGTGGTCACCGGCTTGACCAGGAAATCGGCGACCTGCAGCTGGACGAGGATACGGGCCGCCGCCGCGTTGAACTCCTGCGTCACGACGATGACCGGCGCCTTGCCTTCCAGCCGGCGCGTCACCCGCTGCAGGGATTCGATCTCCTCGAGACGCGCCGCGTCCATATCGATGATGACGGCGCCGCAGTCGGAATCCTGAACCTCGCCGCGCAGATCGGCGACGTTGCGTTCGACCACGACAAGCTCAATTGCGTCGGAGGACGCGAAAGCAGTGCGCGTTTCCTGCACGAAGTCCTTGTCGGACGAGACAAGGAGGATGCGACGGTTCTTCGACTGGCTTGCCATCGTTAGTCCTGCGTCAATTGTCGCTGCTGTCGTCCTTGGCCGAGGCCGCGGCAGCGGGCTTCACCGCGTCGCGTTCGGCCGGAACCTTCAAGTCCGTGTCCTCGACGCCCGGCTGCCAGGGGTCGACCATCTGCATCACCGTATTGGCGGCGATGGCGTTGCCCGCACCCGACGTCACGCCTTCCTGACGGCCGACGCCATCGCCCATGCAGCCTGCAAGCGCGAGAACAGCAGGGCAGATGAAGATCAGTCCGGTTCGCATCCTGGTCGTCCTCACTGCAGATCGAGGAAATGGCCGACGGTAACCGTGCGGGCGCCGTTCACGGCAGCCGAAGCACGATTGCCGGCGAGCTTGACCTCCTCCTGGTTGGCCAGGAAGTAGTCAGCGTCGTTGGCGGGCGCGGTCTGATCGGCAGGGGTCGCGACCTTCTTCGTCGGATCGATCGGCTTGACCAGATAGGGCGTGACTATGATCACCAGATCGGTCTCGCGGCGCTGATAGGCTTTCGACGAGAACAGCGTGCCGAGCACCGGCAGGCGGCTGAGCCCGGGAATGCCCTGCGTCGTCGTGTCGTTCTGGCTCTGCAGCAGGCCGGCGATCATGAAGCTCTGGCCGCTCTTCAGGTCGACCGAGGTCTTTGCCCGGCGAACGACGAAGCCCGGGATCGCGATGTCGCCGATCTTGTAGGAGGACGAATTGTCGACCGAGGAGACTTCCGGCTCGATGTCGAGGCTGATCAGCCCGTCGGACAGGACATTCGGCGTGAAATCCAACCCGACGCCGAACTTCTTGTATTCGACGGTGATCTTGTCCCCGTCCTGGGATACGGGAATCGGGAATTCGCCGCCGGCGAGGAAGCTCGCCTTTTCGCCCGAGCGCGCGATCAGGTTTGGTTCGGCCAAGCGGCGGGCGACGCCGCGGTCCTCCAGCGCCTTGATCGCCACGTCGATCGACCACCCGCCGGTAACGATGCCGCCGATGATCTCGGCCGCGGGCAGGTTGCCGGAGGCTTTCGGGTTGGAGTTGAATTCGAACCCGCCGCCGGGACCCATGTAGCTTGCATTGATCTGGGTGCCGAGTTCCCTGCCGACCTGGCGATTGATCTCGACGAAGCGGACATTGAGCTGGACCTGCTGCGAGGACGAGATCTTCACCGAATTGATGACCTCCTCCTCGCCCGAATAGCGGTCGGCGATCCTCTTCGCCTTGTCGGCTGCAACGGCGTCTTCGGCCGAACCGGAGAGCACTATGCGGCCGTTGGCCGAACCGACCTTGATGTTCGAACCGGGAACGGCGTCGCGGATCGTGCCGGCGAGCCCCTTCGTATCGAGCGTCACCTCGATGTCGACCGTGCCGACAAGCTGCTTGTTTTCATCGAACAGGGCGATGCCGGTGGTGCCGAGTTCATTGCCCAGAACGTAGAAGGAGCGGTCGGTGAGCGGCGTGACATTGGCGATGGACGGATCGCCGATGACGATCTCGAAGAAGGCCGCGTTGGTCTTGACAGTCTGCGGCTTGCCCTTCGCCACCTTGACGCTGGAACTGCGCTCGGCGGAGATCTGGATAGCCTGCGCCGACGCCGGCTGCGAGGCGATCGGTATCGCAGCTAACAATGCCGCAGCCAGACCGGCCGCGATCCGCCGCAAGACCGGCAGGCGCACCGCGCCCGCATTCTTCCCACTGTCCCCGTGCATCGCCCCTTGCCCCTGCCCGAAATTCCGCCGCCTAGTTCCCCACGGACGGCACATTGTAAGACTGCGACTCGCCCTGCCCCCGCGTCACCATGATCGTGCGTGTCGCCGGCTTCTCGGGGGCGGCGAATACTTCGGTCACGCTCGTCGCGGCCGCGTTGACCACATCGGCGACAGACCCGCGGAAAGACGAAATGGTGGTCAATCCCTCCGCGCCCGACCCGCCTTCGCTCGACGCGCGCAGCGACAGCGACAGCGTGCCGATGTTGCGGGCCAGCGCGATCTTCTGAGCGCCCTCGGCATCGACTTCGACCGTCACCGAGGAGGTTACCTGGGGTGCAGCCTGGCGCTCGTCGGCGCCCTGCCCCACGGAAACCACCTTGACGTTGTCGAGGACGATTTCGGATGTCAGCGTCGAGCCAGTCGCCCCTTGGGCGTTCTTCGCGACCTCGGCGATCTTGCCGGCGTCGCGGGTCAGTACAACGTCGACGCGATCGCCGGGTGTGATGAAGCCTGCCACGCCGGCGATTTCGTCGGTCTTGATCGTGACGGCCCGCATGCCGGGCGACAGCAGGTTGGACAGGCTCGCACGGCCATTGGCGCCCGAGAGCTTGGCGAGCAGAACCGGCTCGTTCGGCTCGATCGGCGAAAGCACGATACGGCCGCCATCGGCCAGAAGCGCATCGATTTTGGCGAAAGACCCCTGCGGCAGCGCGTCCTGCGGCCACGGGATCTCGGCGAGCTGCGCGGCTTCGAGCGTCATGCCGTAGCGCAACGGTTCCTTGGCGACGACGATGGATTTGAATTCGACCTTTGGCGCCTCAGGGACGGCCACCTCCGCCGACAGCCGCTCGACACGCGCGTTGGCGGAACTCCTGATCCAGTAGTCCGCCGCAAAGATCGACACCGCGCCGATGACCGCCGCGATGCCGATCATCGGAATGATCTTGCCCTTCACTGCCCCGCTCCGTACCCGCTGCGTAGCCGGCGGTTGCCCGCTCTTTGGATGAAGGCTAGAGGCCAGTTCTCAACAAACCCCGATTGCGTTGATTCAAATGCCGGGAATTTGCCGCTTTTGGTTATGAAACGGTTTCGCAACCGATGCGGGATAGCGTCCGCCTACCCTATGAACGGAACACGAACGCAGTCGCGTGACGGTGGGGTTCTGTGTCATTCTCCCGCTGATTCGCAGACTGCGCCAGGACGTCCATGAACGAACGACCCAAAGACGATCTCTTCTCAGCGGCAGCGCAGCCGCTGAAGCCGGCCGAGAAGCCCACCCGCCCGCTCGATCCGATCCTGCAGGCAGCGCAAAAGCGCGTCGTCGCGCCGAAGGACGCCTCGGAAACCTACGACGCGAGCTCGATCGAGGTCCTGGAAGGGCTGGAGCCGGTCCGCCGGCGTCCGGGAATGTATATCGGCGGCACCGACGAGAAGGCGCTGCACCATCTCTTCGCCGAGGTGATCGACAATTCGATGGACGAGGCGGTCGCGGGACACGCGACCTTCATCGAGGTGGAACTGGACGCCGCCGGCTATCTCAGCGTCACCGACAATGGCCGCGGCATGCCGGTCGATCCGCACCCGAAGTTCAAGGACAAATCGGCGCTTGAAGTCATCATGACCGTGCTGCACGCGGGCGGCAAGTTCGATTCCAAGGTCTATGAAACCTCCGGCGGCCTCCACGGCGTCGGCGTATCGGTGGTCAACGCACTCTCCGACGACCTCGAAGTCGAGGTCGCGCGCGGACGCCAGTTGTATCGCCAGCGCTTTTCGCGCGGCGTGCCGCAGGGTGGGCTGGAGGTGCTCGGCGAGGTGCACAACCGGCGCGGCACCAAAGTGCGCTTCCATCCGGACGCGGATATTTTCGGCAAGAACCTGAGGTTCGAGCCGGCGCGCGTCTACAAGATGGCCCGTTCGAAGGCCTATCTGTTCGGCGGCGTCGAGATCCGCTGGTCATGCGACCCGGCCCTCATCGGCGAGAAGGACCAGACGCCTGCCAAGGCCGTCTTCCATTTCCCCGGCGGCCTGAAGGACTATCTGCAGGCCTCGCTCGAAGGCGAGATGCAGGTGACGCGCGAGGTCTTCGCGGGCAAGAGCGAAAAGCAGGGCGGCCACGGCGCAATCGAATGGGCGGTCACCTGGTTCGGCGGCGACGGCTTCCTCAACTCCTACTGCAACACGATCCCCACCGCGGAGGGCGGCACGCACGAGGCAGGATTCCGCAATGTTCTCACCCGCGGCCTGCGTGCCTATGCCGAGCTCACGGGCAACAAGCGCGCCTCGGTCGTCACGTCGGAGGACGTGATGATCTCGGCGGCGGGCATGCTGTCGGTGTTCATCCGCGAGCCTGAGTTCGTCGGCCAGACCAAGGACAGGCTCGCGACCGTCGAAGCGATACGGATCGTCGAGAATGCGCTGCGCGATCCGTTCGATCACTGGCTCGCCGACAATCCGCAGGAAGCGTCGAAACTTCTCGACTGGGTGATCGCGCGTGCCGATGAGCGCATCCGCCGCCGTCAGGAAAAGGAAGTCGTCCGCAAGTCGGCGGTGCGCAAGCTGCGCCTGCCCGGCAAGCTCGCCGATTGCACCCAGAACGGCGCGGCCGGGGCGGAACTCTTCATCGTCGAAGGCGACTCCGCCGGCGGCTCGGCCAAGCAGGCGCGCGACCGCGCGACCCAGGCGGTACTACCACTGCGCGGCAAGATCCTCAACGTCGCCTCGGCCGGTCACGACAAGCTGACCGCCAACCAGCAGATCGCCGACCTGATCCAGGCGCTTGGTTGCGGCACGCGCTCGAAATACCGTGAGGACGATCTGCGCTACGACCGCGTGATCATCATGACGGACGCGGACGTCGACGGCGCCCATATCGCCTCGCTCCTGATCACCTTCTTCTACCAGGAAATGCCCGACCTGATCCGCGGCGAGCACCTTTTCCTCGCGGTGCCGCCGCTCTATGCGCTCCGCCAGGGCGGCAAAGTGCTCTATGCCCGCGACGATGCGCACAAGGATGAGCTGCTGCGGACCGAATTCACAGGACGCGGCAAGGTAGAGATCGGGCGGTTCAAGGGTCTCGGCGAGATGATGGCCTCGCAGCTCAAGGAAACGACGATGAACCGCGCGAAGCGCACGCTGATGCGCGTCGACGTCATCGACGGCGCGGAGGCGACGAAGACCGCAGTGGATTCGCTGATGGGCACGAAGCCGGAACTGCGCTTCAAGTTCATCCAGGAGAATGCCGAGTTCGTCGAGGAACTGGATATCTAGCCCGGATCGGGGAGGACGATATCTTTCCTTTCGTCCTCCGTCTGCTCGTGGCCCTGGCGGTGGCTTATGCCGGGTTGATGGCCGTTCTCTTCTTCGCCCAGCGCGCCCTGCTCTATCCGGGCGCGACCGGCGGCCCGATCTCCGCGAACCATTGGGGACAGGCGGCGGACATTGTTACTGCGGACGGCGAGCGTCTGCTTGCGCTACATTCGCCTGCCCTGGAAGGGCATCCGACCGTCCTCTACTTCCATGGCAATGCGGACCGCGTCGATCGCTTCGAATTCCTGGCGCGCGGCCTCGCCGAGCGCGGCACCGGACTGCTTGCCCTTTCCTATCGCGGCTATCCCGGCTCCACCGGAACGCCATCGGAGACGGGCCTGATCGCAGATGGCATCGCGGCGCACGACTGGCTCGTTTCCCGGTCGGGCGGACCTGTCATTCTTCTCGGACAGTCGCTGGGCTCGGGTGTGGCCGTCGCGGTCGCGGCCCAGCGGCGGGTTGCGGGACTGGCGCTGATTTCTGCTTACGATTCGGTCCTGGAACTGGCGCGGAACACCTATTTCTTCCTTCCTGTAGCGCCGTTCTTGAAAGACCCCTTCCGCTCCGACCAGCGGATCGGCGAGATCGACGCACCGACGCTGTTCATCCACGGTCGACTGGATACGCTGGTGCCTATCGCTCGCGGCGAGGCTCTGTTCGGCGCGGCGCCGGAGCCGAAACGCATGCTGATCCTCGACGAGGCCGCCCACAACGACATCTGGAGCGAGCGGGTGTTGCGCGAGATCGAAGGCTTCGTCGACGAAGTGTCGAAGACCTGATCACGCCGCCTGGATCGCGACCGCATGGTCGCGCGCGTTCTCGCGCAGCGCGTTGAGATGGATCGAGGACAGGAGCGTCGCAAGCCTGCCGTCCGAGGCGGCCTCTTCCTGTTCGAGCTCCTTCAGCATCAGCCAGCTGACTTCCTGCGCACCCGCAATACGCTGACCACGCGCGACCTCCCGCCATGCCTTGATTGCGCGAAGGATGACGCGGTGCGTCGCCTCGGCAAGCCCGGCGGCGCGGAACAGCGCTTCGAGTGCCACGTCGCGGCCGTCGGCGAGCAGCGAGCGGATGCGGCTCTCCTTCTGGCCCGACAGCGCCACGAGCGCGGCGCCGAAGAAGTCGATCTTTCCATGGGCGACGACACGGACGAGGAAGGACGACGTCATCTCGCCGCGCAGGCGAAGATGCTCGACGAGCGCAGCGCAATCGGCCGACGGCGTGGCTTCGATGAGCTTGACCGACGCGCTGACACAGGCCTCCCGTGTGATGCGCTCGGCGCGAGCGGGGCCGATCAGAGCCCGGACCAGGGGCGCGCCCTGAAGCGCTTCGCCAAGCATCACCATCAGGATGTGGTGCACGTCGGCGGGCAGCTTGCGACTGGACAGCATCGCTTCCCGAAGGTCGGCATCCGCACCATGGCGTTCCGCGATCCGGCGCAGGCTGACGGCGGCTATGTCGGCGCCGTCGTTGCGCAGCAGCGTGAGGCAGGCATCCCTGTCGCCGGTTTCGGCGATCGCAGCGGACACGGCATTCGAGAGCCGCGGACGCATGGCGATCAGGCGCTGCGTCGCCGGGCTTCCCTCCGCGACGCGATCGACGAGGTCGCCGTCAGCGAGAAGGGGCGAGCGCAGCAGGATCAGCGCGGCGATCTCGGACTGGTCGGAGGCGAGCGCGGCGATGATCTGCGCCGGCGCGTGATGGCACAGCGAAAGTGGCTCGGCCATTGCGAGCCGGACTTTCGGCGAGGGATCGTCGAGGAGAAGCGTCAGCGCGGCCTCCGCGGCGCAGCGGTCTTCGAAGCTCAGGTCGGAGAACACGTAGGCGCGGGACAGCGCGCTCGCCGCGGCCGCGCGTTCGGCGACTTTCGCGGTGTCGACCCACTTCAGAAAATGCTGGACGATCATGAATCCGGCCGCTTCCCTATGCCCCGCTCCGACGCTAGGGAGAAATGGTTTACGAACGGTTCACCATTTTCGTTAACCGGCTCGAAACCGCGGGATTTGCGGGCATGGGCCCGTCAGTCGGCCTTCCACCGCGGCCGGCGCATCTCGAACACCGAATCGACCGTGAGATAATCGAAATAGCCGAGCCTCGCGACATTGCCGGCTTTCACCGCGTCGAAGCGGCCGTCGATCAGGACCGACTCATCGATGTAGACCCCGATGACTTCGCCGGCCACGACGACCGCGTCGGGTTCAGCGCCGCTCCAGGTCTTCGGAGTCATGATCTCGGTGACCTTGCATTCGAGCGCGGCGAGCGCCTCCCTGACGCGCGGCGGCTTGACCAGGCGTGAGGGCTCGGGCGTCAGGTCGGCATAGCCGAACTCGCTGACGCCACGCGGCGCATCGACCGAACTGGCGACCATCTTCGAAACGATATCGCGCCCGGCGAGATTGACGACGAACTCGCCGGTTTCGCGCGCGAATGCCGCACTGTCCTTTTCTCCCTCCGAGGAGAACCAGACCAGGAACGGCTTCGACGAGAACATGTTGAAGAACGAATACGGCGCGAGGTTCAGCGCGCCGGAAGCGCTCATCGTCGAGATCCAGCCAACCGGCCGAGGCGATACGATCGCCTTGGACGGATCGTGCGGCAGTCCATGCCCCTTTGACGGCTCGTAGAACATGCCTCACTCCCCCACCGGGCCGGCGTAGTCCGAAACTAGTCCGGCGATGTCCGGCCGCGGTCGCTCGGGGATGTCTCCCGTGAACGTGCCGATGTGGACGAAGCCGATCACGCGCTCGTCTTCCGTCAAACCCAAGATCGCCCTGCCCTCCGGGATGTCCGAATACCAGTTGGTGATCCAGTTGGCGCCGTAGCCGAGAGCATTCGCCGCCAGCGACAGGTTCATGGCGGCGGCCCCGCCCGACAGGAACTTCTCCCATTGCGGGATATTCTTTGCATCGTGGCGCGCGACCGACACGACCCCGATCACTAGGGGCGCCCTCGAGAAACGGGTACGCTCCTTCGCCAGCCGCGCCTCCGGCAACGGCCCTTCCAGCTTTTCTGCCAGGGCGGCGAGCTTTTCGCCGATCTCATGCCGCGCCTGGCCCCGGTAGAGAATGAACCGCCAGGGCGCCAGACGTCCGTGGTCCGGAACGCGAGACGCGATCCGGATCATCGTCTCGATCTCGGCGTCCGACGGTCCGGGCTCCGTCATCAGGTCGATCGGCGCGGACTTGCGGCTCGACAGGAAATCGATCACGGCGGCGTTCAACGGCAATCCTCTCGAAACGGGAAACAACCAAAGCGGCGGGTGGGGAGATGCCTTGCCGTTTGCGTCTTGAAAATGCCACCGCCTTGCGTTTCATGGCAAGCATGAAGATCGTCGCCAGACTGTTCATGACCGCCGTCGCGGCGATCCTTTTCGCGGTCGCGCCGGCGATCGTCCATGGCCAGGAGCTCGGCAATCCGCTGCCCGGCCTTTCGCTCGACGGACTGAACACCTATGCGCCGCCGCCGACGCTGGGCAACATGCCAGGCGTCACCGCCGGCACCCTTACGCTTGCCGCGCAGCTGACGACGGACGGTCCCGAAATCACACGTGGACTGACTTGGCGAGTTTTCAGCCCGACGCCGGGCGACGACGGAAAACTGCCCCTGAAAGGCTCCGCCCAGGGCGGCACGGCGACCTTCGACCTCGAGCCGGGGAGCTACCTCGTCCACGCGGCTTTTGGACGCGCGGGGGCCACCAAGCGCATAACCGTGGGCGCCGACAACAAGCGCGAGACCCTCGTTCTCGATGCCGGCGGGCTCAAGCTGGACGCCATGCTGTCGGGCGGCGTCCGGATACCGCCCGGAAAGCTGAAATTCACCATCTACGAGGCAAGCGAAAATGACGAGGGTGAACGCGCCCTGGTCGTGCCGGACGTGAAGCCGAACACCGTCGTCCGGCTCAACGCCGGCACCTACCACGTCGTATCCCAATACGGGAACGTCAACGCGGTCATCCGCTCCGATATCCGCGTCGAAGCCGGCAAGCTCACCGAGGCGCTGGTCGAACACAAGGCGGCGCAGATCACGATGAAGCTGGTGCGCGAGAAAAACGGCGAGGCGATCGCCGACACATCCTGGTCGGTGCTGACCGATTCGGGAGACATCGTGAAGGAGACGGTCGGTGCCTTCGCTTCGATGGTGCTCGCAGAGGGAAAATATTCAATCGTCGCCAAGAACCGCGACCGCATCTACCAGCGCGAATTCCAGGTCGACGCGGGACGCAACGAGGATGTCGAGGTCATCACCGAGACCGATATCGCCGCGGGCAAGCCCGAACTGACGGGAGAGGAGCCCTTCACAGATACGATGCCGCTCAGCACCGAAGAGTTTCCGCCCGAGGAAGAGCCCGTCGAGTAGAGCAGTTCTGAATCGATCAGGCCGCGAGCCGCGTCGGCAGCTTCCGGCGAAAGAGACCGCGACGACCGCCCTTCGTCTCATCGCCGAGCGAGAAGACCTTAGCGTGAAGGAACTCGATCAGTTCCTTTCTATTCCGGATCTGCCGCAGGTCCTGCCACACGATCGGCCGGCCGATCCGCGCTTCGATCGCCTTGCCGTGGAGCCGGGCGAACTCGCGGATGAGCAGCGACGTCCGCAGCGTCAGCGACACGTCATATAGGGCGCGGCGCAGCGGCGTCGTCGTCTCCGACATCAGCATCGGGCGGCTGACGAGATGGAACAGCCGGCCGTTCTGCCCGGGAAAATAGACCGGAACGACATTGGCGCGCGCTTCCTGGATCAGCTTGGCCGGGAACATCTTCCACGGCAGGTCCCTTGCGCGGCCAAAGCCGTTGGGAGCGGTCGCGACGCCTCCGCCTGGAAAGATAACGATGGTGACGCCGTCCTTCAGCAGTTGCAGTGCCTCGTGGCGGACGGCCATATTGTTCGCCAGCGCCTGCTTCGTCTCATTGAAGTCGATGGGCAGCGAATAGGGCTCGATTTCCGGAACCTTCAGGAGTTCGGCATTGATCATCACCCGGAACGGCCTGCCCAGCTGCTCCGCGAGGGAAAGCGCGGCGATGCCGTCGCCGATGCCGAAGGGATGGTTGGCGACGATGACCAGCGGTCCGTCGGGCAAATCCGCAGGCGGCCAATGGCTTGCACAGTCGAACCGCACGTCGATCAGTTCAAGCATCCGCCCGAAGATCCGATCGCCGCTTGGCACGATCGACGAACGCCAGATTTCGTAGAGGCGCGCATAGCGGTCGCGGCCGGACAGCCCCTCGACAGATCGGATGAACCAGCGCTTCAGCCGCGGCTGGGAGGGATTGGCGTAGGATAGTTCCGGGAATCGGTATGCCGGCATTCGTCGGGCCTCCATCGAGGGGCCTTAGGCGCGATTGATGACAGCCGGATGAAAAAGGCCGGGGCAAACCCGGCCTCATTCAATTCAGGCGGCGGCTTTCCGCTGCGCCTTGCGCCGCTTGAGGTCTGGCGGCGTCGCTTCGTCGACGATCGCGGCAAGCGCCTCGTCGAGCGACATCGAAACCTGGTCGCGTGAGCCGAGCCGGCGGATGTTGACCGTGCTCTCCTCCGCTTCCCGCTTGCCGCAGACGAGCATGACCGGCACCTTCGCCAGGCTGTGCTCGCGGACCTTGTAGTTGATCTTCTCGTTGCGCAGGTCGAGTTCGGCATGGATGCCCTCGTCGCGCAGCCGCTGCAGCACCGACGCGGCATAGCCGTCGGCCTCGGAGGTGATCGTCGCGACCACGACCTGGACCGGTGCGAACCAGAGCGGCAGGTGGCCGGCGTAGTTCTCGATCAGGATGCCGAGGAAGCGCTCCATCGAGCCGCAGATGGCGCGGTGGACCATCACCGGCTGCTTCTTCTCCGAATCCGAGCCGATGTAGAAGGCGCCGAAACGCTCCGGCAGGTTGAAGTCGACCTGCGTGGTGCCGCATTGCCATTCGCGGCCGATGGCGTCCTTGAGTACGTATTCGAACTTCGGCCCGTAGAAAGCGCCCTCGCCCGGATTGATCGAGGTTTTTATCCTGCCGTTCGACTGAAGCGTGATCTCCTCCAGCACGTCGGACATGATCTTCTCGGCCAGATCCCACGCCTCGTCAGAGCCGACGCGCTTCTCGGGACGCGTGGACAGCTTCACCGACACTTCCTCGAAGCCGAAATCGGCATAGGTCGTCAGGATCAGGTTGTTGATCCTCAGGCATTCTGCACGAAGCTGGTCCTCGGTGCAGAAGATGTGCGCGTCGTCCTGCGTGAAGCCGCGCACACGCATCAGCCCGTGCAGCGCGCCTGACGGCTCGTAGCGGTGGACGTTGCCGAATTCGGCAAGCTTGATCGGCAGATCGCGGTAGGACTTCAAGCCGTGCTTGAATATCTGCACGTGGCCGGGGCAGTTCATCGGCTTCAGCGCAAAGACGCGCTCGTCCTCGGTCTCGTCGCCAGCGACCGTCACCTTGAACATGTTGTCGCGATACCAGCCCCAGTGACCGGACGTCTCCCACAGCGACTTGTCGAGCACCTGGGGGGCGTTGACCTCCTGGTAGCCTTCATGAGCGAGACGGCGCCGCATGTAGGAGACGAGGTTCTGGAACATCCTCCAGCCTTTGGAGTGCCAGAAGACGACGCCCGGCCCCTCTTCCTGGAAATGGAACAGGTCCATCTCACGGCCAAGGCGACGATGGTCGCGCTTTTCGGCTTCGGCGAGCATGTTGACGTAGGCGTCGAGCTGCTCCTGGTTCGCCCAGGCGGTGCCGTAGATGCGCGTCAGCATCGGATTGTTCGAATCGCCGCGCCAGTAGGCGCCCGCGACCTTCATCAGCTTGAACGCGTTGCCGACCTGGCCGGTCGAGGCCATGTGCGGGCCGCGGCAGAGGTCGAACCAGTCGCCCTGCGAGTAGATCTTGAGATCCTGGCCTTCCGGAATCGCGTCGACGAGCTGCACCTTGTAGCTCTCGCCCTTCTCGGCGAAGACACGGCGGGCCTTATCGCGCGGCCAGACCTCCTTGGTGAACGGCTTGTTGCGGCCGATGATCTCCCGCATCTTCTTCTCGATGGCCGGGAAATCCTCTGGCGTGAACGGCGTGTCGCGCGAGAAGTCGTAATAGAACCCGTTCTCGATCACCGGACCGATCGTGACCTGCGTATCGGGCCACAGTTCCTGCACGGCCTCAGCCAGCACATGCGCGGCGTCGTGGCGGATCATTTCCAGCGCCAGCGGATGTTCGCGGGTCAGGATCTCGATCTTGCCCGAGGTTTCGAGCGGATCGCTCAAATCCCGCGGGATGCCGTCGATCGCATAGGCGACCGCCTTCTTGGCCAGCGACTTGGAGATCGATTCGGCGAGTTCGAGGCCGGTCAACGCCGCGGGATATTCGCGGACGGAACCATCGGGAAATGCGAGGGAGACGGAACGTGACATGTCTGCTTCCTTATCCAGTCCCGCCAACGAGCGCGGGTGGGGTTGATGCCGGGAATGGGCCGGCGAGCGGTCTCTTACTCATTCGGCCGGTTCGGGTAAAGTCGGGATCTCAGCGGCCGCGGGTGGCCCGGCTCACGGTCCAGTAACGCCAGGGCAGATACCAAACGAACCGAGAGCCGAGCGTCTCCGGCACGTTATCGATGCCGTGCGTGCCGCCGGGGCCGCACCGCATGACGCGGAAGAGCCCCATCCAGCCGCCGGACCAGAGGCCATGGCGTGCGATCGCTTCATAGGCGTATTCGGAACAGGTCGGCATGTGCCGGCAGGAATTGCCGACAAAGCCCGAGAGCGTCAGCTGGTAGAGGCGCACGAAAGCGACGCCGAAGACGCGGCCGGGCGTTTTTCGCCACGGCCCGGCGTAATTGCGGCCGCGCGCGGCATGCACATGATTGTGGCCGGTCACCTCGACGTGCCCTCTTTTCCATTCGCGGACAGTCTGTTCACTACCGGCCGCGTGCGAAGCTTCGTGCGCTTACTTATGTGCTTGCCAACATTTCCACCAACCGAATTGCGGAAAAAGCCATGTCCGACCAGATAGAACTCGGCCTCGACACGTTCGGCGACGTCACCGTCGACCTCGAAGGCAGTCTGAAATCCCAGGCGCAGGTGCTGCGCGATGTCGTCGACGAGGGCGTTCTGGCCGACCAGGTCGGCATCGATTTCATCGGCGTGGGCGAACACCATCGGGACGATTTCGCCGTCTCGGCGCCCGAAGTGGTGCTTGCGGCGATCGCGGCGCGGACGCAGCGTATCCGCCTCGGCTCGGCCGTGACGGTGCTCAGCTCCGACGACCCGATCCGCGTGTTCCAGCGCTTCTCGACCATCGACGCCATATCGAACGGCCGGGCGGAAGTGATCCTCGGGCGCGGTTCGTTCACCGAGTCCTTCCCGCTGTTCGGATTTGCGCTGAACGACTATGAGAGGCTCTTCTCGGAGAAACTCGACCTCTTTGCCGAGCTTCTGAAGCAGGAGCCGGTCAACTGGAAGGGTTCCGTACGCCCCGAATTGAGGAACCAGTCGGTCTATCCGCCGATCGAAAACGGCAAGCTCAAGACCTGGATCGGCGTCGGCGGCAGCCCGGAATCGGTCGTGCGCGCGGTCCAGTACGGCCTGCCGCTGATGCTCGCCATCATCGGCGGCGAGCCGAAACGCTTCCGCCAGTTCGTCGACCTCTACCATCGCGCGGCGGAGCAGTTGCAGCAGCCGGCGCTGCCGATCGGGGTGCATTCGCCGGGCCATGTCGCCGACACCGACGATGAGGCGCGCGCCCAGCTCTGGCCGGGCTATCAGGCGATCCACAACCGTATCGGCGGCGAGCGCGGCTGGGGTCCGACTTCGATCGCCCGCTTCAACGCGGAGGCCGACATGGGCTCACTCTATGTCGGATCGCCGGAAACCGTTGCGAAGAAGATCGCCGGCACGATGAAGGTGCTCGGCGTCAAGCGCTTCGACATGAAATACTCGTCCGGGACGTTGCCGCACGAGCACATGATGCGCTCGATCGAACTCTACGGGACGAAAGTCATGCCGATGGTGAAGGAACTGCTGGCGGAGGGCAAGGCAGCGGCGTGAGCCAACGCACCGCCGGGCGGGTGTCGGCCCAGCGTAAGTCGACACCTTTCGAAAACAGCGTTCGTACCGAAGCCAGGAGCTCTGGTATATGGATCGTGGCCGCGTTCCAAACGATCTCCCAGTCAATCGTCTCGTAGCCGTGTGAAAGGCGATTTCGCGTTCTATATGCTTGGAGAAACGCCAGTTGGGGATTCGCCGCGACGAAGTCCGGATGGCGGCGAACCAACTCGCCACTCGCCTCTCGGATAACCTCGACGCACTTGGAAACAGCTGCCTGGGTGAGTTCGTCGGATAGGAAACCCTCCTTGGACATCCCATCCACAAAGCGGGCCAGACGGTCGCCCCACTCGAGAATATTGCTCAACAGTTTTGCTCTTGAGCGACCGACGTCACCCATCATAGGACACGGTGCTCGGCCTCGATCCGGACCGTGGATTCCGGCCGGAACTCCGTCAGCGTATGGACCCCGACCGGGACGCTGAGCAGCTTCTCCAGTTCGATCTCCAGGCCGGCGAGATCGAAGGTGGATGTTGTCGCATGGGTGTCCACCAAGATGTCGATATCGCTTCCCTCGACGTCCTCCCCCCGGGCGACGGAGCCGAATAGCCGCGGATTGCTCACCGGATAGCGGGCGATGATCGCGAGCACTTCGTCACGATGCCTTGCGATAGCTTCCGAGGGCCGCATTCTCACCTCCTCAGGCGGCTTCCGCGGCCCGCTTCGCCTCGATCTGGCCGATCGCGTCGACCACTGCGTCGAAGGTAAGCATGGTCGACGCGTGGCGCGCCTTGTAGTCGCGCACGGGTTCGAGATATTTCAGGTCGGAGAAGCGGCCGCCGGGCGGCGGGCCGTTATCCTTCAGCATCCTGAGCATCGTCTCGCGCACGTCGCGCAATTCCTGCGCCGAAGCGCCGACGACGTTCTGCGCCATGATCGAGGAGGAGGCCTGCCCGAGCGCGCAGGCCTTCACGTCGTGGGCGAAATCGGTCACTACGCCGTCCTGCATCTTCAGGTCGACGATCACCGTCGAGCCGCAGAGCCTGGAATGGGCCTTGGCAGTCGCGTCGGCATCGCTCAGCCGACCCAGCCGGCTGATATTGCCGGCAAAGCCGAGAATTTTCGCATTGTAGACGTCGTCGATCATGGTTTTCCGGCCTCGACGCACATTTCGAAACGGAGCGTCTCATGCCACCGTCTTTTCCTGACGGCAGCCAAGCATATATAGTGGTTCATAGTCGGTTGCGGCAAGTTGGCCCTTTTGCCAGCCACCGCCGACAGCAGGGAAGCGTGCCGCTTTCGGCCGGGATCGTCCGGCCCCCGGAAGAAGGCAGTGACCCGTTCAACTCGTTTCCCGATATGTGAGGGAAACTACGGGAGACGCCTTCGATGGACGCCGCGATCAAGAAGTTCCTGCCGGACCCCGGCAACGACAGAAGCCAATCGGACCGGCCGACCGAGGCGGAGGTAGAAGCCGCCGTCCGCGTCCTCTTGCGTTGGACGGGCGACAATCCCGACCGCGAAGGCCTTATCGACACGCCGCGCCGGGTGATGAAGGCCTATCGCGAGATGTTCAACGGCTACGATCTCTCGCCGGCCGAGGAACTCGGGCGCACGTTCGAGGAAGTCGCCGGCTATGACGATCTCGTCATCGTGCGCGACATCCAGTTCCACTCGCATTGCGAGCACCACATGGTTCCGATCATCGGGCGCGCCCATGTCGGCTACCTGCCCGACGGCAAGGTCGTGGGCCTGTCGAAGATCGCCCGCGTCGTGGATATCTTCGCCCACCGGCTGCAGACGCAGGAAGCGATGACCGCGCAGATCGCAGCGGTAATCCAGGACGTGCTCAACCCGCGCGGCGTGGCTGTCATCATCGAGGCCGAACACATGTGCATGGCGATGCGCGGCATCCGCAAGCAGGGCTCGACGACCATGACCTCCACCTTCACCGGCTCGTTCAAGGACAGCCCGGAGGAACAGGTGCGTTTCGTGACGATGGTGCGCGGCGCGGCCGCGCCGAAATGACCTCCGGGGCTGACAATCCGGCCGGCCCCGTGCGATAGGACCGGCCATGACCAGTTCCATCCGTTTCGATCCGCCGCCTTCGGACAAGTCAGCCCTCGAGGAAGGCACGGCATTCACGCCGCGCTTCGATGCCAACGGCCTCGTCACCGTCGTGGTGACCGACGCCGGCGACGGCGCACTGCTCATGGTCGCGCACATGAATGCCGAGGCCCTGGCGCTGACGCTTCAGACAGGCATCGCCCACTACTGGTCGCGCTCGCGCAATTCGCTCTGGAAAAAGGGCGAAACCTCCGGCAACTTCCAGCACGTGAAGGAGGTCCGGACCGACTGCGACCAGGACGCGATCTGGCTCAAGGTCTCGGTCTCCGGGCATGACGCGACCTGCCACACCGGCCGGCGCTCCTGCTTCTACCGCGTAGTTGAAACCAAAGGCGCTTCCGCCCATTTGAGTCATGATGGAAGCAAAGCGTTGTTCGACGCGGAGCACACCTACAACGCGAAGAAATAGCCGGGGCCGCAGGGCGCCTTCAGCCTTCTCGCGCCTGTGCGAGGCGATTCACGCTTCCGAAACATCCCGCGGCGTATAAGGCAGGCGGGAGAGGGAGAGTGACATGTCGATGCTCGACTGGGCATCCCTGCGTGGACGAGGCAACGGGCCGGACCAGTTTCCGCCCTTGCCGGACGAGTTGACCAGGCCGCTGAGGAAATCGGGCGTGGCGCTGGCACTCGGCGGTGGAGCGGCGCGCGGCTGGGCCCATATCGGCGTTCTTCGGGCGCTGGACGAAGCCGGCATCCGCATCAACATGATCGCAGGCACCTCGATCGGCGCGCTTGTCGGCGGATGCTACCTCGCCGGCAAGCTGGACGAACTGGAAGAATTCGCCCGCGGGCTGACGAAGCGCCGTGTTTTCGGCCTCATGGACTTCCACCTCGGCGGCAACGGGCTGCTCGGCGGCATGAAGCTCACCGCCCGGATGCAGCAGCACATGAACGGGCTGAGATTCGAGGATCTCGACCGGCCCTTCGTCTGCGTCGCGACCGAGATCAAGACCGGCCACGAGATCTGGCTGTCGAGCGGATCGCTGATCACCGCGATGCGCGCCTCCTACGCATTGCCGGGCGTGTTCGAGCCGGTCCACTGCAACCGCCGGACGCTCGTGGACGGCGCGCTGGTCAACCCGGTGCCGGTTTCGGTCTGCCGGGCACACGAGCAGCCGCTCGTGGTGGCGGTGAACCTGCACTACGACCTGTTCGGCCGCGCCGCCGTGGTGAAGCACAGCGCCATCGACGAGCCGGTCATGGCGGCGATGGAAGGGGTTCCGAGCGAGCGCGAGTCGCGGCTCGGCATCACCGGCGTAATGGTCGAGGCGTTCAACATCATCCAGGACCGCATCTCTCGCGCCCGTCTCGCCGGCGACCCGCCCGACCTTTCGCTGCAACCGAAGCTCGGCCATGTCGGGCTGACGGAATTCCACCGCGCCGACGAACTGATCCGCCTCGGCTACGAAGCGACGCGCGCGCAGATTGGCGAGCTCGAGCGCCTGCAGGGCGTGCTGGCTTAGGCCGACACCCTAGTCGGCCCGTGCGGCGTCGACGATCCGCAATTGCGGGCTGGAACTGCCATTCCAATAGTTGATCGACAGGGTTCCGGCGACATGCACCAGCCGGCCGCGGCTGGCCATCAGGAAGGCGCCGAGATCGGTCTCGGCCGCGCGGAACGCCATCGCGGCGATGCGTCCGCCGGCTTCCGAACGCAGTTCGACACGTAGATGCCCGCCATTGCCGACCGTGCGGACATCGGCGACACGGTGGCGCGGCAAGGCCAGCACCGGCTGGGGATGGCCGGGACCGAATGGCCCCGCGCGTTCGAGTTCCTCGGCAAGCGTCAAGGTGGCGCCGTCTGCCGATACGGCCGCGTCGATCTTCAGGCTGTCGGCGTCGCGCAGTTCGAACACCGTCTCGCCGGCATGCTCCTCGAAAAAGGCGCGAAGCTCGCCGAGCCTCGACCGCTCGACGGTGATCCCGGCCGCCATGGCATGTCCGCCGCCCTTGATCAGCAGCCCGCGGTCGACCGCCTCGCGCACCATGCGGCCAAGGTCGAAACCGGCGATGGAGCGGCCGGAGCCGGAGCCGATGCCTGTCGAGTTGAAGGCGATGGCGAAGGCCGGCCGCCGCGCATGGTCCTTCAGCCGCGACGCAAGCAGGCCGACGATGCCCGGATGCCACTTGTCGCTCGCCGTGACGAGCACGGCTGGCCCCTGCCCTCCCATAAGCTCCGCATCGGCCTCCGCCTTCGCCTCGGCGAGCATTCCCTGCTCCATCGTCTGGCGCTCGGAATTCAGCCGATCGAGCGTCTCGGCGATCTTCGCTGCCTCCACAGGGTCGTCGAGCGTCAGCAGCCGGCTGCCAAGCGCAGCGTCGCCAATACGGCCGCCCGCGTTGATACGGGGACCGATCATGAAGCCGAAATGGTAGGGATTGAGCGGCTCGCCGATGCGCGAGGCGCGCGCCAGGGTCGCAATCCCCGGATTGCTCATCCGCCGGGCCGTGACCAGTCCTTTCACGACAAACGCGCGGTTGAGCCCAACGAGCGGCACCACGTCGCAGACCGTCGCCAGCGCGACCAGGTCGAGCATCGAAAGCAGGTCCGGCGGAGGCGGACCACCGGCCTCGCGCAGCAGGCGCGACACGTGCACCAACGTCATGAACACGACGCCTGCCGCGCAGAGATATCCAAGCGCGGAGAGATCGTCCTCGCGGTTCGGGTTGACGACCGCGCAAGCCGGCGGAAGGACGCCGCCGACCTGGTGATGGTCGAGCACCACGACGTCGGCGCCGAGTGCGTTTGCCGCCTCTATCGACGGGGCGCTGTTAGTGCCGCAGTCTACCGTCACGATCAGCGTTGCGCCGCGCGCAACCAATTCCCGCATCGCCTCCGGGTTCGGTCCGTAGCCCTCGAAGATCCGGTCCGGAATGTAGATCTCTGACTCGACGCCGAAATGGTCGAGATAGCGTTTTAGCAAGGCCGAGGAGCAGGCGCCGTCGACGTCGTAGTCGCCGAAGATAGCGACCCGCTCGCGTCGGCGGATCGCGAGTGCGATGCGCTCGCCGGCCCTGTCCATGTCGGTGATCTTCAGCGGATCGGGCATCAGGTCGCGGATGGTCGGATCCATGAACCGTTCCGCCGTCTCCGGGCCGACATCGCGTCCGGCCAGAACGCGCGCCACGATGTCGGATATGCCGTGCCCCTGCGCGATAGCGAGCGCCACGTTCTCCTGGCGCTCGCTCAGGCGATGCTCCCAGGCTATGCCAGTGGCGGAGGCGCGGATACCGAGGAAAAGGCGCAAGGTCTGTGGCACCACGCTAACGTCTGTATCCGGGCCGCCCTGTCAAGCTTGCCGGATCCCCGGGGGACCGAGAGAAAGCGCTAGGTCATCGCGTGGGGCGACCCGGCGCCGCCAGGAACCGCAGCCTAGTCGGGCACTCGGCAGCTGGCGCAGAGCTTGTTACCGTCCGGGTCACGCAGATAAGCGATGTAGGCCTTGCGAGACCCGGTCTGGCGAACGCCAGGCGGATCTTCCGCGGTCGATCCTCCATTGGCGATTCCCGCCGCATGCCAGGCATCGACCATCGCGGGGTCGGCCATCAGCAGACCGATCGTGCCACCGTTGGCGAATGTCGCGGACTGTCCGTTGATCGGCTTCGTAACCATGAAGCGGTAGCCATCCTTCGGATAGACGAGCCGCCCCTTTGCATCGATCGTCCCCGCACTGCCGCCCGACGCTGCGAAGAGCGCATCGTAGAACCGGCGCGAGCGCTCCAGATCGTTCGATCCGACCATGATGTGCGTGAACATTGCGCGCCCCTTGTCGTCTACACGCTCAGAACTTGTCGAGATCCTGATGCCGCGCGATGATCTCGCGCACGGTGCGGGACGACGAACGCATGACGATCGTCTGCGTCTCGATGTAGTTCCTGGTGAACTTAACGCCGGCCAGCATGTTGCCGTCGGTCACGCCGGTCGCTGCGAACAGAACGTCGCCGCTCGCCATGTCGTAGACGCTGTAAATGCGCTTCGGATCGCTCACGCCCATCTTGGCCGCGCGGGCGACCTTTTCGGGCGTATCGAGGAGGAGGCGGCCCTGCATCTGGCCGCCTGTGCAGCGCAGTGCGGCGGCCGCCAGCACGCCCTCGGGCGCACCGCCCGTGCCCAGATAGATGTCAATGCCGGTTTCTTCCGGATCGGTTGTGTGGATGACCGCGGCGACGTCGCCGTCGCCGATCAATCGGATCGCCGCCCCGGTGGCGCGGACCTCGTCGATCAGCTTCTGATGGCGCGGACGATCGAGAATGCAGGCTGTGACTTCGCTGACCGGCACGCCCTTGGCCTTGGCGACGCGGGCGATGTTCTCCGCCGGCGACAGGTCGATGTTGATCGTTCCGTCCGGATAGCCCGGGCCGATGGCAATCTTGTCCATGTAGACGTCGGGCGCGTTGAGCAGCGTGCCTTTCTCGGCAATCGCAATGACGGCCAGCGAATTCGGCAGGTTTTTGGCACAGATCGTGGTGCCCTCGAGCGGATCGAGGGCGATGTCGACGATCGGCCCTTCGCCGGTGCCGACTTCCTCGCCGATATAGAGCATGGGAGCCTCGTCGCGCTCGCCCTCCCCTATGACAACCGTGCCCCTGATCGCCAGGCGGTTCAGCTCGGAGCGCATGGCGTCGACCGCCACCTGGTCTGCGGCCTTCTCGTCGCCGCGGCCGCGCAACCTCGCCGCTGCGACGGCAGCGCGTTCGGAGACGCGCACGAGCTCGAGCGTCAGGATGCGGTCGAGACCGGACGATTGGCTAGTCGACATTTGCGGGACTTCCCTCGGACTACGGCTGGAAAAGAGTGACAGGCCGGCCACTTCCGGCGGCCTCCTTTTGTCAAACCGGCATGACAACGGCAAGACCCGCCGCAGGCTAAACGGCAGGTCTCGGGAGAAAGAATCGATTGAAAACCCGGACTTGTCAGTCCGCGCGCTCGATACGGATGACCTGCGGCTTGTCGGTGAGCAGTCCGTCGCGGGTGATGCCGTCGACAGCCTTGCGCACGGCGGCTTCCGTCGTCTCGTGCGTGACGAGGATAACGGTCTTCTCGCTCGGCTTCTCGCTGCCGGCGGAGCGCTGGACGATCGATTCGAGCGAGATGTCGTTGTCGGCCATGCGCCGGGCAACGCCGGCGAAGACGCCGGTGCGGTCATGCACCGTCAGCCGGATGAAATAGCCCCCCGCATGGCTGCGCATCTGCGCCTTCTTGTAGGGCTTCAGCTCCTTCACGGGCCGGCCGAAGACGGGGCCGTGCTGGAAGCCCGGCCGGCTCTTGGCGATGTCGGCGATATCGCCGAGCACGGCGGAGGCGGTCGCGTTGCCGCCGGCGCCTGGTCCCGACAGCAACAGTTCGCCGAGGATATCTGTCTCGATCGCCACGGCGTTCGTGACCCCGTGGACCTGGGCGATGACGGAGGCCGTCGGCACCATGGTCGGATGCACGCGCTGCTCGATGCCGCTCTCCGTCCGCTGGGCAACGCCGAGCAGCTTGATACGGTAGCCAAGCTCGGCCGCGGCGCGGATGTCGGCCTGGGTGATGTTGGAGATGCCCTCGAGATAGATGTCGTTCGGCGCAATGCGCGTGCCGAAGGCGAGGCTGGTCAGGATCGACAGCTTGTGCGCGGTGTCGTTGCCCTCGATGTCGAAGGTCGGATCGGCTTCGGCATAGCCGAGCCGCTGGGCATCCTTCAGGCACTCCTCGAAGGAGATGCCCTCGGCTTCCATGCGGGTGAGGATGTAGTTGCAAGTGCCGTTCAGGATACCGAAGACGCGGCTGACCGAGTTGCCGGCGAGCGACTCGCGCAACGTCTTGATCACCGGGATGCCGCCGGCGACGGCCGCCTCGTAGTTGAGCAACACGCCCTTCTTCTCGGCGATTTCCGCGAGCGAGAGACCATGTTTCGACAGGAGCGCCTTGTTGGCGGTGACGACGTGATGTCCCGCCTCCAGCGCCGCCTTGACCGACGCCCGGGCGGGACCCTCATCGCCGCCGATCAGCTCGACGAAGACGTCGATGTCCGTCGACTTCGCCAGCGACACCGGATCGTCGAACCAGGTCGCGCCCGACAGATCGACGCCGCGGTCGCGCGTACGGTCGCGTGCCGAGACGGCGGTGACGACGAGATCGCGGCCGCACTGGCGGGTCAGTTCGGCAGCCTTCGCTGCAATAACGCGCGCGACCGACGCGCCGACCGTACCGAGGCCGGCAATTCCAATACGCAAAGCTTCGGCCATCGTCCCCGCGCCCCTTCAGGTCCTTCGGATGGAAATGGGCTCAGCGGCGGGCGCTGAGCGGTATCACGTTGTCGGCCGGCACGCCGCTGGTCGCGAGGAACCGCTTGATCGAGCGCGCGGCCTGACGGATGCGGTGCTCGTTCTCGACGAGCGCGAGGCGGACGTAGTCGTCGCCGTGTTCGCCGAAGCCGATGCCGGGCGCGACGGCCACATCCGCCTTCTCGACCAGCAGCTTGGAGAATTCGAGCGAACCCATGTGCCTGAACGGTTCCGGGATCGGAGCCCAGGCGAACATGGTCGCCGCCGGCGCCGGTATGTTCCAGCCGGCCTTGCCGAAGGCGTCGACCATGACGTCACGGCGGCGATGATAGATGTCGCGCACCTCGGCAATGTCGGCGCCGTCGCCGTTGAGGGCAGCGGTCGCCGCCACCTGGATCGGCGTGAACGCGCCGTAGTCGAGATAGGATTTGACCCGCGTCAGGGCCGAGATGAGGCGTTCGTTGCCGACGGCGAAACCCATGCGCCAGCCGGGCATGGAAAAGGTCTTCGACATCGAGGTGAACTCGACCGTCACGTCCATCGCGCCCGGCACCTGCAGCACCGAAGGCGGCGGATTTCCGTCGAAGTAGATCTCCGAATAGGCGAGGTCCGACAGGATGATGATCTCGTGCTTGCGCGCAAAGGCGACGACGTCCTTGTAGAAGTCGAGCGTCGCGACATAGGCGGTCGGGTTCGACGGATAGTTAAGGATCAGCGCCAGCGGCTTGGGAATCGAGTGCTTGATAGCGCGCTCGAGCGCCGGGATGAAACCGTTGTCCGGCTCGACCTGGATCGAGCGGATGACGCCGCCCGACATGATGAAGCCGAAGGCGTGGATCGGATAGGTCGGGTTCGGGCAGATGACCACGTCGCCCGGCGCGGTGATGGCCTGCGCCATGTTGGCGAAGCCCTCCTTCGAGCCGAGCGTGGCGACGATCTGGGATTCCGGATCGAGCTTCACGCCGAAGCGGCGCGCGTAGTAGGCAGCCTGGGCGCGACGCAGGCCCGGAATGCCGCGCGACGAGGAATAGCGATGGGTGCGCGGGTCGCGCACGGTTTCGACCAGCTTGTCGACGATCGCCTTCGGCGTCGGCAGGTCCGGATTGCCCATGCCGAGGTCGATGATGTCGGCGCCGCGCGAACGGGCCGAGGCCTTCAGCCGGTTGACCTGCTCGAAGACGTAGGGTGGGAGCCTGCGGGTCTTGTGGAAGTCTTCCATGACAGTGTCCGGCGATAGGGAGAAGGTTGGGCGGCGATATACACGCATTCGCCCGGGCGGGGAATAGAGCGGCGGGCGGCTATTCGCCCTCGATTTCCTTCAGCGTTTCGGCCTGGGCCTGCGCCGCTTTCTTCAGCTGCGACGGCGCGGTCGGCGCGGCGCCCTGACCCTTCAGGCCCTGATTGGACTGCGCCGCCTTCAATTCGGCGATCTTGGCGTTCTTGTCCGCGTCGCTGAACTGCTCGGTCGCGGCCGTTTGCGGCACATTGAGGTCGGGCGTCGTGCCCGTATTGCGCACCCCGGGCAGCGGGGCGATGTCCTGCAGGCTCGCCGTCTGGCATGCGGACGCTGAAAGCGCAGCGCCGACAGCAGTCACAACGAAGAAATTTCGCGCGGCGGACGATCTGGTCATATTCCTCACCTGCCACCGCGCTAGACGCAAGACAAGTCGTCGCGGCGCGTCGCAATTGGACCCCGATGCGCGTGGCATGATAATATGTCAATAAAAGGCCTTGGGAGGCAGCGAGACATGGCCGAAAAGCAGAATGGCGACGATACGGTGCAGGATTCGCCGGACGTCGCACAGTATCTCGTCAAGGATGCGGACAAGTTCGCGCTCAACCTCGCGCGCATGGTGGAGGCTGCCGGACAGGCGGCGGCGGCGTGGACGGCGCCACGCGAACGCGGCGAGGTCAAGGACACGATCGGCGAGCCGATGGCCGATCTCGTCAAGACTTTCTCCAAAGTCACGGAATACTGGTTGTCGGATCCGTCCCGGGCGCTCGAGGCGCAGACCCGGCTGTTCGGCGGCTATATGAACATCTGGTCGAACTCGATCCGCAAGCTGTCGAACGAGGAGCCCGTAGCCGACCCTATCCAGCCGGAACGGGGCGACAAACGATTCCAGGACCCGGAATGGGCGAAGAACGCCTTCTTCGACTTTCTGAAGCAGGTCTATATCGTCACGTCGCGGTGGGCATCCGAGCTCGTAACCGACGCCGAGGGGCTCGACCCGCATACGCGCCAGAAGGCAAATTTCTACGTCAAGCAGGTCATCAACGCGATCTCGCCGTCCAATTTCGTGCTCACCAATCCGGAGCTGTTTCGCGAGACCGTCGCCTCCAACGGCGAGAACCTCGTGCGAGGGATGAAGATGTTCGCCGAGGACATCGCGGCCGGCCGTGGTGAGCTCAAGCTGAGGCAGGCCGACTACTCCGTGTTCGAGGTCGGCCGCAACATCGCGACAACGCCCGGAAAGGTGGTCGCACGCAGCGCGGTGGCGGAGATCATCCAGTACCAGCCGTCGACCGACGAGGTTCTCAAACGGCCACTGCTGATCTGCCCGCCCTGGATTAACAAGTTCTACATCCTCGACCTCAACCCGGAAAAATCGTTCATCCGCTGGGCCGTTTCGCAGGGCCATACGGTGTTCGTCATCTCCTGGGTCAATCCCGACGAACGGCACGCGCGCATGTCCTGGGAGGACTATATACGCGACGGCCTCGAATTCGGCCTCGACACCGTCGCCAAGGAGACGGGCGAGACGTCCGTCAATGCGATCGGCTACTGCGTCGGCGGCACGCTGCTCGCAGCCGCGCTGGCGCTGATGGCGAAGAAGGGCGACAACCGCATCCGCTCGGCGACGTTGTTCACCACGCAGGTCGATTTCACCTATGCGGGCGACCTCAAGGTCTTCGTCGACGAGGAGCAGATCTCGGCGCTCGAACGCTCGATGGGCGAAAAGGGCTATCTCGAGGGCAATCGCATGGCGACGGCCTTCAACATGCTGCGCTCCGGCGACCTGATCTGGCCCTATGTCGTCAACAACTACATGCGCGGCAAGGATCCGATGCCGTTCGACCTGCTCTACTGGAATGCCGATTCGACGCGGATGAGCGCGGCCAACCATTCCTACTATCTGCGCAATTGCTATCTGGAGAATTCGCTGGCGACCGGCCGGATGGACCTCGGCGGCTACAAGGTGTCGCTCTCCGACATCAAGATCCCGATCTACAACCTGGCCGCCAAGGAAGACCACATCGCGCCGGCGCGCTCGGTGTTCACGGGGTGCGCCTATTTCGGCGGCGAGGTGGAATATGTCATGGCTGGTTCGGGCCACATCGCCGGGGTCGTCAACCCGCCGGCATCGAAGAAATATCAGCATTGGACCGACGGGAAGCCGGTGGGTGATTTCGACGCCTGGGTGGCAAAGGCAACCGAGAATCCGGGATCCTGGTGGCCGCACTGGCAGCGCTGGATCGAGCGCCTCGACAATCAGCGCGTGCCGGCGCGCCGGGCAGCGAAGAAGCTCAAGGCGCTTGCCGATGCGCCCGGAGAGTATGTCAGGGCCAAGGCGTGATGCGCCGGGACCGAGCGGCGGTGCACATTTGCGACAATCGGTAACCATGTTGTCGCCCCAATTGACCGGTAGCCGCCTGATGGGTGGGCTTGCATTTTTGTCGGCCATCGCGTCTTTTCGGCCACGGCCGAGCAAATGATCTGCCCGAAGGCCCAAGGTTGCGTCTTGGGGGGCGCGACCGGACAAGGGGACTGTGTTGAAAGCTGACGTATCGCGCCCCGCGATCAGACACGTCTTCGCTGCGGGCGCGGCGTTCCTGGCACTTGCGCTCGCCGGCTGCACTGCAGGTGGACTGGAGAGCCTCGAAGTCACCAGCCCGACCTTCGCATCGCCGGCGACAGCCGAGAGCCCGGAAGCAGGCGTCGAGCCGGGCATAAACCCGCTGACGGTCGAGCAGGCAAAAGACATCGAAGCGGCGAATTTCGTGCCGGCAACCAAACCCGCCGAGGCGTCGACACCGGCTGTCGAACAGCAGGCCGCTGCCGAACCGGGCGTCAAGCCGCTGATCGATCTCTCTTCCAAGTCGCCGGCGGTGACAGCGCAGGTTGAGCAGACCGCCCAGACAGAAGCAGCGCCGGCAGTTGTCCCCGTATCTGCCCCGCGCGAGACTGCCGAAACCGCGACCCAGGAGCCGGCCCCCGCGGTCAGCAGCTTTGCCGCGGCGCCGGAGCCCAAGAAGAAAGGGTTCCTCGCCGGCTTCTTCTCGCAGAAGCCTCAGGACGCGCCGGTGATGTCGACGCCCGCTCCGGAAAAGCCGAAGCCGGTGATCCAGTTGGCGGCGGTCGACCCGGAAGAGAATGCTCCCGTGAAGGCATCTCTCGGCGTCGAGCGCATGAATGCGCTTCCCGGCGTCCGTCAATCCTCGCTGTTCGAAATCAAGCGGCGCGACAGTCTCGATGACGACAGCGACGTCGACGTGCACGAGGACGAGGAGTCGCCCGTGCAGTATGCCTCTGCCGCGGGATTGGCGCGTCTTGCCCCGAACGGCCTCCTGAAGCAGCGTGAAAGCGTCGATGTCGCCTGTCTCAAGCCCTCGCTCGTGCGCATGCTCAAGCAGATCGAGCAACGCTTCGGCGGTCGCGTGGTGGTGACCTCCGGCTACCGCAGCCCCGAATACAACAAGCGAGTGCGGGGCGCGCGTCGCTCGATGCACATGTATTGCGCCGCCGCCGACATCCAGCTCGAGGGCGTCAGCAAATGGGACCTGGCCAATTTTGTCCGCGCCATGCCCGGTCGAGGCGGCGTAGGCACCTATTGCCACACCAATTCGGTGCATGTGGACGTCGGGCCGGAACGCGACTGGAACTGGCGCTGCCGCCGGCGCAAGACCTGAGGGCGGCCTCGCCTTCCCTGGGCTGTCAGTGTTTGCGCGCCTGGACCAGATAGGCGTCGATATCGGTCTCGCCGAGGAATTTTGCCGCTTCCAGCCTGTGCAGCCCCTCGATCAGAACATGCCGCTTGCCATCGAAGCGCACCTGGATCGGCATCTTCATCCCGTTCTCGAGGATATCTTCCGCCAAGGCCCGAGCGGTTTCCGGATGCAGGGTCTTGCGACGCTCCGTGGGAACGTAGATCGAGTTGATCTTGACGCGCTGGATGCGGAGCATTTGCTAGATCCTTCCCAGTGCCCACTCAACGATTTCGTCGGTGGCGACGCGGAAGGCATTGTCCAGCGCGGCCGCGTAGGCCGGGTTGCCAGTCCCGTTGACGGGCGACTGTGCGGTGAAGCCGCGCGAGGCGCGGACAGTGCCGTTGCGGTCGTTGAGGATGCGGACGAACAGCTCGACATAGGCGTGGTCGCCACCGCCAAGCCTGATCTCGAAGGCGCGGATTTCGGTGATGACCTGATAATCGATCGCAAGCCCCTCGCCCGGCTTGCCGACCCCGCCGACACGGCCGGTCGACTGGAACGCCTCGGCGAGCTTCGCCTGCACGACCTTCGGCAGACGGTCGGCCCACTGGGCGCCCTTCAGGTACTGGATCTCGCCCGGACCCGGCTTGATAACGATGTTCTGCCCGTCGAGCGATTTCAGCGCCGACGGTTCGGCGATCAGGATCTGGGCGCGGGAACGGCGCGGTCCTGATTCGGACGTCTCGGCGGCCGTCAGCTCATAGGTGTCGAGCGGCGACGAACCACCGCCCAGCACGGCGCAACCCGGCAGGACCGAGCAGATAAGCGCACCCGCGATGAGCAGCCGCCCAGACTTCAAACCCAGCTCCCCGGCGGACGCCCCACCCCCGGAAGCGTCGAATTCGTGACTAGTGCAACCTGTGTGAGGCGGCGGGCGGTCAATGTCAACGCCGCACGCGGCCGTCGTACTGGCGCACTTCGCCCTCGCCGCCCGCGATGATGCGCTGCGGATTGCGTCCGAGATCGGTGATCACCTGCTCGATCCGGTTGATCGAGCGGCGGCTGTCGCGGACAAGCGCCTCGACATCGCGCAGGCCCTGGCCGCTGAACCGTCCGAGCCCATCCATGATCGTTCCCATGCGCGCATTCAGCGTATTGGCGACTTCGCGGTAGGCTTTCAGCGTCTCGCTCGCCTGGGCCATCAGACCGTTGGCGTCGTCGGATCCGAGCAGCGAGTCGATCTTCGCCAGGACACCATCGACACGGACCGACGCGGCGTTGAGGCGTTCGGCAAGCTGGCTCGCGTCGCTGATCATCTTGTCGATGTCTTCGGCGCGATTGCCGAATTTCGTCGTCACCTTGGCGATGTCGTCGGCGGCCTTCCGTGCCGTTTCGGTCGTCTGCTTGATGCCGTCTATGGCGGAGCGGATCGTCGCCGGGTCGACATTGGCGACGATCTCGTCGACCTTGGAGATCGTTCCGGTCGCGTTCTGCGACAGCGTCGTGATCGAGGATACCGCCTTGTCGACGCCGGCCATCATCGTCTCGAGGTTCTTCGACACGCCTTTCAGGTCACTGGTGACCGATTCGACATTGCCGACGATCGTCGTGATCTTCTCCCTATCGACGGCCTTGAGCAGGTCCTCGACCGTGGCAAGCGTGCTGTCGAGCCGGCCGGATACCGAGCTGAACGTCTTGGACAGATCGCCGACGCTGGCCAGGAACTGGTCGATGTTGTCCGAGTTGCGGCTGAGCGCCTCGGAGAACTTCTGGGCATTCTCGGCGGTCGCGACGAGCGGCGTCTTCACGTCGTTGACGAAGTTTTCCACACCGGTCAGCACCGCATCGGCGCGTGTCAGGAAATTCTGCGCGAGCTGCAGGATATTGCCCAGCGCCGAGGGATTGGCGGTGATCTCCGCGACGGTGCCGTTCGCCTCGGCAATCGCCAGCAGGTTCTCCTCGCCGACGACGCCACCCTTGAGCTCGATGCTCGCCTGTCCTGTAAGACCGGCAAGGCCGACATCGGCGGTGGTCGACTTGCTGATCGGGGTCAGGCGGTCGATCTTGGTGTCGGCGAGCGCCACCGTGGGATCGTTCACGTCGATGAAGATGCGGGTGACGTCGCCGACCTTGACGCCGTTGAACAGAACCGCGCTGCCGCGGCCGAGGCCTGAGGCAGAGCCGGGAATGCGCACGCGCAGCGTGGCAAAGTCGCCGCCGCCCGTCCCGGCGGTCCAGTAGACGAAGCCGAAGGCGGCAAGCAACATCACCAGCGTGAATATGCCGACGGCGACGTAATTGGCCTTGGTCTCCATGCCGTCAGGCTCCGTATTCCTGTCGTGCCGTCAGATCGAGCTGTCGCGCCCGTTTGCCGCGGAAATATGACTTAACCCAGGCATTTTCGCTGGCAAGCATATCCTCGACCGTCCCCTGGATCATGACTCGCTTCTCCCCGAGCACCGCGATCCGGTCGCAGACCGAGAACAGGCTGTCGAGATCGTGGGTCACCATGTAGACCGTCAGTCCCATCGTATCGCGCAATTGCTGGACGAGCTCGTCGAACGCGGCGGCGCCGATCGGATCGAGGCCCGACGTCGGCTCGTCGAGGAAGACGATGTCGGGATCGAGCGCCAGGGCGCGCGCAAGTGCCGCGCGCTTGATCATGCCGCCCGACAGTTCCGAGGGGAATTTCGTCGCCGCGTCCGCCGGCAGGCCGACGAGTTCGATCTTGAGCCGGGCAAGCTCGTCCATCAGCGGCTTCGGCAGGTCGAGATATTCGCGCATCGGAACTTGTACATTCTCCATCACCGTCAGCGCGGAGAACAGCGCGCCGTGCTGGAAGAGGACGCCGAGCCGCATGTCGATCGTCATCTTCTGGCGCTCGTCCACCTTGTCGATGTCGACCCCGAACAGCTTGATCGTGCCGGAACGTTTGCGGGTGAGGCCGAGGATCGTGCGCAAAAGCACCGACTTGCCGGCGCCGGACGCGCCGACGAACCCCAGGATCTCGCCGCGCCTGACGTCGAGCGAGAGCTTGTCGAGGACGACGTTTTCGCCGAACGCAACGGTCACGTTCTCTGCCGAGATGACGATCTCGGGCGCGCCCTCGCCGGCGGAAGCGTTGGGATGTGACGCGCCGTTCGTCTGCATCAGAAATCGATCGCCGCGTAGAACATGGCGAAGAGGCCGTCGACGACGATGACGACAAAGATCGACTTCACGACCGATGAGGTGACATGAGCGCCGAGCGATTCGGCGCTGCCGCCGACCTTCAGACCTTCGACGGCCGCGATGACGCCGATGATCATCGCCATGAACGGCGCCTTGATCAGTCCGGCGAAGATGGTCGTCAGGTCGATTGCATCGCGCAGGCGGTCGATGAAGGTCGTCGGAGCGATGCCCGAATAGACCTCACTGACGAAGATCGCACCGCCGATCGCGGCGAAATTGGCCGCGACGGTGAGGCAGGGCAGAACAATCACCAGCGCCACAAGTCTCGGAAAGACCAGCACGCCGACCGGATTTAGGCCGATGACCGTGAGAGCGTCGATTTCCTCGCGCATCTTCATCGAGCCGATCTCGGCGGTGATGGCGCTTCCCGAACGGCCGGCGATCATGATGGCCGTGAGAAGCACGCCGATCTCGCGCAGGACAAGGATGCCGACCAGATCGACCACGAAAATCTCGGCGCCGAAATAGCGAAGCTGAAAGGCGCCCTGCTGGGCGATGATGGCGCCGATGATCGAGGACATCAGCAGCACGACCGGGATCGCGCCAATGCCCATCTTGTCCATCTGGCTGACGATCGAGGCAGGATTTACAGCATGACCGCGCCCGAGCTTCATCTGCGCGCCGCGGATCGTCGCGCCCAGGATGTGCATGCTCATCAGGAAGTCGCCGCGGAAAGTGAAGACGCCCCGCCCGAACGTGTCGAACAGCCCAAGGATGCCGGTCGGGCGGCCCGGCCCCGGCTTCGGAATCTCCTGATGCGCGGCATCGTCGACCGCGACCAGCAACGTGTCGGTCACCGGCGAGGTGCCGCTCATCTGAATGCGCGCGCCCTGCCTTTCCAGAACAGTCGTCAGCCGTTTCACGAGCCAGGCACCGGCCGTGTCCATCGAACTGAGCCCGGAGAGGTCTATCGTGGCCTCCCGGACGGCGGATGCCTGCTCCAGTTCTCGCATCTCGCGGTCGACCTGCGCCACGGTCTGCGTGTTCCAGGCGCCCGTCAGCCGGCAAGTCAGCTGGGCGCCATCGATCTGCGCCTCGACGCGCGGAGCGTTCGAGGGCGCCCCGCTTGCGTCCGGAGGAGCTTTCGTCAACATGACCATCGTCTTAGCCCGACCGGGCCGCCCTGTCACTTGGACTGCCCTCTATTCGCCCGGAGCATCGATGCCGCGTACCCTTTTGATCACAGCCGAGTCCTTCCCGATCGCCGGCAGCTTCACGATCTCTCGCGGTTCGAAGACCGAGGCGCTAGTCGTCACCTGCGCGATCCGCGACGGCCAGCATGTCGGCCGCGGCGAATGCGTGCCGTACGGGCGCTACGGCGAGACGATCGAGAGCGTGGTCGCGCAGATCGAATCGGTGCGCGCTGCGCTGGAGGCGGGTGCGGGACATGACGATCTCGCTGGCCTCTTGCCGGCCGGCGCCGCCCGCAACGCGCTCGACTGTGCGTTGTGGGACCTCGATGCCAAAGCGACTCGGGTGCCCGCCTGGACAAGCATCTGCGATGCTGCCCCCTCGCCACTCACGACCGCCTACACCCTCTCCCTCGGCGATGCCGAGCAGATGGGCGCGCAGGCCAGGGCGCAGTCGGCGCGGCCTGTCCTCAAAATCAAGGTCGGCAGCACCGACGACGAAGCCCGCATCCGCGCCGTGCGGGCCGGCGCGCCGGAGAGCCGCATCATTCTCGACGCCAACGAAGGCTGGAGCGACGACAATCTCGTTCGCCACATGGCAATCGCGGCGGAGTGCCGCGTGTCCCTGATCGAGCAGCCGCTGCCCGCCGGCAGTGACGGCATGTTGGCGGACACCGTGCGCCCCGTTCCCGTCTGTGCCGACGAGAGCCTGCATACCCGCGCGGATCTGGCCCGCCTGCGCAGTCGCTACGACGCGATCAATATCAAGCTGGACAAGACCGGCGGCCTGTCGGAGGCGATCCTGCTCAAGCAAGACGCGCAGAAGCTCGGCTTCCAGATCATGGTCGGTTGCATGGTCGGCACCTCGCTCGCCATGGCCCCGGCGGTGCTTCTGGCGCAGGCAGCCGAGTTCGTCGATCTGGACGGCCCGCTGCTGCTGGCGCGGGACCGCGAGCCTTCGCTGCGCTATGACGGCTCGCTCGTCTATCCGCCCCAGCCTGCGCTCTGGGGATAGGCGAGCGCCTTCAGCGACAGAACCGTTCCGGCCAGGGCCACGAAGGCCATTGCGTAGAACCCGTCGACACCGAACGCCTCGTAGAGCGGTCCGCTCGCCAATGTGAACACCGCGAGCGTCCCCATGACGAGGAAGAAAGCGGCGCCCTGGGCGGCGCCCATGCGTTCTTCCGGGACGGTTTCCGAGAACATCTTCTGTCCGCCGAGAAAGGCGAGTGAGAAGGAGAACGCGTGCATTCCCTGCACGAAGAAGAAACCGGGGACGCCCAGCCCGGTCGGCCATACGAGCGGGAAGAGCACCCAGCGCAGGGCTCCGATTCCCGTGCCGATCGCCAGCAGCACGCCGGGCCGCGTGCGCGCGAAGAGGTGGCGGAACAGCATGAACATCAACACTTCGGCGAGAACGGAAAACGCCCACAGCAGTCCGATCGTACCGTCGCCGATCCCCAGCGCCTTCCAGTAGATCGAGGAAAAGGCATAGGCGAACGCGTGGCTCGACTGCGCGAATGCCCAGGCCGTGATGATCAGCAGGAAATATGGATGGCGCAGTGCGAAGGCCGCCTGCGGCAGCGCCTCCGACGGGGCAAGCGTTGCGACGCGGGGCTTGCCCAGACGCGGCACGAGCAGGGAGGCAACGACGATAGTCGACAGGCCGGCGAGCAGCAGCCAGGGGACCGCGCCCGCACCCGTTGCGGCAAGGATATAGCCACCGGCGATGTTAACAAGCAGGAAGGAGATCGATCCCCAGATGCGCATCGACGCGTAGTCGACCTTGTAGCGGCGGACGCCCGACAGGGCGATCGAATCCGACAGCGGCGTATGCGGCGCCCAGGCAAGCGCGAGCAGGATCGAGACGGCCAGAACGATCGCATAGGTCGGCGGCAGGAAATAGCCGGCGCAGGCGATTGCCGAAAGGACGGCGCAGGCAAGGAGCACCGGGACCCGATCCGTCGCCCGATCGGCATAGGCCGAGACGACGGGCCCGGCGAAGATGCGCACGAAATAGGGAGCCGCGATAATCGTGGCGATCTCCGACGGCGAGAACTCGTGCAGTTTCAGCCACAACGGGAAATACGGCAGGTGGATGCCGTTCGGCAGGAACAGGCAGACGTAAAGGATCGACATCCGCAGCTCGAAGTAGCGCGGCTTGATCGTCTGTTCCGGGGAAAGCGGCGGGAGCATTCGGACGGGCGTGACCGGTGACGTTGTCCCGCCCTAACATGTCTCTCCGTCCGCGCCTACACGGTATCCCGCACCAGCGTCCGGCAGCGGTTGCGCCAGTTGTCAGGCGGCCTCGGCGGGCAGCAGCAGTTGCGCCGTCCTGCCGTCTTGCGGGCCGGCAGACGTCACCTTCGCCCAGGTGAGAATCTCGAAACGGCCGTCGTGATGCTCGGCGACTGCGGTGCAGCTCTCGACCCAATCGCCCGTATTGATGTAGCGGACGCCGTTGATGGTCTCGATGGCGGCATGGTGAATGTGGCCGCAGATGATGCCATCGACCTCGTGCAGGCGCGCCTCCTCGGCGACGATGTCCTGGAAGGCGCTGATGAAATTGACCGCACGCTTCACCTTGACCTTCGCCCAGGAGGAAAACGACCAGTAGGACAGACCGAAGCGGTATCGCACGAAGGCGACGACGCGGTTCACGACGATAGCGGTGTCGTAGGCCTTGTCGCCGAGATAGGCGAGCCAGCGGATATTGTTGACGATCCCGTCGAACTGGTCGCCATGAATGACCAGGTAGCGCCGCCCGTCGACCCCCTCGTGGATCATCCGGTCGGCGACCACGACGCCGCCGAAATGCTCTCCCTGGAAGGAGCGCAGGAACTCGTCGTGATTGCCTGCAATGTAGATGACCCGCGTCCCCTTCCGGGCCTTCCGCAGCAGCTTCTGCACCACGTCGTTGTGCGACTGCGGCCAATGCCACGCGCGGCGCAGGCGCCAGCCGTCGACGATGTCGCCGACGAGGTAGATCGTATCGGCATGGTGCCGGCGCAGGAAGTCGATGAGGAAGTCGGCCTTCGACGGTTTCGATCCGAGATGGACGTCGGAAATGAACAGCGTGCGAAAGGTGCGTTCTTCTGCGTCTGACATCACGATTTCCAGGCGTTCCCTTGCGGATTTCCCTGCCACGATTCATGTCACAATCGTATGACGGTTGTGGTTTCGCATCGCTGCGGATACCTCTGTCCGCCAGTGACGGGAGGGCGAAAGATGGATTTGGGCATCAAGGGTCGCAGGGCGATCGTCTGCGCCTCGAGCCGCGGTCTCGGACGCGGCTGCGCCGTCGCGCTGGCCGAGGCCGGGGTCGATCTGGTGCTCAACGGCCGCGATCCCGTCGCGCTGGCGGCGACGGCGGAGGAGATCCGCCGGACTTACGGCGTGAACGTGACGGAGATCGAGGGGGACGTATCGCTGCCCGACGTCCAGCGGACGCTGCTCGCGGCCTGCCCGGACCCGGACATCCTGGTCAACAACAACGGCGGCCCGCCGCCGCGCGACTTCCGTAAGCTCGACCGCCAGGCGATGCTCGACGGCGTGACTCAGAACATGGTCACACCGATCGAGCTGATCCAGGGCGTCATCGACGGCATGGCCGAGCGCGGCTTCGGCCGCATCGTCAACATCACTTCGTTGTCGGTCTATGTCTCGATCCCCGGGCTCGACCTGTCGTCCGGCGCACGCGCGGGCCTGACATCCTTCCTCGCCGGTGTCGGCCGAACCTTCGCCGCCCGCAACGTCACCATCAACAATCTGCTGCCTGGCAAGCTCGACACCGACCGGATCCGCACCACGACGAAGTTCGGCGCCGAGAAGGCAGGGATGTCGGTCGAGGACTACGCCGTCCGGCAGGCGAAAGAGATTCCCGCCGGCCGCCTCGGCACGACGGAGGAGTTCGGCGCGGCTTGCGCATTCCTCTGCTCCGCGCATGCCGGCTACATTACCGGCCAGAACTTTCGCATTGACGGCGGTCTCTACCCCAGCGCATTTTGAACCGGCACCGTCGAGGCCGCTCGCCCAAGATTTCAATTCTGGAGGAAAACACGATGAAATTGCTTCGCTTTGGCGAGTTGGGCCTGGAGAAGCCGGGCATTCTGGACGGGAACGGCGTGATCCGCGACGCTTCCTCGATCGTCGCCGACTATTCGCCCGAGACCATCTCGCTCGAACTGCTGTCGATCCTCCGGGACATCGATCCGGCCACGCTTCCGGCCGTGTCGGCCGGCGTGCGCATCGGCGCCCCGGTGTCGCGCATCGGCCATTTCATCGCGATCGGCCTCAACTATGCCGACCACGCGGCCGAAACGGGAGCGCCGATCCCGAAGGAGCCGATCGTGTTCTCGAAGGCGCCGAGCTGCCTCTCCGGTCCGAATGACGACGTGATGCTGCCGAAGGGCTCGGTGAAATCAGATTGGGAAGTCGAGCTCGCGGTCGTGATCGGCAAGCGCTGCGACTATGTCGAGGAGAAGGACGCGCTCCACCATGTCTTCGGCTACTTGCTTTGCAACGATGTGTCGGAGCGCGAATACCAGGCCGAACGCGGCGGCCAGTGGATCAAGGGCAAGAGCGCCCCGACCTTCGGCCCTCTCGGACCGTGGATCGTCACACCCGACGAGCTCGGCGACCCGCAGAAGCTCGACATGTTCCTCGACGTGAACGGCAAGCGGGCCCAGACCGGCAGTACCGCGACGATGATCTTCACGGTCCGGCAGATCGTCTCCTACCTCTCGCAATTCATGATCCTAGAGCCCGGCGACGTGATCACCACGGGCACCCCGCCCGGCGTCGGACTCGGCATGAAACCGCCGGTGTTCCTGAAGGATGGCGACGAGATGCACCTTGGTATCGCCGGACTCGGAGAACAGCGGCAGAAGGTCGTCGCGAGATAGGTCGGCAAAAAAGCGCAACCGCTATTGCGCTTTTGGCGACGGAACGCCGGTCGCCCATGCTAATCGTTTCGCACGAAGCCAGAGAACCGTCATGACCAGCGAAGCCGAGAAACCGCGCCTGTCCGAACTCGACGAAGCGGCGTTGTTCTTTCACCGCTATCCCGTTCCCGGAAAGCTCGAAATCCAGTCGACCAAGCCGCTTGGCAACCAGCGCGACCTGGCGCTCGCCTATTCGCCGGGCGTCGCGGCGCCGTGCCTTGCGATCAAGGACGATCCCGGCGCGGCGGCACTCTATACCGGCCGGGCCAATCTCGTCGGCGTCGTCTCGAACGGCTCGGCCGTGCTCGGCCTCGGCAATATCGGGCCGCTGGCCTCGAAGCCGGTGATGGAGGGCAAAGCCGTCCTGTTCAAGAAGTTCGCAGGCATCGACGTGTTCGACATCGAGATCGACGCCCCCGGGATCGACCGCATGGTCGAGGCGATCTCGGCACTCGAGCCGACCTTCGGTGGCATCAATCTTGAGGACATCAAGGCGCCGGAGTGCTTCGAGGTTGAGGAGCGGCTGAAGGCGCGGATGGGCATTCCGGTCTTCCATGACGACCAGCACGGCACGGCAATCATCGTGGCTGCCGCCGTCCTCAATGGGCTCGAGGTCGCGGGCAAATCGCTGCCCGAGGTCAAGATCGTCACCTCCGGCGCGGGCGCAGCGGCGCTTGCCTGCCTCAACCTGCTCGTCTCGCTCGGCGCGAGGCGCGAGAACATCTGGGTCACCGACCGCTTCGGCGTCGCCTACACCGGGCGCACGGACGAGATGGACCGGTGGAAGGATCCCTACGTCAAGGACACGAACGCGCGCGCGCTTGCCGATGTCATCGGCGGCGCCGACGTCTTCCTCGGCCTGTCGGCGGCGGGCGTACTCAAGCCCGAACTGCTCAAGGAAATGGCGGAAAAGCCGCTGATCATGGCGCTCGCCAATCCGACGCCCGAGATCATGCCGGAACTGGCTCGCGCCGAACGGCCCGACGCAATGATCTGCACCGGCCGCTCGGATTTCCCGAACCAGGTCAACAATGTCCTTTGCTTTCCCTACATCTTCCGCGGCGCTCTGGACGCCGGCGCCACCGCGATCAACGAAGAGATGAAGATGGCGGCGGTGCGTGCCATCGCAGCGCTCGCCCGAGAGGAGCCGTCGGACGTGGCGGCGCGGGCCTATTCGGGCGAAACGCCCACCTTCGGACCGGACTACCTGATCCCCTCGCCTTTTGATCCCCGACTGATCCTGCGCATCGCGCCGGCGGTGGCGAAGGCGGCGATGGACAGCGGCGTCGCGACCCGGCCGATCGCCGACATGGACGCCTATGTCGACCGGCTCAACCGCTTCGTCTTCCGCTCCGGCCTCGTGATGAAGCCGGTCTTCGCCGCGGCGCGGACGGCAACGAAGAAGCGCGTGATCTTCGCCGACGGCGAGGACGAGCGGGTGTTGCGGGCGGCGCAGGTCGTGCTGGAAGAAGGTATTGCCGAGCCGACGCTGATCGGACGTCCGCACGTCATCGATGTGCGGCTCAAGCGCTATGGCCTGAGGATCCGCCCGGGCACCGATTTCGCCCTCGTCAATCCCGAAGACGATCCGCGCTACCGCGACTACGTCGACCTGCTCATCCGGCTCGGCGGACGACGGGGCGTGACGCAGGAAGCCGCGCGTACCATGGTGCGCACCGACGTGACCGTGATCGCCGCGCTCGCACTGCATCGCGGCGACGCGGACGCGATGATCTGCGGGCTCGAAGGCCGTTTCGAGCGCCATCTGCGCAATGTCAGCCTGATCATCGGGGCGCGGCCGGACGTGAAATACCGCGACCTGTCCGCGCTCTCGATGCTGATTTCGCAGCGTGGTGTCACGTTCCTGACCGACACCTATGTGACCGTGGATCCGAGCGCCGACGAGATCGTCGAGATGACGCTGCTCGCGGCCGAGGCGATCAGCCGGTTCGGAATCGTCCCCAAAGCCGCCCTCCTGTCGCATTCGAACTTCGGTTCGCGCGACAGCGCCAGCGCGCTGAAGATGCGCGAGGCGGCGGCGACGCTGAAACGCGTGGCGCCCGATCTCGAAAGCGACGGCGAGATGCACGGGGACTCGGCACTGTCGGAAGAGCTGCGCCGGCGCGTCTACCCGCACTCGACGCTGAAGGATCAGGCGAACCTGCTTGTGTTCCCCAATCTCGATGCGGCCAACATCGCGCTGACCACGATCAAGACGATGACGGACGCGCTGCATGTCGGCCCGATCCTGCTCGGGACGCGGCTGCCGGCGCATATCCTGACACCGTCTGTCACTTCTCGCGGCATCGTCAACATGACGGCGCTGGCCGTCGTCGAGGCTTCGCAGGAGGCAGCCCGGTTGATCGCGGCAAACTGAAGCCTGCCGCAAGGTCCGGTTAACCAGTATCCGCAAGCCGGACCGGATGGTAATCTGCGTTCAGACAGCATTCATGTTCAGAGCGCATGGATGTTTGGGCGAGAACCCATGCCGGGATGGCGGCCGAAATGATGCCTGGCGATTACCCGACGGCGAAATGGCGGAGTGCCCTGCGGCTGCTCGCGCCGGCATTCGCGTTGCTGGTCGGCATCGCCGTTTCCGCGACCGATGCCGCTGCTCAGTCGCGTGTCTGTCGACAGCTCGAAGCTGAGCTTGCGAGCGTCTCTTCCGGCGGATCGGGCAGCCCGGCACAGGCCCGCAAATACGACCAGGCGATCGAGCGTCAGCGCGCCAATCTGCGCAAGGGCGAGCGCCAGTACCGCGCCGCCGGTTGCGGCGGCGGGCTGTTCTGGCGCGACAGCGGCGGCGGCTCCTGCGAGGCCATCGGCCGCAGCCTCGACCGGATGGAGCGCAACCTCGCCCAACTCGAACGCACCCGGGCGCGGATGGGCGGTGGAGCCGGCAACCCACGGCGGGAACGCGCGCGGATTCTCGCATCGCTCGACGCCAATGACTGCCGGTCCATTCGCAGGGAAACCCCGGACGTCGCGGCGCGTCAGCCGCGGGGCAACCTCTTCGACCAGCTCTTTGGCGGCGGCATCAGGCGGGCCGAGCCGCGGGAGGACGAGGAATTCCAGGCTTACGACGGGTCGGCGCGCGTGCGCACGATCATCGGCGGCAACGGAAACATGTTCGAAGTTCTCCCTGGCGGCGGCGGCAGCTACCGGACGCTGTGCGTGCGCACGTGCGACGGCTACTACTGGCCGATCTCCTATTCCTCGTCGCGATCCGATTTCCAGCGCGACGAGCAGAACTGCCAGACCATGTGTCCCGGTACCGAGGTGAAGCTCTATTCTCACCGGGTTCCCGACGAGGAATCCGAGAACATGGTCGATGGATTCGGAAGCCCCTACACGGACCTGACGACGGCGTTCAAATACCGCGAAGTGGATTTCGTACGGCCGCAAGGCTGCACGTGCACGCAGGCGAAGAAGAATTTCACGGTGGTTGCCGGCGAAGGCGCGATGAGCACGCGCGCGGACGCGGAGAAACCGTCTACAGACGCCATATCGACGCAACCGGATCCGGCGGCTGCAGACGCGAAGAAGCAGGCGGAAGACAAGCCGGAAGCAACGGGCGATCTCGCCGAACGCAAGGTCAGGGTCGTCGGGCCTGCGTACCTCCCCGACCCAGTAGAGGCAATAGGTCTGCGAGCTCCGGCCCAGACGGCAATCCAGTAAGCGCCAAGCGGACCGGCATGAACAAGGCCTTGCCCTTTCGGCCGGACGCCGCCTTCACCTGATCCATCCACGCTCTGAAAGTCGTTCCGTCCCAGGGCTCGGGCGGGAGCAGGTCGAACGCGCCACGGACGAAGTCGCGATCCTCGTCGGACAGGTCGGGCTTTTCGAGCGGCCCTTCGGCGACGATCCGCCACCAGGACGCTGCATCGGCGAGCCGGTCGAGATTCCCGCGCACCGCCAACCAGAACGGCTCGGCCTTGGCGCCGACGATCCCCAGAGCGGCGAGCCGCTCCGCGACCGCGGCGAAGTCCATGCCATGCAGCAGCGTCCGGTTGAGGACGACCAGATCGGCCGGATCGAACTTCGAGGCCGAGCGCGAGGTCGCGGAGAGATCGAACCGGCCGGCGAGATCGGCCATGTCGCGCGCGGCGACGACGTTTTCCGACGTCCCGGTCAGGACCGCGAGCGAAGCCACCGCCATCGGCTCGATGCCATCGGCGCGCAGGCTTGCGATCGACAGGGCGCCCGTGCGCTTCGACAGGCCCTCGCCCGTCGCCGCGGTGAGAAGATTGTGGTGGCCGAAGGCGGGCGGCTCGGCCCCGAGTGCACGAAATAGCGCTATCTGGACGCCGGTGTTCGTCACATGGTCGTCGCCGCGGATGAGATGGGTGATGCCAAGATCGATGTCGTCGGCGACGGAGGGCAGCGTGTAAAGATAGGTTCCGTCCTCGCGCACCAGGATGGGATCCGACAACGAGGCGAGGTCGACGGTCTCCTCGCCGCGGACCAGGTCGTTCCACCTGATCTCGGTGCGCTGCGGCGAGAACGGATCGGTTGCGAAATTCGGCAGGAGGAAGCGCCAGTGCGGCCGGCGGCCCTCGGCTTCCAGCTTTGTCCGGTCGTCGGCCGTCAGCTTCAGCGCCTCTCGGCCATAGACCGGCGGCAGGCGGCGCGTCAGCCGTATCTTGCGCTTGAGATCCAGTTCCTCAGCGGTCTCGTAGCATGGATAAAGCACGCCCGCCGCCTTCAGCTTCGCGACCGCCGCCTCGTAGATGGCGAACCGCTTCGACTGATACTCGACCGCGACCGGTTCGATGCCGAGCCAGGCGATGTCGGTCAGGATGTTGTCGGCATATTCCTGCCGCGAGCGCTCGACGTCCGTGTCGTCGAAACGCTGGATGAAGCCTCCGCCGTTGTTCAGCGCGAACAGCCAGTTGAACAGGGCCGTGCGGGCATTGCCAATGTGGATATTGCCGGTGGGCGACGGCGCGAAGCGGACGGTGACGGTCATTGGCGCGACGTATCGGACACCGGCCTGCTTGACAAGTTGCGCGCACGGACGCGCCGGGCGACATAGGCCAATACCAGCGACGCCGGGAAGCAGTAGAGCCCCATCGCGACAAGCTGCGCGGGATAGCTGACGCCGAGATCGATCAGGTATCCGGTGATGCCCGGTCCGGCCGCGGTCGCGAACACCGTCGTGGCGACCATCGTCGCGCGGATCGCGCCGAGATGCCTGAGCCCGTAGACCTCGGGCAGAACCGAACCCAAGGTGGTCGTCGCCGCTCCGCTTGAGGCTCCGAGCAGCGCCATCGCGGCGAAGGGCGTCCAGGCTGCCGCCTGCAGACCGAGCAGTAGGCTTGCCGCGCCGAGCGGCGCAAGGACGAATGCAATGACGGCCAGGCCGGAGAAGCGATCGATCAGATAGCCGGTGATCAGCGTCGACACGCTATTGACGCCGGCCCAGACGACGAAAGCCGACGCGAAGATACCCAACGACCAGCCGCGCAATTCCACCAGATAGACCTGGTGAAAGAAGATCACCGTGACGATGAACCCCGGCGCCATGAAGCCCAGCATGGACAGATAGAAGATCGGATCGCGCAGGACTTCGGCACGCGTCCAGTCGCGAGCGTCGACGACGCGCGGATTGACTTCGGTCGCGCGCGGCACGCGCTCGATCCGCGCGAACCACCATACCGAGGGCAGTGCGACGGCCAGAACCAGGCCGGCGAGCACCAGCCAGCCCATCCGCCAGCCGGTTACTGCCGACAGGGCGACGAAACCGGCGATGAGCACGGCCTCGCCGGCATTGTGGCCGAGGATGACGAGCGACAGCGCCTTGCCGCGCTGCGCCGTGAACCAGCGCGCCGTCGCTGTGTAGGCGACATGCGGGAACATCCCCTGGCCGAAGAGGCGCAGCAGATAGATAGCGAGCGTCAGGCCGACCACATGTGCCGACAGCGCCATCAGCGAGGCTGCCGCCGCCAGCGCCGGGACGATGACCAGCGCCACTTTGCGCACGGTCAGCCGATCCACGATCGCGCCCAGGTAGGGCAATGTGAGAGCGCTCGCCAGTGTGCCGATCATATAGATCAAGCCCCACTCGCCGTTTCCGAGACCGTATTCCGAGCGGATGTGCCCAGCGGAGGCGCCGATGAACGACGTCTGGCCCGCGGTCGAGAAGAAGGTCAGGACGAAAGCCGCCGCGACCCAGCGGGCATTGTCACGAAGGAAGGTCAGGAAAGGCATGGTCGTACCGGTTTGCTGCCGGTAGACCGAAAGCAGATCGGAGACAATGCACCAGTCCCATAGGACCTCGGTCCAGCGCCCCCTACCCCCGATCCCTGAACCTGTTCGTGATCGGGTATCTCCGGTCGCGGCCGAAGTTCTTCTTGGTGATCTTCACGCCCGGTGCCGCCTGCCGGCGCTTGTATTCGGCGACGTAGAGCAGGTGCTCTACGCGGTGCACCGTCTCCCGGTCGTGTCCGCGCGCCACGATCTCGTCGACGCCCATCTCGTTCTCGACCAGGCATTCGAGGATATCGTCCAGTGCCGGATAGGGCGGCAGTGAATCCTGGTCGGTCTGGTTGGGCCGCAGTTCGGCAGACGGCGCCTTGTCGATGATGTTCTTCGGAATCACCTCGCCGGAAGGGCCGAGCGCGCCGGGCGGCACGGTGCCGTTGCGCCAGCGCGACAGCGCATAGACCTGCATCTTGTAGAGGTCCTTGATCGGGTTGAAGCCTCCGTTCATGTCGCCGTAGAGCGTGGCGTAGCCGACCGACATCTCGCTCTTGTTGCCCGTCGTCACCACCATCGAGCCGAACTTGTTGGAGATCGCCATCAGGATCGTGCCGCGGGCGCGGCTCTGCAGGTTCTCCTCGGTGATGCCTTCCTTGGTACCCTCGAAGATCTGCGTCAATGCGTGACTGAAGCCCTCGACCGGCTCGAAGATCGGAACGATGTCATAGCGGCAGCCGAGCGCGCGCGCGCAGGCTTCGGCGTCGGTCAGCGAATCCTTCGACGTGTAGCGATAGGGCATCATCACGGCGCGCAGCCGTTCCTCTCCGAGCGCATCGACCGCGAGTGCGGCACAGATCGCCGAGTCAATGCCGCCGGAGAGACCCAGAACAACATCCTTGAAGCCGTTCTTGTTGACGTAATCGCGCAGGCCCAACATGCAGGCGCGGTAGTCAGCCTCCTCCGTCTCCGGAATGCGCGACATCGGTCCGTCAGTGCACTGCCAGCCGCCCTCCTCGCGCTTCCAGGTGGTGACGACGACCGTCTCCTCGAACTGGCTCATCTGGAAGGCGAGCGACTTGTCGGCATTGATGGCGAACGAGGCGCCGTCGAAGATCAGTTCGTCCTGGCCGCCCATCTGGTTGGCATAAAGCATCGGCAGGCCGGTCTCGATGACCTGCCTGATAACAACCTGGTGCCGAACATCGACCTTGCCGCGGTAATAGGGCGAGCCATTCGGTACGAGCAGCATTTCCGCTCCGCTCTCCGCCAGCGTCTCGCACACGCCCAATTCGCCCCAGATGTCCTCGCAGACCGGAATGCCGAGACGGATGCCGCGGAAATTGACCGGACCGGGCATGTCCGGTCCCGCCTGGAAGACGCGTTTCTCGTCGAACTCGCCGTAGTTCGGCAGGTCGACCTTGAAACGCTCGGCAAGGATCTTGCCGCCGTCGGCGACGATGATGGCATTGTGGATGCCGCTCTTGCGCCTGAGTGGTGTGCCGATGATGATCCCCGGACCGCCATCGGCCGTATCTGCGGCGATTTCGCCCGCCGCCTTCTCGCAGGCCGTGAGGAAGGCTGGCTTCAGCACCAGATCCTCAGGCGGATAGCCGGCGAGGAACAGTTCCGTGAAGAACACGAGGTCCGCGCCGTGCCGCGCCGCCTCCTCGCGCGCGTGGCGCGCCTTGGCGAGATTGCCGGCAATGTCGCCCACGATCGGGTTGAGCTGGGCGACGGCGATGCGGAGGACGGACGGGGCGGACTGGCTCATGCGGGAGGCTTAGCGCGGCGCGCTTCGGCTGACAATCTGCGCGCGCCTACTCTCCCATGTAAGCCGCCAGCTCTTCCGGCGCGTGGTTGATGCCGGTGGACATGGCGAGGATGCGCGAAATATGCGTTCGACAGAGGCCGGTCGCGTCGGCCCATTCGTTCACCTGCCACTGGATCCGCGCCAGATCGCCCTTCGAGGTCGGCTGTTCGGCGATCTGGAGCCCGGTCTCGCGGAGCGCCGCCGCCATGTCGCGGGAGATGATGAAGGCGTCCCAGCCGATGAAGCGCAGGAAATACTGACCCGTGTTGCCGCCCAGCCGCGAGCCGTGCCTGGCTAGATAGGCTATAAGTCCGATCTGGTCGTCCGCCGGCCACTCGGCGAGGAAGCGGCCGAAACCGCCATGTTCACGCGAGACATTGTCGACGAAGGCCGCATTGTCGCGCACCGACCTGATCTTCTGGGGGTTGCGCACGATGCGCTTGTCGGCGGCAAGATCGTGCCAGAACTCGTCCGGCTGGAACAGCAGCGCCTTCGGCTCGAAGCCGAGGAAGGCCGCCTCGAAGCCCGGCCACTTCGCTTCGATCACGCGCCAGACGAAGCCGGCGGAGAAGATGCGCGCAGCCATCTGGGAGAGGATGCGGTCGTCGCTCAGCGACGCGAGCTTCGCGTTGTCCGGCGGGGTGCCGAGCAGGCGCGCCAACACATCCTCGCCGCCCTTCCGCATGGCCGCGCGGGCGCGGATCGCGGCAAAACTCTCCATTGATTTCTCTCCCGAACGGGGCTTTGTGACGGCGCAGCCGCCATTGTCGCCAATCGAGCGACCGTTGCCAAGACGGCGGTGCGAGGAGGTCAGCATGAGCAAGACGATCGACGAGCTTTCCACCCGCTGGCTGAAGCGCAATCTCGACAGCCTGAGCGAGGAGGAACTGCACGTTCTGCAGAGCGCGCTCGACCGCAAACCCGTCTCACGCGACATGAACGAGGATGTGGCGGGACAGGCGCGCTTCGGCGACCGCATCGCCGACGCCATCGCACGTGTCGGCGGCTCCTGGACCTTCATCATCAGCTTCCTGCTGTTCCTCCTTGTCTGGACGGTCGGCAACGTATTCCTGCTGACCCGGGACGCCTTCGATCCCTACCCGTTCATCTTCCTCAATCTCATCCTGTCGATGCTGGCGGCACTGCAGGCGCCGATCATCATGATGTCGCAGAACCGGCAGGCCGCTCGCGACCGGCTGGACGCAGCGCACGACTACGAGGTCAATCTCAAGGCCGAGATCGAGATCATGGCGCTGCACGAGAAGCTGGACGAACTGCGCCGGCGCGAGATCCTCGCATTGCAGACCGATATCGCCGAACTCTCCGCGCATTTGAAGCGCATCGACGCCCGCCTTGGCTGGACTGTCGATCAGTGATCGACCTCCTTCACACCCTGGTCGAGCGGTACGGACTCCTCGCCGTCTTTGCCGGTTGCCTGGCGGAGGGGGAAAGCGCTGCAATCTTCGGCGGCTTCTTCGCGCATCAGCGGGTGTTCGAAGTCTGGGCGACGGTGGCGGTGGCCTTCACCGGCGCGTTCCTCGGCGACACGGCGCTGTTCCTCGCGGGCCGGCGCTTCGCGGACCATCCCCGCGTGCTGGCACTGCGTTCACGTCCGGGCTTCAGCCAGGCACACGGCATGGTCGAGCGCCACCCGAACATCTTCATCCTTTCCAACCGTTTCATCTGGGGCCTGCGAATGGTCGGCGGCGTAGCCGCGGGGCTGTCGTCCGTTCCGGTGCCGCGCTTCCTGGCGCTCAACGCCGCCTCGGCGCTTGCATGGGCCTGCATCTTCGTCAGCATCGGCTATTTCTTCGGCCTGGGCGCCGAACACCTGATCGGCGATGCGCTGGTGAAGCACCAGCGATTGCTCATCGGGCTGGCGCTTGCGGCCGCTGTAGCGCTGTCTGGACTGTGGATCGGACGGCGCTATCTGACGAAACCGTCCCGGTAAGGCGTAGGCAGACTGCTTGCGCGGCAGATTTCGTTCGCTACCATCCGCGTCCAGAATTGCGTTCCGGATCGGATTCCAGATGTTTCGTGCACTCACATTATCTGCCGCGATCTCCCTGCTGGTTCTGGCGCCCGCACACGCGCAGCAGGCGAGCAACGCCCCCGCACCGGGCGCAGCGTCCAGTCTCGCATCCGGCACCATCACCGGCACGCTCAGTTACCCCAGCGACCACATTCCGCGCGAAATCCACATCTGCGCCGAGGGCGTCGAGAGCGGGAAAATCGCCTGCACAAACGAACACATCACACAAACGGGCAAGGACACGCGGACGACCTATCGCCTCGAGGTGGAACCCGGCCGGTACTATGTCTATTCCATCCTGCCTGAAAGCGCTGACTTCGATCCGTCGACCGGTGTCGATTACCGTGCTTACTATTCTGAGTTCGTCACCTGCGGATCGCAGGCGAGTTGCCCGTCGCACGAGCCCATAATGGTCGAGGTTCAGGCGGGCAAAACGGTCGAGAGGATAGATCCCAACGACTGGTATGCCCCGAACTGATCTCGTCTGCGATTGCTGACCGGTGTCGTCGTCGGGCTCATCAAATTGACGCTCCTGCGATCTTCTCCGCGACCGCGAGCAACCAGACACCGCCGGCGATGACGATCGAGATCAGTACGGCGAGCGAGCCGCAATCCTTGGCAAGCTGGATATCGGTGTTGAACTCGCGGCTGAAGGCGTCGCAGGCGGCCTCGATGCCGGTGTTCAGCACCTCGACGATGATCAGCAGCAGGAGCGCGCCGATGAGCAGCGCGAAGCCGCGCCAGCTGTCGGCCAGGAACCAGGCGACAGGCACGGCAGCGCCAAGCAGGAAGATCTCCTGCTGGAAAGCCTTCTCGGAGCGGATCAGCCGGCCGAAGGCGCGCAGCGAGTTCCGGAAGGCGTTGACGAGACGTTGCATCGGCAATCTCCGCCCGACAAACCGGGCGGAGATCGTTTAGCCGATTTCGCTCTCAATGGAACAGGTAGGAATCGTAGGCGAAGAAGCCGAGTTCCTTTGACGCATGCACGCGCTCGCCATGCGCATCCTTGCCCGCCGCCCCGAGCGCGAAGAAAATCGGCATCAGGTGCTCGTCGGTCGGATGGTTTTCCGCAGGGAACGGCGCGCGCTTCTTCCAGTCGAGCAGCGCGTCGATGTCGCCCGCCGCGATCCTGTCGGCAAACCAGGTGGTGAATGCATCGACCTTGCGCACGAGTTCCGGATCGGGCGCCTTGCCCTCGCGCATGACCGGGAAGAACGCCCGCAGATTGTGCGTGATATGGCCGGAGCCGACCAGAAGCACACCTTCCTCGCGGAGCGGGCTAAGCGCCTGGCCGAGGCGATAGTGCCATGCCGCGTCGCGGTTCGGATCGATCGATACCTGGACGATCGGGATGTTCGCCTCGGGGAAGGCGAGCAGCATCGGCGTCCAGGCACCGTGGTCGTAACCGCGCTTGCCGACGGTGCAGGGCGAGAGACCGGCCTTTTCGAGCAGTCCGACGACCTTTGCCGCCAGCGCCGGTTCGCCGGGTGCCGGATACACCATCTTGTAAAGCTCGGGGGCGAATCCCCTGAAATCGTAGATCATATCCGGTGCCGGGTCGGTCACGACGACGACGCCGTCGGTCTCGAAATGCGCCGACACCAGCACGATCGCCTTCGGGCGCGGCATATGCGCGGGAAGCGTTTCAAGGAAGTGGCGCGCCTCCGAGTCGGAGGTGACGATGTTCGGGCCGCCGTGGGAAATGAAAAGCGAAGGCATCGTGGTCATGGATATTTCTCCTTGCCCATTACATACGCCTACCTTTCATGGACGGGCAGATCGTACCCCTTCGACTGAGCGTTCAGGAATATCGAACACCTTCTCGGAATTCGTGCATCAATCCATAACTGCCGCGCATTGTCTGGCGACGAGTCGAGCGGTGGCTCGCTCAAAATCCTCCATAGGGCGATGACGGACGCGACGCGGACGGCTAGCTTCGAGAAAACAAGGGGGACGACATTGCAGGACGAGCTCGCACGCTTCCTCGAGGCGCATCCGCACACCACGCATCTTGACGCCGTTCTGTTCGACCTGTGCGGCAATGCCTACGGCAAGCGGATGCCGCGCGCACACATGACGAAGTTCTTTCACTCGGGCTCGCCGATCTGCGCGGCGATGTCGCTCGTCGATGTGCAGGGCAACACGGCCGACCCGATGGGCTACGGCTTCTCCGACGGGGATCCGGATGCGACGGTGATGCCCGTCGCCGGAACGCTTGCCCCGGTGCCATGGAACCCCGGCATCGCACAGGTCCTCTGCACGCCCGCAAGCGCATCCACCGGCGAAGCGTTCTGGTACGATCCGCGTACGGTACTGTCCCGCACCGTCTCGATCCTGCACGAAGCGGGCCTGCGCCCGGTCGTAGCGGCGGAACTCGAATTCTATCTGATCGACCCGGCGCGGGCCGAGGACGGGTCACCGCTGCCTGCAAGGTCGCCGAAGACCGGGATTCCCGAGGCCGCAGGCAGGGTGCTGTCGCTGGCCAAGCTCGACGAGTACCAGCCTTTCATCTCGGCCGTCGAAGCCGCCTGTGCGGCACACCACATCCCCTCCTCCACCATCATCAGCGAATATGGCGCCGGCCAGTTCGAGGTGAATCTGGAGCATCGTGACGATCCGGTCCGCGCCGCCGACGACGCCTGCCTGCTGCGGCGGGTCATCCAGTCTGTCGCGCGGCAGTTCGGCATGGAGGCTACCTTCATGTCGAAGCCGTTTCCGGACATGGCCGGCAGCGGCCTGCACGTCCATGCGAGCGTTCTGGGACCGGATGGGCAGAACCTGTTCCACGATCGCCGGCCCGACGGCCAGGCCATGCTCGGCCATGCCGTGGCGGGTCTGCAGGCGACGATGGCCGAGGGCATGGCGATCTTCGCGCCCAACCTCAACGTCTTCCGCCGCTTCGCCGCCAACAATTTTACCCCGGTGACACGCGACTGGGGAGAGAACAACCGCTCCGTCGCCTTCCGCGTGCCTGTGTCGTCGGGATCGGCGCGAAGGGTCGAGCATCGTGCGTCTGGCGCGGAGGCGAACCCCTATCTTGTCATCGCCGCAGTGCTGGCCGGCATGCACCACGGCATCGAAAACCGGCTTGATCCTGGCCCGATGCATACCGGCAATGCGGGTGCCGAGATCGATCCGGACCTACCGCTGGCTCCCTGGGATTCGCTGAAGGCGTTGCGCGCGGCAAGAATCCTGCCGCGCTGGCTGGGCGAGGACTATCCGGCGATCTACGCCAGCGTGAAGGAAGCGGAGTTCACCGCCTTCATGAGCGCGATCTCGCGGCGCGAATACGAATGGTACCTATAGTAAGCAAGATCAGCTCGCGCTGGCCCTTACGATCGCCTTTGTCGGCCGGTCGACATGTTCGGGCCGAATGCCGATCCCCACCAACCGGGCGGGTATCCCGCGCAGCATCGGCCAGCGAGCCAGGAGCCGCACCGGCAAGGGCGGACGGATAGCTCCCCCAGCACGTCCCGCCTCGGCGAGCATCGGTGTCAGAACCCGCTCGTGAACGAACACCTGCGCGGCCTGCGTCATGCGCGTCGGCAGCATGCGCCGCCGCTGCACCGCTTCGAGATCGCGCTCGGCGAGACGCTTCTCCTTCAGCGGCAAAGCGAGCGCATTTGCGGTTGCGACGGCGTCCTGGATTGCCAGGTTGATGCCGACGCCGCCGACCGGCGACATGGCGTGCGCCGCGTCGCCGATCGAAAGGAAGCCGGTCCGGTGCCATCGGGTCAGACGGTCGACCGACACGCTGAGAAGCTTGAGATCGTCGAAGCTCGAAATCTCGGCCGCCCGCGCGGCGCCACCGGGAAGCATCGGGGCGATATCGGCACGGAAGGCTTCGATGCCGCGCGCCCGGACGTTTTCGGCCGCTCCCTTCGGAATGACGTAAGCGCATTGCCAGTAGTCGCCACGGAAGATCCGGACCATCAGCCGGCCGGGTTCGAAGCGACCTCCGGTCTCGGTTCCCTCCCCGTTGCGCCGGGAAAGGCGGAACCAGAACACGTCGATAGGCGCGCCGAGGTCTTCGACGGCGAGACCCGCGGCCCCGCGCAACGTGGATTTGCGGCCCGATGCGTCGACGACGAGATCGGTCATGATCTCGACGGGACCATCGGCCGTTTCGGCGCGCAGGCCGACGACCTTGCCATCGGTCTCGATCAGGCCGGTCGCCTCGGCATTCATCATGAGCGAGAAGCCGGCGAAGGCGGAGGCCTCCGCGGCAAGGAAATCCAGGAAATCCCATTGCGGCATCAGGACGATATAGGGATGGCTCACCTTGAGGCGCGAGAAATCGGCCACCGGATAGTCGCGGTCACCGAAGCCCGCCGACAGCGTCCGGACCTTCTGGTGCGGCAGGGCGAGCAGGCGCTCGTCCATGCCGAGCTCCGCCATGACCTCCAGCGTCGATGGATGAAGCGTATCGCCGCGGAAGTCGCGCAGGAAATCGCCGTGCTTCTCCAGCACCAGCACTTCGACACCGGCGCGCGCGAGAAGCAGGCCGAGCATCATGCCGGCCGGACCGCCCCCGGCGATGCAGCACGTCGTGCAGATCGCCGGGACGGTCATCTCGCTGCCGGCCTCGTCAGCCGTTCGCAGCCTTCTTGGCCGGCGCCTGCTTGCCCTTCTTCAGCAGTTCGCTGACCAGGAAAGCCAGTTCCACGGCCTGATCGGCGTTGAGGCGCGGGTCGCAATGGGTGTGGTAGCGATCCTGCAGGTCCTCGTCGCGCACGGCGCGCGCGCCGCCGGTGCATTCCGTGACGTTCTTGCCGGTCATCTCGACATGGATGCCGCCCGGATGCGTACCTTCGGCCTGATGCACGTCGAAGAAGGACTGCACCTCCTTCAGGATGCGGTCGAAGGGCCGCGTCTTGTAGCCGGCGGCGGTGATCGTGTTTCCGTGCATCGGGTCGCAGGACCAGACGACCTTGCGGCCTTCCTTCTCGACCGCGCGAACGAGCCTGGGCAGGTGTTCGCCGACCTTGTCATAGCCGAAGCGGGCGATCAGGGTCAGGCGGCCGGGTTCGTTCTCCGGATTGAGCAGGTCGATCAGCTGGATCAGGCCGTCCGGCGTGAGCGACGGTCCGCACTTCAGGCCGAGCGGGTTCTTGATGCCGCGGCAGTATTCGACATGGGCATGGTCGGGCTGGCGCGTGCGGTCGCCGATCCAGATCATGTGGCCGGACGTCGCGTACCAGTCGCCCGACGTGGAGTCGACGCGGGTCAGCGCCTCCTCGTAGCCAAGCAGCAGCGCCTCGTGGCTGGTATAGAAGTCGGTCTCGCGGAGCGCGTAGTTGGTCTCGGACGTGATGCCGACGGCGCGCATGAAGTCCATCGTCTCGGTGATGCGGTCAGCGAGCGCCTGATAGCGTTCCGCCTGCGGGCTGTCGGAGACGAAGCCCAGCATCCAGCGATGCACGTTCTCCAGAGAAGCGTAGCCGCCCTGCGCGAAAGCGCGCAGAAGGTTCAGCGTCGCGGCGGACTGGCGATAGGCCATCTCCTGGCGCGCCGGATCGGGAATGCGCGACTTCTCGTCGAAGTCGATGCCGTTGATGATGTCGCCGCGGTAGGACGGCAGCACGACCTCGCCCTTCTTCTCCACGTCGGAGGAGCGCGGCTTGGCGAACTGGCCGGCGATGCGGCCGACTTTCACAACCGGCTGCGAGCCGGCAAAGGTCAGGACCACCGACATTTGCAGGAAGACGCGGAAGAAGTCGCGGATGTTGTCGGCGCCGTGCTCGGCGAAGCTCTCGGCGCAGTCGCCGCCCTGCAGCAGGAAGCCCCTGCCCTCGGCGACCTCGGCCAACTGCTTCTTAAGCTTGCGCGCTTCACCTGCAAAAACGAGCGGCGGATAGGTGGCGAGAGTCTTTTCTACCGCTTCGAGGGCCGAGAGGTCCGGATAGGACGGAACCTGCTGGATCGGCTTGCCGCGCCAGGAATTCGGAGACCATTTTGCCATTGTCGCACCCAATCACGCTGCGGGACGGCAGCCCGCGCCAGAAACCCCGGCTTTCCGGGAAGGCGGTCCTATACAGGAAGCCCGGCTGTTCTTCCAGAGCCATTCGCCCCGCCGGCCTGTCCTGACGTCAGTGTGGCCGATCCGCCACCTTGGCGCGATGGCGTAAACCCAACGGGAACATTTCACTAGGACAATAGACGAACCGTGTTAGCCTGAAAAGAAAAGCAAATCAGTCTCTGGGACGGGAACAAGGGTGGGGATGAGGTGAATCGGGTCTTCGGGCCACGATGGGTGTCAGCATCACAGCGGTGGTTCGGCGTCGACAGCGACGCGTCTCCGCATCGGACGCCCGTATCGGCGATGCGCAGCTTCTGGGGCCTGCTCAGAGCCTACTGGTTTTCGGAATCCTGGAAGGAAGCGTGGGGGTTCACCCTCATCATCGCCATCCTGACGGGGCTTTCCAGCAAGGCCAGCGTATGGATGGCCGAGGCTTCGGGCGAGCTGATCAACTCCATCGCCTTCTTCCACAGCGACGACAATATCACGCCGTTACGGACGTTGCTGATGGCGGCCGGCACGCTGGTGTTCCTGGTAATCCTCAAGGACGCCGGCTTCACCGGGGTCAGGCACCTGTTCTCGACGACGCTGCACCGCAAGTGGCGCGCCTGGCTCGACAAGCGCTTCAACGATGCGCTGCTCGATGCCAACCACACGCACTACCACCTCCAGAACGGCGACGCCGGCGCCGCGCTCGACAATGTCGACCAGCGCGTGCAGGAAGCGGTCAAGGGGATGACCGGCGGCGCGATCGGCCTCGCCATGGGCGTCGTCGGCGTGCTGATGTCGGTGTTCTTCGTTGGCCAGAAGCTGATCGAGACGTCGACCTCGATCCCCGGCCTCGACGTCCTCGGCGAATATGGCAGCGCGACGCTCGCGTTCTGCGCCGTGCTTGTCTACGTACCGGTCAACACCTGGATTGCGCTAAAGCTCGGCGGTCTGCTAGAACGGCTGACGATCCGGATGCAGCAGGCGGAGGGCAGCTATCGCGGCGCGCTCAATACGCTGTTGCGGCGCAGCTTCCACGTCGCGGCGGCGGGCGGCGAAGGCGTCCAGAAAGATATCCACCGCCGGATCTACCGCGACATCGACGGAACCTGGGGCAGCCTCAACCGGGTACACGCCGGATACATGTCGTTCGAGCTGATCTACAACTTCGTCGCCGCCCGCATCGTCGCCTACGGCCCGGGGCTCCTGCCCTACGTCAACCAGCAGGTCAGTCTGAAGAGCTACGTGACGGGCGCCGAACTGATCAATTCGATGATCCAGCAATGTTCCTGGTTCATCCACGTCATGCCCGCCATCGCGACGCTCAAGGCCAATTCGCGCCGCATCATCGACCTCGCCGAGGCGATCGAGAACGTGCAGGCGCCGACGGACTACTACCGCCGCACCGGTCGCAGCGAGTTCCTGCGCACCCACCAGGACGCGGCTTTCGGCCTGACCATCCGCAATCTCGAACTGACGCATCAGGGGATGGACGCACAGCCATTCCTGTCGGCACCGTTCCTCAATTTCCGCCGCGGCGAATGGACATTCGTGTCCGGCGAATCCGGTTGCGGCAAGACCTCGCTGATCAAGGCGATCAACGGACTGTGGCCCTACGGCGCCGGCAGCATCGCGCTGCCGGAGGGCGTGCGCACCTTCTATGCCTCGCAGGACATCCGGCTGCCCCCGATCACGCTCAAGCGCCTCGTCTGTCTTCCCGACCCGCCCGACGGTTTCCGCGATGCGCAGGTGGCCGCCGCGCTGCACGATGCCGGGCTCGGCAATTTCATCTCCTATCTCGACGAGGAGACACGCGACGGCCAGCTTTGGGACATGGTGCTGTCGGGCGGCCAGCGGCAGAAGCTCTTCGTCGCGCGCATCCTGCTGCACAAGCCCGGCCTTCTGTTCCTCGACGAAGCGACGGCCGCGCTGGACGGCCCGTCGAAGATCGCCTTCCATCAGGCGATCAAGGATCACTGCCCGAATGTGACCGTCATAAGCGTCATGCACGAAGCGGTGCCGCCGCGGTCGCTTGCGGGCGAGAGCTTCTACGATTCGATCCTCTCGGTGGCGGACGGCCTCGCCTCCAAGCGGCAGATCGATCCCATCCTGCCAGAGGGTGCGATCCCCTTCCCGTCGAAGCGCCAGCGCAGGCGGCGCCTGGAGAGTATCCGGGTGCCGGCCGAATAAGGCTGTTTGTTCAAGTCACAACAATCTTCTTGACTTTGACGTTAACGTCAATGGTAGCGTCACCTCGTCGATAGGGAGGTGCCGATGACCGCACATGCCATGCCGCCCGCGCCGTCACATACGGTGTCGAAGCGCAACATCCGCTTCGACGCCACTGACGGATTCGTGCTCGAAGGCACGCTGTTCGAAGGCACCGGAGCCGGTCCGCTGGTCCTGATCTCCTCCGCGACCGCGGTTCCGCGCGGCCTCTATGCGGGCTTCGCCTCCGCGGCGGTCGCGGCCGGCGCACGTGCCGCGCTGGTCTACGACTATCGCGGCACGGGTGGGTCGACCGCGCCTGCCGGCTGGCGGACGAGGATCGGCATGAAGGACTGGGCGCTGCTCGATTTCCCGGCGGCTGCCCGGGCGCTCGGCGCCGTCGCGACCGGTCACCCAATGGTCGGCGTCGGACAATCCTATGGCGGCCAGGCGCTGGGCCTCAGCGGTATCTCCGACCGGTTCGATCGCTACGGAATGGTGGCGACCATGTCCGGCTATTTCGGCGGGCTGAACGATCGCGCGGCGAAGTGGCGGATGCTCGGGATCGGCGTTCCCGTCTCGCTGGCCTTCGGCCACACGCCGAAATGGCTTGGCATCGGCGAACCGATCCCCGGGACGGTCTTCCGCGACTGGGCGCGGTGGTGCTCGAAGCCCGACTATTTCTTCGACGACCCGGCCTTCCCGGAAACGGCGCGCTATGCGGACGTGCGCACGCCGATCCTGGCGCTCGGGATGGACGACGACCATTGGGGCACGCGCCGCGCTGTCGCCGCGCTCATGCGGCACTACTCGAACGCATCGATCGAGGAACGGTGGATCTCGCCCGCAGAAGGAGGCTCGCCGATCGGCCATCTCGGCTTCTTCCGCTCCCGCTTCGCAGTCACGCTCTGGCCCGACCTGATCGGCTGGCTCGTCGAAGGCAGGCCAGCCGCGATCGGCAGGCCCGCCTGACGCGCCAGATCCGGCCGACAGATCACGCGGCTTGCGCGAGAGCCACCGCATCGGGCCCAGCCGGGAAGCGCAGCTGTCCGGACGCGTCGTTGGCGGCGCGCCAGACAGCCTCCGCGACATCCGTCTCCGTCGTTACCAGGGACGGCTTTGCGAACCCGGCGAAGATCGGCCGGGCGAACGCCTCGTAGGCTTCCGGAATCAGGTCCTCGATGCGCAGCTCTGTGTTCTGCGAAAAGCGCGTTGTCGGCCCATAGCCCGGCTCGACGAGCTTCACGGCGACGCCGAATGCCTGGAGTTCGTGCGCGAGCGATCCCGTGAATCCCTCGATGGCGACCTTGCTCGCGGTGTAGGCGGCCGCCAGCGGCATGGGCGCCAGGGTGACGCTCGAGGTCACGTTGACGATGACGCCGGATCGACGCTCGCGCATCTGCGGGATGACGGCCTGCGTCATCGCCATGACGCCGAACGTGTTGGTCTCGAAGACCTTGCGCACATGCGACATCGGCGTCGCCTCGAAGGCGCCGACGACACCAATACCGGCGTTGTTGACGAGGACGTCGATCGGGCCGGCGGCTTCGACCGCAGCCGAGATACTGGCGGCGCTCGTCACGTCGAGCCGCAGGATGCGAACCCGCTCGGAGCGGGGCAGGATGTCTTCCCGCGGCGTCCGCATGGTGGCGATCACGTTCCAGCCCTGGGTATGGAAGTGACGGGCAGTCTCCAGACCATAGCCCGACGAGGCGCCGGTGATAAGCACGGTTTTCATGACGATGTCCTTTCGTTGTTTGACATCGCCTTGTTAGTCGATCAAAGCCGGACGATCTACGATTGAAAGTCCGCATTTCTTTTGCTATCGTCCAGAAATGAACGATCCTCTCTCCGAAGTCATCTCGCTGCTCCAGCCGAGAGCCGTGTTCTCGAAAGGCATCAGCGGCGCCGGCCGTTGGGCGGTCCGATACTCGGATTTCGGCCAACCAAGCTTCTGCACGGTGCTTGAGGGAAGTTGCCTGCTCGCCGTGGACGGCGAAGAGGCAATCACGCTGAACGCCGGCGACTTCGTCCTCCTGCCTGCGACGCCCGGGTTCACCATTTCGGGTTTCGAACCAGTCACGCCCGAATTCATCGACCCGAAGGCAACGCCCGTGCCGGCCGGCGAAGTCCGCCACGGCACGCGGGACGGCGATCCGGACGTGCGCCTCCTTGGCGGCTATTTCGAATTCGACTCGCCCAACGCGGAGCTTTTGGTGTCGCTTCTGCCGGCTGTGGTGCATGTCCAGGGCATCGACCGGCTCGCCACGCTGGTGCGCCTCGTAGGCGAAGAAACAAGGTCGCAGCGACCGGGCCGCGACCTCGTACTTACTCGGCTGGTGGAGGTATTGCTGATCGAGGCGCTGAGGTTGGCCCCCGGTGACGATGCGCCTCCCGGCCTTCTGCGCGGACTAGGCGACACACGGCTGGCGGCCGCGATCCGGCAGATGCACGAGGCGCCGGCGCGACCGTGGACCGTGGCCCAGCTTGCCCGGACGTGCGCCCTCTCCCGTTCGGCATTCTTCGATCGGTTCACACGCGCGGTCGGAATGTCGCCGATGGAGTATCTCGTCGCCTGGCGCATGGCCATTGCCAGGGGCCTGCTGCGGCAGAAGGACATGTCCATCGCAGACGTGGCCGAACGCGTCGGCTACAGCTCAGCCAGCACGTTCAGCACGGCCTTCAGCCGACATGTGGGGCAGCCGCCAAGGAGCTTTGCACGCACGAGCGGGTGAATGGCAGGCCGGCTATGATCAGCCCACCCGCTCCCCGCCCTTCAGTCGATAGGACGGTTGATACATGGTCACAAACTCCTCGGCCGCGGTCGGGTGCACCGCCATCGTCGCGTCGACCACGTCCTTGGTCAGCCTGCCCTTGATGACGATACCGAGGAGCTGTGCCATTTCGCCGGCGTCGGGGCCGAGGATATGCGCGCCCACGACGATCCGTGTCTTTGCATCCACCACGAGCTTGGTCAGCATCTTCTCCTCGCGGCCGGGCAGGATGTTGCGCATGGGGCGGAACACGGCGCGGTAGATCTCCACCTCGTCATATTCCCTGCCCGCGTCCTCCTCGGAGAGCCCGACCGTACCGATCTCCGGCTGCGAGAAGACCGCGGTTGCCACCGCCTCGAAGTCGGGCCGCGTTGGCTTGTCCCTGAACACGGTGTCGACAAAGCACATCGCCTCGTGGATCGCGACGGGGGTGAGTTGCACGCGATTGGTCACGTCGCCGACGGCCCAGATGTTGGGCACATTCGTGCGCGAATAGTCGTCGACGGCGATCTCGCCCGTCTTGCCCAATTCCACGCCCGCCGCCTCGAGCCCGAGGTTCTCCGTGTTCGGCATGCGGCCGAGCGCCAACATCACCTGGTCGGCGACGATGGGTTCGTCCTCGTTGAGGTGTGCGACGAGCTTCCCGTCGGGGCGCTTCTCGATCTTCTCGAAGATCGTATGGCAGAGGATGCGGATGCCCTTCTTCTCCATCGTCTCGTGCAGCATGTGGCGCAGATCGTGGTCGAAGCGGCCGAGGATCTCCTTGCCGCGGTAGACGAGCGTGGTCTCGACGCCGAGCCCGTGGAAGATGTTAGCGAATTCCACGGCGATATAGCCGCCGCCGGCGATGACGATCGACTTCGGCAGTTCGGCGAGATGGAAGGCGTCGTCAGACAGGATGCAGTGCTCATGGCCCGGCAGCGAAGCGTGCGGGTTGGGACGTCCGCCGGTGGCAACAAGAATGTGCTCGGCCGTCACCGTGCGGTTCTCCGCCTCGATACGCACCGTGTGCACGTCGACCAGCGTGGCCCGGCTGTGGAAGGTGTCGCCGCCGGCGCGATCGATACCGCCCTTGTAGATTGCTTCCAGACGCGCGATCTCGCGATCCTTGTTGGCGATCAGGGTCGGCCAGTTGAACGAGGTTTCGCCGACGCTCCAGCCGTAGCCGACGGCGTCTTCAAAATGCTCCGGATATTGCGACGCGTAGACGAACAGCTTCTTGGGCACGCAGCCGCGGATCACGCAGGTGCCCCCGAAGCGGTATTCTTCGGCGATGCCGACCCTCTTGCCGAGGCTCGCCGTCACGCGCGCGGCGCGCACGCCCCCGGAACCGCCGCCGATGACGAAGAGATCGTAGTCATATGCTGTCATGGGATGCCTCGTTCCGCCCGCGGTGCGCCTTGAGGCAGGTAGTCCCTGCGGCACGAAAAGAAAAGCCCGGGACATGCCCGGGCTCGTCACGAAACGGATAGGTCGGTCTTACTGAGCCGGAGGCGTCAGCGTCGGCGAAGCGGGAGCCTGACCGTTCGCCGGCGGCGCCTCGACCGGAGCGGGCTGCTGGGCCGCAGGGGCAATCGCCGCGAGCTTCTTGCCGACAGCCTGGGACAGGTCGCGGGCGATGCCGAGCTGCCAGATGTCGACGGCCTTGCTCACTTCGCGCCCGACGATCGGGCTGTCGGAGAGAAACTTCTTGCCGGTGGGCGAATTGTGGAAATTCGCGATCTCGGTGAGTTCCTGCTCGGTGAAGGCCTTGGCGAAAGCGATCGCGACCTCCTTTTCCAGATCGCCGCGACGCGGCGCGATCGCCAGCGTCTCCTCGTCGACGATGCGGACGATGTCCTCTTCCAGGTTCGGGTTCTTCTGGATCAGCTCGACCTTCAGCATCTGGTTGGCCTGCGGCAGGATCGAATCCATCGAATCGGTCGCCTTGATCGAGGTGATCGCGGCGCGAGCTGCCTTGAGATGGCTGTCGGAAATCTCCTGCGCGGATGCCAGGGAAACTCCGGCCAGCACCGCCACGGTGGCCAGCGCGGCAATGACGCGGCGGGGATGGGTGAAAAGCACCATGTTAACCTCGAACTCCCTGTTCAGCGGGCGGGAACAAGCGTCCGGATTCCGGTGGAACCCGCTATGACGGCCAGGTCCGCGAGACCCAGAAAAAGACCATGCTCGACGACGCCGGGGATGGCGTGCAACGCATCGGACAGCGCTCTTGCGTCCGGAATGCGGCCAAAAGATGCATCAAGGATCAAATGGCCGCCATCTGTAACAAATGGTTCGTCGCCAGTCATCCGCAATGTCAAAGGCCCGGACAGGCCAAGCGACGAAGCCGCGTTCCCGACAGCGATCTCCGTCGCCTTGAGGCCGAAGCGATTGACCTCGATCGGCAGGGGAAAGCGGCCGAGCGTGTCGACGATCTTCGATTCGTCGGCGATCACGATCATCCTCGCGGAGGCCGAGGCGACGATCTTCTCGCGCAGCAGAGCCCCTCCACCTCCCTTGATGAGGGACAGGGCGGTATCGATCTCGTCAGCGCCGTCGATCGTGAGGTCCAGCTCGGGCGTCTCGTCGAGTGTCGACAGCGGCACGCCCAGCTCGGCGCACAGCGCTGCCGTACGCTCGGAGGTCGGAACGCCGATGATCTCCATGCCGCCCGCAACCTTGACGGCCAGCAGGCGGACGAACTCCTCGGCGGTGGACCCGGTGCCGATGCCGAGCCGCATCCCGGGCGCCACGTGTTCAAGCGCGGCCCGCGCCGCCTCGATCTTCATCGCCTTAGCATTCATCAGCAGTCGATCCGCCCCCGAAGTGTCGCGCGCTCCTAACATCTTTGCACCATCCGGCAAAGCCTTGCCGTCTCGGGGATTGCGGTCGACCGTAGCGCGGGTTATCCGCCAACGCGCTCCACTTCCGGAGCAGGCGAGCAGGACCGAGCATGGACAGGCCTACCATCGTTTTCGACCTAGACGGCACGCTGGTCGACACCGCCCCCGACCTGCTCGACAGCCTGAACCACACGCTGGGCGCCGGCGGCGCCGCGCCCAGTGACGTCGCCGGCTTCCGACAGTTCGTCGGTCACGGCGCGCGCGTGCTGATCGAGCGGGCCTACCATGCGCAAAGGCGGCCCCTTCCCGTCAACGAACATGACCGCCTCTTCGCGCTGTTCCTCGAGCACTATGGCGCCAACATCCCGGGCCAGTCGAAGCCCTTTCCCGGGGTCGTCGAGGCGTTGGACCGCTTCCGCGCGGCCGGCTATCTGCTTGCCGTCTGCACCAACAAGACGGAGGATTTCTCCAGGCGCCTGCTCGTCGGGCTCGGGATGAGCGGCTATTTCGAAGCGATCTGCGGACAGGATACGTTCGCCTTCCGCAAGCCCGACCCGCGCCACCTGACCGAGACGATCCGGCTCGCCGGCGGGGCGCCGGAGACCTCAGTCATGGTCGGCGACTCCCGCACTGACATCGACACCGCCAAGGCGGCGGGAATTCCGGTGGTGGCGGTCGATTTCGGCTACACCGACCGCCATGTGCGCGAATTCGAGCCGAGCATCGTGATTTCGCATTTCGACGAGCTGACGGTCGCTCTTGCCGAAAAGCTGATCGCGTCGGCGCAGGGGTAAGCGACCGACCTACATATCGGCTGTTGACGAACCCGGCGATTGCGAACTATATCGCCGCCAGTCCGGGACCTTAGTCCCGCGGCGGGCGATTAGCTCAGCGGGAGAGCACACCCTTCACACGGGTGGGGTCGTAGGTTCAATCCCTACATCGCCCACCATGCTTCGCGCATTGTCAACAGATAGAAGTCAATCTTTAACCCGACAAATAATGTCGGCTAACTCTATCTTGTAGACGTCCAGATATCGCTCCGACAATACCAATTTTCTCACAATGAGATTCTCTCGTCAGTCGTAGTCACAGGTCCGACGACTGTAGCTCTTTTCGAAAACCAAACTAGACAACGTGCTCGCGGCTTTCTCTGGGGCGCAAATAATCCGTTTTGTGGTGGAATGATTTTTCGATAACCTCATAGGATATAGCACTTAAAAGCAGTGTTAGTGGATAGTGAAATAGGGCTATAATCAGGGTTTCGTTCGTTAATTTGTCGGATGAAAATTGAAATCCTACGTATCTTCCATAAACAGCACTCAGGACGCCGAGGGTAAGGAAATGGAGGAGATATGTACTGTAGGATATTTCACCGATGTATCCGAGCCACCGAGATATTCTGCTTCTGACGCCTCTCATGAGGATTGCATATGTTGTGATCATGGTGCCGCACAGAATGGACATGAAAGTCAGCCAAGTCAGCCATATCGGCGACTTGGACGTCCCGTAGAAGCCCCCGCGCGCATTAAACCAGGACATGGCGAACAGTAAGGCGATCCCTGAGATCGCGAATGCCAGCCCTGCGATTTTCCGCTGGTGTGCGATCGGTGTCTTCCTGGCGCGTAAGTAAATCAGCCCTCCGATGATGCCGGATAGGAACGCATCTATCTGCCCGAAGATAGTCCAGTAGCTCAGAGCCTGGACGTGTCCCTTCGAGACAAAGAAGCAGTAACGAAAGAACAAGAAAAAGAGCGCCAAGCCCAGGCAGGCGATGACTGTGCGTCCTAGACTGTCATGCACAAGGCGGTTTCTCAGATACGGGTATGCCGTATAGAACTGGAATTCAACAGCGAGCGTCCATGCCCCCGGGATCAATCCACCTCCCAGCAGATTGAAGAAAAGCAACAAGCTGTAGGTCTCGAATTTTTTGAAGGTGACGTGAAACAGCATGATGATGAACATCAGCGGTAGGATACGAAGAACCCGGTTACGCAGGAACCGCAGATAATCGATATCTCTATCCACCGTGATCGTCGTGAAGATAAAACCGGTGATTGCTATGAACAGAGTGACGCCGATCCAGCCTTCTTCGAATATGCTGAGAAACCAGTTGTCCGGAACTACGGTAAATTTCACTCCCCTTTGGTGGATTCCGTGCCAATAGAGAACCAGCGCGGCCGCGAGAGCGCGCATGTGGTCGATGCTGTGGTCTCTGACCTTCCCTTGCATCGGCTCAACAACTCCGTTCGCAATACCGCCCCATCCGATTGGATTCGCGATACCAGTCAATGGCTTCTCGGTAGCAAAAGGCCAGATCAGGTCCTGACCCAGCCGTCTACATCTTGCAGCGCAGATGCCCGAAGACAAGCTGTCGCTCAAACCCAAGAAAAAAGCCGGGCAAGCCCGGCTTTGATCGGTCCGTCGAGGACTGGCCGTCTCAGTTGACGGCGTCCTTGAGGCCCTTGCCGGCAGCGAACTTCGGCACGTTGCGCGCCGCGATCTGCACCGGCTCTCCCGTACGGATGTTGCGGCCCGTGGACGCCTCGCGCTTGGTCACGGAGAAATTGCCGAAACCGACGAGACGCACATCGCCGCCCGACTTGAGCTCGCGCGTGATCACGTCGAACACCGCGTCGACTGCGGTGGCGGCGTCGGCCTTGGAAATCTTAGCCATCTCGGCGACAGCGGAGACCATCTCATTCTTGTTCATGAAGTATCCCTTCCCTGTGAAGACCGGAACTGACGACTCGTCCGGTGAAGCGGCACCATAGTTTTTCGGGCGACCCCGACCAACATGGAAAGTGAGGCCACACTGAGAAAAGCGCCGGTTTTCCAGCGTTTTTTCCATTACACCCCATAACGAAACGGGCCGGAAGTTCGTTCCGGCCCGTTTGCGTTCTATGCGACTACAACTGAAAGGTCTAGTGAGCGACCCCGATGCCGCCAAGGTCCTCGACGATCGGGGCCTTGACGGCGGGTTCCGCCGGTTCCGTCCACTCGATCGGCTCGGGCATCCGCACGAGCGCGTGGCGAAGCACCTCGCCCACCCTGGACACCGGGATGATCTCCATCCCGCTCTTCACATTGTCCGGGATGTCGGCCAGGTCCTTGGCGTTCTCCTCGGGGATGAGCACCTTCTTGATGCCGCCCCTCAAAGCCGCAAGCAGCTTCTCCTTCAACCCGCCGATGGGCAGCACGCGACCGCGCAGAGTAATTTCGCCGGTCATCGCGACGTCTGCCCGGACCGGGATCCCGGTCAGGACCGACACGATCGCGGTGGCCATCGCGACGCCCGCCGACGGACCATCCTTCGGCGTCGCGCCTTCCGGCACGTGCACGTGGATGTCGCGCTTGTCGAACAGCGGCGGCTCCACTCCGAAATCGAGCGCCCGCGAGCGGACATAGGATGCCGCCGCCGAGATCGATTCCTTCATCACGTCCTTCAGGTTGCCGGTCACCGTCATGCGGCCCTTGCCGGGCATCATCACGCCTTCGATCGTCAGCAACTCGCCGCCGACCTCGGTCCATGCCAGACCCGTCACCACGCCCACCTGATCGTCCGCCTCGACCTGGCCGTAGCGGAAGCGCGGCACGCCGAGATAGTCGGAGATATTGGCAGCCGTGATCTCGACCTTCTCCGTCTTCTTGCGCAGGATCTCCGTCACCGCCTTGCGGCCGAGCTTCATCAGCTCGCGCTCGAGGGAACGAACACCCGCTTCCCGCGTGTAGGTCTGGATGATCGCCCTAATCGCATCCTCGGAGACCGAGAACTCGTTGGGCTGCAGCGCATGGTCGCGGATCGCCTTCGGCAGAAGATGCCGCTTGGCGATCTCCACCTTCTCGTCCTCGGTGTAGCCGGCGATACGAATGATCTCCATGCGGTCCATCAGGGCCGGCGGGATGTTCAAGGTATTCGCCGTCGTCACGAACATCACGCTCGAGAGGTCGTATTCGACCTCCAGATAGTGGTCCATGAACGTCGAGTTCTGCTCCGGGTCGAGAACCTCGAGCAGGGCCGATGACGGATCGCCGCGGAAATCCATGCCCATCTTGTCGATCTCGTCGAGCAGGAAGAGCGGGTTGGACTTCTTCGCCTTCTTCATCGACTGGATGACCTTGCCGGGCATCGAGCCGATGTAGGTGCGGCGGTGGCCGCGGATCTCGGCCTCGTCACGCACGCCGCCGAGCGCCATGCGCACGAACTCGCGTCCGGTCGCCTTGGCGATCGACTTGCCGAGCGAGGTCTTGCCGACGCCGGGAGGTCCGACGAGGCACAGGATCGGGCCCTTCATCTTGTTCTGACGGCTCTGCACCGCGAGATATTCGACGATCCGGTCCTTGACCTTGTCGAGGCCGAAATGATCGGTGTCGAGCACCTGCTGGGCCAGGTCGAGGTCATACTTGACCTTCGTGCGCTTGCCCCACGGAATCGACAGGATCCAGTCGAGATAGTTGCGCACGACGGTGGCTTCCGCCGACATCGGCGACATCGACCGCAGCTTCTTCAGCTCGGCCTCCGCCTTCTCGCGAGCCTCCTTGGTCAGCTTGGTCTTCTTGATGCGCTCCTCGATCTCGGTCGCCTCGTCGCGGCCGTCTTCGCCCTCGCCGAGTTCCTTCTGGATCGCCTTCATCTGCTCGTTCAGATAGTATTCGCGCTGGGTCTTCTCCATCTGGCGCTTGACGCGCGAGCGGATGCGCTTCTCCACCTGGAGCACCGAGATCTCGGACTCCATATGGCCCATCGCCTTCTCGAGCCGGTCCTTTATGGACAGCGTCGAAAGCATCTCCTGCTTCTCGGGGATCTTGATGGCGAGATGCGAGGCGATCGTGTCGGCGAGCTTCGAATAGTCCTCGATCTGACCGACCGCGGCGATGACCTCGGGCGAGATCTTCTTGTTCAGCTTCACGTAGTTCTCGAAGTCGGAGACGACGGAACGGGCGAGCGCCTCGATCTCGACCTCCTCCTCGGCCGGCTCGTGCAGGACCTCGGCGCGCGCCTCATGATAGTCCTCGCGGTCGGTGAACGCGATCACCCTGGCGCGCGAAGCGCCCTCGACCAGAACCTTGACGGTGCCGTCGGGCAGCTTCAGCAGCTGGAGCACATTGGCGAGCGTGCCGACGTCATAGATCGCCTCGGGTTCCGGATCGTCGTCGGCGGCATTCATCTGCGTCGCAAGCAGGATCTGCTTGTCCGACCCCATGACCTCTTCCAGCGCGCGGATCGACTTTTCGCGGCCCACGAAGAGGGGCACGATCATATGAGGGAAGACGACGATATCGCGCAGCGGAAGCACTGCGAACGGGCCGCTTCCGGGGGAGCTGGGTTGTCTTGCCATGGTCTTTGCCTTTCTTTCGCAGCCGCCTTCAGCCAACCACGAATCTCATATTAACGGCCGCTGGCCGATCCGCCTACCTTTGTATCTCAAAAGGCTTATTCAGCACGGTTATCGGACGGGCGTCCTTATCCGGCTTAAGTGGATGCAGCGCAGCACAATATCAAGTGGCCGGCCGGTCCGCCGGGACCTTGGCGCGGGCTGCCTCGCCATCCGGGCAGGTGCCCCATATCGGCAAACTGGCCCGCAGACGAAAACGGCGCCCGCGGGCGCCGTCATTCACGTGTCCCGCGGCCGGGCTTATCAGGCGCTGGCGCTCTTCTGTTCCTTCTCGGAATAGATGTAGAGCGGCCTTGCATTGCCGTTGACGACCTCGTCGGAGATCACGACCTCTTGCACGCCGTCGAGCGCCGGCAGCTCGAACATGGTGTCGAGCAGGATCGCCTCCATGATGGAGCGCAGGCCGCGCGCGCCGGTCTTGCGCTCGATGGCGCGCTTGGCGATCGCGACGAGCGCCGACTCGTGGAAGGTCAGATCCACGTTCTCCATCTCGAACAGACGCTGGTACTGCTTGACCAGCGCATTCTTCGGCTCGGTCAGGATCTGGATCAGCGCCTCCTCGTCGAGGTCTTCCAGCGTGGCCAGCACGGGCAGACGGCCGACGAATTCCGGGATCAGGCCGAACTTCAGCAGGTCTTCGGGCTCGACCATGCGGAAGAGCTCGCCGGTGCGGCGATCTTCCGGCGAAGCGACCCTGGCTCCGAAGCCGATCGAGGTCTTGCGTCCGCGGTCCGAGATGATGCGGTCGAGGCCGGCAAAGGCGCCGCCGCAGATGAACAGGATGTTGGCCGTGTCGACCTGCAGGAACTCCTGCTGCGGGTGCTTGCGGCCACCCTGGGGCGGCACAGAGGCGACAGTGCCTTCCATGATCTTCAGCAGCGCCTGCTGCACGCCCTCGCCCGACACGTCGCGGGTGATCGACGGATTGTCCGACTTGCGCGAGATCTTGTCGATCTCGTCGATGTAGACGATTCCGCGCTGGGCGCGTTCGACATTGTAGTCGGCCGACTGCAGCAGCTTGAGGATGATGTTCTCGACGTCCTCGCCGACATAACCGGCCTCGGTCAGCGTCGTCGCATCGGCCATGGTGAACGGCACGTCGATGATGCGCGCCAGCGTCTGAGCCAGGAGCGTCTTGCCGCAGCCGGTCGGGCCGATCAGCAGGATGTTCGACTTGGCCAGTTCGACGTCGTTCGACTTCGAGGCATGCGCCAGGCGCTTGTAGTGGTTGTGGACGGCGACCGACAGCACGCGCTTGGCGTAGGGCTGGCCGATGACGTAGTCGTCGAGCACCTTCAGGATTTCCTGCGGGGTCGGAACGCCTTCGCGCGACTTCAGCGTCGAGGTCTTGTTCTCCTCGCGGATGATGTCCATGCACAGTTCGACGCATTCATCGCAGATGAATACCGTCGGGCCGGCGATCAGTTTGCGGACCTCGTGCTGGCTCTTCCCGCAGAAGGAACAGTAGAGCGTGTTCTTCGAATCGCCGCCGTTGCTGACCTTGCTCATCGTCCAAGTCCTTTCACTGCCGCGTGTCCGCGATCACCGTTCCGAGACGGCCCACGATCGCGTTGGGCATCGGCGCATCCCGACGCGGGAGGGCGCGATTCACGACATTTCCGAACGAAACACAAATCAGAAAATGCGGCAACGATTCGCAGCTCCCATGCCAAGGCTAAGGCGTCGAAACTCTACAGAAGCTTAACGTAGGGCCTCGCTTCGCAGGTGGGAACAGCAAAATGTGACAGAATTGACGCAGAACCGTGAAAAAGCGCCTTCTGTCGGCCGCACATCCGATCACATCATCCGGCGCCGGTCGCCTCGACCGCATCGCGCGAGGCGATGACCCGGTCGATCAGACCGAATTCCTTCGCTTCGTCGGCGGTCATGAAGTGGTCGCGGTCGAGCGTCCGCTCGATCATTTCGTATTCCTTGCCGGTGTGCTTCACGTAGACCTCGTTGAGGCGGCGCTTGAGCTTGATGATGTCCTGCGCGTGGCGCTCGATGTCAGACGCCTGGCCGGAGAAGCCGCCCGAGGGCTGGTGCACCATGATGCGCGCGTTCGGCGTCGCGAAGCGCATGTCCTTCTCGCCTGCGCACAGCAGAAGCGAGCCCATTGAGGCCGCCTGGCCGATGCAGAGCGTCGACACCGCCGGCTTGATGAACTGCATGGTGTCGTAGATCGCCATGCCGCTCGTCACCACGCCGCCCGGCGAGTTGATGTAGAGGTTGATTTCCTTCTTCGGGTTCTCGGCCTCGAGGAAGAGGAGCTGGGCGCAGACCAGCGTCGCCATCCCGTCCTCGACCGGACCGGTGATGAAGATGATGCGCTCCTTGAGGAGCCGCGAAAAGATATCGTAGGCCCGTTCGCCGCGATTGGTCTGTTCGACGACCATCGGCACGAGGTTCATGTAGGTTTCGACCGGGTCTCTCATCGACTGTCCCTTTGCGAGGGCGATTTCCGTGCGGTTGCGGCGGAATCGCGAGGCGGGTGGTTTGCCCTAGATATGTCCGTGGCTCTGCCGAGCGCAAGGGCGCCCGCATCCGTCCTGCCCGAAAGCGCAGGCATGGTTTACGCCGCTTCAGCCCTCAGCCAGCGATGCAGCCTGGCTATGTCGCCGTCCTCGACGGCGTCGGCGACGCGACGGCCGACGGCCGCGCCGAATTTGTAGCCGTGGCCGGAACAAGCCGAGACGATGATCGCCTTTCCCTTGCCCATGCCGAAGAAGCGCTCGTCGGCGGTGAACGTGTAGGCGCAGGTGACCACCTCTTGCACCTTGTATTCCGACAGCCGCGCCATCGGCGGCGAGAAATGCGAGAGGATTTCCGCACCCTCTTGCGGCCGCGGCACACGATCGGCGTCGGCGTCCGGATTGACCTTCTTGTGCAGGCCGGTGCCGAACTTCAGGCCACCCCCACCAGAGGGCGGAATGATGTAACCGTCCACCTTGCCGCCGACGTCGAGAATCACGGGCGCGCGCTCCCAGGCCGCCTTCAGGTCCGCGGGAGGATCGAGGTAGACGACCGCGGTACGCTGGGTGGACAAGGTGCCGGCAAGGTCAGGGAACAGCTTCGTCACCCAGGCGCCGGCCGTGACGACGATCCGGTCGGCATGGATTGTCTCGCCATCGGCGAGCGTGACCGTTCCGGCATCGGCGTCCACCGAAGCGACCCTGGCATGTTCGCGCACGTCGGCACCGTTGGCGCGCAGCCATTCGGACAGGCCAAGCGCGATCCGCCGGCAGTACAACGCGCCGCCTTCCTCGGAGAAATAGGCATAGCGGATGGTCGCTGGATCGAAGAATGGCCAGCGAGAGGCTGCCTCTTCCGCCGTCAGCAGGTCGAAGGGAAAGCCGCCTTCCTTGAGGCCTTCGAGATAGTCCTCAGCCTCGTCGCCCGGCTCGCGCGACACGCAGGCGAAGCCGCGGTGATCGTAGTGGCGCTGGCCGAGATCGGCCCACATCTCCTCCCAGGCCGCATAGGCTTCCGTGATCGCCCGGCCGTAGCCGCTGCCGGACGGATAGGCGCGGCGGATGATGCGATGGTGGTCGCCCGAAGCTGCGAGCGGATTGGGGATGGAGCCCTGCTCCAACAGGGTGACGTGATGCCCGCGCTTGGCGAGCGACCAGGCGGTGGAAAGCCCCGCGATGCCAGCGCCGACGACAACGACCTCCATCCGTATCCCCTCCCCGCATCCGCCTGTGAAGCAGGACAATACGGGCTGGTCCGGCCTTTGCAAGGCAGGCTACAACACCGTCATGATCCGCCCGCCTTATCTTCACCTGACACCAGCAACGCGCCGCGTGCGGATCGATCCGCATGACAGCCAGTTCATCCAGAACCCCTACGCCGCCTATGCCTTTCTGCAGGGCACGGCGCCCGTGTTCTTCTGGGAAGACTACGGGTTCTGGTGCCTGGCCGGGTATGACGAGGTGAACCGCGCACTGCGCGACAAGCGCTTCGGGCGCGAGCGGCCCGGCGGTTACATGAATTCCGTTTCAGCGGGAGGAGACCGCGCGCATCTGGCGGATTTCGACGCGCTCGAGGCGGGATCGATGCTTGAGCTTGAGCCGCCGGTCCACACGCGCCTTCGGACCCTGGTGAATCGGGCCTTCGTATCCCGGCAGGTGGAACGGTTGCGTCCGCGCATCGAGCAACTCGCCAGCGATCTGATCGACCGGTTCGAGGACGACGGCGCGGTGGATCTCCTGCCTGCCTTTGCGACACCTCTTCCGAGTGTCGTGATCGCCGAGATGCTGGGGGTCCCCTCCGACATGGCCGCCCAGCTCGTCGAATGGTCGAACCGCATGGTCGCGATGTACATGCACGCGCCGACGCGGGCGACGGAACTTGCGGCCAATGCCGCCGCGCGCGATTTCGCCTCCTTCATCCGGGGCGAGGTCGAAGCGCGTCGCAACGGCCCCGCCGACGACCTGCTCGGTCTCCTCGTCTCCGCGCGCGACGATGGCGACCGCCTGTCGGACGCGGAACTCGTGTCGTCGGCGATCCTGCTCCTCAATGCCGGCCACGAAGCGACGGTGCACCAGATCGGCAACGCGGTGCGGACCATCCTCAACGAGGGCGGCGATCCGCGCCGTTTCTTCGAAACGTCCGAGGCGGCGGAGGCGACCGTGGAAGAGTGCCTGCGCATCGATCCGCCGCTGCACATGTTCACGCGTTATGCGTCCGAGCGCGTCGAGCTGACACCCGAAGCGATCATCGAGCCCGGTGAGCGGATCGGGCTTCTGCTTGGCGCCGCCAACAACGATCCCGCCGCCTTCGACGCGCCGCGCTTGTTCCGGCCGGGTCGCCCTGACCAGAAGAACGTTACGTTCGGCGCCGGCATCCATTTCTGCATCGGAGCGCCGCTCGCCCGGCTCGAACTCCAGGTCGCGCTCAAGGTCCTGTTCGACCGGCTGCCGACCCTGCGCCTCGCCTACGAGCCGACCTATCGCGACAGCTATCATTTCCACGGGCTCGACCGGCTGAAAGTCGAATGGTGGGTGCCGAAGTATCAGCCTGTGAATCCGATCACGAACGAAGCGGCATCGGACTGATACCGCGCCGCCCTATCCGGTCCGCGCAGACCGGGAGAGATGCCGTGATGTTTCGAACAGCCGCGCTGGCGGCAATGATCCTCGGCGCGGCCGCGGGCGCAGCGCGGGCCGACAGCGACTATCTCGCCTTCTCGAGCGAGCCGTCCTCGGCTCTGGAGATGGCGCACGGCCATTTCGAAGCGGTTTCCGGCGCGACGATCGACCCCGCAGTCGTGACCGTCGCGGAAGTCGACCTCGACGGCGACGGGACGAGCGAGATCATCGCCTATGCGAACGCTGCCGCCTTCTGCACCGCGGACGGCTGCGCGCCGAGCGTCCTTCGGCGTCAGGGCGAAAGCTGGAAGGATATCCTCGCCAAGGGCGTGGTGCGCACGCGTGCGGTTCCCGGCAACATTTCGGTCATCAGCGAGCGGCACGGCAGTTTCCTGAACCTGCTGGTCGGCTCGCTCTACTTGATCCATGACGGCACGGCCTATCGCGAGGACACCGGTCCCGTCGCGACCCAACTTGACGAGAGCGCATTCCTGGGCGCCTGCACCGCCAGTCCGGATATCGCCGGCGAGGTGCGAAAGGCCGGCCCGCGCGGCGATATTGCCGAGCCAACCCGGACGTTCTGCCTATGTCTGGTCGACCAGTTCCAGACGGCGGGATTGCCCCAGCGCGACCTCGACGGCTTTGCGGCCCTGCTGTCCGGGCGCACCGACATGGCCGAAGCGGCAAAGCAGTCGTCCATTCGGGGCGAGTTCGAGGAGAAGCTGGGCGATTTCCGGTTCAGCTGCGGGATCGAACTCAGCTCCGACTGATCGTCGGTCCGGGGCATGGCACCAACGAGCGGCCGGAGGCGGATTGGCTGGCGCAAAAAGCAAGAAAGCACCGGGATCGCTCCCAGTGCCTCCCTGTTCAGGCCTTTCCCCGATCCGCGCTGCAACCGAAGTCGCGCGTTGGCCGAGGGTTGGGCACCGACGGGTCTCGCTTCCTCCGCATCCCGAAAGATACGTTCTCCGCTCGACCATGCTCCGAGCCGCGAGGGCTCTGCGAGCACTTCCGCCTTTCGCGTTCCAGACCGCTCTGGACGGATCCCGCTGGACGTGACGCCATCGACTTCCGGCTTTCACCGTGGTCCGCCTGGTGTCGCGGGGCCCAGGTATTGCCTTCACGCTTTGATCCGCCGTCCGTGCGGAGCGTTCGTGCACCTGAGATGGCCTTACGTTAGGCGCGGGCGGACGTTGCGGCAACCACAGGCCGCCTGTGGAGAACGTGGATAGCGGGTATTATCCCGACTTCCCGGTTAGGAGGCGACGGCGCAGCAGCGTCAGAGCCTGATCACATATTCCTTGCGAGTCGTTTCAACGACTTCCCACGTCCCCTTGAAGCCGGGCCTCAGGACAAAACTGTCACCGGCCTTGACGGTGGTCGCCTCGCCGCCCTCTTCCTCGATCACCGAGACGCCCGACAGGATGTGGCAGAACTCCCATTCGTCGTAGGCGATGCGCCACTTGCCCGGCGTCGCCTCCCAGATGCCGGCATAGAGGCCGCCCTCGGCCTCCTCGACATTCCAGGTGCGGGTGCGGGGATCGCCCGAAAGGATGCGGTCCGCCGGAGGAGCGCCTTCCTCGGGCGCCCCGCTCGCGTCGATCCTGAGAAGGCGCGACGTCATGATCAGCCGATCTTCGCCAGCGCCTGTTTGAGGTCGGCGATGATGTCGTCGACATTCTCCAGGCCGACAGAGAGGCGGATGACGTCGTTACCGGCGCCGGCGGCGGTCTTCTGCGCGTCGGTCAGCTGGCGGTGGGTGGTCGATGCCGGATGGATGATCAGCGAGCGCACGTCGCCGATATTGGCGAGATGCGAAAACAGCTCGACGCCCTCCACAACCTTCACGCCCGCATCGAACCCGCCCTTCAGTCCGAAGGTGAACACCGCGCCGGCACCCTTCGGAGAGTATTTCTGCATCAGGGCGTGGTTCTTGTCGCCCGGCAGGCCGGGATAGGAGACCCAGGCGACCTGGGGCTGCTTCGACAGCCACTCCGCGACCTTCAGAGCGTTCTCGCAGTGACGTTCCATGCGCAGCGACAGCGTTTCGACGCCCTGCAGGATGAGGAAGGCGTTGAACGGCGAGATGGTCGGTCCGAAATCGCGCAGGCCGAGCACACGGCAGGCGATGGCGAAGGCGAAATTGCCGAAGGTCTCGTGCAGGACGATGCCGCCATATTCCGGGCGCGGCTCAGACAGCATCGGATAGTTGCCGCTTTTCGACCAGTCGAACGTGCCGGCATCGACGATGATGCCGCCCATCGAGTTGCCGTGGCCGCCGATGAACTTGGTCAGCGAATGGACGACGATGTCGGCGCCGTGCTCGATCGGACGCAGCAGGTAGGGCGAAGCCATCGTGTTGTCGACGATGAACGGCAGGCCGTGCTTGTGGGCGATCTTGGCGATCGCCGCGATGTCGACGAAGGTGCCGCCGGGGTTCGCAAGGCTCTCGACGAAGATCGCGCGGGTCTTGTCGTCGATCAGCGCTTCCAGGCCGGCGAGGTCGTCGGTGTCGGCAAAGCGCGCTTCCCAGCCGAAATTCTTGAAGGCATGGCCGAACTGGTTGATCGAGCCGCCATAGAGCCGCTTGCCGGCGATGAAGTTGTCGCCCGGGCGCATGATCGTGTGGAAGACGAGCAGCTGCGCGCCGTGGCCGGACGAGGTCGCGAGCGCAGCCGTGCCGCCCTCCAGCGCAGCAATGCGCTCCTCGAGGACCGCCTGCGTCGGGTTCATGATGCGGGTGTAGATGTTGCCGAAGGCCTTCAGGCCGAAGAGCGAAGCCGCATGGTCGACGTCGTCGAAGACGAAGGACGTGGTCTGGTAGATCGGCGTCGCCCGCGCGCCGGTGGCGGGATCCGGCTTGGCACCGGCATGGATGGCGAGCGTGTCGAAACCTGGCATTGGGATCCTCCCTGGGAAAGCTTGTCTGAAATCCGCGCCAGTCTTGGCAAAGCCCGCGCGGGAAGGCAAAGGCGAATTTTCCCTTTTTCGCGGTTGAAGTGGCCGGAAACCGCCTTGCCAGCCGTCGGGGCGGAGAACGAAAGCGCTATTTCTCCCGGATGCCGAAGCTCTGGAAACCCTGTCGCATCAGCGGCTTCTTCGCGCTGATCGTGCCGGAGTTGACGCCGTTCCAGCCGATCTCGCCGGAAAGGCGGCCATATTCGATCTTCGGGCAGCGGTTCATCACCACCTTGACGCCCTGCGCCTCCGCCTTGGCGGCTGCTTCGTCGTGGCGCACGGTCAACTGCATCCAGATCGCCTTGGGCAGCGGGTCGAGCGCCAGCGCTTCGTCGACGATCGGCGGCACGGCGTTCGATGCGCGGAAGATGTCGACCATGTCGATCGCCACCGGCACGTCGGAGAGCTTCGCATAGGTCATGTGGCCGAGGATCTCCTTGCCGGCATGGCCCGGATTGATCGGATAGACGTCGTAGCCCTTGTCGATCAGGTATTTTGTGACGAAGAAGCTCGGCCGCACGTCGTTGGCCGAGGCACCGACGATCGCGATCGTCTTCACCGAGTTGAGGATGCCGGCGATGTAAGCGTTGTCGTAGGAATCGTGGTTCATGCGGGTCTTCTCAGGATCATCAGGCTCTGATCGTCGCGCCGTCTTATGGACGAGCTAGGCCTCCGGCGGAAGCGATATCGTTCCATCGGCTGCGATCGGAAAGTCGGGGTTGTGCGCGACCTCCCAAAGATTGCCCTCGGGATCGGCGAAATAGCCGTACCAGCCGCCCCAGAAGGCCTTCTGCGCCGCCTTGACGATGCGCCCGCCCGCTGCCTGAGCCGCAGCCAGCACCGCCCCAACCTCGTCGCGGGTGCGGGTGTTGTAGGCGAGATAGACGCGCGGGATGCCGTCGCCGAACTTCAGGCCGCTGTCGGCCTCGGCGGCGGGCCGTGCGAAGAGCCCCAGGATCACCCCGCCCATCTGGAAGAAGGCGACGCCGTCGGTGATACCGGTGTGCCGCTTCAGTCCCATGGCCACGTAGAAGGCCGCCATGCGGTCGAGGTCGTCGACCGCGACGGTGATGATCGAGACGCGGGGTTCCACTATTCCTCGCCCCACACCGGCTTGCGCTTGCCGATGAAGGCGGAGATCCCCTCCTCCGCGTCGCGGGCGAGCAGGTTGTCGACCATGACGCGGCCGGCATAGGCGTAAGCGTCCTCCAGCCCCATCTCCACCTGGTCGTAGAAGGCCTTTTTGCCGAAGGTGACGGCCTGGGGCGATTTCCCGGCAATGGTTTGCGCGTATTTGCTCACGACCTGAGTCAGGTATTCCTCGGGCACGACGCGGTTGATGAGACCGAATTCGCGCGCGGTCGAGGCGTCGACCATTTCGCCGGTCAACAGCATTTCCATCGCATGCTTGCGCTTCATGCCGCGGGCGAGCGCCACGCCAGGCGTGGTGCAGAACAGGCCGACATCGATGCCGTTGACGCCGAAGGTCGAGCGCTGCGAGGCGATCGCCAGGTCGCAGGAGGCGACGAGCTGGCAGCCGGCAGCCGTCGCGATGCCGTCGACCTCGGCGATGACGGGCTTGGGATGGCGCACGATGGACTGCATCAGTACAGAGCACGCCGCGAAGGTTTCCTCGAAGAAAGCCTCGCCCTTGTCCGGGGCGTTGCGGTGGGCGGTCATCTGCTTCAGATCGTGACCGGCGCAGAAGACCTTTCCGGGCACGGCGGCGATCACCACCACACGAACGGCCTTGTCGTCGCGCGCCTCGTCCAGCGCCGCCTGCAAGGCGGCCATCATCTCGATGGACAGCGCGTTCGCCGGCCGGTTGGCGAGCGTCAGGCGCAGAACCTTGCCCTCGCGCGCCTTCCACACCAGGCCATCCTGCTCCTCGCGCCTGATCGCCACTACCTCGGCCATGACCGCCTCCCTGAGAACTGCGCAGGGAGAAATAGCACGACCCGGCTTGATGGCCAGAGTGGAATTGGTGTCTCTTACGTTTACGAAAACGGAAGACCGCATCGGGAGGAGCGATTTGTCCAGGGTTCTCTACGAGAAGGACGGCCGCATCGGCCGCATCACGCTGAACCGGCCCGAGGCGATGAACGCCATCGACGACCTCCTGCCGGTCGAGCTGGCCGATTGCGTGGCGCGCGCCAACGCCGACCCGGGCGTGCATGTCATCGTCCTGTCGGGCGCTGGCCGCGCCTTCTGCTCCGGCTACGACCTCGCCTATTACGCACAGGCGAGCGGCGGTGCGGGCAACGCGGCGACGCAGGACATGCCGTGGGACCCGATGAAGGACTACGCTTTCATGATGCGCAACACCGAGCTGTTCATGTCGCTGTGGCGCTCCCATCGGCCGGTGATCGCCAAGGTGCACGGCTTCGCGGTGGCGGGCGGCTCGGACATCGCGCTCTGCTCGGACATGATCGTCATGGCCGACGATGCGGAGATCGGCTACATGCCCGTCCGCGTCTGGGGCTGCCCGACGACGGCAATGTGGGTCTATCGGCTCGGACCCGAGCGCGCCAAGCGGATGCTGTTCACCGGCGACCGGATCAAGGGGCCGGAAGCCGAGCGGATCGGACTCGTGCTCAAATCCGTCCCGCCCGCGGAGCTCGACGCCGAGGTCGAGCGGCTCGCCGAGCGCATGACCACCGTCCCGGTCAACCAGCTGATGATGCAGAAGCTGGTCGTCAACCAGGCGATCGAGGCGATGGGACTGAAGCAGACGCAGATGTTCGCGACGATCTTCGACGGTATCACGCGCCACTCGCCCGAAGGCATCAACTTCAAGCACCGGGCGGAAGAGGTTGGCTGGAAACAGGCCGTGCGCGAGCGCGACCTCGGCACTTTCGACTGGACTGAAAACCGCCCGATCAACCACACGAAATAGACGGACGACGCATGCCCACCCATTCCGCCCTCACCCCGGTGATGACCGCCGACGAGATCAACGACTATCTGAAGATCGTCTACCCGCAGCTCAACGACCAGTATTCGGACTATCTCGCGATCGACGTGCAGCCCGGCGAGTGCACGGTCCGCCTCAATGCTAACGAGCGGCACCTTAGGCCGGGCAATACCGTGTCGGGACCGTGCCTGTTCACGCTGGCCGACATCGGCGGCTATGTCTGCGTGCTCAGCCATGTCGGCCGCGAGGCCCTCGCCGTCACCACCAGCCTCACCATCAACTTCATGCGCAAGGCCGGCCCCGGTCCGGTCGACGGCCATTGCCGCATCCTCAAACTCGGCAAGAGCCTGATGGTGTTCGACATCGACATCGTCGCCGACGGCGCGACGGTGGCCCATGCGACCGGCACGTACGCTATCCCGCCGAAGAAGGCTCCCTCTTGATGCGCATATAATCACACATTATGCTGATCGAACGCGACAGCAGGAAGATCGTGCAGCGCCTCCGCAAGGAGGGTTTCGAATTGGTCTCGACCAGCGGTTCGCACCATAAGTTCCGCCGGGGCGAGCGGACCGTCATCGTCCCGCATCCCAAGAAGGATCTGCCGGCCGGAACAGCGCGGGCCATCGCACGAGACGCCGGTTGGTTGAAGGACTAAACACATGAAACAGTTTCTTGCGATCGTGGAGAAGGACGAGGGGAGCGCATTCGGTATCTCCTTTCCCGACATCCCCGGCTGCTTTTCGGCGGCCGACGAGGAAGCGGACATTCTCGCCAACGCGATCGAGGCGCTGGAACTCTGGGCGGAAGACATGGTCGTTCCCGAACCGTCGCCGCATGGCGCCATTGTCGCACGTGCCGACGTCGCCGAAGCGCTGAAAGCCGGCGGCTATCTGATATCGGTGCCGTTGATCGAGAAGGACACCGCTGTCGTCCGCGCCAATCTGACCTTCGAGCGGGGCATGCTGCGCGCGATCGACGAGACGGCGAAGAGCCGGGGACTGACTCGTTCGGCCTTTCTTGCCGATGCGGCGAGACGGGCGATCGGCGCTAGATGATGGCGGTAAAATAATACCACTAAGGCAATTTATTGATATTATTATATTTTCTTGGACGCGCCGGGAATTCACGCAATTGACGCGTGCCCTCCGATCGCCTATACGCCCTTCCTGACGCAGCGGCCCCGGATCAGACCGAGAGCCGCCGTTTCATTGTTGACGCCTCGCGCGCCAACGCAAGCAACAAGAAACGCCCCACCCGGTCCGCCGAAGGGGTTCCAACGAAGGCAATTTCCATGTCCACATTCTCGCAGAAGCCTGCGGATGTGACGAAGAAGTGGGTGCTCATCGACGCCGAAGGTCTCGTCGTCGGTCGTCTCGCCTCCATCGTCGCCAACATCCTGCGCGGCAAGAACAAGCCGACCTTCACTCCGCATGTCGACGACGGCGACAACGTCATCATCGTCAACGCCTCCAAGGTGGCGCTGACGGGCAAGAAGTACACCGACAAGATGTATTACTGGCACACCGGCCACCCCGGCGGCATCAAGGAGCGCACCGCGCGCGACATCCTCGAGGGTCGTTTCCCCGAGCGCGTCGTCGAGAAGGCGGTCGAGCGCATGATCCCGCGCGGCCCGCTCGGCCGTCGCCAGATGCGCAACCTGAAGGTCTATGCCGGCGCCGACCATCCCCATGAAGCGCAGCAGCCCGTCGTCCTCGACGTGGCGGCGATGAACCGCAAGAACAAGAAGGCCTGACCATGGCTGATCTCAGCTCTCTCTCCCAGCTCGGCACGGTTTCGGCCGCCGCCCAGCCCGCCGCTCCTGTCCATGTGCAGAAGCTCGACAAGCAGGGCCGCGCCTATGCGACCGGCAAGCGCAAGGACGCGATCGCTCGCGTCTGGGTCAAGCCGGGTTCCGGCAAGATCGTCGTCAACGACAAGGAATACAGCGCCTATTTCGCGCGCCCGGTGCTCCAGATGATCCTGCAGCAGCCGATCGTCGCAGCCAACCGCAACGGCCAGTACGACATCATCGCCACGGTCCAGGGCGGCGGTCTGTCCGGCCAGGCGGGCGCCGTGCGTCACGGCATCTCCAAGGCGTTGACCTATTACGAGCCGGGCCTGCGCGCCGTGCTCAAGAAGGGCGGCTTCCTCACCCGCGACTCGCGCACGGTGGAGCGCAAGAAGTACGGCAAGGCCAAGGCCCGTCGTTCGTTCCAGTTCTCGAAGCGCTGATACGCTCCGAAATCAGGCATGGAAAAGGCCGCCTCCGGGCGGCCTTTTTCGTTGGCGATGGCAGTGGTCAGGCGGTGCGGGACAGGGCGACCTGGCCGGCGGTGCTCCGCTGGCCGCCTGCGAAGAGCCGCTCGGCCCGGCGGCGAAACCAGTCGCGCCCAGGCCGCTCGATCAGCCTGTAGGTGACGGCGCTGACGGCGACGGTCAGCGCGACGATGGCGAGGATCAGGAGATCCCCGGCATAGGCACTGCCGAGGTCGACCCCCTGCCCGCCATGCCCCATCTGCCTCACCGTCCGCGTGCCCGTCAGCTTGTCCGTGAGACGAGCCACGTTGACGACGCGCATGATCAGGAACATGTGCACCATGTAGATCGAGAAGGAGATTGTCCCCACGGCGACCAGCGGCTTCGCTCGCAGGAACGCGCTGACCAGGCCCTTTTCGGCGGCGAAGACCAGCACGACAGCGGCGAATACGAAGGGAGCGGCGAATGCGGCGGCCGTGCCATAGGCATAGATCACAAAGGCCAGCGCACCGGCTATCGTCGCCAGTTCGACCGAAGTCGAAGCGGCGATCGAACCTTTCGCCGCGGTGGGCAATCCGGGCCTTGAAGCCGTCGCCATCATGAGCTGGTGCGCCAGCACGCCGACGCACAGGCCGTAGATCGCGCGGAAATGGCCGAAATCATAGGTCGATTCCATGCCTTTCGGTGCCAGCGACCAGAGCACGAGCAGCGAGAGCACCGCGCCCGCCACGGCGGCGAGACCCAGGAACCGGCCGAGAAGCAGCGCGGCGATGCCGAAGACGATGTAGGCTCCCAGCTCCGCCGCGATGCTCCAGGCCGGCGTGTTCCAGGTGAGCTGGTCGTGCGTTCCGACCTGGACGAGGAACATGTTGGTGAAGATGGCACCAAAATCGTTCGTGCCGATGAAGGCTGCATCTCCGGGCGCGCCAAGGCCAGGCACGAATGCCTTGCCGGCTTCCATGGCGATAAATAACGCCAGCATGACGAGATGGAGCGGCAGCACACGGCCGATGCGCAGCATCATGAAGCGCCCGAGATGGGCTCCGTTCGAAATCCTCCCGGCATAGGCGTGAGCGATGACGAAGCCGGAGAGCACGAAGAAGAAATCGACGAACATCTCGCCCGCCCGCACCAGTGCGGCGTCGCGGACATGGCTCGCGACCTGAGCGTGGAAGAGGATGATGAAAACGGCGGCGAGCCCGCGCCAGCTGTCGAGCGCCTCGAATCGAGCGTTCGCGCCGACCCTCTCTGCCACAACGCCGCGTGTCGCAATTGGGCTCATCGTCATCGCCTGCCTCGCTCCCTTGGCTCGACCTGTCGCAAATGGGCACAGGTCCCCGGGGATTTCCCGGTTCGCACCCAGGTCGTCGCAAGTCCCGGGCCAACGGGCGGAGAGCGATGGAATGACCCGGATCTGACGTCTACTCGGCCGCGACCGCCTGCTCGGCGCCGGCGGCGTAGGGTCGGCGATATTCATTCGCCTCGAGCCAGCGGATCGCCTCGCCGGGCTCGTCGGTCTGGATGATGGTCGCTCCCCGGTCGACCCAGAAGCCAAACGCCTCGGCGGGCCGACCGGCGTCGACTGCGAGCTGGTCGCCTCGGCCGCCCGAAAGCATGCCGGCGCTCTTGTTGAGGATGGCGTAGGTGTTGACCCACAGGTGCCAGTCGCCGCGCGCGGCCACCGCCCTCGCCTTCGCGCCGAAGAGCGGCCCGCCGTCACTCGTCATCGGCTCGCCGCCGGCATGCCAGGCGATCAGTTCGACTGCGTTCGCCGACACCGCGCGGGCGACTGTCTCCAGCAGCGCCGGATCGCGCACAGCGTCGTCCGCGACGATCGGCATGAAGGTGACGCCGCGCGGCATGCGGCCGATCAGCCGGTTCGCCTCCGCGATGCGGGCATCGTTCCAGAGGTTTAGCTTGACCACGATCTGGTCCGACATGCCGAGGCCTTCGGCAAGTTCGGCCATGGCGACCAGGTCCTCCGGCGCGAGCTTGTTGTCGATATTGACCATGATCCGCCCCCGCGCGGTTTCGAGCATCTCGGCCAGCGTCGGTACGGTCTCCGCTGTCGTCTCGCCCGTCGCCTCGACCTTGAGGTGACATTCTCGCAGCTCCGCGAGGGCGAACCGCACCAGCTCACCTTTGCAGTCCGTCGTGCGGTCGAGCCAGGTGTCGTGCATGACGACATAGACGCCGTCCGCTGATTTCTGCACGTCGATCTCGACCATCTCCGCGCCGGAAGAAACAGCATCGGCAAGCGCGGCCTGCGAGTTCTCCGGAAAGCGCGACTTGCGCGCCTGCAAGCCGCCGGCCCGATGGGCCACCACCATCACGTGATCGCGCCACTGATTGGCGTTGAGCAGCCGCTCGCGGATCTCGGCGACCCGACCTTCCACCGCGGCGGCCGGGGACCATGCCGAAAGCGCCGACAGGAACAGCGCGCAGACGGAGTATCGCATGCGTTCGAATCCCTTCGAAGCGAATCCTGCGGCGCGGGTAGCCCGTCGCGGTGACAGGCGCGTGAAGCGAAGATGACGCTTTTTCCTGTTGCGATACCGTCGCGGACGGGGGATAGGTTCCGCCGCGAGAGGGGAAGGACGCCCATGGCTGCCAATTCGATCGACAATGCCTTCGTCGCGCGCAGGTTTTCCGGCGCGTCCTACGAGCCGACCTATGCCGGCGCGCTGTCCTTCATGCGGCGCAAATACTCGAAGAACGTGAAGGGGGCCGACGCGGTGGTCTGGGGCATTCCCTTCGATGCGGCGGTGACCAACCGGCCCGGCGCCCGCTTCGGGCCGCAGGGCATCCGGCGCGCCTCGGCGATCATGGACAATGACGCGCAGTATCCGTTCAACGACGAGTTCATCGACCGGCTCGCGGTCGTCGACTACGGCGACTGCCTGCTCGATTCGGGCAATCACCAGAAGACGCCGGGCATTATCGAGCGCGAGGCGACCAAGCTGATCAAGGGCGGCGCATTCCTGCTGTCGCTCGGCGGCGACCATTTCGTCACCTGGCCGATCCTCAAGGCGCATGCGGCGAAATACGGGCCGCTGTCGCTGGTCCAGTTCGATGCGCACCAGGACACCTGGGACGACGACGGCAAGCGCATCGATCACGGCTCCTTCGTGCTGCGCGCCGTGCGCGAAGGCGTCATCGATCCGGCGACCTCGATCCAGGTCGGCATCCGCACGCATGCGCCGACGGATTGCGGCATCAGGATCCTCTACGGCTACCAGGTCGAGGAAATGCGGGCGGCCGAGATCGCGCATGAGATCCTGGAGCGCACCGCCGGCCGCAAGACCTATGTCACCTTCGACATCGACTGCCTGGATCCGGCCTTTGCGCCGGGCACCGGCACGCCTGTCGCGGGCGGGCCGTCGTCGGCCAAGATGCTGTCCGTGCTGCGACTGCTCGACCGGCTCGACATGGTCGGCGCCGACGTGGTCGAGGTGGCACCCGCCTACGACCACGCCGACATCACCTCGATCGCGGCGTCTAACATCGCGATGTACTATCTCGGCCTTCTCGCTGCGCGAAAAGCGCGCGGCTGAGACGTCGATTCAACGGCTTGCCGGATTGATTCCGGCGGCCGGCGTAACCATTTTAGCGACCTACCTTTCCGGACGACAGGCATGAAACCGAAAATCTTCATCGACGGCGAACACGGCACAACCGGGCTGCAGATCCGCGCGATGTTCGCTGGACGCGGGGACATCGAGATCATTTCGGTGCCGACCGAGCGGCGCAAGGACAAGGCCGCCCGCGCCGAGTTCCTCAATGCGGCGGACGTCGCGATCCTGTGTCTGCCGGACGACGCGGCCAGGGAAAGCGTGTCGCTGATCTCGAACGACACGACGCGGGTGATCGACGCTTCGACGGCGCATCGTGTCGCCGACGGCTGGACCTACGGTTTCGCCGAGATGGACAAGGCGCATGCTGCCGCGATCGCCGCGTCGAAGCGGGTCGCCAATCCTGGCTGCTGGCCGCAGGGGCCGATCGCCACGCTACGGCCGCTGATCGCGGCCGGCCTGCTGCCGGCCGAATATCCGGTGACGATGAGCGGCATTTCCGGCTATTCCGGCGGCGGCCGCACGATGATCGAGGACTACGAGGCCAAGGGCGAAGCCGCGCCTGAGTTCCTGCCCTATGCATTGACGCTCAAGCACAAGCACGTGCCGGAGCTGAAGCACTATGCCGGGCTCAAGCTCGACCCGCTGATGCAACCGGCCGTCGGCAATTTCGCACAGGGCATGGTGACGATGGTGCCGCTGCAGCTCGGCGCACTCACCCGCATTCCCAGGGGCAAGGAGCTGCATTCGGCGCTTGCCGACCACTACGCGTCGCTGAAGGACAGTGCCGTCGAGGTCGCGCCATATGCCGAGGTCGACCGCGTGCCGGAGCTCGATCCCGAAACCTACAACGGCACCAACCGGATGATGCTCCATGTCTTCGCCAACGATGCGCGGGCGCAGGCAGTTCTCGTCGCCGTCTATGACAATCTCGGCAAGGGCGCTTCGGGCGCCGCCGTGCAGAATCTCGACCTGATGATCGGCGCCTAGGCGGCCGTTCCGACAGGCACCGGATACGGTCCCACCGTCCCGCGCCAGTGCGCGACGGCGAAGCCCAGGACGACGATCGCGAAGGCGTGGTGCACCAGCGCCCACCCGAACGGCACGACCAGCACGAGCGCGGTAATGCCGAGTCCGGCCTGGACCAGAATAAGGCCGAGCAGCACCAGCGCGCGGCGCGCATGCGTCGAGCCGGGCAAAGAGAGCCAGGCGGTAACCGCGTGCGCGAATGCCGCGATCAGCACGACATAGGCGCCCAGCCGGTGCACGAACTGCACGGTCTTCGGATTCTCGAACAGGTTGATCCACCAGGGCTGCTGGACGAACAGGTCGCCCGGTACCAGGCTCCCGTCCATCAACGGCCAGGTGTTGTAGGCCATGCCCGCGTCGAGACCGGCGACCAGCGCGCCAAGATAGATCTGGAACAGGACGAGCAGCGCCATAACGCCCGCGAAGCGCCGGGTCCCCTGCCCCGCGGGACCCTGCGAATGCGGCGCGAGCCCGCGCGCGACCCACATGACCGCGGTGAAGATGATGCAGGCCAGCGTGAGATGGGTGGCGAGCCGGTACTGCGAGACATCGACGCGTTCGGAAAGTCCCGACGACACCATCCACCATCCGACAAATCCCTGGAAGCCGCCGAGCGCCAGCAGCCCGAGCAGCTTCGGCTTGAGATGACCCTCGAGCCGCCCTGTCAGCCAGAAGAACGCGAGCGGCAGTGCCATCACGAGGCCAACACCCCGCGCCAGCAGTCGGTGCGCCCATTCCCACCAGAAGATCGTCTTGAACTCGTCGAGGCTCATGCCCTTGTTGATCTGCTGGTATTCCGGGATCTGGCGGTACTTTTCCAGTTCCTCCAGCCAGTCGGCCTCGCTGAGCGGCGGGATGACGCCGTGGATCGGCTTCCATTCGGTGATCGACAGGCCAGAATCGGTCAGACGCGTCGCTCCGCCGACAAGGAACAGCGCGAAGAGCACGAGCAGGACGATGTAAAGCCAGATCCGCACGGCGCCGCGCGACCTCGTTGCGCGACGGCGCAGGTCTGCGGCGGTTTCGATCTGTGCGGTCGTGGCCATGCTCTTCATTCCGGCAGCTTCGCTACAGCCGATAGCCCGTTTGCCGGCCGGTGTCGCGCGACACGCCGTCGCGCGCAGGCTTTACGATGACTGGGGGTGCGGACTATAGGGAGCCCGAAAGGAGACCCTATGCCCGTCAGACTCCGCAAGCTCATCGGAACGGTCCTGCTGATCGCCCTGGTGATCGTCTATGCGTGGCTCGCAACCACGGTCGCAGTCGCACAGCTCGCGGAATCCGGGCCGGTGGTGCATTTCACCTATTTCCTGCTGACCGGACTGCTGTGGATCCTGCCCGCCATGGGCATCATCAAATGGATGGTGAAACAGCCGAAGGCCTGAACCGTCACACCGTCACAAACGCTCTGCCGCGATTGGCGAGGGGGGTGGTGACGCCGTTGACCATCGTCCTGATGTGGCCGACCTGCTGATAGCGGCCGTTGACGGATATGCGCGGCAGCGCAAGGAGGTGGTTCGCGTGGCCAGGGTAGAGAATGCCGTGCCGCGTCGTCACGCCGGTGGCGAAACCGAGTTCGGCGGCGATGCGCGTCTCGCGTTCGCCGACCGCGGATGCGTAGCCGTAGGGATAGGCCAGATGGCGCGGCGCCTGGCCAAGCTCGATCTCGAGAAACTTCGCTCCGTCCCGCATTTCGCTGCGGGCGCGTTCGTCAGACAGGCGCTTCAGATTGTAGTGATGGAGCGAATGCGCGCCGATGGTGAGGAGAGGATGTTCGGCGGCGAGCCTGATCTCGTCCCAGTTCATCAGAGTCTCGCGTGAAGGACGCGCGTGATCGACGCCGGCCGCCGCCGCGAGTGCCCGGATCACCCAGCGCTGCTGCTCCTCCGGCAGTTCGTTCGTCAGGAAATTATGGATCGTGATGTTGGCGCGGAGCTTTTCGGCCGCCGTCGTCGCATCGATCGCCAGGCGTCCACCGGCGGTGTCGAGATAGATGCGCTCGCTGCGGCAGACGATCTCCTCGACGACATCCCACCACAGATCGACCGTTCCCTCGATCAGCGCCGGCGCGATGTAGATCGTCATCGGGGCGCCGTGCTTCTCGAGAATCGGCAGCGCGCAGGTAAGGTTGTCGCGATAGCCATCATCGGCGGTAATGGCGAGAAAGCGTTCGGTTCCGGCGCGCGCCGACAAGAGCTCCGGTATCTCGTCCATCGACACGAAGCGGAATCCGAGTGCTCTCATCTCGGTCAGCACCGCGTCGAGAAACTCGGGCGTGATCGCCAAATGCCGGTTCACGCCCGACGGCAAGGCGGGATCGCGAGTGACGCGGTGCAGCATCAGAATCGCACCGACCCCGGCGGTAAACCGGGCCGCAATAGAGCCCAGCCCGCTGTATCGCGCCATGTTGAGGGCGAGCTTTCGCAGCAACTCCCCTCTGTCGATCATTGATTCACCTTTTGCGCATAGCGTCATCGCACCGGAAGACGCGACGAGGCACCGTACCGGGCAAGGATTGAAGTATGGTTGACGCGGTTGCGCATTTCTCGCGCATGCAGACAAATCCTGCGGATCACGGCCATCACGGAGCATCAACCGCCGTTAGCACCGGCATGACTGCGACAGCCGGTGACTACCCGACGCTGATCGCGGGAAAGGTAGTGGCGCCTGCGCAGACGTCGAACTGGGTCGCGGCATGGTCTGAGGCCGCCGGCGCCGACACGTTCATCGTCACCGCCGGTCCCGAGGAAGGACCTGCGGTCTTTCTGCCACTCGAAGTGGTGAAGAAAGGCCCCTTCCGCATCGCACGGTTCATGGGCGGCAGCCACGCAGCCGGCAACTTCCCCGCCTTCCGCGACCGCCCGGGCCACCTGTCCGCGGAGCACCTTGCGAAAGCGGTGCGGGCTTCGCGTCCCGACGTCGATCTCGTGCACCTCGAGCGGCTGTGCCCCGAACTCGGTGGCCTGCCCTCTCCACTTGCCGCCCTGGGGCATACCGAAAGCCCGAACGTCGCCCTCGCCGTCTGCCTCGACGGCGGCTTCGAAGCCCTGCTCGACCGCGCGAGCGGCAAGCGCAAGCGCAAGAAGCATCGCTCGCAGACGCGCAAGTTCGAGGCGGCGGGCGGCGTTCGCCGCATCGAGGCGCGCACGCCCGAGGAGGTCGACGAGCTGCTGGCGCGCTTCTACGAGATGAAGTCCGACCGTTTCCGCAAGATGGGCATTGCCGACGTATTCGCACCTCACGGCGTTCGCGCCTTCTTCCGGCGGCTCTTCGTCGACGCGCTGGCGCAATCGCCGCCGCCATTCGTGCTGCATGGCCTCGAGGTTGGCGGCAAGCTGCGTGCCATCACGGGATCGAGCCGCTCGGGCGATCGGCTCGTCTGCGAGTTCGGTGCGATCGCCGAGGACGACCTGTCGGCGGCGAGCCCGGGCGAGTTCCTGTTCTACGAGAACATCCGCGAGGCCTGCGAACAGGGTTTCGACATCTACGACTTCTCGGTCGGTGACGAGCACTACAAGCGGCTGTGGTGCAACATCGAGACACGCCATTTCGACATTGCCGTTCCGGTCTCGGTCAAAGGCCGATTCCTCGCCGCCGGGTTGGGCGGCATGACCGCGGCCAAGCGGTTCGTGAAGCAGAACCGGGTGGTCTGGGCGCTGGTGAAGCGGCTGCGCAGGAAGGCAGCCGCGCCGGCGACGTCCGAGGACGACTGAAGATGCCCGGCGGCCTCAGGCCGCCGAGCGGTTCGGAACCGTCGGAGTCGGATTGTCGAAGGCTACGGGCTTCACCAGTTCGACATTGCCGTAGCCACCCGATCTCAGGTCGGACGCAGCCTCGTCGACCGCGCGGTCGCCCGGGTCCAGCGCACTGACGAAGACGCTTGTGCCCTCGCCGACCAGCCTGCGAATGCCCTCTGCCTTGGCCGGACCGCACTCGACGACGACGAGATCGTACGCGCTGCCGAGCGAATTGAGAATGATCGGCAGCCGATCGGCCGCGCGCATCGCACGCGCCGGATCGGCGGTCCCGACCGGTATCACGTGGCATTCGGAATAGAGGTCGCCGTGGATCACCTGGGAGAACTGCGATTCGCCGGCCAATAGATTGGTAATGCCGGGCACGGCCGCGGTGTCGAGCGTCGGAATGGACGCGGCTCCGCCCGACGTGAGGTCGACGAGAACCACGCGCAGGCCGGTGTCGGCGACTTCGCGCGCGACCAGAACCGCGCTCGCGGCTCCCTCGTCGCCCTCCGGCGACACGAAGATCGCTCGCGCAACGCCACCCGAAATCAGTCTTTCCGCGGCGGCGGATACACTCAGGCGGTTGTCGTTCGGCGCGGTGCGGGCAAGGGTTGGCGCAACCGGGCGCGAGAGCACCGGCGGCGGCACGGCCACAGGCTCGGACGGCACGGAAGCGGTTTCCTTGGCCGGCGCGGCGGGTTCCGGCGGCGCGGCTACGGGTTCGGGCATAGCGATCCGCTCGACGGGTTCCACCTTACTTTCGTCTGCCGGACGCATCGCCCGGCCCGAGAAGAGTTCGCGCATCAGCGTGACGATCGCCATGACGAGCAGCGAGCCGACGAAGGCGGCGCCGACGATCGGCACGATCTTGGGGAAGTAGGGCTCGGAGGGAACGGTGGCGCGCGAGAAGATGCGGGCGTCGGCCGGCAGGTAGGACCGGTCGCCGCGCGACGCCGCCTCGCGATAGCGGGTCAGGTAGGATTCGAGCAGTTCGCGCTGGGCCGCGGCCTCGCGCTCCAGCGCGCGCAGCTCGACTTCCTTGTCGCCGACACGGGCGGATTCCGCCTTCACGTTGTTGAGGTTGGCGACCAGCTTCGCCTCGCGCAGCTTCGCCGTCTGTGCCTCGGTTTCCAGTCCGCGCAGGATGTTGCGCGCCTCGCTGCGGATCTGGCCGTCGAGATCAGCCAACTGCGACCGCAGCGACTTGATGCGCGGATGGTTGTCGAGCAGCGTGGTCGAAAGATCGGCGATGTCGGTGTTGAGCTGGACCTGGCGCTCGCGCAGCCGCTGGATCAGCGGCGAGGACATCACGTTCGGCATCGAATCGAGCGAACCGCCTCCGTTGATGGCGTCGCGCAGGCTCTGCGCATCGGCCTCGGCCGTGGCGCGGGCGGCCCGGACCCGCGACAGCTCGGTCGACATTTCCGACAGCTGCTGGGTCGCGAGCGCCGAATTGTTCTGTCCGATCATCAGGTCGGACTGGGCGCGGAAGTCGGCGACCTTGGTTTCGGCAGCCTTCACCCGTTCGCGAAGATCGGCGATCTCGGGTTCCAGCCACTCGGTCGCCGAGGCGTTGGACTTCTGCTTGGCCTGCTGCTGCATGGCGAGATAGGCGTCGGCGATCGCGTTCGGCACGTCGGCGGCAAGCTTCGGGTCTTCGGAGGAGAAGCTGACGACAATGACGCGCGAGCGCTCCACCCGATAGACGCGCAGCTTCTCGCGCATCGTCTTGATGACGCGATCCTCGGCGGCGAGACCGCTCGGATCACTCTTCAGTCCGACAAGCACCATCAGCCGGCCGGCCAGACCCATGCTGGCCTGCTCGTCGAACTCCTTCAGTTTGCCGAGTTCGAGCTTGTCGGCGACCTGCCGGAGAAGGTCGCTCGAGGTCATGACTTCGACCTGGCTCGTCACCCCCTCCTCGTCGAGAATCGGCTTGTCGCTCTCGCCCGAGGGCGTCGGGCGCGTGAAGACCGATTCCGTGGTCTCGATCAGAATGCGGGTTTCTGCCCGGTAATGCGGTGTCGCGAGCCATGCGACGAGGAACGCCAGGCCGGTGACGGCGATCGTCACGGCCAGGATCAGCTTCCAATCCCTGACTATGCTGGCGAAGAGGGTCCCGAGGTCGACATCGACATCGCTGCCCCTGACTGAACTGCCCGACATGGCGTCACTCCGAACCAATTCCGGCAAGAGGTAAACGACTATGGTTTCCGCCGGGTTAAGAATTGCAGGCACCCTCCCGGTCGATCGTCGGCGCCTTTACCGCGCATTAACCCTAACGGGGAGATAACTACCCGGTATCGCGCCGTCGGCTTGCCGGCGCGTCAATGTCGAAGGGTTCGCGTCCGGACATGAAACGCCCCGTTCTCGTCTTCTCCGCCTTGCTCGCCGCCGCGCTCGCGGGCGGCTGCAGCAGCTACAGGCCGGCGCCCGCCGCCTTCAGCAAGGCGCTCCAGGCTCCCTATGTGCTCGATTCCGGCGATCGCGTCCGCGTCACGGTATTCGAACAGGAAGGTCTCACCAACACCTACAGCGTCGACCAGTCAGGATACATCGCCTTCCCGCTGGTGGGAACGGTGCCGGCTCGCGGCCAGTCCGTCGCGCAGCTCGAAGCAACGCTCGCCGCCCGGCTGCGCAACGGCTATCTCCGCGACCCCGACGTATCGGTCGAGATCGACCGCTACCGCCCGATCTTCGTCATGGGCGAAGTCGGCGCGGCCGGTCAGTATTCCTACGTGCCCGGGATGACGGTGCAGAAAGCGATCGCGGCTGCCGGGGGCTTCTCCCCGCGCGGCAACCAGTCGACCGTCGACATCACGCGCTCGGTCAACGGCAAGGTGATGACGGGTCGTGTCTATACGTCGGACCCGTTGCTGCCCGGCGATACGATCTACGTCCGCGAACGTCTGTTCTGACCGGAGGCCGGGGTCGAGGTGGGGAGGAGCCTGCGAATCGTGCACTGTTTCCGCTCGCCCGTCGGCGGGATATTCAGGCACGTGCGCGATCTCGCCCATGCGCAGGCGGCGGCGGGACATCTCGTCGGGATCGTCTGCGATTCCTCGACCGGCGGCGACTACGAAGACAGACTGTTCGATCAGATTTCCGGAACGCTGGCGCTCGGCATCCACCGAACGCCGATGCAACGGCACGTGGGCCCCGGCGACATCGCCGCCGCCTACAGAACCTATCGTCTCATCAAGCAATTGCAGCCGGATATCCTGCACGGGCACGGCGCCAAAGGTGGCGTCTATTCCCGTCTGTTCGGCTCGCTTCTGCGGGTATCCAGGTCTCGCGTAGCCCGCCTCTATTCGCCGCATGGCGGCAGCCTGCACTATGACGGCGGCACTCTCATGGGGAAGGCGATCTTCGCCGCCGAGCGGGTCATGGACCGGTGCACGGACCACCTGTTCTTCGTCTCAGGTTACGAGGAACGCGTATTCAGCCAGAAGGTCGGAAGGCCCCGCGCTCCGTACAGTATCGTCTACAACGGACTGGGCGAATCCGAGTTCATCCCGGTTCCGCCGGCGCCGGACGCAGCCGATTTCCTCTACATCGGGATGATGCGCGACCTGAAGGGGCCGGACATCTTCATCGACGCCATCGCGCTCGCGGAACAGGCGCTGGGACGCACCCTCAGCGCCGTGATGGTGGGCGACGGCGACGATCTCCCCCGTTACCAAGATCAGATCGCGCGGCTTGGACTGGGCGATCGCTTCGCGTTCCACCCGCCGATGCCGGCGCGCCAGGCCTTCGCGCTGGCGCGTGCGATCGTCGTGCCGTCGCGCGCCGAGGCGATGCCCTATATCGTGCTCGAGGCGCTTGCGGCCGGCATGCCGATGATCGCGACGTCGGTGGGCGGCATTCCGGAGATTTTCCCGAAGGACTCCCCCGCCCTCTCCCGACCGGACCCAGGCGAAATCTCCGCGCGAATGGCGAAACTCCTCGCCGACCCAACCGCCTGGCGGACCCTGACGCCGACCACCGCCGAACTGAAGGCGAAATTCGGCGTCGAGGTCATGGCCAGCGCCATAGAGCGGGAATATTTCCGCGTGCTTGAAGGCTGAGATGCCGCGGGCCGAAAGGCCATTTCGATCACGCCGTACCTGGAGCATAATGCTTTCTTAGCACTGGCTTGATATGGCTGGTGCAATAGCCCACGGCATCGCGTCATGAACGAGATCGACCCCAAATCCCGCTTCTCGAAGAACGCGGTGCGAAATCACAAGGGGGAAGGCAAGATACCTTCCAAGTCGACCCTCAATCCGATGGCTGAGCAGGTCGCGACCCAGTACCGGCGCGATACGATGTCGCCGATCATGGTCTCCGGCACGCTGCGCATCGTCGAGTTCGCGCTGCTTGCGGTGAGCGGTCTGATCCTGCACGGCATGCTCATCGGCTACAGCACGCATCTCGTCTGGCATTATCCGACGATCGCCCTCGTCGGATCGCTGCTCACCGTCATCCTCCTCGAATTCTCCGACTGCTACCAGATGACGGCGCTGCGCAGCCCGCTCTCGCATGCCGGCAAGATCATCCTCGTCTGGGCGGGGGTCTTTGCCCTGCTGGCGATCACCGGCTTCCTGTTCAAGGTATCGGCAGACTTCTCGCGCCTCTGGTTCGGCACATGGTTCGCCACCGGTCTGGTGCTGATGTTCTCCCTGCGCTTCGTGATGGCGGTGCAGATCCGCCGCTGGGCCCGCAACGGCCGCATGGAGCGGCGCGCGGTGATCGTCGGTGGCGGCAAGAGCGCCGAGGCCCTCATCCGCTCGATCGAAGCGCAGCCGCATAACGACATCCGCATCTGCGGCATCTTCGACGACCGCGACGACACGCGTTCGCCGCCGGTCGTGGCCGGCTATCCGAAGCTCGGCAATGTCGCGGAACTGATCGAGTTCGCCCGCATCGCCCGCATCGACATGCTGATCGTGTCCTTGCCGCTCACCGCCGAGACGCGCGTGCTCTCGCTGCTCAAGAAGCTGTGGGTCCTGCCGGTCGACATCCGCCTGTCTGCCCATTCGAACCAGTTGCGCTTCCGCCCGCGCTCCTACTCCTACATCGGCGCGGTGCCGATGCTCGACATCTTCGACCGGCCGATCAACGACTGGGATTCCGTCGCCAAGCGCGCCTTCGACATCGTCTTCAGCCTGCTCGGCATCATTCTCCTGTCGCCGGTGATGCTGGCGACGGCGATCGCGATCAAGCTCGATTCGAAGGGCCCGGTGCTCTTCACGCAGAAGCGGCACGGCTTCAACAACGAGGTGATCGACGTCTACAAGTTCCGCTCGATGTATACCGACCGGTCCGACCCGACCGCGAAACAGGCGGTGACCAAGGGCGACCCGCGCGTGACGCGCGTCGGGCGTATCATCCGCAAGACCTCGATCGACGAACTGCCGCAGTTTTTCAACGCGCTGTTCGGCTCGCTGTCGCTGGTCGGCCCGCGTCCTCATGCGGTGGCCGCCCAGACGCACAATCTCCTCTACAACGAAGTGGTCGACGGCTACTTCGCCCGCCACCGCGTCAAGCCCGGCGTCACCGGCTGGGCCCAGATCAACGGCTGGCGCGGCGAGATGGACACCGACGAGAAAATCAAGATGCGCACCGAGTTCGACCTCTACTACATCGAGAACTGGTCGCTCTGGTTCGATCTCAAGATCCTGCTGATGACGCCGATCAAGCTGCTCAACACAGAAAACGCCTACTGATGAGCGCTGTCGCCGGCCAGTTACCGCGCGCGGCGGTCAACGACAAGGCGATCGCCATCATCGTGTCCGGCGCGGTGGCGCTCGGGGTGTTCCTGTCGGGTTTCGTCATCCGGGAGCCCGCTCCCTACGAACTCTACATGGCCGGGCTGATCGCGGTGTGGGCGCTGTTCGGCCTGCGCATCTCGAAAAGCATCACCCCGCTTCTCGTGCTGCTGATCACCTTCAACATCGGCGGCATGATCTCGATGACGCAGATGTCCGACCTGATGGATACGCCGCTCTATATCGCGGTGTCGCTGTTCCTGGCCTTCACCGCGGTCTTCTTCGCGGCGGTGACCGAATCCCGGCCCGACCTCTATCCGCTGATGTTCCGCGCCTGGGTTGCGTCGGCGGTCATCACCGGCCTGGCGGGCATCCTGGGTTATTTCCACGCGCTGCCCGGATTCGAGATGTTCACCAAATACGAGCGCGCCGCGGGCGTGTTCCAGGACCCGAACGTGTTCGGGCCGTTCCTGGCGCTGCCGGGTGTCTGGCTGCTCTACCGCGTCCTCACCGGCGGGCCGTCGGAATGGCTGCGCTGCCTGCCCCCGCTGCTGGTCATCGTGCTGGCGATCTTCCTGTCCTTCTCGCGCGGAGCCTGGGGCTTGTTCGGCGTCAGCGCCATTCTCGTCACCGGCATCCTGTTCCTGCGCAGCCAAAGCGGCCTGTTCCGGCTGCGGCTGGCAATGATGAGCGTCGCCGCCTTCGCGCTGCTGGTCCTGGCGATCCTGGTGGCGCTGCAGATCCCCTCCGTGGCCGACCTGTTCACGACCCGCGCGCAGCTCGTGCAGGAATACGACGGCGCACGGCTCGGCCGCTTCGCCCGCTACGTCATCGGTTTCCAGCTGGCGATGGAACATCCGTTCGGCATCGGCCCGCTGACGTTCGGCCAGATCTACGGCGAGGACACCCACAACATCTGGCTGAAAGCGCTAATGGACTACGGCTGGCTGGGCTTCGCCTCCTGGCTGACGATGATCGTCTGGACGATCGCCGCCGGCTTCCGCATCCTTTTCCGCGAGCGGCCGTGGCAGCCTTTCCTGCTCTGCGCCTGGGTGACGCTTGTCGGCCATGTCGCGCTTGGCACCGTGATCGATACCGACCATTGGCGCCACTTCTACATCCTGATCGGCATGGTTTGGGGCGCAATCGCGCTTGAGCGGCGATACGGCAGGGAGGCCAGGCCTGGCCGGGTCTAGCGTTGCTCCTTCCCCGCATCTTCAGGACGAAGCGGCTGCCAGAATGTCTCCAGATCTACCGGTTTCGCCGTGTGCGGCACCGACACGAGCACAAGGCCAGGACTGCTTGTCGGCAAGGTCGGGTAGAATTGGGCATTCTGGCGTCCCGCCGATATGTGGAAGATGTTCTGGTCGCCATAGGCGAAAAGCTCGCGCTGGGTGAGATACCCGTCGCCATTGAGATCGGCCGCGCCTGAGATTGCTTGCGCGAAGACGAAACTCGCAAGGCCCTGAACGTCGCCGCCGAACCGTTGCTCCCTTGCCAGTTCGCTCTCCTGCGCGGCGCCGAAAAACGAGACGTTGGCGAATTCGCGGTCCAGGATTCCGCCCGCGTGACACCCGTCGATGAGGACGATCACATTGACGTTCTTGCGCGCTGCCTTCTCCATCCAGGCTGTGAAGATATCGTCGGTCAGCTTGCGGCCCGGCTCGATCAATTCGTAGCCGGATTGTCCGTTGCCGGCCTCGTCGGCGAGTTTCTGGTAGGCTTCGATCGGCGTCGACCCACTGAGCAGCAAGACCGTGCGCCTGTCTTCACCGTCGGCGGCCGTATCGCCGCGTGGCTCGCGATAGCCGGAGCCAGAGAAGGTGAAGAACACGGTATCGCCTGGCTGAGCGTCCTCCACCAAGTCATTCCATACATATTCGAGATATCCGAGTCTGACATCCTGGTTCGTAATCGTGACGACCTTCTCGGCCCCAACCGCATCGAGGGCCACCGACAACCGCTTGGCGTCGTTGACGGCGCCGGCAAGGTTGAAGCGCCCGCCATAATCGTCGACGCCGATCACCAGCCCATACAGCCTGGGACGCGGCGCCTTGAGGTAGAACTGGCCGACGACCTGGTCGTAATAAGCCGGATCCTGATCGTGCGGCACGGTCGCCGCCAGCGCGTGCACCTCGACCTGCGTGCGCTTGGCGATCTCGACGGCAGGCATTCCCGGCGTCGCCAGGATCGGCCGGAAGGTGCGGGTGAAAACCGAGTTCGGATCGGTATCCTCGGGTCCGAGGCGGTCCAGCGCCTTCTGTCCGATGCCGGCGGAATAGAGCACGAACGCGCCTTTCTGCGGTGTCATGCGCGCCAGCCCGCCATAGGCGCGAACCGCGCGCGTATCCGGGTCGGGAGGAAACGGATTGTCGCGACACGCGTCGAGCACGACGAAGGCGATCTCCACGCCGCGGCTGTAGATCCTGTCGACGAGATCCTGCGCGTCGACCGCATAGCGCTCCAGCCGCGATTCCCTGACCGCGTCGAGCGCCGGCATGTCCGCGGGCAGCAGGAAGTTGCGCTGCTGGTAGCTGACGCCGTGGCCGGCGAAGAAGAAGAACGCCACGTCGCCCCGTTCCAGTCCGTCCACGAACTCATCGACCGCGTCGTCGAAATCGCGGGCCGAGATGTTGCGTTTCAGGGTCACGGTGAAGCCAAGCTCTTCCAGCGTCGCCTGCAGCGAGACCGCGTCGCCCTCCGCCTTGTTGAGATCAGTCAATTCCTCGTAATCGTTGTTGCCGATGACGAGCGCACGCCGCCGCTGGCCCTTGGCCGCCGCCTGCCCGAGCGAGGGCATGGCGCGAAGATCCTCGACAATTGCCGCGATGTCGGCCGCGCGCCGCGCGACATCGGCCCTTATCTCTCCGTCGTCGACCACAATGGCGGCCGAAGCCGGCACGGCCTGGACCATGAGGAGACAGGCGCAGCCCAACTCCAGCAGAAGCTGCCGCGCCTTCCGTGCCCATCGCGCCATGTGTGCGCCGGCCATCCGCCCAACCCCAGGTTCCGCTGGAAACCTTAGCGGAATCCCGAAGCCGATTGAAGCGATGCCCGAACAATTCGCTGGCTCGTCGGCGGAGCCGATGCTATTGTTGCAAATGGTTCGCATTTGCATGGGAAAGACGACGATGGGCGAAGACGCGTCTTTGCTGCGGCAAAAGCTGGATCGGAGACTGCTGCTGACTGGCGGACTTGCGGCGGCGAGCGGAACAGTCGCGGCGGCAAGCGGCGCCTTCGGGCAGACAGGCCATACCGCTCACGCGGCTACCGCGGCCACGACGGAAGGCCCATCCGCCCATCTCGCGGCGCATGGTGCGATGATCACGGTCGGCGAAGTCGACGACGCACGCAATGGATTCGACCCGACGAAGCTGCTCGGCGATTGGTACACCGGAACGGTGTCGAGCCTGCCGGACGGTCGCACGCTTCGCACCTTCGAAATCACGGCCGAAGACAAGGAAATCGAAATCGCGCCGGGGATCATGTTCCCGGCATGGACCTACAACGGCCGCGTGCCGGGTCCATCGCTACGCGCGACCGAAGGCGAGCGCCTGAAAATCGTCTTCAAGAACTACGGTTCGCATCCCCATTCGATGCATTTCCACGGCATCCATTCGGCGCGCATGGACGGTGTCCCCGGAGCCGGCCTGATCGGGCCGGGCGAGGAATTCGTCTACGAGTTCGACGCGAAGCCTTTCGGCTGCCACCTCTATCATTGCCATGCCCTGCCCCTGAAGCGGCATATCCACAAGGGCATGTATGGGGCCTTTGTCATTGATCCAGATCCGACCCGGCATCCGGAACATCAGGCAGTGGCGCTGTCGCGGCTGTTGGGGACACCCGAGAATGCCGGCTGGCAGGAATTCGTAATGGTGATGAATGCCTTCGACACGAATCTCGACGGCGAGAACGAGGTCTATGCCGTCAACACGGTCGCCCACGCCTACGCGAAGAAGCCGATCCGGATCGTCAAGGACAAGCCCGTCCGCATCTACCTGGTAAACGTGGTGGAGTTCGATCTGATCAATTCCTTCCACCTCCATGCCAATTTCTTCGACTATTTCAATCAAGGCACGACGCTGACGCCGACGCTCAAGACCGTCGACCTGATCACCCAATGCCAGGCCGAGCGCGGCATTCTCGAGTTCCATTTCAAGGAGCACGAACCCGGGCTCTACATGTTCCATCCTCACCAGTCGGAGTTCACCGAACTCGGCTGGGTCGGCATGTTCGACGTCGTGGAGGCGGTGTCGTGACAGACTTGCCTCGCTCCCCCGGCGTTGCGCCTGCCCTCGACTCTCGCTGGACCCATCTGGCCTGGATCGCGGTCCCGCTTGCGGTGCTCGGTCTGGCGATCGTCTGGCTGGTTTTCTCCGATCCGCTGTCAGGTTTCCGCAACGGCGCGCCGCCGGTCGAAAACCTGACCTTCGAACGGACCATCCTGGGCACCGACGGCATGCGAATCCTCGTGCGCGCGGGTGGCTCGGAACCGATGCGGATCGCGCAGGTCCAGGTCGACGATGCCTACTGGCAATTCACCCAGGATCCGCCCGGACCGATCGCGCGCGGCGCCACGGCCTGGATCGCGATACCGTTCCCGTGGGTGCTGGGCGAAGCTCATGCGATCAACGTCGTGACCAATACCGGGGCGACGTTCGCGCACGAGATCGCGGTAGCGGTGCCCACACCGACGCGGGATTCGGTGAGTTTCGTCTCGCAGGCGATCCTGGGCGCGTTCGTCGGCATCCTGCCGGTGGCGATCGGTCTCATGTTCTACCCGGCACTCAGGGGCGTCGGGCGCGCCGGCATGGACTTTCTCCTGTCGCTGACGGTCGGCCTGCTCGCCTTCCTCCTCGTCGATGCCCTCCAGGAGGCGCTGGAACTGGCCGGGGAAGCAGCGGTCCTATTCCAGGGGCCGACGATGGTCGTGCTCGCCGCCATTGCCAGCTTCCTCCTCCTCATGGCCATCGGGCGCAGGCGCGGAGCGCCGACCGGGCTGGCGCTTTCGACCTTCATCGCGCTCGGCATCGGCTTGCACAATCTCGGCGAGGGCCTGGCGATCGGAGCCGCCTTCGCGGCCGGCGCGGCAGGACTTGGCACGTTCCTGGTGCTCGGGTTCACCTTGCACAACATTACCGAAGGTATCGGCATCGCCGCCCCTATCCTCAGGCAACGACCGCCGTTACGGGCCTTCGCCGCGCTGACGCTGCTCGCAGGCGGTCCCGCCGTCCTCGGTCTCTGGATCGGGAGCCTCGCCTACGCCCCGCAATGGTCGGCGCTGGCGCTGGCGATCGGTGCCGGGGCGATCCTGCAGGTGATCGTCGAGGTCGTGTCGATGCAGCTTCGCGAGCGCGGCGGCGAATCGCGGACCCTCGTCACCCCAATGGCGCTGACGGGCCTGGTCGCCGGCGTCGGCTTCATGTACGTCACGGCAATGCTGGTGAAGATCTGATCCGGATCGCCGCGATCGGCATTCATGTCTTCCGCGAGGCTTCTGCCGCGCAATGCCGTCGGCCCGCCGACAATCGACTTCCGCACTCAAAGCCGAAATTGGCGCTTGCCTCTTAACCCCGCGTTCTATAGGGCTTCCACCGGTTCGGAGCGTAGCGCAGCCCGGTAGCGCACTTGACTGGGGGTCAAGGGGTCGTGGGTTCGAATCCCGCCGCTCCGACCATTGAATTTCCATTGGATGAGGCCCATTTTCGGGCCGATCCACCCCCCGCGAACACACGATCCGGCAAGGTCTTTCATGGAAATCTTCACCGCCGAAGGGTTCACCGCGCTTCTGCAGGTGCTGGCGATCGATCTTGTCCTTGCCGGCGACAACGCCATCGTGATCGGCCTCGCCGCAGCCGGCCTGCCGAAGGAGCTGCGCAACAGGGCGATCGTCATCGGCATTCTTGCGGCCACCGTGCTGCGCATCGGCTTCGCGCTCGTCACCACCCAGTTGCTCGCGCTCGGCCCCGGCCTGCTCGTCGCCGGCGGCCTGCTGCTGCTGTGGGTCTGCTGGAAGATGTACCGCGAAATGACGGTCACGCACGAGCAGGAACATGATGCCGAAGAGGCTCTGCTCAACCGCGACACAGACGCCGACGGCAAGATCGCCGGTGGCGCGCCGCGCAAGACCTTCGCGCAGGCGGCCTGGCAGATCGTCATCGCCGACGTGTCGATGTCGCTCGACAACGTCCTCGCCGTCGCAGGCGCGGCGCGCGAGCATCCCACCGTGCTGATCATCGGCCTCGCCATGTCGATCGCGCTGATGGGCTTCGCCGCGTCGTTCATCGCCCGGCTGCTGCACCGCCACCGCTGGATCGCCTATGTCGGCCTGATCATCATCTTCTACGTCGCGCTGAAGATGATGTACGACGGCGCCATCGGCATCTGGCCGGAATACAGTTTCGAGGCCCTTTTCGGAGGAGCCTGAGCGAGGGCCGGCTCCGGCCGGCCCTTTCAGCGGACCTGGTCGAGCAGGCGCTTGCACTCGAGCAGGTCGAACAGCGCCTCCTGCAGGAGCGCGCGATTGTCCTTCGACAGGCGCGACTGGCCTGGCGCCACCGGCCCTTCGTCATCCGCCTTGCCCAGACCGAAGAAGCGGCGGCTCGGCCTCACCTTCGGCTCTCCGACCAGCATCTCGTCATCCAATCCGCGGGGCGGAGCGTTCGCGGCGGCGGTGGCCGCCTGAGCTGCCTCCTGCTTGCGCGCTGCGATCGCGGCGACCGCCGCCATGTCGCCGGTGCCGACGGCCGCGATGAACTGGTTGCCGTTCTCGCGCAGCAGCTTCTGCACGCCCTTGATCGTATAGCCCTGGTCGTAGAGAAGGTGGCGGATGCCCTTGATCAGGTCCACGTCCTGCGGGCGGTAGTAGCGCCGCCCGCCGCCGCGCTTCATCGGCTTGATCTGGGTGAAACGGGTTTCCCAGAAGCGCAGCACGTGCTGGGGCAGGTCGAGGTCTTCGGCGACCTCGCTGATGGTGCGGAATGCGTCGGGACTCTTGTCCATGCGGCTACTCCTCCCCAATCCTTGATTCGTCACGCATTCCAGCGGTTTGCGCGGCGACATTCAAGACTGACGGTGAGTCGGGCGTCGCCGCCCCCAGCTATTTTCCAGCCTTGGACTTGGCCTGCTGGTGATTGCGCAGAATCTTGCTCTTGAGAACGTTCGACGCCTTGAACGTCATCACCTTGCGCGGAAGGATCGGCACTTCCTCGCCGGTTTTCGGATTGCGGCCGATACGTTCGTTCTTCGACCGCACCTGGAACGTCGCGAAGGAGGACAGCTTGACCGTCTCGCCGCGGACGATGGCATCGCAGATTTCGTCGAGCACCATTTCGACGAGTTGGGCGGATTCGGTTCGGGACAATCCGACCTTGCGGTAGACAGCCTCGGCGAGGTCGGCGCGCGTAAGTGTGTTTCCCCCCATGCGACCTTCCTACCGACCGAAAAACCAGACTAAATCAGCAATATAGCAACGTAAAAAATAGACCGCCCCCGGTCAAGAACCCTTCACGGCCAAGTTCATCAGCAGCCGCGGATTCCGTGTCGAACCCGTCGTTACCACCGTAACAGAACAGCGCCCCACGTAAAGCCTCCGCCCATCGCCTCGATCAGCACGAGGTCGCCCTTGCGGATACGGCCGTCGGCGACGGCGACGGCAAGGGCGAGCGGAACCGACGCCGCCGATGTATTGCCGTGGTCACTCACGGTCGCGACGACCTTGGAGGGTGCGATCCCCATTTTCTTGGCCGAGGCGTCGATGATGCGCAGATTGGCCTGGTGCGGCACGAACCAGTCGAGATCCTCGACCGTCACGCCGCCGGCCGAAAGCGTCGACGTCACCACGTCGGTGATCATCCCCACCGCGTGCTTGAAGACTTCCTTCCCTTCCATGCGCAGGTGGCCGACCGTGCCGGTGGTCGAAGGCCCGCCATCGACGAAGAGCTTGTCCTTGTGGGTCCCGTCGGAGCGCAGCGCCGAGGCGAGGATGCCCCGGTCGGCCGTCGTCCCCGCGGTTTCGGCCGCCTCGAGCACGATGGCGCCGGCGCCGTCGCCGAACAGCACGCAGGTGGTGCGATCCGACCAGTCGAGAATGCGCGAGAACGTCTCCGCGCCGATCACGAGCACGCGCTTGGCCATGCCGCCGCGGATATGCAGGTCGGCGACAGAGACGGCGTAGACGAAGCCGCTGCAGACCGCCTGCAGGTCGAATGCATAGCCATGGCGCATGCCGAGGCGCTGCTGGATCTCCACCGACGTCGCGGGAAAGGTGTTGTTCGGCGTCGAGGTGGCAAGGATGATGAGATCGATGTCGTCGGGCGTCAGCCCCGCATTGGCAAGCGCGGCGCGCGCCGCGGCCTCGCCCAGCGAGGCTGTCGTCTCGTCGTCGGAGGCGATATGACGCTGCCTGATGCCGGTGCGCTGGACGATCCACTCGTCCGACGTGTCGACCATGAGTGCCAGTTCGGCATTGGTGAGCACGCGCCGAGGCAGGGCGGAGCCCACCCCCATCACTTGCGAACGGATCATCAGTCTTGCCCTTCGTCCGTAGGTTCTGCCGCCTTGCGGCGTGACAGTTCCGGCGCGCGGGCATGGAACTGGTCGAGATCGGCGCGGATCTTCTCGATGAGCCCGTTGCGCGCCATGTCGTAGCCGAGTTCGACGGCCGACGCGAAACCCTCGTCGTCAGTTCCGCCGTGGCTCTTCACCACGATGCCGTTGAGGCCGAGAAAGACGCCGCCATTGATCTTGCGCACGTCCATCTTCTCGCGCAGCCGGTCGAAGGCGCCCTTGGCGAACACGTAGCCGATCTTGGCCATCAGCGTCCGGCTCATCGCCGAACGGAGATATTCGGCGATCTGCCGGGCGGTACCTTCCGCCGTCTTCAGCGCGATATTGCCCGCAAATCCTTCCGTCACCACGACATCGGTTGTGCCCTTGCCAAGATCGTCGCCCTCGACGAAACCGTGGTAATCCATCGACTTCAGTTCGGCGGCGCGCAGCAGCGATCCCGCCTCCTTGACGTCCTCCTGGCCCTTGACCTCCTCGACACCGATGTTGAGGAGGCCGACCGACGGCCGCTCGATGCCGAAAACCGCGCGCGCCATCGCCGATCCGAGGATCGCGAAGTCGATCAGCTGGTGGGCGTCGGCGCCGATCGTCGCGCCGACATCGAGCACGACGCTTTCGCCCCGCGTCGTCGGCCAGATCGCCGCGATCGCCGGCCGTTCGATCTGGGCCATTGTGCGCAGGCAGAATTTCGACATGGCCATCAGCGCACCGGTGTTGCCGGCGGAGATGCAGACGTCCGCCTCGCCCGCCTTCACCGCCTCGATCGCCTTCCACATCGACGATTTCCAGCGGCCGTGGCGCAGCGCCTGGCTCGGCTTGTCGTCCATCCGCACGGACACATCGCAATGGGTGAACTGGCTGATCGAGCGCAGGCGCGGATACTTGATGAAGTGCGGCGAAATCGCTTCCTCGTGGCCAAAGATCAGGAAGCGGACATCCGGACGGCGTTCCGCGACCCGAAGCAGGCCGGGCATGACGATATCGGGGCCGTGGTCGCCCCCCATCGCATCAATCGAAATCCTGATCACGCGCGCCTAGTCTCTTTTTGACGTTTCTATCCGCGGGATGCGGGACAGGCCAAGCCAGCGGCGAAAATAGCGGTTTTGCGCCCACGCACAACCTCCATTTGGGCTTCGTTCCCGGCTTTTCAGTTTTTCGGAACGAGACCGCGCAGCGTCGCGAAGGGAGAGCCCTCGCGGTTATCCGGGCCGGTCGAGAGAAGCTCGGCGCCCGGCTTGCGCGGATAGGGATCGATCGCCAGGGCGAACGCTTCCTCGGCCACCGCGCCGGCATCTATCGACACGCCGTCGAAGGTTTCGGGCAGGTCCGGCCCGTCGGCGGAAAGGACGAGTTCCCCCTCCTCGATCGTATCGCGCGCGAGCGCCGATCCTTCCGGCACGAAGACCAGATCCACGTCTTCGTCGATCTTCGCTTCGATCGGCTCCAGCGTGACCACGCATTGCTGGACGATCGTTGCGCGAACGCTTCCCGTGACGCTTATGCCGCCGCGCTTCCAGGCCGTGAACAGAAGCTCGGCGCGGAACCGCTCGACCGAGACGAGACCGTGGACGCGCGCAAGTTCAGCGCGCGCTTTCGCATCCGGCTCGACGACGACCGGGAACCCCTTCTGCGGCAGGCGCCGGACGTCGATCGGGTAGGAGATCGGACTTTTCGCTATCTGTGCCATCATCCTCTCCCTTATGCCGCCGGCGGAAAACGCACCTCGCCCGACAACAGACGGTCGAGCGGCTGGGCGGCGAGGTCGTCCGAGGCCGCCAGCACATAGGCAGCGAGTTGCTTCGCCTGCGGCCAATCGGTCGTCTCTGGCCGGACATTGCGCGAAACCGCGGCCGTCAGCGCCTCGAGGTCTCGGGCGTCGAGCGCGTGGTCATAGCTCTTGGTGCGGCCGTAGAACATCCGCGAAAGGGTCTTCATTCGTTTCGGAATGCCCATGTCGCCTATGCCGAGTTCGCGCAGCGAATGATCGACGTCCTGGAAGAACGTATCGGCGAGTTCCTGGCCGAGCGCGTCCGCGGCCTCGCCTTCACCGCGGATGCGGTGAAGAAAGAGATAGGTGTGCAATCCCACCATCTCGAAGCGGCCGAGCGGCGTGTCGGGAACGAGCCAGTCGGAATAAGGAACGGGTTGCCGTGCCGCCGCCACGATTCGGGCGTAGATGGCGTCCGCTATGGCGCGGTTTTGCCGTCGCGCCGGGTTGAAGAATTGTTTGAACATGCCGGGGAACTCCCGCCGATTGCGCCGCTTCGGTTGCATCGGCCCGAAAGCTGGTTTACCGAGTCTCCGGCTTCGCGCAAGCAGCAGCAGGAGCCGAGTGACATGGAGATGTCGTTGCACGCGTTGAAAATCAAGGCGAAAGCCTCCCGACTGGCACCTGCGTTGCTGGCGGTAGCGGCCGTCGCCGCTCTCTCGGGCTGCAATGCCGCGTCGACCCTGTCTGCCAGCGAAACGCTGACGCAGGGCTACGTCATCGATCCACAGGCCATCGAACTCGTGCCGCCCGGCTCCAGCCGCGAACAGGTGCTGCTGGCGCTCGGTTCGCCGTCGACGCGCGCCACCTTCGACAACGAGGTGTTCTACTACATTTCGCAGACGCGCCACCGCTCGATGGCATGGCAGAATCCGCACATCGTCGACCAGCGCGTGCTCGCCGTCTATTTCGGCCCGGACGACCGTGTCGTGAACATCGCCAACTATGGCATGCAGGACGGCAAGGTGTTCGACTTCATCTCGCGCACCACGCCGACCGGCGGCAAGGACCAGAATTTCCTCGGCCAGATCCTGGGCGGCTTCGGCGGCAAGAAGGGCAAGGCTCCGAACCTCTTCGGCAACCCGGGAGGCTGATTGCCGGCGGTCGCGCCGCGCCGGCCATTATCGCGTTCACCGAATCGAAAACCCCGCGGGATCGCTCCCGCGGGGTTTTTCTTTGCAACGTCCGACCGCTCAGTGCGCGAGCACGGCGAGCAGCAGGAGCGCGACGATGTTGGTGATCTTGATCGCCGGGTTCACGGCCGGGCCGGCGGTGTCCTTGTAGGGATCGCCGACCGTGTCGCCGGTGACGGACGCCTTATGGGCCTCCGAACCCTTCAGGTGCTTGACGCCGTCCTTGTCGACAAAGCCGTCCTCGAAGGACTTCTTGGCATTGTCCCACGCGCCGCCGCCCGAGGTCATCGATATGGCGACGAACAGGCCGTTGACGATCACGCCGAGGAGCGATGCGCCCAGCGCAGCGAAGGCGGACGCCTTCGAGCCGGAGATCAGCAGCACGCCGAAATAGACGACGAGCGGCGCCAGCACCGGCAGGAGCGACGGGATGATCATCTCCTTGATCGCCGCCTTGGTCAGGATGTCGACCGCGCGCGCGTAGTTCGGCTTGGTGGTGCCCTGCATGATGCCGGGGTTCTCGCGGAACTGCTTGCGCACCTCCTCGACGATCGAGCCCGCCGCGCGGCCGACGGCCGTCATGGCGATGCCGCCGAAGAGATACGGGATCAGGCCGCCGAAGATCAGTCCGGCGACGACATAGGGGTTCGACAGGTCGAACGAGACCGTCCCGATGTCCGCGAAATACGGGAACTGCGCCGCGTTGGCCGCGAAATACTGGAGGTCGTAGCTGTAGGCGGCGAAGAGCACGAGAGCGCCGAGACCGGCCGAGCCGATCGCGTAGCCCTTGGTGACGGCCTTGGTCGTGTTGCCGACCGCGTCGAGCGCGTCGGTCGCATGACGCACTTCCTTCGGCAGGCCCGACATTTCGGCGATGCCGCCGGCATTGTCGGTGACCGGGCCGAAGGCGTCGAGCGCCACGATCATGCCGGCGAGGCCGAGCATGGTCGTCACCGCGATGCCAGTGCCGAACAGGCCGGCAAGCTGGTAGGTCGCGATGATGCCGCCGACGATGACGATCGCCGGCAGCGCCGTCGATTCGAGCGAGACGGCGAGACCCTGGATGACGTTGGTGCCGTGACCGGTGACCGACGCCTGCGCGATCGAGTTCACCGGACGCTTGTTGGTGCCGGTATAGTATTCGGTGATCACGACGATCAGGCCCGTCACGAGCAGGCCGACGAGGCCGCAGATGAACAGGTTGGTGCCGGTGATCGGCATGCCGTTGGCAATGCCGATCTCGCCCCAGCCGACGGTGAGCGACGTTGCGCCGCCGAGGCCGATGATCGAGAGCAGGCCGGTGACGATCAGGCCCTTGTAAAGCGCGCCCATGATCGAGCCGTTGGAACCCAGCTTCACGAAGAAGGTACCGACGATCGACGTCAGGATGCAGGCGCCGCAGATCGCGAGCGGATAGAGCATGACGGTCGAGAGCGCAGCACTGCCGGCGAAGAAGATCGCGGCGAGAACCATCGTGGCGACGACCGTCACCGCGTAGGTTTCGAACAGGTCCGCAGCCATGCCGGCGCAGTCGCCGACATTGTCGCCGACATTGTCGGCGATCGTGGCCGGGTTGCGCGGATCATCCTCGGGAATGCCCGCTTCGACCTTGCCGACGAGGTCGCCGCCGACATCCGCACCCTTGGTGAAGATGCCGCCGCCGAGACGGGCGAAGATCGAAATCAGCGAGGCACCGAAGCCGAGCGCGACGAGCGAGTCGATGACCATGCGATCGCCGGACGCGTAGCCGAGCGGGCCGATGAGGACCCAGTAGTAGACCGCGACGCCGAGGAGCGCGAGGCCGGCGACCAGCATGCCGGTGATCGCGCCCGACTTGAAGGCGATGTCGAGGCCGGCCGCGAGGCTGTTGGAGGCAGCCTGCGCGGTGCGCACGTTGGCGCGGACCGACACATGCATGCCGATGAAGCCGGCGGCGCCCGAAAGCACCGCGCCGATCAGGAAGCCGATCGCGGCCAGGCCCGACAGCAGCCACCAGGCGAGGAGGAAGACGACCACGCCGACGATGGCGATGGTGGTGTACTGACGGGCGAGATAGGCCTGCGCACCCTCACGGATGGCGCCGGCGATTTCCTGCATGCGTGCATTTCCCTGATCGGCCGCGAGGACCGATTGCGTCGCCCAGAAGGCGTAAACGATGGAAAGCAGGCCGCAGGCAATGACGACGTAAAGCATGGTCATGCCGATTTCCCTTGGTTTCGTCCGGAAGAACCCCTCCCCGGACATTCGATAGGACCGTCTCCGACTGGTTACGGAGTCCGGCCCCTCGCTGCGGGCTTATGCGTAAGCGCCAGGCGAGCGTCAAGGTTTTGTTACCGTTTTGCCCCGGTTTTGCTGCAATGCCGCAGGCGACCCGAGGCCAGCGCGCGGCCGCCGTGGTGGTGTGGAGATGCGCGGGTCGCGGATCAGGTGACCCGTGCACGGATCTGCACCCGACCGCCGCCCTTCTCGCGCTTCATCTCCACCGCCTTGAGACTGGCGACGAGGTCGCTCAGCTTGCGAAAGCCGTGATTGCGCGGGTCGAAGTCCGGCAGTCGCTTGGTCAGCATCTGGCCGACGGGGCCGAGATAGGCCCAGCCGTCCTCGTCCGACAGGTCCTCGATGGCGACGAGAATGTCGTCGACGGGAACCCGCGCCTTCGGCTTCTCCGGCGCCTTCGCGTCGCCGCCGCCCTTCTCTTCCTTCAAGAGCAGGTCGCAGTAGAAGAAGCGGTCGCAGGCGCGGACCCAGCCGGTCGAGGCCTTCTGCTCGCCGAAGCCGTAGACGGCCGTGCCATCCTCGCGGATCCGGCTCGCCAGGGTGGTGAAGTCGCTGTCGGACGAGGCGATGCAGAAGCCCTCGACCTGCCCGCGATGCAGCAGGTCCATCGCCTCGATGACCAGCTTCATATCCGTCGCGTTCTTGCCGACGGCGGCCGGCGGAACGTGGATCGGAGTGAGTGCGTGCTGGTGGACCAGCGCTTGCCAAGAGTTCATCGAGGAACTGGCGAAGTGCCCATAGACCCGCTTCACCGTGATCGTTCCGAGCGCCGAGGCTTCGCGAATGATGATCGGAAGAAAGTCGGCGCGCACGTTGTCTGCGTCGATCAGCAATGCGAGCCGGGCGCGACGGATGGTCGGATCGTCGGTCATGGCGCTTCCTTTGGCGTAAGCCTAGCACATTTCCCGAGATCGCGAGGCGCCCGGAATGGCGGGTGGGTCAGACTGCGACCTGTCGCCGTTTCTGGGCGACAAGCCATCCCAGCGCCACGAGGCAGACCACCGACACAGGGAAGATCACCCAATTCAGCATGTCCCAGCCATAGGCGTTGTAGGTGATGCCCGACATGAGCGAGCCGAAGGCGACGGTCGAGAACAGGACGAAGTCGTGGAAGCCCTGCGCCCTGCCCTTCTCGGACGGGCGGTAGGCATTGGCGACCATCGCGGTCGCGCCGATAAATCCGAAGTTCCAGCCGAGCCCGAGCAGGATCAGAGCCGTCCAGAACTGCCAGAGCGCGATGCCCGACAAGGCAACGACGCCGCAGACGATCAGGAGCGCCAGGCCGAGCGCGACGATCTTCTCGGCGCCGTAGCGGGTGATGAGCCGGCCGGTGAAGAAGCTCGGGGCGAACATCGCCATGACGTGCCAGGATATGCCCAGCGTCGCCTCGTCGGGCGAGAAGCCGCAGCCGACCATTGCCAACGGCGCGCCGGTCATGACGAAGCTCATCAGCGCGTAGGTCGACACGGCGCAGAGCAGGGCGACCGCGAATTGGGGCTGGCGGATGATCTCGGAGAGCGGCCGGGCATCGTCCGCGACCGGTCTGGCGTTGGCCTGCGCATGCGCATGCGAGCGCAGAAACGACAGGATAACTGCTCCCACGGCCGCCAATCCGATGATCGCGGCGAAGGAGCCGGCGAACATCACCGGCGCGAAGAGCTCGCGGGTGAAAATGACGATCTGCGGCCCGAGGATCGCCGTGACCACGCCGCCGGCCAGCACGAAGGAGATGGCGCGCGCCTTGAACTGCGCAGGAGCGTCGTCCGCGGCGGCAAAGCGCAATTGCTGCACGAACGCGCCGCCGAGGCCGACGACCATCAGCCCGGCGACGAACATCCAGAAATTGCCGGCGAAGATCGCAGCGGTGCCGATCGCGCCGCCGAGCGCAGTCACGATCGTGCCGAACATGAAACCGCTGCGGCCGCCCACCTTGCGAAGCACCGCCGCCGCCGGGAGGGCGCCGAGCGCCACGCCGACATTGAAGCCCGTCACTGGGGCGCTAGCCAGGGACTTGTCGGCGTCGAGGAGATAGTGGCCTGCGAGCGCGCCCATCGAGATCGCGATCGGTGCGGCCGAGCCGACGATCGCCATCGCGGACGCATAGATCAGCGCCGTGCGACGGGCTTCGCTTTCGGCACCACTGAGCCGGTCGGAGATCGTCACCTAGGCGTCCTTCCCCCTGCCCTCGCCACGAACGCGGCGAGCCACGCGGTCGAGTACGGCATTCACCAGCTTCGGCTCGTCCTCGGAGTAGAAAGCCTTGGCGATGTCGACATATTCAGAGACGATAACGGCCACCGGCACGTCTTCGCGCTTCATGAGTTCATAGACGCCGGCGCGGAGAATCGCGCGAAGCGTCGAATCGAGGCGCGACAACGGCCAGTCCTCGGTCAGCGACTGGCGGATGACCGGATCGACGGTCTTCTGGTTCTCCACGACACCAGCCAGGATGGCGCGGAACCATTGCGCGTCCGCTTCGCGATAGACCTGCCCGTCGATCTCCTTGCCGAGGCGGAAGGCCTCGTATTCCGAAGCGATCTCGAGCAGTCCGGTGCCGGCGACGTCCATCTGGTAGAGCGCCTGGACGGCTGCGAGGCGCGCGGCGCCCCGCTTGTTGGCCGCACGCGGCGCAGATTGCGGTTTGGCGTCGGCGCTCATCGTCAGGCTCCGAGCCGCTCGCGGATGGCGATCATGGTCAGCGCGGCGCGCGCGGCAAATCCCCCCTTGTCGCCTTCGCTCTTCTTCGCCCGGGTCCAGGCCTGCTCTTCGTTCTCGGTCGTCAGGATGCCGTTGCCGATCGCAAGCGACTCGTCGACCGCCAGATCCATCAGGGCGCGGCTCGATTCGTTGGCGACGATGTCGAAATGGTAGGTGTCGCCACGGATGACGGTGCCGAGCGCGACATAGCCGTCGTAATCGGTGCCGCCCTCGTCTGCGGCGTCGAGTGCCATCGAGATGACGGCCGGAATCTCCAGCGCGCCGGGCACCGTGATCACGTCGAAGGTCGCGCCTGCCTCTTTCAGCGCGGAGGTGGCCCCGTCCAGCAGCGCATCCGCGAGCGCGTCGTGAAAGCGCGCCTCGATGACGAGAATATGGGCGCGCTCGGGGGTGGCGAACGCCTTGCCGTGGTCTGATGTGCCAGCCATGAAGAACTCCGGATTGGCGGCTGACTTAGGCCGAACCGGAAAGGTCCGCAAGCGCCACATGGCGCGGTGCGGCAGAACGCGCCGTTCAGCGTTCCAACGAGCGCTCATGCAGACGGACATGAGATTGGAGAAAGCTCTCGGCTTCAGCTTTCCGAAAGACATCTCGTCTCAACTATTCTCAGATAGCTGCGACGGGCCAGCCCGCCTCTGTTAGGAGCCGCTAATGCTTGGGAAGACCGAGAAAGGCAAATCCGCAGGACCGCACAGCTTGGCGCTGCGATTGGATGTCATGGGCATTACCGCCTACATGACAAAAGAAGCGATTGTCGAGCTTGCCGGAGAACTGCTGCGGATCAGCGCGGCCGACCCCAATCAATTCTACGATATTCATGTGGCTATGCATTTCGGCGGCTGGAATGCAGACGGAGATTACGTCGCTCCGAGTTTCGGCCACCACGACGGACTGCTTCCTATCATGTCGGAACTACGGAACAGAATACTCAAGGACGAAACCACTGATCGCGATCTCGAACAGGGTATCACGCCCGACATGGCCTATAGACCCTTCGACATCACGATCATGCACGTGACACCCGAAGTGGTGCAGAAGGCAGTCGCAGAGAACGAGCCGGTCGAAACAAGCCGCCGCTGATCGGCCAGCCTACAGCCCCTCGCTTGCCGCCTCGGCCAGCCGCGCTGCGTAGCGGGCCATCGTATCGATCTCGAGGTTGACGCGGTCGCCGTCCTTGCGTTCGCCCCAGGTGGTAACGGCAAGCGAATGGTGGATCAGCAACACGTCGAACTCGTCGCGGGCGACCTTGTTGACCGTCAGCGACGTCCCGTCGAGGCAGACCGAGCCCTTCGGGGCTATGAACTTCGCCAGATGCGCCGGCGCGCGCAGGCGGAACCGCACCGCCTCACCCTCCTCCTCGCGGGCGATGATCTCGGCCATGCCGTCGACATGGCCCGAGACGATGTGGCCGCCAAGTTCGTCGCCGATCTTCAGCGCACGTTCCAGGTTGAGCCGCGTGCCCTCGATCCACGCATAGGCAGTGGTCAGGCGCAGCGCTTCCTCCCAGGCTTCCACCTCGAACCAGCGGGCGTTCGAGCCCGTGTCCGGAAGGGCGACGACCGTCAGGCACGGGCCGGAACAGGCGATGGAGGCGCCGATCTCGATCGATGCCGGATCGTAGGCGGTCTCGATGCGGAAGCGCTTTCCCTTCGGCAGCGGCTCGACCCTGGCGACGCGGCCGACATCGGTGACGATCCCCGTGAACATCAGTCCCTCACCCATTCCCAATACCGGTCGAGGCCATAGCGCGCCTCGCGCACCAGCCTGAAACCGTCCGGAATCGTCTCCGGCGTGACCGGCGACCGGATGCCACCGTCGCCGATCGGGCTCGGCCCGCAGAACAATGAAATTCGGTCGACGACGCCATCCTCCAGGAAGGCCCGCGCGGTCGCCGCGCCGCCTTCGACCAGCACGGTCGAGAAGCCCCGGCCGGCGAGGTCTTCCAGCAGTTCCGGCAGGGCGATGCGTCCCTGATGCGTCTCGGTCGCGAGGAAGCGGACGCCCAGCATCTCGAGCGACGAGCGCCTGACGGGGCTCGCCTCCGGCCCGACGGCGACGTAGAGCGGCAGCGACCGCGCCGACAGTGCGAGCTTCGACATCATCGGTAGCTTCGCTTCGCGGTCTAGCACCACGCGCACGGGCGACCGATCCTCCAGCCCCGGCAGCCGGCAGGTGAGTTCCGGATCGTCGGCCTCGACGGTGCCGATGCCGACCATGATCACATCGGACTCCGCGCGCATCACATGCACCTGCGCGCGCGAGATGCCGCCCGTGATCTGCACCTGACCGGCGCCGAGCCTACCGATCATCCCATCGGAGGAAAGCGCAAGCTTGAGAGTCACTTCCGGCCGTTTCTTGGAAGATCGCGTCAGATATCCGGCCATCAGGTCGGCCGCCTGGTCCGCGAGCACGCCTTCGATCACCTCGATGCCGGCGTCGCGCAGGATGGCATAGCCGCGCCCCGACACCCGGTCGTCCGGATCGGCGGCGGCGCCGACGACGCGCGCCACTCCCGAAGCCACCAGCGCCTCGGCGCAGGGCGGCGTGCGTCCGTGATGGGCGCAGGGCTCGAGCGTCACATAGGCCGTGGCGCCGCGCGCGGCATCGCCCGCTTCCGCCAGCGCCTGCGTCTCCGCATGCGGCCGGCCGCCGAGCGCGGTGACGCCGCGTCCGACGATGAGCCCGTCCTTGACGATCAGGGTGCCGACGGATGGATTGGTCGACGTGAGGCCCAGATGCCGGCGCGACAGGCGGATGGCCGCCGCCATGAACCGCCGGTCCTCGTCGCTCGCTGTCGCCGTCACGGCCGGCGCAGCCTTTTTCCTAGCCCGCGCTTTCGTCACCCTTCAACTCGCCCAGCAGTTCGTGGAAATCCTTGGCCTCGCGGAAATTGCGGTAAACCGAAGCGAAGCGGACATAGGCGACGTCGTCGAGCGACTTCAGCGCCTCCATCACCAGCTTGCCGATCTCCTCGGACGGGATTTCCGTCTCGCCCGAGCTTTCGAGCTGCCGCACGATGCCGCTCACGGCGCGGTCGATCCGATCGGGATCGACATTGCGCTTGCGCAGCGCGATGTCGATCGACCGCTGTAGCTTGTCGCGATCGAAGGGAACCTTGCGCCCGGTCTTCTTGACGACGACCAGATCGCGCAGCTGCACCCGTTCGAAGGTGGTGAAGCGGCCGCCGCAGTCCGGACAGACGCGGCGGCGGCGGATCGCGGCCCCCTCCTCGGCGGGACGGGAGTCCTTCACCTGCGTGTCCATCGACTGGCAATAAGGGCAGCGCATTCAGGTCCTCGGAAAAGGAACGAGTCGTGCGCGACCCTTAGCCGATTTTCGCGTCAGTCCATATAGGGATACATCGGGAAGCGGTCGGTCAGCGCCACCACCTTGGCCTTCACCGCGGCCTCGACCGCGGCGTTGCCTTCGTCCGAATTCGCCACCTTCAGCCCGTCGAGCACCTCGGTGATCAGCGCGCCGATCTGTTTGAACTCGGCCGCGCCGAAGCCGCGCGTCGTGCCCGCCGGAGTGCCGAGACGCACGCCCGAGGTCACGAAGGGCTTTTCCGGATCGAAGGGAATGCCGTTCTTGTTGCAGGTGATGTTGGCGCGGCCGAGCGCTGTTTCCGCCCGCTTGCCGGTGGCGTTCTTCGGCCGCAGGTCGACCAGCATCAGGTGGTTGTCGGTGCCGCCGGAGACGATGTCGAGGCCGCTGTCCTTCAAGCTCGCCGCCAGCGCCTTGGCATTGGCGACGATGTTGGCCGCATAGGTCTGGAATTCGGGCTGCAGCGCCTCGCCCAGCGCCACGGCCTTGGCGGCGATGACGTGCATCAGCGGCCCGCCCTGGAGGCCCGGGAACACGGCCGAGTTCATCTTCTTGGCGATATCCTCGTCGTTCGACAGGATCATGCCGCCGCGCGGGCCGCGCAGCGATTTGTGCGTCGTCGTCGTGACGACATGCGCGTGCGGGATCGGCGACGGGTGCTGGCCGCCGGCGACGAGGCCAGCGATATGCGCCATGTCGACCATCAGCCAGGCGCCGACCTCGTCGGCGATGTCGCGGAAGCGCTTCCAGTCCCAGATGCGCGAATAGGCCGTGCCACCGGCGATGATCAGCTTCGGCTTGTTCTTGCGCGCGATCTCGGCCACCTCATCCATGTCGATCAGGTGGTCGTCGCGTCGCACGCCGTAGGAGACGACGTTGAACCACTTGCCCGACATGTTGACCGGCGAGCCGTGGGTCAGGTGTCCGCCCGAATTCAGGTCGAGGCCCATGAACGTTTCGCCCGGCTGCAGAAGCGCCAGGAATACCGCCTGGTTCATCTGGCTGCCGGAGTTCGGCTGGACGTTGGCGAACTTCGCGCCGAACAGCTTCTTCGCGCGCTCGATCGCGAGTTCCTCGGCGATGTCGACGAACTGGCAGCCGCCATAGTAGCGCTTGCCCGGATAACCCTCGGCATACTTGTTCGTCATCACCGAACCCTGCGCTTCGAGGACGGCACGGCTGACGATGTTCTCGGAAGCGATCAGTTCGATCTCGTGGCGCTGGCGACCGAGCTCGGAACGAATCGCGCCGAAGATCTCCGGATCGCGCTGTTCGAGCGGCTCGGAAAAGAATGCGGTCGTGCCGGCTGTCGCCATGATCGGAAAACCCCTCGATTGGATGCGGCGGGAAAGTGCGGGCCAGTTAGCATCTTTGTGCCGGCCTTGCCACGCCCGGGGCGCGAATTTCCGTAGCGGATTTGCGCCACGGCCTGAAACGAAAATGCGCCGGGCAAGCCCGGCGCATCGGAATGAAGTCGGTCGCCGCTCAGAGCGCGGTGGACAGCTTCAGCTCGTCCACGCCGTCGCGGGCATAGATATCGTCGCGGAAGTGGACGACGCCGTCGCCGGTCGACCAGGCGGTGATGTAGGTGAAGTAGACCGGCACCGGATTGGCGAGCGCCACCGGCGTGTTCTGGCCGGAGCGGATCGTTTCCTCGAAGCGCTGGCGGTTCCAGCCGTCGGTGTCGCGCAGCAGCCAGGTGACGAGGTCGCGCACGTTCTGCACGCGAACGCAGCCCGACGAATCGAAGCGCATCAGCTTGGAGAACAGGCTCTGCTGCGGGGTGTCGTGCATGTAGACGGCGTGCGGGTTGGGGAAGTTGATCTTGACCGACGCCATCGCGTTGATCTTGCCCGGATCCTGGCGGAAGCGATACTTCACCGCTTCCTCGGTCGTCCAGTCGACCGATGCCGGATCGACCTCGGTTCCGTCCGGCGCGATCAGGCGGATCGAGTTGTCGGTCAGATAGGTCGGGTTCTTCCGCATGTGCGGAATGATGTCCTTGATGACGATCGATTCCGGCGCGTTCCAGTACGGATTGACGATGACCTCGTTGATCTTGGAATTGAGGATCGGGGTCTGGCGGTCGATCTTGCCGACGATCGCGGTGTGGCGCTGGACGACGCGGTTGCCTTCCACCGCCTCGATCTGCGCGGCCGGGACGTTGACCATCACGTAACGGTCGCCCAGGAAGCCGGACATCGAGCGCAGCCGCACGAGGTTGGTCTCGAGCTGGCCGAGGCGAACCTGCGCGGTGACGTTCATCGCGGCGAACGTGTATTTGCCGGTGACGCCGTCGGCCGGCAGCCCATGCCGGGCCTGGAAGCGCTTGACCGCCGCGTCGACATAGGAATCGAAGGACTGCGACATCCCGGCCGAGGTCGGCAGGTCGCCGCTGATCATCAGGCGGCGGCGCAGCGCCTCGACGTCCGGGTCGACGACGCCGAGCTGCAGCTTCTTGGTCGCCGGAACCGTCTGCCAGCCGCCCTGCGCGACGATGTTGGAATACTGGCCGATCGCCTGCTCGACATAGCTGATCGTCTCGGGGCTGAAGATCGGCAGGTGGGACGAGACCTTCGCCGCCTTGGAGCTCGCGCGGGCATCGAACTGGTCGTCCCACGAGCCGCGGCGGTTGGCGTTGAGGATCTCCTGGATGACGTCCTGGGCGCTGGCGGTCGCGGTCGTCGCAGCCAGCGCGCCCGCGCTGAGGAGAAAGGTCCGGCGGCTCGTCTTCATCTTCATTCCAGCTATCCCGTCTGTCCGTGCGGCTCGGCGTCAAACTAGGTCGGCGCGGTTAACATATCGCCAACCATACCGCGTGCCCGATGCGCGACCGCGCATGGCGGCGACTTGCACGGAAACCCTCTTCAGCATCTGCGATTTCACGGAAATATGGCGCCAAGGTGGCCCGGGGAACTCACGAAGGCGTTATTGGGCTGAGCGGAGGCCAGGCTGCACTAACGTTGCCCGTCAGAACGGGAAAACGGTAGCCGTCAATTAACCATCTTAGCGGACGGCGCTGAGGTGGTGGGCAACTGGACCAGAGCTTTTTTGTGCTCGCCTTCCATAAAAAGCCTTCTCGAAGGCAAGTTGCCTCTCGAAGACCTCGGACTATGACCAGCCGCTGCTACTCGCCAGATTTCCTGCACTTGATCACGGGGCTTGAGAGCGGCCCTACGCGGCATTTAGCTCTCTCCGGTATTTTGTCGCTTTGGATCAACACCCCTTCAGCGAACCCGCTTGAGTAAGCGTATACACGCTTAACCGAAATATGGTTAATCTTCGAAATAAATTCTTTCGAGAAATCAATGCATTAGTGAGCGCCTGGCAATCGATTCGCCACCAAAGCCTCGGCGCCGCCTATTTCACCTACTTGCCTTTCATCTCCGAGCGGCTCACATAGTGAAACGGCGATTAGTTCTCTCATTCTTGAAGGAGAACTACGCCATGCCCAAGTCCAAGCACAATCAAAAGCCTCGCAAGCCCACTCCTCGCCGTTGGCCATGGTGGCTCGAATTCACGATGATCTGCGTCGTGAAGGGCTTAGCAGCCTCGGGCCTCGACCGCTTCACGGATTTGCTGTGATCGAGGCGACCACTCTCGCGACGATCATTCAGGCAATTGAGTAGCATATCTGCCGCCGAGGCATCCCGATGACGTCGTTAACAGCCGCGGTTCACATCTTCCGACGGTGTCAAACCCTACCCACATCCGATGCGCGATCGTGTCGCTCCGAAAACTGCTAGAGTTTAGGTTCGGCGACCTGACCTGCTGCCGGTTGTGAAATTGGTTAGTGCTCCCTATCTCGCGGGAAATGGGGACATTGCATGCCACGGCCACCTGTAACTGAGCAGAAGCCGAAGTTCTTTTTTGCACCGGCTCGACAGTACCTGCAATTGCTATCAATAGCACAGCGGCAAACACCGCGCATTCCTGAGAACGAGTTCCATCTTGCGTTCCCGAAGCGTATGCTTTTGGGGTTCGCTTTGGAACTCTACCTTAAGGCTTGGCTACGGATCAAAGGCGTATCGACGGGCAACCTTAGGTATGCCTATGGCCACGATATCCAGAAGCTTTTTGGTGAGGCTTTAGCTCTTGGACTCCCGGCGCGCGCGGAGCTTCATGACGTGGTCCACCAACTCGCCCCGCAGCACGCTGATTTTGGCTTTCGTTATGTTGTCGACGGTTCTTACTACATCGCTATGGATTATCGATACGTCACATGGGTGCTTTGCGTACTCGACGAGGACATCGCTGATCAGATGCCTGACGTGACCGCCGGACATGGGATCGACATCATGACGCTGCCCGTCTGACAATTCGATGCCGTTGTTCCACCCATGCCCCGCTAGGGACCAGCAGCTTGGAGAAGTCAGGCGCCAAGTGCCCGCTTGTCGGGGTTTACCGCCTTTGTAAGCAGGATGGTCGGACAGGGCGGAGCCTTCCAGCCCCGCGCTCCATCTGTAGGCGTCAAGCCACTCACATCCGATAAGCGATCGTGTCGTTCCAGAACCTGTCCAGCCGCTGCAGGGCGCGGTTCATCTGCTTGAACTCTTCCGTGTTGATGCCGCCGACCTGCTCGATCGAGCCGATGTGGCGCTCGTAGAGCTTGCCGACGACCTCGGCGATCGCCTGGCCCTTCGGCGTCAGGCTGACGCGGACCGAGCGGCGGTCGATGCGCGAGCGCTGATGATTGATGAAGTCGAGGTCGACGAGCTTCTTCAGGTTGTACGACACGTTCGAGCCGAGATAGTAGCCGCGGGAGCGCAGCTCGCCGGCGGTCAGCTCGGCATTGCCGATGTTGAACAGCAGCAGCGCCTGGATGGCGTTGATGTCGGAACGGCCGTTGCGGTCGAACTCGTCCTTGATCACGTCGAGCAGGCGGCGGTGCAGCCGTTCGACGAGCTGAAGGGATTCCATGTAGAGGGTGCGGATGGCATCCTTCCGGTCGTCCTGAACCGGGGCGGCCTTCTGCGTGGGTCGCGGGTTGATCATGGTCTTGCCTCTCGTTGTGACGCCCGGTGACTTCTTTTTGTCTCACCTTGGCCTCACCCTAGCGCTGACCCATAAAATTCGACTTAAACCTCAGCCTTAACCAGTGCTTACGAAGCGCCTTTCAAAACGAAGACTAATTTGTGGTAAACGAATTGGTTAAGATGGGGGATTATGAAAAATTTAATCGACGCGCTTGAAAGCCCCTAAACCGCGGGCCGGCGCTGTTGGAAATGCAGTAGGACGCGGAACCCGACATAGATGGCGGCGACCACGAGATGGGAGGCGACGACCGAATATTTCGCGCCGAACAGCTGCGGGAAACCGGCATACATGATGATCTCGGCGCCGGCGCACAGGACCCAGATGACCGGCCCCCAGGACGTGACCATCCACAGGCCGATGCCGGCGAAGGGATAGAGGGCTGCCAGCACCGCGGCGGCGATCTGCCAGTGGACCGGCATCAGGTCGAACCGCCACAGCACGCCGTCGTAGAAGCCGATCAGCCGGATCCAGTAGAGCGTCCCGAACATCAGGCAATAGGCGGCGATGATCCGGTGGAACCACCAGAAAGCCTGCTGGACCGCACTCGGCCGCAGGACCGCGGGACTCTCGCGATAAGGCATCAGATCAGGAGTTCTCCGCCCGGAAGCGGATCAAAATAGGCGTCGATCGCCTTCTCGTCTATCTCCGCCAGCGTCGCGGGCTGCCAGCGGGGCGTATCGCCCTTGTCGATGATCGCGGCGCGGATGCCTTCGTAGAAGTCGTGGCCGGCGAGCATGCGGTTCAGGATGCGGAATTCCATCTTCATGCATTCCTCCATCGTCAACGCCTCGCCATAGGTGATCTGGCGGAATGCGACGTGCAGGCTGGTGGGCGAGCGCTTGCCAAGCGTTTCGAGCGTGGCGGCGGCGAACTCGTCGCGGCCGGCGGCCTGGGTGAGGCTGGCGATCAGGTCGTTCATCGAGCCGAGCGAGAAGTGGAGCCCGACCGAAACCCCGTCGGCCTCGTTGAGCTTCTTGTCGGGCACGATGCATAGATCCCTCAGCGCCTTGTCCGGATCGCCGGTCTCGACGATCGCCGCCTCGACCGCGGCGAGGTCCTCCGACTTCACCGCATGCGTGGCGAGCCCGGCATGGAGCGCGTCGCCCGGACCGATGCGGGCACCCGTCAGCCCGAGATAAAGGCCGTAGGCGCCCTTGACGCGCGACAGCAGGTAGCTGCCGCCGACGTCGGGGAAGAAGCCGATGCCGACTTCCGGCATCGCGAACTGCGCCTTCTCGCCCATGACGCGGTGCGATCCGTGGAACGAGACGCCGACGCCGCCGCCCATGACGACCCCGTCGATCAGCGCCACATAGGGCTTGCCGAAACGGCGGATCGCCGCGTTCAACTGATACTCGTCGGCGAAGAACTGCACCGGCGGCTTTCCCGCGCGGCCCGCCTGGTAGATGTCCATGATGTCGCCGCCGGCCGAAAAGGCCCTCCCCTCGGCCTTGATGATCACGGCCTTCACATCCGGATCGGCCTCCCACTCGGGCAACTTCGCCGCCAGCGCCAGCACCATCGCATGGGTGACCGCATTGAGGGCTTTCGGGCGATTGAGCGTGACGATCGCCGCGTGGCCGCGCCGCTCGAAACGGATCTCGTCGCCGGGATTCGCGTCCATCAGGTCTCTCCCTCTGGCGTCCGGTTGCGGGGCCTTCACCGGCCCGCCCTTCTTCCGCCGCTTCGTCGGCTTCAATGCGCGATTGTATCGGTCTAAGATCGCTTTCCGAAGCGCGTCAATGGCGCGCGGAGAGTATCCGCTTTGCAGAGGGGGCACCTTTGATCCGCAAACTGCTTCTGGCTGCGATCCTTGCAGGCCTTTCTCCCGCGCCGGCCTTCGTCGCGGAAGTCAATCTCTACAGTTCGAAGGCCATCGTGACGGGTACCGGCGAGGAGAACCGTACGCTCGGCCTGCGCGAATGCGTCGCGAAAGTCCTGGTGCGCGTGTCGGGCGATCAGCGGCTGCTCCACAACGCGGCCATGGAGGCGATCGTCGAGGGGGCGGCCAGTCATGTCGCATCCTATCGCTACCGCGACCGGCTGGAGGGTGTTCCGATCCACGACGAACAGGGCAGCTATGCCCGTCCGCACGATCTCACCTGCGTCTTCGATCCGGCGCATGTCGACGACCTCTTGGCCCAGCTCGGCTCGAAGCCCTGGCCGCTGCCGCGCCCGGGGATCGCCGTCTTCGTGCATGTCGTGCAAGGCGCGCGGTCCTTCGTGCTCACCGAAGACGGCGGCGAAAGCCCCTACATGGGCGATTCGCTTGCACTTGCGGCCGAGCCGCTGGCGCTGGAGGCCAAGCTCCCGCGCGCGGCGGCACGGCCGGAATTGAGCGGCGAACTGCCCTCCCCCGAACAGTTCGAGGCGCTTCGCGAAGCGGCCGGCACGCGTGTCCCGCTGGCGATCACGCTCGAATGGAGCGACCAGGCGCTGGGCTGGATCGCCAGCTACCGGATGGTCAACGAGAAAGGCGTGCAAGACTGGTCCGCGACCGGAATAAGCTTCGACGAGGCGTTTCGCATCGCCATGCGGGGTGCCGCGCAGGTGCTTTCGGGCAATGGTCCGCCGTGACCGGCGTTTGGTGCGCGCGTCACCCGCGTGCTAAGGACGCGGCACGAGAAAGGGCCGCGCGATGAATACGCATACTAGGAAACTGTCCACCAGCCACCGCAGCGTCGACGAGATCACCGGCTCGCGGCGCCTGCGGCGGATGCGCAAGGCCGACTGGTCGCGCCGACTCGTCCAGGAGCACAGGTTGACGGTCGACGACCTGATCTGGCCGATCTTCGTCATCGACGGTCACAACCGCCGCGAAGAGATCGCCGCGATGCCGGGCGTCTTCCGCATGACGATCGATCTGGCCGTCAAGGAAGCGGAGGGCGCTGCCAGGCTCGGCATTCCGGCGATCGCCACCTTCCCGAATGTCGAGATGTCGCTGCGCGACGAGACCGGCTCGCACATCCTCGACCCGGACAACATCATCAACCGCGCAACGCGCGCCATCAAGGCGGCGGTGCCTGAGATCGGCATCATCACCGACGCGGCGCTCGACCCGTTCACCAGCCACGGCCATGACGGCATCTTGCGCGAGGGCATCATCGTCAACGACGAGACGGTCGCACAGCTCGCTGCCGCGGCTGTCGGCCAAGCGGCGGCCGGCGCCGACATCATCGCGCCCTCGGACATGATGGACGGACGCATCGGCGCGATCCGCGACGCGCTCGACACCAATGGCTTCCAGGACGTCGCGATCATGTCCTACGCGACGAAGTTCGCCTCGGCCTTCTACGGCCCCTACCGCGAGGCGGTCGGCACCGCCGGCCTGCTCAAGGGCGACAAGAAGACCTACTACATCGACAACGCCAATTCGGACGAAGCGGTGCGCGAGGCCGAGCAGGACGTGCTCGAAGGCGCCGACATGCTGATGGTGAAGCCCGGCCTGCCCTATCTCGACATCATCCGCCGCCTCAAGGACGAACTGCGCATGCCGACCTTCGCCTACCAGGTGTCGGGCGAATATTCGATGATCCGGGCGGCGGCGGCAAACGGCTGGATCGACGGCGAGCGCGCGATGCTGGAATCGCTGTTGGCCTTCAAGCGCGCTGGCTGCGACGGCATCCTCACCTATTTCGCGCCGCAGGTGGCGGCGCTGCTGAAGGGTTGAGGCTCAGAACTCCACTTCGAGCTCGATGATCTCGTCGGGCTCGGCCAGCGCGCCTTCTGTCCATTCCTTGATCAGCGGCCAGGCGAAGATCGTCTCGCAATAGGCCTGCAGCCCCGGTTCGAGCTCCACCGCATAGGTGCGGAAGCGGGTGCAGACCGGGGCATACATCGCGTCCGCCACGGTCGGCTTCTCGCCGAAGAGGAACGGTCCGCCATAGGTGTCGAGACACTCTTTCCAGATCGCGCGGATACGCTCCACGTCCGGCCGGGCGCCGGAGAACATCTTGAACTTCTCGTGCCGGGCCTTGAGGTTCATCGGCAGCGCGGAGCGCAGGTTGTAGAAGCCAGAGTGCATCTCGCCCGACACCGAGCGGCAATGGGCGCGCGCGACCTTGTCCTTCGGCAGGAGCTGCGCCTTCGGCCGCGTCTCGTTCAGGTATTCCGCGATCGCCAGCGTGTCCCACACGGTCACCTCGCCGTCGGTCAGGCGCGGCACCAGCACTGAGGGGCTGAGCAGCAGAAGTTCCTGGCGCTGGTCGTCGGTGATCTCGACCAGCTTCTCCTCGAAGTCGATTCCCGACATGCGACAGATCAGCCAGCCCCGCAGCGACCAGGACGAATAGTTCTTCGAGGAAATCGTCAGTGTCGCTCGCGCCATGCCACCACTTTCCGCAACCGTTCACGCCGAAACAATCCTCTCGCAACGCAACAGAAATTGCACTAGCTTTTTTGCAGTGCGAAACGAACGGGGGACGTCGGACCTTGCTCTATCATGCCTATCAGCTGCAGGACGACCTGATCGCCCCCTTCCGGACATGGGCGCGGATGATGCGCCGGTCGGCGCTGCCGAGCTTCTGGGCTGCGGGCGAAACGTTCAAGTCGCGCTTTCTCGCCGGGCTCGAAATGGTCTCGCGCTTCGAGCTGTCGCATTCGCGTCCGGAGTTCGGCATCGCAAGCGTGCGCGTCGGCAACCGCGACGTGCCGGTCACCGAGGAGGTCGCCCTCGACCTTCCCTTCGGCAAGCTGCTGCACTTCGCAAAGGACATCGACAGCGCCCAGCCGCGCGTGCTGGTGGTGGCCCCGCTGTCCGGCCATTTCCCCACTCTCCTGCGCAATACGGTCGAGACGCTTTTGCGCGACCACGACGTCTACATCACCGACTGGGTCAACGCGCGCGAGGTGCCGCTGTCTGAAGGCACGTTCGGCATCGACGACTACATCGACTACCTCATCCGCTTTCTCGACGAGATCGGGCCGGGCGGACATGTCCTTGCCGTCTGCCAGCCCTGCGTGCAGACGCTCGCCGCCGTCTCGATCATGTCGCAGGACAAGCATCCCGCGACACCGCGCTCGATGACGCTGATGGCGGGGCCGATCGACCCGCGCGAGAGCCCAACCGAGGTCAACGAGTTCGCGGTCGCAAAATCGCTCGCCTGGTTCCAGCATTCGGTGATCTCGACCGTGCCGTGGCGCTTCAAGGGCGGCGGCCGCCGCGTCTATCCCGGCTTCCTGCAACTCACTGCCTTCATGGCGATGAACCTGGAGCGGCACAGGAACGCCCACAAGAAGCTCTACGAGCATCTGGCTGCGGGCGAGACGGCCGAGGCCGAGAAGATCAAGACCTTCTACGACGAGTATTTCGCCGTGCTCGACCTCACCGAGGAATTCTACATCGAAACGATCGACCGGGTGTTCCACAAGGCTCAACTTGCCAAGGGCGAGCTCACCTGGCGCGGTCGCAAGGTCGATCCGGCCGCCATCCACAAGACCGCGCTCCTGACTGTCGAGGGCGGACGCGACGACATCTGCGCGCTCGGCCAGACGACGGCCGCGCACGACCTCTGCCGCTCGCTGCGCCCGCACCTCAAGCGCCATCATCTCCAGGCCAATGTCGGCCACTACGGCGTGTTCTCAGGCAAACGCTGGGAACGCGAGATCTACCCGGTCGTGCGCAACATGATCCTGGCGATGGAGTGACGGGCTGACGCCAACGCAGGATCGGGCTATATAGCCAACATGGACAGACGCGAAGCTCTGGGCAGTTTGAGACGCCACGAAAGCGCCATCCGATCCATGGGAGCCACCGGTCTCTACATGTTCGGGTCGGTCGCGCGCGACCAGGCCGCCGAAAGCAGTGATGTCGACCTCTTCGTCGACTACGACGCTAGCAGCAAATTCTCGCTCCTGGACCTGGTGGGGATCAAGCAGTTCCTCGAAGAACAGCTTGAGACCGAGGTGGACCTCACGACGCGCGACAGCCTCCACCCGGCGCTCAGGGAACGCATCGAACTCGGCGCTGTCCGGGTATTCTGATGGTTCGGCGCGACTTCAAGGTCGTTCTAGATGAAATCGTCGACACGATCGACGAGATCACCAAGGCGCTTGAAGGCAAGTCGTTCGAGGTATTTTCGAGCGACTGGCTCCTGAGGCATGCGGTTCAGCGTGGCATAGAGATCATCTCGGAAGCGGCGCGGCATCTTCCCGACGATTTGAGCAGTTCCGAGCCCGACATCCCCTGGAAGCAGATCAGAGGCGTGGGAAACGTATTGCGACACGAATACCACCGCATCTCGGATAGGATCATCTGGAACGTCATCCAGAACGAGCTGCCCTCGCTGCGCGAGGCCGCCCTGCGTATCGCTCAGCGGGATGTTTCATGACCACCGTCACTCGCCCCTTCCTTCTCGCAGGCGGCCTGCTTGGAGCCGCCGGTGTTGCGCTGTCGGCCGCCGCGGCGCACGCTGGCGGTGGCAACATCGCTACCGCCGCGAACTTCCTGCTGTTCCATGCGCCCGCCTTCCTGGCGCTCGGCCTCTTCGGCAGCATAGCCGGCCGGGTGCTCAAGGCCGGCGGCTGGATCCTACTGGTCGGGCTTCTCCTCTTTGCCGGCGACCTCCTCGCCCGCCACTATCTCGGTAATCGGTTGTTCCCGATGGCAGCGCCCACGGGCGGGACGCTGATGATCGCCGGATGGCTGGTCGTCGCCCTCGCCGGCATCCTCCGCGCCGGCTCGGAGCGCTGAGAGCCTACATGTTGTTCAGGTGAAGGATATTGCCGTCCGGATCCCTGAACCACACCATGCGCATGCTGCCCGAGACATGGATGTCGCCGTCGAGCTTGACGCCCGGCATGCCGCGATAGTGCTCGAACGTCACGCCCTTGCGTTTCAACTCGCCTGCGATGTCGTCGATCTCGTCGCCGACTTCCCACACGACCGCATTCGCACGGTTCGTTCCCGCCGCGTCCGACACATAAACGACCAGCGAGGTATCCCCGGTGCGGAAGACCAGAACGTCTTCCATCTCTTCCCGGGCCAGCTGCAGGCCAAGGACGTCGCGATAGAAGGTCCTGGCCGAGGCGATGTCGCTCACTGCGACGATGGCACTCGATGATTTGTCCCTAAGCATATCCGCTTCCTCCGTCGGCCCCCGTACCGGGAACGCGTGGAGAGTAAACGGGTTTCACCTCATCGCCAGCGGCGCCTCAGACATACTTCTGCCAGTCATGCTCCTCGCGGAAGCCGAGCACCCCGCGCGCCTTGCGGTTGGAGATCGGCGCCTCGCGCTCTCCCATCGGCCGCGTGATCGGCGTGCCCGGGCACCAGCGCTTGAGGAATTCCTCCGCCGATTCGCTCACCGTGATCGTGTCATTCACCGCGTTGAAAACCTCGAAGCCCAGCCCGTCCTTCTCCAGGCACAGGTGCACGATCTGGCCGAGGTCGCGCGCGTCGATGTAGCTCCAGGCATTTCGCTTGCGCGACAACGGCTCCTTGAGGAAGTCGCGGAACATGCCGTATTCGTGCGGCTCGATGACATTGCCGATGCGCAGGGCGTAGATGTCGGAACCGAAGCGCATCGAAAACGCACGCGCGGTCTTCTCGTTGACCACCTTGGACAGGCCGTACGAATCCATCGGGTCGACGTCGTAGTCTTCCTCGAGCGGGAACGAATGATAGTCCTTGTCGCCCTCGGCGAAGCAGACGCCGTAGGTCGTCTCGCTCGACGCGACGATCACTTTGCGGATGCCGAGCTTCATCGCCGCCTCGATGACGTTGTAGGTGCTCGTGACATTGGCAACGAACGTCTCGTTGTCGGGCTTCAGCAGGATGCGCGGCACAGCGGCGAAATGGACGACCGCGTCGAGCGGCGCCGGGCCTTTGCCGGTCTCCAGACCCTTGAAGTCGAAATGCATCGACAGCGCGTTGAACACCTGGCCGCTGTCCGTCAGGTCGGCATCGATCGTCGTCACGCCCGGACAGTCGAGCGGCTTCAGGTCGAGATTGAGGATGTCGTAGCCCTTCGCCTTGAGCCAGGGCACGACGTGGCGGCCGGCCTTGCCGGATCCGCCGGTGAAGACGATGCGTTTCATGCTGCTTTCGGGGCTAGCCCCGTCCCATCCGGTTCCATGCGTCGAGGCCGGCGATCTTATAGGCTTCGGCAAGGGTCGGATAGTTGAACGTGTTCTCGACGAAGAAGTCGACCGTGCCCTTCAGGTTGATCACCGCCTGGCCGATATGGATCAGTTCGGTCGCCCCCTCGCCGACGATGTGGGCGCCGAGCAGCCGGCGGGTGCCGATCGCGAAGATCAGCTTCAGGAAACCGGAATTGACGCCCATGATATGGCCGCGCGAGGTCTCGCGGAAGCGCGCCACCCCGCATTCGTAGGCGATGCCGGACGCCCGCACGTCCTCCTCCGACTGGCCGACGGTGGAAATCTCCGGCACGGCGTAGATTCCGTAGGGAAAGGCCTCGGGCGCGGGCGGCAGCGGCAAGCCGAAGGCGTGGCAAGCGGCGACGCGGCCCTGCTCCATCGAGGTCGACGCCAGGCTCGGGAAGCCGATCACGTCGCCGGCGGCGTAGATATGCGGGATCGATGTCTGCAGCGTGTGCGCGTCGACCTTCAGCCGGCCGCGGTTGTCCGGTTCGATGCCGATCGTCTCCAGGCCGAGGCTCGCCACGTTGCCGGTGCGGCCCGCCGCATAGAGCAGAATCTCGGAGCGGATCACGCGGCCATCGGCCAGCGTCACCTCGGCGCAGTCCGGCTTCGAGACGATGTCCTTCACCGCGCTGCCCAGCCTCACCGTCATGCCGCGGTCGCGCATCTGGTGGATGAAGTCGTCGACGATCTCGCGGTCGACGAAGTCGAGGATCGTGTTGCGCGGCTCGACCAGCGTCACCGGCACGTCGAGCGCGGAGAAGATCGTCGCGTATTCGACGCCGATCACCCCTCCCCCGATGACCGTCAGGCTGCGCGGCAGTCGCTCCAGCTCGAGTATCTCGTCCGAATCGAAGATGCGCTTCCGGTCGAAGGGCACGCTGTCCGGCCGGTGCGGCCTGGTCCCGACCGCGATCAGCGCATAGTCGAAGGAGACTTCGCTGCGTTCCTCCTTGTCGGTCGTCAGTTCGACCCGGCGCGGATCGACGAAACGGGCGGTGGCGGCCAGGCTGCGCACCATGTTGCGCATGAACTGGTGCTGCAGCACCTCGACCTCGTGATCGAGCGTCTTGTGCAGCCGGTCGACGATGTCGTGGACGGAGATGTCCTGCTTCACCCGGTAGCCGCGGCCGTAGAAGCCGCGCTCGCGGAAGCCGGAGAGGTTCAGCACCGTCTCGCGGATCGTCTTCGAAGGGATCGTGCCGGTATGGACGGACACTCCGCCGAGCCGCCTGCCCTTGTCGACCACCAGCACGGATTTGCCGAGCTTCGCCGCCTGGACGGCCGCGCGCCGCCCCGACGGGCCGCTGCCGATGACCAGCATGTCGAATTGATCCAACGCAGTCCCCCAGCGAGAGCAGATGCTGCAATGCACAATTAAGTCAGGAGTCCCCGCCCGACTCAAGCAGCTTCGCATGCAAACCTTGAATCAACCGTGACAATTCCCACCTGTCATTCACGCGGCGGCAAGGCCGCGCGAGAGAAGGAATGAAATGAACACTCGAATTCTCGAAGGCGAGATCCTAGGCAGCAGGCTGGACGACGTCCGCGCCTATGACGGCGTGCGCACCAAGCGCGTGCTCGCCTTTTTGGTCGACTATTTGCTGATCGGACTCCTGATGATCCCCGTGGCGATCGTCGTCGCACTTTTCGGCGTCCTCACCCTCGGCCTCGGCTGGATGCTGTTTGGCATCCTCGGACCGCTGGTGGCGCTCGGCTACGTGGCGACGACGCTCGGCGGCGGCAACCAGGCGACTGTCGGCATGCGGATGATGGGCGTCCATCTCGAGCGGCTCGACGGCCGCCCGATCGACGGGCTTCTCGCCATCGTCCACACGGTGCTGTTCTGGGCCGGCAATGCGGTCCTGTCGCCGCTCATCCTGCTGGCGACGCTGTTCCTCGACCGCAAGCGCACCGTGCACGACCTGCTGCTCGGCACGGTCGTCGTCCGCGACGATATCTGACCTGTCCCTGTTGAGCGCCGGCCGAGTCACGGCCGGCGCGTTTTCCTGTTGCGTTCCGGTCGAATGTCGCCCAACTCTGTAGGCAGACGCTTCGTCTTGCGAAGGCCATGACGCATCATACGACCCAATCGCCGCAGTTCTTCCTGACCGCGCCGTCGCCGTGCCCCTATCTGGAAGGCCAGTACGAGCGGAAGGTGTTCACGCATCTCGTCGGCGACAAGGCGCCGGAGATGAACGACCTCCTGACCCAGGGCGGCTTCCGCCGGTCGCAGAACATCGCCTATCGCCCGGCCTGCGAAAGCTGCCGCGCCTGCGTGTCGGTGCGCATCCTAGCCAACGAGTTCAAGCTCACCCGCAACATGCGCAAGGTTATCCAGCGCAATGCCGACCTGATCGGCGCCATGCATGACGCGGAGCCGTCGACGGAGCAGTATTCCCTCTTCCGCACCTATCTCGATTCCCGGCACCGCCGCGGCGGCATGTCGGACATGACGGTGCTCGACTACGCGATGATGGTCGAGGACACTCACGTCGACACCAAGATCATCGAGTATCGCAAGCGCGGTCCGGACTCGTTCATCACCGGCAAGGGCCACGGCGAACTGATCGCCGTGGCCCTCACCGACAAGATGGCCGACGGCGTGTCCATGGTCTATTCCTACTACAATCCGGAACTCGTCGACCGCTCGCTCGGCACGTTCATGATCCTCGACCACATTGCGCGCACCCGGGCGATGGGCTTGCCCCATGTCTATCTCGGTTACTGGGTCAATGGCTCGCGCAAGATGGATTATAAGGTCCGCTTCACGCCGCAGGAACATCTCGGACCCAAAGGCTGGGAACGCTACAACGGCCCCTCCGAATGACCGATCCTCTCTCCGGCACTGACCGGAGTTGTTCGTGAACGGCCAATCCCAGCAAGCCAAAGGCCTTCTGCTGTCGACGATAGGCGGGCTCGCGCTCACGTCCGACATCCCGCTGATCCGGCTCGCCGAGGGCGAGGCGTGGTCCGTGCTCGCGGTTCGCAGCGCCACCACCTTCGTCGCGGCAATCGTCATCTGGCTGGTCTGGCGCGCCTTCTCGCCCAAGGTGCCGGCGCTCATCCCCGGCTTGCCGGGTCTCGCGGTGGCGACGCTCTATGGATTGGGATCAATCACCTTCATCACGGCGGTCTATTCGACATCGACCGCCAATCTCGTCTTCATCCTGGCCTTCAACACGATGTTCTCGGCGCTGCTCGCCTGGATCTTCCTCGGCGAGCGGATGCGCCCGGCGACCATGCTCGCGATGGCCGCGATGATCTTCGGCGTCGCCATCATCGTCTGGGACTCGATCGGCACCGGCAATCTGTTCGGCGACTTCATGGCGCTTTGCTCGGCCTTCTTCATCGCTTCGGCGATCACGATCACGCGGGCGAGCGACCGCGAGATGGGGTTCACGCCGCTGATCGGCGTCATATTCCCGGCGCTGGTCGCGCTGCTGTTCATCGCCGACGGCGGTTACCGCATCGACGCGCCGTGGTGGATCATCCTCAACGGCGCGATCATGATGCCGCTCGCGTTCTTCTTTCTCGGCACGGCACCGCGCTACATTCCGGGCGGCGAGGTGGCGATGTTCTATCTGCTCGAGACGGTGCTCGCGCCCGTCTGGGTGTGGCTGATCTTCTCGGAGAGGCCGACGACCAACAGCCTGATCGGCGGCGCGATCCTGGTCGTCGCGCTCGTCGCGCATTCGCTCTGGCAACTCTACGACGGCCGCCGCCAGCGCAACATCCCCGAACAGATTCCGCTCTGAAATCAGGCGTCGACGCGCAGCCGCCTCGCATCGATCAACCGGCCGCTCGCCTGCACCACGACCTCGAAATGGTCCGCCTGAACCACGTCCCGCACATTGCGCGGGCGGTAGGCCACGACATTCTCGCCGCCGGTAAGCCGCACGCTCGCAAACAGGATGCCGTCCTCGCCGCCCTTGCGCGCCGCCTCGCCGAAGGCTTGCGACGATTCATAGCTGTCCGGGGCATAGAGATCGGGACGAGTCGCCGTCTCGCCGCGGATGTCGAGGTAGTCGCCGGCCAGCCTGGCGGAATAAGCGCGGTAGGTGCGCCGCAACTCGCGCCGGCGCGACGCGACCGCCTCGCGCCGCAGATGATGCCCGACCTCGGCGATCGCCGTACGCAGGTCGGCGGCTGCGTGCCATGCGCCCAGATCGGGCCCGTTGAAGCGGGAGCCGGTGGGCGAGACATGCAGGAACGCCGCCAGCACGACGCTGGCATTGGGCCGGCCATGCACCCAGTCCTCCTTTGGCAGCCGGCCGAGCCGTTCAGGCGTCAGCCGGTCGTTCGTCCAGCCGGCAAGCTCCATAACCGCGGGCAGGTCGTCGGCCATCGCCACCGTCTCGAACAGAGGGATCGGCGGGAACCGCGACGGGATCAGCCTGTAGCTCGGCTGCGGCGCAGGCGCGCGAACGTCGCTCACCGGATGACGATGTCTTCGTCGCGATAGGGCGCAAAGCCCGCGTCGGCGGCGTTCGGCTCCATCGACAGGCTGCCGCGCGCGGCGTCGAGGAAGCGGCGAACGGTCAACAACCCGTCCTGCGAGCCGCTTGCGAGCAACGCCAAAGGCGGCCGGCCGCCGAACACCGTGCCGTCATGCGGGCCGCGCAGCCATGCGACGCCCTCATGTTCGCCGAACAGGATGCCCAGCGCCTGATAAATACCCAGCACGGCCGAGATGCGCGTCAGCGTGTCGACGTCGAGTGTGAACTCGCCGCCCTCACGCGCCAGCTTCGCCCAATTGTGATAGGTCGAGCGCGACGGGTAGCCGAGCACCAGCCGCCGCTCCTCCTCGTTCAACCGCCAGTGATCGGCGATGGCCAGAAACGTTCGCATGCCGGGCGCACTGAGGCGACGGCGGGCCGCCGGCTCGAACCGTCGCGCATCCAGCACGAATGGTGCCGGCGTCTCCTGCAGGAACGGGGGCGCATCATGGACAAAGGGCGTCTGCGCGTCCTCGAACCCTCTTGCCAAGCCTCGGCTCATGCCAGCCTCCTATCCACATCGGATCATATAGTCCAAATCTGGATATCCAGCAAGCCCCGCCCTCACTCCGCCGCGATCGGCATGTGCTGGGACGGTCCCCCCTGCATCGCATGCACGTTGGCAGGGAGCGCGACGTCGTCCTTCGGATCGTCTTTCGGGTTCGGCCTCACCACCCAGCGGAACAGGCGGGAGGTGCCGCGCGCCGCGTCGTCCATGATCGTGTAGAAGGACGGCACGAAGACCAGCGAGAGGAAGGTCGAGACCAGCAGGCCTCCGACGACGGCCACTGCCATCGGCGCGCGGAACTCGCCGCCGTCGCCCAGCGCCAGGGCCGCCGGAATCATGCCCGCCGACATGGCGATGGTGGTCATTACGATCGGCCTCGCCCGCTTGCGCCCGGCGTCGACGATCGCCTCCTCGCGCGGCGTGCCCTCCTTCTGCGCCTCTATGGCGAAATCGACCAGCATGATCGCGTTCTTGGTGACGATGCCCATCAGCATCAGGATGCCGATGACCACCGGCATGGAGATCGCCGAATTGGTCAGCCACAGGCCGGCCACCACACCGCCGATCGACAGCGGCAGCGAGCCGAGGATCGTGATCGAGTGGAACACCGAGCCGAAGAGCAGGATCAGCACCACCAGGACAAGCATCAGGCCGGTGGTCATCGCAGTGACGAAGCCGGCGAACACCTCGCCCATGATCTCCGCCTCGCCGGTCTCGGCCACCCGCACGCCGGCAGGCAGGTTCTTGACCTCGGGCAGGTTCTTGACGAATTCGAGTCCTTCGCCGATCTCGCCCTTGCCGGCCATGTCGGCGCCGATCACCACGCGGCGTTCGCGGTTGAAGCGCTGGATCGACGACGGGCCCTGTCCATAGGAAATGTTGGCGACGGACGACAGCGGCACCGACGCGCCGGCCGCGGTTTGGACCGGAAGCTGTTCGATGGTCGCCCAATCGTTGCGGGCATCCTCGTTCAACTGCACGCGGATCGGGATCTGCCGGTCGCCCAGCGTGTATTTGGCAAGGTTGGCGTCGACGTCGCCGATGGTGGCGACGCGCAGCGCCTCCGACACAGCCGACGTGGTGATGCCAAGCTCCGCCATGCGCGGCAGGTCGGGCGTGACGATCACCTCCGGCCGGTCGAGCGCCGCGTTCGAGGACACCGCGCGGAACTTGCCGCTCGCATTCATGGCGCTCTGGATCTTGCGCGCGGCGTCGTCCAGCACCGCGCCGTCGGTACCCATCACGCCGAAGGCGAGCTGGCGCTCGCCACGATCATTGACGAAATAGGCCTTTACGTCCGGCACGGTATCGAGCACGGTTAGGATTTGCTCGCCGATCTGCCATTGCGGCCTGTCGCGTTCCGACTTGTGGACGAGGTCGACGATTACCGAGGCCCGGCGCGGCTCCAGCGTGCCGGTCGGGCTCGACCCGCCGATCACGTAGACGTTCTCGACCTCGGGCATCTGCCTGAGCTTTTCGGTCACCTCGTCCGTCGTGTCGCGCGTATCCTCGAGCAGGCTGCCGGGCGGCAGTTCGAGCGAGACGATGATGCGGCTCGCGTCCTCCTTCGGCATGAAGCCGGACGGCAGGAAGCCGGTCGCCCAGATCGACGCCGCGAAGAAGACGATGCCGCCGGCGAGCGTCACCCAGCGGAAACGCAGGGTGGTCCGCAGCATCGACATGTAGCTGCGCATGATCCGGCCGGGCTTCGGCTCTTCATGGCCGTGGCCGCGCAGGAAGTAGGCGGCGAGCATCGGCGTGATCAGGCGGGCGACCAGCAGCGAGAAGAACACGGCCACCGCCACGGTCAGCCCGAACTGCTTGAAATACTGGCCGGCGATGCCGCCCATGAAGGAGACGGGCGCGAAGACCGCCATGATAGTGGCCGAGATCGCGATGACGGCGAGCCCGATCTCGTCGGCGGCCTCCAGCGAGGCGCGCCATGGCGACTTGCCCATCTTCACGTGCCTGACGATGTTCTCGATCTCGACGATCGCGTCATCGACCAGGATGCCGACGACGAGCGTGATGCCGAGCAGGCTGACGAGGTTCAGCGAAAAGCCCATCATGTCGATCGCCCAGAAGGCGGGGATGATCGACAGCGGCAGGGCCACCGCGGAGACGATGGTCGCGCGGAAGTCGCGCAGGAACAGGAACACCACGATCACCGACAGGATCGCGCCTTCCAGCAGGGTCTCCATGGCGGAGTCGAAATTGCCCTCGGTGAAGGTGACGGAATCGTCGACCTTGGTGATCTTCACCTCGGGATTGGCCTTCTCCAGATCGCCGATCGCGACCTTGACGCGCTCCGAGATGTCGACGTCGCTCTCGCCCTTGCCGCGGAAGACGCCGAAGGAGACGACCGTCTGGCCGTTGACCCGGGAGAAGCTCTGCGGCTCCTCCCAGGAATCCGTCACCGTGGCGACGTCGGAGATCTTCAGCGTGCGCCCGCCGGCGACGGGGATCCTGAGCTCGCGCAGTTCGTCGATCGTGCGGGCGGCGCCCAGCGTACGGATCGACTGGTCGAGCCCGGCGAAATCGCCGCTGCCGCCGGTGAGATCCGCATTGGAGGCACGCAGCGAACGGTTGACGTCCGCGGCGGTCAGACCGAGCGCGCTCAGACGGTCGGGATCGACTTCCACCTTGATCTCGCGCGTCACGCCGCCGTGGCGGTCCACCCGAGCCACGCCTTTGACGCCCTGCAGTTTGCGGATGATCGTGTCGTCGACATACCAGGACAGTTCCTCGATCGTCATGCCCGGCGAGGCGACCGCGTAGGTCAGGATCGCCTGGCCTTCGACATCGATGCGGTTGACGACCGGCGCATTGGCGGTCGCGGGAAGATCTTCCTTGATCCGCTCGACGGCGTCCTTCGTGTCGGTCACCGCCGTCTGCGTATCGACTTCGAGGCGGAATTCGACGACCGTCTGCGACCGTCCTTCGGTGATCGTCGACATCACGTTCTTGACGCCGGCGATATTGGCGACGGCATCCTCGACCTTCTTGGTGACCTGGTTCTCCAGTTCGCTCGGCGCGACGCCCGGATCGACCACCGTCACCGAAACGATCGGCAGGTCGATGTTCGGAAAGCGCGTGATGGGCAGGCTGGCGAAGCTCATCAGCCCCAGCGTCATCAGAACAATGAACAGCAGGATCGACGGGATCGGATTGCGGATCGACCAGGCGGAGATGTTCCAGTTCATTTGGCGACGGCTCCGGTGACGATGTCGCGGACAGGCGTGACCTTGTCGCCGTCGGTGACGAAGGTGCCGGCGCGGCTGACGACCTCGTCGCCTTCCGCCAGACCCCCGGTGACCTCGACTTCCGCGCCGGCGCGCGCGCCGGCCGTAACCGGCGTCGTGCGGATCGTGCCGTCGACCACTTTCTGCACAAAGGCTTCGGCCCCCTTGTAGAGGATCGCCGAGGCCGGCACGGCGAGGCCTTCCCGGCGCAGCGTCTCGATCGTGCCGCGGGCAAAATTGCCGGAGCGGACGCTGTCATGCGCCGGCAGCCCGATGCGCACCGTGCCGAGCCGTGTCCTGGCGTCGATTTCGGGATCGATGAAGCGGATCTGCGCATCCAGAGGATCGACCCCGGCGACGCTCACCTTCACCCGCATGCCCGTCCTGAGCTTCGCCAGCGACGTCTCCGAGACGGTGGCGGCAAGCTCCAGTTCTCCGTTCATCGCGATCCGGAACAGGGGCCCGCCGGAGGCCGACACGATGCCGCCCAGCGTCGCGTTGCGTGCCAGCACCAATCCGTCTGCCGGCGCCCGCACCTCTGTCTTGGCCAGGCGCTCCTCGACGTCGCGGCGTTGCGCCCCGATCACGCCCAGCTGCGCCTCGGCCGAAGCCACCGCCTTGGCGGCGCTGTCCAGCTGCGCCCGCGCGCTGTCGAGGCCGTTGACCGCATTGTCCAGCTGCGACTGTGCGGCGACGCCCTTCTGCTGCAGCGCGCGGGCGCGGTCCAGCGTCTCCGTCGCCTGCCTGACGCTCACCTCCGCGCCGCTGACCTGGGCCTTCGCCTGCGCGATCGCCGCCTCCGCCTGCGCCTTGCTGGCGTCGAGCTGGACGAGTTGCGTCTCCAGTGCCGTCCGGTCCAGGCGGGCGAGGACATTGCCCTTCTTCACCACGTCGCCCTTGTCGGCATTGAGCTCGCGGACAATGAGTCCGGCCACGTCGACCCCGACCGCCGCCTCCTGCCGGGGCACGATGCTGCCGGTCACGTCGAGCGTCTCGATGAGCTCGTGGCGCGTCACGGCCGCGACGCGGATCGCCGGCGCGCTTTGCGGCGCCTCGGTCGCCGTCGCCACGGCTTCGGCCAGCGCCACCGGCTCGGCAAAGGCCAACGCGCCCAGAAGCACGGTCGTGGCAAGGAAATAGGAGGTGAGACGATACATGAATGTCCTCGGTCGAATGCTGCGGCGCGCCGCGTTTTCAGGCAGGCACTGCTATGTCTTGCGGCGGGGACGAAGCATCGCCTCGACGGTCACCCGCATCAGCTTCTCGATGCTCTCGAACGTCACGCCCTGGGCCGGCAGGTCGTTGATCGCGAGCCCCTCGCCGATGGCGATGACCATCGGCATGAAGGCGTCGAGCTCGACCGCGGGCGCGATATCGCCGCGATCGACGGCATCCTGGAGATACTTCCCGAACGCCTGCTGGACCTCGCTCATGGCCATCGCACAGGTCCTGTCGATGGCCTCGTTGCGCATGGATTCGGCACGGATCTCCGCGAACAGCGGCGCGTTGCCGCTCTCGTGCATGTGGCGCACATGCGCCATCGCGGCCGTCACAAAACCGTCGACCACGTCGGGATTCTCGAACATCGCGGTGAAGATCTCGGCGTCGTTGCGACGATCGGCTTCGGTGATCGCGGCGATCATCGCCTCCTTCGACGGAAAGTAGCGATAGAGCGCGCCCGGGCTCATGCCGGCTTCGGCACAGATCTGGTGCATCGACGCGCCCTGGAAGCCGGACCGGACAAAACACTTCTTGGCCGCGTCCATGACCCGCTGGATCTGCAGGTCGCGCCGCTCGGCGCGGGACACGGGTACATCCGCGTCCACTGCGCCTTCGCCTTCCATCACCAAGTCGAACCCTGCCATCGCTTCATCCGGACAGAGCCGGCACCCAATTTAACCGAATGATCATTCTCGCTTTATGCGAACGATCATTCTCGGTCAATATTGTGCGGCGCCGAATTTCCGCAAAGGAAGGCGCCGGCCGCGCACATCTTCGTGAGATCCGCGTTGCCCTCGCGCGGCGCGATGGGTCAAAGTCGGTCCGCAACAGGAGAGCCAGATGCGCCGCACGATCGTTCCGCAAGCCCTCAAGGGCGTCTACGCGCAATGGCGCTATGCGCCGGCCGTTGCCGCCAACGGCTTCATCCACGTCTGCGGCATCGTCGGCGTCAGCCCCGGCGGCGAGACGCCGGATGGACTGGGACATGAGTCATTCGAGGCGTTTGGCGGCGCATCCTCCACCACTGCGCGAGACGGCGCGCCGCTTGCGGCGCTTGAAGCCGTGCGCGATCCGGAAGCCCAGTTCGCCGTCGCCTTCGAGACGCTGCGCGCAATCCTGCGCGAGGGCGGCGCCGACCTGTCGGACGTCGTCGAAATCACCTCCTACCATGTCGGCATCTCCACCCACATGGAGGCCTTCATGAAGGTCTGGGCGCGCTACCTGAAGGAGCCCTACCCCGCCTGGACTGCGGTCGGCGTGGCTGAGCTGATCGTGCCAGGGGGACTGGTGGAGTTGAGGGCGGTGGCGGTGGAGCGGAGCCGCTGAGCTTGCGAGTGGAGGGCGCGTCAGCTATTTAAGCTAGGTAAGCTGGTTTGAAGGAACTGGGATATGGAAATCGGCGCTTTCGAAGCAAAGAACACGCTCGGAGCGTTGCTTGATCGTGTTCAGCAGGGCGAGGAGATCGTCATTACGCGCCATGGCAAACGAGTGGCGAAGCTGGTTCCTGCCGACGGAGGGCACGACGTTGAAGCAGCCCTGCGGGCAGTTGAGCGCATCAGCAGACGGGCGCGCGAGCATGGAGAAGCTGGTATCAGCGTCGAAGAGTGGAAGTCGTTCCGCGACGAAGGCCGCCCGTGACGATCGTCGTCGACGCCTCCATCGCGCTCGCATGGGTTCATGGCGACGAGAGAACCGACGTCGTCGAAACGGTCTTTCGCCGGATCGGAAGGACGGGTGCCGTCGTTCCGGCGGTTTGGCCGTTGGAAGTCGCGAACGCTCTGACGATGGCAGTCCGCCGTGGCAGGACGTCTCCTGCTTTGCGCGATCGCGCGCTCTCGGACCTCACCGAGGTGCCCATCAGGGTCGATGACGAGACGAATGCCCATGCCTGGACGGCGACGATCAAGCTCGCCGACTTCCATGGGCTCACGGTCTACGACGCGGCCTATCTCGAACTGGCGCAGCGACGCCGTCTTCCACTCGCCACGCTCGACAAGGAGCTTCGCGCTGCCGCCGTAAAGTCGGGGGTGGAGATCCTGCCTGCTCGCAGTCCCTAACCGAATTTCCCCGTCTTCGGGAACCCCTTCGGCACCATGCGCCCCGCGCTCGCGCGGTCGCCGATCCATTCGGCGAGTTCGTCCTTCGTCCGGTTGAAGGTGCGCTCTGCGGAATCCTGCCAGGAAAGACCCGCCGCCATCGCGAACGTCTTCATGTCCGCCACGCCGCCGTCCTTGTAGCGCTGCAGGCGCACGCCCTTGCCGCGCGCCATTTCCGGCACCTGGTCGAGCGGGAAGACGAGCAGCTTGCGGTTCTCTCCGACGATGGCGACGTGGTCGCCGTCGACGAACACGAGGCGCGCCGCCTCGTCCGGTGCCTTGACGTTCATCACCTGCTTGCCCTTCCGGGTATTGGCGACGACTTCCGCTTCCGGCACGACGAAGCCGTAGCCCTCGTGGCTCGCAAGGAGGAGCTTGCGCTGCGGGTCGTGGACGAAGGCGGTGACGATGTCCTGGTCGTTCTCCATGTCGACGATGATGCGCACCGGTTCGCCATGACCGCGTCCGCCGGGCAGGCGATCGGCCCCGATCGTGTAGAACTTGCCGCCGGTGGTGAACAGGATCACCTTGTCGGTCGTCTGGGCGTGGAAAGCGAGCTTGAGCTTGTCGCCCTCCTTGAAGGCGAGCGTCGAGAAGTCGGCGAGATGCCCCTTCATCGCCCGCAGCCAGCCCTTCTCCGAGACGACCACCGTCACCGGCTCCTTCTCGATCATCGCATGGTGGATGTCGGCAACGTCATGGTCCGGTGCGTCGGCGAAGGTGGTGCGGCGCGGTCCGAGGTCCTTGTTCTTCTCGGGCGAATAGCGGTCCCGCGTCTGTTCTACCTGCCAGCGCACCGCTTTCCATTGCTTCGCCTCGGAGGCGAGCAACTGTTCGATCTGATCCTTCTCCGCCGAAAGCCCGTCGAACTCCTTGCGGATCTCGATCTCTTCCAGCTTGCGCAGCGCCCTGAGGCGCAGGTTGAGGATCGCCTCGGCCTGCGTGTCGGTGAGGTTCCACCTCGCCATCATCACGGCCTTGGGCTCGTCCTCCTCTCGGATGATGCGGATGACCTCGTCGATGTTGATGTAGGCGATAAGGTAGCCGGCCAAAATCTCCAGCCGCCGCTCGATCTCGCCCAGCCTGTGGCGCGAACGGCGCACGAGTACGTCCTTGCGGTGCTCGAGCCATTCGCGCAGCGCCGACTTGAGCGACAGGACGTTCGGCACCTTGCCGCGCGACAGCACGTTCATGTTGAGGGGGAAGCGCGTCTCCAGCTCGGTCAGCTTGAACAGCGATTCCATCAGCAGCGCCGGGTCGACCGTGCGGCTCTTCGGCATCAGCACGACGCGGATGTCCTCGGTGCTCTCGTCGCGCACGTCGTCGAGCAGCGGCAGTTTGCGGTTGATGAGAAGGTCGGCGATCTTCTCGATCAGCTTCGATTTCTGCACCTGATAGGGGATTTCGGTGACGACGATCGCCCAGGTGCCCCTGCCCTGGTCCTCCTGCGTCCAGCGGGCGCGCAGGCGGAAGCCGCCGCGGCCGGTCTCGTAGGCGTCGAGGATCGAGGCGCGATCGTCGACGATGATGCCGCCGGTCGGGAAATCCGGCCCCTGAACCAGCCCGTCCTCCGGCGTCTTCGACATCAGGTCGGCGACGGAGGAATCCGGCTGAGAGATGAGCAGGAGCGCGGCGTTGCACAGCTCGAAGGCGTTGTGCGGCGGGATCGAGGTCGCCATGCCGACCGCGATACCCGACGAGCCGTTGGCGAGCAGGTTCGGGAAGGCGCCGGGGAGCACGACCGGCTCCTCGTTCTCCTCGTTGTAGGTCGGGCGGAAGTCGACGGCGTCCTCGGTGATGCCTTCGAGCAACTCGGTCGCCGCCTCGGTCATCCGCGCTTCGGTGTAGCGCATGGCAGCGGCGCTATCGCCGTCGATGTTGCCGAAGTTCCCCTGCCCGTCGACCAGCGGGTAGCGCACGGCGAAATCCTGCGCCAGGCGCACCAGTGCGTCGTAGATCGACTGGTCGCCATGCGGATGGAATTTTCCCATCACGTCGCCGACGATCGCGGCGCATTTCGAAAAGCGCTGGCCGGGCTCGAGGCGAAGCAGCCGCATCGCATGCATGATGCGCCGGTGCACGGGCTTCAGCCCGTCGCGCACGTCCGGCAGCGCGCGGTGCATGATCGTGGAGAGCGCGTAGGCGAGATAGCGCTCTTCCAGCGCCTTCTTAAGGTCTACGCTCTCGATATTGTCGCCGCCGCCGGACCCGGGCGGATTCACGCTTTTTCCCATGGAATCCGACTATGTGACCCCGTGATTCGCCGCAAGGGCCGTCTCGACAAAGGCCCTAACCTGTGACTAAGTCTGCGCGTTTCATCCCGGCATGCTGCGGAGCGGCGCGCCACAATTTCGACCCGCTCCGCCGCGACTGTCGGCGATCCATACCCGGCTCGGTCATTGCACCGCGAGCCATTTCGGAGGTTTCCATGTTTGCCCGGTCGTTTGCCATCGCCTTCCTCGCCTCGTCGGTTTCCCTTACGGCACTTGGTGCCGCGCAGGCCGTCGAAGCGCAGGATGTCGCCAACCGCTTCAAGGAACTGATGGCCAGCCAGGGAACGGCTGCTTCCTGGTCGTCGGTCGACGAGCAGGACGGCGCGATCGTGATGCGCGGTGTGACGGTGAAGGGCGCAGCCAACAGCGAGACCGTGACGGTCGGCGACGTCACATTCGAAGGCGTCGAGGAAGCCGACAATGGCGACTATGTCGTCGAAACTCTTTCCATGCCCGCGTTTTCGACGGTCAGCGAAGGCGCCAAGGTTACACTAGAAGGCCTGTCGATGTCCGGCGCGGTGCTGCCGTCGCCGACCTCGACCGACATCGTCAGCCAGTCGGGCTTCTTCGATTCGCTCGACGTCGAGCAGGTCAAGGTCGAGAAGGACGGCAAGCAGGTCTTCTCGATGTCCGGTCTGAACTATTCGCTCGAGCGCGACGACGCCGGCAAGTCCTACGAGTTCACCGGCACGGCCGACGCGTTCACCGCCGACATGACGGCGAGCGGCGACGCGCAGACGACGGCGATGCTGACCGCGCTTGGCCTGGCGCAGCCGAAGGGCACCTTCGAGATGGCGGGGAGCTGGTCGCTGGCCGACGGCAATCTCTCGGTCGAGCAGATGGACTTCACGGTCGAGAATGCGGGCACGATCGGATTCACCTTCGACGTCTCCGGCTATACCGAGGAATTCCTCAAGGCCGCGCGCGACATGCAGAAGAACATGGCCAACGCGACCGAGGAGCAGAAGGCGGCCGCCGGCATGGCCGCGATGGGCTTGATGCAGCAGCTCTCCTTCGCCGGCGCGTCGATCCGCTACGACGACGAAGCGCTGGCCGGCCGGGCGCTCGATCTTGCCGCCGGCATGCAGAAGATGCAGCGCACCGACATGGTGAAGATGGCGCAGATGATGATCCCCGCCGCGCTCGGACAATACGTCAAGCCGGAGTTCGCCAATCAGGTGGCGGGCGAAGTCGCCAAGTTCATCGAGAATCCGAAGAGCATCGAGATCAAGGCCGAACCGGCCGCGCCCGTGCCGTTCATGATGGTCGGCATGAGCGCCATGTCCGCGCCGCAGGAAGTCCCCGAGCAGCTCGGCATCAAGGTGACGGCGAACGAATAGCCGCCAAGGCGGAAATCCAATAGGCGGAGAGCCGGAAGCGTGGAGCTTCCGGCTCTTCGCGTTTCAGGCCACCGTGAAGGTGACGTCGATATTGCCGCGCGTCGCGTTCGAATACGGACAGATCTGGTGCGCCTTGGCGACGAGTTCGACCGCCTTGTCGTATTCGATCCCCGGCAGGGCGACCGTCATGGCGACCGCGATGCCATATCCGGGGCCATCGGCGCGCTCGCCGAAGCTCACCGCGGCATTGATCGCCGCCTCGTCCGGAATCCTGATCTTCTCGCCCCGTCCGACCGCCTTCAGCGCGCCGAGGAAGCAGGCCGAGTAGCCCACGGCGAACAGCTGTTCGGGATTGGTGCCCGGGCCGTCGTTCCCGCCCATGGCCCTTGGCGTGTCGAGCGTGACGTCGAGCCGGCCGTCATCGGTCTTGCTGGTGCCGGTACGGCCGCCGGTGGTGTGGGCACGCGTGGTGTAGACTGCGGACTTGATCATGTTGCGTCTCCTTGGCTTGACGGCCACCTATTAGCGCGCAATTAAATTGCGCACAATCTAATTTTGTGCTATAGGCTTCACGACGACGTGAGAGGACCTTTCATGAGCGCCGGCACGATCAAGCTCGATTCAATGCTCTGCTTCGCGATCTACGCGACGGGGCACGCCTTCACGCGCTTCTACAAGCCGCGGCTGGAGGCGCTCGACCTCACTTACCCGCAATACCTCGTGCTCATCGTCCTGTGGGAGCGTGACGACATCACCGTGAATGCGCTGGGCAACAGGCTGTTTCTCGATTCCGGTACGATCACGCCGCTGATCAAGCGCCTGGAGGCGCGCGGCCTGGTCACCCGCAGGCGCGACGAGGACGACGAGCGGCAGGTGCGGATCAGGCTCACGCCGGAAGGCCGGGCGTTGCAGGACAAGGCGCTTGCCGTCCCGCTCACCATCGCCAAGGGCACCGGCCTGACGCGCGAAGATGTCGACCGCCTCCGCGCCGAGCTGCTCACGCTGCGCGACCGGCTGGACGGTCAGGGCGAAGGGTCGACGCCCGGCTGACGGATCCGCCCCGCTTATCCGGACGGCATCTTCTCGAAGCTCGGCAAGGCCGCATCGACGCGGTCCCAGCCATGGGCGCGCATCGCATAGGTCACCGCCTGCGGGCGATACCGCGCCGGATCGTCGAGAGAGGCAGCGTGAATGGTGAACACGTCGGGCATGGCGGCGAATCTCAGGAACACCGGCGAGCCGCAGGTCGGGCAGAACCCTTTGGTCTTCCTGTTGCCGCTGTCGCCGCGGAGATCCCAGGTCGCCGCCTTGCCGTCCAGGTCGACCTCTGCTCCGGCGAAGCTCAGATACGATCCATGACCCGTACCACTCGCCTTCTGGCAGTCGAGGCACTGGCAATCGTTCGAGAAGACCGGCTCGCCGCGGATCTCGTAGCGGATCGCGCCGCAGGCGCAGCCGCCCGTGTAAGGTGCATTCTGCATGGTTGTTCTCCTCGGCAGTCCGGCCGCGGCCGGATCAGTCCCGTTCGTCCATGATCGAGTTCAGCCGCGGCAGGATGGTCTGCCATCCCCTGTTCATGTTCTCGAAGGCGGTGTCGTTCTTCGGCGTGAGGAAGCCCGAATGGATGAGCTGCACACGCGTCCCTTCGGCGAGCGGCGAGAGAATCCAGGTGACGACCGTGTCGAGCCGCGAGCCGTAGCCGACATTGCCCTCGTCGCCGCCCTCCCAGGAATAGGACAGGCGCCGCGCCGGCTTCACGTCGAGGACGCGGCAGCGGATCGTGCCGTCCCAGGCGCCGGCCGGCTTGGTGCGGAAGGTGAAGTCCTTGCCGGGAACGGCTTCGAAGCCCTCCGCCGGCATCAGCCACCGCGCAATCAGGCTGCCGTCCGTCAGCGCCTTCCAGATCGTCTCGGCGCTGTGGGCGAACACCTCGTCCACGACGATATCCCGGCTCGCGTGCTTGGCCATCGTCTCGTTCATGGGTCGATTTCCTTGAGCAGCGCCCGCAGATTGTCGAAGCGGTCCTGCCAGAACACGCCGTAGTGGTTCATCCATTCGGCGAGCGGATCGAGGCCCTTCGGGTCGACGCGGTAATAGACGTTGCGCCCGGACGGCCGCTCGGCCACCAGGCCGGCGAGCCGCAGGGTCTTGAGGTGCTGCGAAATCGCGCCCTGGGTGACGCCGCTGCCGCGCGTCAGATCCGCGACCGTGACCTCCGGCGCCCCCGCGATCCTCTCGAAGAGTGCGCGCCGCGTCGGATCGGCGAGCGCGCGCAGGACGGAACTGATCGGCGTTGTTTCAAGCATGCGGTTTGATTAGCGTCTGCTAATCTATTAGTCAACACTAAAATATAAACCAGATCACAAGCCGCTCAGGAGGGCACCGAGCGGCGCGAGATAGACCGCGAATCCGGCCAAAGCCGCCGCCAGCGTCGCGCCGAGATAGGGTACCCAGAAGGACGCAGGCCCCGCCGCGATCGCAAGGCCTAGTCGGCCGGCCGCGTTGGCGGCCAGCGCGGCGAGAACCGCCTGGCCGATCGTCGCGGCCGCTATCCCCTGCCCCAGCAGGCGCAATGCGCTGAGCACAGCGACGTCGACGTCGAACGCGCCCGAAACCGCCGAAGTCCCCACCAGACTGCCAGCGCCGAACCGGCCCACGACAGCCGCGCTCGCCGTCGACACAACCGCGAACAGCAATGCGAACAGAAGCAGAGCAGACAGATCGAAGGGATTCTGTGCGCCGTCGCCGGCTGCGTTCTTGGTGTCACCGCGCAGCAGGAACAGCAGGCCGAACGCCGCAAAACAGGCCGCCGCCGCCAGCGCACCCGGCACCACCGCTCCAAGAACACGCGGCTCCACGATCGTCACGACGCCGATAACCCTGAGAATAGAGACCATCGCCGCGAGGCAAGCGGCGCCCGCGAGCGGCCTGGCGCTGGCCGCCGTCCGGGCGGTGCGGGCGATGGCGACAGTCACGGCCGTAGAGGACACCATCGCACCGGCAAGCGCGCTCGCGATGAGCCCCCTGGTCGGCCCGAGAATGCGGACGGCGACATATCCGACAAAGGACAGGGCCGCGGTCAGCACCGTGAAGAACCAGACTTCCCAGGGATTGAAGCCGCCCCATGGATCGATGGTGCGGTCGGGCAGGAGCGGCAGGATGACGGCCGTCATCACCGCCAGCACGATGGCCGAGCGCAGTTCGACCCAGGTCAGTTTCCGCAACCCGCCATGCAGCGTCTCACGGCTCGCCAGCAGCCCGGCGAGGATCGCCCCGCCGGCCGCCGCCGCGCGATAATCGCCGACGACCGCAAGCGCGCCGAGCGCGAAGACGATGAGTGCCGCCACCACTCCGGTGACGCTGAAATCGTGGTCGTGCCGCCCTTCCTTGTATTTGAACCAGCCGAAGACGGCGGTGAATCCGATGAAGCCGGCGATGAGGATCGAGGGCGCGGAGAGTGCTGCCGCCAGCGCGGCGATCACGCCGCCGAGCAGCCCCGTGGCACCATAGGTCCGGATGCCGGCGGTGCGGCTGCCGGCCGGCTCCGCTCGCTCGCGCCAGCCACGCTCGAGGCCGACGAGCAGACCGATGGCCAACGCCAGCGCCAGCCTCGCAATCGTCGTGTCGGCGTCCAGGATATCGAGCACGGTCTTGGATCTCCTCGCCTCGATTACCGCGATCGGACCTGCCGCGCCAGCGCGCCGCTGCCATGCGGTCGTCTGTCGCGTGCACACCGACGGCGCTTGCATATCCCCGCCGCGGGCTTCATCTGTCGGGGTACCGAATGCGGAGACGCGCCACGTGCAACGGATGATCCACAGCGATCTGTCGATCTGGCTTTCCGGCCTGACCGTCGCCGGCCTCCTGATCGCTCTGGCTGGAGAATGGCTGGTCGCCGGCGAACCCGGGCAAATGCTCTTGTTCGGCGGCGCCGCCCTCGCCTTTGCCGCCGGGGGGCTTCCGGCCGGCTGGCGCGCGCTCCGGGAACTCGTCACCGAGCACATCCTCGACATCGACCTCCTGATGGTCGTGGCAGCGGTGGCCGCCGCAGCCGTCGGCGCGCCGGTGGAAGGCGCGGTCCTGCTGACGCTGTTCTCCATCTCCTCGACCCTCGAGGAAAGGGCACTCGGACGCGCACGTCGGGCGATCGAGGCGCTGATGGCGCTGCGCCCCGAAACGGCGCTGCGCAGGCTGCCCGACGGCCGTGTCGAGGAGGTGCCATCGGCCGAGCTTGCGGTTGACGACGTGTTCGTGCTGCGTCCCGGCGCGCGGGTACCGGCCGATGGTGTCATCGTCGGCGGTCGCGGCACGCTCGACGAAGCCAACATCACCGGCGAGTCGATGCCGGTCCCCAAGCAGGTGGGCGCGCAGGTCTTCGAGGCGACCGTCAACCTTGACGGCGTCCTCGAAGTGACAGTCACCCGGACCGTCGCCGAAAGCACCGTCGCGCGGATGATCACGCTGGTCACGGAGGCGCAGGCAGCCAAGGCGCCGTCCGAGCAGTTCAGCGCCTGGTTCGGCCAGCGCTACACCGTGGCCGTGCTCGCCGGTTCCATCCTGGCCTTCCTCGTCTTCCTCTGGCTCGGACAGGGCTGGCATCAGGCGCTCTACCGGGCGGCGACCCTGCTCGTCGCGGCAAGCCCCTGCGCCATCGTGATCTCGGTTCCCGCCGCCATTCTGTCCGCGCTGTCGGCGGCGGCGCGCGGCGGCGTCCTGTTCAAGGGCGGCGCGGCGCTCGAGACGCTCGCGGCGGTCGAAACCTTCGCCTTCGACAAGACAGGGACGCTGACTGCCGGACGCGCGGCCATCACCGGCATCGTCGCCGTGGACGGCACGGAAGAAGACTTCCTCCGCCTCATCGGCGGGCTCGAGGCGCAGTCCGAGCACCATATCGCGGGCGCGATCCGCCGCGACCTCGCCGAGCGCGATCTGAAGCCGATCCAGATCACCGACGTGACGTCACATCCAAGCGCCGGGATCACCGGCCTGGACGGATCCGTAGAGGTCTGGGCCGGCAATCCGCGGATGGCGAAGCGTATGGGAGCCTCGGTCGACCGCGAGGCTCTCCGGCAACTCGCCGACGGCACGCACACCGTGATCTATGCCGGGCGCGGCGACACCGTCCTCGGCGCCATCACGATCGCCGACGAGGTTCGACGCAGTTCCTCGCGCGCATTGCAAGCCCTGCGGCAGGGCGGCGTGCGCAAGATCGTGATGATGACCGGCGACCGCAGGCCCGTCGCACTCAGGATCGGCGCGGAACTCGGCCTCCGGCCCGAGGAGATCCACGCCGAGATGCTGCCGGAGGACAAGGTCGTGGAGGTGGCCGGACTCGCTTCGGCCGGCAAGGTCGCCTTCGTCGGCGACGGCGTCAACGACGCGGCCGCCCTTGCCCGCGCCGATGTCGGCATCGCCATGGGCGCCGCCGGCTCGGACGTGGCGCTGCAAGCCGCCGATGTGGCGCTGCTCGCGGAGGACATGGAGCGCCTTGCCGACGCGCACCGCCTTGCCCGCCGCACGGCGCGGATCATCCGCCAGAACCTCACCTTCGCGATGGGCGCGATGGCCGTGCTCGTCACGGGCGGATTGTTCTTCGACCTCCCCCTTCCCCTCGCCGTCCTCGGCCACGAGGGTGGAACGGTGCTGGTCGTGCTGAACGGGCTGAGGCTGCTTTACGATCCGATCAGGACGGACCGGCCCGCGAAAGTTGAATCCGTGCCGGCTACCGTCGCCGCCGCCCCCGTGGCCGGCTGAGCCGAACCGCCTATCTGGTGGCGCTGCGACGCCACTCCGCCGGCGGTACGCCGAAACGTCGGGCAAAGGCGCGGTTGAAGGCCGCCTCCGCGCCATAACCGGCCTCATAGGCGACCACTCCGACGGGCTTGCCCGCCAGTTTCAGGTCCATGCTTGCCAGATAGAGCCGCCAGTCGCGCAGGTAGCGGATCGGCGAGGTTGCCAGCACGGCGGCGAAACGTCCGGCGAGAGCACTTCGCGAGAGCCCGGCCGCCCGCGCCAGTTCGGCGGTCGTCCATTCGCGCCGCGGATCGCCGTGGAGCATCGCCAGACAACGACCGAGAACCGGATCGCGGATCGCCGCGAGCCAGCCTGTCGCGTCGATGTCCTCGCGCGCAAACTGCCGGCGAAGCACCTCCATGAACGTGACCTCCGTCAGGCGCTCGAGCACGGACGAGCCGCCGCGCTGCGGAGTGTCGACCTCCGCGACGATCTGGGCGATGGTGCCCGCGAGCCAGTCTCCGTCCTGCGATCCGGCGGTCCTGACGTGGATGAATTTCGGCAGGGACTGGCGGAACGGCGCGAAATTGGCGGCCTCGCACTGGATGTAGCCGCACAGGATGCGAACCGCCTTCCCCGGCGCACCGTAGCGCAGCATCGGGGTCTCGTTCCACGGCTTGGGCGGGAGATCGGCGCCGGGATCGATGAGCCGTCCGCCCGACCCCACGCCGAGACGGTGCGGGGTGCCGAAGGGAAACGCCGCGATGTCACCCTCTTCGAGAACCGTTTCCGTTCCTTCGAACTCCAGCCAGCATGCGCCCCGCGCCATGATGTGGAACCCGATCGAGTCGGCCGGCTTGTAGGCGGCCGGCGTCGCATCGGTCTCCCACACGCCTTCCGGCATGAAGCAATACTGCATCGACCCGGAGATCCGGACACGGCGCAGGGCTTCGGACAACAGGTCGCCCACGCCCGCCGCGCCGGCTGGACTTTCGGTCAAGGCATTCGGAATTCCGGCCAAAGACGCACCGTCATCATTGTTGGAGGATCGGTCGCATTACTTCCAGGCAAGGAGACTAACATGGCTGATAAGACCGACAAACTCGTGGTGCTGGTCACAAGGGGCATCGATTCCGAGCTTTCCTCGGTGGCCTTCACCATCGCCAATGGCGGCATCACCGCCGGGCTGAAGGTTTTCATCTTCCTGACGAGCACGGGAATCGACCTCGTCCGCAAGAACGGCGCCGCGATGACGCAGGTCGCTCCGCTCGACCCGCTGGCGGCTTTGATCAAGGACTTCCTCGCCCGCGGCGGTGTGATCTGGGCATGCCCGCCCTGCGTCAAGTCGCGCGGCTACGAGCAGGCGGACCTGATCGACGGCGTCGTCATCGCCGGCGCCAGCGTCATGCATGCGGAAATCAAGGCGGGCGCCGCCACGCTCTCGTTCTGAGGCCCCGCACCGGTCGCACGGCCCTCCGGGCCGGCGGCCGGTTCGGCCGTCAGTCCTTCTTCTTCGGCATCAGTCTCAGGCCGAGCTCGTTGAGCTGACCGGAAGACACTTCGGAAGGCGCGTTCATCAGCAGGTCGTAGGCCTGCTGGTTCATCGGGAACATGGTGATCTCGCGCAGGTTCTTCGCGCCGACCAGCAGCATCACCACGCGGTCGACGCCCGCGGCCATGCCGCCATGCGGCGGCGCGCCGTACTGGAAGGCGCGGTAGAGCCCGCCGAAGCGCTCCTCGACCGTCTCGCGGGAGAGGCCGACCATCTCGAAGGCCTTCACCATCGTCTCGGGCAGGTGGTTGCGGATGCCGCCCGAGGCGATTTCGAAGCCGTTGCAGACCATGTCGTACTGGAAGGCCTTGATGCCGAGCGGTTCCTGGCCGGTGAGCGCGTCGATGCCGCCCTGCGGCATGGAGAACGGGTTGTGGGCGAAGTCGATCTTCTTCTCGTCCTCGTTCCACTCGAAGAAGGGGAAATCGACGATCCAGCACAGCTCGAACCGCTCGCGGTCGACCAGATTCAGCTCCTCGCCGACGCGGGTGCGCGCGTCGCCCGCGAACTTGTAGAATTTCGCCGGGTCTCCCGCGGCGAAGAACACCGCATCGCCGGCCTCGAGCCCAAGCTGCTTGCGCAGCGCTTCGGTGCGCTCCTCGCCGATGTTCTTGGCGATCGGCCCCGCACCCTCCAGCTTCTCGCCTTCCATGCGCCAGAAGATGTAGCCGAGGCCCGGCTGGCCCTCGCCCTGCGCCCAGGAATTCATCCGGTCGGCGAAGGCTCTGCTCCCGCCCGTCTTTGCCGGAATCGCCCAGACCTGCGCCTTCGCATCGTTGGCGAGGATGCCGGCGAAGACCTTGAAGCCCGAACCGCGGAAATGCTCGGACACGTCCTGCATTTCGATCGGGTTGCGCAGGTCCGGCTTGTCGGTGCCATAGAGGCGGATCGCATCGTCATAGGCGATGCGGCGGAATTTCTGCGTCACCGGCTTGCCGGCGGCGAAGGTCTCGAAGACCCCGCGCATCACCGGCTCCATCGTCTCGAACACGTCCTCCTGGGTGACGAAGCTCATTTCCAGGTCGAGCTGGTAGAATTCGCCCGGCAGGCGGTCGGCGCGGGGATCCTCGTCGCGGAAGCAGGGCGCGATCTGGAAGTAGCGGTCGAAGCCCGACATCATGATCAGCTGCTTGTACTGCTGCGGCGCCTGCGGCAGCGCGTAGAAGGTGCCGGGATGAATGCGGGACGGCACCAGGAAGTCGCGCGCGCCCTCCGGCGAGGACGCCGTCAGGATCGGCGTCGAATACTCCGTGAAGCCCGCCTCGCCCATGCGCTTGCGCATCTCGGCGATGATCTTCGTGCGCTGCACGATGTTCCTGTGCAGCGTGTCGCGGCGCAGGTCGAGGAAGCGGTACTTGAGGCGGATGTCCTCGGGATAGTCCGGCTCGCCGAACACCGGCAACGGCAGTTCCTTCGCGGCCGACAGAACCTCGATCTCGCGCGCGAACACCTCGATCTCGCCGGTCGGCAGGTTCTTGTTCACCACCTCGTCCGCGCGGGCCTTCACCTCGCCATCGACGCGGATCACCCACTCGCCGCGCACGGTCTCGGCCGTCTTGAAGGCCGGCGAATCCGGATCGGCGACGATCTGCGTCATGCCGTAGTGGTCGCGCAGGTCGATGAACAGCAGCCCGCCATGATCGCGTACGCGATGAACCCAGCCCGAGAGGCGGACATTGCCGCCGACATCCGACTTGCGGAGGGCGGCGCAGGTGTGGCTGCGGTAGCGATGCATGGCAAAATCCAGTCCAGGAAATAAGGCGGGAACGCGCCGAAGCGGCCCGAAAAGTCGCGGGAAAAGCGCATCAACGGCGCGTTTTGTCAAGGTGACGAAATCGGCCGGGTCGGATCGATCAGTCGTCTTGCGCCAACCTTCTTATCCGTTCCTCAAGATCGCGAAAGACCTGTTCCCCTGACAAGGGCGGGCGATCATCGTTGATCGCCGCTTGCACTCTGGCCCTCAGAAGGGCCAGCCGGGCATCGGGAAACTCCATAAGGTCTCGCAGGTCACCGAAGGCGACGAAGGCGGCTTCCTGATACGACTCAAATGTTTCGTCGGCGATCTTGGTCTTCAACCAGTCGGCAAGTCCCTCCGGCAAGAAGACCTCAAACACCACTCCGCGTTCACGGATGCGCTCACGAATCTTAGCCTCTTCCTCGGGTGTGAAATCAGGCAAGCTCATCTTATGAACTCCTCGCAGATCGCGCTTTCGCGCTGTAACAGCATTCCAGCAAGTGATTCAGGCCCGACAACGATTTCCGGAGCCAGAACCTCACGTCGAGTATCCGAGGACCAGCGGAAATAGGACACAGACATATCGTCGGTTCAGAACTCTAGGTCTATCAGCGAACTATGTCCTCCATCCGTCCCCTGATCCCGCTCCTGCTCGCCGCCGGCATCCTGCTCGGCGGCAACGGGCTGCAAGGCACGCTGATCGCCCTTCGCGGCGCGCAGGAGGGCTTTTCTCCCGGCACCATCGGCTTCATGGGCACCGCCTATTTCGCCGGTTTCCTCATCGGCTGCCTCACCATCACGCCGATGATGAAGGAGGTCGGCCATGTCCGCTCCTTCGCCTCGCTCGCAGCGATCGCCTCGGCCGGCACGCTGTTCCTGGTGCTGTTCATCAACCCTTACGTCTGGTCCGGCGTCCGGTTCGTCAGCGGCTTTGCCTTCGCCGGCCTGTTCACCGTCATGGAGGCTTGGCTGCACGCCGGCGTTTCCAACGACAACCGTGCGCGGGTGCTGGCGATCTACCGGGTCATCGATATCGGCTCCGTCACCGGCGCGCAGTTCATCATTCCGGTGATCGGCATCGACGGCTTCGCCATCTTCGCGCTGATGTCGATCATGATCACGCTGTCGCTGGTGCCGGTGTCGCTCGGCGACCGGACGAACCCCAAATCGCCGGACGACGTGAAGCTCGATCTCAAGCGGGCCTGGGAGATATCGCCGCTCGCGGCGATCGGCTGCATCGCGGTCGGCGTCACCAACAGCTCCTTCCGCACGCTGTCGCCGGTCTATGCGGAACAGATCGGCATGTCGGTCGCCGACGTCGTCACCTTCGTCAGCGCCGGCATCATCGGCGGCGCGGTGATCCAATACCCTCTCGGCTACCTGTCCGACCGCTGGGACCGGCGCTCGATCATCCTCATGACGGCCGCGGCGGCGATGACCGCGGCGCTGGCGCTCGCCTTCCTCGCCGGCACGACACCGCTCGCCAATTTCGCCTTCGTCTTCGTCTTCGGCTCGTTCGCCATGCCGATGTTCTCGCTGTGCGCGGCGCATGCCAACGACCGCGCCGGTCCGAGCGAATATGTGATGCTCAACGCAGCGCTGATGCTGTTTTATTCCTTCGGCGCGATCGGCGGGCCGCTGGCCGCCGCATGGACGATGGAGAGCTTCGGGCCTTATTCGCTCTTCGTCTTCAACGCGACGGTCTACCTGATCTTCATCTTCATCGTCCTCTACCGCATGCAGGCGCGGTCCGGCGTTCCGGCGGAGCGCCGCAGTCGGTTCGTCGCGCTGCTGCGCACCTCGACCGTGTTCGCGCGCCTCGCCGGGCGTCCGCAGAAGCGCCGGAAGAGCGACGACTGACGCCAAGCTTGACGAAACGGCCGCGGGCTGAAAGGACGGTGCCGTCCTTTCAGAGCCCGTCCATGCATCTCATCACCAAGCAAAGCGAACTCGAAGCGGTCGTCGCGCAACTTGCCAGGTCCGAATTCGTCACCGTCGACACGGAATTCATCCGCGAGACGACCTTCTGGCCGGAACTGTGCCTGATCCAGATGGCCTCGCCCGACACGACGGCCCTGATCGATCCGCTTTCGCCCGAGATCGACCTCAAGCCGTTCTTCGATCTGATGGCGAACGAGGCCGTGCTGAAGGTCTTTCACGCGGCGCGGCAGGACATCGAAATCATCTTCCACCTCGGCGATCTGATCCCTCACCCGGTGTTCGATTCGCAGATCGCCGCCATGGTCTGCGGCTTCGGCGACAGCGTCTCCTACGACCAGCTCGTCCAGCGCATCACCGGCACGCAGCTCGACAAGTCGTCGCGCTTCACCGACTGGCGCCACCGGCCGCTCTCCGACAAGCAGCTCGAATACGCGCTCGCCGACGTCACCTGGCTGCGCGACGTCTATCTCAACCTTCGCGACAAGCTCGCCAGCCGCAAGCGGGCCGACTGGGTCAACGAGGAAATGGAGGTTCTGACGTCGCGCGAGACCTACGACCTCCATCCGGAGAACGCCTGGACGCGGCTCAAGATGCGCGTGCGCAAGCCGATCGAACTCGCCGTCCTGCAGCGCGTCGCCGCCTGGCGCGAGCGGGAGGCGCGCGAGCGCAACGTGCCGCGCGGCCGGGTGCTGAAGGACGACGCGATCTACGAGATCGCCCAGCAGCAGCCGCGCGACGTGGCGGCGCTCGGGCGGCTGCGCACTACGCCGAAGGGCTGGGAGCGCTCCTCGACCGCCGCCGGCCTGCTGGCCGCGATCAACGAGGCGCTCGCCATCCCGAAGGACGAGTTGCCGAAGATCCCGCGCCAGGCCTCCACCAGCGAAGGCGCCAACGCCGCCGCCGAGATCCTCAAGGTGCTGCTGCGCATCATCGCCGAAAAGGAAGGCGTTGCGCCCAAGATCATTGCCTCGAGCGACGACATCGAGCGCATCGCCTCCGAGGGCGAGACGGCCGAGGTCGAGGCGCTCAGCGGCTGGCGCCGCGAGGTCTTCGGCGACAAGGCATTGCGCCTGCTCCGCGGCGAAGTCGGCATCCGCTTCCAGAACCGGCGCATCAACGTCTTCGATATCGAGTGACGGTCAGGCCGCCAGCACAAGCACACCAGCGGCCGCGACGGCGTAGCCGAGCGCCTGCGCACGGGTGATGCGTTCGCCGAAAAAGATCACGGCCAGCATCACCGTTACCGCCGGAAACAGCGCCGTGATCGCCGAGGCGACCCCCATGCTGCCGCGCGAGGCGGCATGGACATAGGCGACCTGCCCCATGACGTCGGCCGTGCCGGCGGCCACCGCGAGCACCGCGCCGGCGCACCAGATCCCCGAATGCATTGTGATCGAGAACCCTCCCGGGGTCGGCGAAGCAAAGAGAACAGGGCCGCCGGAAGTGGGCAGTTGCTCCATTCCAGGGATTGATTTCTGCGTCGCGATCATCACGAGCGCGAAGGCCAGGGCGACGGATGCGCAACGCGCAACGAGAACGACTGCGCCCGTCTCGGAGGAAGGGATTGAGGCCAGCATCATGTCCGAAGCGCCGTAGGCGAGCCCGCTCAACAGACCCAGCCTGGCCGACCAGCCGATGGGGCCGGAGTTGGCGGTCCGCCTAACCGAGCCTGTTATGACCGCGGCGGCCACGACACATAGGCCGATGCCTGCGAACTGCGCAGTGGCGACATGGCGACCAAACGCCAGATCGCCGATCAGTGGCATAAGGATGCTCGATATGGCGCAGAGCGGTGCGACTACGCCGACCTGTCCGCGCGAAAGGCCGACATAGAGGAGCAGCAAGGCGGTGGCGTGGGCGATACCGCCGACGAGCGCGAGCAGGATCTCGCCGGCGCCGAGGCCGGCCATGCGCGGCTCTACTGCAAACATGTAGAGCGTGACCATGGCGGCAACCTGCGATATCGCGACGACATTCGCGGTGGAAAGGCGTCTGGAGGCGCAGGCACCGAGCATGTCCCCCGTTCCGAAAGCCGCCGCCCCGAGCAGGGAGGCGGAGAGGATGCCAACCTCAAACACGGCGAGGCTCCCGGACATCCGGCCGACGCCTCGCGCCAGCCTCGGCACTGCTTGTTCGCCGCGACGCCGCCGAGCGGGGAACGGACCGTCGAAGCATCTCGATCGGGTGCGCCTTTGCGCGAGGGGCGAATGGCATGGTTTTCCTCCACGGGTCGATGGCGGGAGGAAACACATCGGGCGCTCAGCCCGTATGGGAGGCTTCACACAGGCTGGGCTTTTGTATTCGGTCTGGCGTGAGACGTCTCACAGACGTCATGGCGAAGCGTCAGTCGCCCGCGGCCATGCGCAGCGTCTTGCCGGTGATGCGCGAGAGCTGCGCCATGCGCCCGATCGGGCGCTCACCGATCAGGTCGGCATGGGATTTAGGCACGACCAGCGTCAGCGAGCCGTCCTCGTTGCGGTCCCAGCGCAGGCGCGGGATGATGCCCGGCATCGACGCCGACAAAAGGTAGACGACCCGCAGCATCGCGCCCAGGAAGCGGGCACGCTCGACATAGCGCGGCGGCGCGAGCTGGATGATTTCAGGTGCCGCGCCGTCGCCGATCAGCCCTTCGTGGCGGTAGAGATTGGTCAGCGCGATGAAGACGCGGCCGGGATGATCGACGCCGATGAAGGAGGCATGCGCGATGATGTTGAGCGACTGCGTGCCGCGATATTCGGGGTGCGCGCGCCAGCCGATGTCGGCCAGCAGGCAGGCCGCGCGGCGGTAGCGCGCCTCGTCCTCGGTCTCGTCAATGCCGAAGGCGGCGAAGGAATGGCCGGTCCATTCGGCCAGCTCGTGCGCGTGCGTCACCGAGCGAGCGCGCAGCAGCGCCAGTTCCTCCGAGGCCGAGATCAGCGGGTCCTTCTTCTGCTCCGCCGGCGAAAGCAGCGAGTAGAGGAAGCCCTCGCGCACGCCGAGCGCCGACACCACGATCTTGCCGGGCTTCATCACCCGCACGATCTCCTGGAGCACGGCGGCGCCATAAGCAAGCAGCGCGCGGCGGCTCTTGGAGACGCGCTCGATGCCTTTCATCTTCTCGATCTCGCCGCGCGCGACCTGCTTCAGAAAGTTAGCCGAGCCCTCGACGCTCATCTCGTAATGATGCATCACGGCGAGCGGATAGTTGGTCGCCGCCATGTGCAGGCGTGCGAGGTTTCGCCAGGTGCCGCCGACGCAGTAGAAGGTACGCCCCTCGCCCGTCTTCAGCACGTCGGCACGCTTCAGCTCATCGCGGATGATCTTGGTCGCCGCGGCGATGGAGCCCTTCGACATGTCGTCCAGCCGCAGTCCGCCGAGCGGCAGGGTGATCCCGCCGCCGATCGCCTCGCCCTTGACGTCGACCACTTCGAGGCTGCCGCCGCCGAGGTCGCCCGCGATGCCGTCGGCGGGGTGAAAGCCCGAGATCACGCCGAGCGCGGAGTAATACGCCTCCTCCTTGCCGGTGAGCACGCGGATGTCCTCCCCGAGGATCTCTTCCGCACGTGCGATGAATTCCGGACCGTTGATTGCCTCGCGGGCGGCGGCGGTGGCGATGACGTAGAGCTGTTCCGCGCCCGCCTGTTCCGACAGCGCGCGGAAACGGCGGAACTCTTCCACGGCGCGCAGCATCGCCTCCGGGTCGAGTCGCCCGGTCGAGACGATCCCTCGGCCGAGGCCGGCGAGCATCTTCTCGTTGAAGAGCACCGTCGGCGATCTCGCGATGCCTTCATAGATGACGAGACGAATGGAGTTCGACCCGATGTCGATGATCGACACCGGCCGGCGGTCCTGCAACCGCCCCTGTGAGGCGCCTATCATTCGGTCGCGGTCGCCTTCGCCTTCGAACGCCGCTTGTGCTGCGCGATCCGCTTGGGAGCGTGTGATTTCAGGGCGTCACCCCGCCCGGACAGGCTCGGATTCGTCATGAAATATTCCTGCGCGTTGAAGGGTTCCTCGCCCTCCTCGCGCGTCACGCGTCGGGAGGTGCCGTCAGGCAATACTTCGAAACTTTGCTGGTTGTCCATGATGTTTCCCAGCATGATCTGCCCCAGCACCTGCTCATGCACCGTTTCGTTCGTCAGCGGCACCATCAGCTCGACGCGCCGGTCGAGATTGCGGGGCATCATGTCGGCCGAGCCGATATAGACGATCGCCTCGTCTGACGGCAGGCCGTTGCCGTTGCCGAAACAATAGATGCGGCTGTGCTCCAGGAAGCGTCCGATGATCGATTTTGCCCGGATATTGTCCGACAGGCCCGGCACCTGGGGCCGAAGGCAGCAGATGCCGCGCACGATCAGGTCGATCTCGACCCCCGCCTGGCTCGCTTCATAGAGCGCATCGATCACCTGCGGATCGACCAGCGAGTTCATCTTCATCCAGATCTGCGCGGGCCGGCCCGCCTTCGCGTGCTCGATCTCGTCGGCGATGTGCTTGAGGATACGCTTGCGCAGCGTGAACGGCGAGACCGCGATCTTCATCTTCTCAGCGGGTTCTGCATAACCCGTGATGAAGTTGAACAGCTGCGCCACGTCGCGCGCGATCGCCGGATCGACGGTGAAGTAGGACAGGTCCGTGTAGATGCGCGCGGTGATCGGATGATAGTTGCCGGTGCCGAGGTGGACGTAGCTGCGCAGCTTGTTGTCCTCTCGGCGCACCACCAGCGACATCTTGGCGTGGGTCTTCAGCTCGACGAAGCCGAACACGACCTGCACGCCGGCGCGCTCCAGGTCGCGCGCCCAGCGGATATTGGCCTCCTCGTCGAAACGGGCCTTGAGCTCCACCAGCGCCGTGACCGACTTGCCTGCCTCGGCCGCGTCGATCAGCGCGCGCACGATCGGGCTGTCGTTGGAGGTACGATAGAGCGTCTGCTTGATCGCGACGACCTCCGGATCGAAGGCAGCCTGGCGCAGGAACTGGACGACCACGTCGAACGATTCGTAGGGGTGATGGACGACGATGTCCTTCTCCCGGATCGCGGCGAAGCAGTCGCCGCCGTGCTCGCGGATCCGCTCCGGAAAGCGCGGATTGTAGGGCTTGAACTTCAGATCGTCGCGCGGAACCGAGACGATCTCGGAAATCTGGTTCACGGCCAGCAACCCGTCGATGATCGACACGCGATTGGCCGGAACGCCGAGTTCCGTCGCGACGAAATCGCGCAGCGCCTCCGGCATCTCGTGGTCGAACTCGATGCGGATCACCGAGCCGCGTCGGCGGCGCTTCAGCGCGCTCTCGAAGAAGCGCACCAGATCCTCCGCCTCTTCCTCGATCTCGATATCGGAGTCGCGGATGAGCCGGAAGGTGCCGGAACCCTGGACCTTGTAGCCCGGGAACAATTGCCCGATGAACATCGAGACCGCGTCTTCCAGCCGCACGAAGCGCACGCAGTCGCGGTGATCGGGCAGGCGGATGAAGCGGCGCAGCGCGGTCGGCAGGCGCAACAGCGCGATCATGCTCTCCGGCTCGCGCTTGTGCTGCAATTGCAGCGCGATCGAGAAGCCGAGATTGGGAATGAACGGAAACGGATGCGCCGGATCGATCGACAGCGGCGTCAGCACCGGAAAGATCGTTTCGAGGAAATGTCCCTCGAGCCACTCGCGCTCTTCCTTGCTGAGATTCTCACCACGCACCACCTCGATGCGGGCATTTTCGAGCAGACCGAAGAGCAGCGAGAGACTGACCTGCTGGTCGTGCTGCAGTCGGCTCACCTCGCGCAGCAGCTGTTCGAGCTGCTGCTCCGGCGTGCGGCCGTCGGCGCTCTTGGTGGTGATGCCCTCGCGCACCTGCCCTGCGAGGCCGGCGACGCGAACCATGAAGAACTCGTCGAGATTGGCCGCCGAGATCGACAGGAAGCGCACCCGCTCCAGAAGCGGGTGGCTCGAATTCTGCGATTCCTCCAGGACGCGGCGGTTGAACTGGAGCCAGGAGAACTCCCGGTTGACGTAGCGGTCCGGATCGCCGGCATCCGTCGCGGCCGCTGCAGCCGGTTCGATCGTGAATTCGTGGGGAATCGGTGTGATCTCGTTCATCATTCCGCCTTGGGCGCGTGCCGCTCCAGCGCCGTCCGGACAATAGACGGCTTTGTTCTGTCCTGACAGGCATTTGCGACACTATCATTGCACCCGCCTTGCAAAGCGCCAAGAGTTGCGCCAAAGGCTTGGGCAACCGAACAAGGCACCCCCCTGCGGCGGAGATTGCGATGGCTGGCCACGGTATCCCTCATTTCCAGAACGACGCCGGTCACCCGACGATCGCGATCGGCGTCACGGAATTCATGTGCGTCGGCGCCAACCCGCCTTTCGACCATCCGCATGTCTTCCTCGACATGGGCGACGATACCGAAAAGGTCTGCCCCTACTGCTCGACCCTCTACCGCTACGATCCGTCGCTGAAAGAGTCGGAAACCAGGCCGGCAGGCTGCCTCTACACGCCGCTCGCGGCCTGATCCTCCATGCCACTCGCGGCTACGCCGTCGCGGCAGATCGTCATCGCCGGCGGCGGGATCGCGGGGCTGACGGCGGCGATCGCATTCGCAGCGAGGGGCTTTCACGTTCGCCTGTTCGAGCGCGTCGCCAATCTGCAGGAGGTCGGCGCCGGCTTGCAGCTCTCGCCGAACGCCACCCGCATCCTTGCGAAACTCGGCGTCCCGGAGTTCCTGCGCGCCGCCTCGATCCGGCCCGAAGCCGTCATTCTCCGCCGCGCCTCTGATCTGCACGAGATCGCGCGTGTTCCTCTCGGCGCGCAGGCGACGGCCCGCTGGAAGAGCCCCTACCTCGTTCTGCACCGCGCCGACCTCCATGCGGCCCTGTTCGCGGTCGCCTCGAGAATGCCGGAGGTCGAGATCGTCACCGGCGCGACCGTGTCCGACGCCGCCCTCCATGCCCATGGCGTCACCGTGGCGGTCGACCATGACGGACGGACCCGCGAGATCGACGCCCTCCTGCTCGTCGCGGCCGACGGCGTCTGGTCCGGCCTGCGCAAACTCGTCGGCGGCAGCGCAAGCTCGTTTTCCGGCAAGATCGCATGGCGCGCCACGGTTCGCGCCGACGGCGACGCGGTGGGAATGCTCGCCGATCAGCTGCCGCGCGACTGCGTCAGCGCTTTCCTGCACCCGCGCGCGCATCTCATCTCCTATCCGGTGCGGGGCGGAAGCTCGATCAATCTCGCCGCGTTCACCCAGGGCGGCGCGCAAGGCGCCTCGTGGTCGCGCTCGAGCGAAGCCCGCCCGCTGATCGAGGCCCTGAGCGGCGCGGCTCAGCCGCTCCTCGACTTCCTCGGGGCGATCGGCAGCTGGACCATCTGGCCGCTCCACACCGTCGACCCGCGTTCGCCCTGGATCAACCGGGACGGAGCCGTGCTGATTGGCGACGCGGCGCATGCCATGACGCCGTTCGCGGCACAGGGCGCCGCCGCTGCGATCGAGGACGCCTATGTGCTGGCCGCCACCGTCGCGGACCAGCGCGACGACATCGGCGCAGCCCTTCGCCGCTACGAGAAGATCAGGCGCGAGCGGGTCGCCGCCGTGGCGCGGCGCGGCGCGTTCAACGCCTTCACCTGGCACGCGGCCGGGCCGATCGGCTTCGGCCGCGACCTCGTGCTCGGCCTCCTTCCGTCTGGAAAGCTCGCCTCCGACCTCGACTGGCTCTACGGCTGGGATGCGGATGCCGCGCTGAAAGCCGTTCCCGTCAGCGCCGGCGCCGCGGAATCCCACTGACGACCGGCATTTCCGTTCGCGCGCCCCGGGGGCGTCTGTTCCGCAATCTTTCCCTTGCCGCGTCGGAAATCGGCCGCGTTTGCGCCAGTGGCGCGTCACAATCCCGGATCACGCTCGCGCCCGGCTTGGGAGCATGTCGGGCATGGGCAACTGCAACCGTTCGTGGCGCGGCCTGACCGCGCTGGTTCTCGCCTGTCTTAGCCTCGCGCTGGCGATCCCGCCATCGCGTGCGGACCCGCCGCCGCCGGCAAGCGCGCACATCGGTGACCTCACCTTTCACTACGACCCTCTCAACTGGCGGATCGAGCCGGCGGGATCCGGGCTGACGATTCTCTGTGTGCAGGACGACTGCCAGGGAGTGGTCTTCGATGTCTCGGTGCGCGACGCCTATGGCGAATGCGGCGAGGACTCCGTCCGGCAAACCGCGGAGCGGATGTTCCCCACCGCCGATCGCCATCCCGTCAACATCCTGCCGGCCGGCCGGTTCGGTCTCGTCAAGGCGGAGAGCCGGTACGGGGCGGACCTTGGCGCGCCGACCTATGTCTACGCTTGTCTCGACTGGCAGGACCGCGAATACCGCTTCGCCACGCGCCCGCAAACCGTCGGCCGCACGTCATGGGCGGGCGGCGCCCTGCACTATCTGGTCAGCCTGGCGACCGCCCCTCCGGCCCGTATCGCCACCGTCAGGCTTCGCGATCTCGAAATCCCCTATTCGACGGAGATCTGGCGGGCGACGGAACTCGTGCCGGGAGAAAGCCACATGCTGCTGTTCTGCCTGCCGCCCACCTGCGACGACCACGGAGGCTTCGTCACCGTCTCTGCGAAGCCCGCGACGGCCGGGTGCGAGTCCGAGGCTTCTGGCCTGTCTCTCACGGAAGGGATCCTGACGCCTCTGCATTCCGAGCCCGACGCGCCGCGGTTCACCGTCACGACGGTCCACTCGCCCTGTCGAAATTACGTCCCGCCGGCACGCAGGGCCTGCCTGTGGCACAAGGGCGTCGCCTACCGCATCGCGACCGGCGGACTGGGAGGATGCCGCTCGGACCTAGGCGTTCCGGCCGGCGAGTTCACCGAACTGGTCAGCGGCGCACGATTGGCGCCGTAGCGGCAATCAGGGCAGATCGTTGAAGGTGCCGAGCGACCACACAAGGCTCTGCGGCAGAGGATTCCACCAGCCGGTCCTCAGCCCGGCGCGGCGCAATACCGCGCCGGTCCAGGTGTTGCAGCCGACGACGGCGTTGAACACGCCGGCGCCTTCGTAGAACCGATCGTAAGGACCGTAGGAGCGGCCCTCAATCAGGATCGGTGCTCCCTGCTGGTTCCGCGCGAAGCCTTCCAGCGCCGCACTCATCATGTCCGCGAACGCCGCCTCGCTCAGATCGATCGGGACGATGCCCTCCGCCGCCTGGTCGATCTCGCCGGCGACCGCGACATGCATTGCAGAACTGTCCGCCGTGAGCGCGCGCAGTACCGGCCCCGGTTTCAGGTCCGACCAGGTCGGCGTCTCCAGGTAGAAGGAGCGGCCTCCCCACCCCACGACCAGCCACTTGACCGCGGGATCGGCGACGGGGAGCCCGGACGCTTGCAGGAATCCCAATTTGCCCAGGACATCCGGGTCGGCGGGAAGCGCGATGTCGGTGTGGATCGGGTTGGAGAGCACGAGGATGCGTCTCGGGGCCTCGCCGCCCGCCGCCGCCGGGGCAAGCAGCGGCCGCGGCACGATCGCGCCCGCGAACGGCGCAAGAACCGCCGCCAGCACAAGCGCGACGATCGCGCGCCGTCGCATTGGCCAGCCCTCAGTGCAGGATCTGGCTCAGGAACAGCTTCGTCCGCTCGTGGCGCGGATGGTCGAAGAACTCGGCCGGCGTATTCTGCTCGACGATCTGGCCCTGGTCCATGAAAATGACCCGGTTGGCGACCTTGCGGGCGAAGCCCATCTCGTGGGTCACGCACAGCATCGTCATGCCTTCCTCGGCGAGGCCCACCATCGTCTCCAGCACTTCCTTGATCATCTCCGGATCGAGCGCCGAGGTCGGCTCGTCGAAGAGCATGATGCGAGGGTTCATGCACAGCGACCGCGCGATCGCCACGCGCTGCTGCTGTCCGCCCGACAATTGTCCAGGGTATTTGTTGGCTTGTTCGGGGATCTTCACGCGGCGCAGGAAGTGCATCGCGGTCTCCTCCGCCTGCTTCTTCGGGATCTTGCGCACCCAGATCGGCGCCAGCGTGCAGTTCTCGAGGATCGTCAGGTGCGGGAACAGGTTGAAGTGCTGGAACACCATGCCGACCTCGCGGCGCACCTCGTCGATCTTCTTCAGGTCGTTGGTCAGTTCCTTGCCGTCGACGACGATCTTGCCCTTCTGGTGCTCTTCCAGCCGGTTGATGCAGCGGATCAGCGTCGACTTGCCGGACCCCGAAGGACCGCAGATGACGATGCGCTCGCCGCGCATGACCTTCAGGTTGATGTCCTTGAGGACATGGAAATCGCCATACCACTTGTGCATGGCGACGATCTCGACCGCGACCTCGGTGTCCGAGATCTGCATCTTCGAGCGGTCGACCTCGATCTCGTCGGCCGAAACGGCGTTCTCGATGGCCATCTGGTTCCCCTATTTCCTGTGGCCGGTGTCGAGCCGGCGTTCCATGTAGATCGAATAGCGCGACATGCCGAAGCAGAAGATCCAGAACACGAAGCCCGCGAAGATGAGGCCGGTGAGCGGCGTCTGCGGCGTGATCCAGTTCGCATCCGAGAAGTTGCGGCGCACGGCGCCCAGCAGGTCGAACATGTTGACGATGTAGACCAGGCTGGTGTCCTTGAAGAGGCCGATGAAGGTGTTGACGATGCCAGGGATCACCAGCTTCAGCGCCTGCGGCAGCACGATCAGGCGCATCTTCTGGCCGTAGGACAGGCCGAGAGAATCGGCGCCCTCGAACTGGCCCTTCGGGATCGCTTGCAGGCCGCCGCGGATCACCTCGGCCATGTAGGCGGAGGCGAACACCGCCACGCCGACCAGCACGCAGGCGAAGTCGTCGATCTTGGCGTTGTTCGGCATGAACAGCGGCAGCATCTTGGTCGCCATGAACAGCACGGTGATCAGCGGCACGCCGCGCACCACCTCGATGAAGACGACGCACAGCGCCTTGATCACGGGCAGGGTCGAGCGGCGGCCGAGCGCCAGCAGAACGCCCGCCGGCAGCGACACGACGATGCCGACATAGGACAGGATGATCGTCACCATGAAGCCGCCCCATTCGCGGGTCGGGACGTAGCGCAGGCCGAACCAGCCGCCGATCAGCAGCACATAGCCGACGATCGGCAGCACGACGAACAGAAGCACCGCGTTGGCCGCCTTGTACGGCGCGCGCGGGGTCAGCAGCGGCACGAGCAGCGCGACCAGAAGCACGCCGACCAGCATCGGGCGCCAGCGCTCGTTGACGGGATAGGTGTTGAACATGAACTGCCCGAACTTGTTGGTGACGAAGTTCCAGCAGGCGCCCGACCAGCCGTCCGGCTGGATGCCTCCCTGCGAGACGGTGGCGCAGAACGTGCGATTGTCGCCGGTGAATTGCGCGTCGATCAGCAGCCAGCGGATCACGGGCGGCACGAACCAGGCCAGCACCGCAAGCGCGATGAGGGTCAGGATCGTATCGGCCGGCGTGGCAAAGAGATTGGTGCGCAGCCAGTGGACGATGCCCTTCTGGCCCGCCGGCGCGGCCAGCGGCCGCTCCATTTCGCTGCGCACATAGGCGACCTGGTTCTCTTGCATCGCAGGCTCCTCAGCGCTCGACCAGCGCGACGCGCGAGTTGAACCAGTTCATGAACAGCGACATCGCAAGGCTGATGGTGAGGTAGACGACCATCCAGATCGCCACTATCTGGATCGAGTTGCCGCTCTTGTTGAGGATCGTGCCGCCGACCGAGACCAGGTCGGGATAGCCGACGGCGATGGCCAGCGACGAGTTCTTCGTCAGGTTGAGATACTGGCTGGTCAGCGGCGGGACGATGATGCGCATCGCCTGCGGGATGATGACCAGCCGGGTCGTCGTGCCCGGCCTCAGACCCAACGCATGCGCCGCCTCCGACTGGCCGCGTCCGACGCCTTTGATGCCGGCGCGCACGATCTCGGCGATGAACGAAGCGGTGTAGAGCGACAGCGACAGATAGAGCGCCAGGAATTCCGGCGAAACCATCAGGCCGCCGCGCGCCTGGAAGGCGCCTTGCACCGGCACGTCGAAGGAAAGCGGGAAGCCCATGGCGGCGAGTGCGATCAGCGGCAGGCCGACCAGTAAGCCGACGCAGGTCCAGAACACCGGGAAGCGCTGGCCGGTCGCCATCTGGCGCGCCCTGGCGGTGCGCGCCGTGAACCAGCACATGGCGATGGCGACGAGCAGCGCGACGCCGACGAGCCAGGCCCCCTCGCCCCAGACCGGCGTCGGGATGGTCAGGCCGCGGTTGGAAAGCAGCGAGGCGAACGGAAGATGGATGGCGTCGCGCGGCTGCGGCAGGATCGCCAGCACGCCGAGATACCAGAAGAAGATGACCAGCAGCGGCGGGATATTGCGGAAGACCTCGACATAGACGGTGCAGAGGCTGCGGATCAGCCAGTTCCGCGACAGCCGGCCGATGCCGATGATGAAGCCGACCAAGGTGGCGGTGACGATGCCGACGGCCGCGATGATCAAAGTGTTGATCAGTCCGACGACGAGCGCCGTCGAGTAGGACGAGTCGGAGGTGTACGCGATGAGCGACTGGCCGATGTCGAATCCGGCACGCTCGTTGAGGAACTCGAAGGAGATCGTGCGGCCGATGCGTCGCAGGTTCTCCTGGGTGTTGTTGACGACCCAAACGACCAGCGCGAACAGCGCGAGGAAGGCGACGACCTGGAAGACGATGCCCCGGACGACCGGGTTATAGATCAGCGGGACCTTGGGTGCCTCGCCGCCGCGCAGAACCTGTTCGCTCGCCATGCCGGCCTCCTGTCGCTGGACACTCCGGGAGCGGCACGTGCCGCCCCCGGACAGTCTGTCAGAAGATCAGCGGATCGGAGGAGCGTATTGCAGGCCACCCTTCGACCAGAGAGCATTGAGGCCGCGCTGGATCTTCAGCGGGCTCTCGGTGCCGATGTTCCTCTCGAAGATCTCGCCGTAGTTGCCCACGGCCTTGACGACGTTTACGACCCAGTCTTCGCCGAGGCCCAGGCCGGCGCCAAGCTTGGAATTCTCTTCCACGCCGAGGACGCGCTTGACCTCAGGGTTCTCCGACTTCTTCATCTCTTCGACATTGGCCTGGGTGACGCCCAGTTCCTCGGCGACGATGAGGGCGTTGGAGACCCACTTCACGATATCGAACCACTGGTCGTCGCCGTGGCGGACGAGCGGACCGAGCGGCTCCTTGGAGATGATCTCCGGCAGGACCATGTGGTCGCCGGGGGCCGAAAGCTGCAGGCGGATCGAATAGAGGCCGGACTGGTCGGTCGTGTAGACGTCGCAGCGGCCGGAATCGTAGGCCGCGTTGACCTCCTCGAGCTTCTCGAAGACGACCGGATTGTATTCCATCTTGTTGGCGCGGAAGTAGTCGGCGAGGTTCAGCTCGGTCGTGGTGCCGGTCTGCACGCAGACGGCGGCGCCCGAGAGCTGAAGCGCCGAGTTCACGCCCGGAACCTTCTTCGTGTTGATCATGAAGCCCTGGCCGTCATAGTAGTTGACGCCAGCGAAGTTGAAGCCGAGCGACGTGTCGCGGCTCAGCGTCCAGGTGGTATTGCGCACGAGCACGTCGACGGTGCCGTTGGCCAGAACCTCGAAACGGTCCTTGGCGCTGGTGCCGGTGTATTCGACCTTCGCCGGGTCGTTGAAGATCGCAGCGGCGATCGCCTTGCAGTAGTCGACGTCGAAGCCCGAATACTCGCCCTTGTCGTTCGGCGACGCAAAGCCGGCGAGACCGGTGTTGACACCGCACTTGAGCACGCCACGGGCCTTCACATCGTCGAGGGTGGTGGCGGAGGCGCCGGATGCCGACAGCGCGAGAAGTGCCGCGCCGGCCACGCCGAAGAGAACGTTGCTTTTCATTGTACTGAACCCCTTTTTATCGGTACGGGGTGAGACGACCCCGGACGCTTTCCCTTGAAAAGATGCGGAGCGTTCCCCACCCCGTCGGAAATGTCCGTATTCGGATCATTTCCCGCACCCTTCCGTTCACAGACTTTATCGAAGGCGATTATTCCAGCGAGGTCAAGTCTCGTATGGCAGGGCGGGAGGCGCTTGGTCCGTTTTTGCATGCAAACGATCGTCCCGCCGGGAGATCACGTTCGCGACCGCCGACCCGATGGTCAGCGACGTGGCACGGTGCCTTGCGATTGCGCGGCGCCTGCGCAGCGGATATGCAGCCCCATCTCCACCGGAACGGCGCGATCATGACAGGCAGCAAGCAGAGATTCGGAATCAACACGCAGCTCGCGCATTCCGGTCACAACCCGCGCGACTATCATGGTTTCGTCAATCCGCCGGTCGTGCACGCCTCCACCGTCCTGTTCCCCGACGCCCGCACGATGGCGGCGCGCAACCAGAAATACACCTACGGCACGCGCGGAACGCCGACCACCGATGCGCTCGCCTCGGCGATCGACCAGCTCGAAGGCTCGGCCGGGACGATCATCGTGCCGTCGGGTCTCGCCGCGGTGACCGTGCCCCTGCTCGCCTTCCTGTCCGCCGGCGACCACCTGCTGATCACGGATTCCGTCTACAATCCGACGCGCCGTTTCGCCGACACGATGCTCGCGCGGCTGGGCGTCGAAACGCAGTATTACGATCCCCTGATCGGGGGCGGCATCTCGGCCCTGATCAGGCCGAACACGAAGGTCGTGTTCACGGAATCGCCCGCCTCCAACACGTTCGAGGTGCAGGACATTCCGGCGATCAGCGCGGCCGCTCATGCCGCCGGCGCCATCGTGATGATGGACAATACCTGGGCGACGCCGCTCTATTTCAAGCCTCTCGACTTCGGCGTGGACGTCTCGATCCACGCGGCGACGAAATATCCCGGCGGACATTCCGACGTGCTGCTCGGCACCGTCTCGGCCAATCAGGCCTGCTGGCCGAAGCTGCACGAGGCCTTTCTGACGCTCGGCTGCTGCGCCGGACCGGACGATGTCTACCAGGTGCTGCGCGGCCTCAGGACGATGGGCGTTCGGCTGGAGCATCATCAGAAAAGCACGCTCGACATCGCCCGCTGGCTGGAAACGCAGCCCGGCGTGGCGCGTGTGCTGCACCCGGCGCTGGAGAGCTTTCCGGGCCATGACATCTGGAAGCGCGATTTCTCCGGCTCCAGCGGCATCTTCTCGATCGTGCTCGACGGCGGCGGCGAGAAACAGGCGCATGCCTTCCTCGACGCACTCGAAATCTTCGGCCTCGGCTATTCCTGGGGCGGCTACGAGAGCCTCGCCGTCAGTGTCTTCCTTGGCGATCGCACCATCGCCAAAGGCCCCTACGAAGGCCCTGTCCTCCGCCTCCAGATCGGCCTCGAGGACGTCGATGACCTGAAGGCGGATATTTCGCGGGGACTGGCGGCGGCCCAGGTCTGACCGGGCCAGCCGCATCGCGAGATCGGACCGATCAGAACGGGAACCGCTGACCCTGGAAGAACAGGCGGACGTTGCAGGTCGGCGCGTCCGAATCGAAGCCGTTGATGTCCACCGTCGCCGTCACAAAGACCGTCGCCGGCGCGGGAGCGGCGGGCGTCATCGCCGGGATGCGCGCCTGCGCCGTATAGCCCGTTGCGCTCTGTCCAAGACCGGTCGCGTTGACCTGCTTGAACGTGGTGCCCACCAGCGTGCCCGTCGGCAGGGTGAAGTTGTTCGCGAAATAGGGAAGGAAGAAAGAAATACGGGTCGTGTTCGGCCCGCCATTGTAGTTCGGCGGCCGCAGCCGGGAATTGAAGCACATGCCGCGTGCGACTCCGACGGAAGCGCAGGCCGCGGTTACCGTCTGGATGCAAGCGCTTCCCCTGAAATGATTCGCCTGTGCCGACGCCGCCGTGGCACCTGCGCCCAATAGTGCGCCGACCAAGAACAGTCGGCCTGCGATACCTGTCATTCAACCCTCCAGCCTCTTTGGCCCCACTGAAACAATACGACACAAAGAACAAATCGCCATAGCCCATTTGGGCTAAAACGATTGCCATGTGTTGCGATATCCGGGCGTGGACGAGCGACGTCGGCGGCGGCCACACAACCTCAGATTGCTGCACTTGTTTGATATTACTGGCGATCCCGGCAGGATTCGAACCTGCGACCATCGGCTTAGAAGGCCGGTGCTCTATCCAGCTGAGCTACGGGACCGCTGCGGGACGTCAGTGCGTCCACGGCACCTTGCGGTCATAGCGGAAATTGTCCGAATAGGAAATCTGCCGGCGCTTGGCGTCCTTCGGCTCCTGCACGCGGTAGTCGATGCCGTGCTTCTCGGCATAGGCGATCGCCTCTTCCTTCGTCTCGAAGGTCAGGCGGATCTGGCTCTTCATGTCGCCGGAGGTGGTGTAGCCCATCAGCGGATCGATCTTGCGCGGCTGTTCCGGATCGAAATCAAGCACCCAATACCCGGTCTTGGCTTTGCCGGACTGCATCGCCGTCTTGGCAGGGCTGTAGATTCGCGCGGACATGGAGACCTCGTGTTCAGCGGACAGCCGCTGCATCGCGCAGAGCAGGCCTTCCGTCAAGAGCCGATGCCCTTGCCCTTGGCGGCACGATCAACTAGGGGAGTGGCCGACCGGAGTGTAGCGCAGCCTGGTAGCGCACCTGATTTGGGATCAGGGGGTCGCAGGTTCAAGTCCTGCCACTCCGACCATTTCCCTATGCCATTTTGCTGACATACCGGCGGGCAAGAACGGACCAATGTCGGGAGCCGGCGATGTTCGGAGGCAGCAGCATCCTTAGCGCATGCGCCGTGGCGAGCGCCCTCCGCGGCCGGCCCGGCGCGCTTCTCCTCGCTGCCGCGATGTCCCTTTTTCCGCTTCACCGCGCCACTGCTGCGATGACAATCGATGGCGATGCGCAGGCGATGACCGTCACCGTGGCCGAGGTCACGCGCGGGGAGGTGACGGACGAGATCGCAAAGCACTTCGGTTTCCAGATTTCCGGCCCGGTCCTCGACGACGCGCCGGTCAACGGCCGCTTCCGCGGCGACCTCGGCGACGTGCTCGGCGCAATCCTCACCGCCAACTCCTTCCTCATCGTCTACGAGGGCGGCAGGCCGGCGAGGCTGCTCCTGTCCGACCGGGGCCAGGGCGGCGAGGCGCCAGTCGACCCGACCATGCGATCGCTGCAGCCGAATGCGGGCCTCGCGCCTGAGGTGCCGGGCGAAGGCCAGATCGTCGATCCTTCCATGCAGGGCGTGCCCCTGGGCGGAGAGCCTCAGCCGCCGGAACCGGAGCTCTAGAGGCCGAGGTCGCCCTGCCCTGCATCGACGGCGCCGATGATCTCCGCCGCAAGCGCCCGCGTGATCCTCGTCTTGCGCGACAGCGCCGCCTGGTCCAGCCGCTCCACCACGTTCATCGCCGTCGACAGCGACCGCTCGATCCGGTTGACGATGTAGCTGACCACATGCGGCTCCACCTGCACCTGCCGGTCGGCGAACAGTTTCGTCACGACGGCGGTCAGGAGCAGATCGTCCGGCTCGGCGATCTCGACGATCGTCGCCGCCTTCAGCCGTGACGCCAGATCCGGCAGGCTCACGCCCCAGGCCGCCGGAAAGCGCCGCGAGGTGAGCAGCACATGGCCGCCGCCCTCGCGCGCGGCATTGATCAGGTGGAACAGGCCGGTCTCGTCGATCAAGCCCTCGACGCCGTCGACCAGCACGGCCCCGCCCGAGGCGGCTACCGAGATGGCGTCGGAACCGATACGGCGCGGATCGGTCGCGCTCACATGCGCCGCCTCGGTCCAGATCGCTGCGAGATGCGACTTGCCAGATCCGGCCGGGCCGGCGAGCACGACGACCGGCGTCTGCCAGTCCGGCCAGCGGTCGATCAGCGCTATCGCCGCCGCGTTCGCGCCGGTGACGACCAGTTCGTCGCGGGACATTCCCGGACCCCGCGCGAGATCGAGCGGCAGCTGTGCGGAGGGGTGTTCGTCGGTCATCGCGCTCACGCCGGAGGCACGTCCGGCCGGTGCCCGTGGTAGAGCGGCGAGGCGAGATAGCGGCCGAGCGCAAAGCGGACGAGGACGGCGACCGCGGCGGCGGCCGGCACGGCGATCAGAAGCCCGACGAAGCCGAACAGCGATCCGAAGGCGAGAAGCGCGAACATCAGCCAGACCGGATGCAGGCCGACGCTCTCGCCGACCAGTTTCGGCTGCAGGATGTTGCCCTCGATGAACTGGCCGAGGAAGAAGATGCCGGCGATCGCCGCGACCATGATCCAGTCGGGCCAGAACTGCACCAGGGCCACGCCGACCGCGAGCACCAGCCCGACCAGCGACCCGACATAGGGGATGAAGCTGATCAGCCCGGCGAAGAGGCCGATCAGCAGGCCGAAGTTCAGCCCGGCGATGGTAAGGCCCACGGCATACATGACGCCCAGGATGATGCAGAGCGTGCCCTGCCCGCGCACGAAGCCGGCGGTTGCGATGTTGATGTCGTTGGCGATGGCGCGCACGGTCGCGACGTTGTCGCGCGGCACCCAGCCGTCCACCTTGGCGACCATGTGGTCCCAGTCGACCAGCATGTAGAAGGCGACGACGGGGGTGACGATGACCAGCGAGGCGACGTTGACCAGCGCAAGCCCCGAACTCAGGATCGACTCGAAGATGGTGGTGACGAACCCCGCGCCTTGCGACACCAGCGAGTTGAGGGCGCTGCGCAGGTTGTTCGGGTCGACGCCGAAGCGCTGCTTCAGCCATTCCGGATCGATGCTGGTGATCAGCGCCTGGAGCCGCGCCAGGTATTCCGGCATCTTCGAGACGAGATCCGCGCCCTGCGTCGCCAGGATCGGCACGATCACCATGAGGGCGAGGATAAAGGCCACGACGAAGGCGAGCAGGATGACGATCGCCGCCACCAGCCGTGAGCCCAGCCAGGCTTCCAGCCTGTCGGCCAGCGGATCGAGGAAGTAGGCCAGCACCATTCCCGCCGCGAAGGGCAGCAGGATCGAACTGAACAGGTAGAGGAAGCCAGCGAGCAGGAGCAGCGCGCCCGCCCAGAAGGCGATCTGGCGGCGCAAGGCGTTTCCCACCACCGCCTCGACCAGTTCCTCGTTGGCGGCGAGCTGCGCCTCAAGCACCGGCACGGCCGCCGCATCGGCGGCGGGATCGTCAGCCTTTGTCGTCCGTGTCGGCATGTCCGCTCATGTGCCTCAGCCAGGCGACGAGATAGGCCGCTGCCGAAGCCACGGTCAAGAGGCCGGACAGGAACACGAAAGCGTCGCGCGCGATGCCGAGGCCCAGGCCGAACGACAGGTCGGCGAGCACGAGGGCCGCCAGGAAGATCTGCACCGCCGTGTTCGCCTTGGATACGTAGAGCGGTTTCACCTCCACGGGCTGTCCCATGATCGTCGACAGCATCACCGCCGAGACGATCAGCGCGTCGCGCGAGACGGCCGCGATCACCAGCCAGAGCGGCAGTTCGCCCATGAAGCCGAGGACGACGAACACCGAGACCAGCAACAGCTTGTCGGCCATCGGGTCGAGATAGGCGCCGAGCCGGGAGCGCTGGTTGAAGTGGCGCGCGATGAAGCCGTCGATGCCGTCCGAGACGCCGGCGAGCACGAACAGGCCGAGCGCCCAGCCCACCTGCCGGTCCATCAGCGCCCAGATCACGATGGGCACGAGCAGCAGCCGCAGGATCGAGATGAGATTGGGGATGGTGACGATGTCGAGCCTCCAGCAGTGCCCGGTTCCGCCTCTAGATGGCGCGTCGGGGCGGCCACCGCAAGTCGCAGACTGCGACGGCTTTCCCCAGCGCGGTGCAGGCGAGCGCGCCCGGCTTCTTGCGACGCGGCGGGGTTCATGCGAAGAGCCGCTTCGAACGTCGACGGGAGTCCCCATGGCCGAGGGCAAGAACAGCCTCACCTACGCGCAAGCGGGCGTGGACATCGATGCCGGCAATGCAATGGTCGAGAAGATCAAGCCGCTGGTGCGCTCGACGCGCCGCGTCGGCGCCGACGGCGAAATCGGCGGCTTCGGCGGGCTTTTCGACCTCAAGGCCGCCGGCTTCACGGACCCCATTCTCGTCGCCGCCAACGACGGCGTCGGCACCAAGCTTAGGATCGCCATCGAGGCAGGCCGCCACGACACGATCGGCATCGACCTCGTCGCCATGTGCGTCAACGACCTCGTCGTCCAGGGCGCCGAGCCCTTGTTCTTCCTCGACTATTTCGCCACCGGCAAGCTCGATCCCGACCAGGGCGCGGCCATCGTCTCCGGCATCGCCGCCGGCTGTCGCATGGCCGGCTGCGCGCTGATCGGCGGCGAGACGGCCGAGATGCCCGGCATGTATCACGGCGACGACTACGATCTCGCCGGCTTCGCGGTGGGTGCCGCCGAGCGCGGCGCACTCCTGCCCACCGACGACATCACGGAGGGCGACGTGCTGCTCGGCCTCGCCTCGTCGGGCGTCCACTCCAACGGCTTCTCGCTGGTGCGCAAGATCGTGGCGCTCTCCGGTCTCGGCTGGAGCGATCCCGCACCCTTCGAGCCCTCCAGAAGCCTCGGCGAGGCGCTGCTCGAACCGACGCGCATCTATGTCAGGCCGATCCTCGCCGCCATCCGCGGCACGCACGGCATCAAGGCGCTCGCCCACATCACCGGCGGCGGCTATCCCGACAACATCCCGCGCGTGCTGCCGAAAGACTGGGCGGCCGAACTCGACCTCGGCTCGATCGACGTGCAGCCCGTGTTCGACTGGCTGTCCAAGACCGGCGGCGTGGAGGCGAAGGAGATGATGCGCACCTTCAACTGCGGCATCGGCATGGTGATCGTGGTGGCGGCCGGCCAGGCGGCGCAGGTCGCCGCGGTGCTGCAGAGCGAGGGCGAAACGGTAACGCCGATCGGCCGCATCGTGCCGCGCCGCGACGAGGCGGTGATCTATCGCGGGAGGATCGCGCTGTGATTACCAAGAAGCGTGTCGCCATTCTCATTTCCGGACGCGGCTCCAACATGGCCGCGCTGATCGACGCCGCAGCCTCGCCCGACTTCCCGGCCGAGATCGTCGGCGTCATCTCCAATCGTCCCGACGCCAAGGGCCTCGCCATCGCCGCCGCCAAGGGTGTCTCGACGCAGGTGATCCCCTCGAAGGGCGTTTCCCGGGATGACCACGACGCCGTGCTCGACAGGGCACTGGAGGGCATGAAAGCGGAGATCGTCTGCCTCGCCGGCTATCTGCGCCTGCTCACCGATGGCTTCGTCGACAGATGGAGCGGCCGGCTGATCAACATTCACCCGGCGCTCCTGCCGCTGTTCAAGGGCCTGAATACGCACGAGCAGGCGCTCGAGGCCGGCATGCGCATCCACGGCTGCACGGTCCATTTCGTCACGCCGGCGATGGACGACGGCCCGATCATCGCCCAGGCGGCGGTGCCGGTGCTGGCTTCCGACGATGCCGAGATGCTCGGCGCCCGCGTGCTCGCCGCCGAGCACCGCATCTACCCGCTCGGCCTTGCGCTCGTCGCAGAGGGCAAGGCGAAGATGGAGGGCGGCCGAACGGTCTTTACCGATTTCAGCGAGGAAATGGGCGCCGGCCGCATCGTCTCCTCCCCCGCCCCGCGCCCGAAGGCGCCCGACATCGAAAGCCTGGCTCGGTTCACGCCGTAGGCGGACACCCGTTCCGGACGGCAGGAATTCCTGCTATCTTCGCGCGATCCTACCGGGTACGGTTGCACGCGAGGATTAGCCGTGAGCCTTATGACGTACAAGGGCTATTCGGCCCGCGTAGAATATGACGACGAAGACGAGATATTCTTCGGCAACCTTGTTGGGCTCCATGACGGGGTCGGTTTCCATGCCGATAATGTCGCCGGCTTGAAGGCCGCGTTCCACGAAGCTGTCGACGACTACATCGAGACCTACGCCAAGATCGGCAAGGACCCGCAGAAGCCCTACTCCGACAATCTGATGCTGCGCGTCCACCCTACCGTCCACTCGAAGGCAGCCCTCGCCGCCGAGCTTGCCGGCAAGAGTCTCAATCAGTGGGGCGAGGAGGTTCTGCGAGAGGCAGCTGAAAAGCAGATCGACTCACTGCGCGCGTGGCAATTGCGCGAACCGTTGAGCGAGAAGGAGATCGAGCGCCTTCGCAAAGCGTGGGAAGAAGGGCTGGCGAGCGGTCCGCCGAAGCCATACGACCTCGAAGAGGTCAAGCGTCACGGGCGCGAACGCCTGGCTGAACTCCGAAGGAAGTGAATCATTCACGCCTGCACGGCGCGCGCGACCTGACCGTTATCCTATAGCCCTCGCACCCACACCTTGTTGTCATGGAACGCCGCGCCCCCGTAGGGCGCACCGGCGTCCGCTCCGGTCAGAACGTTGATGCCCTCGCCGCGCTCGTGCGCGGAGTTTGGCCAGATGCCTTCCGCAATGACGACGCCGCGCTTGACGCCGTCGAACAGCTTCGCGTGCAGCACGACCTCTCCGCGTGCGTTGCCCACTTCGACGCGGTCGCCGTCCGCAATACCGAGTGCAGCCGCGTCGTCCGGGTTGAGTAGCAGCTCCGGCCGGCCTTCCTTCTGGCGAGACACCGGCGTTTCGGCAAAGGTGGAGTTGAGGAAGTTGCGTGCGGGTGAGGTCGCCAGCCGGAACGGATGCGCCTCGTCCGCGACCTCGATCAGGTCGACATGGTCAGGAAACTCCGGCAGCCGCGCGACGTCGCCGAACACGCCCATCGATTTCGGCGGCTTGTTGGGGGCTGCAAACGTCGTCCAGTCGGGCCGGAAATGGAACTTGCCGTCGCGATGGCCGAAGCCGTCGAGAAAATGCGCGCGCTCGAAGGGTGGCTGCATGTCGGCCCAGCGCGCCTCCTTCAGCGCATCGAAGCCGCCCAGCCCGCGCTTGCCGAGGATGATGTCGATATGCTCGCGCTCGGTGAGCCCGAAGCCCGGCATGTGCGAGACGCCCAGGCGCTTGGCCAGTTCCTCGATGACGAAATGATTGGTCCGCACCGTCTCCGGCGGCTCGATCGCCTTAGGCCCCAGCGTGATGTGCTGGTTGCCGCCGCCGGTATAGATGTCGTCGTGCTCGAGGAACATCGTCGCCGGCAGCACGACGTCGGCGAGTTTCGCCGTGTCGGTCATGAACTGCTCATGCACGCAGGTGAAGAGATCGTCGCGCAGGAAGCCCCGGACGACCTTGCGCTGCTCGGGCGCGACATTGGCCGGATTGGTGTTCTGGATCAGCATAGCGGTCACCGGCGGCCCGCCGAACAGCGCATCGGCTTCGCCCATCAGGACCGGTCCGATGCGCGAGTGGTCGAGGTGGCGGATCTTCGGATCGATGAATTTCAGGCCTTCCAGCACGGTCTTGTCGAACTTGAAGATGCCCGAATTCGAATGGAACGCGCCACCGCCCTCATATTGCCAGCAGCCAGTGACGACCGAAACCGACAGCGCGGCGTGCATGTTGACGGAGCCGTTGCGCTGCCGTGCGAAGCCGTAGCCGAGGCGGAAGAAGGTGCGCTTCGTCGTGCCCACGAGCCGCGCGAATTCCTCGATCTCAGCGACCGAAAGCCCGGTGATCGCCGCCGCCCATTCCGGCGTGCGGGTCGCGACATGCGCCTCCAGCCCTTTCGGGTCGTCGGAGTATTTCTCCAGATAGGCCCGGTCGGCGAGGTTGTCGCGGAACAGGATGTGCATCACCGCGCAGGCAAGCGCGCCGTCGGTGCCGGGCTTCAGCACCAGGCCGAGGTCGGCCTGCTTCACCGTCGCGTTCTCGTAGATGTCGATCGCCACGATCTTGGCGCCGCGCTCCTTGCGGGCCTTCACCGCGTGAGTCATCACGTTGACCTGGGTGACGACCGCGTTGGTGCCCCAGATCACGACGCAGTCCGACTTGGCGATCTCGCGCGGGTCCGCGCCCGCCAGCCGGCCGGTGCCCATCGTGTAGCCGGTCCAGGCAAGATTGGTGCAGATCGAATCGAAGAAGCCCGAATACTTCTTGGCGTTGCGCAGCCGGTCGATGCCGTCGCGCTGCACATGGCCCATCGTGCCGGCATAGAAATAGGGCCAGACCGTCTCGCTGCCGTATCTCTCCTCCGCCTTCAGGAACTGTTCCGCAACGAGGTCGAGCGCGGCGTCCCAGGACGCCTCCTTCCAGTTTCCCTCGCCCTTGGCGCCCGCACGCACCAGCGGCTTCATCAGCCGGTCTGGGTGGTGGATGCGGTCGGCATAGCGCGCGACCTTCGCGCAGATGACGCCGGCCGTGTAACTGTTGTCCTTCGACCCATGCACCCGGCCGATCCGGTTCGGTCCGACGATCTCGACATCCAGCGCACAGGTCGAAGGGCAGTCGTGAGGGCAGGCCGAATGGGCGATGCGCGTCTTGGCGGTGGCGGTCTGGCCGAACGTGGCGTGCGTGTTCATGCCCCTTCCCTAGCGGTTTTCCGGCGGCAGGTGTAGAGGCCGTCCGATTGGTGAGCGGAATCCCCCTCACCCGGCCTCCGCTTCGCTCGGCCACCCTCTCCCCAAGGGGAGAGGAGGTGAGCCGGCGGCGCCGCCCTCTTCTCCCCTTGGGGAGAAGGTGGCCCGTAGGGCCGGATGAGGGGGCCCGTCGCCTCGAGCAGCTTTGGATCGCCAGGATTCATGAACTACGACCATGCCTATCATGCCGGAAACTTCGCCGACGTGGTCAAGCACGCTCTCGTCGTGCGAATCGTCGAATACCTGAAACGCAAGGACAAGCCGTTCCGCGTCATCGACACGCATGCCGGCAGCGGCCTCTACGACCTGTCCGGCGAACGCGCGCAGAAGACGGGCGAATGGCGCACCGGCATCGGCAGGCTTGTCGAAGCCGATCTACCCGAGCCGGCTCGGACTCTGCTCGCGCCCTATCTCGACTGCATCGCCGACCTAAACCCCGGCGGCGGCATCAAGTTCTACCCCGGCTCGCCGGTGCTTGTGCGCCGCCTGCTGCGGGGGCGCGACCGGCTGACCGCGATCGAGCTACATCCCGACGCGGCCTTCGAGCTGAAGAACCGCTTCGCCGGCGATTTCGCCACCCGCGTCATCGAACTCGACGGCTGGCTGGCGCTCGGCGCGCACCTGCCGCCGAAGGAGAAGCGCGGTTTCGTGCTGGTCGATCCGCCCTTCGAGATCGACGACGAGTTCGGCCGCATCCTCGACGGCCTGCGCAGGGCCCACCAGCGCTGGCCGGGCGGAGTCTATGCCTTCTGGTATCCGATCAAGGACAGGGAGGAGGTCGAGCGGTTCAGGCGGGATCTCGCCGGCCTCGGCATCCCGCGCATTCTCGACGCGACGCTGACCATCCGCACGCCGCTGCACTATCCGCGGCTCGACGGCACCGGCATGGTGATCGTCAACCCGCCCTATGTCATCGAGGAAGAGCTCGATGTGCTTCTGCCCGTCCTGTCCAGGGCGCTTGCCGAGGACGCGGGCGCCGGCTGGTCGGTGGAATGGCTGGCCGGGGAAGCGGAGCCGGGTTGACGAGACATCCGCGTTGCAACAATCTCCCTCCACAACTCTCCAGGGGACGCGGCGATGATCGGAACGATTCTCGGCAGGACGATGCTTTCGGCGGTCGCCGCCGCGCTGCTTGCGACGTCGGCGGTGGCGCAGCCCTTCGCGTTCAAGCCGTCCGTGCCGGATGTGGCCATTACCGTCTCCGGCAGTCGCCTCGAAGCCCGCGCCTGCGACGACGCGGGGATCCTCAACCGGATCGTCTCCAAATTCCGCCACCAGGTGACGCATGTGCCGAACCTGCCGGACGTCGACATCGTCGAGTTCCGTAAGGTTCACGAGCACCGCAACTACGTCGCGAGCGAGAAGTGGCCGATCCCACGCCGCTATTGCGGGGCGACGGCGGACCTGTCGGACGGCCGCTCGCGCGAGGTCTGGTACCTGATCGAGGGCGGTATGGGCTTCGCCTCGCTCGGCGACAATGTCGAGTTCTGCGTCTCCGGCTTCGACCGCTGGTATGTCTACAACGGCCGCTGCCGCGTGCTCAGGTAGCGTCCTGTTGCCGTTTCGCCGGGGCCGCCTTGCCGCGCTCCTCCTGTCGCTGTTCCTGGCCGCCTGCGGTGAAGATCAGTCGAGCGCCCCGAGCACGCCCATCGCCGGCCCTGCTCCGCCGGCTCCGACCTCGAATCCGCAAACCCCGGTAAAGTCCGGAAAAGGCTTCGATTTCTACGTCCTGTCGCTGTCCTGGTCGCCGAGCTATTGCGAGGCCGAGGGAGCGGACGCCAACCGCCAGCAATGCGCCTCGGGCCGGCCCTACGCCTTCGTCGTCCACGGGCTGTGGCCGCAGTTCGAGCGCGGCTCCCCGGCCGACTGCCCGACCGCCGACCCGGACGTCGACCGCGCCATCGTCTCCGACATCCTGCCGATCATGCCCTCCACCGGCCTCATCCGCTACCAGTGGCGCAAGCACGGCTCCTGCGCGGGCCTCTCCCAGGAGGATTATTTCGACGTCCTGCGCGCCGCCCGCACGCGGGTCGCGATCCCGGCGGAGTTCCAGCGTCTCAAGGCATACCGCACCGTCCGGGCGGACGACGTGGAGGCCGCGTTTCTCAGGAGCAATCAAGGTCTGGCTAAGGACGGCGTCGCCGTCACCTGCGATAAACGGTATCTTCGCGAGGTGCGCATCTGCCTCACCAAGGGCCTCGAGTTCCGCTCCTGCCCCGAGATCGACCGCCGCGACTGCCGGCTCGACAAGGCGGTGATGCCACCTGTCCGCGGCGGCTGAACCAGCCGCCGGCCGCTCTTCCGTTGGCGTTGGCGTGCGGATAGTGTCGCGCCGCCCTCAACCCTCTCCAGGACCAAAGATGCCGCGCATCCTCTACTCCCCCGCCTCCCCCTACAGCGCCAAGGTGCGGATGGCCGCCGCCTATACCGGCATCGCCTGCGAGGCCGTGGTGGTCGACACCAATGCCGATCCGGCGCTGCTCACCGACGCCAACCCGCTCGGCAAGATCCCGGCGCTCATCACCGACGAGGGCGAGGCGGTGTTCGACAGCCGCGTCATCACCCAGTATCTCAACCGCATCTCCGGCAACGCGCTGTTCCCGCGCAACGCGGCCAAGCGGCTCGATGCCGAGCGGCTCGAAGCGCTGGCCGACGGTATCGCCGACTGCCTGCTCGCGCATGTCTACGAGCGCCGTTTCCGTCCCGAGGAGAAGATCCACCAGCCCTGGCTCGACCGGCAATGGTCGAAGGTCGAGCGCTCGCTCGACCATCTCGTCGCCAACACGCCGAAACTGCCGGCGAAGATCACCGCCGGTCACATCGGGCTGCGCGCGCTTCTCGGCTATCTCGCGCTTCGGTTCGACGGAAAATGGGAAAAGGGCCGCTCCAAGCTGGTGCGCTGGGCGAAGAAGTTCGACGAGAAGTTCCCGGAACTCGCGGCCTACATCCCGAAATAGGGCGGACTTATCCGCATCAAGCAGAAAGGCCGGGGAGTCGCCTCCCCGGCCTTTGCTGTTACGCGGTCACGCGCTGGTCTCAGAACTTGATGCCGAGACCGAGCTGAACCTTGTTCGAGTGCGCGTCGATGTTCTGCGCGCCGCCGCCCAGGTTGAAGGTCTGCGAACCGTAGTCGGTGAAGCGGTATTCGCCGCGGACGAACACCTTCTCGGTCACCTTCGCCTCGGCACCCGCGCCGACCGTGTAGCCGAGCATGGTCTTGCGGTCTTCGCCGATGCCGTCGTTCGCCTTCATGCTTTCCGCCGCGCCGCCGCCGGTGCCGTAGAGCAGAACGCGGTCGTTGACCGCATAACCGAGGCGGGCGCGCAGCGAGCCTTCGACGCCAGACTTGGTGGCGATGCCGCCACCGACGCCGTCCGAACCGTTGTAGCCCACGTCAGCTTCGGCACCATAGACGATACTGCCGTTCTGCCCCTGGACACCGGCAAATGCGCCGCCGATGAACCCTTCATGGTCGCGCGAGCCGACGCCCGGCAGGTTCGAACGCGTGCGGCCGAAGGCGTAGCCGCCCTGCACACCGGCATAGGGACCGGCCCAGCCGGTCGATTCCGACGGAACGACTTCGACCGGAGCCGGCTCGGGAGCCTGCTCGTAGATCGCGTCGGCGGCGAATGCGGGAATGGCGCCGGCAAATGCGAGCGCGGCTGCCGCCACCAGCGGGCGACCGAATTTGAGATTGGCTTTCATTGTTCTCTCCTTAGCCTTCAGGAACTCGAAAACGCGAACCGAGGATCGACGTTCCATCGGGAGGTGACGGACCGCCGCTTCGGCATGAAGCGGAAGATGGGAGCGAAATGCGGCACGACCGCACCACCAATCAGGTCATTGGTCGGCGGCGATGCGGCAGGAAAAAGGCGTTGCACATAGGCAACAAGAGCCCTTTCGGAGAGCGGACAACCGCCGGATCAGCGGGTTCTCCCGCCAGACAGCGGATCGATAAGCCATTGACATATATCGGTTAATTTCGGCGTCTCACGACGTGGCTTACGCGACGCCATCCTTCGGGCTCCACCAGCGTCAGGAATTGGCCGCAACGAGGGGCGCTCCCCCTGTCGGCCTCCGTTTCGCCCCATATATTTCGTCAACAAGGCTTCGGGGGACCACGATTCATGATCCATCAACCAAGAACCGCGCTGGTCACCGGAGGCGCGCGCAGAATCGGCGCGGCGATCGTCCGCGACCTGGCGAAGAACGGCTTCGCCGTGGCGATCCACTGCAACCGCTCGCGCACGGAGGCAGAGGCGCTCGCCGCCGAGATCAATCGCGAGGGCGGCCGGGCCGCCGTCGTGCCGGCGGACCTGACCCGGCTGGACGAGGCAGGCGACCTCGTCGCCCGCGCCGCAGGACAGGTCGGCCCCATCGGCCTCCTGGTCAACAGCGCGTCCGTCTTCGTCCGCGACGAGATCGACAGCTTCGAATGGGAGGTCTGGGACGCGCATTTCGGCGTTCACGTGAAGGCGCCGGTATTGCTGGCGCGCAGACTCTCGGAAGCACTGCCGCCGGACATGGCCGGCCTCGTCGTCAACATCATCGACGAGCGGGTCTGGCGTCCGAACCCGCATTTCTTCTCCTACACGCTGTCCAAGTCGGCGCTGTGGGATGCGACGCGCACCATGGCGCAGGCGCTCGCGCCGCGCATCCGCGTCAACGCCATCGGCCCCGGTCCGACGCTGCCGAACATCCGCCAGCAGCGGGCGGATTTCGACCGGCAGGTGGCAGGCCTCCTGCTCGAGCGCGGTCCCGACCTGTCGGAATTCGGCGCGACCGTGCGCTATCTGTTCGAGACGATGTCAGTAACCGGCCAAATGATCGCCATCGACGGCGGGCAGCATCTTGCGTGGCAAACGCCGGATGTGACAGGCATGAAGGAATGAGTCCCCGAAATCCGACAATTGACGATACGGCCCCCTATCCGGCCGACGACGAGGAAGCCGCCCTGCTCATCGCCGACGAGCAGGACGACGACGATGCCGACATCGTCGAGGAAGCCGCCGCCGCGCCGGAGATGACGGCGCTTTGGGATCGCGGCGGGCGCGATACGGAAGGGCTCACCGGCGCCGAGCTGATCCAGGCGCTGGTGAAGCGGCTTCCCAACTCGCCCGGCGTCTACCGGATGATGAACGAGGCCGGCGACGTGCTCTATGTCGGGAAGGCGCGCAGCCTCAAGAAGCGCGTCACCAACTATGCGCAGGGCCGCTTCCACACCAACCGCATCGGGCGGATGGTGCGCGAGACTGCGGCGATGGAATTCATCGTCACCCGCACCGAGATCGAGGCGCTTCTGCTCGAGGCGAACCTGATCAAGCGCCTGCGGCCGCGCTTCAACGTGCTGATGCGGGACGACAAGTCGTTCCCCTACATCCTGATCACCAATGACGGCCTGGCGCCCGGCATCTTCAAGCATCGCGGCGCGCGTTCGCGCAAGGGCGACTATTTCGGCCCCTTCGCGTCGGCCGGCGCGGTCGGCCGTACCATCAATGCGCTGCAGCGCGCCTTTCTCCTCAGAAGCTGCACCGATTCCATGTTCTCGAGCCGCACCCGGCCGTGCCTGCTCTACCAGATCAAGCGCTGCTCCGGCCCGTGCACGGGCGAGATCTCCGAGGCCGGCTATGCCGAACTCGTCTCGGAGGCGAAGGACTTCCTCTCCGGCCGCAGCCAGAAGGTGAAGGGCGAGATATCGGCCGCCATGCAGGAGGCGTCGCAGCAGCTCGATTTCGAGCGCGCCGCCGTCTATCGCGACCGCCTCTCCGCCCTGTCGCATGTCCAGAGCCACCAGGGCATCAACCCGCAATCGGTGGAAGAAGCCGACGTCTTCGCCATCCACCAGGACGGCGGCCAGAGCTGCATCGAGGTGTTCTTCTTCCGCACCGGCCAGAACTGGGGCAACCGCGCCTATTTCCCCAAGGCCGATCCGGCGCTGGAACCGGCCGAGGTGCTGGGCGCCTTCATGGCCCAGTTCTACGACGACAAGCCCTGCCCGCGCCTCATCCTGCTGTCGCATGCCGTCGAGGACCAGGATCTGCTGGCGCAGGCGCTGGCGACCCGCGCAGGCCGCAAGGTGACGATTTCCGCGCCGTCGCGCGGCGAGAAGAAGGACCTCGTTGCCCACGCCCTACAGAATGCGCGCGAGGCGCTCGGCCGCAGGCTGGCCGAGACCTCGACCCAGGCGGTGCTGCTGGAAGGCATCGCCAAGGCCTTCGGCCTGCCGTCGGCGCCGCGCCGCATCGAGGTCTATGACAACTCGCACATCATGGGCACCAACGCGGTCGGCGCGATGATCGTCGCCGGGCCGGAGGGGTTCACCAAGAACCAGTACCGCAAGTTCAACATCCGCTCCGAATCGATCACGCCGGGCGACGATTTCGGCATGATGCGCGAAGTGATGGAGCGGCGCTTTTCGCGCCTGCTCAAGGAACATGGCGAGGAACCGCCAGCGCCGGCGGAGAGCGACGATGCGATGCCGGCGTGGCCTGATCTCGTGCTGATCGACGGCGGCCAGGGACAGATGTCGGCTGTGCGAGCGATCCTCGACGAGCTCGGCATCGCCGACAAGGTGACGGCGATCGGCATCGCCAAGGGCGTCGACCGCGATGCAGGACGGGAGCGGTTTTTCGTCCGCGGACGCGACCCGTTCACGCTGCCGCCGCGCGATCCTGTGCTCTATTTCATCCAGCGGCTGCGCGACGAGGCGCATCGATTCGCCATCGGCTCGCATCGCGCGCGCCGCAAGAAGGAGATGGTCCGCAATCCGCTCGACGAGATCGCCGGCATCGGCCCGTCCCGCAAGCGCGCCCTTCTTCACCATTTCGGCACCGCCAAGGCGGTCAGCCGGGCCGCCCTCGCTGACCTCCGGTCTGTCGAAGGCGTCTCCGAATCGCTGGCGAAGCAGATCTACGATCACTTCCACGACAATGGCTGATGCGCCGCGCCGTCTTGCCGGTCTGCGGTCGATCGCTCCAGATTTCCGCGCTGGAGCAATGGAAAGCCGGATTTAGGCGCGCCGCGTGCCTTGCTGTTGACCCGAAGAGGTCACATCTGTTGAAACTGATCACGATGACGAGCAAAGAACGGCCCGATGGCGAGCAAGGCGTATAACATCCCCAACCTGCTGACCTACGGGCGCATCCTCGCGGTGCCGCTCATCGTGGTCTGCTTCTATCTGGAGGGTCGGCTCGAATCGAGCGACTTCGCGCGCTGGTCGGCGCTGTTCCTCTTCGCGCTCGCGAGCGTCACCGACTATCTCGACGGCTATCTCGCGCGCATCTGGAAGCAGACGTCGAACATCGGCCGCATGCTCGACCCGATCGCCGACAAGCTCCTGGTCTCCACCTGCCTCATGCTGCTCGCGGCCGACCCGGTCGAAACCATCCACGGCTGGTCTCTCTGGGCGGCGATCGTCATCCTGTGCCGCGAAATCCTCGTCTCGGGCCTGCGCGAATACCTGGCCGAGCTCAAGGTCAGCCTGCCGGTGACGCGGCTGGCCAAGTGGAAGACGACCATCCAGATGTTCTCCATCGGCTTCCTGCTGGCCGGTCCGGCGGGCGACAAGATCCTCCCCTACACCACGCAGATCGGCATCACCCTGCTCTGGCTCTCGGCGATCGTCACGCTCTACACCGGCTACGACTATTTCCGCGCCGGGCTGAAGCACGTGGTCGACGAGTGAGACCGAGATGAAGCTCATCTACTTTGCCTGGGTCAGGGAACGGATCGGCCTTCCGGAAGAAGAGGTCGAGCTTCCGCCCGAAGTGAAGACGGTGCGCGACCTCCTCCTGTGGCTGCGCGAGCGCGGCGAAGGCTATGAGGAGGCGCTGCGCCATCCCGAGGCCATCCGCGTCGCCATCAACCAGGAACATTCGCGCCATGACGAACCTGTCGCAGGCGCGCGCGAGATCGCGCTCTTCCCTCCCATGACCGGCGGCTAGTCGTGTCCGCTCGCATCGAGGTCCGGATCCAGGCGGAAGATTTCGATCTCTCCGCCGAGGTCTCGGCGCTTCTCTCCGGCCTGCGCGACACCGGCGCCGTCGTCACCTTCAGCGGGCTCTGCCGCAGCGAGGACGGAACCCTCGCGGCGCTCGAGCTCGAACACTATCCCGGCATGGCCGAGGCGGAGATCCGCCGCATCGCAGATGAGGCGGCCGCGCGCTGGCCGGTGACCGCGCTCTGCGCAATCCACCGCGTCGGCCGTATCGCGCCGGGCGGGAACATCGTGCTGGTCGTCGCCGCGTCCGCCCACCGCCAGGCGGCGTTCGACGCGGCCTCGTTCCTCATGGATTTCCTCAAGTCCCGCGCGCCGTTCTGGAAGAAGGAACACCTCCGCGACGGCTCGGAGGGCGGCTGGGTCGACGCCAAGGAATCAGACGAGGAAGCACTTCGCCGCTGGTCCTGACGCGCGACGTCGAATTCGTTCGCCTGCATCCTAATCGCGCATTAACCGTGACTGCCATTTTCCGCAGCAGTTAGAGCTTTGGGAATTCCCCCATCGTAAGGTTACCCTGATCGGGCGATCGATTTGGGGCCATGCAGGACGCATTCGTGTCAATTTCCGGATTGGGGGCGGCGACGGGCTGGCTTGCCGCGTCGATTCTGCTGCTCGCCGCGATCCTCGTTTCGGTCATTTTCCATTATCGCCGGCGCTGGATCGAAGCCGCGGACGAGCACCGCAACAGTCGCGAACTCATCGAGCACCTCTCCGAAGGCATCTACCGTTCCTCCATCGATGGCCGCCAGCTTTCCGCCAACCGGGCGCTGGTCAGGCTCAACGGCTATCAGAGCGAAGCCGAGATGCTTCCCGCCGTCCGCGACATCGGCGGCGAATGGTATGTCGAACCCGGCCGCCGCGACGAGTTCCGCCGCATCCTGAACGAACAGGGCCATGTCGAGGACTTCGTATCCGAGATCTACCGTCACAAGACGCGCGAGCGCATCTGGATCTCGGAATCGGCGCGCGTCGTCCGGCACAAGCGCACCGGAAAGCCGCTCTACTACGAGGGTTCGGTGCGCGAGATCACCGAGACGGTGAAGCGCCTCAAGCTCGAGGAACACTACCAGAAGCTGATCTCGCAGGTACCGGGCGGCCTGTTCCAGTACTGCCGCGGCGCCGATGGATCGTTCCAGGTCCTCTACTACAGCGACAGTTTCCACAGACTGACAGGACTTCCCAAGGGGGCCGAAGAGAATGACGCCGGGGCATTCACCAAGCTGATCCTGCCGGAGGACCTAGACGGCTACTACCAGTCGCTGCGCGAATGCCACCGGGACTTCAAATACTGGGATCACGAATTCCGCATTCGCATGCCCGACGGCGCCGAGAAATGGCTCCGGGCCTCGGCCGCGCCGGAACGCGTCGGCAACACGATCGTCTGGCACGGCTATGCGTCCGACATCTCGCTGCGCAAGCGGCAGGAGATCAAGATCAAGGAACTCGCCTATTTCGACCCGCTGACGCATCTGCCCAACCGGCGCGCCCTGCTCGATCGCCTGGGCGAGACGCTGAAGCGGACGCAGGCGAGCGGACGGCGCGGCGCCCTCCTGTTCATCGACCTCGACAACTTCAAATCCCTCAACGACAGCCAGGGCCACGACGTCGGCGACGCCTACCTCGTCCAGGTGGCGCAGCGGCTTTCCGCCTGCGTCGAGGATGGAGACCACGTCGCCCGCATCGGCGGCGACGAATTCGTCGTCTGCATCGACGATGCCGGCGCGACCGAGGCGGAGGCCGCGCAGCGCGCGGACCGCACGGCCGAAGCCGTGCTGCGCGAACTGGCGCGGCCGCACCGGATCGGCCCGGTCGAGCATCAGGCATCCGCCAGCGTCGGCGTCGTCGTATTCGACGGCAACGAGCCGCGCGTCGACGAGGTGTTGAAACGCGCCGACATCGCCATGTACCGGGCCAAGGCCTCGGGCCGCAATGCGTTCGCGGTGTTCGATCCGGCCGCGACGCGGCGCGAGCAGGAGCAGTTCCGCCTCCACGCCGACCTGCGCACGGCAATCGCCGAGGATCAGCTTCAGCTGCATTACCAGCCGCAGGTCGACCAGTTCGGCCGTATCGTTTCCGCCGAGGCGCTGCTGCGCTGGTATCACCCCGTCAAGGGTCTCATCACTCCGGACCGGTTCATACCGCTTGCCGAGCGCTCGGGCCTCATCAACGACCTCGGGCGCATGGTGCTGGCCAAGGGGATCGCCACCCTTGCCCACTGGCAGGCCGATCCCGAGACGGCAGATCTGCGCCTTGCGATCAACGTTTCCGTCAAATCGTTCGGCAATCCCGATTTCGTCCCGCATCTGCGCCGGCTGATCGACGAGCATCGGGTGGACGCCTCGAAGCTGATGCTCGAATTCACCGAGCATGTCATGGCCGAGAACCAGAACGCGACCGCCGAGAGGATGCACAAGTTGAAGGAGCTCGGCATCTGCTTCTCGCTCGACGATTTCGGCACCGGCTATTCGTCGCTCGCCTATCTGCGGCAGATGCCCTTCGACGAGGTCAAGATCGACGGTTCCTTCGTGGCCGACATCGAGACCAAGGAAAGCGATCGCGCGCTGGTGCGCACCATCCTCGCCATGGCCGACACGCTCGGCCTCGCGGCCGTCGCGGAACATGTCGAGACGCCGCAGCAGGAGGCGCTGCTGCGCACCCTCGGCTGCCGGATGTTCCAGGGCTATCTCTACGCCCCGTCGCTGCCGGCCGACGAGTTCCTCCTCCGGGCGAAGGCGATGCCGTCCCTCGGCCCGGCCGCCGAGGTCCTGCGCCGCAGCGCATGAAAAAGCCGGGCGCGAGGCCCGGCTTCGGCATTTCGGTCAGCTCGGATCAGCCGACGATTTCGGTGCCCGAGAACCAGTAGGCGATCTCTTCCTTCGCCGTTTCCGGCGCGTCGGAGCCGTGCACCGAGTTCTCGCCGATCGACAGCGCGTGGACCTTGCGGATGGTGCCCTCGGCCGCGTTGGCCGGATTGGTCGCGCCCATCACTTCGCGGTTCCTGGCGATGGCGTTCTCGCCTTCGAGAACCTGAACCACCGTCGGGCCCGACGACATGAAGTCGACCAGCTCGCCGAAGAACGGGCGCTCCTTGTGCACCGCGTAGAAGCCCTCGGCCTCGCGGCGGCTCATCCACACCCGCTTGGAGGCGACGACGCGCAGCCCGGCATCCTCGAGCATCTTGGTGATCGCGCCCGTCAGGTTGCGCTTGGTGGCGTCCGGCTTGATCATGGAAAACGTGCGTTCGACGGCCATTTCTCGTCCTTGTCAGAAGAGGTTTCGGAAGGGTGGCGCTCCATACACGCCGCCCCCGCGATTGCCAAGAGGCGCCGGCGTCACGCCGCCGCCGGCACCCTGGCCATGAGGCCGTCATGCAGTTCGAGGCAGTGCCCGAACCACGCGGCCACGGGGTCGGCCGGATCGAGGAATTGAAACGCCGAGGTAACCCGCACCCACTGCAATGCCCCGGCAACGATGTAGTCCGGATAGAGCGGGCCCGCGCCGCCGATGAAGGGCTGGTAGGTGAGCATGTTGCGCAGTGGCTCGAGTGCGGCCCGCCAGGCGGCGAGCCCCGCGTCGCGGCCGGCCGCGCCCGGCTCCACCGGGGTGGGGGGGGGGGGCCCCCCCCGGGGGGGGGGGGGGGGGGGGGGGGGCCGGGGGGGGGGGGGGGGGGGTGGGCCCAGGGGG
>JAYSFJ010000001.1:0-400530 GCA_041913465.1 Mesorhizobium sp. | reverse complement strand
TAGCGCGCCTCGCGCGAGGCGCGGAAATAGGCCTGGTCGGCCGGCGCGAGAGAGTCGTGGATGTCCATCAGGGCGGCGGCCCCCAGATAGGGGTGCAGGGTCAGCTGCGACCAGCGCTCGATGAAGCGCGCCATCGCCTTGCCGCCCTCGCCGCCGAACAGGCTCGGCCGGTCCGGATAGGTTTCGTCGAGATAGACTGCGATGTCGAAAGATTCGTTGAGCACGCGGGAGCCGTCGCGGATCACCGGCACCGTCTTCGAGAAACCGCCCTCGACGGTCGGGACGCCGGTAAACGGAACAGGCCGCGTCTCGAAGGGCAGGCCCTTGTGCGCCAGCGACAGCGCGATCTTCCAGACATGCGGGCTGAACGGGCGCGCGGCGTCGGCGCCCACGAGTTCGTAGAGGAGAATGGTCATTGGCGCCTTCTTTGCAGCGGTCTATGACGCGAGTCATACCGGGACCGCTCGAAAGGGAAAGACGTGAAGCAGCATTTTCGCATGTTCGCCGCCTACAACAGCTGGGCGAACGCGCAGCTCTACGACGCTGCCCACGATCTGTCGGTCGACGAGTTCAACCGCGACACCGGCGCCTTCTTCCGATCGATGATGGCGACGCTCAACCATATCCTCGTCGCCGACCGCATCTGGATGAAGCGCTTCACCGGCGAGGGCCAGGCGCCGGCGGCGCTCGACACGATCCTCTTTGCCGATTTCGGCAAGCTGCGCACCGCGCGCGAGGCGGAAGACCGGCGCATTGCCGACTACATCGATGGCCTGACCGAAAAGGCGCTCGCCGGCCGCTTCACCTACATGACTGTGACCGACATGCGCACCGTGTCGCAGCGGCTGGCGCCGGCGCTGGCCCACCTGTTCAACCACCAGACCCACCATCGCGGCCAGGCGCACACGATCCTGACCAGCCTCGGCAAGCCGTCGCTGACGCTCGACCTGATCTACTTCCAGCGAACGGAAAACGGGCGGCAATTCGCATAGCCGCCCGTTCGGGAACTGACTAAACGGTGCAGGCGATCAGACGCCGGGACGCGGCGCCCGTTCGATGATCTTCTTCTTCGGCGCGGGCAGCAGGCCCTCGCGCTGCAGCTGCTTGCGGGCGGCCTTGCGGGTACGGCGGATGGCCTCGGCCTTCTCCCTCGCGCGCTTCTCCGACGGCTTCTCGTATGCCTGGCGCGCCTTCATCTCGCGGAAGATCCCTTCCCGCTGCATCTTCTTCTTCAGGACGCGGAGAGCCTGGTCGACATTGTTTTCGCGAACGAGTACCTGCAATGGATGTCCTAACCTCGGTTTCAGGATGATGGATTTGCCGTCGACCTGACGAAACAGAGGCCGGCGAATTCAGCGGCGCGAATGTTAACAGGTTCGCCGCAAAAAGCACCCCATCCAAGCAAAAAACCTTGCGAGCCGTTCCGCCCCTCGCGCGAGCCGGCCCCAGACGCCCGATTCCGGCCGGATCGCCCGCGCCGTTGCGCCTTGCGAAGGCGGCCGCAGCGTGCAAAACGCTGGCCATGCTGACGATCACCGATCTTTCGCTCCGCGTCGCCGGACGCCTCCTCCTCGACCATGCCTCGCTCAGCCTGCCGGCTGGCGCCAAGGCCGGCTTGGTCGGCCGCAACGGTGCGGGCAAGACGACGCTGTTCAAGGCGATCACCGGCGACCTCGCCGTCGAGACCGGCTCGATCTCGCTGCCGAAGGGGCTGCGCATCGGCCAAGTCGCGCAAGAGGCGCCCGGGACCGAGGAGTCCCTCATCGAGATCGTGCTCGCCGCCGACAAGGAGCGCGCCGCACTTCTGGCCGAAGCCGAGACCGCCACCGATCCGCACCGCATCGGCGAGATCCACACGCGGCTCGCCGACATCGACGCGCATACGGCCGAATCCCGCGCCGCCACCATCCTCGCCGGCCTCGGCTTCGACGAGGAGGCGCAGAAGCGGCCGGCTTCCTCCTTCTCCGGCGGCTGGCGCATGCGCGTGGCGCTCGCCGCCGTCCTGTTCTCCGAGCCCGACCTTCTGCTCCTCGACGAGCCGACCAACTATCTCGACCTCGAAGGCACGCTGTGGCTCGAAAACTATGTCGGGAAATATCCGCACACCGTTCTCCTCATCAGCCACGACCGCGACCTCTTGAACCGCGCGGTTAACTCCATCGTCCATCTCGACCAGAAGAAACTCACCTACTGGCGCGGCGGTTACGACCAGTTCGAGCGGCAGCGCGAGGAACAGCTCGAGCACCAGGAAAAGGCGCGCGTGAAGCAGGAGGCCGCGCGCAAGCACATGGAATCCTTCGTCGAGCGCTTCCGCGCCAAGGCGTCGAAGGCCCGCCAGGCCCAGTCGCGCATCAAGGCGCTGGAGAAGATGAAGCCCATCGCCGCGGTGATGAACGACAGCGTGCGGCCGTTCTCGTTTCCCGATCCGGTGCGCGAGGCCGCCTCCCCCATCATCGCCATCCAGTCGGCGACGGTCGGCTACCAGCCCGGCAAGCCGATCCTGAAGAACCTGACGCTGCGCATCGACCATGACGACCGCATCGCGCTGCTCGGCGCCAACGGCAACGGCAAGTCGACCTTCGCGAAATTCCTCGTCGGCCGGCTCGACAAGGAGAGCGGCGGCATCACGATCGCGCCGCAGCTCAAGGTGTCGATGTTCGCCCAGCACCAGCTCGACGACCTGCGTCCCGAGGAAAACGCCATCGAGCATGTGCGCCGCCTCATGCCCGACGCGCCGGAGGCGAAGGTGCGCGCCCGCGTCGCCCAGATGGGCCTGTCGACGGAGAAGATGCAGACCCCCGCCAAGGACCTGTCCGGCGGCGAAAAGGCTCGCCTCCTGATGGGCCTCGCCTCCTTCGAAGGGCCGAACCTGTTCATCCTCGACGAGCCGACCAACCATCTCGACATCGATTCGCGCGAGCAGCTGGTGCACGCTCTGAACGAGTTCAACGGCGCGGTCATCCTGATCTCGCACGACCGCCACCTGATCGAGGCGACGGCCGACCGGCTGTGGCTGGTTAAGGACGGTACTGTCGCCCCCTTCGACGGCGACATGGACGACTACCGCCAGATCGTCACCGGCGTCACGGTCGACCGCCGGGAGAAGCGCGAGGCTGACAAGGCCTCGAAGGCCGACCGGCGGCGCGAGGCGGCGCAGCGGCGGGCCTCGCTCGAGCCTCTGGCGAAGGAGATCAAGGCGACCGAGGCGCTCATGGACCGGATTCGCAAGCGCATCGACGGGATCGAGGAACAACTCGCCAATCCGACGCTTTACGAGAAGGATCCGCGGGCCGCGACGCAGCTCGGCAAGGAGCGGTCGGACCTGACCCATCAGCTCGCGACCCAGGAGGAACGCTGGCTCACCCTCTCGGGCCAGTACGAGGAAGGGATGGCCGAATGACGATCGACGTCACGCAGCACGGCGACATCACCATCGTCCGGATCAACCGTCCCGACGCGCGCAATGCGGTGAACCCCGAGATGGCGGACGCGCTGTTTTCGGCCTTCGTCGCCTTCGAGCGCGATCCCGGGCAGAAGATCGCGATCCTCACCGGCATTCCCGGCGCCTTCTGCGCCGGCTTCGACCTCAAGCGTGCCGCCGGCGGCATGGACGAGACCTGGTTCGCCGAGCACGACCTCGACGGCGATTTCGACGGCCATGACGACCGACCGCGCAAGGGGCCGATGGGGCCTACGCGGCTATCTCTATCCAAGCCGGTCATCGCCGCGATCTCCGGCCCGGCCGTCGCCGGCGGCATGGAACTCGCGCTCTGGTGCGATCTGCGCGTCATGGAAGAGAGCGCCTATATGGGCGTCTACTGCCGGCGCTGGGGCGTTCCGCTGATCGACGGCGGCACGGTGCGCCTGCCGCGCATCGTCGGCCACGGCCGCGCGATGGACCTGATCCTCACCGGCCGTAAGGTCGACGCCGCCGAGTCCCTCGCAATCGGCCTCGCCAACCGCGTCTGCGCCGACGGAACGGCGGTCGAGGCTGCTCTCGACCTGGCGCGCGAGATCGCGAAATTCCCGCAAGCCTGCATGCGCGCCGACCGCTCCTCCGCCATCGCCCAATGGTCGCTCGATCCGGCCGACGCCCTGGTGCGCGAGTGGGAAAGCGCCGAAACCTTCCGCTCCGAAGGCAGCTCCGGCGCCGCCCGCTTCGCCTCCGGCAAGGGCCGTTCGGGGGATTTCGGCGAGATCTGAGGCGCGAACAGCGCGGCGCCTCTATCTCCCCCCTGGAGGGGGAGAAAGCAAATTCCTGGGCTTGGCGAAGCCAAGTCCTTGGAATTTGCAAGAGAGGGGGTGACAGCCCGGTTCGCCGAGGGCGAATTCATCGTGCCGGTGGCACGATGAAAGGGCTCGAACGCCCTGAGCCATAGCGAAGGGCCGGAGGCTCCACTGGTGCGACAAGGGCGTGCATAGAGTCCCACCAAGGGTGGATCGCCGGCATCGCAGCACCCCCTCACTTGCGATTTCTAAGACTTAGCCTGCGGCTAAGGTCTTGAAATCGCTTTCTCTCCCTCTGGGGGAGAGATTCAGCGCCGTGCCTGCACCCCGTGCATCGATTTCGCCGTTCTCTCCCCCAACCCCTTGTTCCCGTTCGCACCCCATATTTTTCGATCCACCTCCTTTCCGGCATGCATGAGACTGTCGGCGGTCGAATGGAGACGGCGATGGGTTGGAAGGCGAAAACAGGAAGGCGACAGCAGGTGCTGATGAGCATCGTCTCGACCCTGCTCGCCCTTGCCACCCTCGCCGAAAAATCCGCCGGCGATTCCCCCTGGGTCCGCTTCTGCGTCCTGTGGGCCGCCCGGCAGGCCGATCTGATCGCGCGGGACTATGTCGCCGGCTCGACATGGAACTCGGCCGGCCGCCTCTGGTCCCCGGCTCTCCCCAATGTCCGCTACGGCACCGACCCCGCCGATGCCCTCGACATCGCCGCATCGCTGCGCGCGCTGGCGGTGATCATCAGCGGCATGGCGGCCTATCTCCGCCAAGTCTCAGTGCGGCAGCAGGGCCAGGCATCTGGCGCGGAGAGCCACGAGGGCAACCTGCCCCACCGGCTCGACGCGTTCATGCGGAGACTCTCGGAAAGCGCCTTCCCTCCGGTCGAGCTCCGCGACACATCCTGACGCGTGCCCGTCCTTCTCCCCTTGTGGGAGAAGGTGGATCGGCGCGCAGCGCCGAGACGGATGAGGGGTGCTGGACAGAATGAGGCGGCGGCCAAAAGGTGCCGACAGCGCCTCGCTTTGGCGCGCCCAGATCCTCGCAACACCCCTCATCCGACTCGGCCTGCGGCCGAGCCACCTTCTCCCACAAGGGGAGAAGGACGGGCGCTTACCCCCCTCACCGTCCCCATTTCGGCGGCGGAGGCGGAGGAAGCGGCGTCTTGTTGCGCCGCTGCAGCGACACGAAGAAGCCGACAAAGCCCAGCGCCATCAGGGCGTATCCGATCGGCACGGCCCGCGGGTCGAGGTCGAAGGCCCCTGCCCTCAGCACGATCTCGGCGGAGCGCATCTCGATGCCTTCGGCGTCGCCCGGCCCGAGCACGAAGCGGTAGCGGCCGCTCTCGACCGGATCGATCAGCCCGGCCTCGTCGCGATAGATCATCCCGCCGGTCTGCGGATTGTCGCTTCGCGGCTGCTGGTGCGCGAACTTGAGCGTGCTCGCCATCACCGTGCGGCCCTCGACCGTGGCCGTCAGCGTCAGCACGGTCGTCGCCCCGTCGAGCGTCAGGCTGCCGAGCGACGACATGTCGACCAGCACCCGCACCGGTGCGTCGGCCGGCGCGAGGTTCTCCTCGACGACCTTGAAGCCGCCCTGCCGGTCATAGGCCGGGTAGCGCCCGATCTCGTAGCCCGAGACGTTGGCGACGACGAAGGGATAGCCGATGCCGACGGCGAGGCCGGCGACGAACATGAGGAGGAAGATGATGCGCATGGGAGAGTTCGACCGTGATGCGCCCCGATGTGGCACGAGCGCGCCGGTCTGTCGAGGGAACCTGGCGGCGGTTCGCGAATTGTCGGCCTACAACGAGAGGAGACCGAGATGAGACGGATACTATTGGCGATCGCCGGCTACGCGTTCGCGGCCTGGTGGACGCAGCGCACCGAGGCGAAAGCAAAACGGGAGGCTCTCGCCAAGACGTCCGTGCGTCCGCCGCGCGGAGCCAACAAGCTGCAGGGCCACGCCGGCGAACGGGCCAGATAGGCTTAAGCCTTGCGCTCCCAGCGCCGGCCGTCGGTCTGCTGCCAGTAGGTCACCGAGTGGCCGGCGTCCTTCATGCGCTTCCACTGCGTCCGCGCCAGGTCCAGCTGGGCCTGGTCGTGGCCGTCGAACATAAACACCCCACGCTCGTAGCCGTCGAGCGGCGGCGGCTCGGCCCCGTCGACGACGAAGCGGACGGATGCCCCGTTGGCGTTATCCGTCGAGACGGTCAGCACGATCGGCTGGTCCGCCGCGCGCGGGTCGCCATCGAGACCGTGGCCAAGGAAGCTGTCATCCCTGAACGTCCACAGATGGGCGTCGAGCGCGTTGCGCCGTTCCTCGCTGCCCGCCTGCACCACCACCTTCCAGCCGCGCTCGACGCTCTTCTCGAGGAGAGGCGGCAACGCCTCCTCCAGCGTCGATTCGGTCAGGTGATAGAAGAGAACCTCGGCCATCAGCCTTCGTAGTTGTCCTTCACCAGCCGGTCGAGCAGCCGTACGCCGAAGCCCGAGCCCCAGGAGATCGAATATTCGCTCGGCGGCGCGTTCATCGCCGTGCCGGCGATGTCGAGATGCGCCCAGGGCGTATCCTTGACGAAGCGCTTGAGGAACTGCGCGGCGGTGATCGCCCCGCCGTAGCGGCCGCCGATGTTCTTCATGTCGGCGTTCTTCGATTCGAGCAGCTTGTCGTAGTCGGGTCCCATCGGCATCCGCCACAGCCGCTCTGCCGTCGCAAGCCCGGCCTCCGTGAGCTGGCCTGCCAGCTCGTCGTCGTTCGAGAACAGGCCGGCGTGGTACTGTCCCAGCGCCACCATGATCGCGCCGGTCAGAGTCGCCAGGTTGACCATGAATTTCGGCGCAAAACGGTCGTTGCAGTACCAGAGCGCGTCGCAGAGGACGAGGCGGCCTTCCGCGTCGGTGTTCAAGATCTCGATCGTCTGCCCCGACATGGAGGTGACGATGTCGCCGGGGCGCTGCGCATGTCCGTCGACCGAGTTCTCCACCAGGCCGACGATGCCGACGACGTTGGCCTTGGCCTTGCGCCGGGCCAGGACGTGCATGGCGCCGATGACGGCCGCCGCGCCGCCCATGTCACCCTTCATGTCCTCCATGCCGGCCGCCGGCTTCATCGAATTGCCGCCCGTATCGAACGACACGCCCTTGCCGATGAAGGCGACCGGCTTGTCCTTCGCCTTGCCGCCGTTCCACTGCATGACGACCAGCCGGGCACCGCGCGGGCTGCCCTGGGCGACGCCGAGGAGCGCGCCCATGCCGAGCTTCTTCATCTCCTTCTCGGCGAGGATCTCGACCTTGACGCCGAGCGCCTCGAGTTCCTTGCACTTCGCCGCCATCTCGACCGGACCGAGGAGGTTGGCCGGCTCGTTGACGAGGTCGCGAGCGATCGACACGCCGCCGGCAACGGCCTCGGATGCGCCGAATGCGGCCTTGGCGGCAGCCGAGCGGCGGGTGACGACGGTGATCCTGGTCCGCTTCGGCTCCTCGTCGCCATCGTCCTTCTTGGTCTTGTAGCGGTCGAACCGATAGGTCCGTAGAAGAACGCCGAGCGCCATATCGGCGATCGCCTCCGGATCGGTCTCGAAGCCGGGCACGTCGGCGTGGATCATGACCTTCGCCGCCTTTTTCAGGTTGGAGGCGATCGAGCCGCCCACCTTGAGCCAGCCGTCCGTGGTGATTGCCTTGGGATCGCCGAGACCGAGAACGAGGACGCGGTCGACCTCCATGCCCGCAGGCACGATGACGTCGAGCGTCGACAGCATCTTCGCCGTGAAGACGCCCGCCTTGATCGCCTTTTCCAGGAGCGGTCCCGCATCGCCGGCGAGTTCGACCGACCCGTTCTCGCCGGGAGCGGCGAGGTACACGTGCAGGTCCGCCGCCCCCTTGGATGAGGTGGCGAATCCGATTTCGATGGCAGGCGTCATGTCAGCTCCGGGATGCGAGTCGCGCGCAGGATAGCGGTAAAATCGCCGATCGTCTCTGTGGCCGGGAAACTCAACCGATTGGCGCTTTCCGGCTGGCCAACAGGCGGTGGCAACTATGCCGGCGCTTTCTTCTTCTGCCCTTAGCCGCTAGACGGGCTCCTGGAAGCGCACTCGCGTCGACCATCAGAAGCACGGACCACTCGATGCCCCGCCCCGAGGATGATTATCTCTGGCCCTTCGCCGGCCGCGCGCCGATCCTCGCGCTCGCCGCGCTGACGGTCGCGACGCTGTTGTTCTTCAACCTCTTTCCGCAAATCGACATCGCGGTCAGCCGGCTGTTCTTCCAGGAGCAGCCCTGTGCCGAGGCCGGGAAGATCTGCGGCAGCTTTCCGCTGTCGTCGTCGCCGATCGTGGCGTCGATCCGCCAGGTGCTGCAGGTGACGCCGGTGCTGCTCGCCATCCTCCTGCTGCTGGCGATCCTGTGGCGCATCCTGTCGCGCCGGTCGCTGGCGCACCCGTTCGACCGCGCGGGCCTCGCCGCCGTCGCCACCCTCGTCCTCGGCGCGGGCGCGCTCGTGAACGTGATCCTGAAAGAGCATTGGGGGCGGCCGCGGCCCCTTCTGACCGATCTTTTCGGCGGGCCCTACCCGTTCGTTCCGGCCGGCCACATCACGCACTACTGCGCCAGCAACTGTTCCTTCGTCTCCGGCGAAGCGGCAAGCGCGTTCTGGCTCGTGGCGCTGGCGACCCTCACCCCCTCCAGATACCGGGTGCCGGCACTGATCGCGGCGCTGGCGGTGGCAAGCGCGACATCGCTGCTGCGCGTTGCCTTCGGCGGACACTATCTCTCCGACGTGATGCTCGGAGCTCTGTTGTCCCTGTTGATCTTCGCGTGCCTTGCCACGCTGATCCGATCCCTGACCAGACCGCAACCGAGCGATCACATTCGCAGCTAACCGACTGATCCCCTGACGTATTCTTCACGACGGTTAACGCTTCACCTTCGGTTAACCTTATCTTTTCGCCTATTTTTAGCCAATCTGGCGTTCCATCCCCGCGACGGATGCGTATGCTCCCGAGCTTCAGCGCCCGCGCTGTCGACACACACGCCACGTGCAAGGACGGCTGCCCCAACGCAATGAACCTGATCGAGCGCTACATATTCCGTCGTGCTGCGCGGCTGACCCTGGTCACGCTCGCGGCGACGACGCTGGTGGTGCTGATCACGCAGGTGCTGATCTACGTGAACGTGCTGACCGACTCCGGTCAGGCCATCACCACGTTCCTGAAACTCGCGCTGACGCTCGTGCCTGCGATGATGGTCGTCGTCACGCCCTTCGCGCTGCTCATCGGCGCGTCGCAGACCCTGTCTCAGATGAACGCCGATTCCGAGCTTGCCGTCATCGAAGGCGCCGGCGGGTCGCAGACGATCACGGCGAAGCCGATCCTGATCCTCGGCATTGTCCTGACGCTGTTCACTCTCGTCACCGCGCTGTTCGTCGAGCCCTGGTCGAACCGCCAGCTCCGAACCATCGTCAGCGAAGCCGGCGCCGACCTCGTGCGCCTCGCGGTCCAGTCCGGGTCGTTCAAGCGGCTCGACGAGGGGCTTTACATCCAGATCGCCGAACAACTGCCGGGCGGCGGCTTCGGCGGTATCTTCATCGCCGACATGCGCGACGACAAGACGGAGCTGATCTACTATGCGCGGCGCGGCGTGATCCTACCGCAGGGCGATCGCGATCTTCTCGTTATGAGCGAAGGCGAGATACAGCGCCGGGCAGTGGCGACCGGCGAGATTTCCGTCATCCAGTTCGCATCCTACGCCATCGACTTCTCCCAGTTCAGTCCGGCGGGAAAAGCCACGGCTTTCATGCCCAAGGAACGCAGCACCGCCTTCTTGCTCAATCCCGACCCGAACGACCATTTCACAAAGTTCAGGCCGGATATTTTGCGTTCCGAACTCAACCGCCGCTTCTCCGAATGGCTGTATCCTGTCGCCTTCGGTCTGATCGCGGTCTATTTCGCCGGCGGAGCGCGCTCCAACCGCCAGGAGCGCCTCTGGAGTCTCACGGTAGCCGCGTTCGTCGCGCTCGGCATTCGCGGCGCAGGCTTCTTCTTCATGAACGCGTCCGGGATAAGCCGCACGATGACGGTGCTGACCTACGCATTGCCGCTCATCACGATCGCGGTCTTCGCGGGCCTGCTCATCTCGGGACGACAGCTCAGGATTCCCGGGTGGCTCGACAGTTGGGGCAGCGCGCTCCTCGCATGGGTCGAACGCCAGCGCGTCGCGCTGCAGCTCAGGCTGGCGGGCCACCGCGCAGGTGGCGGCGCATGATCGGGCGCACCCTCTTCAAGTATTTCTTCCGCCGCTATCTGGTGATCGTGGGGCAGTTCTTTATTGGCGTCGTCGTCATTTCCTTTCTGGTCGACTTCACCGAATTCTCCAGGCGGGTGGGCTCTCTTCCGGAATACACCGTCGCCGCCGGAATGATGGTCTCGGCGCTGCGCATTCCGCTGATCGTCCAGACGGCGATACCGTTCATCATCCTGTTCGCCGCGATGTCGACCTTGATGTCATTGAACCGCAAATACGAGCTCGTCATCGCCCGCTCGGCAGGCATTTCGGCCTGGCAGTTCCTCGGTCCCCTTTGCCTTGCGAGCTTCCTCATCGGAGCAGTCGCAATCACGGCTCTCAATACGGTCGCGGCGGCTGCCCTCTCCTATGCCGAGGAAATCGAGGCGTCCTTCAGCGGCAAGGCGCGCGGCGAGCCGGGCGGGCAGGCCCTTCCCTGGCTGCGCCAGCGGACGGACGACGGCGTCACGATCATCGGTGCCAAGAAATCGGCGCAGCGCGGCAGGGTTCTAGGCGAAGCTACCTTCATCCGATTCGACAAGAACGGCTCGATTGCCGAACGCATCGATGCAAAACGCGCCGTCCTGACCAAGGGCGCGTGGGCGTTGCAGCAGGTCCAGCGCCTGGATTCCAACGGGCGTCGAAGCGAGCGCCCGAGGATGGTGATCAAGACCGATCTACAACCCGATTTCGTCGAGGAACAGTTTGCAAAACCGGAGACGATCCCGCTCTTCGAACTCGGGGGAAAGATCGATTCGGCGCGCTCGTTCGGGCTCAGCGCCAATCCTTTTGCCATGCAATATCATTCGCTTCTGGCTCTGCCGTTCCTGCTCGTCGCAATGACGCTCATCGCGGCGACTGTCTCCATGCGCTTTGCCCGACTTGGGCAGTCGGCACCGATGATTCTGGGTGGCGTCGGGGCGGGCTTTCTGCTTTATGTTACTTCGGTTCTCGTGAAGGCATTCGGCAGTTCAGGATTCGTTCCGCCGATGGTCGCCGCGTGGCTTCCGGTCGTGATCGCAGGCTTGTTCGGAGTGACGTTCCTGCTGCACAAGGAGGACGGCTAGTGGGGGTTAAGAGGGGCAGCGGGAGCGTATTCGCCCGCGCGGCGCGTCTGTCGGGCGCGAGCGCGCTGGCGTGCGTCCTCGTATTCGCCGCTATCCCCCTGAATGCCGCCGTCGCCCAAACCGCAGAAGACCTCCTTCCCCAGCCGAGCGGCAACGAGCAGATGCTGCTCGAGGCCGATACGCTCATCTATGACAACGATCAGGAGCGCGTGACGGCGGCCGGTTCGGTACAGATCGAATACAACGGCAACCGGATCGTCGCGCAGCGCGTCACCTATGACCGCAAGACCGGACGAGTCATCGCCACCGGCAATGTGGAGCTGGTCGACCGGCAGGGCACCAAGATCTATTCCGACGAAGTCGACATCACGGACGACTTCCGCGACGGCTTCGTCAACGCGTTGCGTGTCGAGACCGCCGACAAGACCTATTTCGCCGCCGAGAGCGCGGAGCGCCGTAACGGCATACTGACCACGTTCAACAACGGCGTCTATACCGCCTGCGAACCGTGCGAGGACAAGCCCGGCAAGCCGCCGATCTGGCGGATCAAGGCGCAGCGGATCATCTGGAACGGCGAAGCCAAGACCGTCCGCTTCGAGCGCGCCAAATTCGAGCTGTTCGGCCTGCCGATCGCCCAGGTTCCTTACTTCACGATTCCCGATCCGACGGTGAAGCGCAAAAGTGGCTTCCTGATTCCCGGCATCGGCTACAAAAGCGAACTCGGCGCCAGCCTGACGGTGCCCTATTATCTCGCGCTGTCGCCCACCTACGACGCCCTGTTCAAGGGCACCTATTACGGCCGCCAGGGTTTCCTGGGTGAAGCCCAATGGCGCCAGCAGTTCAACAACGGCGCCTATGAAGTCCGCATCGCCGGAATACACCAGCAGAACCCGGACGCCTTCACAAAGAACACTGTCGACAGCAGCGTGACCAACCGCGGGATGATCGGCACCAAGGGCCAGTTCAAGATCAATCCGCGCTGGACGTTCGGCTGGGACGTGCTGGTCCAGTCCGACAAGAATTTCAGCCGGACCTACACGATCAACGGCTTCGACAAGCTGGTCTACCGCAACGAGGTCTACCTCACCGGCCTGAACGACCGGAACTATTTCGACCTGCGCCTGATGAAGTTCAGCGTGCAGGAAACCACGTTGGACCATCATCCCGTGACGGGTGTGGAGATTGCCGCCGCACGCGACCCCAAGCAGCCCTGGGTGCTGCCGTCGCTCGACTATACCAAGACCGTGGAAGACGTCGGCGGTGGTCAGGTCCGTTTCGACATGAATGTCACCGGCATCTCGCGCGGCCGTCAGGATGTGAGCTATCAGACGATCCTTGGGGACGATCCGGATACAGCCGCGATCGAGACGCGCTACAGGCGACCCTACCGCATCAGCGGCATCGAGGGCGCGACGGGCCGGGTCACCGCAGAGGCGGAGTGGAAGCGCGAGATTGTTGCCGCGAACGGCTTTATCGTGACGCCGCTGTTGCACGTTAGGGGCGACGGAATCTATTCCGATCCCACCTCAACATCGGTCGATGCGGTCAACGCAATGGCTGGGTATCTCAACGGCCTCCAATACAGCCACGATCCGGCCCTTGCCTATTCCGGCGTCGAGGCTGACATCCGCTCGTCCTATTTCCGCCCGATGGCGACGGCGGGCCTCGAATTCCGCTGGCCCTGGCTGTTTGCGGGGGCCAATTCCAGCCACGTCCTGGAACCCATGGCGCAGTTGCTCGTGCGCCCGAACGAGGCCTACGGCCGAACGCTCGATATTCCCAACGAGGACGCGCAGAGCTTCGTCTTCGACGCGGCGACGCTGTTCGAGCGCGACAAGTTCTCCGGCTTCGACCGCGTCGAGGGCGGCACCCGCGCCAATCTCGGCATGCGCTATACGGGTTCGTTCTGGAGCGGCTGGAGCGCCAACGGCATCTTCGGGCAATCCTACCATATCGCCGGAGACAACCCGTTCGCCTCGCCTGACCTCGTCAATGTCGGCGCCTATTCCGGGCTTGAGACCGACCGGTCCGACTTCGTCGCCTTGTTCGGCGTCGCCAGCCCCAGCGGATTGTCGATTTCCGCCAGCGGGCGTTTCGACGAGCAGACTTTCGAAACCCGCCGCGCCGAGCTGAAGACCGGTTTCACGGTCGGACAGTTCACCACCTCGGCGCGGTATGCATTCATCCAGAAGCAGCCGCTCTACGGTTTCACCGAAGACCGCAAAGAGCTGACAGTGTCGGGCAAGTTCGACTTCAACGAGAACTGGTCCGGTTTCGCCTCTGCCACGCATGACTTCATCCAGGACAGGCTCGTGCGCAACTCGATCGGCTTCGAGTACGACGACGAGTGCTTCACCTACCAGATGACCTTCACGCAGGTTCGGCCGACGGACACGAAGGAGACGATGACCGTCGGTTTCAACGTCTCGTTCCGGACGCTCGGCGACTTCGGATCGAATTCGAGCGTGCTCGACCAGTAACAGGCTGGTTGCGGTCACGGTTTCGCCGCAGTAATCGGTCATTTCGCTCGACCATTCTATGAAAGCCGCGAAGACCGGGACGGAGTAATGAGCTCAGTTATGAAGCGCGCCAGATTCGCGACCGTCGCAGCCATCGTCGCCATACTGGGAGCAGCCGCAGCCTTGCCCGCGGCGCCGGCGATGGCCAGCGAGATCAAATACATCGTCAACAACACGGCGGTGACGAGCTACGACATCCAGCGCCGTGCCGCTCTCAACAAGCTGTTCCGCCAGAAAGGCGGCGCCGAAAAAGCGGCGCAAGACATGGTCGAGCAGGCGCTGAAGTCAGAGGAGATGGCGCGCCGGAACATCCGCATCTCCAAGCAGACGGTCGACGAAAGCTACAACCGTTTCGCGATCTCGAACAAGCTCAAGCCGGCACAGTTGGACCAGATCCTCAGCCAGGCCGGGATCGGCCGGGAGCATATGAAGGAATTCATCCGTATCCAGATGGGGTGGAGCCAGCTTCTCGGTTCCCGCTACCGCTCGACCGAGATGATGACCGAGCAGCAAATGGTGCGCAAAGTGTTCGAGCTCGGGGGCAAGAAGCCGTCGGCGACCGAATACCTGTTGCAGAAAGTGACCTTCGTCGTGCCGCAGAAGGAGCGCGGCGCGATCCTCGGCAAGCGCAAGCGCGAGGCCGAAGCCATGCGCCAGCGCTTCAACGGCTGCGAAACAACGCGCCAATTCGCGAAGGGGCTGATCGACGTCTCGGTGCAGGATATCCCGCGCATCCTCGAGCCCGAACTGCCGCCGGATTGGGAAAAGCAGATCAAGGCGACCAAGCCGGGCGCAGCGACCCCCGTTCGCGAGACAGCGGCCGGTGTCGAGTTCATCGGCATCTGCTCCACGCGCGAGGTCAACGATGATCGCGCTGCCCAGATGATGCTGCAGGCCGACGGCAAAATGGACGAGAAGGGCGAAGCGCTGTCCAAGAAATACGTCGAAGAACTGCGCAAGGTCGCGCGCATCGTCCAGAAGTAGGACTGACGTCCATGCTGGCCCTGAGCATCGGCGATCCGTCGGGGATCGGGGCGGACATCGTGATCGCAGCCTGGCTGCGGCGCCGCGAAGAACAGATCCCGCCGTTCGCGCTGCTCGCCGACCCCGAACATCTTGCCGCGCGCGCCCGTCGTCTGGGGGTCGAGCTGCCGATCGCCGAAACCACGGTCGACCTCGCCGGATCGGTATTCGACGACGCGCTTCCGGTCGTTCCGCTCGACAACCGCTTCATCGACACGCCGGGTGCTTCCAATGTCGGCAACGCCGCCGGCATCGTCGAGGCGATCGACCGCGCGGTCGGTTATGTGCTCGACGGCAGGGCGGACGCGATCGTGACGCTGCCGATCGCCAAGAAGACCCTTTATGAGGCGGGTTTTCGCCATCCCGGCCACACGGAATACCTCGCCCACCTCGCGAGCGAAGCGTCCGGCCGGGAGGAGACCGCCGTGATGATGATCGCGGGGCCCGGGCTGCGCACCGTTCCCGTGACGATCCACATCCCGATCTCCGAAGTGCCGGCGGCCCTGACGACGGACGGGATCCTTGCGACCGCGCGCATCGTCCACCGCGACCTTCGGGCCAGGTTCGGCATTGCCAGCCCGCGCCTGGCGATTCTCGGCCTCAATCCGCATGCGGGCGAAGGCGGGACGATCGGCACGGAAGACGAGGAAATCATCCTGCCGGCGGTGGAACAGTTGCGTCATGAGGGGATCGACGCCTTCGGGCCCGCGCCGGCCGACACGATGTTTCATCCGCGCGCCCGGGCCGGCTACGATGCGGTGCTGTGCATGTATCACGACCAGGCGCTCATCCCGGCCAAGATGCTCGCCTTCGACGAGGCGGTGAACGTGACGCTCGGTCTGCCCTTCATCCGCACCTCGCCGGACCATGGGACGGCCTTCGACATCGCCGGAACCGGCAAGGCACGGCCGAGCAGCCTGATCGCGGCGCTGAAGCTCGCACGCGCGCTGGCCGATAACCGGACGCGCGCTTGATGAGTGCCCTCGACGGCCTGCCGCCGTTGCGCGAGGTGATCGAGAGGCATGGCCTGGCGGCGAAGAAGGCGCTCGGCCAGAATTTCCTGCTCGACCTCAACCTGACAGGCAAAGTCGCTCGCGCCGCCGGCGACCTTTCCGGCGCCACCGTGATCGAGGTCGGGCCGGGGCCGGGCGGCCTCACCCGGGCGCTCCTGATGCACAACGCGGCCAAGGTGATTGCCATCGAGCGCGACGAGCGCTGCCTGCCGGCGCTCGCCGAGATCGCCGATGCCTATCCGGGACGACTGGAGGTCGTCGCGGGAGACGCGCTCGCGACCGACTACGCCACCCTCGCCTTCGGCCTGGAGGATGTTCGGATCGTCGCCAACCTGCCCTACAATATCGGCACGGAGTTGCTGGTGAAGTGGCTCACCCTGCCAGATTGGCCGCCGTTCTGGCGCTCGATGACGCTGATGTTCCAGCGCGAGGTGGCGGAGCGGGTCGTGGCGAAGGCAGGCGACGACGCCTACGGGCGGCTCGGCGTTCTCGCCGGCTGGCGTTCCGAGGCCCGCATCGCCTTCGACATCTCCCCGCAGGCATTCTGGCCGCCGCCGAAGGTCACCTCCTCGGTCGTGCATATCGTGCCGAGGCAAAGCCCGCTGCCCGCGGACCTGAAGAAGCTGGAGCGAGTCACGCTTGCCGCCTTCGGACAGCGCCGCAAGATGCTGCGCCAGAGTCTCAAAGGCATCGGCGGAGAAGCACTTCTCGCGAAAGCCGGAATCGACGGAACCCGGCGTGCGGAGACGCTGAGCGTCGAGGAGTTCGTCAGGCTGGCGAACGGGCTAGGGTGAACGTCGCGATCCGCCTCAGCCGAGCTTCTCGTCCAGCAGCTTCGTCACGAAATCGAACAGCCCCGGCCGCCGGTCGCGGCGGAGCCGCTCGGCGGTAACGATCGACTTCACCTCCGAATAGGCACGATCCAGATCGTCGTTGATCACGACATAGTCGTAGGAGCGCCAGTGCTCGATTTCGACGCGGGCATTGGTCAGCCGCTTTTCGATGACCGCGTCGGAATCTTCCGCCCGACGCCGAAGCCTGGTCTTCAGTTCGCTCATCGACGGCGGCAGGATGAAGATCGAGACGATGTCGGCGCGCATCTTCTCGTTCAGTTGCTCCGCGCCCTGCCAGTCGATGTCGAACAGCATGTCGCGGCCGTCCGCCATTGCCGCTTCGGCCGGTTCGCGGGGCGTGCCGTAGCAATTGCCGTGCACCTCGGCCCATTCGAGCAGGGCTTCGCTGTCGCGCAACCGGTCGAACTCGCGCTGCGAGATGAAATGATAGTGAACGCCGTCGATCTCGCTCGGGCGGCGCGGGCGCGTCGTCACGCTGACCGACAGTTCCAGCCCGGGATCGTGTTCGAGCAGATTGCGCGCGATCGTCGACTTCCCCGCCCCCGAAGGCGAGGACAGGACCAGCATCAGGCCGCGCCGCCTGATTCCGGTTGAGGCTCTCTCGGCCGCCATCGCCTACTCCAGATTCTGAACCTGCTCGCGAAACTGGTCGACGACCGCTTTCAACTCGAGGCCGATCGCGGTCACCGACGCAGCGTTCGATTTAGAGCAAAGCGTATTCGATTCGCGATTGAATTCCTGCGCCAGGAAATCGAGCTTGCGCCCCGCCGCGCCGCCGGATTCGAGCAAGGCACGACCCGACGCTACGTGCGTCTTCAGCCGGTCGATCTCCTCGCGGATATCGGCCTTGGTGGCGAGAAACGCGGCCTCCGTATGCAGGCGCTGTTCGTCGAGCGACGGCGCCGCGTCGATCAGCAATTTCACCTGCTGGGCGATGCGCTCGCGAATGGCCGCCGGCTCGCGCGAACCGTCCGCTTCGGCGCGCAGCGTCAATTGCTCGATCGTGTCGAGATGGCCGAGGAGAAGCTGCTTCAAGGCAGCCCCCTCGTGCTCTCGTGCCGCGGCCAATCCGGAAAGCGCGTGGTCTAGAACGGCGATGATCTCCGCGTCGGTCCTTTCGATACCCTCCGCCGGCTCGGCGGTCTCGGGCACTTCGAGGACACCGCGCAGGGAGAGCAGCCCGTCGGCTGTCGCGGGCGCGCAGCCGAACTGCTTTTCGAGCCGCTTCGCCAGCGCCGCGACGTCCTTCAGGAACTCCTCGTTGACGACCGGCGTCGTCGTCAGACCCATCCGCGTGAAAGTGAGCGTCGCCTGGACATTGCCGCGCGAGAAGCGCTTCTGAACCGCCTGCCGCACCGGCATTTCGAGCCGGTCGAAACCAGACGGCAGGCGCAGTCGCACGTCGAGACCCTTGCCGTTCACCGAACGCGTCTCCCAGGCGATGCTGGCGCCTTCCAGACTACCGCTCGCCCGGGCGAACCCGGTCATGCTCTGAAGCGCCATGTCCCCACCTGTCCCACTGCACCTGTCGAGACAGGCGCGACTACTGGCTCGTGCCGGTCGTCCCGGCAGTACCAATCTTTTCGGCTTCGGCCGCAGCCTTTGCCGCCTCCTCCGCCTGCTTCTTTTCGATCGCACGCCAGCGCGCAACGTTCTCGTTGTGCTCCTCGAGCGTCGCGGCGAAGACGTGCCCGCCGGTGCCGTCCGCGACGAAGTAGAGATCGTCGGTCTTGGACGGGTTGGCCACGGCCTCGAGCGCGGCGCGGCCGGGATTGGCGATCGGCGTCGGCGGCAGGCCGTTGATGGCATAGGTGTTGTAGGGTGTCGGCTTGTCGATGTCCGAACGGGTGATCGGCTTGTCGGCCGGCTTACCCTTACCGCCATAGATGCCGTAGACGATCGTCGGGTCGGATTGCAGACGCATGCCCTTCTTGAGGCGGTTGATGAAGACAGCCGCCACGCGCGAGCGCTCGTCGGCGATGCCGGTCTCCTTCTCGACGATGGAGGCCAGCGTGACGAATTCGTTGATGTCCTTCAGCGGCAGGTCGGGCGAGCGTCTGGCCCAAATGGTCTCGACCAGTTCCTGCTGTTCGGCGATCATCTTGCTGATGACCTCCTTGCGGCTCGTGCCGCGCGTCACGCGCTGGGTATCGGCGATCAGGGCGCCTTCTGGCGGCATTTCCGCCGGCATCTCGCCGGTGAGCGCCTCATTGGTGGCGATGCGCGCGAAAGCCTGCTCCACGGTCAACCCTTCGGGCAGCGTCAGCGAATAAAGCACCGACTTCCCGCTCTTCAGCAGTTCCATGATCTCGCGCATGGAAGCGCCGGCCTTGACCTCGTATTCACCAGCCTTCAGCGCCGACTCGTTGCCGTAGGCGCGCACGCCGATCCGGAAGATGTTGGCGTCGCTGATCAGCCTGTTGCGCTCCAGCAGAAGCGCGATCTCGTTGACACCGGTATTAGGCTTGATGAGGACCGTGTCGTTCTCCCTCGACGGCCCGGGGCCATCGAAGACCGACTTGCCGTACCACACGGCCAGGCCTGCGCCGATCGTGACGAGGACGATCGCCGACATGATGAAGTTCATGAAGATGATGAACTGGCCCCGCGCCCGGCGCGAACGGCGCGGCGGCATGGGCCCCGGCATCGGCCGCAGCGCTTCGCTCGCGGACTTCGGGACGATCGGTTTCGGCTGGTCGGATCGGCCGCCGAAGCTGCCGGTGTCCGATGGATTGGTGCTCATCGTTCCGCGCTCATGGTCAGGTGACGACAGGGCGTCGACACTAATGTCGAATATGGCGAAATTGACGCGATGCGCGGGCTGCCGGCCGAACCTTGGGAGGAGATTCGATTAGCCCGCATAACGCTGGAAGATCAGCGAGGCGTTGGTGCCGCCGAATCCGAACGAGTTCGACAGGACGGTGTTGATCTCGCGCTTTCGCGGCGTGTTCGGAACGAGGTCGATCGGGGTTTCGGCCGACGGATTGTCGAGATTTATGGTTGCTGGGGCCACACCGTCGCGCATCGCCAGGATCGAGAAGATCGCCTCGGCTGCGCCGGCGGCTCCGAGCAGGTGACCAATCGACGATTTGGTCGACGACATGGAAACCCTTGAGGCGGAATTGCCGAGCAGCCGTTCCACGGCCGCCAGTTCGATCGTGTCGGCCATGGTGGAGGTGCCATGCGCGTTGATGTAGTCGATGTCGGCGGCCGTGATCTTCGCGCGCTTCAGCGCGGCGCTCATCGAGCGGAAAGCGCCGTCGCCATCTTCGGCCGGAGCTGTGATGTGGTACGCGTCGCCGGACATGCCGTACCCGGTCCACTCTGCATAGATCTTCGCGCCGCGCGCCTTGGCATGCTCGAGTTCTTCGAGGACGACGACGCCGGCTCCCTCGCCCATGACGAAGCCGTCGCGGTCGCGGTCGTAGGGCCGCGAGGCCTTCTCGGGCGTGTCGTTCCATGAAGTCGAAAGAGCGCGGCAGGCCGAGAATCCCGCCACCGACAGGCGGGTGATCGGCGATTCCGTTCCGCCTGCCACCATGACGTCGGCATCGCCCAGCATAACGATGCGCGCGGCATCGCCGATGGCGTGAGCGCCGGTCGAACAGGCGGTGACGACCGAATGGTTCGGACCCTTCAGCTTGTGGCGGATCGAGACCTGGCCGGACACGAGGTTGATGATGTTGCCGGGAATGAAGAACGGGCTGATGCGGCGCGGGCCGCGCTCGTGCAGGATCAGCGTGTTCTCGGAAATGCCCTCGATGCCGCCGATGCCGCAGCCGATCATCACACCGGTGGCGTTCTGGTCGTCGGAGGTCGTGGGCGCCCAGCCCGCATCCTTCAGCGCCTCGTCGGCGGCGGCGATGCCGTAAATGATGAAATCGCCGATCTTGCGCTGTTCCTTCGGTTCAAGGAACTGATCGGGATTGAAGGTCGCGTCGCTGCCGTCGCCGCGGGGGATGCTGCAGGCAATCTTGCACGGCAGATCGGAGACATCGAACTTCTCGATGGGACGAGCCGCGCTTTTGCCGGAAAGGAGCTGCCGCCAGCCATGTTCGACGCCGACGCCATAAGGCGATAGCAGACCCATGCCGGTTACGACGACGCGCCTCATCCAGGTCTCTCTTGTCTTAAGGAATCTGATGCGGCCGGAATGGGCGCGCCGCGGCGCGCCCGAGCCGAACTCAGGCCGAAGCCTTGTCGATGTACTTCACCGCATCGCCGACCGTCAGGATGGTCTCGGCGGCATCGTCCGGGATTTCGACGCCGAACTCTTCCTCGAACGCCATGACCAGTTCGACGGTGTCCAGGCTGTCAGCGCCCAGATCGTCGATGAAGCTCGCGCCTTCCGTGACTTTCTCGGCATCGACGCCGAGATGCTCGACGACGATCTTCTTGACGCGTTCTGCGGTGTCGCTCATTTGGGCATCCTCGTATTCACGTTTGTTTGAACCTCGTTAGCGACCCGATTGCCGCTAATCAAGCTGAAAAGACTTACCGTCCACGACGGTACCTGCAGCGTCGAAAAATGCTTCGCCGATGGGGTCGTGCGCGGGATTACACGAAAATACCACGCCGTCCAAGGCGAAAACCGCGCCGGCGCCCCGGCTCAGATCATGACCATGCCGCCGTTGACGTGCAGCGTCTGTCCGGTGACGTAGGCAGCCTCGGCAGACGCGAGGTAGAGCACGGCGGCCGCGATGTCCGCACCCGCGCCCATCCGCTTCATCGGCACCGCGCCGAGTATCGACTCTTTCTGCTTGTCGTTGAGCTTGCCCGTCATCGCGGATTCGATGAAACCCGGCGCGACGCAGTTCACGGTGACGTTGCGGCTGGCAATTTCCTGCGCCAACGACTTGGAGAATCCGATCATGCCGGCCTTGGAGGCGCAGTAGTTGGCCTGGCCCGGATTGCCGGTGACGCCCACGACCGACGTGATGTTGATGATGCGGCCGTAGCGGCGGCGCATCATCGGATGGGTCAGTTCGCGGGTGAGACGGAAAGCTGAGCCGAGATTGACTTCGAGCACCTTGTCCCAATCCTCGTCCGACATGCGCACGAACAGCCCGTCGCGGGTGATGCCGGCATTGTTGACGAGAATGTCGACGCCGCCGAGATCGGTCTCGGCCTTCTGGCCGAGCGCCTTCACCGCCTCGCGGTCGGAGAGATCGGCGGGGAAGACCTGGACACGGTCGCCAAGCTCGGCCGCGAGCGCCTCGAGCTTCTCCTGGCGAGTGCCGTGAATGCCCACGGCGGCGCCCCGCGCATGAAGGGTGCGGGCTATCGCCTCGCCCAAGTCGCCCGTGGCTCCGGTGACGAGCGCCTTGCGGCCGGTCAGATCGAACATGGAGAACTCCCGTCGGTTGTCGCGCCCTGCAAACGCGGGCGGATATGTGCCTAAGCGAGTTGAGCGACCGCTGCGTCGATGTCGGCGGCCGTGCCTACATTCGCGGTGGCGATGTCGCGATTGATGCGGCGTGCGAGGCCGGAAAGTACCTTCCCAGAACCTATTTCATAGAGCGTCGAGACATTGTTGGCAGCGAACCACTCGACGGTCTCGCGCCACCGGACACGACCGGTGACCTGCTCGACCAGGCGCTTGACGATCTCGTCGGCATCGGTGAGCGGCTCGACCACGACGTTCGAGATGACCGGAACGACCGGCGGGTTCCTTGCGACCTTTGCCAGCGCCTCGCGCATCGCAGCGGCGGCCGGTGCCATCAGGGCCGAATGGAAGGGGGCGGAGACCTGCAGCATCAGCGCTCGCTTCGCACCCTTCTCGGTGCAGAGCTTCGCCGCCTGCTCGACGGCGGCCCTGGCGCCGGAAATCACGAGTTGTCCGCCGCCATTGTCGTTGGCGATCTGGCAGACGGAGCCGCGGCCGGCCTCGGCGCAGGCGGCCTCGACGTTGGCCGGCTCCAGCCCGATGATCGCCGCCATCGCGCCCTCGCCCACCGGCACCGCCGCCTGCATCGCATCGCCGCGGATCCGCAGGAGCCGCGCCGTGTCGGCAAGAGACAACATACCGGCGGCACACAACGCCGAATATTCGCCGAGCGAATGACCCGCCACGTAGGCGACATGGTCGAGAACGGTGACGCCTCGCGCCTCCAGAACCCGGATAGCCGCCATCGAGACCGCCATCAAGGCCGGCTGGGCGTTGGAGGTGAGCGTCAGCGTTTCCTCCGGCCCTTCCCACATGATCGCGGAGAGCTTCTGGCCGAGCGCCTCGTCCACTTCGTTGAACACGGCGCGCGCCTCCGGGAAAGCGTCGGCGAGGTCCTTGCCCATGCCGACGGCCTGGCTGCCCTGGCCCGGAAATGTGAAAGCGACCGACATCGGCATCTCCCGCTTCGTCTGGATCGCCCCTGTGGCGCAGCGCGGTGCGCAAAGTCAAGTGCGCGCATTTCGCAAGGTCGCCCGCAAATCATGACGCGCTGCAACATTTCTTTATTGCGCACGTAAGGGAACGCCTTTCTTTTGTGACAGTTGAATGACACTCGCATGAATATCGTTTGGCGCCATTCCGGGCCGGGGATACCGATTTGTCGAAGAGTGCATCCATAGACCGGACGGCAGCAACGTCCGAAACCGCTCATCGAGGCCGCTTTTCCCGCCGCACCGCCCATTGGCTTGGAATGGCGCGCAACACCACGACGACGGTTCTGATCGCGGCGGTGCTGACATTTGCGGTGGAGGCAGTCGCTCGCGGTTCCCTTGGCGAGTCGCTCCTGTTCTTCGTCGAGCCCTACCGGCCGGCGCTGGCGACAGTGGCGCTGTTTACACTCTTGCTGCTTGTGCTCGACGCGCTGCTCGGACGGCTGCATATGGGCGTGCTGGTGCTCGCGCCCATCGTTCTCGGGTTGGCCGCAACCGGATTGCAGAAATCCTACTATCTCGGCGACCCGCTCTACCCAACCGACTTCCTCTACGGCCGGCAGATCCTCGAACTGTTGCCGCTGCTTGCCCGCGAACGGGTGGGAACGGCGGTGCTGATCGTGTTGATCTTCGCCGCGCTCGCGGTGCTCGTGCCGATGGCCTGGATCGGATGGCGCCGGCGCGGACGCGCGATCCTGCTGTCGGACCGGATCTTCCGGCTCGCCGTCGCAGTGCCGCTGATCGCGCTCTATGCGTCGATCCTCGACTACTCGACCTTTTCGTGGACCCGAGACCGGCTGCGCATCAGCCCGATGATGTGGGACCAGAAGGCGAACTATCAGCATAACGGGTTCACGCTGGCCTTCGCGCTCAACGTGCCGATGGCGAAGGTCGCCGCACCCGAGGGCTATTCGCCCGAGGCGATGCAGGCGATCGGCAAGCCGGTTCTTCAGCCGATCAGCATGCCTGAGGAGCGGCCCGACATCATCATGGTGATGAGCGAATCCTTCTGGGATCCGACCCGCCTGCCGGGCGTGACGCTGACTCCCGATCCGCTGTCCTTCACCCGCGCCCACCAGTCCGGCCACATCTTCTCCCCCGAGTTCGGCGGCATGACCGCGAATGTGGAATTCGAGGCCCTGACCGGCTTCTCGAACGCGTTCCTGCCCTATGGCAGCATCCCGTACCAGCAATATGTGCGCAGCTCGACGCCGACGCTCGCCTCGTTCCTCAAGAGCGAGGGCTACGAAACGCAGGCCATGCATCCGTTCGAAGGCTGGTTCTGGAACCGCGCCCAGGTCTACGAGGCGTTCGGCTTCGAGGATTTCCGCTCGGTGGAGAACATGCCGAAGATGGAGACGCGCGGCACGCTGGTTTCGGACGACGCGCTGACCGAACAGATCATCGCGCGCGCGGAACGGGCCAGCGACCCGCTCTTCCTCTTCGCGGTGACGCTGCAGAGCCACGGTCCCTACGAGCCCGGCCGGTACCCGCAAGAGTCGATCGAGGTCGGCGGAAGGATGGACGACTGGACGCGCGGCTCCGTCGCGACCTTTGCCGAAGGCATGCATGACGCCGACAATTCGATGCGCCGCCTTATAGAATGGGCCGAGAAGCGCGAGCGGCCGACCGTGATCGCCTATTTCGGCGATCACCTGCCGCCGCTGGGTCCCGCCTATGTCGGAACGGGGTTTCTCGACGACAACGTGGCGCCGCGCAGCGGATCTGCCGGAGAGATGAAGCGCGTGCGGGAAACGCCGCTGGTCGTCTGGTCCAACCGCAAGGGCAGTGCAAAGGACATCGGCACGGTCAGCCCTTCCTTCATGCCGCTCCTGGTATTGAGGCAGGCGGGGATCGAACATCCCTACTACACCGGCCTGCTCGGCGAGTTGCACGACCGCTACAGGGTCATCGACCGGCACCTCCTGATCGATGCGGACGGAAAAGGCATACGCGACTGGTCGCGGAGCAAGCAGCCCGACCAGCTGGTCGCCGACATGCGCCTCTTGCAGTACGATACGCTGTTCGGCAAGAAGCTCGGCACCGGGCGCCTCTTCCCGAAGCGTTCGCCGGTGGGACCGCTTATCGCAGGTCCTTTGCCTGGTCCGCGCTTGTCATCCGGCCGAAACCCTGTATAAGCGCCCCCAATCTGCCGGTCCCAGCTGGGGGCTGAACGGAGGGCCGGAGGTTTGAGCCTCCGCCGTGAAGGAAAAATCCTTCCGCCTCCCGTGTCTCCGCTCTCGACCGTCTCGTGATGCTCCTTTCTTCCCCGAAGAGACCGCAAGGTCGCCTTAGGGTCCAAGAGAAGTTGCAGAGGCTTTAGCCGCCGGGACCGACAGGGAAACGAAGAAAGGCAAAGAACAATGGCACTTTACGAGCATGTGTTCCTTGCCCGGCAGGATCTCTCGCCGCAGCAGATCGATGCACTTGTCGAGCAGTACAAGGGCGTCATCACCGCTGGCGGGGGCTCGGTCGGCCGGGTCGAGAACTGGGGACTGAAGTCCCTCACCTACCGCGTCAACAAGAACCGCAAGGCCTACTATACCCTGATGGACATCACCGCTCCGGCTGCCGCCGTGAAGGAGATGGAACGCCAGATGGGCCTGTCGGAAGACGTCCTGCGCTTCATGACCATCAAGGTCGAGAAACACGAGGAAGGCCAGTCGGCGATGCTGCAGAAGCGCGACCGTGACGACCGTGGCGATCGCGGCGATCGTGGCGACCGCCCCTCCCGCTTTGGCGACCGCGACCGCGGCGACCGTCCGCCGCGCAGCTTCGGCGGCGACCGTGACGGTGGTGACCGTGGTCCGCGCCGTCCGCGCGAGAACTTCGAAGGAGCAGCAGAATAATGGCCGAGACCGTTTCCGCGCCGCAGCGGCGCCCGTTCCACCGCCGTCGCAAGACCTGCCCGTTCTCGGGCGCCAATGCGCCGCGCATCGACTACAAGGACGTGCGTCTGCTGCAGCGCTACATTTCCGAGCGCGGCAAGATCGTGCCGTCCCGCATCACCGCGGTGAGCCAGAAGAAGCAGCGCGAACTCGCCCAGGCGATCAAGCGTGCCCGCTTCCTCGCGCTCCTGCCCTACGTGGTGCGTTGATGAACTGACGAAGCGGGCGGCCACGGCCGCCCGCCTCTCCTTCCGCGACGGGCGCGGCAGGCTGATGCAAATCCCGAGTTGGGCGACATCGCCCTAACTGCCGCGACGGCAGGACAGCGAATAGAGGCCTCACCGGCCGCCGCTTCCTTTCCGATCGCGCATGCCATCACCGCCGCCCCGCGGCGACACGAAAAGGAACGGAACCATGGAAGTCATTCTTCTCGAACGTATTCCCCGCCTCGGCCAGATGGGCGACACCGTCAAGGTCAAGGACGGCTTCGGCCGTAACTTCCTCCTGCCGCAGGGCAAGGCGCTGCGCGCCAACGCCGCGAACAAGAAGAAGTTCGAGGGCCAGCGCGCCCAGCTCGAAGCCCGCAACCTCGAGCGCAAGACCGAGGCCCAGCAGGTCGCCGACAAGCTCGACGGCAAGTCGTTCATCGCCGTGCGCTCCGCCGGCGAAACCGGCCAGCTCTACGGCTCGGTCTCGACCCGCGACATCGCCGAGCTTCTGACCGCGGAAGGCTTCACCGTCTCGCGCAACCAGGTCGAGCTGAACCAGCCGATCAAGGAGATCGGCGTGCGCAACGTCGCGATCATGCTCCACCCCGAAGTCGAGGTCACGATCACGCTCAACATCGCCCGCTCCGTCGACGAGGCCGAGCGCCAGGCCAAGGGCGAGACGCTGACGACCGCCGAGGCGATCTACGGCGAAGACATCAACGAGAACGCCCGTCCGGACGCCTTCTTCGATCCGACGGCAGAGGAAGGCGACGAGGAGTAAGACCCCTCCAGTCAGCTTCGATCAACAAGGCCCAGGCGGCAACGCCTGGGCCTTTTCGTTGGTGCCGCTGGTGCAATTGCCGAAATCGCCGGACCCGCTATACTAAGTATGCCTTAGTTTCGGGGATTGCGTCATGAACAGGCTCTTGAAGAGTGTGGTCAGCTGTCTGGTCCGGACGGGAAATCTGACAGTGACCGGCCCAAAGGGCATGTCGGTCCATTTCGGCGACGGATCGGGCCAGCATGTCCACGTCGTCATCCGTTCGCGTCAGGCCGAACTGGGGATCGCGCTCGACCCGTCGCTCGCACTGCCGGAAGCCTACATGGACGGCGACCTCGACATCGTCGAAGGCGATATCTTCGAATTGCTGCGGATCGCGTACCAGAACATGGGTCCGGCGGGGGTCGAGGCGGTCTGGGCGCGGGCAATCGAGGGCCTGCGCTACGGGCTGCGCCGGCTGCACCAGATGAACAATGCGGCCCGGTCCCGGGCCAACGTCCACAGTCACTATGACCTTTCGGGCGAGCTTTACCGGCTCTTCCTCGACACGGACATGCAGTATTCCTGCGCCTATTTCGAACGGCCGGACATGACGCTCGAAGAGGCGCAGGACGCCAAGAAACGTCACATCGCGGCGAAACTGCGCATGAGCCCGCGCCTCGATGTGCTGGACATCGGTTCAGGCTGGGGCGGGCTCGGCCTCTATCTTGCGCGCCATTTCGACGCGAGCGTGCTCGGCGTGACGCTGTCGACGGAGCAGCATGCGGTGTCCAGCCAGCGCGCACAGGCCGAGCATCTCGACAACCACGTCCATTTCGAACTGCGTGACTACCGCGACCTGCAGGAGCGGTTCGATCGCATCGTTTCGGTGGGCATGTTCGAACATGTCGGCGTCAACCACTTCCAGACCTTCTTCGACAAGGCCGCCTCTCTGCTCAAGCCGGACGGTGTGATGCTCTTGCACACGATCGGCCGCAGCGGCCGGCCGGTGGCGACGAACGCATTCATCCGCAAGCACATCTTCCCCGGAGGCTATATCCCGGCGATGTCGGAGATACTGCCGTCGATTGAACGATCGGGCCTCGTGGTCACCGACGTGGAAGTGCTGCGTCTGCACTACGCCGAAACGCTGAAGCACTGGCGCGAACGGTTCCTCGCCAATCGGGACAAGGCAAGGGAACTCTACGACGAGCGTTTCTGCCGGATGTGGGAATTCTACCTCGCCGCGTCCGAAGCATCGTTCCGCTGGCAGGATCTCGTCGTCTTCCAGATACAGCTGACGAAATCGAACGCGGTGCTGCCGATGACGCGGGACTATATCGCCGAGGCGGAACACCGGCTGCGCGACGACGCCGAGAAGAACCGGCCGCGCGAGCGGTTGGCACAATCGGGCGAGGAAGCCGATCAGCCGCCGAAGAGGCCCATGAGCCCCTTGCCCGCAGCAAAGGCGAGCCAGGCGAGGACGCCGAAGTAGACGATCGTCGCAACGATCATCGCGTAGCCGGCCAGGACGACAATGCCGTCCCGCTGCGACATTCCGATGGCGAGCAGCAGAATCGCGAAGGCCGGCAACGTGTTGGAGAACGGCACAAGGCCGAGCGGTGCCATCAGGAGGATACCGGCGAAGATCAGCGCAAGGCCGTTGACGCGGCTGGCGAAACCGCTGCCGGTGATCGCCTGGGCGCGCGGGCGGATGTAGGCCTCAACCTTGGCCACGACATTTGCGCCCCGCCGCAGGATGCCTGCGAGCTTTACCGCATCCATGTCCTTGTCCATCAGCCTATCGGGCAGCCACGGCATGCGATTGGTGGTGATGCCGATGGCGACGAGGATGATCGCCGCGCCGAAGACCGTGCTGACGCCGGGAATCGAGACCGGAATGAGGAACGGGATGGTCAGCAGGGCGCACAGGAAGAGCAGGCCGTGCTCGCCGACGAGGGAAAGCAGGCGGCGAAGCGTGATGGTCGGCCCGTCGATCGAATCGATCGCCCGCGTCAGCGCAGCGTAAAGCGTTTCTCTCGTGTCGGCGAATTCGATGGTCACGGCCGGCTTCTCCAGTGCGCGATGCGTCCAGCCGGACGCAGAAAAATGGTCGGGGATTTTGACTGACTGAACCGCCAAGCTGTCCCACGCAGCTTGCCATCAGGTTAAGGCGCGGACAATGCGCCGGATTTCCGGCGGCGAACTGGCGGACAGAAAACTATTCCCGTTTTGTTCCTGACCTCTTGGCGCTATGCTGCGCGTTCGATTCGCGTCAATGGCGAATCTGTCCACTGTTTGCCGCGCCTGTGAATCGTGGGCAGTTCCGCAGGAAATCGCCCCGGCGGGCGCGTCGTTCTGTTAGCTCAATTCCCGAGGGAAGTGACGGGACATCATGGCTGAAGCACTGCGCAAGACCGCTCCGGCGGAGACGCCGCTCTATCGCGAGGCGCCGAACAACATCGAGGCCGAGCAGGCACTTCTCGGCGCCATCCTCGTCAACAACGACGCCTACTACCGGGTCTCCGATTTCCTGAAGCCGGGACATTTCTATGAGCCGCTGCACCGCAAGATCTTCGAGGTCGCAGGCGAGCTGATCCGCATGGGCAAGATGGCCAATCCGGTGACGATCAAGACCTTCCTGCCGGCCGACGGCAAGGTCGGCGATCTGACCGTGCCGCATTATCTGGCCCGCATTGCGGCCGAGGCGGTGACCGTCATCAACGCCGCCGACTACGGGCGCGCGATCTACGATCTGGCCACGCGCCGCGCGCTGATCACCGTCGGTGAGGACATGGTCAACATCGCCTACGACGCGCCGGTGGACATGGCGCCACGGGAGCAGATCGAGGACGCCGAGCGCCGACTTTTCGAACTGGCGGAAACGGGACGCTACGACGGCGGGTTCGAGAGCTTCGGCGATGCGGTGCGCACCGCCATCGACATGGCCGCCGCCGCCTACCAGCGCGACGGGCACCTGTCGGGCGTCGCGACGGGCCTGCGCGATCTCGACAACAGGATGGGCGGCCTGCAGGCGTCGGACCTGGTCATCATCGCCGGCCGGCCGGGCATGGGCAAGACGTCGCTTGCCACCAACATCGCCTTCAACATCGCGGAAAGTTATGTTCCCGCCCAACAGGCCGACGGCTCGTTCAAGGCGGCGAATGGTGGCGTGATCGGCTTCTTCTCGCTCGAAATGTCGGCCGAGCAGCTCGCCACCCGCATCATTTCGGAGCAGGCGGAAGTCCCCTCCTCCAAGATCCGGCGCGGCGACCTGACGGAAGCGGATTTCGAAAAGCTGGTCGCCTGCACCCAGACGCTGCAGAAGATCCCGCTCTATATCGACCAGACCGGCGGCATCTCGATCGCGCAGCTTGCAGCACGCGCACGGCGGCTGAAGCGGCAGCGCGGGCTCGACGTCATCGTCATCGACTATATCCAGCTCATGCAGGGCTCGAGCGCCAAGTCGTCGCAGAACCGAGTGCAGGAGATCACCGAGATCACGACGGGCCTGAAGGCGCTGGCCAAGGAATTGGCGGTGCCGATCATCGCTCTGTCGCAGCTCTCGCGTCAGGTGGAGAGCCGCGACGACAAGCGCCCGCAGCTCTCCGATCTGCGCGAATCCGGTTCGATCGAGCAGGACGCCGACGTGGTGATCTTCGTCTATCGCGAGGAATACTATCTGAAGAACAAGGAGCCGAAGCTCGGCACGCCTGAATACGTCCAGTGGGAGAATGCGATGAACGAGGCCCGCGGCAAGGCCGAGGTGATCATCGCCAAGCAGCGTCACGGACCGACGGGCACCGTGTCGCTCGCCTTCCAGGGTGAATACACCCGGTTCTCGGATTTGGCCGAAGAGCACCACCTGCCTGAGAGGTTCGAGTAGACGTGGCTCCCGACAGCCAAAACGTCGCCGGCCCCGAAATGCGTTTCGCCGGCGCAAGCTTGACGATCGATCTCGAGGCGCTGAAGGCGAACTATGCGGCGCTGGCGCAGGTCTGCACGCCGGCCGTTACCGCCGGCGTCGTCAAGGCCGACGCCTATGGTCTCGGCATCGACCGTGTGGCCCCGGCGCTTGCCGATGCGGGCTGCACGCGGTTCTTCGTGGCGCTGCCGGAGGAAGGTGCCGCCGTGCGGCGGGCGGTGCCCGAGGCGACGATCTACGTGCTGAATGGGCTGTTCTCGGAAGAATCCGGCAGCCTCTACCTCCAGGACCGCCTGATTCCGGTGCTCAATTCGCCTGTCGATGTTCGTCTCTGGGAGACGTTCTGCGGCGTGAGCGGTGTCCGCCTGCCCTGCACGATCAATGTCGACACGGGCATGAACCGGCTGGGTATGACGGTGGAGGAAGCGCTCGCCTTCGCCGAGGAGAACGCGCTGACGCAGGCGATCGACCCTGTGCTGGTGATGAGCCACCTCGCCTGCGCGGACGATCAGGCGCATCCCATGAACCGGCGTCAACTGGAGTCGTTTCAAGCGGTTACGGCGGCTTTTCCAGGCATTGAATCAAGCCTGGTCAATTCGGCCGGCATCCTGCTCGGCGCGGAGTATCACGGCTCCGTCACGCGGCCCGGCATCGCGGTCTATGGCGGTGCGATCCTGCCCGGCACCGCCAACCCGATGCGGGTGGTGGTGACCGCCGAGGCACGCGTGGCGCAGATCCGCCACGCGCGGGCGGGCGAGACGGTGAGCTACGGCGCGACGCAGACCCTGTCGCGCGATACGATCATCGCGGTGACGGCCGTCGGCTATGCGGACGGGTATCCGCGCGCGGGGTCGGCCACAGGCGTCGCACTGCGGCAGACCAATCGCCCGGCCGGCCACGGCTTCATCCAGGGCCAACGCGTGCCGATCCTCGGTCGCATCACCATGGACCTGACGATGTACGACGTCACCGACCTTGGCCCTGGCATGGTCGCAAAGGGCGACATGATCGAGCTCTTCGGTCCGAACCTGCCAATCGACGAAGCGGCAGCGGCAGCCGGCACGATCTCCTACGAACTGCTCACCTCGCTCGGCCGGCGCTATCACCGGCGCTACGTCGAGAGCGGGCGCTGATGGCCAGAACTCGCACACAGTTCATCTGCCAGAGCTGCGGCGCGGTCCATCAGCGCTGGGCCGGCAAATGCGATGCCTGCGGCGAGTGGAACACGCTGGTCGAGGAAGGCACGGCCGGCGGCATCGGCTCCGGCCCGCAATCGCTGAAGAGCGCGCGCAAGGGACGCGCGGTGGCGCTGACCAGCCTGTCGGGCGAGATCGAGGACGCGCCGCGCATCGTCTCCGGCATCGGCGAACTCGACCGTGCAACCGGCGGCGGCTTTGTGCGCGGTTCGGCGCTGCTGGTGGGCGGGGATCCGGGCATCGGCAAGTCGACGCTGTTGACCCAGGCGGCGGCGGCGCTCGCACGGCGGGGGCACCGGGTCGTCTATGTCTCGGGCGAAGAGGCGGTGGCGCAGATCAGGCTGCGTGCGCAAAGGCTGGGCGCTGCGGATTCCTCGGTCGAACTCGCCGCCGAAACGAATGTCGAGGACATTCTTGCCACGCTCGCCGACGGCAAGCGGCCCGACATGGTCATCCTCGATTCGATCCAGACGCTGTGGACCGACCTCGCCGAATCCGCGCCCGGCACGGTGACGCAGGTGCGGGCCGCCGCCCAGGCGATGATCCGCTACGCCAAGTCGACGGGCGCGGCGATCGTGCTGGTCGGCCACGTCACCAAGGACGGCCAGATCGCCGGTCCGCGTGTCGTCGAGCACATGGTCGACGCAGTGCTCTATTTCGAGGGCGAAGGCGGTCACCATTACCGTATCCTCAGGACGATCAAGAACCGCTTCGGCCCCACCGACGAGATCGGCGTGTTCGAAATGTCCGACAAGGGCCTGCGTGACGTCGCCAACCCGTCCGAGCTTTTCCTCGGAGCGCGCAGCGGTAAGGCGCCGGGCGCCGCCGTCTTCGCCGGCATGGAGGGGACCCGCCCCGTCCTGGTCGAAATCCAGGCGCTCGTCGCCCCCTCGCCGCTCGGCACGCCGCGACGGTCGATCGTCGGCTGGGACAGCGCGCGCCTGTCGATGGTGCTAGCCGTGCTGGAGGCACATTGCGGTGTCCGCTTTGCCACCCACGACGTCTATCTCAACGTCGCCGGCGGCTACCGCATCACCGAGCCGGCCGCCGACCTTGCGGTCGCCGCCGCGCTGGTTTCATCCCTGACCGGACTTGCCCTTCCAGCCGATAGCGTCTATTTCGGCGAAATCAGCCTATCGGGAGCCATCAGGCCAGTGGCGCACGCGGCGCAGCGTCTCAAGGAAGCGGAAAAGCTCGGGTTCCGGCAGGCGGTGATGCCCGCATCGTCGGGAGAACTTCCGACCGCGACTGCGATACCCTCGTTCCAGCCTGAGCACCTTGCCGATCTCGTCGCGCGGATCGCAGGATCGAAGCGCCGCAGCGATGACGACTAAAGTGGCGGCCTAGACAGCGGGAGACACAATGCCGATCACATTGCTGGACGGAATACTCGTCGGCTTCACCCTCGTCTCCGCCATGCTCGCGATGGTGCGCGGGCTGTCGCGCGAAGTGCTCTCGATCGCATCCTGGGCCGCGGCCGCGGCGGCCGCCTTCTTCTTCTATCCAATGGTGCTGCCCTACGTGACGCCCTATGTGGATCACAAGCAGCTGGCGCTTGCCGTTTCGGCGGGCATCGTCTTCTTTGTCGCGCTGATCGTGGTGACGGTGATCACGATGAAGATCGCGGACTTCATTATCGACAGCCGCGTCGGTGCGCTCGACCGAACGCTCGGCTTCCTCTACGGTGCGGCGCGCGGTGTGCTCGTCGTCGCCGTCGGCCTGCTGTTCTTCAACTGGCTTGTCGGCACTAACCAACCTACATGGGTGGCGAACGCGAAGTCCCGACCGCTGCTGGAGACAATCGGCCAGAGGCTTCAGGCGCTGTTGCCGGACGATCCGGAGAAATCGATCCTGAGCAAGCTGCCCCTCGGGTCGAACGACGAGGCGCCGGCGGGCGGCGACACACAGGCCGAACCGGCACCGGACGCCGAAGGCGACACGAACAACTGAATCCATCCCCGCGGCCCTCCGCGGGATGTTTCTTTGAGGAGCACGACAATGGCTGACGTGCATGACACTCCGTTTTCCTCGGACGACGACCGCTTCCACGACGAATGCGGCGTCTTCGGCATTTTCGGACGGCAGGACGCAGCGGCGATCGTCACGCTCGGCCTGCACGCGCTGCAGCACCGCGGCCAGGAGGCGGCGGGCATCGTTTCCTTCGACGGCAGCCAATTCCATGTCGAGCGGCACGTCGGCCTGATCGGCGACACGTTCACCAAGCAGGCGGTGATCGACAGCCTGAAGGGCAGCCGCGCCATCGGCCACACGCGCTACGCGACGACCGGCGGGGCGGGGGTGCGCAACATTCAGCCGTTCTTCGCCGAACTCGCCGACGGCGGCTTCGCCGTCGCCCACAACGGCAACCTGACCAATGCCATGACCGTGCAGCGCACGCTGCAGAAGCAGGGCGCGATCTTCTCCTCGACATCCGACACCGAGACGATCCTGCACCTCGTCGCCATGAGCAAGGAGCGGGATCTCAATTCCCGCTTCATCGATGCCGTCCGCCAGATCGAGGGCGCCTTCTCGCTGGTGGCGCTGTCGTCGAAGAAGATGATCGGCTGCCGCGATCCGCTCGGCATCCGGCCGCTGGTGCTGGGCGACCTCGACGGCGCCTGGATCCTCGCCTCCGAAACCTGCGCGCTCGATATCATCGGGGCGAGGTTCGTCCGCGATTTGAAGCCCGGCGAGATGGTCGTCGTCACGCCTAAGGGCATCGAGAGCATCTTCCCCTTCGAGCCGCAGAAATCTCGCTTCTGCATCTTCGAATATGTCTATTTTTCCCGGCCGGATTCCTCGGTCGAGGGTCGCAACGTCTATGACGTGCGCAAGAAGATCGGCATCGAACTCGCGCGGGAGAACCCGGTCGACGCCGACATCGTGGTACCCGTGCCCGATTCGGGCACGCCGGCGGCGATCGGATTTGCGCAGGCGGCGGGGCTGCCCTTCGAGCTCGGCATCATCCGCAACCACTATGTCGGCCGCACGTTCATCCAGCCGGGCGATTCCATCCGCCACATGGGCGTGAAGCTGAAACACAACGCCAACCGCTCGATGATCGAGGGCAAGCGGGTGGTGTTGGTGGATGATTCGATCGTGCGCGGCACGACCTCGCAGAAGATCGTGCAGATGGTGCGCGACGCGGGCGCCAAGGAGGTGCACATGCGCATCGCCTCGCCACCGACACGCTCGTCGTGCTTCTATGGCGTCGACACGCCGGAGACGGCGAAGCTGCTCGCTAGCCGCATGTCGGTCAAGGACATGGCCGACTTCATCCGTGTCGACTCGCTCGGCTTCCTGTCCATCGACGGGCTCTACCGCGCCGTGGGCGAGGCCGCCCGCGACAATGACCAGCCGCAGTTCTGCGACGCCTGCTTCACCACGCAATACCCCACGCGCCTGACCGACCATGAAGGCGCCGACAATGTGCGCCAGCTCTCGGTGCTGGCAACGCGGGCATAGGGCCGGAAGACACCATGACCGAAATACCCGACCTTACCGGGCGCGTCGCGCTCGTCACCGGCGCGTCGCGCGGCATCGGCTATCACCTGGCGAAGCAGATCGCGGCAGCAGGAGCGCATGTCATCGCGGTGGCGCGCACCGTCGGCGGGCTGGAGGAACTGGACGACGAGATCAAGGCTGCCGGCGGCTCGGCGACGCTGGTGCCGCTCGATCTGACCGATATGGCCGGCATCGACCGGCTCGGCGGCTCGATCCACGAGCGCTGGGGCAAGCTCGATATCCTCGTCGCAAATGCCGGCGTACTCGGCGTCATCGCCCCGATCGGTCATGTCGAGGCGAAGGTGTTCGACAGGGTCATGGCGGTCAACGTCACCGCCACATGGCGGCTGATCCGCTCGGTCGACCCGCTGCTGCGCCTGTCGGATGCCGGGCGCGCCTTCGTGATATCGTCGGGTGCGGCCCATTCCGCCCGCGCGTTCTGGGCGCCCTACGCGGCGTCCAAGGCCGCCGTCGAGGCGCTGGCGCGCTCCTGGGCCGACGAGACGAAGAATTCGCCGCTGCGCGTCAACATCGTCGATCCCGGCGCGACCCGCACCGCGATGCGCGCGCAGGCAATGCCGGGCGAGAACCCGGATACGCTGCCCCCGCCGGCCGATGTGGCGGCGAGCATGCTGCGCCTCGCAAGCCCGACGCTGATGGACACCGGGCGGATCTGGAACGTTCGCAAGGGTGGCTGGACGGATCACCGGATGCCGGAATAGAGCAAATCCCCGCCCGGCTTGCGCCGCTTTTCGGTCGCAGTGTGGGGTGTATCACCAAGCTCCGGAGTGCGTTCCATGTCTGCTACAGCCGTATACATCTGGTATCTCGTCGTTGCCGGTCCCGGTGGCGGTATGGCCGTGATGCCGAGCGCCTTCGACACTCGCGACGAATGCGTCGCGGCGATCGCCGAATACAAGAAGACGCCGACGGATCTAGGCTGGTCGCTGCAATGTGTCCCGACCGCTTCCTCCTTCATGGAAGGGGAGACCTACGACGACTACCCGACGCCCGCCGGCCCCGGCGTCGAGCCGCCACCGCAGAAGGAACAGCAGTAGTCAACGCAGGAACGGCCCAGCCTTGGCTTCAAGCAACCGCACCAAGGCGGGGTCCATGAAGTCGTAGTCGTCAGGGATGTCGAGGCAGATCACGCGCTTGCCGCCGAGGTGGGCCTTGAAACGCTGCGACAGCTTGTTCCGGTGCGCCTTCTCCATGACGAAGATCACGTCGGCCCAGCGCAATTGCTCGGGCGACAGCACCGTCGTAGCGTCATTCGAGAGGCCGGCGGAGTCCGTTTCGACCCCCGGCCATTGCGAAAACACCTGCTCGGCCGTCGGGCTTCGGAGCCGATTGGCCGAACAGATGAACAGGACGCGCTTCAACGAGGGACTCAGACCGCCGCGACGACGATGATCTCGACGCGGTAGTCGGGGGTTGCGAGCGGCGCGCCGCCGGTGGCGCGCGCCGGCGGGTTGGCCTTGTCGACCCAGCCGTCCCACACCGCGTTCATTTCGGCGAAATCACGCATGTCGTCCAGCCAGATCTGGGCGGTCAGGATCTTCGACTTGTCAGAGCCGGCGAGCGCCAGCAGCCGGTCGATCTCGGCGAGGATCGCGGTCGTCTGCTCGGTGACGCTCTTGCCCGGCGCGCCAACCTGGCCGGCGAGATAGACCTTGTCGCCATGGACGACGGCCTGGCTCATGCGTGTTCCGGGTTCGATGCGGCGGATGGTCATGTCAGTCTCCCTTGAATGATGGCGCGCTTATCCGACAGCCCGGCTTTCCCCGCAAGGGTCAGTTCACCGGCCAGACCAGAAGTAGCAAGGGCACGGCGATGAGCACGACCAGGATCGAGAGCGGCAGTCCGAGGCGCGGGTAGTCGGAGAACCGGTAGCCGCCGGGGCCCATCACCAGCGTGTTGCACTGATGGCCGATCGGGGTCAGGAAATCGCAGCCGGCACCGATTGCCACCGCCATGAGGAAGGCTTCGGGGCGGTAGCCGAGACCCGCCGCGAAACCCGCGGCAATCGGCGCCATGACGAGGACGGTGGCCGCGTTGTTGAGGAAGGGCGTCACCGCCATGGCGGCGACCAGGATCAGCCCGAGCGCACCCCACGAAGGCAGGGTCTGGGCAATGCCGGCCAGTTCGGCCGCAGCCATATCCGTGAGCCCGGTGGCGCGCAGCGTGTCGGAGACGGGGATGAGTGCGGCGAGCATGACCAGGATAGGACCGTCGATCGCGCCATAGACTTCCCGCACCGGCACGGCCTTGAAGAGCACCATCGCCACGGCTGCCGCGAAGAAGGCCACCGGCACGGGCACCAGGGAGAGCGCCGTCGCCCCCATCGCGGCAAGCAGGATGACGACCGGGACCAGGCCGCGCCGCACGCTTCCGAGCTTGATCGGCCGCTCGGCGAGCGGCAGGCAGCCGAGCTCGCGCAGGATCTCCGGCAGACGGTCCCGGTCGCCCTGCAGCACGATCACATCGCCCATGCGCAGCACCGCTTCGCTGAGCCGTTCGGTGATCCTCTCGCCCTTTCGGCTGACGGCAAGCAGGTTGACGTTGAAGCGATCGTGCAGCTCGAGCCTCTGCGCCGAGAGACCGACCAGGAACGAGCTGTCACCGATCACGGCCTCGACCGCGCCGATTTCCGACATGTTCCTGGTGCGCTTCTCCCGGCGGTCGTTACTGAGCCTCAGCCGGCCACGCGTCGTCAGCTTGTCGAGCGCCTCGGGATCTCCCTCGAGAAGCAGGATGTCGCCTTCCTTCAAGATAGCGTCCGGCAGAGGCGTGACGCGTTGGCCGCGGCTGCGAATGATCGAGGTGACCATCGCATTGCCGTCCGACAGCTTGAGAAGGTCGGCGACCGTCTTGCCCAGCATCGTCGAATCCGCCGCGACGCGCGCCTCGGAGACGTAGTTTTTAATGTCGATCGCCTCGTGGAGGGAAGCTGTTTCGCGCGTACGCGACGGCAGGAGCCAGTAGAACAGCGCCAGGAAGACGAGGCCGACCAGCGCCAGGGCGGCGCCCACCGGGGTGAAATCGAACATCCCGAATGGCGCGCCGCCGATCTCCAGGCGCATGCGCGAGACGATGATGTTGGGCGAGGTGCCGATGAGGGTCATCAGGCCGCCGAGCAGCGATCCGAAAGCCATCGGCATCAGGAACACCGACGGAGACACGTTGGAGCGCCTCGCAAACTGGAAGGCGATCGGCATCATGATCGCTAGCGCGCCAATGTTCTTGACGAAGGCCGAGAGCACCGTCACCACCGCCACCAGCAGGATCAGCTGGCTGCGTACATGCGTCACCGCAGGCGCGAAGCGCTGGATTCCCACCTCCATGATGCCGGATCGGGCCACGGCGGCGCTGACCAGCAGGGCCGAGCCGACGATAATGACAATGTCGTCACTGAAGCCCGAAAACGCCTTCTCGTAAGGCACGATGCCGCTCAGCACCGCGGCGAGCAGTGCACAGGCCGCGACGATATCGTAGCGGAACCGTCCCCATACAAACGCTGCCATCATCAGCACGACGACGCCGAGTGACAGCATTTGGTTTGTGGTCATACTAGGTTCCCTCGCCCACCGAAACGCACGAGCCGTAATTACGTTTCGTGGATGTGTCGGGCTGTCGCTGGCCTCACGCGGCGGCGCTGCTTGGGCGTATCGCATTCTCCGCACGTGGGCTACCGCTTTGCAACCCTCCTGTCCGCCGGCGCGGTCCTTGGAACCTTCATGGCTACGACACTCGTCAACGACCCTCGTGCCCGGGTTCTCGGCGGTATCGCGCTGACAAGCCTCGCCTATCTGCTGTTCAGCTTTCACGACGCGGTGATCAAGCTGATCGTCGTCTCCTTCCCGGTGTGGCAGATCCTGTTCTTTCGCAGCCTGACGATTCTCGCCGGCTGCCTGATTTTCGGCGGCGGGACGCTGCTGCGCGAGACACTGTCGTCGCGGGTGATCAGACCCATGTTCCTGCGCTCGTTCCTAATCCTGTCGGCCTGGCTCGCCTACTACACCGCCGCCAAAGACCTGCAACTCGCGGAGCTGACGACGATCTACTTCGCCGCGCCGGTGATCGTGACGGTACTCGCGATCGCCATGCTGGGCGAGAAGGTCTCGCTGGTGCAATGGGTGGCAGTGCTAACCGGCTTCATCGGCGTCTTCATCGCCTGCGATCCCGCCAATCTCGGTCTGTCCCTGCCGGTTCTCCTGGTTCTCTTCGCGGCTTTCGCCTGGGGCCTTTCGATCGTACTTTTGCGAAAGATCGCGCTGCGTGAGAAAACGACGGTCCAGATGATGCTCAACAATGCCTTCTTCCTGGTCACGGCAGGCATCCCCATGGCCTTCGTCTGGCAGACGCCGGATCTGCCGGGCGCTCTGATGCTGGCCGGGGCGGGCGTAATCGGCGGCGGAGCACAGTTCTGCCTGTTCGAAGGCATGAAGCGCGCGCCAGCCTCGGTCATCGCGCCGTTCGAATACACGTCGCTGGTGTGGGCTTTCTTGCTCGGCTACCTGATCTGGGGAGATGTGCCGCGAGATAAAGTATTCGTCGGCGCGGCGCTTATCTTCGCGGCCGGGGTGCTGATCATCGTCACCCAGCACCTGCGGCCTGCTCCGCAAACGGCGGATTGACGCTCGCGCCCAGCACGTTACCCTCTGAAACGGGCTCGATTGAAACTCGCTTCAAAAAATGCGGCATTCGCTCGCCGCGGCCAGATTGATGCTCGGAGGACGGCATGATCCTGACCGGAATGATCGTCGCCGCAGTGGTCGCGCTCTATGTCGTTGCGGCTCTCGCCCAGGTGTACCGGCTCGGAATCAGCTTCCAGCAGGCCGTGCTCTATCTGCCCTTGAAGGTTGCTTTCCGCATTTCCGACGGCGGGCTGCGCATTGCCCGGCAGGCGGACGCGCCGGTGATCTACGCGATCAGCCACCAGTCGCGGCTCGATCCGGCGCTGATGCTGGCGCTATTGCCGGAAGACACGCTTCACATCCTGGACGAGGAGTCCGCCGAATCATCCTGGCTCGAACCGTTCCGGACGCTTGCCCGCTCGATTGCGTTCAATGCCTCGCACGTGTTCGTCAGCAGGCGGCTGGTGCGCCATTTGAAGGGAAAGGGACGGCTTGCCGTCTATTTCCCGCAGACGGTCGAGCCCGACCTCAAATCGTTCCGCCTCTTCCGCGCCGTCGCACGCATCGCGGTAACGGCGGGGGCCGATATCGTCGCGATCCATGTCGGCGGCAGCCGTCATCTGCCGATGTCGCTTGCTCCGGAGGCCGAAGCGCCACGCCGCTGGCTGCCGCGGCTCACCATCGCCGCCCTCGAGCCGATCTCGCTCGATACGTCGGTCGTCCGCCCCGGCCGTGCGCCGACCACATCATCCAACGCGCTGTTCGACCGCGTAGCCGAGGCCCGCGTCGCGGCAACCCCTCAGCGCAGCCTGTTTTCGGCCATTGCCGGGGCAGCGCGGCTCCATGGCCCGGAACGCACCATCGTAGAGGACGGAGTGAGCGGCGCGCTCAGCTATCGCGACATGATGATCGCCGCGCGCGTTCTCGGCGCGCGCTTCGCCGCGATCAGCAGTGGCGGTGAGGCGGTCGGCCTGATGCTGCCGAGTTCCGTCGGCCTGGCCACGTCCTTCGTCGGGCTGCAGTCAGCCGGCTGCGTTGCGACCGTCCTCAACTTCACCGCCGGCCCCGCCAACGTTGCCACCGCGATTCGTTCCAGCGCGATACGCACCGTCGTTTCCTCCCGGATCTTCGTCGAGAAGGCGCAGCTCGCCGAGATCGTGTCCGCCGTCGAAGAGGCCGGGGCGCGCTTCCTTTGGCTGGAAGACGTCCGCAAGGGGGTGACGACGTTTGAGAAGGCTTCAGCCGCCCTTCTCTGGCGCTGGCCGCTGACCCGCGCCAAGCCATCCTCGCCGGCGGTCATCCTCTTCACCTCAGGTTCCGACAGCCGGCCGAAGGGCGTGGTGCTCACCCACCAGAACCTGATCTCCAACGCGGCGCAGACTGAGGCTCGCATCGGCTTTTCACCCGCCGATACGCTGTTCAACGTGCTGCCGGCTTTCCATTCGTTCGGCCTCACGGGCGGAACGATCCTGCCGCTCCTCTACGGGGTGCGGCTCTATCTCTATCCCTCGCCGCTGCACTTCAAGCAGATCCCTGAGACGGCCGCGAAAGTGCGGCCGACCATCATGTTCGGCACCGACACCTTCCTGGCGACTTATGCGCGCACCGCTCGCGATGATGACTTCGCAAGCCTACGCCTGGTAGTTGCCGGCGCGGAGCCGGTGCAGGCCGAGACGCGACGGATCTGGCGTGAACGCTTCGGAGCCGAGATCGTCGAGGGATATGGTCTGACCGAAGCCGCGCCCGTCGTCGCGGTCAACACCCGCACCCATTCGCGGCCCGGCAGCGTCGGGCGGCTGCTGCCCGGCATTCGAAGCCGGATCGAACCGGTGGAAGGGATCGCGGACGGCGGCAGGCTTTGGATCGCCGGGCCAAACGTGATGCGCGGCTATATTTCGACCCGTGGGGCGGAGAATGTCACCCCACCCCCGGAGGGATGGCACGACACCGGCGACATCGTCGCCTTCGACCGCGAAGGTTACGTATCCATCCTCGGGCGGGCCCGCCACTTCGCCAAGATCTCGGGCGAGATGATTTCGCTCGGCGCCGTCGAGACGCTGGCGCAGGGTCTATGGCCCGAGGACCGGCATGCGGCGGTTGCCGTGCCCGATCGCAAACGGGGCGAGAAGATCGTGCTGCTGACGACGGCGGCGAACGCAGAGGTTTCGGATCTGCGCACATTCGGCAAGGCGTCCGGTGCCGCCCACCTGATGATCCCCGAGGCGATTGTCAAAGTCGAGGCCATCCCGCTCCTGGGAAGCGGCAAGGTCGACTACGGCACCGCCCGCCGGCTCGCGATCGAGAGCCTTGGGGCCGACAGGGCCGCCTAGACCAAGATGAGGTCAGGTGGAAGGCTCCGTCGCCTTCGCCATGTCCGCGTCCCGTTTCTCGCGCTGCAGGCGGCGGGCATAGAGCTTCACGCTGAAGGGCAGGAAGGCCAGATAGGCGAGCGCGGTCGCCGTCATGGTCTGCCAGGTGAAGCTGAACAGCATCAGCACGTAGAACACCGCCACCAGGATCAGCGGGAAGACGACGTCGCCGCGCACCTTGGAACCTGAACTCTTGCCGGAAAAGACCGGAAGCGTCGACACGAGCAGGACCGCCACGATCACGGTGTAAGCGCAGGCGGCATAGGCGACGAACAGATTGGCCTCGAAGCCGAGGAACCCGAGATAAACGGGCAGCATAACGAGGACGGCGCCCGCCGGTGCCGGGACTCCGGTGAAATAGTCGGCCATCCAGGCCGGCCGGCCCGGATCGGCGATCTGCACATTGAAACGCGCGAGCCTCAGGCCGCAGGCGATGGCGAAGAGAAGCGCCGCTGTCCAGCCGAGGGAGCCTGCCCTGTCGAGCATGTAGGCATAGAGGACGAGGGCGGGCGCCGCGCCAAAATTGACGATGTCGGCCAGCGAATCCATCTGTTCGCCGAACTTGGACGTGGCCTTCAGCGCCCGGGCGAGCCGCCCGTCAATACCGTCGAGGAAGGCCGCGAGAAGGACCATCACGACTGCGATCTCGAACCTGCCTTCGAAGGCGAGCCGAATACCGGACAGCCCGGCGCAGATCGCCAGGACGGTGATGAGGTTTGGCAGCATCAGGCGCAGCGGAATATCGCGGATCTTGGCCCCATGGCGGGCCGGCCCGCCATGGGGCTCGAAGGGAGGAAACGGCGTCTCCATCATCTACGACACCCGAACCAGCGGGAAGCCGGGCTCGCCGCTGAAATCGGCGATGACGCTCTCGCCCGCCACCGACGTCTGTCCCACCGCAACGCGAGGACGGGCGCCGGCCGGAAGATAGACGTCGACGCGCGAGCCGAAGCGGATCAATCCGATGCGTTCGCCGATCGTGATGGACGAGCCCTCGTCGACCCAGCATACGATGCGGCGCGCCACCAGCCCCGCGATCTGTACCACGCCGACCGTTCCGTGCGGCGCGTCGATGACCAGCCCGTTGCGCTCGTTCTCCTCGCTTGCCTTGTCGAGTTCGGCATTGAGGAACTTGCCGGGCCGATGCTCGATGCGGGTGATGCGGCCGCGCACCGGCGAGCGGTTCACGTGGCAGGAAAAGACGTTCATGAACACGGAGATGCGCAGCATTTCGCCGGTGCCTAGACCAAGCTCGCGCGGCGGCACCGCCGGGCCTACCGCCGAGACGATACCGTCGGCAGGACTGATGACGAGCGAATCGTCGACAGGGGTGACGCGCTGCGGGTCGCGGAAGAAATAGGCGCACCAGCCGGTGAGGATCAGCCCGATCCAGAACAGCGGCTGCCAGATCAGGCCGAGCACGAGCGTGGCGATGCCGAAGGCGGCGATGAACGGATAGCCCTCGCGATGGACGGGGACCATGGCGCTCTTGATACTGTCGACAAGGCTCATCGCGGCGGCCGGCTCCGATTGGACAGGCGACTGATTAGACCAATCCCTCCCCTGCCGCAACGCGGCGGCGGCCGATCGGTTGCCGGCCGCCGCATTCAACACCGTGGCATGAACGCCAGGCGCCGCAGATCAGTCCTGCACCTCCGCGGTGCGGCGACGCACGATGACGCCCTCTTCGTCGGTCTCGCGCGCCCGGCGCAGACGCTCCTCGGCTTCCGTCGCCTCGCGCTGGCGGTCCCACATCGAGGCGTAGAGCCCGCGCAGTGCCAAAAGGTCGCGATGATTGCCGCGTTCCGCGATGCGTCCGTCGCGCAGGACGATGATCTCGTCGGCCGAGATTACGGTCGAGAGCCGGTGCGCGATGACGAGCGCGGTGCGGTCCCGGCTTACGAGGTCCAGCGCCGTCTGGATTTCCTGCTCGGTCTGGGTGTCGAGCGCCGAAGTCGCCTCGTCGAGGATCAGGATCGGCGGCGCCTTGAGGATGGTGCGCGCAATCGCCACGCGCTGCTTCTCGCCGCCGGAGAGTTTGAGGCCGCGCTCGCCGACCATCGACCTGTAGCCGTCTGGCAGGATCTCGATGAATTTCGAAATCTGAGCGAGATCGGCGGCGCGCTTTACCTCATCTTCGGTCGCGCTCATCCGCCCGTAGCGGATGTTGTAGAGGATCGTGTCGTTGAACAGCACCGTGTCCTGCGGCACCATGCCGATCTGCGCGCGAAGGCTCTCCTGCGTCACGTCGCGGATATCCTGACCATCGATGGTGATGGTGCCTTTCTGGACATCGTAGAAGCGGAACAGAAGGCGCGAGATGGTGGACTTGCCCGCCCCCGAAGGGCCGACGATCGCAACCGTCTTGCCGGCGGGCACCTCGAACGAGACGCCCTTCAGGATCTGCCGGTTCGCGTCATAGGCGAAATGGACATCGTCGAAGCGGATTGCTCCGGTGCTCACCGCGATCGACCGGGCGCCCGGCCGATCGGTCACCTCTTCCTTGACATCCAGCAGGTCGAACATCTGTTCGATGTCGGTGAGACCCTGGCGGATTTCGCGGTAGATGAAGCCGATGAAGTTGAGCGGCACGGCGAGTTGCATCAGCATGGCGTTGATGAACACGAAATCGCCGATCGTCTGCGTGCCGGCCTGCACTTCGAGCGCGGAGAGCACCATGCAGGCGGTCATGCCGATGCCGAAGATCAGGCCCTGGCCGAAGTTCAGCCAGCCGAGCGAGGTCCAGGTCTTGGTGGCGGCCACCTCGTAGCGCGCCATTGAGCGGTCGAAGCGCTGCGCTTCCATCTGCTCGTTGTTGAAGTATTTCACCGTTTCATAGTTGAGCAGCGAATCGATCGCCTTGGTGTTGGCGTCGGTGTCGCTGTCGTTCATCTCGCGGCGGATGGAGATGCGCCAGTCGGAAGCCCACACGGTGAACCAGGTATAGGCCACGACCGTGACCGCGACGATCACCACATAGATGATGCCGTAGGCGACCGCGAAGATCACCGCCGTCAGCGCGAATTCAAGGATCGTCGGCAGGGTGTTGAGGATCGTGAAGCGCACGATCGTCTCGATGCCCTTGGTGCCGCGCTCGATGATGCGCGAAAGCCCTCCGGTGCGCCGTTCCAGGTGGAAGCGGAGCGACAGCCGATGCATGTGCACGAAGGTCTTGTACGCGAGCTGGCGCACCGCGTGCTGGCCGACTCGGGCAAATAGCGCGTCGCGCAGCTGGTTGAAGCCCCACTGCACGATGCGCACCACATTGTAGGCGACGACCAACATCACAGGCGCGAGCAGGAAGGCCGGCAGGTCCGGCATCGGCCCGCCATCCTTCGCGAGCGAATCCGTCGACCATTTGAAGAAATACGGGACGAGGATCAGCACGATCTTCGCCACGATCAGGAAGAAAGTCGCCCACAGGACGCGCAACTTGAGGTCCGTGCGGCCGGCAGGCCACATATAGGGCCAGAGATTGAGAAGGGTGTTCCAGAGCGAGCCGGATTCGGCGGAGACGGTCTTGGCGGCCACGGGTGTTTCCTGGTCTTTTGTTGTCGTCAGCCGCAGCAGCCGGCCGCGGTGCATTCGTCGAGATAGAGCGTCATCGCGCGGGAGAGCCGCGCAACTTCCTCAGTGTTCACTGTGTAGCGGGAGCGCTGACGCTCGGGCGAATAACGAACGAGCCCGACATCGACGAGCACCTTGAGGTGCTGGGAGACCGTCGACTGGGCGAGATCGAGTTGCTCGACCACCTCCTTGCAGCAGCAGGCTCCCCGGCCGGACAGATGCCGCAGGATGCGGAGGCGGGCCGGATGCGACAACGCGGCAAGCCTGGCAGCCATCGCGTCCAGAGAGGCAACCTCGACCGGCGCGCCAGGAGGATGGAGTTCGATTAAATTCATCGTTCATCGGCGATAAACGATGAATACCGATCGCGCAACCCGCCGAGCGGGCAGGCCGCGGGAAAAATCAGCGGATGGCGCTCGACTTGCCGACCTCTTCGGGCGCGGCCTTCTGGTCGGCGATCGCCTCCATGTCGGCGCTCTCGCCTTCGCTGGTCTTGACCGGAACCGAGAACACCTGTCCCGGCCAGATGCGGTCGGGGTCGGAGATTTGGCTCTGGTTGGCGAGATAGATCGTCGAATAGCGAACGCCGCGGCCGTAGACCCGGCGTGAGATACGCCACAGCGTGTCGCCGCGACGGATGATGACGGCGCCGTCGACAGATTGAAGCGGGGCGGCCGTCACCGATGGCGGCTCGGCAGACGCTTGCTGCTCGGGTTTCGCGGCCGGCTCTGCGGAAGTCTGCGCGGCCGCTTCCGCGGACGGTTGCGTCGCTGCCGACACGGCCGGAGACGAAGCCGTCTCGGCGGCGCTCGGCGGCTGGGCGGCCGTCTGCGCGGGAGCGGGCGCAGCGGCCTGCGCCGGGGGCTCGGTCGATGCGCCTGACGTCGCCGGTGCCGGCTGCTGGGTCGGAGCGGCCGGGGTGGCCGGCTTCGGCTCGGGCGCCACAGCGGCGACCGCCTCTCCCGCCTCGCGGCGGAACGGCACCTGGGCGCGCATCAAGACCTTGTCGCCGTCGTCGGCGAGGAGGTCGGCGCGGACGATGTAATCGCCCACTGGCAGATCGACCAGCGCCTCGATCAGGAATTCGCCCGTCTCAGAGGATCGTGCCTCGCCAAGCATCAGTTCGTTTGCATAGGCGCGCACGGGCTTCTTCGGGGTGGCAACGCCGGCGACGAACACCTTGTTGCCCTCGATCTCGATCGCCTTGACCTCGACACGCAGGTCGAGAGCGGGCGTAGGAGCAGACTGGACCGGCTCGGGCTTGGCGACTGCGACCTCCGCCGGCTTCACCTCGGACTGGGCCGGCGCGGCGGCCGGCGCCTCCGGCTCCGCCGGCTTGGGCGTCGCGGCGGGCGCTGCGGCGGTTTCAGCCGGTTTCTGCGGCTCGACTGCGGCTTGTTCCACCGGCTTGGCGGTCATCGGCTCGGGCACGGTGATGAGCTTGCTCGGCTGGCCGGGCTGCTCGACCAGAGCGAGCACCTGCCCGTCGGGCTTTTCGGGGATCGACACGACCGCCGTCTCGGCCGACATCGCGATGGCGTTGGCCTCGTCGGTCGCACGCAGCACGATCTGGTAGCTGCCGGGCGCGAGCGGATCGGCGACGACGACGGCGAAATCGCCCTCCGGGCCGGCGATGGCCTGTCCAATCACCTTGGAGCCGGCCAAGACTTCGACGTTTGCCCCGCCGGGCGCCTTGCCGGCGATCACGATCGAGCCGTCCGGCTCGACTCGCAGGATGTCGAAAGTCGGCGGCACGATCTCCGCCTTTGCGGTCTCGGGCTTGGCCGGGTCGATCGCGGCTGGCGCTTCGACAGGCTTGTCCTGCGAGGGACCATTCGGTTTCGCCTGGGTCGGCGTGGTCACCGATGCCGGCTGCTCCGGCTTGCTGTCCGGCGCGTTCTGCGGCGGTATCGCGGCGATCTGGGCTGGGGGAGCCGAGACGAAGCGGTCGAACACGCCGCTCACATAGGCTACACCACCGATGACGACGACACTCCCGAGGACACCCAAGAGGGCCTTCAATGGTGTGGACAACATGTTCCCGCTTTCGTTAGCCAATTAGGTGGGGTCTAGACTGTTTTCGCCGTTGCGACAAGGAAAACGCCGCGTTTCCAGCGCGTCGCCGAACCACTCGCCGTGTCGGCGAAGCTTGACCTGAGTTGCGCGGAGTGGCCCCTATCGGTTTCATGAGCACGATTCGATCCATCTGCGTCTATTGCGGTTCCTCGCCCGGCCGGGGCGAGGTCTATCTCGAGGCCGGCCGCTTGCTCGGCCGCTCCATCGCGGCCTCGGGCCTGCGCCTTGTCTATGGCGGCGGCACCAAGGGCATCATGGGCGCGGTTGCGGCAGGCGCGCGCGGGGCCGGCGGCAAGGTCATGGGCATCATCCCCCGCTTCCTGATGAACACGGAGGCCACGGAATCGGCGCTGGCGCGGCTCGACGAACTCATCGTCACCGAAGACATGCACGAGCGCAAACACAGGATGTTCGAGGAATCCGACGCATTCGTGGCGCTGCCGGGCGGCATCGGCACCGTCGAGGAGATCGTCGAAATCATGACCTGGGCGCAACTCGGGCGGCACCGCAAGCCGATCGTCTACGGCAATATCGACGGCTTCTGGAACCCGATGCTCAAGCTGATCGACCACATGCGCGCCGAAGGCTTCGTCCACACCGCCCACCTGGTCCAGCCGCTGGTCGTCGACACGGCCGAAGGCATTGTCCCGGCAATCCTGGAAGCGGTGGAGCCCGGCCGGGCCGGAGGCGACAGCGCCGTCATCGAACGGTTGTGAATCTGTGATTGTGCTGCGGAATGCAAGATTCCGCAGCCGCCCTCGGTCGCGTTCCTTTCGAATCGAGTGACGAGAACGGCCTCGTCTTCGCCTTCGATTTCGCAGCCGACGGAGCGCTTGCGGCCGGTGGTGCGCCGGCCGAGTGGACGTGGCGGAGCTATGCGCTGACCGACGCACGCGCGCGACGATCGATCGAGGGCGATCTTTCGCTCCCGGACGCTGCCCGTTCCACCCTTCTGGCCGTCCAGGCAAGCTGCCACATCGACTTCGAGGACGGCTGGCTGCATGGCGAGCTGCCGGATCTCCGCCACGAAAGCTACAGCACGGGACGCGAAGTGGGGCATCTGCGGTTCGCCGTCAGCGAGACGGCGCTGGTCAGCGGCCGGCGACAACCGCTGCGTTCTGTCGAGACTGCGCGCAACGCGGTGGAACGCGGCAAACGGTTCCGCTCGCCCTACGAGATGGTCGAGGCGATCGTTTTGCACACACTGATCCATCTCGACGCCGAAATTCGCAAGCTGGGCGAAACACTGGACACGATCGAGGATCGCATCGTGACCAACAGCTGGCACGGCGAGCGCGAAGCGCTCAGCGCCTCGCGCCGCGACGCCGTGTTGCTGCACAGGCAGGTGGCAACGATGACCACGCTGTTTCGAGACCTCCGCCACTCGCACGAGGATGACCTGCCCAGCGCCGCCGACACGATCGTGACCCGCCTGTCGGCGCGAGCTACCGCGCTGCATCACGACTGCGAGCAGATCCAGGCTCGCGCCAGGCTGCTGCAGGACGAATTGCTGGCCAAGCTCACCGCGCAGTCGAACCGTCTGCTCTATTTCCTTTCGGTGCTGACGGCTGTGCTGATGCCGATGACGATCATTTCGGGTCTGTTCGGCATGAATGTCGAGGGCATTCCCTTCGCGACGGGCGCGGCCGGGTTCTGGATCGTAAGCGCTCTCGCGGTGGCAGTGGCGGTGGCCGTGCTGTTCGGCGTGACGCGGCTCGGCCGGTCGCGTTAGACAGTGCGGCTTCGCTTCAGGAACGACCAGGTGTAGATCGCCAGGCCGATCCAGATCAGCACGAAGGCGAAGAGCTTCACCGAGCTGAACGGCTCGCCGAAGACGAAGACGGCGATCAGGAAGACGATCGTCGGCGCGATATACTGCATGATGCCGATGGTGGAGAGCGTCAGCAGCTTGGCGCCGGTGGCGTAGACGATCAGCGGTACCGCCGTGACCAAGCCGCAGCCGATGAAGAGAACCGCCTCGTGGCCGCCGCGATCGAAGAGATGCCCCTGCCCCGTCGCCTGGAACCAGGTCACGAAAGCCAGGGCGGGGACGAGCAGGATCAGAATTTCGAGAAAGAAGCCCTGGGCCGGGCCGACCGGAAGCGTGCGCTTGAAGAATGCATACATGCCCCAGGTCGTGGCGAGCCCCAGCGACACCCAAGGCAGGCCCCCGGCTTCGCAGGTGAGCACGGCGACCGCGGCGACCGCGAAGCCGATCGCCACCATCTGCGCCCTGTTCATCCGTTCGCCCAGGATGACGGCGCCGATCAGCACCGTCAGCAGCGGGTTGATGTAGTAGCCAAGCGCGGTTTCCAGTGCCCGGTCGACCGAGATCGCCCAGACATAAATGCCCCAGTTGACCGAGACGAAGGCGGCGGCGACCGCGGCCTGGAGCATCGTGCGCGGCGAGGCCAGGGCGCGGCGGATGTCGGAAGTGCGGCCGAGCCAGACGAGCAGGACCAGCGCGATGGGCACCGACCAGATCACGCGATGCGCCAGGACCTCGACCGTCGGCAGATGCGCAACCAGTTTCATGTAGAGCGGAAGTATGCCCCAGAAGAGGTAGGCAGCCAGCGCGTAGAAGAAACCCTTGAGAGTATCGCCCGAAGGCGCAGGTTGCGCGGGCCGCGTGCCGGTGGTGGTGACCGTCGTCATGGCGCGCCTTATGCAAAAATGCGCGCCAATAAGCCATTTCAAACAGCTGATGGTTCAGGTGAAAGGCGTTGATGGATCAAGCCCCTGCGCAGCCGAGGCTCACGGGGGTGGAAACGGAACCTGTGTTCGGCCGCCTCGGGGAATCCGCCCGCCAGCGGCAATTCCCGCCAGACGCCTTGCATTTTATGGAACGCTTTAGCCGGACCACAACATCGCTCGCCTAAGACGTCGACCGTTCCCGTGACTCAAAGGCACTGACATGCATTCATTCCTGGATATTTCCGTCGTCACCCTCGGCTGGGTCATGGTCGCCAGCTACATCTGGTCGACGAAGAACCACTTCTCGGCGGAGCGCTTTCCGCTCGGCGCCAAGCTGGTCTCGGCCGCCGTGATCGGCTGCGCGCTGGCGCTGAGCTGGACGATGGCCGTCGCCGACCAGCCGCTGCCCTTCGCGCTGGCGGGCCTGGCGCTGCAGGGACTTAGCGCAGCGCTGTTCTGGTGGGCGATCGCGGCCTCGCGCGCGGCACGCCTGCGCTTCGTCTTCGACGCAGACAGGCCAGCCCGGCTCCTGACCGACGGTCCCTACGGCAGAATCCGCCACCCGTTCTACGCGTCCTACCTGCTGTTCTGGACCGGCTGGTCGCTGGCCTCGGCCTCGCCCTCGTCGGCTGCGATCGTCGCCTTCTTTGCCTTCGCCTACACGATGGCGGCCCGCGAGGAGGAACTGAATTTCGCCCGCTCGCCCCTCGCCGACGACTATGGCCGCTACCGCGCTGTCACCGGCCGCTTCTGGCCGCGGCTGTGGGACCGCAGCGCGGCGTAGGCGGATCCGCTGCACGTCCAGGGCAGGCCCGGGTCAGCGCCTCGTCGCGAACAGGCCGCGGACCGGATTGACCGACAGATGCGGGATGCTAACGTCGCTGCGCGGCGCGTCGCAGCCATTCGGAGTCGGACGACGCGCCTCTCATTCATCTTGCCGCATGTCGTCGTCCCGCAGCACGGACTCGGGCGACATGCTTACATCAGGGGGATCTTCATGAAACGCATCGTCACCGCCTTCGCCGTCCTGGTCTTCGCCACGTTCGCGGCCTGGGCCGACCCGTCGGGCAACTACGACTTCAAGGGCACCGACCTCGACGGCCAGGCCTACCAGGGCACGCTGCAGATCGTGAAGTCCGGCGACGTCTACGAACTCGTCTACACGTTCGACGACGGATCGGTGCAGGAAGGATCGGCCGTCGGAGACGACAGCTTCCTGTCCTACGGCTATGCCGACGAGGACGAACTGGGCGTCGGCCTGATGGTCGCCAAGGACGGCGGCAAGTGGGAAGGCATCTGGACTCACCTTGGCGCGAGCAAGATGTCGACCGAAGAGTGGACGAAGAAGTAGGCGTCTTCACGGGTGGGGCGGCGGCGGGCGGCACTTGGTGTGATGACCAAAGTCGCCTCGGCGCTGTCGCGGGGCGCGGCTAGCGCGGGAGTGGGGACCGCTGCATCCGCAGACCTCCCGGCTGAGCGCGATGTCCTCGGCCGGTGGTTACTCAGGCAAATCCGGGTTGCGGCGGCTCCCGGCTTCCGTTGAGTTCTCCTTCCGGAAATACCAGGCTTTCGCCGCTTCCGTTGCCAGAATGTACCCGATCAGGATGGCGACGATGGCGGCAATATTGGGCGCTGACAGCGGCACGAAGCCGAATATCGATGTCGGCCCTCCAAGGAACGGGATAGCGAAGGTCGCGGTGGCCACCGCAATGGTAGACCACATCAACAGGCTGCTGGGCTTGCTGCGGTAAACGGGTTTGGACGTCCGCAGGACGAGAACGACCGCCAGTTCCGTCAGCAGCGAGATCATGAACCAGGACGTCTGGAACGTCGCTTCATCTGCCCGGAAGACGAAGAGCAGCATACCGAAGGTCAAGAGATCGAAGACAGAACTGATCAGCCCGAAGACGACCATGAATTTCTGGATGTCCCTGACACTCCAGCGTTGCGGCTGAGCCACGCGGTGCGCGTCGACATTGTCGCTGGCAATTGCGAGAGACGGCAGATCCGACAAGAAGTTGTTGAGTAGAATCTGCTTCGCCGCGAGCGGCAGGAATGGCAAGAGCGGTGTCGCCAGCGCCATGCTGATCATGTTGCCGAAGTTCGCGCTGGTCGTGATCGAGATATATTTCAACGTATTGGTGAATGTCCGTCGGCCATCCTCGACGCCAAGGCGCAGCACGTCGAGATCGCGGCTGAGGAGGATTATGTCGGCGCTTTCGCGCGCGACATCCACGGCCTCTTCCACCGAGATGCCGACATCCGCAGCACGCAGCGCCGGGGCGTCATTGATGCCGTCGCCGAGATAACCAACCGAGTTCCCGGTGCGTTGCAGGGCGCGGACGATGCGTTCCTTCTGCTGGGGGTCGATCTCGACGAACAGATCAGTCTGTGGCGCAAGGTTCCACAGTGCCTCGTCCGAAAGGGCCGAGATCTCCTTGCCTGTCAGCATCGAAGTTGCATCGAGTCCGACTGCTTGAGCCATGTGCGCCGTCACGAAGCGGTTGTCGCCGCTGATCACTTTGATGACGATGCCAAGCCTGGCGAGGTCTCGAATTGTCGATTTCGCCTCGGGTTTGGGCGGGTCGAGAAAGACCAGAAACCCCCGGAAAGTCATGTCCCGTTCGTCTTGGCCGTCGTAGTCCGCCTTGGCTGCGACTTTGCGAGTAGCTAGCGCGAGGACACGGAACCCTTCGGCGCCCTTGGCTTCAAACACGGCCCCGAGCCCTGCACGGACTCCGGCATCCAGGGGCACTTCGACGCCATCCCGGTCGAACGATGTGCAAACGTCGAGCACATTCGAAAACGCACCCTTGGTGACGATCAGGTGCCGGTTGGGCGTTGCACCCTCGGCCACGACGATGGTTAGCCTTCGGCGCATGAAGTCGTACGGGATCTCATCGATCTTGGTCAAACCACCGGTCGTCAGCCCGGCGCTTTCGCCTGCCGCGATGATGGCTGCATCAAGCGGGTTCTCAATCCCGGTCTCGAAAGCCGCGTTCAGGAAGGCAAGCCGCCGGACTTCGTCCGAGGGGAGGCTGGCCGGGTCAAGCACCTCGCTCAGAACAATCGTGCCCTCCGTCAAGGTGCCCGTCTTGTCGGTGCACAAGACGGTCATGCTGCCGAGGTTCTCGATCGCATCAAGCTGCCGGACAATGACACCACGCTTGCTCATGGCGCGCGCGCCGGCAGAAAGCGTCACGCTGATGATCGCCGGCAGGAGTTCGGGCGACAGTCCAACAGCCAGCGCCACTGCAAACAGCAGCGACTCGATGACCGGTCGGTCGAGCAGCAGATTCACCGTCAGCACAAAGAGTACGATCACGATCATTACCCGGACGAGCAGGTAACCGAATTGGCGCACGCCTCGGGCGAAGTCGGTTTCGGGCTGGCGCGCCTGCAGCCGGGCTGCGATCTCGCCGAACTCGGTTCGGCGACCTGTTTCGACCGCGAGCACCTTGGCCGTGCCGCTGCGCACCGATGAGCCCAGAAACACCGAATTCGTCCGCTCGGTGATCGGCGCGTCCGGCTTGACAATTCCCCGTCGTTTCTCGACCGGAAAGGACTCTCCCGTCATGCCGGCTTCGCTGACGAGGAAATCCGCAGCCTCCATCACAATTCCATCGGCGGGGATGAGGTTACCAGCCGACAGCAGGATGAGGTCTCCGGGCACGATCGTGCTGACCGGCTTCTCCTGCTCGACCCCGTCGCGAATGACGCGGCAGGTCAGCGCAAGGCGTTTCTTCAGTTCCTCGACAGCGGCAGAGGCACGATACTCCTGAAAGAAGCTGAGGAGCGAGCTTCCAATCACAATGGCCAGAATGATCCCGGCATCGACCCATTGCTGCAAAGCCAGCGAGATTGCAGCGGCGAAGGCCAGGATGAGAACGAGCGGGCTTTCGAACTGGCGCAACAGGAGTCGCAGCGAACTCAGATGCCCCGCATCCTCGACGCTGTTGGGGCCGACAAGGGCAAGCCGGGATGCTGCGGCAGGAGTTGTAAGACCGGCTGGACCCGACCCCAATGAGACCGCCAACGCGGTCTGGTCCTGGCTCCAGTAAGGGGCATCATCGCCGATCTCGGCCATGTTCAAATCACCAGAAAGGTAGGGTCGAGAAGGTGTACTAACCCACCTTACTCGGATCAAACCGATGTCGCACCGGCAGAAATCAAAACAATATCCGGACGGCACGCATCCGATTCAACGGTTTGGTCTGGTGGAGCAGGTTCTGATCCCGACCACCCGCCATGGCTATGAGAGCGTGGCGATGCAACCAGCATTCGCCGCTCGCCTCGACCCAGCGACGGGAACAATGTGCGAGCCCTAAGGGTTTCGGGAGATATGCTCACCGATTGCGCAGTTGCCCCTCTTCTTCAGCGATCGGTAGGGATTTCGGCGCATTGTCGAGCCGGAGGGAGGGAGGCGCGTCCAGACCCGGTCAAAGGCCGGCGGCGCCGCGGAAACAGAGATGCAGCATCCGAAAGGCGACAACCGGCCGCAAGACCCGGATCCTATCGAGAGCTTCATCCGCGATCCTGAGATCACGGCTGACGTGGGGCGGCTCCTTTCGGGACGCACCCGCGACATCCGGATCAAAGGGGCCCTCACCCCGGCTTTCCGCCGACGCACCTGGAGGCATACCGCGAGCGTCATCCGCTCGTGGATGATCTGGGTTGTCCTGATTGACGTGTCCATGCTGCTCCTGAACCTTTACCTGCTGCCGCGCGATTCGGCCCTTGGCCTGATCGCCCCCGCAGGGGCGATCGTTCCCGCTGCCCTCGGCGTCGCCTACGTTTGGCGAAAGCCGCGCTCCGAAGCGGTACTGGGCTCGGCCCTGATGCTCGGAATGCTGGTTATCCTGATGTCGGTGTGCTGGATGGGCGTCGCGGCCGGCGACGTACTTTTCGATCGCTACCTGCACATCATGCTCTTTGTCGCGATCACGGCTATCGTCATCTTCAGCGTACCGTTCATCCAGACGGTGGCCATCGCGGTTCTGGCGATGACGCTCTATCTCGGCTTTCAGCTCGGTTTCGCGGATACCGATGCCGGCATAGCCTTGGCGGGAGTCCTGTTCTTCGGCAGCGGCACAGGAGCGACCGTTTTTGCGCGCAGGACGATGAACATTCTCGCGCACAAATCCTTTCTCCTCGAACTGCGCGATCGACAGCGTCTGGCCGAGCTCGCGCAGACAAACCGGCGTCTCGAGCGGCTTTCGAAGATCGACGGGCTCACCGGGGCCGCGAACCGCCACCTGATGCGGGAGCGGATGGACGAGTTGTGGGGGCGCAACGGCAAGGTCGCCCTGCTCATGTGCGACATCGACGATTTCAAGGCGTTGAACGATCATCTTGGGCACCAGGAGGGCGACCGGTGTCTGGTGGAGGTCGCTCGCATCATCACTGCCTGCACGCGGTCCGACGTCGACTGCGTGGCGAGGTATGGCGGGGAGGAATTCCTGATCCTGCTGCCGGATACGAGCGAACCCGGAGCACTCGCGGTCGCCGATCGCATCCGCCGCAAGGTCGCAGCAGCCGGGCTGCCCAATCCGCGCTCGCGGGTGCGGCCGACGGTCACGATCAGCATCGGCGTCGCCTTCGCGGAGACTGAGACTGAACCCCTCTCCTCCGAGACGATCCAGAAGCGGGCCGACACCGCCCTCTACCATGCCAAGCGCGCCGGCAGAGACCGGGTGCGATCATGGAACGACGGCATGGGCGGGCCGATCAAGCTCGCGGACGTGGCAAGGCGCGACGCAGAGACCCGGTCAGGAAGATCTCCTGAGGCGGAAGGCGTTTTCGACGGGAGCCGCGTTTCGTCTATTGCGACATCGCAGGGCTGAGACTCGCGCCAGAAGTCGTCATCTACGGCTACCTGCCGCACCAAGGACATGTCACCTCAGGCCGGTGCTCCTGCGTGCGGCTGAAGCCGGGCGTTGAGTGCCTCAACGTCGTCATTCCATACATCGGCTATGATTTCAGGGCCAAGTTCGTATGGCACCTTGCTGCCTCCTACTAGGACAGGCCGTCCAAGAAGCCTGCGTCTCTCGGGAACCTCCATGTAGATCCATTGGACGGTGATTGTCGAAGGCCCGTCGGCTTCGAACTTCAGAACCCCGTTGCCATTGAACGCGACATAGAAAGTGGGTCTTGGGAGCGCTTCGTCAATCATGTCGAGTTTGAGCAGATGATCGTATTCGCCGCGCCAATCTGCTTCGTAGATCCCCTGCGCCTGCGAACGCGAGACGCTCTTGAAAACCCGCCTCTCTCTATCTCGAGTCACAATCACGCACTGTAGTGCGGCTGTTGAGACGTCGCCGTCACCCCGCGGCGGAGGTTCGAGTTCCCTAGTGTTCCTGATCTCCTTATCCTTGTCACGAGGGGAAAACACGTGGACGAGGAATGCAAACCCAAACAAGAATATTGGAACTGCGAAGGCGTGAAACCATATCCAGCCAGCGATCGATCCAAACAGCCAGATGACTTCGCTTGCCGCCACGAAGATTATGCCTGCCGCAGTCGTCGCGCTGCGATCAATCTTCCTCTTCCCGTCGAGCGCGAGGCCGACACTGAACGGCAATGCCGTCGCATAGGCCCAAATGCGCATGATCTCCGGCTCATCCCACATAACGGCAGTGATCGGAACGATGGATATGGACGCGAGCCCAATAACCCGTCTAGGTCTTCGGGCGCGGGAAGCCGGATCGTCTTGCTTCGTCGAAGACAACAGACGAAGCAATCCAACGAGCAGCAACGGGAAGGCTAACACAGCCGCTTTCCAGCCAACGGCGTAGTACAACGCGACCACCGCGAGCGGCATCCCGAGCGCCAACAGTCCGAGGAAGCGCATCGCCCCGCGGGCAATCGTCGCTCCCCGGGCTAGTCTTGCGGCCTCGCCGTCCATCTCCGCCTGCTCCTCCGCTCCAGCGCGGATTCCCTACTCTGCCGCGACCAGTCCCGCCATCTCCCGATTCTTCATCAGCTTGTAGACGATTGAGTCCATCAGCGCCTGGAAGGAGGCGTCGATGATGTTGTCGGAGACGCCCACCGTCCACCAGCGCGCGCCGGTGGAATCGTGGCTCTCGATCAGAACGCGGGTGACCGCCTCCGTGCCGCCGTTCAGGATACGGACCTTGAAGTCGACCAGCGCCATGTCGGAAATCTCGTCCTGGAAGCGGCCGAGATCCTTGCGCAGCGCGATGTCGAGCGCGTTGACCGGGCCGCTGCCCTCCGCCACCGACATGCGCTCCTCGCCGTCGATGTGAATCTTCACAATGGCTTCCGAGACCGTCTTGATGTTGCCCTTCGCGTCGTAGCGGCGCTCGACCATGCAGCGGAAGCTTTCGACGCGGAAGAATTCGGGAACGGTGCCCAGCGTGCGGCGGGCGAGCAGTTCGAACGAGGCGTCGGCGCCCTCGTAGGCATAGCCCTGCGCCTCGCGCTCCTTGACGATCGAGATCAGCGTGTCGAGACGGCGGTCGGATTTGCCGACCTCGATGCCGCGACGCTTCAGTTCGGCGAGGAAGTTCGACTTGCCGCCCTGGTCCGACACCATGACGCGGCGACGGTTGCCGACGCTCTCCGGCGGTACGTGCTCGTAGGTCGCCGGCTCCTTGGCCAGCGCAGAGGCATGGATGCCGGCCTTGGTGGCGAAGGCCGAGGCGCCGACATAGGGCGCCTGCGGCTCGGGCGCGCGATTCAGGAGCTCGTCGAAATTGCGCGAAAGACGCGAGATGCCGGCCAGCGCCGCCCTCGAAATACCGGTGTCGAAGCGCTTCGCATAGGCGGGCTTCAGCATCAGTGTCGGGATCAGCGTGACCAGGTTTGCGTTGCCGCAGCGCTCGCCGATGCCGTTCAGCGTGCCCTGGATCTGACGCGCGCCGGCCTCGACGGCAGCCAGCGAATTCGCCACCGCCTGGCCGGTGTCGTCATGCGCGTGGATGCCCAAGTTCTGGCCCGGGATGCCCGATGCAATGACATGCGCCACGATCTCGCGGACCTCCGACGGCTGAGTGCCGCCATTGGTGTCGCACAGCACGACCCAGCGGGCGCCGGATTCATAGGCGGTTTTCGCACAGGCCAGCGCATAGCCGGGATTGGCCTTGAAGCCGTCGAAGAAGTGCTCGCAATCGACCAGCGCCTCGCGGCCGGCGGCGACCGCGGCCTGGACGGACTCGCGGATGGACTCGAGGTTTTCCTCGTTCGAGCAGCCGAGCGCGACGCGGACGTGATAGTCCCAGCTCTTGGCGACGAAGCAGATCGCGTCGGTCTTCGCCTGCAATAGGAGTGCGAGACCCGGATCGTTGGAGGCGGAGATGCCGGCGCGCTTGGTCATGCCGAAGGCGACAAAGGACGCGCGTTGCGTTCGTTTCCGCTCGAAGAATGCGGTGTCGGTCGGATTTGCGCCCGGATAGCCGCCCTCCACATAGGCCATGCCGAACTCGTCCAGCATGTTGGCGATCGCGACCTTGTCCTCGACGGAAAAGTCGATGCCCGGCGTCTGCTGGCCGTCGCGCAGCGTCGTGTCGAAGAGGTAGAGGCGTTCGCGGGTCATTGTGGAGTCCAACCTGGAAGTTTTCCCCACGCATCCTCGTGGGGATGAGGCGTCTTCCAGTTCATACCAGAAAAGCGATCATCATATTTAATGCCGCTACCCCTATATTCTCTTAGCAGCGTATCGACTTCGTCCTGAGACAGGATGAAATACCGATTCGATTTATGTGGAGGCACATAGGTTAGAATATAAAAGAGGTCTGTTCTTCTGGTCTTTCCCTTTATCTGCCAGAAATTCGCTGTGCGCTGCCCTTTGACATCGACCAGGAACGTCGTCTTCCCATCGGGTGCAATCACGAATAGGTCAGCCAACGGAGTATTATGGCCCATGGTAAACCCGACGTCGTAGCCGCGTTTGCATAGTTCGCTTGCGACGGCAAATTGCGCCGCCCATTGGGTCAGGTGGCGTTTGGCGGCGGTCATTTTTTTCCGAACCCATCCGTCGCCCGGATCAGCCGATCCAGGATCCCCGGCTCGGAGAAGGCGTGCCCCGCGCCCTCGATCAGATGAAACTCCGCGTTCGGCCAGGCCTTGTGAAGCTGCCACGCATATTTCGCCGGGCACGGCATGTCGTAGCGGCCGTGGACGATGACGCCCGGGATGTCCCTCAGTTTGCCGGCGTCGCGCAGCAGTTGGCCTTCCTCCAGCCAGCCGGCGTGGACGAAATAGTGGTTCTCGATGCGCGAGAAGGCGAGCGCGTAGTCATGCTCGGAATGCTGGGCATCGATGTCCGGCGCGGGCAGGAGCGTGATCGTCTGGCCTTCCCAGCGGCTCCAGGCGAGGGCTGCTTCGAGCTGGGCCGCGCGGTCGTCGCCGACAAGACGTTTGCGGTAGGCGGCCATCATGTCGCCGCGCTCCGCTTCGGGGATCGGCGCGATGAACTTCTCCCATTTGTCCGGAAACATCTCCGACACGCCGAACTGATAGTACCAGTCGAGTTCGGCGCGGGTCAGCGTGTAGATGCCACGCAGGACGAGTTCGCTGACGCGCTGGGGATGCGTTTCGGCATAGGCGAGAGCCAGCGTCGAGCCCCAGGAACCGCCGAAAACCAGCCATTTGTCCACGCCCGCCATCTCGCGCAGCCGCTCGATGTCGGCGACGAGATGCCAAGTCGTGTTGGCGTCGAGGCTTGCATGTGGCGTGGACTTGCCGCAACCGCGCTGGTCGAACAGGAGGACGTCGTAGACCGCCGGATCGAACAGACGCCGGTGGTCCGCCGAGAAGCCGCCGCCCGGCCCGCCATGCAGAAAGACTGCCGGCTTGCCGCCCTTCCGGCCGGAACGCTCCCAGTAGACGCGGTGGCCGTCGCCAACATCCAGCATGCCGCTGTCGTAGGGTTCGATCGGCGGATAGAGGCCGCGCAGTCCGGTCACAGGCGAAGCCCCTGCGTCGGCCAGTTGTCGGTGTCGTGGTCGGGATGCTGGAAGGAGATCATCCCCTCCTCGCGGTTTGCCGAGTCGCCCTCGGGCGACCGCTTCGGCGCGTCGAAGATCTCGGTCACCCAGGCAATGGCTGAGCCGGTGTGCACCTGGATGCGCGGCTTGAGGTCGGAGCGGTCGTCGAAGGCGCCGATGGCGATTTCCAGACCGTCCGGGTGGCGATAGGTCAACGGCGTGCCGCAGCGCTGGCAGAAGCCGCGGTCGATATTGACCGAGGACTGGAAATAGGTCGGCTCTTCGCGGGTCCACTCGACCCCGTCCTTCGGCGCGCTCACCAGCGGGCCGAAGAAGGAGCCGAAGGCCTTCTGGCACATGCGGCAGTGGCAGATCGAGGCGCGCCCGAGCTTGCCGTGGATGCGGAAGCGCACGGCGCCGCACTGGCATCCGCCTGTTCTGATCGTCTCGCTCATGACGTGGGCTCCTCTGGCCACTGGTCGGTGTCGTAGTCCGGATGCTGGTAGGAGACGAGATCGGCGAGGAAGGGCGCGTCTGCGATGTCGGCCATCGTCTCCTCCTGCGGCAGGGTGTGAATCTCGTCGACATAGGGCAATTTCGCCTCGGTGCCCCACTGAATCCGGGGGCGGATTTCCTCCGGATGGTCGAAGGCGGCGATGGCGAGCGCAATCCCGTCCGGTGCCTCGTAGGTCAGCGGCGTGCCGCAGTCGGCGCAGAAGCCGCGCCAGGCATAGTTGGACGAGCGGAAGCGCTTTCGCTCGCCTCGTGTCCATTGGAGCCTGGCGTCCCGCACCGAAACCAGCGGCAAGTAGAAATTGCCCGACGCCTTCTGGCACATGCGGCAATGGCAGACCGAGGCGTCGCCGAGCGTGCCCTCGACATGGAAGCGCACCGCTCCGCACTGGCAGCCGCCGGAATAGACGGGACGGTTGTCGAGGCTCATCGCTCACTCCGGCCTGTGGCAGACGGCTTCGACATTGTTGCCGTCGGGATCGAAGACGAAGGCGCCGTAGTAGTCGGGGTGATAGTGGGCGCGGATGCCGGGCGGGCCGTTGTCGCGGCCACCGGCGGCCATGGCTGCCGCGTAGAAGGCGTCGACCTCGGCGCGGCTGGAGGCCGTGAAGGCGTAGTGGCGTCCAGGGCCGATCTCGGCGGACTCCGTCAGCCAAAAATCCGGCTTTTTGCGGCCGTAGCCGGCGACCCATTTGCCGCCGGTGAACTCCTTCGGCACGGTCATCATGATCTTCGCTCCGATCGCGCCCATGGCGGCGTCGCAGAAGGCCTTGGCCCTGGCGGGGTCGGAGACGGGTATGCCGGTGTGGTCGATCATCTCTTCACCTCCCATGTCGTGACGCGTTCGCCGGTGGCGGGGTCCTTGCCGTCCTTGAGCTGGATGCCCTGCGCCAGAAGCTCGTCGCGGATGCGGTCGGCCTCGGCCCAGTTCTTATTGCGGATAAATGCGAGGCGCTGCTCGACCAATATTTCTATTTCGTCTCGAGTGATCTTTTCGGGACCAACTATCCAGACACCGCCGTCCTCGTCCCTTACTTCAATCCGATACTCATCCGAGGAAAGCATATGGGCAAGTACACGAGCTTGCGAAATCGAATTGTTAGCGGCGGTGGCTCGCACATCTAAAAGCTTAGGTCGCCATTCCATTGCATGGATTGGATCCATATTCAGTGATATTACCCCATTGTGGTAGATGCCAAGCAAATGGGGGCGTATAATCCCAAGCCATTGAAGTGTATAGACTACGCTCGCAGCGCCTCGAATATCCGTCTTGGATAATATCGACGAGAACGCGCGTACTTCGGCGATAGCTTTAGGAAAATTTAGATCATCCGCCAGCGATTTTATGACACCGGGGATAATCTCTTGTGGTTGGTTCTCCCAATGATTTATTACATCAGGGTAGTTACAGCGTGTCGCCCAGTTTGATAACTCGGACGCCGCCTCCTCCAGTTTCCGCACGCTGAAATCGATCGGCTCGCGATAGTGTGTCATCAGCATCGCCAGCCGCAGCACCTCGCCCGGCCATTTGCGCCCGCCGAATTTCTCCGTCTCCAGCAACTCGTTGATCGTGACGAAATTGCCCTCCGACTTCGACATCTTCTTCCCCTCGACCTGGAGGAAGCCGTTGTGGAGCCAGTAGTTGGCCATCACATCGGTGCCGTGGGCGCAGCGGGACTGGGCAATCTCGTTCTCGTGGTGGGGGAAGATCAGGTCGAGGCCGCCGCCATGGATATCGAACACCTCGCCGAGATAGGCGGCCGACATGGCCGAGCACTCGATGTGCCAGCCGGGCCGGCCGTGAATCGAAGCGGCCGATCCGTCCTTCAGCCGGAATGTCGCCTCCCAGCCTGGCTCCTCCGCCGACGATTCCTTCCACAGCACGAAGTCGGCCGGGTTCTTCTTGTGGTCCTTCACGTCGACGCGCGCGCCGGCCTGCTGTTCGTCGAGCGGACGCTTAGAGAGCTGGCCGTAGTCGGCCATCGAGGCGACGTCGAACAGGACTTCGCCGTTGGCAACATAGGCATGGCCACGATCGATGAGGGACTGGATCAGTGTCACCATGTCGGCCCTGCCGTCGGGCCTGGGCAGCACGAACTCCGTCGCACGGGGCTGGAATGTCGGCGGCAAGCAGCCGAGCGCGGTCACGTCCCTCTGATATTGCTCGTAGGTCGGCTCGGTGACTTTCCGGATCGCCTCGTTGAGGGTGAGCCGCCCGGCCTCGATCTCGGCGCCATAGTCGCGCAGTGCGCGGGCGTTGATCTTGTCGTCCACGTCGGTGATGTTGCGGACATAGGTGACGTGGTCTTCGCCGTAGAGATGGCGCAGCAGGCGGAACAGCACGTCGAAGACGATCGCCGGCCGAGCATTGCCGATATGGGCATAGTCGTAGACGGTCGGGCCGCAAACATACATGCGCACGTTTGCAGGATCGATGGGGACAAAGTCCTCCTTCGTCCGCGTCAGCGTATTGTAGAGGCGAAGCCCCCTGAAGTGGTCAGACATGCGTACTCCCAGCCTGCTGGCCGGGGCGTTTGCTTGTCTTTGGCAGATTGAGCGAAAACGACCGGACCAGCGACAGCGCTAGCCGATAATGCAAATCCCGCAAATGGCGAAGATCGTTTTCATCGCGCGCTTTATGCGGCGCGGGCAGGCGTTGCGTCAAGAGGAGACGATGCTGGGCCTGCGCGACACGGTCCGGATACAAAGCGCGGCGAAAGAGGAGCAACCGTCGAGGCGACTGCACCTGTATGAGGTGTGTCGTTTCGGCATCGCCTCGTTGGCAAACTGTCAACCATGAATCGCTAAAAGGCCGCCGTCCGGGAAATGCCCATTCCGGGCCAGAATTCGGTCCCAATCGGACGTCATCCGGCGGCCTGCACACCGACCCAAACGGGACCAGAGGGAAGAGACATGACCCGCACGATCAGCGAAACCGAACGCGCCCGACAGCAATACGCGGCACTCGTGAGCCACTACCGCGCCATCGGCCCGGCCGCGATCATGGCCGCGCTCCTGTGCGCCCGGACGAAGAACGTGAACAACCAGGTCGTGCTGAAGCGCGCTGCCTGACGATCTTGCGGCGGCCGTCGCGGCCGTCAGAACAGCTTGAGTTGCGGCGGATCGCTTGCCGTCACGGCGGCTTTCGGTGCCGGGTTCCCGGCCGCCGGCGTCACCGGCTCGAGGATTTCGGGGCCGACATTGGCGACCTTGTTGACCTTGTCCGAGATCGGGATCGCCTCCAGATAGTCCGGCGGCACGGGTGCCAGCAGATCGGCCACGTCGCGCGGCTCGCTGGTGCGGCAATCGAGCCATCGCGAAAAATCCTCCGGGCGGATGATTACTGGCATGCGGTCGTGGATCGCGGCGACGGCGCTGTTGGCGGCCGTCGTCAGGATCGCGCCGGTGTCGATCTCCGACCCGCCAGGTTCGGCGTAGGTCTCCATCACGCCGCCAAATGCCATCAAGCCGCCGCCGTGCGGGCGGATGAAATAGGGCTGGCTCTTCTTCGAGCCGTCACGTTTCCACTCGTAGAAGCCGGAGGCCGGGACGAGCGTGCGGCGATGGCGCATCGCAGCGCGGAAGGCGGGTTTCTCGGCGGCCGTCTCCGAGCGGGCATTGATCAGGAGCGGCAGGTCCTTCGGGTCCTTCGCCCAGCCGGGGATCAGTCCCCAGCGCACCAGAAGTGCACGGCGGTCCGGCAGGTTGGAGCCAGGATCGGGGCGCGGCCCCGCGATCACCATCAGGATCGGCTGGGTCGGCGCGATGTTGTAGCGTGCCGGAAAGCCTTCCAGTTCGAGCAGCGCGAACAGCGCCTCGACCTCCTCCGGCGTCGCAGTCAACGTGAAACGTCCGCACATGGCCGAGATGTGGCGGCAGGCGCGTGCATCGTCAAGCGACATCACGATTGCGGCAGTCGCAGCAGCCGCATAGGTTCGGCGCCGATGCAGCATCCGCCTCCCCTCCCTGCCGTCTCGATTGCCCTCGTCGACTGCGACCGGGTACTTCTCGTCAAGCGCGGCCGCGCGCCCGCGAAGGGGCTTTATGCGTTTCCCGGCGGACGCGTCGAGGCGGGCGAAAGCCTGGAAGACGCGGTACGGCGGGAATTGTTCGAGGAAACGGGGCTCACTGCGGAGGCGATCGAGCCGATCGAGACGCTGCTGATCGAGCGCGAGGGCGCTGGCGCGGCGTTCGAGCTGAATGTGTTCCGCGGTATCTATGCCGGCGGCGAGCCAGTGGCCGGCGACGACGCGGAGACCGCCGGCTGGTTCACGCTCGCCGAGATGAGCGACCTCCCCGTCATCCCCTCGGTGCTCGACGTCGCCCGGAAGCTCCTGGCGGAGCAAGGCGCACAAGCGGCCACGTGACGCCTTGCGGCGGCCGGAATCTTTGGCGAGAAGGGGCGCATGGCGCGCAAGTCCCTCTTTTCAGCTGCAATCCTCAGTCTTGTGCTGGCAACGGCGCCAGTCGCTTTGCGCGCGGCCGAGGCGCCATTCGAGAGCCGCCTGCTGCGTCTGTCAGAAATCCTCGGATCGCTGCACTACCTGCGCAATCTGTGCGGCGAGACCTCGAACCAGTGGCGCGAGGAAATGGAAACGCTGCTGCGAACGGAAAACCCCGAGCCGGCGCTGCGCGCGCGTTTCGTGTCGAGCTTCAACAACGGCTACCGTTCCTTCGCAGCCGGCTACTCGACCTGCACCGAATCCGCCTACACTGCGATCTCGCGCTACATGAAGGAAGGTGAGGAACTGTCCCGCGATATCGCCGTCCGCTTCGGCAATTAACCTAACGCTCACTTTTGCATAAAGTCGGGGGTGCGCGTTGATTCAATTGTGCTAAAAGTTTTAAGCGTGCGTTAAGGATGGTTGACGGCCGGTGAATCAGGCACACTGGCGTCGACAACGAGTGGATTGAGTCGATGGGTCAAGGTTTAGGCGAACTCGACGCGTTGATGCGCGAGGAAAAGCGTCTGACGGCGCTCGAAAGCCAGACGGAAGCCTGGGCCGATGGTCTTTCCGCCGGAATCGAACCGGAACTCATCGCTGAAGTGGCACTAACCACCGCCCTGACCGAACTTCTGAGATCCTGCGGAGAAGACGCAGCGGTTGCACTCGTCGACCGTATGCGCGAGAGAATCGTCGGTGGCGAACTCACTCCGGAAATCCGACGCCATTGACGATGCGGCGCTCCGGCGCTTTGATCGACCGGAAGCAGGCAGGCAGGACGAAATGGCTAACGCTTCGCGGATGTTTCGCGCGACCGCCAGCAAAATGTGCGTGGGGTTGATCGCCGCGTCGCTGTGGGCTGGACAGGGTTTCGCGCTGAGCGAGATCAAGCCGGACGAGACCGCACCGCCCGAGGTCACCGAGCCCACTCCCCTCCCCGACATCACGCTTCCGGGCGACCCGGCCGGCGAAGTGCCGATGCCAGATCCCGTGCGCCCGCCGCAAAAACAGGCGCCTGCCGATGACACCGCGCCGGCGATCGACAACGAGACGGTCGACCCTGCCACGCCATCCGACGACCAGGAAACCGCCGATCCGGCCCGGCCGAATGCCGATCCGGACGCGCCCGTTCCCGAGGTGATCTACGACCTGTCGAGACTGCCCGGCCCGACGCGGAGGATGCGAGAACTCATCCTCGAAGCGACCAAGAGCGGCGACATCGAGAAGCTGCGTCCGCTGCTCGGCATGGGCGACGGCGCAACCACGCTATCCTTTGGCGGCGCCGAGGGTGATCTGATCGCTTTCCTCAAGCAGCAGTCCGGCGACGGCGAAGGCCACGAAATTCTGGCGATCCTGGAAGAGGTGCTGGAGGCCGGTTTCGTCCACATCGACGCCGGCAAGCCGGAAGAACTCTACGTCTGGCCGTATTTCTTCGCCGTGCCGATCGAAAAGCTGACGCCGCCGCAGCGGGTCGAACTGTTCCGGATCGTCACCGCTGGCGACTACGAGGACATGAAGAATTACGGCGCCTATATCTTCTACCGCGTCGGCATCACGCCGGAGGGGCGGTGGATGTTCTTCGTGGCGGGTGATTGAGAGGCCGATCGGCGCAAGCGCGAAGCGTGGCGCCGAGACATCGACCCTGTGGGTCGATGTCAGGCCTCGAAAGCAGGGGAGTTGCCGGAGGCAACGGACCTCCCGCCAGCGCGACGCCGACCGTCAGGCCTCGCTGAATTCCACCGCCCTGCCCTGTCCCGGCGTCACGATCTCACCTTCCCACATCACCCGCATCCCCCGCACGATCGTGCCGACCGGCCAGCCGGTCACTTCGCGGCCGTGATGAGGCGTCCAGCCAGCTTTCGAGCCCTGCTGTGCATTGGTGATGGTCTCGCGCCGCTTCATGTCGACGATGGTGAAATCGGCGTCGTAGCCGGCGGCGATCCGGCCCTTGCGCGCCATGCCGAAGATGCGGTTCGGGCCGTGGCTGGAGAGATCGACGAAGCGCTGCAGGGTCAGGCGTCCGGCATTGACGTGGTCCAGCATCACCGGCACCAGCGTCTGTACGCCCGTCATGCCCGAGGGCGAGTCCGGATAAGGCTTCGCCTTCTCTTCAAGCGTATGCGGCGCATGGTCGGAGCCGAGCACGTCGACGATGCCGTCGGAAATGCCGCGCCAGACCCCGTCGCGATGGCGGCTGCCGCGCACCGGCGGGTTCATTTGCAACAGCGTGCCGAGGCGGTCGTAGTCGTCTGCCGAAAGCGTCAAGTGATGTGGTGTCGCCTCGCAGGTCGCGACGTCCTTGTGGTGCTCCAGGAACTCGATCTCTTCGGCCGTCGAGATGTGCAATACGTGGATACGGGCGCGGGCGCGGCGGGCGACGGCCACGAGGCGTTGCGTGCACTGGAGCGCGGCGATCTCGTCGCGCCAGACCGGGTGGGAGGCAGGATCTCCGGGCACACGCTCTCCGAGGCGCTGGCGCAGGCGGAACTCGTCCTCAGAATGGAAGGCGGCGCGGCGGCGGGTGTTCTTCAGGATCGAATAGACCCCCTCGTCGTCCTCGACCAGCAGGTCGCCGGTCGACGAGCCCATGAACACCTTGATACCGGCAGCGCCGGGCAGGCGCTCGAGCTGTGCCACATCCTTCGCATTGTCGCGCGTGCCGCCGACCCAGAAGGCGAAGTCGCAATGCATGCGGCCCGTGGCGCGGGCGACCTTGTCGGCGAGCGCCGCCTCGCTGGTGGTCAGCGGCTTGGTGTTCGGCATCTCGAAGACCGCCGTGACACCGCCGAGCACGGCCGCCCGGGACCCCGTCTCCAGATCCTCCTTGTGCTCCAGGCCGGGCTCGCGGAAATGCACCTGGCTGTCGACGACGCCCGGCAGAACATGCAGGCCGGTGCAATCGATCGTCTCGCCGGCGCTGGCGCGGGAGAGGTCGCCCAACGCGTGGATGCGGCCGGCCACGATGCCGACGTCGCGCATGCCCTCGCCGTCGTGGTTGACCACCGTGCCGCCCCTGAGGATCAGGTCGAAAGTCGCAGACATGCCGTTGCCCCTTGGCCAGCGCCCTTGCCGGAGAGATCGACGCGGCTTACGTAATGGCCCCTGCCAATGCAAGACCGGGATTCAGGATGCCCAGCGTATCTCTCGCAGACCGCGCGCTCGTGCGGATCGCCGGCCCGGACGCCGAGCATTTTCTCCAGAACATCGTCACCGCGGACCTGACGGAGCTGCCAGATGGTGCGCTCAAACCCTGCGCACTGCTGACGCCGCAGGGCAAGATCCTGTTCGACTTCCTCATCGCGAGCGACGGCGCGGACGCCTTCCTGATCGACTGCCGGGCCGATGTCGCGGACGATCTCGTGCGGCGACTGATGCTTTATCGGCTTCGGGCCAAAGCCGAGATTTCCAAGCCCGACCAGCAGGTTGTGACGGTGGCATGGGAGGACGATTCAAGTCCTTCAGACCTTGATTCAGCTCCTTCAGGAACCGATTCAACGCGCCTCTTCCGCGATCTGCGCTTCGCCGGGCGAACGGTGCTTCGCCGCTATGGCGGCAGCGCCGGCAAGGACGAGCGGACCGCCTGGGACCGGCTGCGAATCGCAAGCGGCGTCGCCGAAAGCGGGGCGGACTATCAACTGTCCGACGCGTTCCCGCACGACGTTCTGCTCGACCAGAACGGCGGCGTCGGCTTCAGGAAGGGCTGCTATGTCGGCCAGGAGGTGGTTTCGCGCATGCAGCATCGCGGCACTGCGAGGCGGCGTGTGCTGGTGGCGCGCAACGACGGCCCGCTGCCAGCTTCCGGCACGGAGATAACTGCCAATGAGCGGCCGGTCGGGACGCTGGGGACTGTCGTCGGAACCGAGGGGCTCGCAATTGTCCGTATCGACCGGGTGAAGGAGGCGATGGATACCGGCGTGCCGATCCTGGCCGGCGATGTCGCCCTTGCGCTTTCGATCCCGCCGCAGGCGACGTTCGCCTTCCCCGACGACACCGTCGCCGGGGACGCCTGATGGCAGATCGTCCCAACGCCCCGCCCCGCGCCTGGCAACGCATGATCTCCGGCCGTCGGCTCGACCTCCTGGATCCGTCGCCGCTCGATGTCGAGATCACCGACATCGCCCACGGTCTCGCCCGCGTGGCGCGCTGGAACGGCCAGACCGCCGGCGACCATGCCTTCTCGGTCGGGCAGCATTCGCTGCTGGTCGAGGACATCTTTCGCGCGATGCACCCGGACGCGTCGGCGCCGCACCGGCTCGCAGCGCTGCTGCATGACGCGCCTGAATATGTCATCGGCGACATGATTTCGCCGTTCAAGGCGGTCGTCGGCGGCGGCTATAAGGAGGTGGAGGCGCGGCTTCACGGCGCCATCCACCTGCGCTTCGGCCTGCCGGCCAAGCTGTCTGAGAGCCTGAAAAGGGAGATCAAGCGCGCCGACCAGGTCGCCGCCTATTTCGAGGCGACGGAACTGGCAGGCTTCTCGACAGCCGAGGCGGCGCAGTATTTCGGCCGGCCGCGCTGGATTTCACCGGAAAAGCTCGACCTTGCGCCTAAGCCCGCCAAGGCGGTGGAGAAGGCATTTCTCGCACGCTTCGCAGCCGTCGAGCGCAAGGCGTAGCCAGGTTCAATCGACCAGAGAACCGCATGAGAGATTGGCGATGGCACCCGTCATAGCGCCGGCGCGATCTGACGCGACGAAGGCGGCATAGTCGGCGATCTCCTTGAGCTTAGGTGCACGCCGAAGGAGCGCGATCGTCTCCGCGCGTCGCGTGAGCAGTTCTTCGCCGGTCATACCCATGCCTTCCGCCATACGGCCGAACATGGGTCCCGTGTAAGAGGTTGCGAGTGCATCGGGCATGGCGTCCGGTCGAAGACAGATCACGCGCACGCCGCTCGGGCCGAGTTCGCCAGCAAGGATGCGCGAGAATGTCTCGATGGCGCCGCACGCGACACCGTAGCCGAGAAAGCCCGGCCCCGACATGCGCGACCCCGGCGTCGAGATCGTGAGGACCACACCCGCGCCGCGGGAAACCATGTGCTTCGCACTGGCCTTCGCGATCAGGAAATGCGCACGCATATAGGCCCCGACGAGATCCTCGAAATCGGAAAGCTCCAGATCGGCAAGCGGGATGCCCTGCGCATGCGGAATGCCGATCGCGTTGAGGACTATGTCGATGCCGCCAGCCTCGGCGGCAACGGCATCGGCGTGAGTCTGAACCGCCTCGGGATCGAGCGCATCGACCTCCGCCAAATGGGCGTTACCGCCTGCCTTGCGGATATCCTCTGCGACCGTCTCAAGTTTCCTGAGCGTGCGGCCCGCGAGGTAGACATTAGCCCCCTCGCTGGCGAACGCGCGCGCGACCGCGCCTCCTATCGCACCGCCGCCGCCGTGAATTACGGCATTCTTGCCTTCTAGCAACATCAATCTCTCCATCATTTTTCCCTGGTCGAGCGATCGTTGCGCTTCAGCGGACCTGTCGGCGTCGCTTTTTACTCAACCATACGGTTTAAGATCACGCCGCGACGCAATTGTCAACCAATCGGTTTAATTTGCAAACCATGCGCACATTCCGCCCCGATGGGCGGCTGCGAGGCGATTTTGGCAGCTGCGCGAAGGCCTTGACGCTGTCGGAGAGCCTGAAGAAGGAGATCAAGCGCGCCGACCACGTCGCCAGGTATTTCGAGGCGACGGAACTGGCGGGCTCCTCGACAGCCGAGGCGGCCCAGGATTTCGGTCGGTTGCGATGGATTTCGCCGGAAAAGCTCGATGTTACGCCAAAGCCGGCGAAGGCGTTTCACAACCGATTCGCGGCGATAGACAAAGCGAGAAGCGGATTCAGCCCGCCTACCCCTCGCTGTGCCTACTGCCGGAGAAACTCGCGCACCGGGGATTGCGTCCCGTCGACATAGGTGACCTGAACCGCCATCGAAGTAACGTCCTTGGTGACCTTGAAGTAGGGCAGCACGCCGTCCGGCAGCGCATAGGGATCCTTTTCGTTGCATGGCGGCATGTCGAGCTTCTTGTCGAGGGAAGCTCCGTTCAGGCTGTAGCGCACTTCCTTGACCGCGCAGCGGTAGGACAGGATGTGAGTGTAGTAGACAAGGCCGGTATTGCCGCTGGCGTCGAAGGCGACCCACGAGGTCCAGAACTGGTCGAGGATCTGCTTGTCGGCCTGCTGCAGTGCCCCCGTCGGGTCGAATGGCAGGTCGAACGGCCCCGCGGGATTGCCGCGAGGATCGACATAGCGGATCGAGATCACTGTCGGTTCGTTGACGGTCGGAATCTGGAAGGACGGGTTCGGCATCGGCTTGCCCGTGCGCTGGTCGATGCTCGCCATCAGGCCGGTGTCGACATAGGGTCCGTCATTGTTCATCCGCCATGAGATCGCGGTCGCGGCTTCCGGCAGCGAGACGGAGATGATCCAGCCCTGGTTGGAGCGCGTCGGAATGAGCGTCGGCGCAAAGCTCGCCGGATCGAGAGCATTGCCCAGCGCCGCCAACCTGCGCCTGGAATCGTCGAGCCAGACCGCGAGTTCGGCGTGGTCGACGAAGAATTTCACGAGGCCGCCATCCTTCTCGTAGCCCAGGAATGTCCGCAAGGCCTCGCCTTCCGCGCGCTTGTCGGCCAGCGACTGGGTGCCGAGGCGGTCCAGCGAGTATTCCTTCGACAGGAAGTAGTATCCGGGCGCATAGGCCGGATTGGCGGCAATAAAGGCGTTCAGCCGCTCGATACGCTGCGCATCGTCGAACTGGAGGGCGTGAACCAGCTTGACCGCTGGCGACTTGCCCCGGCCGGCCAATTCTCCGAAGACTTCGCGCGCGCCGGCGCGTCCGTCCTGCACCCTGAGCAGGGTCGCAAAACGCTGGTAGGGGTCAATCGCGTCGACGTCGAAATTGGCGAATGCGAGATAGCTGCGCCGAGCATTGACCATGTCGCCGCCGAGTTCCTGAACGCGCGCGTTGTGGTAAAATTCGTCGGGCCGCTTGGGGTCGGCGATGACGCTCCCCTGTGCGGCCAGCGACGCGAAGCCCTTGGCGATCGCGTCGATGGACACGGCGATCTGCTCGGTCGACTTCTGCAATTCGCCGACCTGTTTCGCCTGGGCGTCCTGCTTGGCCGCGATTTCATCCGTCGACTGCTTTACCTCGCCAATCTGCTCCGTCTGCGCGTCCTGCCTGGTGGCGATCTGATCGGTCGACTGCTTGACGCTGTCGACGGCCTTCTGGGTCTCGGTCACAGTCTGCTCGATCTTCTCGACCCTCGCGGCCACGATGCCCATCGATTGCTGCAACCCGGCCACAGCGGGAATGAGCGAGGCGATCACGCCATTGTCGGCAGACCTGTTCTGCTGCAAGGCGAAGATGCCGCCCGCGATCGCGGCGGTGGTGGTCGCAAACACCAGCGCGGGCATGGCCCTTGTCGCGAGAACGAGCCGGAAAACGATGGCTGACGCGATGATCGCCGCCGCTACCGCCGCGACCATTGCGATATAGGCGGCGAACGGCGCAAGCGGGTTGAGGATGTCGGAGACGATGCCGGCGACGAAGCCGAGACTGGCCGCCCAGCGACCTGTGCGCGCAAGCGACGCGCGCAGGAGACCTACTCCGCCGAGTGCATTCGAGATGTCCGACATGTGCTCCCCCGAACCCGTTGCCGTATATTACCCTATCGGAAGGGCTACGAGAACGTGGCTATCGCCGCGTTGTTCAGAGGCCAATGACCATCTTTATCCTCAGCGCCCGTTGCGCTCCAGGCGGTCCAGGAACCACTGGGTGAGCTTCACCCAGACCTCGTCCTTCTCGCCGGAATCCTCGTAGCCGTGATCGAGGTCGGGATTGTCGTTGACCTCGATGACGAAGACGCCATCGGGGGTTTCCTTCAGGTCGACGCCGTAGAGACCGTCGCCGATACAGCGCGCTGCCTTGACGGCCGTGTCGATGACGATCTTTGGCGTTTCCTTGAGAGTGAAGGCCTTGACGCCGCCCTGATCGGGCTTGCCGCCGCGGTCGTGGTTGACGATCTGCCAGTGCTTCTTGGCCATCAGATACTGCACGGCGAAGAGCGGCTCCCCGCCCAGCACCCCGACGCGCCAGTCGAACTGGGTGGGGATGTATTTCTGCGCGATGATCAGGTCGGAATCCTCCAGCCACGCGGTGGCGAGCGCCTTTAGTTCCGCGAAGGTCGAGGCCTTCTTCACGCCGCGCGAAAAGGCGCTGTCGGGGATCTTCAGCACGAGCGGGAAGCCGAGCGCCTGGGCGGCCGGCTCGAGATCGGCGATGCCTGCAATCGTCACGGTCGGCGGGACGGGCACCTTGTTGAAGGTCATCAGTTCGTTCAGATAGACCTTGTTGGTGCAGCGGATCATCGACAGCGGGTCATCGATGACCGGCATGCCTTCCTGCTGGGCGCGGCGGGCGAAGCGGTAGGTGTGGTTCGAGATCGACGTCGTCTCGCGGATGAACAGCGCATCGTAGTTGGCGAGTTTCGACAGGTCCTTCCTGGTGATCGGCTCGACCTCCACCCCCATCTTTTCGGCAATTCTGGCCCAGTACTTGAGCGAGGAGATGGAGGACGGAGAGAGCTCTTCCTGCGGATTGATCAGCGTGGCGAAGGTGTAGCGAGCAGGCGTCCGCTCTTTGGTGTCGCGCCATTCGCGCCCCGTGTAGCGTCCGAGACTGTCGAGGAAGGTCTTTTCCTCGTCATCCGTCATGCGGGCGAGCGGCAGGAAGCCGATCTTGCGGATCGAGGCCCATTCGCCGGTATCCTTGATCGACACTTCGAGCGCAGGCGCCCGGAACCAGTCGAAGAGCAGTTTGGCGAACTTGTCCCATGCCTTCGAGGGACCAATGCCGAAGAAGACGGCGACACGGGAGGGGAATTCGCCGCCGATCTCCTTGCGGCAGCGGTTCAGCGCAACTTCGAGTTCCGGCAAGGCGTGCTCGTAGAGCTTCTTCTCGGACAGGTCGATCATGGTCTCAACCGTCGGAATCACCTTGTGGCCGCGCGAGCCTGCCAGCAGCGAGGCGTAGTAGCCGCGGCTCTGGTAGCCGACATTGTTGGACAGGTTGATGACCTTCGGCCGCACCCCGCGGAACAGCGAGGGATGGGTGAGATAGTCCCGGGTTGTAATGATCTTGTGCGGCGTGGCGTAGGGATCGATGTCGCTCTGCCGGCCGGTGAGGATTACCCAGGTCATCTATCTTCTTCCGAGAATGACTGCCGCGCGCAACTTCTTGCCGAACTGCGCCATCCGCATGAATACGTCGTAGGGGATCGGGATATTGGCGGCATCCGCCGTCGTTTCGGCATGGGCGCCCTCGATCCATGGATCATGGATGACGATATGCTCGCCGTCGTCACCGATCGCCAAAACCCAGTGCGGCACTTTCTTGCCGAACATCACGAACCCGCTGATCAGAACCACGGCCAGTTTTCCGCCCGCGATCGCCCCGCGGATATCGTCCAGCGTGAAGGACCGCGTCTCGACGGGAATGCCGTAGTCCTCGGCCCGGTTCCTGAAATCGACCTGGGCGAGTTCCATGACGCGCTTCTTCTCCGCGCTGCGCACCGATTGCAGGAACAGCGCGCCATAGAACGACACGATGATCTCGGCCGAAAGGCCGTTCTCGTGCGCCGCAACCGCCAGGCCAAAGGGTTCGCAGCCGCCGGGGCCGGACATCATGAAGACGGTTGTCGCCTCCCGCCACAGGCGCACCTCCATGACAGGCGTCGGCGTGAAGCCGGGCAGATAATGCGCCATTGCCATCATCAGGCAGGCCGGGCCACAGGTGAAATCCGCCGTCTGCTCGTAGAACGGCACAGTCGTGGCGAATGCGGCGCTGCCGCGCAGCACCTTTTCGTAGCGCAGCGCCGGCGCGTGGTCCTCATAGTAGTCGGGCTCCATGCCTATGCGCCGGTATCCCGCCTTCTCGTAGATGCGGATGGCGCGGCTATTGTCGTCCCTCACCTCGAGGCGGAGGATCAGCCTGTCATGGTCGTAGGCGATCTTTTCAGCAGCATCGAGCAGCAGTCGACCGACGCCCGAACCTCCGCTCTCCGTGGCAACCGCTATGGAATAGAGGCGCGCAACGCCGCTGCCCGTCCGGAACAGGACCATGCAATAGCCGGCAATCTCGCCGTCGATCTCCGCGACCAGCGTCTCGGCTGTCTCGCGCTCGATCAACTGGCGGAACGACCGGCGGGAGATGCGATCGGTCGGGAAAACGGCGTTCTCGATCCGCACGAGCGCGTCGATGTCTGAAGCGCGGGCCGGGCGTATTGCGGCGGGCATGCGGGGAGGAATACCTCAACTGCCAGAGGGCATCGGAGCGTTGTGAGACGCCAGCGCGGCCACGTCAATGGAAGGCGCTTTCGCGCCGCGATTCCGGCCGAATTGTGACCGGCGCCACGGCGGCCCGCTAGCTCTTGGCAGCGCCGGGAAGCAACTGCCGGTAGGCCGCGCGCGCCACCGCTTCCATCGTGGCTTCGGGCACCGCGCCGGCGATCGCGTAACCGAAGCCGCCGTCCAGCCAGTAGAAGGCGCGCGCATCCGCATTCTCGAAAAGACGGAAGCCCGTTTCGTCCGACCCGGCGGTCTGCGTCACATAAAGCGAGATGCGGTTGCCCGAATAATCCTGGTACATGAACTGGGCGGCAACCTTCTCGCCTGACGGCAACAGGCGCCCGCCGACGAGACTGAACCCCTCGGGCGCGAGATCCGGGGCTTTGAGCGTGGTTCCGACCCGCTTCGACAGCCAGCCGACGAGATGGTCCTTCTGATCGGCACCAACCTCGACGACATGCAGTTTCTCGGCCGAGTAGATACGGTGTGCCGCGACCGCGCGTTCGGCGACCGGATCGGAGGCGCGCGCAATCCCCGCTGGGCCACCGGTCACGCCGACCGCATATCCGCCGGCCGCCGCCGCGACGATGAGGCCGGCCGCGATTGCGCCCCGCCACCAGCTGCGCATGCCCAGGAGATCGGACCCGTTTCCCAGTATCGTCTCGGTGAGCTTGCCCGGCACCGCCTCATAGGCGACGGGGCCGAGCGCGGACTGCAGGCGCTGGCGGTCGGCGTCGAAACGCGCCGCCTTGATCTTCATGTCCGGATTGGCCTCAAGCCAGGCGCCGAAATCGTTCAGGCGCTCGGCCGGCAGTTCGCCGTCCAGCGCAAGGTGGATGTCGCGTTCCGTGAATTCCGCCGTCATCGCTCGACCACCCTGATCGTCCGCCGGCGCGAGGCATCCTCCAGTTCCTTGCGCAATTCCTCTCGTCCTCTCGCTATGCGCGACATGACCGTGCCGGCCGGGATGCCGAGCACTGTCGCCGCCTCGGCATAGGTCAAACCCTCCACGGCGACGAGAACCAATGCCGAGCGCCGCTCCGGCGCGATCGCCTGCAGCGCCTGCAACACCTCGCGGGCCGCGATGTTGTCCAGTTGCGAGGGTTCCGTCACCATGGCTGATCCACTCGCTTCCTCGTAGCTGACGGAAACGCCCCGGCGTTTCATCCTGCGCAACTGGTCGACGAAGAGATTGTGCATGATCGTGAAGAGCCACCGGCGCGGGTTGTCGCCGCTCTGCCATCCCTCCATCCGCGTCAAGGCCTTCTCGATGCAGTCCTGCACAAGATCGTCCGCCACGTCGCGATCGCGCACCAGCGCGCGCGCATAGCGGCGCAGGCGCGGCAGCTCTGCAAGAATGGCACCCCGCTTTTCGTCCATGTCCTGTCCGGCGCGGGCGGCCGGCTGATTCCGGTTTCGCCGACGCCATTGATACGCCCGGCCGGCCGCGAGACAAAGCGATTGCACGCGAAACGGTCTGCCGACGATACTAACGCGGGAGACGGGCGGATATTCCCCCGATCGCCCCATCGATCAATGAAATTGAACGATCGCTCGCCGCAACTCATTGGACGCGGTCGACGGTTTAGCTATTGTGCATATACACGATAGAGACACTTCCAGGAGATTCCCGTGTCCCAACAGAGCGCCGCGACCCGCCCGGCCCCATCCATGCCGTGGCTCATCATCATCTGCGGCTGCCTGATTGCGGCTCTCACCTTCGGCCCGCGTTCGGCGATGGGCTTCTTCCAACTGCCTATGCTGGCGGAAAAGGGCTGGGACCGGACCACTTTCGGTCTGGCCATGGCATTCCAGAATCTCGCGTGGGGACTGGGAACGCCGATATTCGGCGCGATCGCCGACAAGTTCGGCACGTGGCGCGTGCTGGCCCTCTCCGGCATCCTCTATTCCAGCGGCCTGGTCCTGATGGCGGTCGCCGACAGCCCGGCCATGCTGCACATCGGCGGCGGCATGCTGGTCGGCCTCGGCATCGCCTCCGGCTCGTTCGGCATCGTGCTCGCGGCATTTGCACGCAACGTCGCTCCCGAGAAGCGCAGCTTCGCCTTCGGCATCGGCACCGCGGCGGGCTCCGCCGGCATGTTCCTCTTCGCGCCGCTGTCTCAGGCGCTGATCGACGCCTACGGCTGGTTCAACTCCTTGGTCGTGATGAGCGCCATGATGCTGGTCGTTCCGGTCCTCGCCATCCCGCTGCGCGGCAATTCGAGCAGCGGCAGGAACAGCCAGGCCGAGATCAGGCAATCGGTCGGCGAGGCGCTCAGGGAAGCTTTCGGCCACCAGAGCTACCTCCTTCTCGTCTCGGGCTTCTTCGTCTGCGGCTTCCAGGTGGCCTTCATCACCGCCCACTTCCCCGCCTACATCTCCGACATCGGCATCGAGGCGCGCTATGCGGTGATTGCTCTGGCGCTGATCGGCTTCTTCAACATCATCGGTTCGCTCGCCTCGGGCGTGATCGGCCAGCGCTATTCGAAGCCCGCTTTCCTGTCGCTCATCTATCTCGGCCGATCGATCGTCATCACCTGGTTCCTGCTGGTGCCGCAGACGCCCTTCGTCGTGATCAGCTTCGCGGTGCTGATGGGCCTCTTGTGGCTGTCGACGGTGCCGCCGACCAACGGCCTGGTCGCGATCATGTTCGGCACGCGCCACCTTGGCCTTCTGGGCGGCATCGTCTTCCTGTCGCACCAGATCGGCTCGTTCCTCGGCGTCTGGCTCGGCGGATATCTGTACGACGTCTACGGCAGCTACGATGTCGTCTGGTGGCTAGGCGTCGCGCTCGGACTGTTCGCGGCCGTTGTCCACTGGCCAATCAAGGAGCGCCCGGTCGACCGCCCTGTGTTGGCGCCAGCGGAATGATGGAATTCCATCGACCAGATCAGAGGAGCATGCTTGTTCGAGCTATCTCCTCGAGGAGCGACATCGAGACCGGATCTATCCGCGATAGATCGTGAGGCTTCATCTCCCGACGCCACACGCCGTCGCGCGGCAGAATAGGCTTCATCGTGTTCTGCTGCTGCACGATCCGGGTGTCGTGGCTCACGACGAGCGTGCCATCCATGCCGTACCGCGCCCTGTGTTCGGTCAAACGCTGCGGTGAGCGAGTGTAGTACTGCAACATCGATGGCTCGTAGCGCAGGTCGACGAACTCGCAGAGGTCCTGCAGCACTGCCGCGGGGTCGCGGATGAGATCGGCATAGAAGACCTCCTTATAGTGCAGACGCGCAGCCGACTCCCGCGCGCCAAGGATCGTATCCGTCCACGTTCGAACGAGAGTGGCAATGTCGTCGGTTGGCGCGAACCAGGTCTTGCGCCATGACAGGGCGACGTCCCTGCCATCGCGGATGATGTGGATGAAGCGGGCTTCAGGCACCAGCCGGGCGACTGTATTCATCGCATTGACATAGCCCGGCGTCTTGTCGCCCGCTCTGGGCTTGCCGTGCTTCATCGCATACATGCGATAGAACAGGCGCAGGACATCGCCCGGTCCCGATTCGGAATTCAAAGCTCCCGCCTTGCTCAGGAATTCGTCAGCATCGATGCCGAAGTCGCCCCAGGCAGGAGCTTGGCGAGGAAACTGCGTCATTTCCCGCGCAATTTCCCGAGGACCAAGCGAAATACCGGCGATCCGGTCGTCGAACAGGAAGCCGGTCTCCGGCGGAATCGCGAGTTCGGAGTGAGAATCCAGCATCATCCGCAGGAGAGTGGTGCCGGACCGAGGGACCCCGACGATGACCGGAAAAGGGGGCAGTTGACTGGGATCGGAAGGCGCACCGCCCTGCATCTACCGTGTCCAGATCTTCTGCTTCAACCGCCCATAGGATTGGACAGCTCGCCAGGCGCGGGACGCCTTGATGCGTGCGATTTCCCGGTCTCGCGAAGAAAGCGTTGCTGCCGCGTCGGCCATTTCTCGACGTAGCGTCGACAACTCGTTCTCTAAAGCTGCGAGCCTTGCCGACAGGTCAATATTGCGATCGGTTTGTGTGGCCAGCTCCTGGTCGCGCCTTCCCAATTGACGTGATGCCTCTTCGGCGGCGGCCGCGAGACCCGCACGCTCCGACTCACGCTCAGCCAATCGGGCAGAGGTCGCTCCGACCTCGCGCTCGAGATTCGCCAGGCTCGCCTGACAGGCGTTTAGCTGAACCATCGTCTCCACAACCTGCCGGCTGAGCGCCGAATTGCGCTGCTCGGTCGCGGTCAAGCTTGCGGACAGTTTCTGATCAATCTCGCGCAGCGCCGGAACCTCCTGCGCCAAGGTGCGCGCGTAATGCTCGACGCCGTGCCTGTCCTTGATTGTCGGCGCCAGCCAGCGCAGGTAGCGTGTTGCGTAGCCGATCGTCGCTTCGGCGCTCGGGGCATCTCTCGCGGCATCCCAGCCGCTCAGGACTTCCCTGTAGAGATCCGCATAGCGCGTCGCAGCCCGGCTCAATTGCGCTTCGGCCCGCATCGCCCTGGACACGGTGTGGGCGTCGTCCGCGCTGTATTGTTCGAGTTCCAGGCGAAGCGCGTCGCGTGTCAACACGTTCTGGAGCGTCCGAACCCCGAAATTGAAGCGGCGCAGATGGTCGAGCGTCTTCATCGTGACCAATCCGGCGAACCTCGAATAGTCTGCCACCACCACGGCGCATCCGCACGCAAGCGCCTCGATGGCGGAGCGCCCTTTGGCGAAGACGACATCGTACTGAGGCAGCAGGTCTTCTGGCCGGGCGGTTACGTTGCCAGCCGCACCGCCAACGAGGTCGACACGCTCGATCCCGACCGACTGGCAGGCAGCACGGATCTCGTCATGCACGAGGGGAGCATAATTGCTGAATATCAATGCGCTTTTCGGGCGGTCCGGCAGCGGCGGACGCTCCCTGAATCGCTCCATATCGGCGAAATTGTAGATCGTCTTCACCTTGGCCGCATCGATACCCTCGGTCGTGAGCAGTCGCTCCCTGCACAGGTCGTCCACGGCGACGTACCGCTGTATCGTCGGAAAGACCGGCGGACGTTCCTCCCATGGCAGCCATCCATGGCAGACATAAATCACGGGCCGATCGCGAAATCGCAGTCCGGCTGTCATCGTCTCATGATGATGCTGGCCATGGATGATGTCCGGAGGGGTGGCCAGTTTGTCGAGATTGTCGACGACGGGAATTGTCTCCTTTTCCAACTCCTCCGCCACGGCGCCTAGAACGGGACTGTAAAGCACCGGCAGATGACCGAGGCGCATGAGCGAAAGCGCTATGTCCCTGGCGTACAGTTCGGAGCCGGCGCGCGCGGCGAGGGTGTTGTTTGTGATCAGGACGCGAAGCGGACGCTGAATCGGGTCAGTGGACATGTCGAAGCCCCAGCATTTCGCGCGTCTCGCCTGTCGATGCGATTTGTCGGTCGAGCATAATCGCCAGATCGACGACCCGACGCACCATGTCTTCGTTTCGGGCAAGAACCCGGCGTTCCGGATCGAGCCAGAGATAGTCCTCCAACCCCACCCGGGCACCGTTGCCGAACAGCAAGCCCAGCATGTTCGCGTCGAGTTGGCGAGCTCCGAGTCCCGCCCCGCACCAGTAAGATTGGGGAGGCAGTTCGTTCATCATGAGCCCGAGATGCGCCGGCTTCACCTGTGCGGACGAGACATTGCCAAGCAGGAAATTGAAGTAGAACGGCGGTCTGATGATGTCTCTGTCGGCCAGATAGCCGGCGTAGTTGACCATGCCGGCGTCGAACGCCTCCAACTCCGGCTTGATCCCCCTCTCGCCCATCAGCTCAGCCAGCCGACGGATCATGTCGGGACTGTTGACACTTTCCGCCTTGGCGAAGTTCATCGAAGACAGTGTCAGGCTCGCCATGTCGGGCGCAACGTCTCCCGTCAGTCGAAGCGCATCGCTTCTTTCCTCGAAACTGCGGAAATCTCGCCCGCTCAACGAAACGCAGATGACCAGATCGGGAGATCTCTCGCGAATACCGCCAATTATTCGGGCATAGACTTCCTTGCGATAGGTCGGAACGCCTGCTTCGTCGCGCGCATGGATGTGCACGATGTTCACGCCCATCGCGGCTGCAGCCACCGCATCGGCGATGATTTCCTCGGGACTCAGGGGCACGCAAGGACTCATCTGCCTGGTCGGCACCATCCCCGTCGGTGCGAGGTTGAGCAGGAGCTTTCCCGGGCTGCGACTGCTGGTCATCATGAATGCGCCGGCCTCGATGGTCGCGACGGGTTGCCATAAGTGACTTCCCCGGCCGCGACATCCCGCGTCACCACGCTGCCTGCTCCGATGACAGCGCCTGGGCCGATGACAACGCCGGGAAGGATTATGCTGCCGCCGCCGATCCGCGCCCCTTTCCTGATGATCGGGAACAGAAGACCGGTGTCCTTCAGCGGATCGTTCAGCGTGATGACGCCAGGTCCGATAAAGACGCCGTCCTCGATGGTGACGCCGCGGGTGATATGACAGCCGGTCTGTATCGAGACGCTGTCGCCGATGGCGCAACGGCAGATGTTGCAATGCGATCCGATTGTGCAGTCCTTACCAATCACCGCGCCTTCGTGCAGCAGGGTGAAAGAGCCAATGCGGGTGCCCGAGCCGATCGCCACGTCGTCCTGAACTTCGGTCAATTTCTCGTTGTAGAACCGCACGCCGGGATATCGTAGTCCCAGGTTTTCATTCGCGCTGATCAAAAGTCACCCCACAATGCTCAAGACAGCCGAAGTCCCACTGCGACCGAGCGAATGCGCTTTCGCATGGTATCGGTCAATAGCGTCTGACCTGAGACCCCTGGACTTCCTCCAAGGGCGAATGAACTCCTTCGGGGGCCACCGCACCTCCAAATGGCTACTTTGCCGGATTGGCTGAGCGCACGAGAAGACGCTGGTAGAACAGGCCGATGCCGATCAAAACCGCGCCGAGGCCGATGAAGGAGAGCGCGCGCAGCACGCCTTCCAGTTCGGACATGTCGAACAGGAAGACCTTGCCGACAGCGACCGCGATGACCACAGCCGAGGCGATGCGGAGCACCTGCGATCCCAATCGCACGCCGGCGAACAACACCAGCACACCGATGGCGAGCCACAGAGCCGAATAGGCATAGGTTTCAACCTGGCCCATGTCGTTGACGAGGCCGATATATTCACCGTGGAACAGGCGGCGCAGGGTCAGCGTCGCCCAGGCGAAGATGAGCGTCGCCGACAATAGCGCCAGCATTGCCACATACCAGCGCGGCCTCCGGGGCCGTGCGAACATGGCAACGGCCGCCGCGGCCAGCCCGGGCAGCAGATAGCCGAGCAGAATGAGATCGATAAACGGGATCGGGCCGATCGATTCGTTGGTGAAGAGCGGGTTCTGGAAGCCGAAATGCTGTGCAACGATCAGGAGAACCGACACCACACCGGCCGTCATCGAGCCAATGCGGAAGACCGGGCTCGGCGAACGCAGGTCGAGCGCGATCAGGATGGCGCCCGCTCCGAGCGCGATCAGCGTGTAGATCGACTGTTCGGCAAGGCGCGGCTCTGCGCCGTCGATGATGCCGGCGTTCATGGCGTGGCGCACCAGCATGGCGAGGGTCAGTAGTGTGAAGAGCGCCGCGGACGCTTCCATGACCAGACGAGGCGCGCCGCCGGTCGTGCGGCCGAGCTGCCAGGCGGCAGCGACAAAGGCGACCGCCGGGATACCGTAGCCAGGCAGGAGCGTATTGAAGACCGGCATTGTGCCCAGCCGGGCCGCGCCGACGATGGTCGGATCCGGCAGGATGCGGGCGACCGTCACCGCGACCGCGGCGACACAGAGCCAGCCAAGCGCCGGCCAAGGCCGCAGGCGGGTCGCGAAAGCCGGCGGGAGCACGAGCATTCCGCACAGGATCGTTGTCAACAATGTGCCGAAAGCGGCGTGGAGGAACAGGACCGCCGCAGCCAGCGCGCCGGCCAGCGCGAAAGACACCGCCCAGCCGCCGGAATGGGCGGGCACTTCGCGGCGCGAGATCAACTCGGCACCGGCCGTCAGGGTGCCCGCGAGGAGCAGCGAAGCCAGCGCGTAGCGGATATCCAGATCGGCGTAGCCGAAGACGAACCACAGCACGGTGAGGATCACGGCGGGCACAGCGGCGGCCCAAAGCGCCCACGAGCCCGAGCGCAGCCGGTCGTCGGCCGCGGAGCGGAGTGCGGTCCACAGGCCGACGGCGAGGAACAGCAGCCCAAGGACGGCGCCAGTCATGACGGCCGTCGACTGCGGCATCGAGGGGAGGCCCCCGTTGAAGATCAGGATGCCGTCGAAGAAGTAGAACGAGAAGTCGGCGGCCAGCGCTATGCGGGCAAAGGCGACAATGGCGACCGTGCCGGCCGCGTGGAGGACAGAGAGCGCCCTGCCCCGCATCCATGCCGTCGCGACCATCGCCGCCACCAGCGCCGCGCCCCATGGCGCCGATCCGGCGAAGACAAGACTGTCGGACACGAGAAGAGCTACCGCCGAGAGACCCGACGCGAGGGCGGCGGCGAGCGATGGCGTATCGCGCCAAGTGGCCGGCGCATCGGCGGGTTCGCCGCGCAGCCACAGGACGACGAGGGCCGCGAGAACGACGAGGTGGACGAACAGGATCGGCGCGGGATCTGCGGGCGATGCCTCGGCCAGGTAGATGAGCGACCAGACGCCCGTGCCGAGAATGCCGGCCGCGGCGAGGAGCGACCAGGAACGGATGCGAGCGACGGCCGTGTTCGCGGCGACGACGATCGCCAGATAGCCGAACAGCGACCAGGGGCTAGGCGCTTGCGACGCGACGAGCATGGGGGTCGCCAGCGAGCCGAGCAGGCCGACGCCAGCCAGGGCTTGGCCGTGGATCAGGGCTGCCGCGATCGTTCCGACGCCGATGGCGCCCAGCAGGATGAAGGCCGCGGCGGGGCCGATGAAGCCATAGATGCCATGCGCGGCGTAGACGGTGCCGAACAGCGCGAAAGCGCCCGCCGCAGTGAGGATGCCGGGCACATAGGCGCCGGACGCTCCCTGAACGGGAACGCGGAAGCCAGTGCGGCGAACGAACTCGCCAGCCCCGACGAGCACGAGGCCAAGAAGTGCCGCCATCGCCAGTCGCACGCGCGGCCCGAAAATGCCGGCCTCGATGGAATAGCGGATGAGGAAGACGGCACCGAAGGCGAGCGCAAGGCCACCGACCCACACCGCCCAGCGCGTACCGAGGGCGGTTTCTATGTCGGGCTTGGCCGGTTTCGCCGGCTCGTCAGCCGCAGGAAGTTCGGACACGGTGTCCGCGGCAGCTTCGCGGGCCGCACGTGCCCAGGGGCCGGCGGGAGCATCCGGCGTATCCTTGGCAGCGTCGTCGACCGGCATGTCGTCGACTATGGCGGTGGCGACAACTTCCTCAGCCTCTCGATCGGCGATTTGTTGAGTATCCGCAGACGCTGCGGCTGCCGTCAGTTCGGCTGCGACCTCCCGTCCCTGCTGGCGGGCGACCGCTCGCAGCTTCGAGACTTCGGCCTCGAGGGCGCCGACACGCGAATAGAGCCGCACAACGAAATAGATCAGCGCGACGATCGCGACCGTTCCGATGAGACCGTCCAGCATCAATAGCTCTCCCCGTTCTGCAGGGAGTTACAGGCAAGGCGTATCGGAATTGTGTTGCCGCGCGGCTCAGCCTGCAAGATTGGCGACAGGAAAGATGGTGCAGGTCTCCGTCCCGAAGGCGAGCAGCTTGCCGTCCTTGTCCTTCAGTGTCGCCTCCGACACCGCTATAGTGCGGCCCTTGCTCACCACCCTGCCCTCGCACACGACCTCTCCCGTCCGGCTGGTGATCGGCCGGGTCAGGTTCACCTTGAACTCGACGGTCGTGTAGGCCTCGCCCTTCGCCAGCAGGGTCTGGACGGCGCAGGCGAGCGAGGAGTCCATGATGGTGCCGGCCCAGCCGCCATGCACCGATCCGAGCGGATTGAGATGGCGCTCGCCGGGCAAGCCGCGGAACACCGCCCTGCCCTCTGAGACTTCGGTGAGCCCGAAGTTAAGACGTTCGCCAATCGGCGGGGCGGGATAGTGACCGTCGATGATCCGCTGCAGCAGTTCGAGACCCGAATAGAGCGTAACATCTTCGCGCGGGATCGTGCCGATGCCCCTTTGTGCGACATAGCCGGGGAAAAGTTCGACTGCGGTCATTCGGCTGATGCTCCTGTATTGCTCTGAAAGGCGCGGCGCACCGCGGCGATGAAGCTCGCCCGCGCTTCTGGCTGCCCGATACCACGCGGCTCATAGACATGGCGCTCGAAAAAGTGGCCCGTCAGGCGGAAGGCCTGCTCGAAGGCGGAGGCGTCCGCCCGGATGCCGGAATTGCGGCCGAGGAAGGCCGGCAGCGGCAGCATGGCGTCGCGCCAGGGCTCGCCCGCCTCGCGGGATACTGCTCGGCCGGATTTAGGCGAGACGTAGACGAGGTTGTCGCGCGTTCCGGTCGCGGCGCATTCGGAAAGGTCCAGCCCGAAACCAAGCTCGTCGAGAATCACGAGTTCGAAACGCACCGCCAGTTCGCCGGCAGCTGCCGGGTCGTCGAGATGGCTCAGAACCAGGCGCAGCGTCTCGTAGAGCGCCGGATGTGGGTCGCGCTCGGGCAGCAGACGAAGATGCGCGGCGAGCATCTGCAGGCCGAACACAGCCGTCGCCGCGTCGAACAGACGTGCCGCGTTGAGCTCGATCGGCTCTGCCTGGAAGGTGCCGAGATGCTCGTCGAGACGCGCGCGCCAAGTGAGTTCTACCCGGTTGCCGGGCTGGAGCATCGGCTGCATCTTGCGCGAGCGGCCGCCGCGAACCAGACCGAGATGCCGGCCGTGGGAACGCGTCATCGCCTCGACGATGGCGCTCGTTTCGCCATGACGCCGAACCCCGATGATGATTCCTTCGTCGCGCCATTCCATTGTTCAAGTCTGAACGGGTGGGCTGTCGAAAGCAAGATGCCCCAAAATCGTGCGGGCAAACGCGGCAAGACATTCGCGCGATCCCCGTTAGCGGTCTCGGTTAACAAATTGTTCTTCCCATTGTGGTCATTTTCGACATCCACTGTTGAACCGGTGATCGAATGGCGAAGAAGGCCAGCAACGTCCGCGATGAAGCATTCTGGGAGCTCGCGCTCGACCGCGCGCAGCTCGGCGTCTGGGACTGGAATCTCGAGACGGACGAGTGCTTCTACTCCCCCACCTGGGCGAGAATGCTGGGCTACAAGCAGAGCGAACTGCCGGCTACGAGCGACCTATGGCTGCGTCTGACCCACCCTGACGACCAGGCACGCGCGGTCGCGAGCGGCGAGAAGCACCTGGCCGGCCTCACGGAGATCATCGACACCGAACTACGCCTGCGTCACAGGGACGGCCATTGGGTCTGGGTGCTCGACCGCGGCGGCGTGGTGGAGCGGGACGAGAACGGCAAGCCGCTGCGGATGGTGGGCGTCCAGACAGACATCTCTCGCCAGAAAGCCGCGGAACTGGCGCTGGAGCAGGTCAATGCCCGCTTCAGGCTCGCGCTGGCGGCCAGCGGCACCGGAATCTGGCATCATGATATCGATGCGAAGCGCAGCTTCTGGGACCCCCGCACGCGGCAGATCTTCGGGGTCGAGAACAACGGCGACGAGGTTCCGGAGGATTTCTGGTACCGCTTCTTACATCCCGAGGACAGGGATGCAGCAGAACAGGCGCATCAGGTGCCGGTCGGTTCCGACGAGGTCGTCTCGTGCCGCTACCGTATCATTCGTGAGGATGGCGAGGTTCGCCACGTCGAATCGCTGATCCGCCACGTCTCCGACCCGCAGTCGTCGGGGATCACGTTAGGCACCGTTCGCGACGTGACCGACGAGCAGAAGCGCGAGCAGGAGCTCGCCTACGCCGCGAAGCATGACCCGTTGACCGGACTGCTCAACCGGGCCGCCTTCGAGGAGGTGCTGGCTCAGGCGCGCGACGATGGCGACCATTTTCCGCTCGCGGTCTTCTACATCGACATCGACTACTTCAAGGCGCTGAACGACTTCGCCGGCCACGCCGCGGGCGATGTCGCGCTCAAGCGCATTTCTGCGGGTATGTGCGCGGCGCTGCCGACTGGAGCCTATGCGGCACGTCTTGGCGGAGACGAATTCGCGCTGGTCGTTCCCGACTGCGATGTCGCACCGGCCGAGAAGATCGCCGCCGATATCCTCGATTCAATCCGCGACGCCGATCTCGGGCCGAGTTCGGGCTCGCGGCGCCTCGCCGCCAGCATCGGCATCTCCTTCGTCGCCGACGGTGGGGTATCCGTCTCCGACGCACTCGCAAGCGCCGACGACGCCTGCTACGCCGCGAAAGCGACCGGCCGCAACCGCCATGCGCTTTTCTCTGCGCAGGGCAGTGCCTCTACCGTGGGTCTCAATGCGGCGCGCATGGCTTCCGACACGATGGATGCGCTCGAGAGCGATCGGATCGCCATTTTCGGGCAGAAGATCCATCCGATCGGCCATCCCTGGGAAGGCTGCGGCCATGTCGAGGTGCTGGTGCGGCTGATCGCGAAGGACGGACGTCTGATCCCGCCGGGCGAATTCATTCCCGCCGCCGAGCGTTTCGGTGTCGCGGCGAAGCTCGATCGCTGGATATTCCGCACCACGCTGGAACGCTACGGCGCGGCGGCGGCGACCCAGGACATGACGCTGGCGTTCAACCTGTCGGCACAGACGCTCAGCGACCCACTGCTTTGGGAATTCGTCGATTCCGTCATGAGTGAAACGGGAACATCACCCTGCAGCATCATGTTCGAGATCACAGAAACAGCGGCCGTCATCAACTTCGAGGCTGCCGAGCAGTTCATCCTCAACGCGCGCGAGCGGAAGTGCCGCGTCAGCCTCGATGATTTCGGCGCCGGGATGAGCTCGTTCGAATACCTGCGCCGTTTCCCGATCGATGCGATCAAGATCAACGGCTCCTTCGTCGAGCGGATGACGACGAGCCGCTACGACCGCGAGATCGTCTCGGCGATCACCGGCATCGCGCGCAGCCTCGGCTACGCGGTCGTGGCGGAGAAGATCGAGAACCAGGAGACGCTCGACATGCTGGCCGAGATGGGAGTCGACTTTGCCCAGGGTTTCCTGCTGCACAAGCCGGAGCCGATCGGCGACATCATCGAACGTTGCAGCCGCCGGCCGAAGACCGCCTAGCGCTGTCGTCAGCGGGGGAAGTCGAGCCCCATCTCGCGGTAGCGCTCGGGATCGTTGCCCCAATTCTCGCGCACCTTGACGAACAGGAAGAGGTGCACCTTCTGCTCGAGGATCTCGGCGATCTCCTTGCGCGCGGCCTGACCGATCGCTTTGATCGTCTGGCCCTTCTCGCCGAGCACGATCTTCTTCTGGCTGTCGCGCTCGACGAAGATGACCTGCTCGATCCGTACCGAACCGTCGGGCTTCTCCTCCCATTTCTCGGTCTCGACCGTGGAGGAATAGGGCAATTCCTGATGTAGACGGAGGTAGAGCTTCTCGCGGGTGATCTCGGCGGCGAGCTGGCGCATCGGCAGGTCCGAAATCTGGTCTTCGGGATAATACCAGGGGCCGGCAGGCAGCGCCTCGGAAAGCCAGTCCAGCAGATCGCTGCAGCCCGAGCCGGTGAGCGCCGAAACCATGAAGGTGCGTTCGAAAGCGGCGCGCTCGTTGCATTCGGCGGCAAGCGCCAGCAGCGTCTCGCGCTTCACGCGGTCGACCTTGTTGAGGATCAGGACCTTGCGCTGCCTCACGTCGGCGACACGGTCGAGGACGGATCCGGCGTCGCCTTTCAGCCCGCGTTCCGCGTCGATCAGCACCAGCACGATGTCTGCCTCCTTGGCGCCGCCCCAGGCGGTGGTGACCATCGCCGTGTCGAGCCGGCGCTTCGGCTTGAAGATGCCGGGCGTGTCGACGAAGACGATCTGCGCGTCGCCGTGAACGGCGATGCCACGCACGATCGAGCGCGTGGTTTGAACCTTGTGGGTGACGATGGAGACCTTGGTGCCGACAAGCTGGTTCGTCAGCGTCGACTTGCCGGCATTGGGCGCACCGATCAACGTCACGAACCCCGACCGAGTGACGCGCGCGGTCTCTCCCGCGCCTGCATTCTCGTCGTTCACGAGACCTTCTCCTTTATGGACCCGAGGCCCTCCCGCGCGAGGAATGCCTCGGCGGCGGCGCGTTCGGCCGCCTGCTTGGACCGGCCGGTGGCACGTGCGGGCGGGTAGCCCGGCAGTTCGACCGCCACGGTAAAGACGGGAGCGTGGTCGGGTCCTTCACGTTTCTCCACGGCATAGGCGGGGCGAGAGCCATTGGACTGCGCCGCCCACTCCTGCAATTCGGTCTTGGCATCGCGCGGCAGTTCGGCAAGCGCCTGCGACCGCTTCTCCCAATAGCGCAAAATGAACGCACGGGCGGCGTCCATGCCGCCGTCAAGATAGATCGCGGCGATCAGCGCCTCCGTGGCATCCGAGAGGACATTCCTCGCTTTCGTGCCCGCACCCGCCCGGACGGCGGAGTCGGCGCGAATGACGGTCTGCAGCCCGATCTCGAGCGCGACGTCGGAACAGGTTTCGGCGCGCACGAGTGCGTTGAGCCGGACCGCCAGTTCCCCTTCCCTAGCTTCGGGGAACGAGGCAAACAGCATTTCCGAGACGACCAGCGCCAGCACCCGGTCGCCCAGGAACTCGAGCCGCTCGTTGTTGGTCGCACCGGCGGTACTGGAATGCGTCAGCGCCGTCTGAAGCAGCGTCAGATTGCCGAAGGCGTAACCGGTCCGCTCGCAGACGATCCGCGCGAGGTCTTCTCCGTTCGGCCGCTTCAAAGCCATCAGTGGACGGAGTTGAACAGACGGCTCGGACGCATATCCGTCGGCCACTTCCAGATCTCCAGCGGGCTGGAGCCGTCGGCGATCGAGAAGAAGATGATGTTTGCGCGTCCGACGAGGTTTTCGGCGGGGACGAAGCCGAAGACGCGGCTGTCGGCCGAGTTGTCGCGGTTGTCGCCCATCATGAAGTAATGGCCTGCCGGCACGGTGAATTCGCGCGTCTGGTCGCTGATGCCGTTGGGCGTCAGGTCCAGCGTATCGTAGGACACGCCGTTAGGCAGCGTCTCGCGATAGACGTCGACAGGGCGGTTTTCCTCCGTGATGTCGGGATTGTTGATCTCGCCGGTCTTCTCGCGCTTCACCGGCACGCCGTTGATGTGCAGAACGCCTTCGATCATCTGGACCCGGTCACCGGGCAGGCCGATCACACGCTTGATGTAGTCGAGCGACGGATTGGGCGGGTATTTGAACACGACCACGTCGCCGCGCTCAGGATCGGAGCCGAAAATACGACCGGAGAAGAGGTTGGGCGAGAAAGGCAGCGAATGGCGCGAGTAGCCGTACGCCCACTTGGTGACGAAGAGGTAGTCGCCTTCGAGCAGCGTCGGACGCATGGAACCTGACGGGATCGAGAAGGGCTGGAACAGGAAGGTGCGGATGACCAACGCCAGGATCAGGGCCTGGACGATGACGCTGACCGTTTCGCCAAGCCCGCCCGACTTCTTGCCTGTTTTCTCTGCCACGCTCATCTCTTCCTCGGTTTCCGGTCACCTCTTAGACAGTTGCCCTGCGTGGGGCAACGCAATTGCGGCGAAACTCCGGTTGGTCACGCCTCCGGCAGGGCTTCGATGATCACGAATGCCTGAGCGAGTGGAAAGTCGTCGGTTATCGTCAGGTGGACGACCGCGCGGCAGCCGGGCGGCGTGATGGCTTCGAGGCGCTTTGCCGCGCCGTTGGTCAGGTTCATCGTTGGCTTGCCCCCCGGCAGGTTGACCACACCCATGTCGCGCCAGAAGACGCCGCGGGCCAGTCCTGTTCCCAACGCCTTGGCGCAGGCTTCCTTCGCGGCGAAGCGCTTGGCGTAGGAGGCCGCGCGCTCCTTGCGCCTATCGGACTTGGCCTGCTCGATCTCGGTGAAGATGCGTTGCGTGAAGCGCTCGCCGAAGCGGGCGAGCGATTTCTCCACGCGGCGGATGTCGATCAGGTCGCTCCCGAGGCCGATGATCATATCAGAGGTTCCTGCTGCCGGGCTTCACCGGCGGGATCGCTTCAAGTTCGGGCGGCAAGCGGTCGGCCGGATAGGCCGGAACCTCGTATTCGGCGAGCGAAACCAGCGGCACGCCGACCTTCGTCTTGCCGGCCGATCGATCGACGATGCACGCGGCGGCGAGAACGTCCGCGCCGATGTCGCGCAGGCAGGTGATGGTTTCGCGGATCGAAAGCCCGGTGGTGACGATGTCCTCGACGATGACGACGCGCGCACCTTTTTCGATCTCGAAGCGGCGCAGCCGGAACTCGCCCCCCTCGCGCTCGACCCAGATCGCCGGCACGCCGAGATGCCGCGACGTTTCGTAGGCGGGGATGATGCCGCCGACGGCCGGCCCGACCACGTAGTCGATCCTGCCGGGCACTTCCCGCCTGATTTTCTCGGCAAGCGCCTTGCACAGGATCGCGGTCTTGTCTGCGTGCATGAAGACACGCGCCTTCTGCAGGAAGACGGGACTGCGAAGCCCCGACGTCAGGATGAAGTGCCCTTCGAGCACCGCACCGGTATCGCGGAAAATCTGGATGACCTCGTCCGTCGTCATGTCCCTACCCTATCCGTTTACCCGCTTGGCCATGCGGACCGCCTCGTTCGCCTTGAGCTGGGAGATCAGGCGATTCAGGTGCTTGAGGTCCCACACTTCGAGATCGATGACCATCTCGGTGAAATCCGGTGCCGGCCGCACCATGGAAAGCGTGTGGATATTGGCGTCGTTCGCGGCGACGATCTGGGCTATTTCGGCAAGCGAACCCGGCGCGTTGAGTGCGGTGACGGTGATGCGCGCCGGAAACCGCTCCTTCTTCTCCTCGGAAATGTCCCAGCGCACGTCGATCCAGCGCTCCGGCTGGTCGTCGTAGGCTGTCAGCGAGGGCGACTGGATCGGATAGATCGTGATCCCTGCGCCAGGCTGAAGGATGCCGACGATGCGGTCTCCGGGCACCGCGCCTTCCGGGGCGAAGCGCACCGGCAGATCGCCGCGCACGCCGCGGATCGGAAGGGCAGCGTTCTTGTCGCCGTTCTTGGCCCCTTTGCGGGACGAAAGGCCCGGCACCTGGAACAGCATGCCGGCGGCATTGCGCAGCTTCGACCAGCCCTCTTCCTTCACCTTCGGCGCCGGCGCGGGCTTCACCTCCTTGATGTCGGGATTGACCGCGCGCATCACGTCGATGGAGGAAAGCTCTCCCCGTCCGACGGCGGCGAGCACGTCCTCCACATCCTTGCGCGCGAGGCGCGGCAGAACCTGTTTCAGCTCGGCCTTGGAGAAGGTGCGACCGGAGCGCTCGAAGGCGCGTTCGAGGATGCGGGTGCCCAGCCCCGAATATTGTTTGCGGATGGCGGCGCGGGTCGCGCGGCGGATCGCGGACCGGGCCTTGCCGGTGACCACGACCGCCTCCCAGGCGGCCGGCGGCACCTGCGACTTCGAACGGATGATATCGACCTCGTCGCCATTCTGGAGTTCGGTCATGAGCGGCATCACCCGGCCGTTGACCTTGGCTCCGACGCAGGTATCGCCGATGTCGGTGTGCACCGCATAGGCAAAATCGATCGGGGTGGCGCCGCGCGGCAGGGCGATGAGCATTCCCTTGGGCGTGAAACAGAAGACCTGGTCCTGGAACAGTTCGAGCTTGGTGTTTTCCAGGAAATCTTCTGGATTGTCGCCGTCGGCGAGCGATTCGATCGTCCGCCGCAGCCAGGCATAGGCATTGGTCTCGCTCGACACCTTGTAGGTGGCGCCGTTGGGCTTTTTCGGCCCGTCCTTGTAGATGGAGTGTGCCGCGACGCCGTATTCGGCGACGCGGTCCATCTGCTGCGTCCTGATCTGCAATTCGACGCGCTGGCGCGACGGACCTACGATCGTCGTGTGCAGAGAGCGGTAGTCGTTCTGCTTCGGGATCGAGATGTAGTCCTTGAACCGGCCGGGCACCATCTGCCAGGTCGTGTGAATCGCGCCAAGTGCGCGGTAGCAATCGTCGACGCCCTCGACGATCACGCGGAAGCCGATGATGTCGGACAGCTGCTCGAAGGACAGCGCCTTGGCTTCCATCTTGCGGAAGACCGACCACGGCTTCTTCTGACGGCTCTTCACCGAGGCCTTGAGGCCGGTGGCGACGAACATGTCGGAGAGCGCCTTTTCGATGCCCTGGATGACGCCGCGGCTCTTGTCCATGAAGGCCGCGAGACGCGCAGTGACTGTCCGATAGGCCTCCGGATTGACATAGCGGAAAGCGAGCTCCTCCAGTTCCTCGCGCATGTCCTGCATGCCCATGCGGCCGGCGAGCGGCGCATAGATCTCCATCGTCTCCTCGGCGATGCGAAGCCGCTTCGCTTCGGGAACATGGTGAAGCGTTCGCATGTTGTGCAGCCGGTCGGCGAGCTTGACCAGAAGGACGCGCACGTCCTCGGAGATCGCGATCAGGAGCCTGCGCAGGTTCTCCGCCTGCTCTGCGCGTTTGGACACGAGGTCGAGGCGCTTGAGCTTGGTCAGGCCCTCGACCAGCTTGCCGATGTCGGGGCCGAAGAGTTCATCGATCTCGGCGCGCGTTGCGGTCGTGTCCTCGATCGTGTCGTGTAACAAGGCAACCGCGATGGTCGACTCGTCGAGATGCATGTCTGTCAGGATCGCAGCGACTTCCAGCGGATGCGAGAAGTAAGGATCGCCGGAAGCGCGGCGCTGATGGCCATGCTTCTGCATGGCATAGACATAGGCCTTGTTGAGCAGCGCCTCGTTCACGTCGGGCTTGTAGCGCTGGACGCGCTCGACAAGCTCGTATTGACGCATCATCGGATGTGACCAAGCTTTAAATGAAACATGCGCCACGCTGTCGCGCGGCGCATCGAATCAATAGCTGCGAATGCCGCGGCACGGAAGCGCCACCCGGCATTCCAGGATCAGAAGTCGTCGTTTTTCTCCGGCGCGACGAGGCCCTCGATGCCGGCCAGAAGTTCCTCTTCGCTCATGCGGTCGAAGGCAACCGGCTCGTCGGCCTCCTCCTCCGCAGTCGCGGCCGCGCCGGCAGCGCCCTGGCGATCGATGAGTTCGGCGGCGTCGGCCTCCGGCTCGTCGACCTCGACATGCTTCTGCAGCGAGTGGATCAGGTCTTCCTTCAGATCGTCGGGCGAGAGCGTTTCGTCGGCGATCTCGCGCAGCGCCACGACAGGGTTCTTGTCGTTGTCGCGATCGACGGTGATCGGCGCGCCCTGGCTGATCTGACGGGCGCGGTGACCGGCCAGGAGAACGAGTTCGAAACGGTTCTCGACCTTGTCGATGCAGTCTTCAACGGTGACGCGGGCCATCGATGCCCCTTTCCTGCTTGAATGTGTCGGGAATATTGGCGCGCTGCATACCGCCTTCAAGGCAAAAATACAAGCACGGCGCGCCGACGGCCTACAATCGGCCGTTCGGAAGGTCGCCGAGCCACCTTGTCGTATCCGGTCACATTTTCTTGCAATGCATATGTGTGCCCTTGGAATGCCCCAACCGCAGCGCTAAGTCGGTTGCAGGACCTGGGAACATTATTCGCAAATGGTCCGTTTCGATTGTCGACGCTTCATTTGAGGATGTTTCGAAATGTTCGATTCACGGGAAAAGATTGCCCTCTTCATCGACGGAGCCAATCTCTACGCGACCTCCAGGTCATTGGGCTTCGATATCGACTACCGCAAGCTGCTCGCCTACTTCCAGAAGAAGGGCTACCTGCTGCGGGCCAACTACTACACCGCGATCATCGAGGATCAGGAATATTCCTCGATCCGCCCGCTGATCGACTGGCTCGACTACAACGGATACAAGGTCGTCACCAAGCCCGCCAAGGAATTCACCGATGCGACCGGGCGCCGGAAAATCAAGGGCAACATGGACATCGAACTAGCGATCGACGCGCTGGAGCTGACTGAGTTCGTCGACCACTATGTGATCTTTTCCGGCGATGGCGATTTCCGCTCGCTGGTCGAGGCATTGCAGAGGCGCGGCCGCAAGGTCACGGTCGTCTCGACCATGGCGTCCCAGCCTCCCATGATCGCCGACGACCTGCGCCGCCAGGCGGATCATTTCGTCGACTTGACGGCGCTGCGGGCCGAGATCGGCCGGGAGCTTTCCGAACGGCCACAGCGACGCTTCGAGCCGCAGGAACCGGCTGACGACGATCTGTGATCCGGGCATGATGGGCGGATGAACGTCGCGATTCCCCGTGAGGCGGCAGAGCCTCCGTATGATTGTGCCCTTTGCCCTCGTCTGCATGGTTTCATTGCCGAATGGCGGGCGAAGGAACCGGCGTGGTTCAACGCGCCGGTCCCGACCTTTTCGCCCGCGGCCCAGGACCACGAGGTCCGGCTGCTGGTCGTCGGGCTCGCGCCCGGTCTGCGGGGAGCCAACCGCACCGGACGGCCGTTCACCGGCGACTACGCCGGCGACCTGCTCTACAAGACGCTCGGTACGTTCGGTTTCGCCCGTGGCGAATTCCGTGCCCGACCCGACGACGGCCTCGAGCTTGTCGGCACCGCTATCACGAACGCGGTCCGTTGCGTACCACCAGGCAACAAGCCGGAGAGCAGCGAAATCAACACGTGCCGGGGATTTCTTTCAGCGACGATCGAACGTTTTCCCAACCTTCGTGCGATCGTGACGCTGGGCGTGATCGCGCATCAGTCGACCATCCGGGCACTCGGCGGGCGCGTGGCCGCGCATCCGTTCCGGCATGGTGGGGTAACCGGGATCGCCGGGCTCAGCGTCTTCTCAAGCTATCACTGCTCACGCTACAATACGAACACCGGCGTGCTGACGGACGAGATGTTCACAGCCGTGTTCGCAGACGTCGCTCGCACTCTCGAAGCCGACCTAGGGTCGACGGATATTCGCCGAGCGAATTGACGCGGGGTTGAACGCGGCTTACTGCGCTGCGACCAACGGCTCCGGACGAAAACTCATCATCATGCTCGCGCCCAGCCTTCGCGGTCCCCTTTTCATGGTCGCCGCGACCTGCTCCTATGTGATCAACGATACGTTCATGAAGCTCGCCACCGAGGGGTTGCCGCCCTATGAGGTGCTGTTCCTGCGCGGCGTGGCGGCGACGCTGTGGAGTGTCCCGATGGTTCTCCTTCTCGGCTACCGGCGTCATTTGCCGGCGCTGCTCGAACCGCGCGTGCTTGCACGCAATCTGCTCGAACTGTTCGGCGTGCTCTGCTTCATACTGGCTCTCACCAACATGCCGATCGCGGACGCGACAGCGCTAGGCCAGATCACACCGCTCATCGTTCTGCTCGGCGCGGCCTTCCTGTTCGGCGAGCGGATCGGCGCGATACGCCTTGCACTCATCGCGCTCGGCTTCGTCGGGGCGATCCTGATTGCACAGCCCACGATGCAGGGGATTTCATTCTACGCGGTGTTGGCGCTGGCCAACGCCGCCTTCGCGGCCGCGCGCGACCTCGCCGGGCGGCGCATCGCGGGCCATGTGCCGGGTATGATCGTCGCGACCTCGGCTGCGATCGTCGTGCTCGCCGGGGCCGGCGCCATGCACTTCGCGGCCGAGACGTGGGTGTGGCCCAGCCTGCGGCACATACTCCTGCTGGCCGGCTCGGGGTTCTTCCTGATCTTCGGCCACTTCTTCATCTTCATGGCCTACAGGGTCGGGCCGACCGATGTGGTCGCGCCCTTCTACTACTGCTTCACGGTCTGGGCGGTTATCTCAGGGCTGGTCGTCTTCGGCCATCTGCCGAACCTGATGGCCTCGTTCGGCATCCTTATGGTGGTGGGAAGCGGACTGATCATCGTCGTGCTCGACCGTCGCCGGCGTCGTCCGACGATCATCGCATAGATGGGGTGGGTCTCGCTGCCTCCGGCAGCTCCCACCCGTTCGCAGCTTTTCGTCACGCCACTGGCCTGACGAATCCGCTGTCGGCGAACCGGATCCTCACCCCTTGTCGCGAAGGAGGCGGCCCTTCTCGCGGTTCCAGTCGCGTTCCTTTTCCGTCTGCCGCTTGTCGTGCAGCTTCTTGCCGCGCGCTACGGCGAGCAGCAGCTTGGCCCGGCCCTTGTCGTTGAAGTAGATCTTCAGCGGCACGAGCGTCATGCCTTCCCGCTCGACGGACTGGGCGAGCCTCGCGCGTTCGCGCTTGCTGGTGAGCAGCTTCCGTCGCCGGCGGGGTTCGTGGTTGAAGCGGTTGGCCTGCAGGTATTCCGGCAGGTAGGAGTTGATCAGCCAGAGTTCCCCGCCTTCGACGGAGGCATAGGATTCCTGGATGTTCGCCTGCCCCTGGCGCAGCGACTTCACCTCCGTGCCCGAAAGCACCAGCCCAGTCTCGAGCGTGTCCAACACTTCGTAGGAGAACCGCGCCTTGCGGTTCTCTGCTACGATCTTGTTGTTGGGATCGTCACGTCCTGTCGCCATGCTGCTAATTCAGGAGACCGACGCTGCGCATGGCGGCGTCGATCTTCTCCGCCGTCGAGGGTTCCACGGTGACGAGCGGCGAGCGCACGACATTGGCGACGCGGCCAAGCTTCGACAGCGCGTATTTCGACCCGGTGACGCCAGCTTCGATGAAGATCGTCTTGTGCAGCGGCATCAGCCGGTCCTGCAACTCGAGCGCACGCTCCTTGTCGTTCGCCAGCGTCGCGGCCTGGAACTCCGCACAGAGCCGCGGCGCCACGTTGGAGGTTACCGAGATACAGCCGACGCCTCCGTGCGCGTTGAAGCCGAGCGCGGAGGCATCCTCGCCGGACAACTGGATAAAGTCCTTGCCGCAGGTGAGGCGCTGCTCGGACACCCGCTCGACCTTGCCGGTCGCGTCCTTGACGCCGACGATGTTCTTGAAATCGTTGCGCAGGCGTCCCATCGTCTCGGGCGTCATGTCGATGACCGAACGCGGCGGGATGTTGTAGATGAAGATCGGCAGGGTCGTCGCCCGCGCCACCGCAGCGAAATGCTCATATAGCCCGCGCTGCGTCGGCTTGTTGTAATAAGGAGTGACCACCAGCACCGCGTTGGCGCCGGCCTTCTCGGCCCCCTGGGTAAGGCTGACCGCCTCGGCAGTATTGTTGGAACCGGCGCCGGCGATGACGGGCACCCTTCCCTTCGCCGCCTTGATGCAAGCGCGGACGACCGAATGATGCTCCTCATGCGTGAGCGTCGGCGACTCGCCGGTCGTGCCGACCGGAACGAGACCGTTGGTACCTTCCGCGATCTGCCACTCCACGAAGTCGGCAAACGCTTTCTCGTCGACCCCACCATCGGCGCGGAACGGCGTGACAAGCGCGGTGAACGACCCCTGGAACATGATCAACGGTTCTCCAAAACCCGCGGTTACATCCGCGAAAGCGCGGCAACATAGTCTTGCCACGCGAATGCGGCAAGCAGGTCCGGTGCTCTACTCGAAGACGCGGCGCAGCGCCATAACCATTCATTCACCAAGTCTTCACGCTCGAACGGTACCGTTGCCGATGCCCACTCCAGATTTTGTCCCGAGTGCTGAAGAGGGATCGCCGGCATGACCGCCACCATGTTCCCCTATCGCCTTGCCGCCGGCAGCGCGCTGATCGCGCTGGTGGCCGGCGGCTTTGTCATTTATCCGGATGCGCTGACGACGGCTGCCGTTGCCCGGCCGCCCGTGACCGCCGGCATGGAAAGACCCAGGACGGATCCTGACGGCGCGCGCTTGACGTCCGTCGCTCCGTCCGCGGCAGTCGTGCCCGGGCTGCCGATCCTGCCAGCGCTATCCACCTATCCGCCGGTGGCGGCGCAACCGTCGCAGACGGCGCAATCCGTTCGCCCCGCGGGCGACATCGCTCTCCTGAAGCTTGGGCTGGCCGCAATCGATGCCGGCGATGTCACCGGCGCGATCGCCGCACGCAACCAGCTGCGTTTCGGCTCGCTCGACCACGACATCCTGACCTGGGCCATCGCGATCTCGAACCAGGCGGCTGTGCCGAGCGGAGAAATCAAGACCGCCACCCGCGTGCTGGCCGGATGGCCGGGCATCGGCGATCTGAGACGCAATACCGAACGGGCGCTCCTGCGCGAGAATGCCGACCCGAAAACAGTCATCGAGGTCTTTGGGGGCAGTGCGCCTGAGACAATCGAGGGCGCGCGGATCCTCGCCCGGACGCAGGTGGCGCTCGGCGATGCCAAGGCGGCTGGCGCAACGCTCGCCCCATTCTGGCGCGGCGAGAAGCTTGAGGCTGCGACAGAGACGGCGATCTTGAGGGAATTCTCCGACGTCTTGGACAAGGACGATCACCGCACCCGCATGGAGTTCATGCTCTACAACGACCGCGCGAACTCGGCGATGCGCGTGGCACGCCTTGCCGAGGCCGAAAAGCTCGCTTTCGCCTGGACGGCGGTAATCAAGGGCGACAGGAACGCAAGAAAATTGCTGGGCGACGTGCCGAAGGACCAGCAGGGCGCGGGGTATTTCTTCGCCAGCGCCAAGCAGTTGCGCCGGGCGGGGAAGTACAAGGAAGCAGCCGCCGAGATGCTGAAGGCGCCTGTGAACAAGGAGGCGCTTGCTGACCCGGACGCCTGGTGGGTGGAGCGTCGCGTCCTGGTGCGCGAACTCCTCGATTCGCGCGACTTCGCCACTGCCTATAGGCTCGCCGCGGCCCACGCGGCGGAATCGCCGGCTATGGCGGCCGACGCCGAGTTCCACGCCGGCTGGATCGCGCTCAGAATGCTGAACGACCCCAAGGTGGCTGCACGCCATTTTGCAAGGATCGCCGAGGTGGTGGAAGGGCCGATCTCTCGCTCGCGGGCCTACTACTGGCTCGGACGGGCAACTGATGCGGGCGCGCCCGGAGACGCCAAGGCATATTATGAAATGGCGGCCGAGAACGGCACGGCTTTCTACGGCCAACTCGCCGCACAGAGACTCGGGCGCAAGGCTATTCCCATCGACATGCCCACCGCCTCGGACGCCGAACGCAAGGCGTTCGAGGCCCGCGACACGGTGGCGGCGATCCGGCGGATCGAGGAAGCGGGGTCCGGGGCCGACAAGCTCTATAGGGAACTCGCCGGAGAACTCGACAGCGTCGGTGAACTCGCGCTGCTGGCCGGCATGGCCGAGGCGCGCGGCGACCATTATCTGGCGCTGCGCGTAGGCAAGATCGCCGCCGCCCGCGGCATCGCCATCGGATCGCTGGCGCATCCGACAGGTGCCATTCCGGAGACTGCTAACCTGTCCGGTGCCGGCAAGGCGCTCGCCTACGCGATCGCCAGGCAAGAGAGCGAATTCAAGGTCAGCGCCGTTTCCGGCGCGGGCGCGCAAGGCCTGCTGCAACTCCTGCCGGACACGGCCAAGGAGATGGCGAAGAAGGCCGGCATGCCGTTTTCCAAGCTCCTGCTGACCACCGACCCCGGCTACAACGCGACGCTCGGTTCGGAATTCCTGTCGGAGCAACTCGGGCGGTTCTCCGGCTCTTACGTGCTGACCTTCGCCGGATACAATGCCGGGCCCCGACGCGCGCAGGAGTGGATCAAGCGTTACGGCGACCCCCGCGGCAAACCCGTCGAGGAGGTCGTCGACTGGATCGAGCGGATCCCGTTCACCGAGACGCGGCACTATGTGCAGCGCGTGATGGAAAACTATCAGGTCTATAAGATGCGCCTGACGGGTTCGTTCGACATCGTCGCCGACCTGGTCGAGGGCCGCTGACCGTCACCGGATCGCCACGTATCGTGCACAGCTTGCCTTTGCCTCAACAGCCTGTATCTCTTCGAATTCAATAGGTTCGGGAGGGATGCATGGCGCAGGCGGACGTTTACGAGGATTTCTACTACACCTCTACCGATGGGCTGAGGCTGCATGCGCGGATCTACGGCGAACGGCATTCGGCGGCCCTACCCGCGATCTGCCTCCCCGGACTGACCCGCAATGCCGCGGACTTTCACAACCTCGCGCTCTATCTGTCGAGCCATCCGCGCTCGCCGCGCCAGGTCGTCGCGTTCGACTATCGCGGCCGTGGCCGCTCGGACCATGACCGCAACTGGAAGAACTACGACGTCCTCGTCGAAAGCGGCGACATTCTTGCCGGACTTGCCGCACTGGGAATCGAGCATGGCGCATTCGTCGGTACCTCACGCGGCGGGGTGATCATTCACGTTCTAGGAGCCATGCGGCCGACCGTGCTGAAAGCAGTCGTGCTGAACGACATCGGTCCGGTGGTCGAAGGCGCCGGCCTCGCACAGATCCGCGCCTATCTGGAACGCGCGCCGAAGCCGAAGACCTTCACGGAAGCCGTCGAGATCAGCCGCGCGGCGCAGAAGGACAATTTCTCCGCGCTCAGTGATGCGGATTGGGAGCGCATGGCGCGGGCCTACTACCGCGAGGAGAACGGGACGCTCGTCGCCGATTTCGATCCCGCACTGACCAACACCGTGACGACCGTCGATCTCAACAAGCCGCTGCCTGAACTCTGGCCACAGTTCGAGGGCTTGTGCGGCGTGCCGGTGCTGGCCATCCGCGGCGAAAACTCGAAGCTGCTGTCAGCCGAGACGCTGGAAGAGATGGTGCGACGGCATCCGCGGATCGAGACGATCACGGTCAAGGGACAAGGCCACGCGCCGCTGCTGGAGACAGGCGAGTTGCCGGGGCGGATCGCGCGGTTCCTGGAGAACGCCGAACGCGGCTAAACGATCGCCGCGATCGCCTGACCAATCAAGACAGCAGCCGAACGGTCTCTTGCAGCATTGCGGCAATGCACCGCCATTCGGCCATGGTGACGCACGCCCCGCGCCCTGCGAACGCCGTTCAGCGCCTTGCGAAAACGAAAAGACCCGGCGGTTGCCCGCCGGGTCTCTCAAATCAGCTTGTGAGCCGATTAGAAGTAGCGCGTGAAGCGCAGGAAGCCGGAGACGGTGCCGTCCGGATTCGCATGCGGGTAGAACGCGTTGGCCGAGACGTCGTCGTAGCGCAGTTCGCCGCGAACTTCGAAGTCCTTGACCGGGAACCAGACCACGGACAGTTCCGCAGCCCAGGCATCGTTGCCGCGCGAGAAGTCCGTGCCGGCATAGTACAGGTCGTTGAAGTACTGGAACGCCACCGAGGCACCCAGCGTTTCGCTGAACTGCTGGTTGTACGAGGCCAGGATCGACCACTCCGAACCGCCGTAGAGCGAGGTACCAGCGCCACCGATGATGGACGGGCCACCAGCGTTGAAGGCGTGCGAGCCGTCAGCGTAGTAGGCGATGACGCGCAGCGACGAGCCGGGCATGTTCGGGATGTTGATCTGCGCGCCGAGCTGAGCAGCAAAGCCGCCGTCGCTGACGCCGCCGAACAGGCCCGGGATGTTCGGGTTCACGGTGTACGGCGTGCCGTCAAACGACTCGTCGTAGGCAACCTTCACCCAGACAGTGCCCCAACCGCCCGTGTAGCCGATCTTGGCCACGACGTCCGGCAGATAGCCTTCGCCGGCAAGAGCGTCGTCTTCGAGCGAGATCGCGCCGAAGAAGCCGTTCGACTCGAAGCGATAGCCGATGAGCGCACGCTGCTGATAGCCGTAGTACATGCCGGTCCAGGAGTGCGAACCCCAGTTGGAAGCGCCGCCATTGTGGCTGTCAGCCCAGAAGGATTCCGAATAGCCCATGAAGAGGCCACCCAGCGAGATCCAAGCCTGGTCGGCAGCGACAGCACCGTCGCCCACGCCGTTCCAGGACGCCTGGAAGCGGATGTAGGACTGCAGCGTGCCCCATTCCGTCTCGGAACGCGCGTCGAAGTTGACGCGGGCGCGAACCGTCTTGTACCAGCCTTCGCCGGCCGTGCCGCCAGCCGAGGGAAGCGTGTCGAGCGTGGCCGGATCGAAGCTGTTGGCAGCGATCTGGTACCAGACATAGCCCGAAATCTTCAGGCAGGTCTCGGTGCCGGGGATGTAGAAGAAGCCCGCGCCGTAAGCGTCGCAAACGCGGACGTATTCGACCGGCTCGGGCTCCGGCGCCATGACGGCGTCGGCGGCGCGAGCGCCGGTCACTGCGACGAGAGCCGCAGCGGAGCCGATGAGAAGGCTCTTGATGTTCATTTTCTGACCTCCAGTCAAAAGTTAAAAAACGGGTCTGGGTATTTTTTGCTGAAGGACAGCGTTCCCTGCCCCATCCCCTAGGCGAAAAGTCGCTCCCGAAGTCGCTTCTCTTCCCGACCGACAATTACCGAACCGACACGCCAGTTCAACCTTCAACTTGCCCCCGCCGCGATGTGCACACCGCTATGCCCAATTGCTGTTGCACAAATGACACGATTTGCCGGGGGTCCGAAAGGAAGCGTTAACCGAGCCGATTAACGAAGCCCGGCCATGCCCCTGAAACGCTGGGAAACGGCGGATTCGTGCGGTCTGCGGGAGGCGGTTTCGGGTAGGTGTTCCTCTAGGGCGGAGACAACGGGGGAGACTGGCTTGCACTCAACTCGGCCGAAGACGGCTGAGCGCGCGGTCGCCCTTAGCCATCCGGCGCGGCTGCCCGAAGGCCCTCGCTATGTGCGGAAGCGGGAGAATCAGCTGTTGATTCTCTCCCCGGTGCCTTTCGCCCCGCAAGTGCATTCGGCGGATGCGACCGGCACTAGCCATCGCGCGGCCAGCGGAGAGACAGTCAAAGAGAAAGGCGCCGGACTCCCACCCGACGCCTTCCTGACCTTGACTGCGGCGCGCTTCAGCCGTTGGCGACCTTGAGCGTCGCGTCCGTGCCGAGCGCGCGGTTCACGGCCGGGATGATCTTCTCGCCCCACAGGTCGATCTGCTTCAGCATGGTCTTCTCGTCGAAATCGCCGAGTTGGGTCTGGATCGCCATCTGGTCGCATTTGAGGACGTCGATCTCCTCGAGCAGCCGGTCGATGACGCGGTTGACGCTGCCGACCGGCAGGTTGGCGCGCATCGTCTCGAAGGAAAGGTCCTGCTGGGTCGGGGTTTCCTGCAGCATGTAGCCGTCCTGGCTCTGCTGACGCCGCTGGTGCAGCGCTTCCGACAGGCGCCGCTGGTATCGGGCATTGTCCAGATAGCTTTCGACCTCGCGCTCGCTGTCGCTCGCATAGGCGCAGCGCAAAAGCGCGATCTTCACGTCGGACGCCTTCTTGCCTTCAGCTGCGGCCGCCCCCTCGATCGTGGTGCGGAGGCCTTTGATCGCGTCGAGGCCGCCGTGGAGCGCGGTAACGAACAGATTATGCCCCTCGCGGTAGCCGCGTCCCATCGACCGGGCGGAGCCGGCCGCGATCCAGATCGGTGGGGTCGGCTTCTGCACGGCCCGTACCGCAATCGCCGTCGATGGCAGTTTCAGGTAGGTGCCCTGGTGCTCGAATATCTTCTGGTTCAGGCCCTTCATGATGATGTCGAGATATTCGGAGAAGACCTTTGGCGCGTCGTCGACGTTGACGCCGAAGCGGTCGAACTCGAACTGCTGGTAGCCGGAGCCGACGCCGAGTTCGAGGCGGCCGCCCGATACGATGTCGGCGAAGCCGATCTCGGAGAGAAGCCGCTGCGGCTGATAGAGCGGCAAAACGCATACGGCCGTGCCGAGGCGGATCGTCTTGGTTACGCCGGAGCAGGCTGCGACCATCATCAGCGGCGACGGCACGAGGCTGTAATTATTGAAATGGTGCTCGGCGAACCAGGCCGTGTCGAACCCTGCCTTCTCGGACGCGACCGCCTGATCGATCGAATGGCGGATGACCTGTTCCGAGGTCTGGTGATAGCCGCGCTGGGCGGCAAGGATGAATGTTCCGAATTCCATCGTTCAGTCCTCGATATGCTTGACTTGGGGTGATTCAGGAAGCGCGCTCGACATGCGCGCGGATTGAGTTGGTCGCCACGTCGATCCAGCCCTTCTTCGCGGCGTAGTCGACCATCGCGCGATAACCGGCCATCCATTCTGGCGTTCGCGGCGCGCCGGGCAGCGTTGGTACGAGATCGACGCCGATCAGCACGTTGGCGTCGTCGACGAAGGTGACGCCCGCGATGGCAGGGCGAGTCTCACCCCCGGCGAGGCGCAGCTTGAAGCCCTTGAAGTCGTCGGCCTCAAGGAGCGAGAGCCCCCTGGACGGAGCGTAGTCGACAATCATTCCGCTGCCTCCGATGCCGCTTCATCCGAAAGCTCGCTGGCGAAGCCGGCATTGCCGAACGAGGTCCAGCCGCCGTCGACATAGAGGATCGAGCCGTTGATGTAGGAGGCATCTTCGGACGCCAGGAATAAGGTCGCGTCGGCAATGTCCTCCGGACGGCCGAGATCACCCATCGGGATGCGGCGACGGATCGCGGCGGCGTCGATGCGGCCGGACTGTTCGAGCGCGGCGACACCGGGCGTGCGGATGTATCCGGGTGCGACGGTCGCCATGCGTATGCCGCTGGGACCTAGTTCGGCCGCCATGCAGCGGGTCAGAATGTCGATGCCGGCCTTCGACGCGCCATAGGCGTGGCGCGGGACGAAGGGCAGGAACGTGTTGATCGAGCCGGTATTGACGATGACACCGCCCGATCGCATCGACTTCACCGCCTCGCGGGCACACAGGAACGCGCCCGTGAGGTTGATATCGAGCACCTTCTCCAGATTGGCGGCGGTCTGTTCGAGTGCCGGCACGAAGGCATCCGAGATCGCGGCGTTGTTCGCCAGTACGTCGAGGCCACCGAAACGCTGGCGGATCATCGCGAAGAGCGCAACGACCTCCGTCTCCGATGACACGTCGACCGCATGGGCCACGTGAGCCGGACCGAGCGATTTCGCTACGGCCGCGGCCCCGTCTGCGTCCCGGTCCGCGACGATGACGGTGTCGCCGTTCGCTGCGAACCTGCGCGCGACGGCCTCGCCGATGCCTTTCGCTGCGCCGGTCACCAGCACAACCCGGGCTGCATTGGAAGCAGCAGGGCGGTTGAGTTCCAAATCGGGCGTTCCATCGACAGGTGTATGTGCATCGCCCGGCTGGTTGAACGACATCCAACCGCCGTCGACTGCGAGGACCGAGCCGGTAATGTAACGGGCTCGGTCGGAAGCCAGGAAATGCAGCGCGGCGGCCATCTCGTCCGGGCGGGCCATTCGTCCCATCGGCACGCGGCGGCGCACGGCGGCGAGATCGGCCTTTCCAGTCCGTTCCAGCTCGGCGACCATCGGCGTGCGGACGTAGCCCGGCGCCACGGCACAGACCCGGATGCCCTTCGAGGCCCATTCGCAGGCCAACGACTTGGTCAGCGAGATCAACCCCGCCTTAGAGGCCGAGTAGGCGTTGCGGCGGGGATTGCCCAACACGCCGGCAAGCGATGCAGTATTCACGATCGCGCCGCCGTTCGGCATGCGTTTCGCGGCCTCGCGCGCCATGACGAAGGGGCCGATCAGATTGACCGAAAGCGTGCGGCGGAACAGATCGACGCCGGTGTCGACCGTCGGCGTCATCGTCGGACCGAGAGCGGCATTGTTGATCAGTACGTCGACGCGGCCGTAGCGCGCCGAGATCCTGTCGAACATCGCCACGATCTGGGCTTCGCTGCCGATGTCGCATTCCTCTCCCGAATGCTCCCGCCCAAGGGAGGCGGCGAGTTCCAGCACTCCGGAGCCTGCTTGGTCCACGGCAACGATCGTGTCGTCGTCGCGCAGAAAGGCGGCGACCAGTTCGCGGCCGATGCCGCCCGCCGCTCCGGTAATGACGACGACGCGTCCCGATCTTTCCATCTGCAGCTCCTCCCAGGGTCGGCCGATTGATTGCGATGCTTTGCTCAGCCGATAGCCGCCAGCCGGCGGAACGAGCCGTCGCGATAGAGCAAGGCTTCTTCGTCGAGCGACGTCACCGCGACGACATGGCCGAAATAGATGTGATGCGTTCCCGAGGGCACCTTCTCGACGACCCGGCAATCGAAAGTCGCCACGGCGCCGTCGAGCACGGGCGAACCCGTTGCCATTGAGATCCAGCGCCCCTCCGCGAAGCGCTCCTCCGAGCTCAGTTTCGACGTCGAGAAGAGGCGCGCGATCCTGTGCTGTTCGTCCGCCAGAAAATTGATTGAAAACGCGCCGCTCTCATCGATCAGATTGTCGGCCGTGGCACTGCGATTGATGCAGACCAGCATCGTCGGCGGGTCGGCCGATACCGAACAGACGGCGGTCGCCGTCAGCCCGTTGCGCGCCCTGCCCGACCGCGCCGTGATCACGGCCACCGACGAAGTCACCTGCCGCATCGCAGTCTTGAAATCGGCCTCACTGACGCTTTCGGAAGCGGGCATCTCCATGATCTCCAACATGGGCTCAGCGCCATGCGCGAGCGAGCGCGCCTGCACTGGAGAATGGGGGACCGGGCGCGCATTCCGTGCGATGGCCATCGTTGAACTCCTTTGCGGGAACACGAGATCCTTCGCCTGTCCGCCTGGAGAACATTTTGGCCGACGATCTGTCGCGTTCAAGCAATACAATCATGTGACGGCTACATTCATATTCTTGAATAACATCAGTCTTTTAGAAGCGCGTAGACGGGATCGTCCGGGAAGGCCGCGCCGACTGGCTGGCGAAGCCCGAAACGCTCAGCTTCCGACCCTTCGGGCGGCGTCTGCTCCTCAACCCAATCGTAGACGACCGTTCGCTGCGCGACCCGCCATTCCCCGCCCCGCTTTTGGAAGGCATCGCAATAGCGCCCTACGAGCAGGAATTGCCGGACGACGCCGTCCTTGCCGGGGCCGCGCTGCAGGGCGTTGAAATAGGTCTCGACACGCGCATCGGCCGCGCCGCGGAATTCGATCAGGATGTTGGAAACTTGGTGAATATTACGCGGGTTGGTCTTGAAGACGCCGAGCGCCATCTGGATGAAGCCTTCGACCGGTCCCGAATAGGCGCCGTGCCGGTCGGTTGCGTCCGGCCAATAAGAACTGCGCAGCGCCGCCTCGTCGCCGCGATCGATGCCGCGGCAGTAACGATAGAGACAATCGCGGATCGCTTCGCGGTCGAGCAGTTCCGTCAGGCGGGCCTGGTCCATCTTTGTCTCCCTAAACCTCGCGGCGTGCCGGCACGATCAGGGCGTCGAGGGCAACAACGCCCCTGCCCTTCTCCATCACCCGGACCGGATTGAGGTCGATACTCTCGACCGTGTCGGCGTTGGCAGCCGCGAAGACGGACAGTGCCGACAGCATCTCCGCCAGCGCATCCACATCCGAGGGCGCCGCGCCGCGAACGCCCTCCAGCATCGCGAAGCCGCGGATCTCTCGGATCATGCGATGAGCCTCGGGCACGTCGAACGGTGCAGCGCGGAAGGTGACATCCTTCAAGACCTCGACGAACACGCCGCCGAGACCGAACATCACCACGGGTCCGAAGGCCGGATCGCGCACGACGCCTGCGATAATCTCGACGCCGCCCGAGATCATCGGCGAAACCAGGATTCCCTCGATACGGGCGTCGGGCCGCTTCTCGCGCGCGCGGGCGAAGATCGTTGCGGCGGCTTCGCGTGCCTCGGCCTCGTCCTTCACGCCGACGATAACGCCGCCGATCTCGGTCTTGTGGGCAATGTCGGGCGACGAGATCTTGAGAACGACCGGGAAGCCGACCGAGGCAGAGACGACACCTGCATCGTCGCCCGGCTTGATCAGGGCCTCCTTCGGGAAAGTCACGCCGGCCTTCGCAAGAATCGGCTTTGCCTCCCGCTCGCTCAGAGATTCTCCCGAAAGGGCGATCTTCTCGCCGGGCGAAAGGTCAGGCTTGCGGCTAGCGGCGAGGTCGAAGCTCTCCTTGAAGTGCACCATCGCGCCGAGCGTCTTCATCAGCGCCGAGCCGTCCTGGGCGACGATGAAGCCCTTGTCCTCGTAGGTGCGGACGATCTCGTCGGGCGCCGTCATGGTCAGCGCCATGATCGTGTCGCGCGACGCGGCGGCCGCCGTCTCCAGCGCCTGGCGCAGTTTGCCGGAGAAAGTGGGACTCGCGGGCCCGCTGCCGAAGATGCCGGCGAAGAAGCCGTAATCGCCCTTCTCCAGCATGGCCGATATGAAGCTCGTCATCAGCGGCAGGTCGGTGACGGCCTGGGCGGTCGCGTCGACAGGATTGACCGGCGAGGCATAAGGCAGCATCGCCTTCAACTCCTGCTGCGCCTTCTCCGGCATCGGCTTGACGTCGAGCCCGGCGGTCTCGGCGTCGTCGGCCATCTGGATGCCGAAGCCGCCGGACATGGTGAAGATGCCGAGCGAATTGCTCCTCGGATAGACGCCGCGCGAGCAAGCGGCTGCGATGTCGATCTGTTCGGCTGTCGTGGAGGCGCGCCAGACGCCGTACTGGCGGAACACGGCGTCGAAGACTGCGTCGGAACCGGCCAATGCAGCGGTATGCGAACTGACCGCATGCGCGCCGACCTCGGAGCGGCCGACCTTCATGAACACGATCGCCTTGCGGCGCTCGCGCGCGACCTCCAGCGCCTCGATGAAGGTGTCGCGGTCGCGGATGCCCTCGGCGTAGGCCATGACGACGTTGACGTCCGGCTGCTCGACCATCCAGCGCAGCGCTTCCGCGACGTTGATGTCGCACTCGTTGCCGGTGGTGACCAGGTGGTTCATGCCGAGGCCGCGCAGGCGGGCGAGATACATGAGATGCGAGCCGTAGGCGCCGCTCTGCGAGACGATACCGATCGGCCCCGGCGTGACGAGGCCGCTGTCCAGCATGGCCGAAAAGGTGCCGTAGAAGCCGATCGAGGAGTTGAACACGCCGAGGCAGTTGGGACCGAGGAGGCGCATGCCGGATCCTCGCGCGATACGGACCATTTCCTCCTGCATCGCGCGGCCGGCCTCATCGGTTTCAGCGAAACCCGCCGAGAAGACGATCGCCGCCTTGACGCCGCGTTCGGCGCATTCTTGCACCGCCTGGACGGTGGCCGCGGCCGGAACGGCGAGGATCGCGACGTCGGGCGCCTGCGGGAGGACACCGATGGAAGCGTATGCCTTGAGGCCCTGCACGGTCTCGCGCTTGGGATTGACGGGATAGACTGCGCCCGCAAAGCCGCTCTCACGCAGATAGCGCAGCGGGCGACCGCCGATGCGGGTGACGTCGTCGGACGCGCCGACGAGGGCCACCGAATTCGGCGCCAGCAGGGCTGAGATGGAATCGGTGCGTGTCAGCATTCAGGCGACTTCCGTCTTGTGGCTCTGGAGCGCGGATTGTCCGAAACGGGCCTCGGGAAGCCCGCGGACACCAAGCCCGTCGATGGCGAAAAGAATGCCGCCCTCGGGATGTTTCGATATCGCCCGCCCGGAGCCGGAATCCTTGATCGACGTGACGAAGAGCGTGGAAAGGTCAGCACCGCCGAAGGCGATGCAGGACGGCATGTCTGTCGGCGCATCGATCGTCCGGTCGAGCGAGCCGTCGGGCAGGAATCGGGCGATCTTTCCGGTCTGGATGAGGCAGACCCAGATACCGCCCTCGGCGTCGACCGTGGCACCGTCCGGACCCGAACCATACGGCTCGGTATCGATCAGCACGCGATAGCCCTCCAGCGGCGCGTCGTCGGTCGAATAGTCGTAGGCGCGAATCTTCCGTTCCAGACTGTCGGCGAAATACATCGTGCCGCCGTCGGGGCTGAAGCAGAGGGCGTTGGAAATGCGGATGCCCGAGGCAAACACCTCGGCGCGTCCGTACGGGTCTACGCGGTAGAGTCTGCCAAGTGGATCGGTGTGGATGCCCATCGAGCCGCACAGGAACCGTCCCTGCCGGTCATTCTTGCCATCGTTGAAGCGGACCGCAGCATCGGGCGGATCGGGGCGGAACAGCGGCGAGAAGACGCCTGTCACAAGGTCCAGTCGGTAGATGCCGTCGACGAGAGCGGCGACCAGCGTAGAGCCTGCGCCGAGCGCGATCGATCCTACCGTCGAGGGGGTACTCCATTCGAGGAAGGCGCCGGTATCGGGATCGTAAGCACGGATCAGGCGCGAGACGCCGTCGACCCAATAGAGGCGCCGACGTTCGGCGTCCCATACGGGGCTTTCGCCCAGAAGGTCCGCCTTGGCCGAGACACGGCTCACTCGAAGCGACATCCGCCGGGGCCTTTCGATCGATGCGTTGGAAAAAGAGCGGCGGAGGGGCAAAGCCCCTCCGCCGCAGGCTTGGGAGCTTACTTGACGAGCGGGCAGGCGCTTTCGGCGACCGGACGCCAGACATCCTCGGCCGGGATGGTGGCCGTGACGGTGTAGTAGTCGTAGGGCTGCTTGACGTCCGCCGGCGCCTTGACGTTCACGGCATACATCGGACGCATCACCTGGCCGTCGGCGCGAATCTTGACGTCCTTCATCTGGAAGTCGTTGATCGGCATCTCGTGCATCTTGGCGACGACCTTCTCGCCGTCGTCGGTGCCGGTCTCCTTGACCGACTTCAGGTAATGCGTGATCGCGCTGTAGGTGCCCGACATGGTCTCGTTCGGAATGCGATCCCGGAAGCGCTTCTTGAACTTGTCGGCAAAGGCGCGGGTCTCATCGTTCAGGTCCCAGTAGCCCGGCGTCACGAGCGACATGCCCTTGACCGCCTCGAGGCCGATGCCGTGGACCTGGTTGATCTGGAGACCGAGCGCGACGACCTGCTGTCCGCCCGCCTGGATTCCGAACTCCTGTGCCTGCTTCACCGCGTTGGCGAAGTCGGAGCCGGAGTTGGCAAGCACGATGACCTTTGCGCCGCTGGCCTGCGCCTGCAGCAGGTAGGACGAGAAGTCGTTTGTGTTGAGAGGATGCAGGACCGAACCCAGCACCTTGCCGCCGCCCGCCTCGATGAACTTGGTGGCGTCGGCCTGCCACGTCTTGCCGAACGTGTAGTCGACGGTGATGAAGTAGAAGGTATCGTTGCCCTGCGCCAACATCGACTTCACCACGCCCTTGGCGAGCGAGTAGGTGTCGAGCACCCACTGCGTGCCCATCGGCGAGCATGCGTCGTTGGTGAGCGCCGAGGAGGCTGTGCCGGCGAGCATGTAGGGCTTCTTCTTCTCGGCCATGATCTTCTGGATGGCGAGCGCGATGGACGAGGCCGAACCGCCGACGATGGCGTCTACGCCTTCCTGATCAACCCACTTCTGGGCGATCGCCGCACCGATATCGGGCTTGTTCTGGTCGTCGGCGATCACCAGTTCGATCTTCTTGCCGTTGACCTCGCCGCCGAAGTCCTCGATCGCCATCTTGGCGGCCTCGACCGTGCCCGGGCCGCCATTGTCGGCATAGGGGCCGGACTGGTCGTTCATCACGCCGATCTTGACGACATCGCCGGAGATCTCCTGCGCGAGGACTGCCCCCGCCGACAGGATGGTCGAGGCGGCGAGCAACGCCCCCGCGACCGCGAAACGACTGGATTTCTGCATGTGATTTCCTCCACTTGCGCTCCCCGGCGTTGTTATCCCGCCCGCTGAAGCTGGTTGCACACCCGGCGCCTGCCGCCGGCTGATCTCACGAAAATGCGAACGTCATCGCGCCGTCGACGAGCATCATGTCGCCGCTGATCCAGCTCGATTCATTGCCGGCCAGGAAGACCGCGGCGTTGGCGATGTCTTCTGGTTCGCCCAGGCGTCCGAGCGGCACTTTCTGGCGCCGCCGCTCCCAGCCCGCCTCGTCGACGACGAGATTGGCCCCGTCGGTACGGGTCGAGCCGGGCGCAATGGCGTTAACGCGGATATTCAAAGGGCCGAATTCGGCGGCCGCGGATCGGGTTGCGGCCTGGACCGCCGCCTTGACGGCGCTATACATTATGCCGTTCTTGAACGCGATCAGGGCAGCCGGCGAAGCGATGTTGATGATCGAGCCCCCGCCAGCCTTTTCCATCTGCGGCACAACCGCCTGGTAGCCCCAGATAACGCCCTTGAAGCCGACGTCGATCATGAGTCCGATCGTCTTCTCGTCCTGCTCCAGCAGCGAACCGTAACGGTTGAACATCGCGTTGTTGACCAGGATGGTCGCCGGGCCGAAAGCCTCCTGCAGCTTCGCCGCCGCTGCGAACACATCCTCGCGCTTGCCGACATTGCCGACGAGCGGCATTGCCCTTCCGCCGGCCGCAATGATGGCGTCGGCGGCCTCACCGGCGATTTCGGGCTTGAGATCCAGAACGCCGACGACTGCCCCTTCGCGAGCGAATGCCTCGGAGATCGCGCGGCCTATTCCGCGGCCTCCGCCGGTCACCAGCGCGACGCGCCCTTCGAGCCTTCCACCCATGAACTTCCCTTCCAATATGCGTAATGTTTCTCTGCGCTCAGCCGGCCTTGGCCGCCTTGGCGAAAGTTTCGCGCGAGGCCATCGGGATCGCCCCGCCGCGCGTCGGATCGGCATAGGTCCCGCCGGCCGAGGCGTAGTCCTTGCCGGCGCGCCGCTCGAGCACGATGCCGATGGATTCGACGTTGGGGACGTCCTGCGGTGCGAGCTCGGCCATGCGCGACTTGCGCGCCAGCGCCTTCTCGATGAAGGGGGCGAGCTCCTCGTCCTTCTTCTGGACGCGCTCTTCCTCGCGCTCCTTCAGCACCGGCATGACCTCGCTCGCGAAGAGTTCCAGCGACTCGCAGATATGCTCGTGCCTGTTCATCCCCGACTGCTGGATGAAGATCATCTGGTCGATGCCGACATCCGCGTAGCTCTTGAGGTGTTCGCGCACGCTCGCCGGCGTCCCGATAGAACCGGAACCGGGCGTCTCCTTCATATCGTCCTTGATGGTGAGGAAGCGCTTCCAGAGGTTGGTTACGCCCGGCTTGTGCTCGCCGTAGACCGCATAATGCGCGATCGAGTAACCGAAGAAGCGGAAGCCATCGAGGCCGCGTCGGATAGCCTCGTCATGGTTCTGATGCACCATCATGCCGTTGAGCGTGGCGAAGTTCGCGTTGACCGCATGGCCGATCGGCACGCATTCCTCGGACTTGATGAGCGCATAATATTCGTCGCGCCACAGCTTGGCCTGGTTCGCCTCGACGAAGCCGAAAACAAGCGCGCCTACGCCGTGGCGGGCGGCGCGCAGAATGCTCTCGCGGCGGGAGCAGGCCATCCAAATCGGCGGATGCGGCTTCTGCACCGGCTTCGGCACGACATTGCGCACCGGCATCGAGAAGAACTGCCCCTCGTAGCCCGGATAGGGGCGCATCGACATCATGTTGGCGGTCTGTTCGACGCCTTCGCGCCACATCGCCGTCTTCTGCTCGGGTTCGATTCCGAAGCCGTGCATCTCGATCAGCGAGCCGGACTCGCCCGTGCCCCACTCGACGCGGCCGCCGGACACGAGGTCGAGCGTCGCAAGGCGCTCCGCGACGCGGGCGGGATGGTTGTATTTCGGCGATGACAGGCAGATGCCGTGGCCGATGCGCAGGTTCTTCGTGCGCTGCGAGACGGCGCCAAGAAAAACCTCCGGCGCCGAGGAATGCGAATACTCTTCGAGAAAGTGGTGCTCGACTTCCCACATGTGGTCGAAGCCGAGCCTGTCGGCGAGCTCGATCTGGTCCAGCGCGTCGTTGAAAAGCTTGAGTTCGCTCCCCTCCTCCCACGGCTGGGGGAGCTGATGTTCGTAGAACACTCCAAGCTTCATGGTTTCCTCCGGAACGCGGGCGATCCCGTCGGGCCGCCCGTCTTGTTCTTGCGTCGAGCCGTCGCATTCGAGGCGTCGGACTTGACTGCGGGCACCATGTCATGCGCAGTCTTTCGAGGCCATAAGCATTGCGTACGTGCTGCGCAGTTTCACCAGTGTGAATAACGCGAGAGCCGGGAGGGACTCACAATGCTGACGTCACAGGTCAAGTCAGCGACCCGAGCGATCGAAATACTCGAATATTTCAAGACGGTTAGGCAGCCGCGGTCGATGTCGGAGATCGCGCTCGCGCTCGGCTATCCGCAGTCGAGCAGCACGGTGCTGCTCAAAACGCTCGTGACGCTCGGCTACCTCAATTATGACAGGCGCGGCAGGCTGTATTTCCCGACCCCAAAAGTGACGTCGCTTGGCGACTGGATTCCGCGCGCGCTGTTCGGCAACAGCCGCGTCCTCGAAGCGATGCACGACGTCCATGCAGCGACCGGAGAGACGGTTTCGATCGGCACCAAGAACGATGTCTACCTGCAGTATGTGCAGATCATCCAGTCGATCCACGCGCTGCGTTTCCATGTCGACGAAGGCACGCTGAGGCCGCTGACGCAGTCGGCCGTCGGCTGGACGCTTATGTCCACCCTGCCCGACGACAAGATCGACAACATCGTGCGCCGGGCCAACATCGCGACCGAGAAGGCGTCCGACCGGGTGAAGGTCTCCGACATGATGGCCAAGATCCGGGGAATCCGCGAGAACGGGTATTGCTCGGCCGAAAACGTGCCGTTCCTTGGCGGCGGCACGATCTGCATGCTTCTGCCGATCACCATCCAGGGCCAGCCCGTCGTGCTGGGCCTTGGCGGCGCGGCGGAGCGCATCCGGGCCAATCACGACCGCTATCTCGCGGCGCTGCGCCGGGCGGTGAAATCGGTCCAGCCGAACGACCCTTTCGAGCAGCCCATCGACATCGAGTTCTGACGTCCAGTTCCCGATATGCGGCGCGACTTCGCGCTGCGCGTCAGTGGCCCGACGTCGCAGCGGCGGGCTGAGCGGCTGGCGCTTCCGTGCGGTTGCGACGGCGCAGGTAGCGGACCAGAGCCGACAGTTCACCCACGATGCCGCGGCGGAAGAACACGATTACCACCAGCAGAATGACGCCTTGCGAGACGAGTGCCCATTCGCCGAAGCCGGCGAGATAGTCGTTGAGCAGGATGATTCCCGCGGCGCCGAAGACTGGGCCGACCAGCGTTCCGAGACCGCCGAGCAGCGTCATCAGGATGACCTCGCCGGAAATCGGCCAGGACGCGTCGGTCAGTGTTGCGAACTGATAGACCACAGCCTTCATGCCGCCGGCCACGCCCGCCATCGACGCGGATATGATGAAGGCAACGAGCTTGATCTTCTCGGGATCGAAGCCAAGCGACTCGACCCGGGGCTGATTATCGCGCACCGCCTTCAGCACCTCGCCATAGGGCGAGTGGACGACGCGGTAGTAGAGGAAAACGCACAACGCCGTGATCGCGAGCACGACGTAGTAGAGGGTGAAGTTCGAGGTGATGTCGACGAAGCCGAACAGGTCGTTGCGCGGGATCGCCTGCATGCCGTCCTCGCCGCCGGTGAACGTCGCCTGGAGGAAAATGAAGTAGATGAACTGCGAGAAGGCGAGCGTGATCATCGCGAACTGGATGCCCTGGCGGCGCATCGTCAGGTAGCCGATGACGAGGCCGAGCAGGCCCGCCGCCGCACCCCCGCCGAGGATTGCCAGTTCGGTCGAGATCGGCGTCGTCTTCAGGATCTGCCCCGTAATGTAGGCGCCGCCGCCGAAGAACATGGCATGGCCGAAGCAGAGCAGGCCCGTATAGCCAAGCAGCAGGTTGAACGAGCAGGCGAAGATGACGAAGCACATGACCGTCATCAGCGTCACCGAGTAGAAGTAGAACGGCGCGGCTATCGCCAGCACGGCCACGACGGCGAGGAGGAGCAACCGAACCATCAGACGGACTCCTTGTCGGCGAAGATTCCGGCCGGACGCAGATAGAGCGAGATGATCATGAACATGAAGATCACGACGCTCGCAGCTTCGGGATAGAACACCTTGGTGAGGCCCTCGACCAGACCCAGCATGTAGCCGGTAATCGCGGCGCCGACGATCGAACCCATGCCGCCGATGACGACCACCGCGAAGACGACGATCATCAGGCTGGAGCCCATCGAGGGCGAGACCTGGTAGATCGGCGCGGCGAGCACGCCGGAGAGACCTGCGAGGCCGACGCCGAAACCATAGGTGAGCGTCATCATCTTGGGTACGTTGATGCCGAATGTCTCCACGATCTGCGGCTTCTCATTGGCGGCGCGCAGATAGGCTCCGAGCTTGGTATGCTCGATCAAAAGCCAGGTGCCGACGCAGGTGACCAAGGAGAACACCACCACCCACAGGCGGTAGTAAGGCAGGAACATGAAACCGAGATTGATTCCGCCCGGCATCGGATTGTCGTAGGGCAGGCCTGTCGAGCCGTATTTGTAGCGGACAAGGCCTTCGACGATGAGCGCGACGGCGTAGGTTGCGAGCAACCCGTAGAGGTGGTCGAGGCCCTGCAGCGGCCTGAGAAGCAGGCGTTCCAGCACCATGCCGGTGAGCGCCACCAGCACCGGCGCCAGAACCAGCGAGGGCCAGTAGCCGATGCCGAGATAGTTCAGGAGCAGCCACGCGATGAAGGCTCCGAGCATGTATTGGGCGCCATGCGTGAAGTTCACGACGCTCATCAGACCGAAGATGATGGCGAGCCCCATGGACAGCATCGCGTAGAACGAGCCGTTGATGAGGCCGAGCAGAACCTGCCCGAAGAGCAGTTGGGTACTGATACCTTCGAACATGGCTCACACCCCCAGATAGGATTTGACGCGGCCCATGTCGGCCTCGAGTTCGGCATTGGACAGGATGTCGACGACCTTGCCGTTCTCGACGACGACGTGACGGTCGGCGACCATTCGCGCGAAGCGCAGGTTCTGCTCGACGAGGACGATGGTGAACCCTTGCGCCTTCAGCCGCTGGATGATCTCGCCGATCTCCTTGACGACGACCGGGGCGAGGCCCTCGCTCGGCTCGTCCAGCAGCAGCAGCCGCGAACCGGTGCGCAGGATGCGCGCGATGGCCAGCATCTGCTGCTCGCCGCCGGAGAGTTTCGTTCCCTGGCTGCCCGCGCGCGCCTTGAGGTTCGGGAAAGTGGCGTAGAGCTGCTCGTCCGTCATGCCGCCTTCGCGCAGCACCGGCGGCAGGAACAGGTTCTCCCGCACCGACAGCGACGAGAAGATCGCGCGTTCCTCCGGGCAATAGCCGATGCCCAGGCGCGCGATCTGGAAGGTGCGCTTGCCCACCAGTTCCTCGTCGCGGAAGCGGATCGAGCCGGTGCGCTTCTGGACGATGCCCATGATCGAACGCAGCGTCGTGGTCTTGCCGGCGCCGTTGCGCCCGATGAGGGTGAGAAGCTCGCCCTCGCGCACGTCGAAGGACATGCCGTGCAGGACCTTCGATTCCGCGTACCAGGCGCTGAGATTGTCGACCTTCAGCATCACGGCCGCGGTCGCGCTGGCGTCGGGCTCTCGCGCCATCGCAAGACTATTCATCGACGCCTCCCATATAGGCGGTCACTACCGCGGGGTTCTTCGAAACCTCTGCGTAGTTGCCCTCGGCCAGGACCTCGCCGTGCTGAAGGACGGTGATGCGGTCGCACAGCGTCGAGACGACCGACAGATTGTGTTCGACCAGAAGCACGGTCCGCCCCACCGCCGCCTGCTTGATCAGATCCGTGATCGGACCGACGTCCTCATGGCCCATCCCGGCTGTCGGCTCGTCGAGCAGCATGACGCGCGGCTCCAGCGCCAGCGTGGTGGCGATCTCCAGGGCACGCTTCTTGCCGTAGGAGAGTTCGGCGGCGGTCACGTCGCGGCTGGCGGCGAGGCCGACCTGCTCGAGCAGTTCGTCGGCGCGCGCGTTGAGCGGGGCGACCGCGCGCAAGGAGCGCCAGAACCGGTAGGCGGTACCGTAGGTGGACTGCAGCGCCACACGGACATTCTCGCGAGCGGTCAGATGCGGAAAGGTCGCCGAAATCTGGAACGAACGCACCATGCCGCGGCGGGCGACCTCGGACGTGCGAAGACGAGAGATGTCGTCGCCGTCGAAAATGATGCTCCCTCTGGTCGGCGCCAGCGTCTTGGTCAACAGGTTGAAGCAGGTGGTCTTACCGGCGCCGTTTGGACCGATGAGAGCATGGATCGACCCCCGCCTGACGGCGAGGTTCACGTCCTTGACGGCGGCGAATCCGGCGAACTCCTTGGTGAGCCCCTTCGCCACCAGCACATTGTCCGCATCCTGTGCGGTCTCGGTCCTGGACAGGACTGCAGCGCTTGTCGCCATGTCTCCTCCCGTCGATCGTGCCTGCCTCAGCGGCAGGCCGATCGGTTTCTTGGGCTTCTCTCAGCTCGGCAGGCCGAGAACCGCCTTGGCAAGAATGTTCTTCTGGATCTCGTTGGAACCGCCGAAGATCGCCGGCGCCCGCGAATCCAGGAAGAGGTTCATCGCATCGACCTCGCCGTTTCCGGCCTCGATGTCGTCGAAGTAGCGGGCGTCCTCGCCAGCCAGCAACAGCATTTCCTCGGTGATCCGCTGGTAAAGCTCCGTCGTGAATATCTTCAACAGCGAAACATCAGCGCCAAGCTCCCCGCCTTCGCGCAGCACCTTGGCGAAACGCTCGAAGGCGGACCCCAGATCATACAGGTCCAGCCGGTGTTTCGCATAGCGCGACCGGAAGGCCGGATCCTCGAAAGCGCCGCGGGCGCGGGCGAGCTTGTCGAGACGCTCCATCGCGATCTCGGGCCGCGTCGGCGCGCCGAGGAAGATGCGCTCGTGACCGAGCACGGATTTGGCGACGTTCCAGCCCTGGTCCACCTCGCCAACCAGATTCCCGGCAGGCACACGGACGTTGTCGAAAAAGACTTCGCAGAAGTCGGTTTCGCCACGCAGATTCGCGATCGGACGCACCTTGACGCCCGGCGTCGTCATGTCGATCAGCAGGACGGTGATGCCCTTCTGGCGCACCTTCTCGTCTCGCGAGGTGCGCACCAGCGCAAATATCCAGTTGGCGCAATGCGCCAGCGTGGTCCAGATCTTCTGGCCGTTGACCACGAAATGGTCGCCATCACGGACCGCCGCGGTGCGCAGGCTGGCGAGGTCGGACCCGGAGTTCGGCTCCGAATAGCCCTGGCACCAGACGTGTTCGCCGGACAGGATCTTCGGCAGGTAGTAGGCCTTCTGCTCTTCCGTTCCGAACGCAAGCAGCAGCGGGCCGATCAGGCCGAGACCGTGGTCGGGGATGCGCGGGCAACCGAGGCGGCCCCATTCCTCGACATAGATCATGTGCTTGGCCGGGTTGAGTCCCATGCCGCCATGTTCCACCGGCCAAACCGGCGACAGCCAGCCTTCCTCGTTCAGCGCGTGATACCAGACGGCAACCTCGTCGAAGAGCGGCCGCTGCTTGCGCATGAAGCGCAACTCGGAAGGCAGACGCCGCTCGACCAGGTCGCGGAAAGCGGCCCGGAAGTCGTCGTCCGACATCGCATTCCAGTCGGTTGCCATCAGATCGTGTCCTTGAACACAGCCGGACGCTTCTCGACGAAGGCCCGCATGGCTTCCTTGGAATCTTCGTGGCGGGTCATTTCGTTGGTGAGGTTCTGCTCGAAGCGGTACCCCTCGCGCAGCGGCATGGAGCCAACCGTGTTGATGGCGCGCTTGGCGAGCGAAAGCGCCTTTGGGCTCTTGGCGGCGATGTTGCGGGCGAGCTTCATCGCCTCCTCCATCAGGTCTTCCAGCGGCACGCAGGCCTCAATGATACCGCGGCGGTAGGCTTCGGCGGCCGGCACACGATAGCCGGTTAGCACCATGCGACGGGCGAGCGATTTCGGGAAGATCGTGGTGATGTGGCTGACGCCGCCCATCAGGCCGATGTCGATCTCCGGCAGTCCGAACACGGCATTCTCGGAGGCGACGATGATGTCCGCGGCGATGACCGGCCCCATGCCGGCGCCAAGCGCGGGACCGTTGACGGCAGCGATAACCGGCCGGTTTTGCTCCATTATGCAGTTGGTGACCTCGCGGGCGCGGCGCATGTGGCGGTAGGTCTCGCCCTTAATGTCGCCGACGGCCTGGCGGTTCTTGATGTCGGCGCCGGCGGAGAAGATCTTCTCTCGGCCTGTGATGACGATACAGCGCACCTCCGGCGTATCGTTGAGCTCGTCGAACACCTCCAGCATCTCTTCAGAAAATTCACGCGAGTACGCGTTGACCGGAGGGCTGTCCATCTTCACGAGCGCGATGTGGTCCGCGATGTCGACCTTGATGAGCTTGTTCTGCATGTTCTTCCTCCGCGATCAGGCCGCGTGTTCCAGTTCGACGAATTCGAGGCGCATCGCCTCCGGCTGGCCGAGCGTCGCGCTGAGCGCGATTGCCCGTTTCAGGTAGAGGCCGATGTCGTGCTCGTCGGTAAAGCCCATCGCGCCGTGAAGATGCACGGCGCGCCGGCAGATCGAGGTGGCAGCGTCGCCACAGCGCGCCTTGGCGGCGAGGACGGCGAGATGTGCCGCCTTGTCGTCGCCCTCGGACTGCTTCACCACGGCGTTGACAACCGAGGCGCAGGCGAACTCGGCGTCGCTCCACATCTCGACCAGGCGGTGCTGCACCGCCTGGAAACTGGCGATCGGCTTGCCGAACTGCACGCGATCTTTGGTGTAGGCGATCGTCATCTCGACCGCCTTGCTGGCGATGCCCGCGAGTTCCGCCGCGATGGCGATCCGCGCGTTGGTCACGGCGTTCTCGACAAGCGCTTCGATGCTCGGTCCACGGGCGATGACGCGGTCCGCCCCGACGCTGCAGCGCTCGAAGGTCACCCGGCCGATGGCCGATCCATCGACCCCTGCCTTCTCCGACACAGAGATCCCTGACCTGCCTGCGGGCACGGAAACGACCAAAGCCTCGCGGCCCGCGTTCACGACGACGAGGAAGTCGGTCGCCGATGTGGCTCCATCGACAAAGTGGCGGTCGCCGGTGAGAATGAAGCCGTCACCGTCGGCCACCGCCTTGAGCGCGGCGCCGTGCGAATGTCGGGACGGATCCTGCCAGGCGGGCGAAACGAACAGCTCGCCAGAAGCTAGGCCGGCCGCGAGACGGTCGCGCTCGGCGGAGGCCGGCGCTTCGCGCAGGAGCGTCGAGGCGAAAACCGCGCCCGCTCCGACCGGCTCGGCAATCAGGGCACGGCCCAGCGCTTCGGAAAGCACCGCCTGCTCCGCCAGACCGAGGCCTGCGCCGCCGAGATCCTCGGGGAGCAGAAGACCGAGCCAGCCGGCTTCGGCCATGGAATTCCAGAGATCGCGGTCGATGTCCGTCGATCCGGAGCGCTTGGCGCGCAGGGAGACCGGGCCCGGCTGACGCGACGCCAGCGTCGCCGCGCTGTCGCGCAGCATCGCGAGCGTACCGTCGGGATCGTCGAAAATTGTCTGCGGCATCATTCCTCCCGGATGGGGCCGAACCATTCCGCCAAGGCTAGGCGATCGGTCGGCAAGTCACAATTGCTGCATCGATGTGCAGGTTACATTCACGGATGTGAAACGGATCATGCCGGCAGCGCATGGTCCCGGAACTGCTCGCGCAGCTTGGTCTTCAGGAGCTTGCCTGTCGCAGTATGCGGAAGTTCGTCGACGAAGGCGACATCGTCGGGCAGCCACCATTTGGCGACGCGATCGGAAAGGAAGGCCAGGAGCTCCTCGCGCGAAGCCTGCGCGCCGGGCTTGCGGACGATGATCAAGAGCGGGCGCTCTTGCCATTTCGGATGCGGCAGGCCGATCACCGCCGCCTCCTGGACGGCCGGATGGCCGACCGCGGCATTTTCCAGGTCGATCGACGAGATCCACTCGCCGCCGGACTTGATCACGTCCTTCGACCGGTCGGTAAGCTGGACATAGCCTTCGGCATCGATCTTGGCGACGTCGCCCGTAGCGAACCAGCCCTCCGCGTCGAGTACGTGACCGCCCTCGCCCCGGAAATAGCCGCTCGTAACCCACGGACCGCGAACCTTGAGATCGCCGGAGACCGACCCGTCCATCGGCAGGTCGGAGCCGTCTTCCCCGGTAATCTTGATGTCGATGCCGTAGACCAGCCTGCCCTGCTTGGCCTGGATGTCGATCTGACCTTCCTCGGGCAGGTCGCGATGGGCCGGCAGCAGATTGCCGATCGTGGCGACAGGGCTCGTCTCGCTCATGCCCCATGCATGCAGGACGAAGACGCCGTGGTCGCGGCGGAAGCGCTCGATGATGGCGCGCGGCGCGGCGGAGCCGCCGACGACCACCCGCTCGAGCTTGAGCTTCGACACGTCGAGCCCCGGATTGTCGTCGATATGCTTGAAGAACCCGAGCCAGACGGTGGGCACGCCCAGCGAGAAGGTGCACTCTTCCTCCACCGCGAGTTCGAACAGGCTCTTGCCGTCGAGCTTCGGCCCGGGCAGCACGAGCTTTGCGCCGCACATGGCGGAGGCATAGGGGATGCCCCAGGCATTGACGTGGAACAGCGGCACGACGAGCAGCACGCTGTCCGCGCGGGCAAGACGAAATCCGTCCGCCGTGCAGACCATGAAGGAATGCAGGATCGTCGAGCGGTGCGAATAGAGCACGCCCTTCGGATTGCCTGTCGTGCCGGACGTGTAGCAGAGCGACGACGCGGTGCGCTCGTCGAACTCCGGCCAGGCGATGTCCGCGGTCTCAGGCGACAGGAGGTCCTCATAGGCTGCGGCGCCGTCGACCTCCTTCGGCAAATGCTCCGCATCCGTCAGCGCCACGAAGCGTTCGACGGTCGCAAGCTTCGGCTTCAGGTCCGAGACCAGCCCCGCAAACGTGATGTCGAAGAATAGGACGCGGTTTTCGGCATGGTTGACGATGTAGTCGATCTGTTCGGGGAACAGGCGCGGATTGACGGTGTTGAGCACCGCTCCGATGCCGGACACCGCGAAATAGAGCTCCATGTGCCGATGCGTGTTCCAGGCGAGAGAGGCCACACGGTCGCCCGGCTTGACGCCCATGCGCAGCAGCGCATTGGCGAGCTTCGCCGCGCGAGCGCGCAGGCCGGAATAGGTCAGGCGTACCGTCGGTCCCTCGCAGGTGCGGCTGACGATTTCGGAGTTCGGGTGGAAGCGCGCTGCATGTTCGATGAGCGACGAGATCAGCAGCGGCTGGTCCTGCATCAAGCCAAGCATGGGGTTTCCTCCGTCGCGACCGCCGCATTTCGCGCGGCCGCTTGTTTTGCGCGGAAAATCCAGAGCGCGGGCGTTCAAGTCAATTCCAACTCGAATGCGAAGGACAGTTTCACATGTATGATAATCCGCCGGGTAGAAGGACGCGGGTTTGCAAGCCGGCAGAGGTTCGGGAACAAGCTGGGAAAACGAGAACATGAACGGCGGAGGAAACCCGTATGAGCGCGCTGTTTTCGCAAGGCAGGCTGGGCGGCCTCGAGCTCGACAACCGCATCGTCGTTTCACCGATGTGCCAGTACAGCGGCGTCGGCGGTGTGGCGCAGCCATGGCACCTGATCCACATCGGCAACCTGATGATGTCGGGCGCCGGTCTGGTCATCATGGAGGCGACCTCGGTCGAGGCGCCGGGGCTCGGCACTCATGGCTGCCTCGGCCTCTACAGCGATGCGCAGGAGGAGGCGCTCGCGCGGCTCGTCGCAGAGGCGCGGAAACTCTCGTCGGCGAAACTCGGCATTCAGCTGACCCATACGGGCCGCAAGGCCGCAACGCGGACCATTCCCGAGCGCTGGCGCGGCGAGCCGCTGCCGCCGGAGGAAGGCGCTTGGAAGCCCGTCGCGCCTTCCCCTATCGCCTATGACGAAGGCTGGCAGGAGCCGGAAGAACTCACCGAGGACGGAATCTGGCGGATCGTTCGGGCGTTCGCAGACGCGGCCGTGCGGGCCGACCGCGCAGGGTTCGACCTGATCGAGATCCACGGAGCGCACGGATACCTGATCCACTCTTTCCTCTCGCCGATCACCAACCGGCGCACCGATGGCTGGGGCGGATCGACTGAGAAGCGCAACCGCTTCGCCATCGAAATCGTCAGGGCCGTCCGCGCGGTCTGGCCGCGCGAGAAAGCGCTGGGTTTTCGCATGAACAGCACCGACTGGACACCGGAGGGATCGACGCTGGACGATGCGGTCGAGCTCGCGAAGGCGCTGGAGGCGGAAGGGCTCGACTATGTCGTCATGTCTTCGGGCAACATCCGCCCAGGCATCGCCATCCCGCCGGCCGCGCCCGGTCACCAGGTTCCGTTCGCAACCGCGATCAAGGAGGGAACCGGCCTTGCCGCAATGGCGGTCGGCATGATCGCCAAGCCCGAGCAGGCAGACGCGATCATCGCCTCCGGCAAAGCCGACTTCGTGGCACTCGCGCGACCCATGCTCGACAATCCGCGCTGGGGGCTGCACGCGGCGGCGGCCCTTGGCGAAGACATCCGCTACCCGCCGCCCTATATCCGCGCGCGGCCGAACAACTGGCTGGGCTTCTCCTTCGTGCATCCGGACGCAAAACCGCCCGCGACGACGCAGCAGCTCGACCGGCCGAAGAGCGTGTCGTCCTGGGACCGCCCGGCGCAGGCCTGAGAGGCTTCTGATACTGTCGCTTGACGCAAGGGGCGATGAGGGCAAAGATTTCCGCAAACGGGGCACAACGATAGAACAATCGCCCCGGGAGGAAACGATGGCCACCTCGATCCGGCTCTTCAGGGGCGCGTTCGGGCATGTGTCTGTGCTGAACGTCGAAAGCGATTTCGTCACCCACGCGCATCCGGAAGCGCATATCATCGTCTGGATCGACGGCGCGGCAGGTCGCATGACCATCGGCGACGACACGGTCCACCTCGGCACCGAGACGGCTGCGGCGATCAATCCGCTCGAGCCGCACAGCCACGCCCTCGCCAGCGAAGGCCGTCCCGGCCTGTTCCTCGCCTTCTACCTTGACCCGGCCTGGGCACGACTGCGCCGCGGCCTCCCCTCGGGCGCACCGCTCTTTTTCGCGCCGTCCATTCCTCTGGAGTCCTGGCTGCACCGCGCGGCGGCGCGCCTGCTCGACCAGCTCTGCGACGAATGCGGGGGGAGCGATCTGGCGCCCTACGAGATCGAGCGGCTGATCGACAGCCTGTTCGACGCCGCCGACGAGGCGCATCCGCGCCGGCTGCGCGGCCTGGCGACGAACTCCTTGCTCGATCATCGCATCCGCAAGGCGATCGATCTGATGAAGGGCAATGTCTGCGAGCGGATGAGCCTTGACGATGTCGCGCGCGAGGTCGGCCTGTCGCGGCCGCACTTCTTCGCGCTGTTCAAGGAACAGACCTCGCTGACGCCTAACGTCTACTGGAACACGCTGCGGATGGACGAGGCGCTGCGACAACTGCGCTCGACGCGGGAACCGCTGATCTCGGTGGCCTGCCAGCTCGGCTTCACCACGGCCGGAAACTTCTCGCGCTTCTTCCGCGACCACGCCGGCGTGCCGCCGACGCTCTATCGCGAGGCGGCGCGGGCGGGGCTCTGAAAGACTGCCTGGAACCGCTGAACGATTTTCAGACGGATCGATAAGCCGACAAGACTCCTTGATAAGCGCGGCCTGTGTCGCCGCCCTAGCCTTGCGAAATCCAACCCGCGAGGCAGGCAATGGCATCGGTCACCATCTCCAGCGTCATCGACGCTCCCATCGAAAAGGTCTGGGCGCGCATCCGCGACTTCAATGGGCTGCCCTCCTGGCATCCGCGCATGGTCGAGAGCCACATTGAGGATGGTAGGGCTGCTTCGGATATCGGCTGCGTGCGCAATTTCAAGACCGCTACAGGCGCGACCATCCGCGAGAAGCTTCTTGCCTTCTCCGACGCCGACCATCTCGTCAGCTATTCGATCCTGGCGACGCCACAGCCGATCACCAATCACAAGGCCACGCTGCAACTGCGTCGCGTCACCGATGGCGATCGGACGTTTGCCGAATGGAGCGCGAGCTTCGACGCGCCGGCCGACCAGGCCGACGCAATCGCGAAGGGCATGGGCGAGGCTGTCTTCCAGGGCGGTTTCAACGCGCTGAAGGCGCATTTCTCCGGGCAAGGCTGAGCCGCGAACAGGAGGCCGCCATGGGACTGACCCTGCAGAGTTTCCCGAGCGCCGCTGAGGCGGGCGCGGCACTTGTTTCCTCCGACGCGCGCTATCTCGGCGGCGGCACGCTCGCGGTGCGGGCAAACAACGAGGGCGACGTGTCGTTCTCGACGCTGGTGCGCGTCACCGATCCGACGCTTGGCAAGATCTCGGTCAACGGCAGTCAGGCGCATCTCGGCGCATCGGTGACGATGGCGGCGGTCGCGCGCCATGCCGAGCTTGAAGCCATCGCGGCCGCCGCCCGCGCCGTCGGCGGACCGGCGGTGCGCAACATGGCCACCGTCGGCGGCAATCTCTTCGCGCCCGCTCCCTACGGCGACTTCGCCGTCGCCCTGCTGGCGCTCGACGCGACCGTGCATTTCGCGGATGGCACCCAGCCGATCGAGGCGTTCCTGGCGATGCGGGAGACGCTGCCGCGCGGGCGGATCGTAACCGGAGTGAGCTTCACCCTTCCCGCACCCGGCACGTTCCGCTTCCGCAAAGTCTCGCGCGTGAAGCCGAAGGGCGTGTCGGTTCTGACCATCGCCGCCGTCATCGGGGAGAAAGACGGCGCGATCTCATCGGCGCGCATCGCGCTCGGTTGCCTGGCGGACCGGCCCATGCGGGCAAAGGCGGCCGAGCGCGCGCTGGCCGGCAAGCCGCGAACGTCGGAGGGAATTGCCGATGCGCTGGCGGTCGCGGGCGACGGCACTGCCCCGATCACCGATGCAATCGCCAGCAGTTGGTACCGGGCCGAAGTCCTGCCCGTGCACCTGAAACGCCTGCTTCTGGAGTGACCGTAGACCAATAGCCCGACGCAGCCAGAGCCACGCAGGGAGGAAACATGGCGAAGGTACCAGTCCAGATCACGCTCAACGGCACGGAGCGCGCGGAATTTATCGACGGCGGGCTGACGCTGCTCAACGCCTTGCGCGACCGGTTCGGCGACACATCGCCCAAGGGCGGCTGCCACCAGGGCACCTGCGGCGCCTGTTCTGTCATCGTCGACGGCGAACTGAAGCTGTCCTGCCTGACGCTGGCCGAGACCTGCAACGGCGCGCATGTCGAAACCACGGCCGGCCTCGCCGCCGACGGGGTGCTGCATCCGCTGCAGCGCGCCTTTCTCGACGGGTTCGCAGCACAGTGCGGCTTCTGCACGCCGGGCATGATCATAGCCGCCAAGGCGCTGCTCGCCCGCGTGCCGAATCCGAGCCGCGAGGACGTGGTCGAGGCGATCTCCGGCAATATCTGCCGCTGCACCGGCTACGAGCCGATCATCCAGGCGATCCTGTCGGCCGCGCGGTCGAACTCGCAGAACGCGGCCTGAGGAGGGTCTGATGGAACTGCGCAAGAGCTATTTCGCCGACGAGCGCAAGGACGACCTGAATGAGATCGGCCAATCGCTGCAGCGGTCGGACGTGCCGAACCACGTGACCGGCAAGACCACCTTCTTCGCCGACCGGACCTTTCCGAATCTCCTGCACCTCAAGATGGTGCGCAGCCCGCACCCTCATGCGCGCATCCGCGGCATCGACCTATCAGAGGCGCAGAAGCATCCGGGTGTTGTTCGCATCCTCACCGCCAAGGATGTGCCGCAGAACCTCTACACGATCCTGATCCTGATCCAGGTCGGCCCGCCGGACGAGCACGTGCTGGCCGAAGGCAAGGTGCGCTGGAAGGGCGAGGCTGTGGTGGCGGTGCTGGCCGACAGCGAGCGCGCGGCCAACGAGGCGGCGGCCAAGGTGAAGGTCGACTACGAGGTACTGCCCGCCGTCTTCGACATGCAGGAAGCACTGAAGCCGGATGCGCCGCTGGTCAACGAGCACCACGGCCAGAACTATTACCGCTACGACAGCGGGGCGTCACGGAAAGTGCGCTTCGGCGACGTCGAGAAAGGGTTCGCGGAGGCCGATTTCGTACTGGAGGAGACCTACCACTCCTCCCCCATCGAGCAGGCGCCGACGGAGACGACCGGCTGCATCGTGGCGCCCGAGGGCAATGACCGCTTCACCTGCTACACCAACACGCAGGCGATGTTCTTCACGCTCGACAACGCCTCGATCATTCTGCAGATGCCCGGCCACAAGCTGCATATGGTGGGCGGCACGGTCGGCGGCGGTTTCGGCGGCAAGGTCGACGTGACGGTCGAGCCGATCGCGATCCTGGCGGCACGGCTGACCGGCCGGCCGGTATCGTTCATCTACAGCCGCGAGGAGGAGATGCAGATCTCCTCGCCGCGCGCGGCTGAGACGATCACGATCAAGGACGGAGTGATGAAGGACGGGCGCATCATCGCCCGCCAGGTGACGGGCTACACCGACGCTGGCGCCTATTCGCGCCATTCGCCCTACGGCGCGCAGAAGGGGGCGGCGCACTATCCCGGCCCCTACACGATCCCGAACGTCTGGGTGGACACCTATTGCGTCTACACCAACCGCACGCCGTCCTCGGCCATGCGCGGCTTCGGCGTCACCATCGCCGACTTCGCGCTCGAAGTGCAGATGGACAAGCTGGCGCGGCTGATCGGCATGGATCCGCTCGAGTTCCGGTTCATCAACGCCTACCGCGACGGCGACATGAAGGCGCATCGCCAGCCGACCGAAGGCGCGGCGCTGGTCGAGTGCATGCAAGAGGCCTCGATCGCCGCCGGTTGGCCGGTGGCCGAGCGCTTTATGAAGATGTCGTCGAAACGCAGGGAGGCCTGAGATGGCGCGGAGACGTGGGCGCGGCGTCGCCGCGATCAACTATCCGACCGGCATGAACCTCGGCGGCGACCCGAGCCAGGCGCTGGTGCATTCGACGCCGACCGGCGCCTTCATGGTGACCCTGTCCTCGGTCGACCTCGGCCAGGGGCTGCGGCAAGTGATGGCGCAGATCTGCGCCGAGACGATCGGCATCCCAACCGAACAGGTGACCATCGACACCGCCGACACCGACACGGGTCCACACTGCATGGGCACCTTCGCCTCGCGCGGCACGCACCGTATCGGCAACGCGGTGGCTCAGGCCGCGCGCGAAGCGCGGCAGGTGATGCTGGAGGTAGCGGCAGAGGCGCTGGAGGTGGACACAGGCGACCTCGACACCGACGGCAAGGGTATGATCCATGTGAAAGGTGCGCCGCAGAAGTCGATCTCGGTGTTCGACACGGCGCTCGCCGCGCATTTCAAGTATGGCCGCTCGATCTCCGGCCGCGGCATGTTCCTCGTGCCGCGCTCCTTCCCCGAGACCGAGACGGGGGCGATGAAGCCCGCGACCTGTTACGCACATGCCTGCACGGTGGTGGATGTCGAGGTGGACGACGAGACCGGCGAAGTCGACGTGCTGTCGGTCAAGAATGTCTTCGAGGTCGGCCGCGCGCTCAATCCGCGCATGGTCGAGCAACAACTCGTCGGCGGCTCGTGGATGGGCATCAGCCACGCGCTCTACGAGACGACGGAGCCTTATTATCCTGCGCGCGAGCATGGCGGGCGCGACTTCAACGAATATCTGATGCCGGGACCGGGCAACCTCGCCGAGACCGAGACGATCGTGCTCGAGCGGCCGGCGGCGGACGGACCGTATGGGGCCAAAGGCGTCGGCGAGATGTGCGCCAATCCGCAGATCCCTGCGGTGGCCAACGCCGTGTTCGACGCTATCGGCGTGCGGATCGACTCGCTGCCGATCACGCCGGAGAAGATTTTGCGCGCGCTCAAGGCGCAAAGGGCGGCGGGCAACGCCTAGGACGATGGAGGCCTTCGTGGCAAATGCCCCCTCACCCGGCGCCGCGCTCGCCTTGCCTTCCATCGTGCGATGCCGGGCATGACCCTGTCATCGCCCGACGACGTCTCAGCCCTGCTCCGAGCGGCCCGCTACATCGCCGACGAGGGGTTAGCTACCGCCGTCTTCCTCGCGCTCCGCCTCGGCAAACCGCTGCTGCTGGAAGGCGCGCCGGGGGTCGGCAAGACGGAGGCCGCGAAGGCGATCGCCTCGGGGCTCGGACGTGATCTGGTGCGGCTGCAGTGCTACGAGGGCATCGACGCCGCGCATGCGCTCTACGAATGGAACTACCAGCGACAGCTTCTGGCGATTCGGCAGGCGGGCGAGCACGAGATCGACATCTATGACGACCGCTTCCTGATCGACCGGCCGCTGATGCAGGTGCTGCGCGCGCCGGAGCGCCGCGTGCTGCTGGTCGACGAGATCGACCGGTCCGACCACGAGTTCGAGGCGCTGCTGCTCGAATTCTTCTCGGACTTCCAGATCACCATTCCCGAGCGCGGGACAATCGCAGCGAAGAGCCGGCCGGTAGTCATCCTGACCTCCAACCGCACGCGCGAGCTCGCCGAGGCGCTGCGGCGGCGCTGCGTCTACCACTGGATCGGCTATCCCGACGCAGTGCGCGAGGCGGAGATCATCATGCTACGCGCCGGCGACGTCGCACAAGCGACGGCGAAGGCGGTGGCGAGCGCCGTGCGCGACATCCGCCGCCGGCCGCTCGCCAAGCCGCCCGGTATCGCCGAGGCGGTCGAGTGGGCGAATGCGGCGACGGTGCTGGAAAAGTCCGGCAGCCCGTGGCCGGAAGCCTTCCGCCGGGCGATCGGCGTGGTGGTCAAGGACGAGGAGGACCTCGCCTGCCTCGCGCCCGAACTCGACGCGATCCTGGAAGAGGCGCTGGCATGAACGCGCTCCCCCGCGCCGCCCGTCCCTTCCCCGGCTTCGCGCGGCTGCTCCGCAGCTTCGGCTTCAGGATCGCGCCTGAACAGGCCGAAGCCTTCATGCGCTCGATCACGCTGCTTGGCCCGCGCACGATCGACGACATCCGCCTTGCGGCGCTTGCCACCTTCGCCATCGATCCGGACCGGCGCGACGAGTTCGACGTGCTGTTCCGAGCCTATTTCCACGGCGAGCAGGGCCTCGTGGCCGACGGCGACGACGACGAAGAAACGGAGGTGAAGGACGATCGCGGCCATCTCGAGCGGGCGATGACGGCCCCCAGGCTGGAAGCGGGCGGCGCACTCCCTTCCGCGATCGATCAGGCTGGGGCGCGCACCTTCCAGCGTGACGCGGATAAGCTAGCGGGACTGCGCCGGCAGCTCGCCGCCGCACTGCCGAAGCGCCGCTCGTTTCGGTCGGAGAGAGTGAACTCTGGTGGGGCGACCGACCTGCGCCGCGCGCTCAGGCAGATCGTGCGCGCCGACGGCGACGTGCCGGATCCGCCGCTGCGGCGGCGCAAGGTCGTGTCGAGGCCGCTGGTGCTTCTGATCGACGTCTCCGGATCGATGAAATTGCATACGGCCGACCATCTCGGCGTGGCGCATGCGGCCGTCCAGGCGGCCGACCGTGTCGAGATCTTCACCTTCGGCACGCGGCTCACCCGTATCACGCCGGCGCTACGCATCCGCGACCGCGCGCAGGCACTGGCGAGGGCGGCCGCGCTCGTCGACGACTGGGACGGAGGCACGCGGATCGGGCCATCGCTCGCCGCGTTCCTTTCGGTGCCGCGCTACACGGCCATTGTACGGGGCGCATCCGTCGTGGTCCTCTCCGACGGACTGGAGCGCGGCGGCCATGGCGAGATGGAGACCGCGTTCCGCCGGCTGTCGGCGAGCGCGCACCGGCTGGCGCTGGCGACGCCACTGGCAGGCGATCCGCGCTTTCGCCCGGAGACCGCGGCGCTGAAGGCGATCCTGCCCTGGCTGGACGACCTCGTGGACGGATCGTCGGTCGAGGCACTGTCCGGTTTCCTTCTGTCGCTCGCCCGTCCTGCCCCTGACGCGGAGACACTCTGGAGGGCCTCATGACCCAGCGGATCGTCGATTCCCATTTCCACATCTGGCGCCAGGCGGACCAGCCCTGGCTGGTGGGCCCGATGGTGCCGCGCATCTTCGGACCCTACGAGCCGATCCGCCGGGACTATCCGATGAGCGAATATCTTGCAGACCGCGCTGGCACCGGGGTGGACAAGGCGGTCTATGTCCAGACCAACTGGGCGAAAGAGGATTTCGAGAAGGAGGCGGCGTGGCTGCAGCAGACCGCCGACGCGACCGGCTGGCCGCACGCCATCCTCGCCTATGCCGACATGACGGTGGACGACGTGCGCCCTCAGCTCGACCGGCTGAAGGCCTATCCACGCGTCCGCGGCGTGCGCATGCAGCTGCACTGGCACGAGACACGGGAATTCCGCTTCGCCGCCTCGGCCTACCAGGTGATCGACCCGGCGGTGCGCCGCAACGTGACGCGGCTGAAGGACTACGGCTTCTCCTTCGACCTCCAACTCTTCCCTGGCCAGATGCGCGACGGAGCGGTGCTGGTCGGCGAAAACCCGGAGACCGATTTCGTCCTTACCCACACCGGCATGCTGGTCGACCGCGAGCCGAAGACGGTGGACGCGTGGGAGGCCGGCCTTCGCGAGATGGCCGGCTTCGACAATTTCTCGGCAAAACTGTCCGGCCTCGGCACCTTCGTTCACCGCAACGACCCGGACCTGATCGCCTTCATCGTCGGCCGCGCCAATGCCATCCTCGGCAGCCGTAGACTTATGTTCGGCTCCAACTTCCCGATCGAGAAACTCTGGACCGACTATGCCTCGCTCGTCGCCGCGCATCTGGAAGCGGCGGCGCAGCTGTCCGCCGAGGATCGCGACAACATTTTCTGGAGCACCGCCGAGCGCATTTATCGTCCGGCGTGACTGTGGGCATCCGCCAAAGCCAGACGCAGCCTATCGGTCCCGCAGCAGCCTGATCGCCTCCGGCACGAAGGCCTGGCCGTCGCCGCGTTCGACCAGTCCTTCCAGCGTTCCAGACACACCCTGAGCGACGAGGTCCGCCGCGCCGAGATCTCCCGCAAGCTGGCGATAGTAGGACAGGTCCTTCGCAGCATTGGCGACGGTGAAGCGTAACAGCGACGAGTCGCCGCTGACGATAGCCGGTCTCAGGCGCTCCAGCGCCACGCCGCCGCCGCCGCCCTTGGCCAGGCATTCCACCAGCGCGTCCATCGACACGCCACCTTTAGCCGCGCAGGCTGCGGCTTCGGCGATCAGCGTCATGGTGCCGAGCGAGACGAAATTGTGGATGAGCTTGAGCTGGTGGCCGGTGCCGACACCACCAGCTTCGAAGATGTTTTCGGCGAAGGCCGACAGCAGCGGCCTCACCCGCGCGACGGTTTCGGTATCGCCGCCGACGAGCAGGTTCAGCCTCCCCTCCTCCGCTTCCTTCGGCGTGCGTGTCATGGCGGCGTCGACGAAATGCGCGCCTTTCACAGTCACCTTCGCGGCGAGCGATACGGTCGACGTCGGATTTGCGGTCGAGCAGTCGACGATCACCATGCCGGGACGCAACGCATCGAGCACCCGGCCGCTGCCAAGCAGCACATCCTCGACCTGCGGCGTTCCCGTCACGCACAGCACGAGGATGTCGCAGGCGCCCGCCAGTTCCGCCGCCGTGTCGCACCCTTGTGCGCCGGCACGGTCGAGGTCGTCCGTCGGCTGGTTGCCGGGATGGCGCAGGTAGCGCAGGCTCCAGCCTTTGGCTGCAATGTTCTTCGCGATCCCGTGGCCCATAAGGCCCACGCCGATCATGCCTATCCGTTCGTTCATCCGCTTAGCTCCAGTGCCGGCTTCCCCGAAGGTGCCGCGCGACCTATGGCGAGGCAAGCCGCGCCGAAGCAAGGCCCAGGCGGCGAACCGGATGGGTACAGCGGTGCGTTTGCCAAGCCACGCGCCGCAAGAGCGCACCGCGTCCAGCCCGGATCGTTGTGCCCCTGTTCCTCGCTTTTTCGCCTGCAGGCTTGGCCCGCATCGCGTATGGTCGGCAAACGGGGCCGATCTGCCGCAGACTGAGACGGCGTGGTCGAGAACGTCTTCGCGCAAGAGGAGGAGCGAGCATGGCTGGCGGACAGGAAGCGGTCGGATTCATCGGCCTCGGGCTGATGGGACACGGTATGGCGAAGAACGTGGTGGAGAAGGGTTTTTCGCTCACCGCGCTCGCCCATCGAAACCGCAAGCCGCTCGAAGACCTGCTCGCCCGCGGGGCGCGCGAGGCGGCCACTCCGCAGGAGGTAGCGGAGCGTTCCTCCCTAGTCGTGCTCTGCGTGACCGGCTCGCGCGAGGTCGAGGCGATCGTGCGGGGCGAAAAAGGGCTTGCGGCCGGGCTCAGGCCTGGGTCTGTCGTCATCGACTGCTCGACCTCCGATCCGAACTCCACCATCGCCCTGGCCGAGTTCCTGGCGGGCCGTGGGATAGACTATGTCGATGCGCCGCTCTCGCGCACGCCGAAGGAAGCGTGGGAGGGCACGCTCGACACGATGGTTGGCGCCGAACCGGCCGTGTTCGACCGGGTCCGTCCGATCATCGCCACCTGGGCCGGCAAGATCGTCCATGTCGGCGGCATCGGCGACGGGCACCGGATGAAGCTCCTGAACAATTTCGTCTCCCTCGGCTATGCCGCGATCTACGCCGAGGCCTTGGTGCTCGCGGAAAAGGTCGGCATCTCGCCGCAGCGCTTCGACGCAGTGATCCGCGGCGGTCGCATGGACTGCGGCTTCTACCAGACCTTCATGGGCTACACGATCGACGGCAACCGCGAGGCGCACCGCTTCACGCTGAGCAACGCGCTGAAGGACCTGACCTATCTCGAATCGATGGCGGATGCGGCGCGCGTCGCCAATCCGCTCGGCAACGCGACCAAGAACGCGTTCGCCATGGCGGTGGCCGGGGGCGGAGCCGGGCCGGAAGACTATGTCCCGCATCTGGTCGACCACGTCGCGCGCCTTAACGGCGCCGGTCCTGACGGCCTGCCGGGCAAGGGCAAGCCGCGCTCGTAGCGCAGCGCCTTGCGCGGGTCCATACGGTCGTCCCGCAGGGGCGCCTGCTCAGGCCCGCGCTTGTCCGGTGTTGCCTCCATCGCCTCCAAGCCGTTGAGGATGAGATGACAAGCACCTGCAGGATCTGGGTCCGGTCCGGAGAAACGGATGACCCAAATTTGCTTTTGCGTGAATGGACGCTTGCCTACCTCTTTTCCAGCGTTCCAAGCTGCGCGCTCGCGGCTGGCATCATCGAATTGAGAATAGCCCATGTGAGTTCTCCACGGCCTTGATTGGCCGAGAGAGAAACGTGGCAGACGCTACCGTTCAGGGGCCAATCGCGGTCGGACAGCTTTAGGCGGCAAAGTGGTCAAAGCGGAAATCGCCTGTGGGACGCGATCGTGCCTCAAATATGCGCAGCACGTCCCAGAGGCCGCAATGCCCCGACATAGTTGAAGTCTCAAGGCTCAACCCGTGTGTCAACGGCGCCGTCAGACGCATGAGTTCGCAGCGTTCTTCCGCGAGATCTAAGGCCTGAGCGATAATCGTAGCCGTCGGCGCCCTTCACCCGAGCGGATCCGGCAGAAACCCACGGATGATCAGCTTCACATAGTCCGAGGCGATTTTCTCCGCGGAGTCGGGGCCGTCGGGCCGCCACCAGCGGGCCATCCAGTTGAGGCACGATATGATCGCCCGCGCCGCCAGCTTGACGTCCAGCTCGCGGAACTCGCCGGCCTGGATACCCTCGCGGATGATTCCGCGCAGAGCCTCCTCGTAGCCGTCCCGCATCCTCTGGACCTTGGCCTTGGCAGCCGGGTCGATGATCTCGTTGTAGCCAAGCGCGGCGGTGAAGTAGAAGGGTGCGCTCTCGGCTATGTGCTGGGCATGGGCGCGCGCGAACGCCTCGACCCGATCCGCGGCGCGTTCGAGCCCGCGCTGCCGATCCTGCACGAGCTCCGTGAGGCGGGTCAGGGAGAGGACCACTATGGTCCTGTGTATCTCCGCCTTGTCGGCAAAGAAGTGGTAGATAGACGCCTTCTTGATCCCGACGGCGCCGGCAATGTCCTGCATTGAGGTCCCGTCGTAGCCATTCGCGGCGAACAGCTTCGCGGATTCGCGGAGGATTTCACTCGCCCTGGAGTTGCCCCCGGCTCCGTCGAATGTCGGCTCCCAATTCCCCACGGGGACTCCTGCATCCGCCACGCCAACTCTCATTACCGCATATCCCCGACAAGACCAAAACTACCGATCGGACGGTAACCTCTATCGCGGAGCCGACGTCTCTGTCAATACCTGAACATGATGCGTGATGGCAGATAATATAATAAATTCATATATATAAATGGATTTATCGCAGCTCGAAGCCACTCTGACCTGCCTCAATGCGGGTGCCGCCTTGTCCCACAATCTTTGATTGAGACAACGTCGCAATTTGTCATGAGTGAGGATAATACAGGAAAAACAACATGATACGAATTCACCAATTTTCTAACGCATGACCGATTGATCGGTAGGTAGTTTTCGGGATAGGTTGGATAGCCTCGGGAGGATAGGCATGCGCGTTGGTTTCGATGAAGAGGCTGTGCCGGACTACGTAGCCCGGCTGAACCTGGACGGCCGGGTCGTCGCGGTCGTCGGCGCCGGGCGCGGCATCGGGCGCCAGACCTGTCACGCCCTTGCGCAGGCCGGCGCGCGCGTTGCCTGCGTCGACATGGACATCCACTACGCCCGCAAAGTCGCCGACGAGGTCGATGGCCGTCCGTTCCGGGCCGACGTCCGCGAGGAGGCCGCAGTTGCGGGACTCTTCGATGCGATCGATCGGAGCTTCGGGAGGCTGGACGGCGTTGTCGACATCGTTGGGGCGTCTGACGGTAGGCCGCTCTCCGAATTCGATGCCGAGTTTCTTGGGCGGACGTTCGAACTCAATCTCTTCCAGGCGATTCACGTCACCCGAGTCGCCGCTGGGCGGATGGCGAACAGGGGCAGCGGCTCTATCGTCCTGATCGGCTCGTCTGCCGGTATCGCAAGCCTCCCCAACCAGATCGCCTACGGTGCGGCGAAGGCGGCGCTGCATCATTTCGTCGCCGGCGCCGCATCGGAGCTCGGACATCGGGGCATTCGCGTCAATGCGATAGCGCCCGGCTACGTGCGCACCGAACGCATGGTCGAGCGTTTCGCGGCCGAGCAGTGGGCAGAAGTCGAGCGCAACACACCGCTCCAGCGCGCCGGATCGACGGCGGACATCGCCGGGCTTGCGCTGTTCCTGATGCAGGATCTGTCGTCCTACGTGACGGGGCAGGTCCTCTTGGCGGATGGCGGAATGCTGAACCCACCGCGCATTATGTCGGCTTCGTCGGCACGTCAGATCGCGGGCGCGGGGCACAATCTATGACCAGCCAGACAACGCCGGACGCGCCTCCCGTCCCCCGCACGCTGTGGGGTTATCTGGACGCCCACCGTCGCGTCGCCCCCTCGCGCACGGCGCTTGTCCATCCAGACGGTCGAATGAGCTATGCTGAACTCTGCGCCGACGCAGAAGCCCTGGCGCTCGGCCTGCTCGACATCGGCGCGCGGCCGGGCGACACGATCAGCTACCAGATGCCGAACTGGGCCGAGACGGTGCTCATCGCGCTGGCAACGCTGCGGATCGGTGCCATCTGCAACCCGATCGTCTCGATCTACCGCAGTCGCGAGGTGAGCTTCCTGCTCAAGGATGCGCGGTCGCGGTTCGTCTTCATGCCGCAGACTTACCGGGGCTTCGGATTCGCCGACATGATCGCGCCGATTGCCCGCGCCACAGGGGCGCAGATGATCGTCTGCCGTGGAGACCATCCCGATGCGTTGGGCTTCGACGCGCTTCTGGCCCGCGGTCGCGAGTTGCTCGTGCAGGGCGGCGCAGAGAGATTCAACGAGGCCGATCCGACGAAGGATGCGCTCTATCTCTATACGTCGGGAACTGAAGGTCAGCCGAAAGGCGTGCGCCACTCCCAGACCACGCTTCTCAGCGAAGCACGGTCTGTTCTGCGGGCGACCAATATCGGGCCGGACGACACCCTGTTCATGGGCTCGCCGCTGACGCACATCACCGGCTTCGCCTATGCCTGCATCGCTGGGCCGGTGCGGGGGCTGAAGGTCTGCCTGCTCGACATCTGGGACATCCACGAGGCCGCGCGGCTGATCGCGCGCGAGCAATGCGTCTGGACGGTGGGCGCGACGCCCTTCCTCCAGGGCCTGCTTGAGGATCCGCAGATGGCCGAAAACATCCGCTCGCTGCGGATCTTCCGCTGCGGTGGCGCCGACGTGCCGCCGAGCCTCATCCGCAAGGCACAGGCGCGCGGCATCCGCGCCATGCGGACCTATGGCTGCAGCGAACACCCGACAATCTCGGGCGGGGTCGAGGACGACCCGGCCAAGGCCGCGACCACCGACGGCAAGGTCCACGCGCAGAATCGGGTGCGCATCGTCGATCTCGACGACGAGACCAAGGTGCTGGGTCCCGGCGCCGTGGGGGAGATCCAGTCGCGCGGCGACGAGGTGTTCCTCGGATATGTCGACAGCCGGCTCGACCGCGCCGCCTTCACGCCCGACGGATGGCTGCGCACGGGCGATCTCGGCCATCTCGACGACGAGAACTATGTCACGGTCGTTGGGCGCAAGAAGGACATCATCATCCGCAAGGGCGAGAACATCAGCGCCAAGGAGGTCGAGGACCTCGTGGCCGAGTTGCCCCAGGTCCGCCAATGCGCGGTAGTCGGCGTCCCGGACGGCGAGCGCGGCGAGATGATGGTCGCGGTCTGCGTGCTCGAGCCCGACACCTCGCTGTCGCTCGACCAGGTTGCCGCACACCTGACGCGGGCCGGCATCGCCCGCCAGAAATATCCCGAGCGGCTCGAGATCCTCGAGGCCATGCCGGCCAACGCCGCCGGCAAGATCCGCAAGGTCGACCTGCGCGCGATGTTCTCGCCGCCCGCCGACTGCTGAAAGAACGTCGAGGAAAGCCCAGATGGACCTGTTCAACCTGACCCACCACCGGATCGAAATCGCCGATCTCGTCGCCACGGTGACGATCTCCAACCCGCCCGTGAATGCCCAGAACGACCTGTCGCAGGCGGAGCTGATCTACGCGATGGACTGCCTGTCCGATCGAGACGACGTTCGGGTCGTGATCCTCACCGGCGAGGGCCGCGCCTTCTGCGCCGGTGTCGACATCAAGGCACGCGCCGGCAAGACCTGGGAGCCCGGTGCCCGCCGGAGCAACCAGCGCAGCGCGCGCGAAAGCTATCATTCGATACGCGAATGCACCAAGCCGGTGATCGGTGCGATCAACGGCGCGGCGCTAGGTGCCGGCCTCGCGATCGTCGCCTCCTGCGACATCCTGATCGCCTCCGAGGCGGCGGTCCTTGGCCTTCCCGAGGTCACAGTCGGGCTGATGGGTGGTTGCCGGCACGCGATGCAGCTGTTCGGCCGCTCGAACGTGCGGCGCATGATGCTGACCGGCGACCGGGTCGACGGCAAGGAGCTCTACCGTCTGGGCATCGTCGAAACCTGCGTGCCGCCCGACGAGTTGCTCCCGACGGCGCGCGCCATGGCAATACGCATCGCCGGGCACAGCCCGCTCGCGGCGCAGCTCGCCAAGCAGTCGCTCAACAATATCGAGCAGCTCAGCCTGCGCGACGGATACCGCTACGAGCAGGAAATGACGATCCAGCTCGGCCGGACCGAGGATGCCAGGGAAGCCATGCTCGCCTTCGTCGAGAAGCGGGCGCCGGTGTTCGTCGGCCGCTGAAGCGAGAGGCAAATCGGAACGGTATGAACATCTCCTTCACCCCTCAGCAGCAGGCCTACCGGGATCAGGTCCGGTCGTGGCTTGGGGATAATCTTCCCGAGGCCTGGACCGACGGCGGACTGTGGCCGGCGATGTCGGAGGAGGACGAGCAGGCCTTCTTAATTGACTGGGAGCGTCGTCTGTACGCAGCGGGGTATTCCGGCATCGCCTGGCCGAAGGCCTATGGCGGGCAGGGGCGCGACGCCATCGACGACCTGATCGTCAACGAGGAGCTGGGCGCGGCCTCGGCGCCCGAAAGCATCAACACGATCGGCCGCGAGCTCGTCGCGCCGATCATCCTCAGCGTCGGCACGGAAGAACAGAAACGCCATTTCGTGCCGCGCATCCTGCGCATGGAGGACACCTGGTGCCAGGGCTTCTCCGAGCCGAATGCAGGGTCGGACCTCGCCTCCATCAAGACCCGCGCCGAGCGCAGGGGCGGCAAGTGGATCCTGCGCGGCCAGAAGATCTGGACCAGCTATGCGCATTTCGCCAGCCACTGCATCCTCCTGGCACGCACCAACATGGACGTCTCGCCCTACAAGGGCATGTCGCTCTTCATCGTCGCGATGGATACGCCCGGCATCGAGGTACGGCCGATCCGGCACATCAACGGGCTGTGCCACTTCAACGAGGTCTTCTTCACGGATGTCGAGGTCGACGAGGACTCGCTGATCGGGCCGCTCGACAGGGGCTGGAACGTCGCGGTCGAGGTGCTGGGCTTCGAGCGCGCGACAACACGGCTCTACCGGCAGGCGCGCTTCAGCGAAGAGTTGCGCGCGCTGGCGCGACATGCGCAGCAGGACGGCAGCATCAACGACGCGCTGAGGGCCGAGATCGGCGCGATCGCGGCCGAGCTGTCGATCATGCGCGCCCACAACATGCGCTTCATCAGCCGGCTGTCGTCGGGTGCGCATATCGGCGAGGAGGCGAGCTTCCTCAAGCTGTTGTGGAGCAGCCTGCACCAGAAGATCGCGCGCCTGGCGGTGGAGCTGCTGGGGCCGGAGCTCGATGCCCTTTCGCCTATCGCCGAGCGCTTCCGGCGCGTCTACTTCACCTCGCGCGGCGAGACGGTCTATGCCGGCTCCTCGCAGATCCAGCGCAACATCCTGTCGGAGCGGGTCCTTGGCCTGCCGCGCGGCGCACGGAGGTCGGGCCAGTGAACTTTCAGCATTCCGCCGAACACGACATGCTGCGAACCTCGGTAGCCGGAACCTTCGCGCGGGGCAGCGAGGGCATGACCGCGGCACTCGGGCAGCTCGGCGTGTTCGGCCTGCTGGTCGCGCCGGAGCGCGATGGCAGTGGGCTGGGGCTCGTCGACGCGGCGATCGTGCTGCATGAGGCGGGGCGGGCCGGCGTCGGCGGATCGCTGGCCGAGACACTGCTGATGGCGGATCCGTTGCTGCAAGCGATGCCTGACAAGGCAGACGAAGTCATTGCCGGAATGCTGGCGATTATGGCGCCGATCTCCGGCGGGCTGCATCGGGCGGGCGGGCGGCTGCGCGGCAGCCTGACCCTGCAGCGCCCGAACGAGGGCGACTGGATCGTCGCGCCGATCGGTAGCGGGACGCAGGTCGCGCTCGTCCCGGCGGCGAGCATCCCGTCAACACCGCTTGCGCGCATCGAGGCCGTCGCATCGTCCTGCAAGATGGAGGTTGACGTGGCCGACGGGGACATCCGCGCCGTCACCGTCGAGGCCTTCGCGGACCGCTTGGGGATCCTGCGTTGCGCCGAGCTGCTCGGTGCGGCGGAGCACTGCCTGGCGCTGTCGGTCGGCTATCTGAAGGACCGCGAGCAGTTCGGCCAGCCGATCGGCGCCAACCAGGCGCTGAAGCACATCGCCGCCGACACCTACCTGTCGCTGGAGAACATCCGCGTCGCGGTGGAATATGCCGCTGCCGCCCGCGATGCGGCCGATGCGGCTCCCGACGACGCGGCGTCTCGCGCGGCTGCGACGGGCGCCGTCGGAGCGATGCTCGCCTACGTGCCGCGCGCCGCGCGCGAGATTGCGGAGACGGCTATCCACCTGCACGGCGGCATCGGCCTCACCTGGGAATACGGGCTCAACGCCTATCTGCGCCGCATCGTCCGCCTCGGCATGGCCCTCGGCGCGGTGTCGGCGCACCAGGTTGCGATGTTCGAGCGCTTCGTCGGGCCGTCGGCGGCCACCGGCGACATGCCCGCAACGCAGAGAGGTGCGGCATGACGACGTCCTATGAGACCACCGATCCGGCAGTGCCTCTGTTCCTGCATCACGAGATCCCTGAAGCGATTTTTGCCGACGGGAAATGGAACGAGGGGCCCTGCTATTTCCCCGCATGGCGCACGCTGATCTGGTCGGACATCCCCAACGACCGGCTGATGCGCTTCGACGAGATCACCGGCACCGTCAGTGTCTTCCGGGCACAGTCGAACAATGCCAATGGCAACACCGCTGATCGCCAGGGCCGGCTCGTGACCTGCGAGCACGGTACGCGCCGCGTGACCCGCACCGGGCACGACGGCCGTATCACGGTCCTCGCGGACAGCTTCCGAGGCGGGCGACTGAACAGCCCCAACGATGTCGTCGTGAAGTCGGACGGCACGATCTGGTTCTCGGACCCGAACTACGGGATCAACACCGACTATTTCGGCAATCGCGAACCCACCGAACAGGACGGCGCCCATGTCTACCGCCTTGACCCGGCCACCGGCCGGCTGGACGCGGTGATCACCACCATGGTGCAACCGAACGGTCTCGCCTTCACCGCCGACGAGGCCAGCCTGTTCGTCGTGGATTCCGCCCGCACGAAGGGGCCGGACCACCCCTGTCATATCCGCCGCTTCGACCTCGGCGCCGACGGATCGCCGGCAGATCGCGGTGTCGTGGTGGAAGCTTCGGCCGGTCTTTTCGACGGTATCCGCCTCGATGATGAAGGACGCATCTGGGCAGGCGCCGGTGACGGGGTGCACTGCTATGCGCCGGACGGGCGGTTGCTGGGCAAGATCAGGCTGGAGACGCCGGTGATCAATCTGTGTTTCGGCGGACCCAAGCGCAACATTCTCTACCTGTGCGCGCCGAGGCAGGTGCTGCGCGTCCCCGTCCGCGCGCGCGGAATCGATGCCTTCGCGAAACCGTCGGTCGCGTCATGACGACACGAGATCGATCCGCCGGACAGCTCGACGGCCGCGCAGTACTGATCACCGGCGCCGCCCAGGGTATCGGCCGTGCCATCGCCCGCCTGTTCGCGGCGGAGGGTGCGAAGCTCGCCCTCGTCGACCGGCAGGTGCCGGAGCTCGAGGCCGTCGCGGCGGAGCTGGGCGCCTCGGCTCTGGTGTGCGATCTGAACGATGCCGACCGGATCGACGGCCTGATCGACGATGCCGTCGCCGCGCTCGGCCATCTGGACGGTCTGGTGAACGCGGCCGGCATCCACGCCGCCGGCTCCGTGTCGGAGACGACGGCGGCGCGGTGGCGAGAGGTGATGGCCGTCAACCTCGACGCGCCCTTCCTGCTGTGCCGGGCGGCGGAGCCTCATCTGAGAACGTGCGGGAACGCGACGATCGTCAACCTGTCTTCCGCCACCGGCCTGTCGCCGTTCCCGAACCGGTCCGCCTATGCGACGTCGAAGGGCGCGCTGATTACGCTCGGCAAGGCTCTCGCGATGGAGTTCGCACCGGCGATCCGGGTCAACACCATCTGTCCCGGCCTCATCGACACGCCGATGACGGCGATGCTGCCCAACCACAACCAGTTGCAGCAGACCCTGACGCGCTACGCGCTCGGCCGACTCGGACGCGACGACGAGGTCGCTCAGGCTGCATTGTTCCTGACTTCGAATGCGTCCTCCTTCATTACCGGCACGACACTCGCGGTCGATGGCGGACGGACCTTTCACTGAGGAGAGCCCGATGAACAGCCCCGTCCAGTTTGCCGCCGCGGAGCCAGAGCAGCTGCGCCAGATTGCCCAGGACTGGCTGGACCGGTTCAACGGTGCACTCGAACGCGCGGATCAATCCGCCCTCGAAGACCTGCTGTCTCCGGACGGCTACTGGCGCGACCTGCTGGCACATCAGTGGGACTTCCGCGCCCTGAAAGGCCCGCACGTCATCGCGCCGTCGCTGATCCTGGAAGGGCGGGCAAACGGGGTGCGCCACTTCACGCTACACCCGGATTACAGCGCCCCGAAATTCATGACGCGCTCGGGCCGGAAGGTCCTCGAGGTCTTCGTTCATTTCCTGACTGCGCTCGGCACCGGCAGCGCCCTTGTCCGGCTGGAGAAGGCACAGGACGGGGCATACCGTGCCTGGGGCCTGATGACTTCGCTTCAGTCGCTCCAAGCCTTCCCAGAGGCGATCGGCAAGCATCGCCCCGAGCGCGTCAAGGTGCGCGCCGAGGGCGAGAACTGGCTCGACAGGCTGGAGCAGGACCGTAACTTCGACACCGAGGAGCCGGAGGCGCTGGTGGTCGGAGCGGGACATTCCGGGCTGATGATCGCCGCGCGGCTGAAGGCGATGGGCGTGCGCACGCTCGTCATCGAATCCCTGCCGAGGGTCGGCGATATCTGGCGCAACCGCTATCACACGCTGCAGCTCCACAACGAGATCGACACGATCGACTTTCCCTATGTCAGCTATCCGCTGACCTGGCCGACCTATGTGCCAAAGGACATGTATGCGGCGTGGATGGAATTCTATGCCCTGGCGATGGAACTGCCGGTCTGGACCTCGGTCAGATTCCTGGGTGCCGAGCGCGACGATGCGGCGGGGAACTGGACTGTTCGTCTGAAAATGCCCGATGGCGCCGAACGGATCGTCCGGCCGAAGCACGTCATCATGGCGACGGGCGGGGTGTCGGGGCGCAAGAAGATCCCCCAACTGCCCGGTCTCGACCAGTTCGCGGGGACCGTCGCCCATTCGGCCGATGTCCGGCCGACGGACGAATACCGCGGCAAGCGCGCGATCGTCGTCGGAACCAGCACAAGCGGCCACGACATCGCGCTCGAACTCCATCAGCGCGGTTGCCACGTGACAATGGTTCAGCGCAGCCCCACCACCGTCGTCAACATCGACCCGGCGAACCTGATCTATGCCCTCTACAAGGAAGGCCGGCCCATTGACGAGATCGACGTGGTCGCGATCGCCAACGATTTCGATGCCACGCTCGCCAGCTATCGCGAGTTCGCCCGCATCGTCGCCGAGATGGACAAGGACCTTCTCGCCGGCCTCGAACGGGTAGGCTTCCGCACCCACGCGGGCTACATGGGCGGCGGTTACTTCGCCAACTACATTCACCGCGGCGGTGGCTACTACCTCAATGTCGGCGCGTCCGAATACATCATCGACGGTCGCATCAAGCTGATCCAGAACGAGCGGATCGCCGCCTACGAACCCCAAGGCGCACGGCTGGACGACGGGTCGCTGCTTGAGGCCGATGTCGTCGTGCTGGCCACGGGCTATCACAACCAGGAAGTCGACATTCGCGAGTATTTCGGCGACGAGATTGCCGACAAGGTGGGCATGGTCTGGGGCTGGGACGAAGGCGGCGAAATCCGCCGCGCCTGGCGCCCGACCGGGCAGGAAGGGCTCTGGATCCAGCTCGGCGGCGTGCCGCAATCCAGGACCTATTCGAAATTGCTGGCCTTGCAGATCGTCGCCGAATTGCGCCAACTCAAATGACAATCGCAGGGCGGTCCCACATCCCGACATAACGCTACAACCCCTTCCGTCACTGGCTAGATCATTTTGGATTCGACGGAAGCGAATCTGCGGTTGCGAAGTAGCGGCCTGAATGCCTCGAACTCCCGGCTATCACGTCCATGTCCGCTTTCGGCGAACGGACCGGAGACCCAAATGGACGAGCCGCGCCGGCTGGCGCGGCCCCTAAGCCATTGGGCTAGTCGGCGCCGGATCCGACCTCTCGGGCCTTCAGATAGCTCTCGATCACCGCGCCGTAGTTGGGTGCGACCTGTGCGTAGAGCTTGCCGAGTTCGGCCGCCTCGGGTCGATTCCAGGTACGGTGGGTTTCCGAGAGGATCGCGTTCGTCGTGGTCGGGATCACGCCCGCCTGGGCGAAGCGCGCGACGGAGGTTCGCGACACCATATCGCTGGGGTCGCCCGACGCGTCGATGACGGCATGGACCTCATAGCCCGCCGCCTTGGCGTCAAGCGCGGGGAACATCACGCAGACGCTCGTCCAGACGCCGGCCATGACCAGCGTCCTGCGCCCGGTCGCCTCGACCGCCGCGACGAAATCGGCATTGTCCCAGGCGTTCACCTCACCCTTGCGCGCGACGTAGACCGCGTGCGGCGCGAGCTCGTGGATCTCGGGCATCAGCGGTCCGTTCGGCCCCGCGGGCTCCGACGCCGTGGTGATGACCGGGATTCCGAGGAGCGTGGCAAGTCTGGCCAGCATCTCCACGTTGCGGCGCAGGTCGTCGACCTCGATGTCCTTCACCGTCTGGAAAAGGCCGGCCTGGTGATCGAGAAGCAGGATCACCGTATCGGAGGGATCGAGGAGGGCCTGGCCGCCGCCAGTCGGGAGAACGCTGGACTTCTGGTCGCTCACCTGCGCGTGAGCCGCGGGAGACTGCAACCCGAGCCCAACAGCAAGGACCAGTCCGACGGAAAGCAGGGCGAGCTTCAGTTTCGAGAGCATGGCAGAGACCTTTCTTTGAGAACAGGGAGACACTTGAGGGGCATTGGGGCCGGAGCTTCCGGCCCCTTCCTGATCCGCATCATGCGGCGGATCGGTCGACCGCGCCTGGCCGGGCGGCCGGCACGCGCGCGCCGATCCAGGCCGTGATGTCGTCCATCACCTTTTCCTTGCCGACGTCGCTGAGCAGGTCGTGGAAATGATCCTCGTAGAGGATCAGCTTCCGGTCCGCCGAACCGACCGTGTCGTAGAAGAACTGGCTTCCCTGTGGCACGGTCGCCTTGTCGGCGGTGCCGTGCATGATGAAGACGGGGATGCGGATCTGCGGAAAGTCGCGGCGCAACCGCTCGTCGGCCCTGACCAGCGCCGCGACGGTGCTCGAGGGCTGGACTTCGTTGGCGATGAGCGGGTCTGCGTTCAGCGACGCGAGCGCAACTGGGTCGCGCGTGAAGTCCTCGTTCTTCAGCCGCAGCACACCGAGGTGCGGCGCGATGTGGCTGAGCCCCTTGATGACGGCGAGCGCGAAGCCAGGTGCGGGCACCTGGAAAGCGAAGCTCTCGCAGATGAAGCCGGCGAGCTTCTCCTGGTTTTCGAGCGCGTATGAGGCCGAAACGACGCCGCCGGCGCTGTGGCCCAGCAGGAAGACCGCGAGACCGGGATGGCGCGAGACCGCGAGATCGATCAGGCCGGACAGGTCTTCGACATAGTGGTCGACGGTTTCGACAAAGAAGCGCTCACCGTCCGACCTTCCGCGACCGCGAAGGTCGAGCGCGTAGACGGCGTAGCCTTCCGCGATCAGGCGCTCGGCGGCCCAGACGTACTGGCCGCTGTGCGAATTGACCCCGTGGCAGATGGCGACGATCGCTTTGGGGGGGCTGGCCGGCAGCCAGGAGCGCACGAAGATGCGCAGGTCCGGCTCTGCCTGGATGTATTCTTCCTTGAGGATGGACTGGATGGTCATGGTGGTGTTCCCTTTCTCGAGGTCTATTTCTGGATGAAGGCGAGGAGGTCGGCGTTGACGAGGTCCGGATGGGTCGTGCAGACGCCGTGGGGCAGACCGGGGTAGATCTTGAGCGTCCCGTGCCTGAGGAGAGGCGCGGCCATCCGAGCGGAGGCGTCGATCGGCACGATCTGGTCGTCGTCACCGTGCAGGACGAGCGTGGGGACGGCGATCGATTTGAGGTCTTGGGTGAAGTCGGTTTCCGAGAAGGCCCTGATGCCGTCGAGATGGGCCTTCGCGCCGCCCATCATGCCCTGGCGCCACCAGTTCTGGATGATGCCGTGCGAGGGCTCCGCACCTTCGCGGTTGTAGCCGTAGAAGGGGCCTGCAGGGACATCGAGGAAGAACTGGGCGCGGTTGGCCGAAAGCGCCGCGCGGAACCCGTCGAACACCTCGATCGGCAGCCCGCCGGGATTGGCCGCGGTGCGCACCATCAGCGGCGGCACCGCGCCGATGAGCACCAGCTTCGCAACACGGTCTTTGCCGAACAGCGCGGTGTAGTGCAGCGCTTCGCCGCCACCCGTCGAATGGCCAACATGTACCGCATCCCTCAGGTCGAGATGCTCGACCACCGCCGCGACATCGGCGGCGTAGTGATCCATGTCGTGGCCGTCCCAGACCTGCGACGAGCGGCCGTGCCCGCGACGGTCGTGCGCGACCACCCGGTATCCCCTAGCGAGGAAGAAGAGCATCTGGGCGTCCCAATCGTCCGACGAGAGAGGCCACCCGTGGTGGAAGACAATAGGCTGCGCATCCGCGGGACCCCAGTCCTTGTAGTAGATGTCGACGCCGTCCGTGGTCGTAACGTAGCTCATGCGTTGGTCTCCTTCTGTCTCGTGTGGATCGGTTCGGGAATGGGCGGGGCGGCCGGCGCCGGCCGTTGCCAGGGCGGTCGCGCCGACGATCAGGAAGTCGCGCCGGGAGATCGCGAAATGCGACGGCGCCGTCATCGTGCGGCCTCTTCGGTCAGAAAGCGGACGACCTCGTCGCCGAACTGTTCCGGATATTGGAACATGAAGGCGTGCCCGGAATCGGGGTAGATCGACAGCCGCGCGTTCGGCATCACTTGCGCCAGCGCGTAGGATTGGTAGGTTGGGATCATCACGTCCTCGACGCCGTTGGCGATGAGAGTCGGCTGGCGGATCGCGCCAGACCGGGTGAGAAGCGAGGTTTCGGCGGTGCCGACGTCGCTTCCAGCCGACAGCATGGCCTTCCAGGTGTCCGCGCTGACGATGCTGGCGAAGGCGTCGTCGCGCTCGCGCAGCCGCGCGAGATGCGCCCGTCCGGCGGCCTGGCTGGTCGGGGTCTGCCTGAAGAAGAGAGCGAGAAAATCCTCGTCCGTGTTGACCGGCTTCGTGGCGATCTCGATCGCCCTAGGCTGCAAGTTCGCGCCTTCCACATAGCCGGCGCCGCTGCCGGCGATGACGAGGCGGCGAATGAGCTGCGGATGCCTGAGGGTCAGTTCCTGGGCGACGAGGCCACCGAAGGAGAATCCGAAGATGTCGACGATGGTATGGCCTAGGGCAGCGATGAAGGCCGCAGCCCCGTCGGCCCATCCCGCCAGGCGCGGCGAGGCGATCCCGCCGGTGCGCGCCACTCCGACATTGTCGAACAGGATCACATGCCGTTGCCTGGCAAGCCGATCGACGAAGGCGGGATCCCATTCGTCCATCGTACCGCGAAAGCGGTTCAGCATGATGAGGGGAATGCCGCCCGGCTCGCCCAGCGAGCGATAAGCATAGGTGACCTCGCCGACCGTCACGAACCGGGTCTCGACGCAGGTGGCACGGCACTGCTCCCCCGCCGAATACGCGGCCGCTTCGTTGGCCTCGAGGCGAGCCGGTATGGAGAAAGCCAGGGCCGCTCCGCTCAGGAGGAGGGCGAGGCGGCAGGCCCGCCGGATCGAATGCATTCCGGACATCTGTTTCCCCTTCTCGATTGCCGAGGGGACGAGGTCTGTGCGCCCCGCCCGCTCCCGCCGCGCGATGCGGCTTCGGGAGACAGAATGTCGGGAACGTGCGCGCGGCTGAATTGAACGCTCGGTTCGTTCGGACCACACCTTGGTATGTGTTTCTGACCGTCCGTATGTGTCTCGGCCGGATGCGAAGACGTGCGCTTCCGGCGGCCGCGAAAATGTTCGAGCCACTGGCGCGGCCAAGGTCGGCCGCGGGCGAGAGAGAAGCCCGGGTTTCGCTAAGCGGAGTGCGTGCGAGGAGCGGCTGCCGGGAGCGCCGGAAGATCCACGATAAACCGGGCGCCATGGTCGGGCCGGTTCTCCGCGCGGATCGTTCCCGAGAAGCCCTGGATGATCGAGCGCGCGATCGCCAGGCCCATGCCCATGCCGCGGCTACGCGTCGTGAAGAAGCTGTCGAAGAGGCGCGGCAGGTTCTCCGGGCGGATGCCCGGACCGTTGTCCTCGACCGAAATGACGACCCGCTCTCCCTGTTTGGCGGTCCGCAGCGTCAGCCAGCGCGGGGACGTGCCTGCCCCGTCCATGGCCTGAAGAGCGTTGACGGCGAGGTTGACGATGACCTGCTGCAGCTGAATTCTGTCGGCCAGAACGTCGGCGGCGTCGCCGGCCAGCGCGAGCGTAACGCGCGCGTCGCTCTTCTGGATCTCGTGGCGCAGAAACACGGCTGCATCCGACACGACCGCGTTCACCTGGACCGCTACATTCTCGTGACGAACGCCCGATGCCATGTCGCGGATGCGGCCGACGATGTCGGCGGCCCTCCGCGCATCGGCGACGATGCGGGCGGTGAGCGCGTTGACCTCGGTCAGGTCGGGCACGTCGCGCTGCAGCCACCGCAGACCGGCAGAGGCATTGGCGGAGATCGCGGCAAGCGGCTGGTTGACCTCGTGGGCGATGGACGCGGCGAGTTCGCCCAGCATGGACACGCGCGCCGCATGCGCCATCTCGCTCTGCATCTGGGCCAGCGCAGTCTGAGCCGCCACTTCCCTCGACAGGTCGATCACGCCCACGAGCAGCGTGCCTTTGATCATCGTGTCGGGTGGAAAGCACGCCGTGAACAGCGCCGGAAATTCCTGGCCGTCTATCGTACGGAGCCTGGTCTGACGTGAATAGTTGAGTTGGTTGCTGATCGCGCCAACTACAGAGCCGGCGAAGACATCTGTGCTCGCCTCAGGGAAATACGGCTCGACATTCGTCAGCATCTCGTGCTTGTGACCCCGCCCGAAAAGGACGACAGTCTGGTCGTTGACGTCGACGACCTTGGTCGCGCGCATCATATCGCGGACGAATTCCGGATGCTTGGCGAAATAGTCGGCGAAATCGGCGACAGCGCCCGACTTCTTCAAGCGATAGAGCATGGCGCCGACTTCCGAGAAATCGAGCTCCCAGAAGGAAGCGGCCATTGCCTGAAACAGGTTCCGGTAGCGATGCTCGCTCTTGCGCAGCGCCTCGTCGGCCGCACGGCTGCGCGTGATGTCCCGCGCAGACTCGATTAGTACGGCCCCGCCGGCGGGGTCGACACGCCACTGGCGTCGCACCTCGAGCAGCACTTCCTCGCCAAGTCTAGTCTTCCGCCGCGCCTCGCCGGACCAGAACCCATCCGACGCGCCGGCGCCGGGGATGGTCCTGCCCTGGACGTCGAGTTCCTCGAGAAACAGCTTGGCCGGGCGTCCGAGCGTTTCGGCCGCCGTCCAGCCGTAGAGCTCCTCGGAGGCCTTGTTCCAACGGCGGATTATCCCGTCGCGCGCCTGGACATGGACGCTTTCATGCAGCAGGTCGAGCACATCCTTGTCGGGCACCGAGAGTGACATGAAGTGGACCTAGCTGGTTTCGGACAAGGTGCCGGCGAGCGACCTCATCTGTCGAGCGCCCTTGCGAGACAGTCCACCAGGATCTGCGCCTCGAACGGCTTGCGCAACAGACACACCGCACCGCTGGCCATGGCCTGATCGTGGAGGAAGGGTTCGCTGCGCGCGGTGACGAAAATGACACTGACGCCCATCGCCCGTTCGTCCATACGCTCCTTCATCTCGAATCCGTCCATTCCCGGCATCTGGATGTCCGAGACGACGCAGTCCACGTGCCCCGGGTCAGATTCGAGGAAGGCTTCGGCTGACGCGAAGGCGACGGCGCGATGGCCCAGCGACCGGATCAAACCTTCCATCGCGACGCGAAACGACTCGTCGTCGTCCACGATCGCGATCAGTGCTGTCTTGCGCAACGTTTTTCCTTTTCACGACGCCCGGTCGAACCGGCAATGCGGTTCTCCCTCGCACGTAGCGCCCCGCCGGTGAATCATACTGTGGTGTTAAGAAGGTCGGTGCGTTCGCGCAGGCGCAGCAGATCGGCCATCCTGACCAGGTCCGGCAAGGTCCGCGCACCCATCTTCCGCATGGCGGAGCCACGATGGATCTTGACGGTGATCTCGCTGATGCCGAGCTTTCCGGCCACCTGCTTGTTGAGCAGGCCGGTTGTCACCATCGCCATCACCTGCTGCTCGCGGTTCGACAGGAGCCTGAACTTCGCCTCGACGTCCGACGCATCGTCCTTTCTCATCCGCCGCTTGCGGTCGCGCTCGATCGCGACGGTGACGGCATCGAGCATTTCCTGCTCGCGGAAGGGCTTGGTCAGGAAATCGACCGCGCCGGCTTTCATGCCCCGCACCGACATAGGGATGTCGCCGAAACCGGTCATGAGGATTACCGGGATCCCGATGCCCCGTTCTGCGAGCTGTTCCTGGAAGTCGAGGCCGCTGATGCCCTGCAGCCGGATGTCCAGCACGAGGCAGCCTTCCACGTCGGGCCGGTCGGCAGCGAGAAACTCGCCAGCGGATGCATAGGAACGCGTGCCGAGGCCGACGGAGCGGAACAGGCTGTCGAGCGCGAGCCGCAGAGACTCGTCGTCGTCGATGATATGAACGACCGCTGGCTGCCTGCTCAATGCCCTCTCCTTCGCGTCGTCTGCGGCCCCACCGACGCCGGTGCCGATAGCTCATGGCGAGCGTCGCCGACAGTAGTGGCACGGTTCGGCGCAGAGGCGAACTCATACCCTGGTCTTATCGCCCCGACCCATGTCCCCGCGAGCCTGGCCATCGCTTACTCCGTTTCCGCCGAGATCCTGCGCTGGGCCACCCGCCATGCGTGGGGCGGCAGCCCGACGAGGCTCCGGAACACGCGCGACAGATGCGCCTGATCGGCGAAACCGCATTCGAGGGCGATCTGACACAGCGCGTCCCTGGTCGAGCGCATCAGCCGCTTGGCCAGCTCGACCCGCCGCCCGATGAGATAGGTGCGCGGCGGCACTCCGAAATTTTTAGTGAACGCCCGGGCGAAGTGACTTTCGCTGAGCCGGACCAGGTTGGCGAGGTCCTCGACGAGGATCTTCCGCGACAGGTTCTCTTCGATGAATGCCACGACGCGCTTCGCCTGCCATGGCGCCAGGCCGCCGGTAGCCAGCGAGCATTGGCGGCGGGTCTGGATGAGGGTCAGCGCCTGTTCCGCGCAGTCACGTGCGGAGGCGGCATCGAGGTCCAGAGCTTCGCCGAACCGGCGCAGGAATTCGGACGCCGCCGCCGTCATCTGCTGGAGCGTCTGCACGTCCCGGCCGCCGCCTGGCGAAGGACGGCGATCGTGGCCAGCCCGTGCGAGAAGGTCGTCGAAGGACAGCAGCGCAACGGCTGCGGCCGGGCGGTTGAAATCCGTGTGGGTCGTCATCATCGCTGTTCCTCTTGGGCTTGTGGTTTCCGATGAGCCCAGAGTGAGGGAGATGCGGAACCCGCGATATTCGACAGGGGTATCGGCGGCGACATACGCTCGTATGAGCGGTGCCATCCGAGCCGGTGACACGTGCGAGCCCGCCAGGTCGGCGGAAAGTGTGATGGGCCCGCACGCGCAAACGCTCCGGTGGGGACCGGAGCGTTGCATCGGGGAGGATGGCGTCGTGCGTCGTGTCGTCTTTGTGGGAGGCATCCGCCCGGACTGAGCCGGGCGGATCAGCAGTCGATGATCAGCGGCCACCGTAGTTCTGGCGATCGTTCATCGCGTCGATCGACGACTTGATCTGGCCGTTCGACAGGACGGATCCCGGCACGGTGACGGTTTCCTTGCGAGTCATGCGGCCGATGGAAAACGTGGTCGTGGGATCGACGCTCTTCACGCTGCTCGCCGCATCGAACGGCGTTGCGAACTCGTTGCTGAAGCGAGGCGGCTCCTGGGCATAGGAAGCGGCGGCGAAGAGCGTAGCCGCGAGGGCGAGAGCGAGCTTGGTCATGTCCTGTTCCTTCCGTTTCGACCTGCCGGGATTGGCAGATGACCTTCTTCTAAGGGAGGAAAGCCCCGCGCTCTTGGACCCGTCGCGAGCATTTGAAGGAAAGCGCCCTCGCGTTGACCGCGGAAGCGCCCGCCGTCAGCTGTGGGCGGTGACAAAGGTCCACAGGTCGTCGTTGACCCGCTGCTGCTGCGTCATGATGAGACCGTGGTCACCACCGACATAGACGAGCAACTCACTGTGCCGGGCTATGCGGGAAGACTGCAGCGCCGAGTTCCGCATTGGCACAATCTGGTCGTCGTCGCCGTGCACGATGAGCGTCGGCACATCGAAGCGCGCCAGGTCGGCGGTGATGTCGCACTGCGAGAACGAGGCTATTCCCTCGATGCAGGCGGGAGCTCCCGACATCATCGCCTGGCGCCAGAATGCGTCACGAACGCCGGGCGACACCGGAGCCTGCTCCCGGTTGAAACCGAAATAGGGAAGGCTGAGGTCGAGGAAGAACTGAGACCGATCGCTTTCCAGCCTCTGCGCGATTCCGTCGAAGGCGTTCGGCCCAGTGTAGAACGTGTCGCCCTCGCTTCGCGCCGCCAACGGAGGAATCGCCGCGATGAGAACCGCCATCGCCACCCGACCGCAACCCTTACGACCGATGTATCTCGAGACCTCTCCGCCGCCGGTCGAATGCCCAATCAGGATCACATCGCGGAGATCGAGATGCTCGATCAGTTGCGAAAGATCGTCCGCATAGGTGTCGAGGTCGTTGCCATGGCACGGTTGGCCGGATCGCCCGTGCCCGCGGCGGTCGTGGGCGACGACGCGGTAACCGCGCTCGGCGAAGTAGAGCATCTGGGCCTCGAACGCGTCGCCGCTGAGCGGCCAGCCGTGGCAGAAGACGACCGGCTGGCCGCGCCCCCAGTCGCGATAGTGAATGTCTGTGCAATCACCTGTCGTGAAGTTTGGCATCTCAGGCTCCGTTGCCCGTCGTCTGCGGTTGCGGCCCGGTCGTTTCGGGAGCCGAAGTTCCTCGGGAATGACCGGCCAGCTTCCCGTTCATGATGTGAGATTGCCCCGGTATGCTTCTGTGCGCGAGTTAATCGGAGCGAAGATTTGCGACGCTGCAGAACACCCGTCGCAACGTTTCACACCGTTTTACTCGCGAACGCCGCGGGGCGGTGCAAGGTTTGCAGCAGGGAGTGGGTGGCTGCCGACGGCCCGCCGCAGACTCCACCCCGGCCAAAGGCAGCAGGACGACCATGACCCAGCGATATGAGATTTCCGTCGGCATCATCGGCGTCGGCGCGCTCGGAGCCGCACTCGGCAGCCAGCTCTCGCGGGCGAATGTCGAGGTCGTCCTCGCCAACAGCCGGGGTCGAGCCTCCCTGGAGAACATCGCTAACGCGATGGGTCCGACCGTGCGGGCCGGAACGGTGAAGGACGCGGCCGAGATGGAAATCGTCGTCCTGGCGATCCCGTGGTCCGCGATTCCCGACGTGCTGGGCCAGATCGCGGATTGGGAAGGGCGTATCCTTGTGGATCCCACCAATCCGCCTAACGACGGTGCGGCGCGCCAGGTGAAAGAAGCGCTCTCCTCCAGCGAGATCGTGGCGCGTATCGCGCCGGGGGCTCACGTGGTGAAGGCCTTCAACACACTGCCGGCGGAGGTCATCGCCTCCGATCCCGCAGTCGCCGGGGGTCGACGCGTGATCTTCCTCTCCGGCGACAGCCTCCGCGCAAAACGCGAAATCGAACGTCTTCTGGCGCGCCTTGGTTTCGCCGCCCTCGATCTCGGACCGCTCCGCGAGGGCGGCCTGTTCCAGCAACCGTCGAGGGGGCCACTACCGATGGTCGATCTCGTACGGCTCGCGACCTATCGCTCCGATCCAGACAGTTTCGACGTGGCCGCGGAATGATGGCGAGGTTAGCGCGGCTCGCGCTTAGCCGAGACGCGCAGCGACATGACTTGCTCGACGACGGCGGCCCTGATGTTCTGCCGGGACGCTTCATCGGAGATCGCCTGCATGATGGTGGCCGCCCCGACGAGGCTCGCATAGGCGGCGAGGGCCCTTCTGTGCGCCCCGGACGCATCACCATCGTCGAAAAGGCGCTCCAGCACTTTGATCTGCCGCGGCAGTGCCTCGCCTGCGGCCCGCCGCACGTCCTCCGAAGTCCGCGCCATCTCGGCGCCAAGCGCGGCAAAGGCGCAGCCCACATCGCCGGGAGAAACGTGGTCGAAGCCCAGATAGCCGTCGACGAGAGCAAGCAGCGGATCGTCCGTCGCCGAATCCACAGTCTCTCGCCAGTCCGCCGCCGCTTTCTCGATGATCGACGCGACCGCGAGCGCTTCCACCGCCCTCTTGGACGGAAAATGGCTGTAGAAGGCGCCATGCGTCATGCCTGCGGCGCTGGCGATGTCCGCCACAGTCACACTGTCGAACCCACGCTCGCGAAACAGGCGGCGCGCCGCTTGAACGAGCGCCGATCTGTTCCTCTCCGACTGCTCGCTGCTGACTTTCACCCCGGGCCGTTCCGCGCCTGATTGACGCTATTCATTGCGGATGCAATGAATATATCCAGGATCCGCTTCGGACAAGGGAGGTGTCGCGATGCGGGCGGATATCCGAACGCTTCGCCCTGCCACTCCCTCGGCGCGGCAGGCGATGGGCATCGCTGGCGTAGTGGAAATAGCATGGTCGAGCGTTCTGAGTCAGACGTATGCCAGGAACCTTCGGTCACGCGCGCCGACCGATACACGTTCGGCGCGTTCGAGTTTTTCCCTACCCGCTCGGTCCTGCTGAAGGAAGGCCAGCGCGTCCGCATCGGCAGCCGAGCGCTGGCGCTGCTCCGGGCACTCGTGGAGAACCCCGGCCGGTTCCTACCCAACGACCATCTGATGGCCGCCGGTTGGCCCGGGACGACGGTCGAGGAAACCAACCTTCGTGTGCAGATGACCGCGCTCAGGCGCCTGCTCGGACACGAGTTCGAAGGTAGCCCCTACATCTCGAACGCCCCCGGCCGGGGTTATGCCCTGACGGCCTCAACGTTCGTCGCGGCAGACGCGCCTCAGGCGGCGCGACCCACGGCGAAAGCCCATGCGCGGCCGATCGGCCTGCCAGTTTCCCTGTCGCCGATCATCGGCCGGGAGGAAGTGCAACGAACGGTCAGGGAGCGTTTGTCCACCCGTCGCCTGGTCTCGATCGTCGGCCCAGGCGGCATCGGCAAGACCCGGCTCGCGATCGAGGTCGGCTGGACTGTGGCCTCGGCCAGCGCCTTGAGGACCGTTTTCGTGAACTTGGCGCCGCTCGCGGCCGATGGATCGGTGCCGGGCGCGATTGCGGTCGCGCTCGACGTGGATCTCTCCAGCGCCCCCGTTCCGCTGGATGCAACGCTGGAACGTCTGCGGGAGTGCGAGACGCTCCTGGTCCTCGACAACTGCGAGCACGTGATCGACGCCGGCGCGGAGGTCGTTGAGAGACTGCTGCGGTCTGTTCCGGACCTCACCATTCTCGTCACCAGCCGCGAGCCCATGCGCGTCGAGGGCGAGGTAGTGGTTCGCCTGGCCGGGCTGGACGTACCGGACGACGAAGGGGGCGATGCTCTGGGCTACGCCGCCGTCGAACTCTTCGTCGAATGCGCGGCCGCCCACGGCGATTTCAGCATGGAGCGCCCGGAGGATCTGTCGTTGGTCGCGCAGATCTGTCGCCGACTGGACGGTATCCCGCTTGCCATCGAATTGGCGGCGGCGCGGGTCGGACAGGTCGGCCTCGAGGATCTCGCACGGCACCTCGAATCTCAGCTCAGCCTGCTGTCGGAGGGGCGGCGCACCAGCCTGCCGCGACACCGGACGCTCCACGCCACGCTCGAATGGAGCTATGCAAGCCTCGCCCCCGACGAGCAGGATCTGCTCTGCCAGCTTGCCGTCTTCCGCTCGCCCTTCACAGTCGGCGCCGCGCAGGAGGTCGCAGGACTGCAGCCGGTAGAAGCCATGACACTGCTGTCGAGCCTGGTCAACAAGTCGCTGATTGTTACCAGTTCCCAACAGGGCCAGGTGCGCTATCGCCTTCTCGACACGACGCGCACGTTTGCCGACGAAAAGCTATCACTCAGGCCCGACCAGAACCACGTACGTCGTCGTCATGCGTCGCATCTCCTCGAGCAGTTCTCCGCTGCCACGTCCGGCGAACAGGCCAGGGATCTCGGCTCGGCGGCGGACGATGTGCGGAAGGCGCTCGCCTGGTCGGTCTCCGGTGACGGAGACCCACGGCTCGGCGCTCGCCTGGCCGTGGCCTCGGCGCCGATGTGGTCCAGGCTCTCGCTCCTCAAGGAATATGCCGTGCTGCTCAATCAGCTCGCGCAGGATCTGACCGAGAACGCGGGATTTGAACGACGCGAACTTCTTCCCCTCTACGCGATCATCCACCACGCCCACTACAACGCAGTCGGCCTGGCGCCCACCATCCAGCGCATGGTCGGCGAAGGGCTCGACCTGGCACGACAGGAAGGCGACGAGCGACACGAACTCCTGTTCCTCTACAACCTGTTCGGTACGCGCATGACCCAAGGCCGATACGAGGAAGCCCACAGCTACGCGGTCCAGTTCGCGGATGTGGCCGCGCGGCTGGGCGACGTGGCGCAGCAGGCGATCGGCCACAGAGTGCTTGGCCTCACGCTCTGGCGCAAGGGCGACCTCGGCGCGGCAATAGAAAGCAGCGAGACGGCGCTCGGATCGCTTGCCGCCGCCCAACACCGCCCTGTCGGGCAATCCCTTCTCTACCGGCAGAGCGTGACGTCGCGGGCGAGCCACTCGAACATTCTCTGGCTGTCGGGCCAACCCGATGCCGCCCTGTCGCTCGCCCGCGACGCCGTCGAGGCGGGACTAGCCGACGATCTCGCAGGCCTATGCTATGCGCTCGCCATGACGATCGTCCCCCTCGCCTTCTGGACCGGCGATGTCGCACTGGCCGCCCAATACACCGGCATCCTCATCGAGCAGTCGCGAAAGAGCCATTTCGGCCATTGGCTCTTCTGGGGTCGCTGCTACGAGGCGTTGCTGTCGCGCGTGGAGCGCAGGCTAACGGGCCCGAATGACTATCTCGATCGCAACGCGGCACAGGTGGAGGGACTCCAGGCCCATATTCTCGGCACGATCGTCGACGAATTGCCGCATGGCCTCCGAGCGCCACATGCAAAGGGCAACCACTGGGCCCAGCCCGAGCTCCTGCGCCGTCGGGCGATCGTTACCAATGCGCGGGGCCACGAACAGGCGGCGCTGCTGCTGCTCGACGAATCGCTGGCAGCCGCCCGGTCGATCGGCACCCGGGCCTGGGAACTTCGCGCCGCAACGACCGCCGCCGAGATATTGCTTTCAAACGGAGAATTCTCGCAGGCGAGACGCCTGCTGGAGCCCGTCCACTCGTCGTTCACCGAGGGGCACGGAACACAGGATCTGCGAAGAGCCGCAGCAGTCCTGCAGCAGATCTGAAGCGGTGAGTCTAGGGTATTGCGGTCGGGATCGGTCCGTCGGCTTTCGGGATACGACGGCAGCGTCCTCAACGGCTGATTTGGTGAAGGGTTTCGGGTGCCGGTAGGCGTACGAAAGCCTCTCATGCAGGAACCCGCGGGCCACAGTCGATAGCTATGGGGATTTCGATGTGCGGCCGATGTCGGCGATGGCGCGACTGCCACTGGGGAGCGTGAGGATGGACGTGGACTGAAGGCTTCGTTGCGCCGCCGCGCGGTGTGGTCGGCCCTGCACCCGACTCGTCGCGATCCTGTCGGCAGCGCTAGTCACCATCGGCGCGCGGGGTTCCTTTGCCGGAAGCGCAGCGCCTGCGGCTTGAAGCTGGATCATGCCATGCCGGGTCATGGAGCGGTCTTCCGGTTCGTCGCCGACGCGTGCGGCGGTCCTCGCGGCTGCTTCCAGCGCTCGAACGTCTCGATAATGATCATGCGTCCACCGCAGCACCGGCATGGCGGACGGAAGTCCTCTGGTTTGTCGGAGTCGCGTGGGTCAGGCGGCGCGGCGACGTCCAGGAGTTCGCGGGCGAGCGCGAGGCTGGCCTTGCGGGCGGAGCCGGCGAGCAGGCCATAGTGCCGGATGCGGTGGAATCCGCGCGGCAACACGTGCATCAGGAAGCGGCGGATGAACTCGTCGGCCGCGAGCGTCATGACCTGCTGCCGGTCTGCGCCGTCGCGGCGATAATCCTTGTAGCGGAAGGTGACGCCGTCCTGGTCGAATGCGATCAGGCGGCTGTTCGAGATCGCGACCCGGTGGGTGTAGCGCGACAGGTAGGTGAGCACTGCCTCCGGTCCCGCGAACGGCGCCTTGGCGTATACCACCCATCGCTTCCCGCGAACGGGAGCAAGGTGGTGCAGGAAGGCGCGTCGCTCGGCGAGATGAGCGAGGGTGCCGAAGAGGCCGAGCTGCCCAGCGTCGTACAGAGCGACCAGCCGCGTGAGGAAGAGCCGTCGGAACAGCTTGCCGAGCACACGCACCGGAAGCAGGAAGGCTGGACGCGAGGAGATCCAGCAGCTTCCGTCCGGCGCGATGCCGCCGCCCGGCACGATCATGTGCACGTGCGGATGGTGGGTCATCGCCGAGCCCCAGGTGTGGAGCACGGCGGTGATGCCGATCCGCGCGCCGAGATGCTTCGGATCCGCGGCGATCGTCAGCATCGTCTCCGACGCCGCCTTGAACAAAAGGTCGTAGACGAGCGCCTTGTTCTGGAACGCGATGTCGGCGACCTCGGCGGGCAGCGTGAACACGACGTGGAAGTAGCCGACCGGCAAGAGGTCGGCCTCGCGCTCGGCAAGCCACGTCCGCGCCGCCGCGCCCTGGCACTTCGGGCAGTGCCGGTTGCAGCAGGAGTTGTAGGCGATGCGCCACTGGCCGCAGTCCTCGCAGGCCTCGACATGACCGCCGAGAGCCGCGGTGCGGCAGTTCTCGATCGCCGACATCACCTTGAGCTGGGCGAGGCTTAAACGCCCTGCATGGGCGGCCCTGTAGGCGGACCCTGCTGCGCGGAAGATGTCGGCGACCTCGATCGAGGCGCGCACGCCTTACTCCGGCGGCGTCTTGCCCTCCATCAGCGCCATCAGGCGGTCGAGCGGCCCGGTGACAGCGTGGATCGTCCGGGTCGAGACCTTGGCGTAGAGCGCGGTCGACTCAAGCTTGCTGTGGCCGAGCAGCACCTGGATGACGCGGATATCGACATCCTGTTCGAGCAGGTGAGTGGCGAAGCTGTGACGCAGCGTGTGCGGGCTGACGCGCTTGCGGATGCCCGCGACCTCGGCCGCCTCCTGGACGGCACGGTGCAGTTGCCGCGACGAGACCGGATCGGTGCGGCTGCGGCCGGGGAACAGCCAGCCATGCGGAAGCATGACCCCGCGCCGCCGGCCTTCGCGCCACCACAGCCGCAACAGTTCCAGGAGCTGCGGCGAGAGCATCGCGTTGCGATCCTTGCGGCCCTTGCCCTGCTCGACACGCAGCAGCATTCGCCCCGAGTCGACGTCGTCGACCTTGAGGTGCGCAACCTCGGACACACGCAGGCCCGCGCCATAGGCGACGCCGAGCGCGGCCTTGTACTTGAGGCCCGGTGCAGCTTCGAGCAGCCGTCCCGCTTCCTCAACGCTGAGCACATCCGGCAGCTTGCGGTGATAGCGGGTGATCACCAGGGCGCGCGACAGATCCCGGCGCTGCAGGGTCACCAGGAACAGAAACCGCAGCGCCGAGACCGCGCCGTTGATGGTCGCAGGTCCGACGCCCTTCTCATGCTGATCCAGCTGGAAGCGACGAATATCCTCCGGCGTCGCGGTGTCGGGCGAGCGGCCGAGGAACGCGGCGAAGCAGCGGACGTGACGAACATAGTCCTGCTGCGTATGGGAGCCGAGTCCCCGCATGATCATGTCGTGCTGCATGCGCTGGCGAAGCGGCGAGACGGGTGCATCGATCGACGGGTTAGACATGGCGAGTTCCTCTCGTTGAAGGGAACTCCAGAATCGGCCCGCCCACCGACACCTGCTCAAAGGCTACGGATACTACGCCATCTCAAGTCGTGGCGCCCCTCCCGCGAAGCGGGTTCGTGCTTGGGCGCGCGAAGCGGTCGTGGCAATTTGAAATACAGTTAGGATACAGCGGAGGTTACGCGCGTTTCCCGCGAAGAACATTTTCCGCTCCTCCTCGCTTGCCGCAGAGAAGATGTTCTCCAGAAGCCAAAGCAGGAGGCCACCTCCGGCGTTCTGAACTGGCGTGTCGCTGCCAAGAAGGACCCGCCCGGCGCCATACGCTTCGATCGCGGGCTCGACGAGCGGCCGTACTGTGCTGGCTTCCCATCCGGCGGGCAAATGAGTCTGCTGGCCCGAGATCTTGCAGGCGACGCTAGGCCGCCGGGCTAGGTCCCTCGAGCGAGCTTCCTACTCGGCGCGGCCGGCTGGCTCCAAAGGGGATGTCCACCCCGCCCGCTTGGGCGGTGCGGATGCACTCCTCGACCCCGAAGGTGAGGTAGGGCTGGCAGGTGCACATGTCCGATACGAAGACGTCGGAACCTCGTCATACTCCGCGGCTGTGTAGCGAGCAGCCCTAAACACGCTTGAAGCCCCCTGCCGAAAGCTCACAGTCTCGCTACTTTGCATCACGACAGATTGATGCCTTAAGCTCGGCACCATCATCGCCGGTCCAAGATGCAACTCCATCGAATGTTGAGACTTGTGTTCCGGGGACACCAAACCTGAGAACAGCCGGATATCGATCAGTGAGCGCTTATCCTGGGGTGGTGCCTGCAGCTCACATCTAAGCCAGGGAATAAACAAGGCTTTTCTGCACGCGAGGTCAGCTGGCGGAGAGGAAGGGATTCGAACCCTCGAGAAGCTTTTGACCTCTACTCCCTTAGCAGGGGAGCGCCTTCGACCACTCGGCCACCTCTCCGGTGGCTTCCCGATACTGAAAACCCCGGGCACAATCAACAAGGCTTTCCATAAATCGGCAGCCGCGAACGCATGCGCTCATTTGCTGTAGCGCAGCGTCAGCGAGAAGCGCGCGGTGCCGGCGAGCCCTGCAGGCGGCTTCGGATAGGGTGCCGCGCGGCGCACCGTCGCCAGCGCCTCGCCGTCGAGAACCGGATAGCCGGAACTCGCCGTGACGCGGGCGGAGGCGAGATTGCCCGACCCGCCGATGCTGATCGACACCTTCACCGCGCCCTTCATGCCGCCACGCGCGGCGGCCTCCGGGTAGCGCTTGTAGCGCTGGACGTGGCTGTTGACCTTGCGCCCGTAGGCTTCGTTGTCGCCCGACGACGCGGCAGCAGAGGCGACGGAGCCGGCACGTGTCGCCTGCTGCGACTTGTCTTTCGCCTTTGCCCCGCCGGGTGGCGACGCCGTTTCTCCCGCCTTCGGGCGATCGGGCTTTTCCCCTCGTGCCGTCGCGGCTGACTTGGTTTCCGGCTTCTCCGCCCTGGTCCGTTCCGGTGTCTTGTCGCGCTTGGCTACCTTTTTTTCGGTCGGCGCAGCTTTGGTCGGAGTAACCGGAGGAAAGAGCGGGGGTTCCGGCGCAGCAATCGCCGGCAGCATCGATTCCAGCGAAGGCCGGACAGCGAGCACGGGTTCCGACGCGACCGGCGTTTCGGCCGTTTCTTCGGACGAAGCCGTTGCGACCGGGGTTCCGACCAGAGGGGGAAGCGGCGAGAAATTCAGCAGCGTCGCCGCAACGTCGATCTTTGGATCTGGCGTCTGTTCGGCTGGCACGGCGGCAACCTCTTGCTCGCGCGCGAGTCCGATGTCGGTCAGCGGCGGCAGCGGTTCGAACCCTGGCGGCAAGACGGCAGAAGCGGACTCGAAGGAACGCGGCGTTACGGTCTGCTCGACGGCGGTTTCCGGCGTGTCCAGCGGACGGTCGGTGGCTCGGATGCCCGGCTCCGGTCTGTCCGTGGGCGCAGCTGCGTCGCGCGTTTCGTTCGCGTCGCCGGCGACCGAGGCTTCGGCGGTCGGCTGAAGTGCGGACTCGAGCACAATCTCGACAGAGATCGCATCGGTCTGCGCCTCCAGTCCCTCATGCGCGACCAGCACGCCGAAGCCGGCGATCGCGACCGCATGGAAGATCACGGACGCGGTCAACGCCGCGGCAGTCCAGCGACTTCTCGCCGGCGCGGCAGCTCTTTCCTCGCCGCGCGCCGCAACGCCTGGCGAAGCCTCCGGCGCACTTTCGCCTATCGACGCAAGTTGCGGAAAATCAATACCAAACCCGCCTGCGCCCGAAGTACTGTCAATCGGCAACGCGACCGGCTCGGAAGCTTTGCTCGCCTGTCCGCCCGAGATCGACGGCCACTGGATCAAGGCCGCCTCCCGTCCGACAGCGCCAACGGGGCCACTACCAGCTTGCCCGCCTCATGGGCGACATGGGCTGTGACGCCATAGACCGAGCGCAGCAGATCGGCGTCTAGGACCGCCCCTGGCTCGCCGTCGGCTGCCACCCGCCCGCCGTCCAGCACGACGACCCGATCGCACCAGCGTGCGGCGAGCGTCAGGTCGTGCAGCGAGACGAGCACGCAGCGCCCTATGGCGGCGACGGCGCGGAACGCCTGCATCATCAGGATCTGGTGCGCAGGGTCGAGACCCGAAGCCGGCTCGTCGGCGATCAGGAAGGGTGTGTCCTGCGCCACCGCCCGGGCGGCCAGCACCCTCGCCTGCTCGCCGCCCGACAATTGCGTTGCCGGCCGTCCGGCCAGCCCGTCCACGTCCAGAAGGCGCATCGCCTCGGCCGCGATCGCTTCGTCCGCGACGGAAGGTTTCTGCCCGAAGGCGCGCCACGGTATGCGGCCGAGCATGACCAGTTGACGGACCGCGAGAGCCCAGCCGATGGTCTTTTCCTGCGGCAGGAAGGCGATCTTGCGGGCGCGCTCGCTCGATGACAGGCCAGACAGCGCGAGATCCCCCAGCAACACATCCGGCGTCTCGATGAGGCCCGCCAGCGCCCGCATCAGCGTCGACTTGCCGGCGCCGTTGGGGCCGAGCAGGCCGACGACCTCGCCCGGCTGGAGATCGATCGAAACCCCGTCGAGGACCTTGCGGCCCGAGAGTTCGATCGAGAGGTTCGTGGTCGACAGACACATCAGAACGCCTCCCGTCGGGTTCGCGCGACGAGCCAGAGGAAGAACGGTGCGCCGATGAGCGCGGTCAGCACGCCGACATTGAGCTCGCGGGCCGGGATGGCGATGCGCACCGCGACATCGGCGGCGAGCAGGAGTGCCGCGCCGCCGAGGCCGGCCGGCAGGATGAGGCTGCCCGGCATGCGGTCGGTGAGCGGCCGCACCAGATGCGGCATGACCAGGCCGACGAAGCCGATCGCGCCGGCAACGGCCGTCGCCGCGCCGACCATGAGCGCCACGCCGCCGACGACAAAAAAGCGTGCGCGACGCAGGTCGATGCCGAGGCTGGCTGCACTCTCCTCTCCAAGAGTGAGCGCGTCCAATGCCCGGCTCGATGCGAACAGCAGGGCGGCGCCCGCCGCCATCAGCGGCAGGGCGATCGCGACATGTACCATCGAGCGGTCCTTCAGCGAACCGAGCAGCCAGAAGATGATTTCGTAGCTGGCGAAGGGGTTGGGCGAAAGGTTGAGCGCCAGCGAGGTCAGCGCACCGGCGAGGCTGGACAGCGCCACGCCGGAGAGGATCAGCGTCAGCGTCGAGCCGTGGCGCGCGGCGATGCCGAGCAGCAACAGCACCGAAGCGACCGCCCCGACCAGCGCGCCGGCCGGCAGCGCCAGGATCGAGGCACCCGCCAGCCCGCTGTAGAACACCGTGACCGCCCCGAGCGACGCCGAAGCCGAGACGCCGATGATCCCCGGCTCCGCCAGCGGATTGCGCAAAAAGCCCTGGAGGGCCGCGCCGGACGCGCCGAGCGCAAAGCCGACCATCAGGCCGAGCAGCGCACGCGGCAGCCTGATCTCCCGGAGGATGATCGCCGCCGCCTCGTCGCCACCGGCGACGAGCGCGCGCAGACTGTCGATCGGACCGTAGTTCGCCGGCCCGGTCAGAAGCGAGAGCAGGAAGAACACGACGACGCAGGCCGAAAGGCCGAGGATCAGCGAACGGCGGTTCATGGCGCGTTCCTGTTTGCCGCCTGGCAGGAGACGACGCGTCGCCGCGCGTTTGCCAAGGCCTTGACCGCCTCGATCACGAAGGGTCCGCCGCAGGAGGCGGAGCCGCGCGGCAGATGGATGCGCAGCGTTCCCTGCCCCATCGCGCGGATGGCCGGATGCGAGGCGATCAGGTCGGCGAGTGCCGGTGTATCCGCCAAAGGCTCAGGCAGAATAATAATGTCGGGCTTCTTCTCGACCAGCAATTCGAGCGGAAACGGCGCCATGCCGGAATAGCCGAGTTCGGCCGCGATATTGCGCAGGCCCGCCGCCTGCATCGCCGAATCGACCAGTGAGCCGGCGCCCATGGCGATACCGTTTTGGTCATAGGCGATGGCGGTCGGCGACGTTCCGCAGCGTTCGGACCCGATGCGCGACAGTTCGCGTTCGAAGGTCTTCGCCACGCCTTCGGCCTTGGATTCGGCGCCGAGGATCGTGCCCATGCGCCGGATCTCGCCCGGAATCGTATCCAGCGTCTGCGAATACTCGAACTCCTCGATCCGGTATCCGAGACGGCGCAGCAGCGGCGTGGTGTTGTGAAGGGAATAGGCGCCCGTCACCACGATGTCGGGCTTTGCGACCAGCACTTCCTCGGCGAGCCCGCGGTTATGCGGATAGGAGGCCGCGAGCGCCGAATGGAAGGACAGGCCCGGATCGGACGCGAGTTCCGAGACCGAGACAAGCTGGCCGGGCGCCGCCAGCAGCATCGCCAACTGGTCGGTGCAGACGTTGAGCGACATGACGCGGGCCGGCGGGGCGGAGGCTGCCGCACCCGCAAAGCCCAGGATCAGACCAAGCGCAAGGAACGGCGCCGTTCCTCCGCATGAGAGTGATGTCCGGAAGGACAGAGGGGAGCGCGAAAGGCCGCGCCCCTGCTCCTTTCCCGCCGGACGCTTCTCCATCAGAAGGTTGCCTTGAAGCCCGCATAGACCGCGGCGCCCGGTGTGCCGAAGCCGCGGACCAGCTGGTAGTTCTGGTTCAACAGGTTCTCGCCGCGCAGATAGACCTCAGTCGCCTCCGTCGGCTTGTAGGCGATCCGCGCGTCGATCAGCAGATAGTCCTTCAGCTTCACGTCGAACGCCGATCCGCCGGCGCCGACGCGGTCCGTCACATTGACCACGCCGTGGGCGGTAGCCGTGATGCTCCACTTCTCGGCCGGACGCACGGTCGCGGTGAGCCCGATGTCGTGTTCGGGGATTCGTGGGCGGGGCTGGCCATCCGGCTGGCGGGTATATGTGAAGGTATAAGCCCCACCAAGGTCGAGCCAAGGCGTCGCGGCCCAGGTCAGCGAGGCCTCGACGCCGTTGCGGTGAGTTGCGCCTGGGACCTGGACATAGGAGAAGGTCGAATAGGAGTAGTCGATCAGGTTCTCGGTATCGAGCTGGAAGTAGGTCACGTCCGCGACCAGCCGGCCATCGAGGAACCGCTGCTCGACCCCAACGTCGAAACCCAGGCTCTCCTCCGGCTGAAGGTCGGGATTGCCCGTGCCGAACGGCGCATAAAGCTCGTAGAGGCTCGGCGCGCGGAAACCGGTTCCGACCGACGCGTGGAACTTCGTGCCGCTGCCGGGGAGACGATAGGCACCGGAGAAGCGGTAGGTGCCATAGCCGCCGAACTCATTGTGCTCGTCGTGGCGGTAGGCGGCTGTTAGCGTCAGGTTGTCGATCGGCTCGAGAACCAGTTGCCCCCACGCGCCCGCGATCGACATGTCGTCGGAGGTATTGGTGCCGAAATTGTCAGTCACATCGGCGAACTGCTGCTCGTAGTCGGCCCCGAACTGCACCGTCGCCCAATCGGTGGCGTCGAAGGCGCCCTGATAGTCGACCTTGTTGCGGCGGCCGAGATAGGTGGCCGAGAACGGCCCGAAAGCGCTGACGCTCTCCAGGTCGCGATCGATGTCGAAGATCTGCGCCGAGACCGTGTTGCGGAAACGGCCCTCCATCAGATCGAGATTGAAACCGACTCGACCCGCCTTCTGGGTCGAGCGCGTGACGTTGTTCGTATTGTCGGTCGGCGGGTTGCCGCTATCATCGTAGTCAGCGCTCGAATTGATGAACAACGCCGAACCGAAGACCGAGAATTGCTCCGAGAGCTTCTGCTCGCCGGCGAAAGTTGCGGTCACGTTACGATAGCCGTCGCGCTCGAGCGCGTTGGGATTGGAATCCACCAATGGACTGCCGTTGACGAGCGCCGAGGAGATGCCATCGGTCGACAGGCCGTAGATGCTGGCCGCTGCTTTGCCTGTATCGCTCGCGCCGCTCAGCGTATATCCGCCGCGCACCGTGCCGAAGGAGCCACCTTCGACCATCACGTCGTGATGGACGCCGGGATCGATGTCGCCGAGCGTCGAGATGCCGATGACGCCGGCCACGGCGTCGGAGCCGTAGAGCGTGCTCTGCGAGCCTTTCAGAATCTCGATCGCCGTAACCCCGCCGGACAGAAGATGCTGGTAGGACGTCTGCACCTGGGTCGATGTCGGGTCGGAGATGTCGATGCCGTTGAACAGCGTCTTGACGTATTTCTTGTCGGCGCCGCGAACCGAGACGCTCGCCTCCTGACCGGTGCCACCGGGCGAGGCGACGTGTACGCCGGGGACCAGTGTCAGATAGTCGAGGACGGTAGGCTTCTTCTGCTTCTCGATGTCTTCCTTCGTGACCTTCTCGACCTTCGAACCGGTCTTGGCCTTATCGCCGGGCGCCCGGTTCGGCGTTACGACGATCTCGCCGATGTCGATCTCCTGCGCGCCCGCCGGTGCTGATCCGGCGAGAAAAATGGCCGCGAGCGCGGTCTGCGCCGTCAGCACGAATACCGATGTCTTGTAGATTCTCATGTTATTACCCCCACCGGATCGCGCCGGCATAGACTGCGTTTGCGCTGGTGGGGTCTTGTCGATTCCCGTGCCAGCGATGACGAATGTCACCGCTGTTCGAGACAGCCCCGGAAGCTCCCCGCATCCGGAAGGTGACGTCGCAGGCAGGTCTCCTGGCTCACGGCTCAGCGGCGCATCCGCCTTCCCGGGCATTGCGCCCAGTGGCTTGTTGGATGCGCCTCACCGCTCACAGTTGCGGGGGCAGCTACGGACTGGGGACGAGATCCCGCTCCGTATTCCCTTTTCATCCGCGCCTCGAAAGACGCGGAAACCTTCGACAGGAGTGTCGTAACAATCTCGCCTTATTCGGTCAATCGTGCAGCAGCGCCTCCGTTTGATCGGCGATATGGCTGCGCGCGGCTTGCCGATTTGCTGATTCCCCAGCGATTCGAGGCTGTTCGGTCCGGTGGGCAATGCGCAAAAAGCGCGCGCGAAGAGCCGAATCCAGATGCAGCGCGACCGCAAGCGCGCCAATTGCACAATTCGCGGTCAGACGAACGTCACATTTCCGCAACAGGCTCGCCGCAACCAACGCGGATTGCGGCGAAACCGCGTCGTTTCTGTTGAACTGGCAAAGGAAGTCCCGCACAAATCGGACAAGGGATGCGCGGCAATCGACCGTCGGCGCTTTCGGGACATTCTAAACGGAGAGCATAATATGAATATCAGGGGCCTACTTCTCGGCTCGGCGGCTGCCCTCGCAGCTGTGACCGGTGCAAACGCCGCGGATGCCGTCATGGCTCCCGAGCCCGAGCCGGTGGAATATGTTCGCGTCTGCGACGCCTACGGCGCAGGCTTCTTCTACATCCCCGGCACCGAGACCTGCCTGCAGATCTCCGGCTATGTGTGGTACCAGATCGGCGCGACCAGCGAGGACCTCGGCGACACGACCAACTATTGGTTCTTCGCCCCGGATGGCTGGAACAAGAGCGTCCGCGCCCGTGTCAACTTCGACGCGCGTTCCGAGACCGAGTGGGGCACGCTGCGCTCCTACATCCGCTTCCAGGCTGACTGGAACGGCGTGGGCGATGGTGCTGTCACGGCCGACCAGGCCTATATCGAACTCGGCGGCCTGCGCATGGGCTACACCGAATCCGCGTGGGCCGAGACGGTCAACGGCATCTCGAGCTACGGCTCGCACACCTGGGGTGGCCTCTACTACGGCTATCAGCAGCGCGCCCTGATCCAGTACAACTTCTCGTCGAACGGCTTCTTCGGCACGCTCTCCCTCGAAGACGACGCGCTCGCCGGCGAAGGCTACCTGCCTGATGTGGTTGGCCTGGTTGGATACGGCGCCGACTGGGGTGCTGTGTGGGTTCGGGCCGCATTCGACGAAGACCGTACGTATCTCGGCATCACGCCTGCGGGCGAAATCGGTGATAGCGGATTTGCCGCATCGATCGGCACGCAGATCAATATCCCGAACATGGCCGGCTCGTCGTTCCGCCTGATCGCCTACTACGCCGATAGCGACAACGCGTTCGGTTCGGGCAGCACATGGACCAGCTATGCCACGATGGGCAATGCTGAATGGTCAGTGCTCGCTTCGGTCTACTTCCAGTTTACCGAGACGTTCGGTGCTTCGGTGGGTGTGCAGTATTTCAACGACTTCTATTTCGCTGGTTCCGACGTCGGCACGGGTGTCGATGGCTGGTCCGGCGATCTCGGCCTCGTCTGGACGCCGATCACGAACTTCGAGGTTCGCACCGAGCTGAACTACGACGACAACGAAGTGCAGGACGGCACCGTCTCCGGCTACCTCCGCTTCACGCGTTTCTTCTGATCATCTGATCGGATCGCTTCTCAAAGACCCGGCGGGCAACCGCCGGGTCTTTTGCCGTCTGGACCAAGCGAGCGGCATTGCAGGCGGCGATCTGGAGACAATAGTCTCGGGCTGCCAAGGAGCCCGCCATGACCGCCCTTCCCTTTTCCCGCAAGGACATCACTCTCGCCAACTGGCGCGAGCCGCCTTTCCACATATGGTCCTTCGCCAATGTCAGCGAGTTCGTTCCGACGGCAGTGATATCCACCGGCACGGAGGATGGGGGAGACGGTCCAGGCACCGGCCCCCTCAAGGGAATGATGCTCACCTCTCCGGATGGCGCGCGGATCTCCGCCACCGATCATCTGGCCCGATCTCATGGAGACTGCTTCGTCGCGATGCGTGACGACAATATCCTCGCCGAGTGGAGCGCTCCGCACGGCTCGACGGTCCGGCCGCATCTCATCTTCTCCATCTCGAAATCGGTGACCGGCATGCTTGCCGGCATCGCGGTCGGCGAGGGCAAGCTCGATCCCGCGGCGCCCGTGTCGCGCTATGTCGACGTTCAACCCGGCTCCGCTTACGAGGCGGCCACGGTGCGCGACCTGCTCGACATGACCGTCAGCCTCGATTTCGTGGAGGACTACCTCGACCACAAAGGGGATTTCGACCGCTACCGGCGCTCGATGCTGTGGAACCCGGAACGACCGGGCACCACGCAAGAAACGATGGAACAGGTACTTGCTTCGCTTCCGCGCCTGCCCGGGCCGCACGGCAAGGTATTCGCCTACGCTTCCCCCAATACCGATATGCTCGGCATCGTCGTCGAACGCGCCACCGGCATTCGCCTGCACGACTACCTGCGCGACCGGCTCTGGCAGCCGATGGGCGCGCGCGGCCCGGCTTATGTCTCGGTCGACCGCGTCGGCGCTGCGCGCGCCGCAGGCGGCATGTGCGTGACGGCGCGTGATCTCGCCCGCCTCGGCCAATTGGTGCTCGACGGCGGCAGAGGCGGCGGGCGCCAGATCATTCCGGCGGAGTGGGTCGATGACATGCGCAGGAACGGCGACCGGCAGGCCTGGATCGACGGCAATTTCGCCGCGTCCTTCCCGCATGGGCGCTATCGCTCGTGCTGGTACCAGATCGGCAGCGAGCGCGATCACTTCGCCGGCGAGGGCATCCACGGCCAGCGGCTCTTGGTGGACCCGGTTTCACGCGTCGTGATCGTCAAGTTCTCGACCGTCCCGTTGCCGAGCGACGAAGCCGCGACGGTGCTCGATTTCGCCATGCTGTCCCAGATCGCGGCCGCCTTGTGATCGGCCATTTATGATTTTTAACTTGATTAGTTTTATCAGGTATATTCTATAGGCATCGCAGGGAGCCGCGGTGCGGTGTTGTCCGGGGGCAACGCCGGAGTTCAATCATCTCAGGTTTGAAAGATCGCCGCTTGTGTAACAATCTCGGCTTTTGTAATGTTATTACATTACGACTTGCGATCTGATATCTAAGTGCGTCGGTCCGACAGACAGCCGTGTCCCATCGATCCGTCGCATTCCAACCCGGGGTAGAAATATGCAGTTCCTGAAATTCCTGTCTTTCGCCGGCGCGCTGGCAACATCTGCGGGAGTTGCGTCCGCTGCGGACGCAGTCATGGCGCCGGAGCCGGAACCGGTCGAATATGTCCGCGTCTGCGACGCCTACGGCGCCGGCTTCTTCTATATTCCCGGCACTGAAACCTGCCTTCAGATCTCCGGCTATGTCTGGTACCAGCTCGGTGCCACCAGTGACGATGGACTAACCGACACGCCGAACTACAACGGTTTCGATCCTGATGGCTGGAACAAGGGCGTGCGCGCGCGGGTGAATTTCGATGCCCGCTCGGAGACCGAATGGGGCACCTTGCGCTCCTACATCCGTTTCCAGGCCGACTGGAACGGCGTCGGCGACGGCGAGGTCACTGCCCACCAGGCCTGGCTGAGCCTTGGCGGTTTCCGCGCCGGCTATTCCGAATCGGCCTGGTCCGACACGGTCGTCGGCGACGTCGGCACGTTCGGTTCGCATTCCGACAATGCCATGTCCTTCGGCGACCAGCGCCGCGCGATCATGCAGTACAATTTCGAGCGCAACGGCTTCTTCGGTGTGCTCTCGCTGGAAGACGACGCGCTTGCCGGCGAAGGCTACGTGCCTGACGTCGTCGCCGTGCTCGGGTATGCAGCCGGGTGGGGCGGCGTCTGGGGCCGGGCTGGCTACACGGAAAGCTTCGACGGCTCGGCATATGACTACTCCGTGGAGCAACCGGGTTTCGTCGGTGTGAACGGTGGCGGCTTCGGCGCGTCGCTCGGTTTGCAGGTAAACGTGCCGAATATGGAAGGATCGTCCTTCCGCCTGATCGGCCATTACTCCGACGGCGACCATTCCTACGGCGTACAGCATGGCCCCGCCGCATCGTCGGTAGTCGTAGCGCCTGGAGGTACGATCCCCGTGGGCGGCAATTCGGAATGGTCGATCCTGGCGTCATACGGACACCAGTTCACCGACACGATCAGCGCGTCGGTCGGCTATCAATATTTCAGCGACTTCTACTTTGGCGGCACCGACGTGAAAACCGGCCTGAATGGCCACGCGGCCGAACTGTCACTGGTCTGGGTCCCGGTCACCGACTTCGAGGTCCGCTCGGAACTCCAGTATGACAAGATCGAGACGCTGGACGGAACCGTGTCCGGCTACCTCCGCTTCACGCGTTCGTTCTGAACGGCTCTATCCGCTCGACGAACCGAAAGACCCGGCATGTCCGGGTCTTTCCCTTTTGGGCCGATTGTTGCGGGCGCACGAATTCTCTAAGGAAGTGCTGCCCGCAACCGAGCCGCCGCAATGATCCGCCCTCACCTCACCGTCCTTGCCGCTACCCTGCCCGCAACCGTCCCGTTCGTCGGGCCGGAGACTCAGGAGCGGCAGCGCGGGCGGCCGTTCCGGGCCCGTATCGGCGCCAACGAGAACGGTTTCGGAGCATCGCCGCGCGTCGCCGCCGCCATGACCGCGGCAGCGCCGGAGATGTGGAAATACTGCGATCCGGAGAATTTCGAGCTTCGCCATCTGGTCGCCGCCCATCACCGCGTCGCGCCGGAAAACATCGCGATCGGCGAAGGCATCGACGGGCTGCTCGGCCTGATCGTTCGGCTCTTCGTCGAGCCCGGACAGCCGGTCGTCACCTCGCTCGGCGCCTATCCCACCTTCAACTACCATGTTGCCGGCTTCGGCGGACGGCTTGTAACCGCGCCCTATCGCGACGACCGCGAGGACATCGGGGCCCTGCTCGACGCCGTGAAGCGGGAGAACGCGCCGCTCGTCTATCTCGCCAATCCCGACAATCCGATGGGCACGTGGTGGGAAGGCAGCGAACTTCAGCGCTTCATCGAGGCGCTGCCCGAGACGACGCTGCTCGTGCTGGACGAGGCCTATACCGAAATGGCGCCCGCCTCCACGCGCCCTCCCCTCGACGTCGCGCGGCCGAACGTGCTGCGCATGCGCACCTTCTCCAAGGCCTACGGTCTTGCCGGGATGCGTTGCGGCTACGCGATCGGCGAAGTGGAAACGATCCGCGCCTTCGACAAGGTGCGCAATCATTTCGGCATGAGCCGGATGACCCAGGTCGCAGCCGCCGCCGCGATCCAGGATCAGGACTGGCTCGGGCAGGTGCTCGGCCGCATCGCGGCTGGCCGCCGGTGCATTGAGGACATCGCCACCGCCAGTGGTCTGGCCGCCCTGCCCTCCGCGACCAACTTCGTCACGATCGACTGCGGCTCGGACGGCGCCTACGCCATGAAGGTCATGCAGTCGCTCATCGCCCGCGATGTCTTCGTGCGCAAGCCGATGGCGCCCGGGCTCGACCGCTGCATCCGCGTCAGTACCGGGCCGGAAGCAGAACTGGCGATCTTCGCCGAGGAACTGCCGGGCGCGCTCGCCGCCGCGCGGGGCAACTGACGGTCAGGTCGCGACACGCACCAGGAGCTTGCCGAAGTTCTTCCCCTCCAGCAGCCCGATGAAGGCGCCGGGAGCGTTTTCCAATCCGTCGACGATGTCCTCGCGGTAATGCACCTTGCCTTCTGAAATCCAGCCGGCCATGTCGCGGTAGAAGGCCGCACGCTGATCGAGGAATTCGCGCTGGATGAAGCCGCGAATGGTGAGGCTGCGGGTCAGCACCGCGCGCATCGTTGTCGGCAGGCGATCCGTGCCAGAATGTTCGATTTCGTTATACTGCGCGATGAGGCCGCAGACCGGAACGCGGGCAAACTCGTTGAGCAGCGGAAAGACCGCGTCCCAGACATGGCCGCCGACATTCTCGAAATAGACGTCGATGCCGTTCGGGCAGGCGGCCTCCAATTGCGCGGCAAAGTCGGGCGAGCGATGGTCCACCGCCGCGTCGAAGCCGAGTTCGTTCCTGACGTAGGCGCACTTTTCCGGCCCGCCGGCGATGCCGATGGCGCGGGCGCCCTTGATCCGCGCGATCTGGCCGACGACGGACCCGACAGCCCCGCTCGCCGCCGCCACCACGACCGTCTCGCCTGCCTTCGGCTTGCCGATCGTCAGCAGGCCCGAATAGGCGGTGAAGCCCGGCATGCCGAGCACGCCGAGCGCGGTCGAGACCGGGGCGGCGGATGGATCCAGCTTGCGCAATCCCGCTCCGTCGGAAACGGCGAAGCTCTGCCATCCGGAATGGGCGAGCACGATGTCGCCGATGCTGAACCTGGCGTTGCGGGTCCCGGCCACCCGCGCGACGGTGCCGCCTTCCATCACGGCGTCGATCTCGACCGGCTTGGCATAGGACTTCGCATCGCTCATGCGGCCGCGCATGTAGGGGTCGAGCGAAAGAAAGAGGGTTTCGAGCAGGACCTCGCCATCATTCAGGGCGGGCACCTCGACCGTCTCGATACGGAAGTCCGTCGGACTCGGCCGGCCCTGCGGCCGTGATGCAAGAACGATCCGGGTGTTGGTGGGCATGGCGTTTCCTCCGTCTGTCGCGGTTCCTGACCTCGAGCGCCGCTCAGGGCCTGAGACTGCGCTTCACATGCTCCAGTCTGGCCTGAAAGGCCAGTCCGGGCCGGCCAGCTTCACATCCTTGCAAGGACTACGTAGAGGAAAGTCTGCTTTGCGGGTCACCACTGCACCCCAGGAAGACTAGTGCATGCTCGAAAATCTCACCAGTGAACAGGCCGGCCTTTGGACCCGGGTCGTCGCCCTTTGGGACATGGCGGTCCGGCGAGACACTCAGTCCATCACCGCCGCACTTCATCCGGATTACAGCGGCTGGGTGACGGGCACCGACCATCCGCACGACGTTCAGGCGTCGATTGCCGCTGTCGGCCCTTCGTCCCCACGGATACGCCGCTACGATCTTAAGCCGCTGCACGTCGCCATCTTCGACGGCGTGGCCGGCGTCGCACATTACACCTACGAAGCCGAGGTCGACGCCGGCGAAGACCATTCCCAGACCATCGCGGGCAGATGGACCGAAATGTATCTGCGGAAGAACGGCGCCTGGCAGATGGTTTCCGTCAGCGGAGGGCCTGACGGCCAGCGCTGACGCGTCGAGCAGACCGCTCCCCGGCCGCGGCCGTCATATCCAGTGATATCGTCTCTTGAATTAAATGAACGGTCGTTTTATTCCTCTCTGAATTGGAGGAAAGCATGGCGCGCACGACGGGTTCCGACGGCGAACGCACAGAGGCGGCGATCCGCGAGGCGGCGCTGAAGCTGATCGCACGCCACGGCTACGAGGCGATGTCTATGCGCCAGCTGGGCGAAGAGGTCGGCGTGCAGGCCGCCGCCCTCTACCGCTATTTTCCGAACAAGGAAGAGCTGCTGTTCACCCTGCTACGCGAACATATGGAAGGGCTGATCGCGTCCTGGGATGCGGCGCGGCCCGCCGCCCTCGACCCGTTCGGCAGCCTGTCGGCGTTCGTTCGCAACCATATCGGGTTCCACGTCGCGCGGCGCCATTCCACCCACGTTTCGAACCTCGAACTGCGCAGCCTTTCGCCAGCGAAACTCACCGCCATCCTCAGGATGCGCAATTCCTACGAGAAGGAGTTGCGCCAGATCCTGCGCGATGGCGCCGAGAGCGGCGCCTTCGCCATCGACGATGTGGGGCTGACCGCGATGGCGATCATCCAGATGATCACCGGCGTCATCGTCTGGTTCCGTCCCGACGAGCGGCTTTCGGTCGAAGAGGTCGCAGAAACCTATCACGCGATGACGATGCGGCTGGTCGGCGCGGCGGAGATGTCCGCCGGTGCATCGCCGCTCGCCCGGCGCACAACGGCAAAAAACTAGGGAGGCACCATGTACACCAATACTCTCAACTTCGGCCACGGCGATGACATCGACGCGCTGCGCGACATGGTTCGCCGCTTTGCGCAGGAACGCATCGCCCCGCTCGCCGCCGACATCGACCGCTCCAACGAGTTCCCCGCGCATCTGTGGCAGGAACTCGGCGCGCTCGGCCTGCTCGGCATCACCGCGGAGCCCGATTTCGGCGGCTCGGGCATGGGCTATCTGGCGCAGGTCGTCGCCGTGGAGGAAATTTCCCGCGCCTCCGCCTCCGTCGGCCTGTCTTATGGCGCGCATTCGAACCTTTGCGTCAACCAGATCAGCCGCTGGGGCACGGCCGAACAGAAGTCGCGTTTCCTGCCGGCGCTTTGTTCAGGCGAAAAGGTCGGCGCACTCGCGATGTCCGAGAGCGGGTCGGGTTCGGATGTCGTCTCGATGCGTCTTTGCGCCGAGAAGAAGAACGACCGCTACGTGCTGAACGGCTCGAAGATGTGGATCACCAACGGCCCTGACGCCGGCACGCTCGTCGTTTACGCCAAGACCGATCCGGACCGGCATTCGCGCGGCATAACGGCCTTCGTGCTCGACACGTCCACCCCCGGCTTCTCGGTCGCCCAGAAGCTCGACAAGCTCGGTATGCGCGGTTCCAACACCGGCGAACTGGTCTTCGAGGACGTCGAGGTGCCGTTCGAGAACGTGCTGCACGAGGAAGGCCGGGGCGTCGAAGTGCTGATGAGCGGGCTCGACTATGAGCGCGTGGTCCTGGCCGCCGGTCCTGTCGGCATCATGGCCGCCTGCATGGATGTAGTGGTGCCCTATGTCCACGAGCGTAAGCAGTTCGGTCAGCCCATCGGCGAGTTCCAGCTCGTCCAGGGCAAGCTCGCCGACATGTATTCCACTATGAACGCCTGCCGCGCCTACGTCTATGCCGTCGCGCAGGCCTGCGACAGGGGCGAGACAACCCGCAAGGACGCCGCCGGCTGCGTGCTCTACGCGGCGGAGAAGGCGACGCAGCTCGCGCTCGACGCGATCCAGCTTCTCGGCGGCAACGGCTACGTCAACGACTACCCCACCGGCCGCCTGCTGCGCGACGCCAAGCTCTACGAGATCGGCGCGGGCACGAGCGAAATCAGGCGCTGGCTGATCGGCCGGGAGATCATGGCGGAGGGGTAAGACCAGCTTCCAGCGCGCATTGACATGGACGGACGGACGGCGATCGCCAGCGCTATGCGCTCTCCGCCGCCAGCAGGCGCATGACGACGCGCAGGCCGCCCGGCTCCCACGCCCTCTCGACCGATCCGCCGGCGCTGCGGACAACCCGGTCGATCATCGCGCTGCCGAAGCCGCTCCGCTTCGGATCGGAAACAGCGGGGCCCCAGTCTCGACCCATGTCAGAACAAGTTCGGCGCCTTTCGTGCGCCAGTCTATGTCGACTCGCCCGCCTTCCGAGCCCAAGGCGCCATATTTGACCGAGTTGGTGGCAAGTTCATGCAGAAAAAGGCTCACCGTCGTCATGTCGCGCTGGGCCACGAAAGCCTGTTCGCCGACGCCGTGATACTTGCCCTGATATGGCTTCAGCACCGAGACCACGAGCAGACCGACATCGAGCGCATGGGCCGAGGAGTGAGGCATCGGGGATTGTTCGAAGGCTGTATCCGAAGCGAGTGCGAGCGCCTCCAGCCTGCCTCGAAGGATTTCCGTCGCGCTCGCTCCGTCAGGGTCGGCTGCAGCCTCTCTCTCGCACATCGAAATCAGCCCGGAGGCCACGGCGAAGAGGTTCTTGATGCGGTGACGCATCTCCCGGGCCAGCAATCGCTCCCCCTCCATCGCGATCTCCAGTTCGCGCTCCAACCGTGCCTTGGCGGTCACGTCGCGGGAGACGCACAGGATGAGTTGAACTTCTCCTGCCTCGTCAATCACCGGCGTCAGGAGGTTGTCCCAATAGCGTGTCTCGCCTTCCGCCTCGCTCTGGCCAGGGAAACGCGTATTTTGTCCCTGCACGGCATGCGCCAGAGCGATCTGTCCGGCCTCGTGCACCCCATCCGGCAGCAGAGGCAGCCACGGCATACCGAAGCCGCTGTCCTCGGCCACGCCCAGAGCGACACATCCGGCTCTGTTCATCTGCAGCAGCGTGCCATCGGTCGAAATGACCTTGATGCAGTCGACGCTCGCGTCGAGCATGGCTTTCTGAACGGGCGTATGCGGCACGATCCCATGGCTGAAGCCGTCCGGGAATAAGGCGCTTTTGTAGATGCCGGCCGACGTCTCCATAGCCACCTCCTGAGCAGATATTCCACCCAATTATACATGCTAGACGATCACCCACATCCCCTCAATGGGAGCGATAAACGGGCCAGATTACGATGCGGTAGGCGGGGCGCATGCGTCCTTCCAGATGAACCCCGCGCGGCATTCGCGCCGCGCGGGCCCTTTCACAACGCCACTCCCCTCGCCTGCGCCCAGCGGTCGAGGATCTTCCGCTCCTCCGCCGTCGCCAGCCGGTTGGCGAAGCCGCGGACCTGCACGGCCCGGTCGTAGCGGTCGAGCTCGATCGTCAACAGCCGCGACACGTCCTTGCCGCTGCGGTGCCTGAGCGACCAGATCGAAGCCTGGCCCGATATGCACTTGCCCGCATAGGACCAGACGCAGTGATGCATGGCGCGCGTTTCGGCGACCAGATCCTCGGCGCTGGTCAACTGCGCGACCACGAACTCCTCACGCCGCGCCTTTGCCTCCTTGCCCGGCGGCTGCCAGGTCCAATCCTGGAGACGCGATCCCGACCACCGCGCCTCGCGTCGCGCCTTCTCGCTCGCGAAACGCTGCCGCATCGCCTCGATACGTGCGATCGCCTCCGCATCGCGATGCCACTCTGCCGACATGCGCCGAAGCGAGCCGAGCGTGCGCCCCTTCAGGTTGAAGCCGTGGTTCCGCTGCCTGGCGGCGGCGAGATAGTCGCAGAGATCGTCGATCTCCTCGATCGTCGCCGGGTTGGCGCAGAAGAATCGCGCCGCCTCGCGCCAGAAGCCGAGTTCGGCCCTGGGCGTGCGAGCCATCTTCGAGCGGGCAATCCGCGTCGCGATAGCCGCGTCGTCCGTCGTGGAGCGGGCGATGGCCAGCCAGAACGCTTGCTCGAAGGACAGGTCGCCCGAGGCGTTGAGGAAGGCGTGCACCTCTTTGCGCGTCATCCATTGCGACGCTCCGGCCTTGTAGAGCGACTCGCCCTTCGCCGCCGCCACGTACCACCGCTTGCGCAGCATCGCCTCGTCCGCCTCGATCCCGTCGGGTTCGAGCCAGATCCGCTCGAGATGCGCCGGCACGGGATAGCGTGCGAAGAGGTGGCGCGCGGCGGCGAGCCGCAGCCGGCCGGGGTCGCGCGTCTTCAGCTTCGGCCGCCATTCGTGCGCGGGCCGCTGAACCGCATCGAAGAGGCCGGCCTTGGCCTCCTTCAGCGCATTGTCGAAATCGGGCGCGGGACGCGGAGCCGCGAAAACGCGGCGCAGCGTTGCTTCATAGGCTGCGTTACGCTGGCGCTCGGCCTCCTGCCGGCGCTTCATCATGGAAGGTGCCATGGTCGTTCATCCTAGAAAGGGGTCTGTCTGCCGGACGCAATGCGAGCGCCGGCGCGGAACGCGTGGCTCTCGGATTGACGGTCATGACAGTCTCCTCTTGGACGAACGGGCGCTTCCCCTGCGGAAACGCGGATGGGCTGCTAAAGTCCGATCGGGGCGGGAATGTGGCCGGCCCGTCTTCCCCCTACCCCGCGCATGCTCGCGCTGCTAAACCCGTCACCAAGCCACGAAGGCCACAGGGAGCGTCCTTCACCCATGCCCGTTATCCAGTCCCAGATTTCCCCCACCTCCGACGCCTTCCGCGCCAATGCCGAGAAGATGCGCGGGCTCGTCGCCGACATTGCCGCCAAGGCGGCGGTCGTCGAGCGCGGCGGCCCTGAGGACCAGCGCGAGCGCCATGTCGCGCGCGGCAAGCTGCTGCCCCGCGACCGCCTCGCCCAACTCCTCGACACGGCCGCGCCCTTTCTCGAGATCGGCCAGTTCGCGGCCTGGGACATGTATGGCGGCGACATCGCGTCGGCGGGCATGATCGTCGGCATCAGCCGGATCGAAGGCCGCGAATGCATGGTGGTCGTCAACGACGCGACGGTGAAGGGCGGCACCTATTATCCGCTGACGGTGAAAAAGCACCTGCGTGCGCAGGAGATCGCGCGCGAGAACAACCTGCCCTGCATCTATCTGGTCGATTCCGGCGGCGCCAACCTTCCCAACCAGGACGAGGTCTTTCCCGACCGCGAGCATTTCGGCCGCATCTTCTTCAACCAGGCCAATCTCTCGGCCGCGGGCATCCCGCAGATCGCCTGCGTCATGGGCTCCTGCACCGCGGGCGGCGCCTATGTGCCGGCCATGTCCGACGAGACGATCATGGTCCGAAACCAGGCCACCATCTTCCTCGGCGGCCCGCCGCTGGTGAAGGCTGCCACCGGCGAGGAAGTCTCCGCCGAGGATCTGGGCGGTGCCGAGGTCCATACCAGACAATCGGGCGTGGCGGACCATTACGCCATGAACGACACGCATGCGCTGGCTATCACCCGGCGGATCGTGAAAAACCTCAACCGGACCAAGCGCCTGCAACTCGCAACCGAGCCGCCGCGCCCGCCGCTCTTCGATCCATCCGAAATCCACGGCATCGTGCCGCAGGACACGCGCCAGCCCTACGACGTGCGTGAGATCATCGCGCGCATCGTCGACGGGTCAGAACTGGACGAGTTCAAGGCGAACTACGGCACGACGCTGGTCACGGGCTTTGCGCGCCTGCACGGTCTGCCCGTCGGCATCATTGCCAACAATGGCGTGCTGTTTTCCGAAAGCGCGCTCAAGGGCGCGCATTTCATCGAGCTGTGCACGCAGCGCAAGATCCCGCTGATCTTCCTGCAGAACATCACCGGCTTCATGGTCGGGCGCAAATACGAAGCCGGCGGTATCGCCAGGGACGGCGCCAAGCTCGTCACCGCCGTCGCCACCGCGCGCGTGCCCAAGGTCACGGTCATCATCGGCGGCTCGTTCGGCGCCGGCAATTACGGCATGTGCGGCCGCGCCTACTCGCCCCGCTTCCTGTGGATGTGGCCCAACGCCCGCATCTCGGTTATGGGCGGCGAGCAGGCCGCGACGGTGCTTGCGCTGGTCAAGCGAGAGGGCATCGAGCGGAAGGGCGGCGCATGGTCGGCGGACGAAGAGCGCGCCTTCCGCGCCCCGATCCTGGAGAAATACGAGCGCGAAGGCCACCCGCTCTATTCCTCCGCGCGCTTGTGGGACGACGGCATCATCGACCCCGCCCACACGCGCGAGGTCCTGGCGCTCTCATTGAGCGCGGCCCTGAACGCCGAGGTGGAGGAGACGAAGGTCGGCGTGTGGAGGATGTGACGTCTTAGCGAAGAGGTGAGAGCAGATGTCCAAGCACCGCATCTATTCGATGAGTTTCGCCAGCGTTTACCCGCATTACGTCGCCAAGGCCGAGAAGAAGGGCCGCACGAAGGCCGAGGTCGACCAGATCATCTCCTGGCTGACGGGCTACGGCCCCGGCGATCTCGCAACGATCCTGGAGGACAAGACGGACTTCGAAACCTTCTTCGCCAAGGCCCCTCGCCTCCATCCGGCCCGCGCGACGATCAAGGGCCTGATCTGCGGCATCCGCGTCGAGGAGATCGAGGAACCGCTGATGCGCGAGATCCGATATCTGGACAAGCTCATCGACGAGCTGGCGAAGGGCAAGGCGATGGAGAAGATCCTGCGGGCGCGGTAATTCCGTTGCTCAGCGTATAAGCTTTCCCCGCGCCTTTGCACATGCAGCCAGGTCGGCGGATACTTTCATACTCTGCTCTAATCCGTATCTTCCCGTCTTTCCGCCCTCGTCCAAATAGTAAATGTCCACCTTGATGGGATACAATTTCTCCTCCGACCAACCTTCGGCCAGAGCTGCATGCCAACGAGGCCCGATTCCAACGCTCAAGTAGAACGGCCTGCTATCTGATCCCGCCAGCATGTTTTCTTTTTCTTCGAGACTGTGCTGAGAATACCCCTCCCAACCATCAATCCACGATAGATTGTCTCCGGCGATTGGGATTTTTGAGAACCGCCTCATGTAAACAAGTTCAGTTAGAAACTCCGTATTATTTACTATACCCAATATGATATGACCCGTGCACCAGCCATCCTTCGCCTCCCTGAACTGTATGACATCGGAAATAAGACGAATGGATACATCCTTCTTCCGCTCGTCACCCTTGAGGCGATTGGTCAGATCGCGCTCTAACTGATCGTACCGCCTGCCGAGTTCCAGAGCCTGCGCCTCCAGCGCAGCCTTCAGCGGCACGAATTGGCGATCGATATCATTGATGAACCGATCGGCGCCTTTGTCGATCTCCGCGCGAAACTCGTCCAAGCGGCGATTGACGATATCTGTCTGCTGACTTTGCCAGATAAAACTACTCCCGCCGATAAGTCCTAGCCCAACTATCAGAAGCGAAATAAATGCTATTATATTGGACGTTTTGTTATTAAGAACGCCTGGATCGTAGTTCCTTTCGATCATTTGTATTCTGTTATTTATCTGATCAACGGTCTTTAATATATCCTCGTTTATGTCATCCCTGAGCGAGCTTGTCTGAATCTTATCCTGTTTTCCCGGCATGAATCACCCTTGAGCTCCAGCAATTTATTCGCTCCTTCAGTATGAAATGGAACAGCATAGATTTTCAATATTAATCTATTCAAACTAAAATCATCTCGCTTTGCGGGCGTAAGCCCTGGAGGTGGTTAGTTGGGTCGTGCAGTGGTCATTGGCGCTTTCCAGTGCGGTCTGGGTGTCGAAGCGAACACTTCTCAAGATACCATCGATGATCGATGGCATCATAAACCTGCGCGCAATCTTGGAAGAGATCGAGGAACCGCTGATGCGAGAGATCCGCTACCTGGACAAGCTGGTCGACGAGCTGGCGAAGGGCAAGGCGATGGTAAAGATCCTGCGGGCGGGGTGATCGCACAGGTCGCGTTGACGCGGCTTGCTCCCCGCATCGGCAGGTCGGCCCGGTATTTCCTCGCTTCTGCCTCTGCATTGCCGTAAGAGCGGCAATGGAAAAAGATCAATTCGACACACCCATCACCGTCAAGCTCGACGCCACGGGTGCACTCCTCACCCTCCGGACCGCCCGCGACACCTCGGACTTCCTCCTCAACCGATGGCCCGGCAAGCGCACCGAGAAGCATCGGGCGGCGCTGCAGGCCTGTTCGGACGTCCAGACTGCGGGAAAGCCCGTCATGGCCGCGCGGCGGGCCTTTGTCGCCGCGGCGCGCGAGGCCGGCGTGTTTACCGACCAGAAGGCGACGGCCGCGGGCTAGTGCTTCGATCCCGACATTCGCCTCCCTAGGTAATGCTGTTTGGGACGCGAATGTCAGGTTCGTTCCACTACTCCTCGGGCTCCGCCTTCGGTTCGGCGTCAGCCTTGTCGACGGCTCGCTCCTTGGCGGCCGCTTTCGCGGCGAGCTTCTCGGCTTTCTTCTTCGCCTTGGCTCGATCACGCTCCTGGCGTTCGTGGTTGTAATTTGGCGGTCTCGCCATGGCTCGATCTCCTTGAGTGAACCCTGCCTATTGCGATAGGCCGCGCAAAGCAACATGCGCGGCCCGAGGTCACCCGGGGAAAAAGGCAGGCTTCGCCATCATCGGGCATCTCATCGATGTGCGCCGGCCGAGGCTGTCATGCCTCGTACGCCGGCTTGCGCGTACGCCATAGCGAGTATCCGATGCCGGCGGCGAGGATCGCGAACGTGATGCCCAGCGACCACTCGGCAGGGAACTTCGTCCAGCCGAACAGGTCGGCGACGAATATCTTCGAGCCGATGAAGACGAGCAGCACCGCGAGCGCCTGTTTCAGATAGGCGAAGCGGTGGATGATCGCGGCGAGCGCGAAGTAGAGCGCACGCAAGCCGAGAATGGCGAAGATGTTCGATGTGTAGACGATGAACGGATCTGTCGTGATTGCGAAGATCGCGGGCACCGAATCGACCGCGAAGATCACGTCGGCAACCTCGATCATCACCAGCGCCAGAAAGAGCGGCGTGGCGAAAGTCGCCATCTTTCCTGCGGCTGTCGGTTGCCGGACGAAGAAGGCTTCGCCATGCAGACGGTCCGTCACGTTGAAACGCCTGCGGATGAAGCGCAGCAGCGGGTTTTCCGACAGGTCGATCTCGTGGTCTCCCCACCAGAGCATCTTGATGCCCGTGAAGATCAGGAAGGCCGCAAAGAGGTAGAGTACCCAGCCATACTCGGCAACGAGGGTCGCACCCAATCCGATCATCACGGCACGCAGGACGATCACCCCCAGGATGCCCCAGAACAGGACCCGGTGCTGATACTGCCGTGGCACCGCGAAGAAGCCGAAGATCAGGGCGATGACGAAGATGTTGTCCATCGCGAGGCTCTTTTCGACGACGAAGCCCGTGAGATATTCGATCCCTGCCTGTCGGCCGATCTGCCACCAGACATAGCCCCCGAAGGCAAGCCCGACAGCGATGTAGAAGGAGGAAAGCGCCAGGCTCTCGCCGACACCGATCTCGCGCGAACCGCGATGAAACACGCCCAGGTCGAGCGCGAGCAGCACGACCACAAGGCTCATGAAACCGAGCCACATCCACAAAGGCTGGCCCAGAAAGTCGAATAGAAGGAATTCCATGGTTCTCCCCTGTCTTGTGAAGGGGAACCCGAGCGGGCACGCATCGAACATGCGTCAGCACCAGACCCAGCATCGAGTTCACCCGATGCGGTCCGACATCACGAGGACATCTCGTCAGAGGGGCCCGGTCCGCGCTCGGCTAGATGGATAGCAGCGTGCAATCCGTCAAGGGGGGTGCACCGTCTTCACTTGAAATGCAGACCGGGATTCTGAGCTCTGCGCACATTCACGACGGGCATCGCGGCAATCCCGGCTGACAGACAGCCGCGCGAGCCAGCCCTTGCATCCGCCCGATCGCGAAATACCTATATCTTGATAAGCACCCTTTTCGCCGTCCGGGGCCGCCGCCATGCCGAAATCCTCCATCCGTCCTTCCGTCGTGGCGCTGCGCGCCCGCGTTCCAGACGATGCCTTCACCGCCGAAGCGCTCGGCACCGAGCGCGAGGGATCGGGCGTCGTCATCAACGCCGACGGGCTGGTGCTCACCATCGGCTATCTGATCACAGAGGCCGAGGAGGTCTGGATCACGCGCCATGACGGGCGCGTCGTGCCGGGCCACGCCCTCGCCATCGACCAGGAGACCGGCTTCGGCCTGGTCAAGGCACTCGGACAACTCGATTTGCCGCCGCTGCCGCTCGGCAATTCCGACAGCGCCAGGGTCGGAGCGAAGATCACGCTCGCCGACGGTATCGGCCAGGCGGTCGAGGGCGAGGTCGTCGCGCGGCAGGAGTTCGCCGGCTACTGGGAATACCTGCTCGACGACGCGATCTTCACTGCGCCGGCGCATCCGTCCTGGGGCGGCGCGGCACTCGTCGGCGAAGACGGCCGCCTCGTCGGCGTCGGCTCGCTCAGGCTCGAGATGATGCAGGACGGCGAGGTTGGCGCGATCAACATGTCGGTGCCGATCGATCTCCTCAAGCCCATCCTCGACGACCTCGTGCGGCGCGGCAAATCGCCTTTCCCGCCGCGCCCCTGGCTCGGCGCCTATGCGGCCGAGCGCAACGGCACGGTCGTGGTGATGAGCGTGGCCGATGGAGGTCCCGCGGCAGCGGCCGGCCTTCGCAGCGGCGACGTCATCGCAGAGTTGCGCGACAAGGAGGTCAACGGTCTTGCCGAATTCTACCGCACACTTTGGTCGAGCGGCCCGGTCGGCACAGAACTGCCGTTGCGCATCGTTCGCGGCGGCCGCGAGAACTGGGTGCGGGTGAGATCGGCTGACCGCGCCGCACTTTTGCTGCAGGGACGCGGCACGCCCCGCCAGTGAACGGCGCCGACCCGCGCACGTTGCGAAACGGTTGCCAACCGAGCCCGCACGTGAGACACCCGGTGCGAATCATTCGCCCGGACCTCCCTCACCGGCGCTGACACATGTCGACAGCCCGGCCTCGCGCGTTGACGCGCCGCCTTCGGAGTCCTGATGAACGTCCATATCGCGCCGTCCCCCACCGCACTGCCCGTCCGTTCCGCCGCAAAATCCTGGCTCAAGGTGTTGAGCGGCTACCGCCAGCCCGACCGGCGGCGCAGTGTCATAGAGCTGGCGGTCACGCTCGTGCCCTTCCTCGCCTTCTGGGGGCTGGCGCTCGCCTCGGCGCATTACGGCTTCTGGTGGGGCCTGGTGCTGATCGTGCCGGCCGCCGGCTTCCTGCTGCGCCTGTTCATGATCCAGCACGATTGCGGCCACGGCGCCTTCTTCGCCCACCGCAGCGCCGACGACTGGACCGGCCGCGCGATCTCGGTGCTGACGCTGACCCCCTACGACTACTGGCGTGCGGCGCATGCCACGCATCATGCCTCGGCCGGCAACCTGGACGAGCGCGGCGTCGGCGATATCCGCACGCTGACGGTGGCCGAGTATCGGGCGTTGTCGCCGCGCGGCAAGCTGGCCTACCGGCTCTACCGCAACCCGCTGGTGATGTTCGCCATCGGCCCGATCTATCTCTTCGTGCTGAAGCACCGCTGGCCGTTCGAGACGTTCCGTGTCGCCGGCCAGCCGTGGCGCTCGACGATGCTGACCAATCTGGCGATCGTGGCGCTCGGCGCCCTCCTGATCTGGCTGACCGGGATCGTGCCGTTCCTCGCCGTCCACCTGGCGATCTCGGTTCTGGCAGGCGCCGCCGGCATCTGGCTGTTCTACGTTCAGCATCAGTTCGAGGACACGCACTGGTCTTCCGGCGACGAGTGGGAGTTCGAGGACAGCGCGCTCAACGGCGCGTCGAACTACGACCTGCCTTGGCCTCTGCAGTGGCTGACCGGGAATATCGGCATCCACCACGTCCACCATCTGGCAAGCCGCGTGCCGTTCTATCGCCTGCCGGAAGTGCTGCGCGACCATCCCGAGCTCGCCGATCTCGGCCGCATCACCATCCTTGAAAGCCTGCGCTGCGTGAAGCTCGTCCTGTGGGATGAACGCGCCAGGCGGCTGGTGTCGTTCCGCGAAGCGATGGCGTAGGCGCGGCCACCCGGCTACAGGCCTGGAGGTCGCGAGCGCCTCAGTCGCCTGCGGCCTTTACCTGTCCTTTGCCAAGAGCCTTCCCGTTCGGATCGAACCGCAGCCGGACGACCGGACCAAGGCGTTTGTCTGTCGGCGCGGCGGTGCCGACGGTCACCAGCGCCGCTTCAGGCAGGCCCTCCTCCAGCGCGTCCAGCACTTGTCCCCGTGCGGCGGCGTCCAGTGCGTCGAGCGCCTCGTCGACGACGACGAAGTCCGGCTTCTGCACCAGCACGCGGGCGAATGCGAGCAGCCGCTGGTCGTCGTCGCCGAGTTCGCGGTCCCAGCGAACAGGCTCGGCAAGCCGGGCGACGAGACGGCCAAGCCCCACACGTTCCAGCGCGCGTTTCGCCTCATTGTCCGAAGCCCGACTGGCTTGAGGATAGGCGAGTACGTCAATGAGCGTGCCACGCGGGATAAAGGGCCGGCCGGGAAGGAAGGCGACCGTCTTGCCCTTCGGCAAACGGACCGTCCCGCTACCCCAGGGCCACAGTCCGGCAATGGCATGAAAGAACAGCGTCTTGCCGCCGCCCGGTTCACCGAGGATGTGCAGCCGGCCGCCGGCCTCGACGATCGCGGACGTCTCGCCAAGCCGTGCGCACCCGGTCGGCGAAGCGGCCACCAGGCCATCCAAGGTCAGGCGGGCCGGTTCGCCCTCGACGAAGGCGATACGTTCTTCGCCGCGGTGGAGCGAATCCATGGCGACCACGCTCGCCCTGAACCATGAAATACGAAGCAGGGTGGCGCGCCAGTCGGCAATACCGCCGATGTTGTCGATGAACCAGCGCAGCGCGCCGTTGACCTGGTTGAAGGCGGCGGCGGCCATCATCAAGCCGCCGAAAGACAGGCTGCCGGAGAAATAGACCGGAGAGGCGATCACAATCGGGGCCACGACCGTGATCCAGCCATATCCGGCCGTCACCCAGGTCAGCCGCACCGCCGCGCTCATGATCCTTCGCGCTGCGCCCAGCACCGTCCGCAGATCACGCTCGAGTTTCGTCCTCTCGTCCGCCTCGCCGCCGGCAAGCGAGATCGCGTCGACATGCTCGTTGACCCTCATCAGGGAGAAACGCAGCTCCGCCTCGCGCGCATACCGCGCCTCGTTGAGGCGGATCAGCGGCCGCCCGGCCAGCCAGCTCAGCCCCGAGCCCAGCCCGGCATAGAGAAAAGCCGCCCAGACCATGTAGCCCGGAATGTCGATGCTGCGTCCGCCGATGGTGAAGGTGAAGTCGTTCGAGATGGACCAGAGCACGCCGACGAAGCTCGCCAGCAGGATCGTCGCCTGCATCAGGCCGATCGAGAGGTCCACCGTGAGGTCGGCGAGATGGCGGGCGTCCTCGTGCATGCGCTGGTCGGGATTGACGCCGATCTCGCCGGCATAGCCGAGACGAAAGGCGCGGCGCGGCTTCATCCACTCGCCGATCAAGTCGCGCGTCAGCCCTTCCCTCATCTTGATGTGCAGCATCTGGTTGAGCCAGGCCTGGCCGACGTTCAACACCAGAAGCGACCCGGCGATGTAGGCGAAGACCACCAGCTGGTCGAAAAAGGCGGCGAGATCGCGCCTCTCGAGCGAATCGTAGAAAGGCTGGTTCCAGCGGTTGAGCAGCACCTGGCCAAAGGCGGTCGCGACGATCACGATCCCTACGCCCAGATAGAGCAGCGCAATGCTTTGCCTGACGGGCGAAGCCAGCAATGCGGCCCACATGGTCGTCAACTGCGCGCGAAGTCCCTGCGGGGCAGCGGCATCCATGAGTCGAAATCCTCGGGTGGTCGGAAGCTGAACCTTACCTAGCCGAAGCGGACGCCGGGCGGGAGAGGCCGTGCCCTGTCACCGTACGCATTCCGATATCCGAAGGCCCTTCATATCCGCGCGTAACGCGGATATGGATCGGTCATGTTCTCCAAGATCCTGATCGCCAACCGCGGCGAAATCGCCTGCCGCATCATCAGAACCGCCCGCCGGATGGGCATCGCGACCGTCGCGGTCCACTCCGACGCCGACGCCGGATCGCTGTTCGTGCGCGAGGCCGACGAGGCGGTGCGCATCGGTCCGGCTCCTGTCGGCGAAAGCTACCTGCGCGGCGACCGTATCGTCGAGGCAGCACTGGCGACCGGCGCCCAGGCCATCCATCCGGGCTACGGCTTCCTGTCCGAAAACCCCGGCTTCGTCGACCAGGTTACGGCCGCCGGCCTGATCTTCATCGGCCCAACCGCCGCCTCGATCCGCGCGATGGGCCTGAAGGATGCAGCCAAGGCGCTGATGGAAAAGGCCGGCGTACCGATCGTGCCCGGCTATCACGGCGCCGGCCAGGCGCTCGTCCTGCTCGCAGGCAAGGCCAGGGAAATCGGCTACCCGGTGTTGATCAAGGCGCGAGCCGGCGGCGGCGGCAAGGGCATGCGCCGGGTCGAGCACCCCGACGATTTCGCCGACGCGCTGGCGTCGGCCAAGCGCGAGGCCAAGGCCGCCTTCGGCGACGAGGCGGTGCTGATCGAGAAGTATGTCGAGAAGCCTCGCCATATCGAGGTGCAGGTGTTCGGCGACAATTTCGGCAATGCCGTGCATCTGTTCGAGCGCGACTGCTCGGCACAGCGCCGCCACCAGAAGGTGATCGAGGAGGCCCCTGCCCCCGGCATGACGGCCGAGATGCGCGCCGCGATGACGGACGCGGCGGTCAAGGCGGCGAAAGCGATCGGCTATTCTGGCGCCGGCACGATCGAGTTCATCGTCGACGCATCCGAGGGCCTCAGGCCCGACCGGTTCTGGTTCATGGAGATGAACACGCGCCTGCAGGTCGAGCATCCCGTGACCGAGATGGTCACCGGCGTCGACCTGGTGGAGTGGCAATTGCGGGTCGCGGCGGGCGAGAAAATGCCGCTGTCGCAGGACGAGATCCGCCTGTCCGGCCACGCCTTCGAGGCGCGCGTCTATGCCGAGGACCCGACGCGCGACTTCCTGCCGGCGATCGGCACGCTGCATCATTTGAGATTCCCGGCCTCCGGCACGGAGGGTTCCTCAATTCGTATCGAGACCGGCGTGCGCCAGGGCGATGCGATTTCGCCCTTCTACGACCCGATGATCGCCAAGCTGGTCGTGCATGCGGGTGATCGCGAGAGCGCGCTCAAGGCGCTTATCGGCGCCTTGGAGCAGACCGAGATTGCCGGTTCGACCGTCAACACGGCCTTTCTCGCCGCACTTGCCGCCGATCCCGATTTTGCCGCGGGCGACGTTGACACCGGTCTGATCGCGCGCAAGCAGGCAGGATTGACGGCGATTGGGCAGCCCTCTCCGGCAGCGCTCGCCGCGACGGCCCTCGCGGCGTCGGGCGCAAGCCTGAAGAAGGCCGGAACCGACCCGTGGGACGCAATCGCGGGCTACGCGCATTGGACGCCGGTGCGGCGCACGGTGACGCTCGCTTATGGCGAGACCGAGATGGCAGCTACGGTCCATGCCAAAGCCGGACGGCTACTGGTCGAGATCGACGGTGCGGAGCGATCCGTCCCCGCCGCTTCCCGGATCGCCGTGTGGCCGGGACACGTCACGGTGTTCGAGGGGGCGGTTGCACACAATTTCAAGGTGCCCGACCCGTTCGCGGACGCCGCCGATGCGGCCGCTGGCGCGGGCAGCTTGCGAGCCCCGATGCCGGGTCTGGTCAAAGTCGTGAGGGCAAGTGCCGGCGAGCATGTCAGCAAAGGACAGGCGCTGCTGGTGCTCGAGGCGATGAAGATGGAGCACACGATATCGGCCCCCCACGACGGCGAGGTGGCCGAAATCGTCGCCGAGGGGCAACAGGTGACAGACGGGGCGGTGCTGGTGCGGTTCGTCGAGACGTGATTGCGTGCCGCGACCGCCGCTGTTAGCAGTCGCAGCATGAGCACCTCCGCACAGCCCGAAAGCCTCGATCCGACGGAATCGGTCCGCCGGCATGCCTTCTACGAAGACGTTCTGGCGCTGGTCATGGGAACGGCGCTGGTGGCGCTGGGACTGACCTTCTATGCGAAGTGCTCGCTCGGCACCGGCGGAATCGCCGGCGTCGCGCTTCTCGGCCAGTATGCGACGGGGATCGGCTTCGGAACGATCTTCTTCGCCGTCAACCTGCCGTTCTACATACTCGCCGTGCGGCGGATGGGCTGGCCATATACCTTGCGCACCTTCGCGGCGGTCGCCCTCGTCTCCGTGCTAGCAATGCTGACACCGCGCTGGATCGAGATCGGAGCCCTCGATCCGTTCTACGCGGCCATCATCGGCGGCGCACTGATCGGCGTCGGCCTCTTGATCCTGTTCCGGCATAGGGCCGGGCTCGGCGGCGTCAACATCCTCGCGGTCTACCTGCAGGACAATCACGGTATCCGCGCAGGCTACTTCCAGCTCGGCGTGGATATCCTCATCCTGGTGACGTCGTTCTTCGTGCTGCCGTGGCAGAACGTGCTCTATTCGCTTGCCGGTGCCGTGGTGCTCAACATGATCCTGGCGATCAACCACCGGCCGGGACGCTATCTCGGCATGAGCTGAGCCGGCTGCGAAGGAAAAGCCGCGCCGGCATTGTCCCCTGCCGGTCGCGGCCTCTCCACGTCGTCACAGCGTCCCCCGCCCAGACGACGCGAACCGCCCTGTGAAGCTTCTGATTAGTGCATCGTCATCCATTCGCGCGCCTCGCGCAGTGCGCGCGCCAGCTCCGGCTTGGACATGATGGCCGCGAGTTCGGCGCGAAGTTCGGCGGCGCGGGTAGAGCCCTTGATCGCCGCGATGTTGAACCACTTGTGCGCCGCAACGGGATCGGTTTCGCAGTCCCGGCCGGTCGCGTACATCATCCCCAGCTCGAACAGGATATCGGCCTGGGCGTTCGCGCCCATCGATCCAAACCCGGCTTCAAACATCTCGAAACGTGCCATTTTCTGTCCCCTGCCTGTCTCTCTTGCCCGGCGGTATCTTGTCCGTCCGAAGGCGTTGTCCGATGGGTCCGAGAATGGCGGCGAGGCTTGAATTGCGCGTGAACGGGCGTGCTTAATTTGCGGAAAACAAAGCTAAAACAAGAAGTAAACGGCAGATTCCGTTAAGCATCGAAGCCGCTGGACTTCCGGCGATTCCGCTCGAATGCGCATAAAATCCTGGCGCCGGGACGAAAGACTCCGCTAACCACGGCTCGTGTTTGGATCGGCGCGCCTCGAAAGAGCGGGGGCATTTCGGAGACCCGAAAGCGCGCTGGCCAACCCGCGAAATTCCCATTCCCCACCGCAGGGGGGAGCTTCCGTTTCACAATTCCCTGGATTACGTTGACGTTTGCGGAAGGCGAGAGCGGAGGGAAAGTCCCGTCTGCCGCCGATCAAACGCAGGAGGAGATTATGTTTCGAATTGCAATTGCGGCGGCGGCGGCAACCCTGGTGATGGCCGGCGCGGCGCTCGCCGACCCGATCGAAGGCACCTGGAAGCGCAGCAACGGCACGCTGATCAAGTATGCCGGCTCCGGCGGCACGTACTGCGGCACGGTGATGACCGGCGAATACAAGGGCCAGTCGATCGGCTGCATGAAGGGGTCCGACGGCTCCTACAAGGGCAAGGTCAACAAGCTGGACGAGAAGAAGACCTACAACGGCAAGGCGACCGTCAAGGGCAACACGATGGCGCTTGCCGGCTGCGTCATGGGCGGCGTCATCTGCAAGTCGGAAAGCCTGACGCGGCAGTAGCCGACTTCCCAATCCTCATTTTCGAAAGGGGCCGCCCGGTTGCGGCCCCTTTTCATTTTGGCAATGGTCGCGAGAGCCTATGGCCGCGCCATCTCTGCCTCAGGTCGATCGTCGCCGCGACCCGCCCCACGCCCTGCGCATTGCATCGGGCGCGTTTACCTCCCTGAACCCCTGATGAACGGCGGTCTCAGGATGAGTTCAGTCCCGGTCTGGCATCTTCACCTCAACACTTGAGGAACCAACCGATGCTCGCCCGCCGCCTCACCATCGTCAGCCTGATCACCATCCTGTTCGGGATGATCTTCGCGATGATCGTTGCCGAGGCCGGACGCGACCGCAGGTGGAGGACGGATCGGGTTATCCCCTGCGTCTTCGACAGCGGCATGAAATGTGGCGGCGAGCTCTGAGCGGCCCGGAAAGAGATACGACGATGACCATCGATACCAACCCGATCACCGACATCCTACGCACGTTGCCGCGGCTCGCGCTGATCGCCGCGCTATTCGGCACGACGGCCTTTGCCGTCAGCAAGGTCAATGCCGCGACCGGATCCGTGGTGGCCGACGCGGTGCTGGTCGGCGGGCAGATGACCAAGCCGAGCGGCGTGGGCTTCGTGCTCGCGGTCGGATTGCAGCGGATGCGTTGAAACTGATTCTCGCGAAGGACACTCCCAAGCGTCATCTTGCTCGACTATATTGGAGCATGGAAAAGAGAATCTACCCCAAGCCCATCGAAACAGTCGTCACGCCGGAACCCTATGCCCGGCAGAGTTTCACCGACGCCCGCGAAGCGGTGAAGCTGTTGCGCAACCTCTACGACCGCAACACCGCCTTCCTGCGCGACTCCTTCGCCAGCCTCGCCAAGGATCAGCCGCTGCAGCGTTTCCGCGCCTTCTATCCCGAGGTGCGGATCTCGACCTCGTCCTACGCGCAGATCGATTCGCGCTATGCCTACGGCCATATGTACGATCCGGGGCACTACTCGACCACCATCACGCGGCCTGATCTGTTCGAGACCTATCTCGTCGAACAGCTCGGGCTGATCATGCGCAATCACGGCGTGCCGGTGACGATCGCCGAATCCGAGACGCCGATACCGCTCCACTTCGCCTTCCTCGAAGGCACGCATGTGGAAGGCTCTATCGCCGACAGGCTGATGCGGCCGCTGCGCGATGTCTTCGACGTGCCGGACCTGAACGCCACCGACGACCTCATCGCCAACGGCACCTACGAGCCGGCCCCGGGCGAACCCATGCCGCTCGCGCCGTTCACGGCGCAGCGCATCGACTATTCGCTGCACCGTCTGTCGCACTACACGGCGACGAGCCCGAACCATTTCCAGAACTTCGTCCTGTTCACCAACTACCAGTTCTACATCGACGAGTTCTGCAACCACGCCCGCGATCTGATGGTGAACGGCGGCGGAGGCTACGAATCATTCGTCGAACCGGGCAATCTGATCACGCAGGCGGGCGAATCCGGACCGTCGGACGGCTCGCACCCGCCGCGCCTGCCGCAGATGCCCGCCTATCACCTCGTCAAGCCCGGCCATTCCGGCATCACCATGGTGAACATCGGCGTCGGCCCCTCCAACGCCAAGACGATCACCGACCACATCGCGGTGCTGAGGCCGCACGCCTGGCTGATGCTCGGCCACTGCGCCGGCCTTCGCAACACACAGGCTCTCGGCGACTACGTGCTGGCGCATGCCTATGTGCGCGAGGATCACGTGCTCGACGACGACCTTCCGGTCTGGGTGCCGATCCCGGCGCTGGCCGAGGTGCAGGTGGCGATCCAGGAAGCCGTCGCCGAGGTCACCGGCCTCACCGGCTTCGACCTGAAGCGGATCATGCGCACCGGCACGGTCGCCACGATCGACAACCGCAACTGGGAACTGCGCGACCAGCGCGGCCCCGTGCAGCGCCTGTCGCAGTCGCGCGCGATCGGTCTCGACATGGAATCCGCAACCATCGCCGCCAACGGTTTCCGCTTCCGCGTGCCCTATGGAACGCTGCTCTGCGTCTCCGACAAGCCGCTGCACGGCGAACTCAAGCTGCCGGGCATGGCGACGGAGTTCTACAAGCGCCAGGTCGCCCAGCATCTCACCATCGGCATCAGGGCGGTCGAGAAGCTCGCGGCGATGTCGCCGGAGCGGCTGCATTCGCGCAAGCTGAGGAGCTTCTCCGAAACCGCGTTCCAATAGGGCATGTCCCTACCAACGCCGCAATCGCCCGCGATGAAGCAGGCATGAAGCGCGCGTTCTACGTCCTGTCCGTCCTCCTGCTCGTCGCGTGCGGCCTGGCGGCCGCGGCGATCGGGCTGGGGTTCCTCGGCCGCTTCCACCCGGCTTTCGATTCGCTCTCGCATTTCCGGTTGCACCTGGCCGCCCTCGTGGCCGTCGGCGCGACCGGCCTGATCTCGACCGGGTTCAGGCGCGAGGCGTTTGCGGGTCTCGCGCTGGCGACAGCGGCCTTCTTCGTGACGCCGGGAACCTGGCTCGACACGGTCGCAGGCAACCAGGCGAAGGCGTCGGCCACGCCGGACGAGCGGGCGACCTACCGGCTGCTCCACCTCAACGCCCGGTTCGACAATCCCGCCCCGGAACGCTTCCTGTCGCTCATCGCGCGTCTGCGTCCCGATGTCGTGACCGTCAACGAAGTGTCGGCGATGTGGCGGCAGCGGCTCGAGACGCTTGCGGCCGCCTATCCTCACCGGATCGTCTGCGAGGCGCGAGGCCTTGTCGGTGGCGTCGCGATCCTGTCGCGCCGCCCTTTCGCCGAGGGAGCCTCGCCCGGATGCGTCGACGGAGGGACGCTCGCGGTGGCTTCGGTGGATTTCGCCGGCCAGCCGGTCAGTGTCGCGGCTCTCCACCTCTACTGGCCGTGGCCGTTCGAGCAGCCGGCGCAGATCGACCGTATCGCGCCGCGCCTGTCGGACCTTCCTGACGCGTCGATTCTCACCGGAGATTTCAACGCTGCCCGCTGGAGCGAGACGGTCCGGAATATCTTGGCGGCGGCACGGATGGAGGATGCGGGACCGGTAGGCCCCTCATGGCTGCCGCGCGCATTGCCCGATGTACTTCGACGGTCGGTCGGATTGGGGATCGATCACGTGCTTGCAGGCACCGGCCTCGTCGTCACCAGCGTCGAGCGCCTCGACGATGTCGGGTCGGATCATCTGCCCGTCATGACTGAATTCTGGGTGCCGACGCAGCCGAAGCCCGAGGCTTCCGGCTCGACGGTCGTGCTGCGACCCGGCAAAGGGGCCGCTATTTCGCCACCAGGCGCCTGACTAGGCTTTCGACGTTGCCGCCGCTCTTGTGCTCGACCACATCGAATTGGCGCTGCCGCGCTTCGTAGCGCCCTACGATCGCCGCGACCACGCGCTTCATTTCGGCGCGTAGCTTGCCGCAGTCCTTGCCGTCCTGAACCTTCAGGCCGGCGATCGCCTTGTCGGCCTCCGCCGCCATCTCACGCGCAAGCCGGCCATGCTGTTCCTCGTGCTTGCGGATGCCGGCCATGAAGCGCTGCCAACGGCTGCGCAGGGGTCCGCTCACCTCGCCCTTCACCGCCGGATAGATGTAGTTGATGTCGAGCCGGACCTGCGGCCGCGTCACCTTGCACACGCCGTCGGCATGGGTCCAGTCGGCCTCGGAATTCATCGTATAGCGCGTCTGCGCGATCGCGCGCGAGGTGAAGCCGTGCTTCGGCCCCTTCTGTTCGAGCTGCCTGAGAAGCGCGTCTCCGGTCGCACCGGAGATCGGGAAGCTCGTCGTGCGCGACGTCACCTTCGGACCGGCCTTCGAAGGCGCGACGAAGCCCAGAAGGGCGAGAAAACAGCACGAGCATGCAAGCAAACGCATCGGCACCTCCGTCCGACAGCAAATCCAGCACAGGAATTGCACCGTTTCAAGACGATGTTGACGGTTCGTTCACCAATTCGCTACCGCAAGGTGGTGACGCCACGGAAACACAGGCACGGATACGCCCATCCGCGTGTTTCCAATGGACAAACGCGCTACGGGCCGGAAGCGGGCCGGCTACTTCTTCTTGCCGACGAGCGCCAGGACACTCTTCTCGACGGGTCCGCCATCGCGGTGCTCGCGCTTGTCGAAGTCCACCTGCGACTTGTTGTAGGCGACGATGATGCGGTCGAGTTCCTTCATCAGCTTCGCATTGGCCTTGCGGCAAGACTGGCCGTCCGCCAGCTTGAAGCCGCGCATGGCGCGGTTGACATCCGCCACCATCTTCTTCGCCAGCCGTCCGTGCATCTCCTCGTGCACGATGTTCGACGCCTGGAACTTCTTCCAGCGGCGCGCAAGCGAGGAATCGAGCTTGTCGACCGGGCGCGGATAGACATAGGTGATCTGCATCATCATCTCGGCGCCCCTGGTGCGGCAGACGCCGTTCGAATGGACCAGGTCGCCCTTGATGTCGGTCTTGAATTGCGTCTGGGCGATCGCCTTGGTCAGGAAGCCGTGGCGCGGCCCTTTCCTGTTCATATCGTAGAAGAGTTCGAGGCCGGTCTTGCCCTTGATGTCGTAATACTTGGTCTTGACCGAGACATCCGCCCGCGCCGCGCCCGCAGACGCCAGCAACACCACGGCGAACACCACCCAAAGCTTCGCACCCAGCCCCATGGCCCAGTCTTCTCCACCCACCTCGGGTAGAAAATCACGGACCACGCGCGATGGCAATCCGCGCGCGCGGCTGGCTTACATGTTAACGTAAACGGGTCCCTCGCCCCCCTGCGGCGGCACCCAGTTGATGTTCTGGTTCGGGTCCTTGATGTCGCAGGTCTTGCAGTGGACGCAGTTCTGCGCGTTGATCACGAACTTCACATCGACGCCCATCTTGTCGGCCGCGGCATTGCCTTCCGCATCCACCCATTCGTAGACGCCCGCCGGGCAGTAGCGCGTCGAGGGGCCGGCGAACACGTCGTGTTCCGACGCCTTCTGCAACGCCATGTCCTTGACCTGCAGGTGAACCGGCTGGTCCTCGGCATGGTTTGTGTTCGACAGGAACACGGATGACAGGCGGTCGAAAGTCAGCACGCCGTCCGGCTTGGGGTAGGCGATCTTCTCGTGCTTCGCCGCCGGCTCGAGCGAGGCCGCATCCGTCTTGCCGTGCTTGAGCGTGCCGAACAGCGACAGGCCGAACAGCTGGTTCGTCCACATGTCCAGCCCGCCGAGGCCGATGCCGATGAACGTGCCGAAGCGCGACCAGAGCGGCTTGACGTTGCGCACGCGCTTCAAATCCTTGCCGATGTCGCTGGCGCGCCAGGCTTCCTCGTAGGAGACCAGGTCGTCATGCTGGCGCCCCGCCGCGATGGCCTCGGCCACGTGCTCGGCCGCGAGCATTCCGGACAGCACGGCGTTGTGCGAGCCCTTGATGCGCGGCACATTGACCAGGCCGGCGGAGCAACCCATCAGCAGACCGCCGGGGAAAGACACTTTCGGAACAGACTGCCAGCCGCCCTCGGTGATGGCGCGGGCGCCATAGGAGAGACGCTTCGCCCCCTCGAACGTGTCGCGGATCGCCGGATGCGTCTTGAAGCGCTGGAATTCCTCGAACGGCGACAGATACGGATTCTTATAGTTCAGGTGTACGACAAAGCCGACGGCGACGAGATTGTCGTCGAAGTGGTAGAGGAACGAACCGCCGCCCGTCGATGCGTCGAGCGGCCAGCCGAAGGAATGCTGGACGAGGCCGCGCTTGTGGTGCTCGGGCTTCACCTGCCAGAGTTCCTTCAGCCCGATGCCGAACTTCTGCGGATCCTTGCCGTCGGACAGATTGTACCGGGCGATCAGCTGCTTGGCGAGCGACCCGCGCACGCCCTCGCCGATCAGGACATATTTGCCGTAGAGCGCCATGCCCGGCGCGTAGCCCGGACCGGGAGATCCGTCCTTTTCGAGGCCCATGTCGCCGGTGATGACGCCGGTCACGGCGCCTTTTTCGTCATAGGTCAGATCCGCGGCAGCGAATCCCGGATAGATCTCGACGCCCAGCGCCTCTGCCTTGGTCGCCAGCCAGCGGCAGACATTGCCGAGCGAGACGATGTAGTTGCCGTGATTGTTCAACAGCGGCGGCATCACGATGCTGGGCAGGCGCAGCGATCCGGCGGGGTCGAGCAAGAGGAAATGATCGTCCTTCACCTCGGTCGTGAAGGGGTGGTCCGCGTCGTCGCGCCAGTCCGGCAGGAGCCTGTTGATGCCGATCGGATCGACCACGGCGCCGGAGAGGATGTGGGCGCCGACTTCGCCGCCCTTCTCCAGGACGACGACCGAAAGTTCGGGATTGACCTGTTTCAGACGGATGGCGGCGGCAAGGCCGGCGGGACCTGCGCCCACGATCACCACATCGAATTCCATGCTCTCGCGTTCGACTTCGCTCATCTCGTCCTCCGGCCGGTCGCCGATCCTCTTGCCTTAATTCTTTTCCGCGCACCAGACCCGTCACCGCGCGAAAGCGTCGCATTATTCTAACGCATGTTAGTTTTCTGCAATAGCAATTTACCTTAACGTAAACGTCAATTCAATCGACTCCATTACGCTGCGAAATCTGGCGACTGCGCGCCGGGTTTCGCCCGTGGTCGCGGATATGCCTATCCATTTCGCTCCACTGGTCTATCCTGCATCAACACGTTCTGCCGGAAGAGACGAAGGTGACTGCTCTCTGGACGACGATCGCGGGATGTCTTGCCGCCGTGACGCTGACGGCTTCGGCGGATGGCGGCGAACGGCGCCTGTGGTTTACCGGCGCCTATTCCTTCTCCGACGAACTCGGCGGCTTTGTCATCCGCGGCGTGTCGGGCATCGGTACCAAGGCCAATCCGATCGTCATCGAACAGGAGATGCTGTCGGCGAGCCCCGTGACCCTGGTCATCCGGGTCGCGTCGAAGATCCGCACCGACGGACCGGTGGGCACGTTCGCAACAGGCATGCTGCATCTGCGCATCCGCTCTCTGAACAACAGCGGCATCGCCTGGACGGAATACGAATTCGAGCTTCAGGAACAGCTCGGCATCCCGAGTGTCCACGGTGACGGGCTGTCCTTCGACCAGCGCCGCGTCAACCCGGAGAACCGCTCGTCGGATTCCTTCCGCATTCACGACACGGACTTCGAACCCAACGATCGCCTCGTCTTCTCCGAAGGGCATGTCGATCCGCTGGAGACGGCGGATTTCAAGTTCTTCATCACCGATTTCACGCCGAAGCTCGAATTCTACATCCGGCAGGATCCGAGGATTCCCCTGTCCTGAGGATGCCAAGGTTTACGTCGGACCCGCAGCGCCCTATTGATTGGCAGGCTGCGGCAACCGCCGCCGCCCCTGGTGATCATGACCGACACATTCGACACCCGCGCCTCCCTCGAGGAGCTTCTGCGCTTCTACGCCGAGAGCGGCGTCGACGAGGCGCTTGAGGACGCGCCTGTCGACCGCTTCGCGCAGACGGCAAAAGCCGCGCCGCCGTCCGCGCCGGCCGCTGTCCCGCCCAAGGCGTTCGAACCGCCGCGGCTGGAGGCGCCCGCCAGACCGCCCTCGCGCGCGATTGCGGCCAGCGTGCCGGACGAGGCCCAGGCTGCGCGCGCCCGCGAAGCTGCCCGTTCCGCCAGATCGCTCGACGAGTTGAAGGAGCTTCTGGCGGGCTTCGACGGCTGCAACCTGAAATTCACCGCCAAGTCGCTGGTCTTCTCCGACGGCAATCCGGCGGCCCCGGTCATGTTCGTCGGCGAGGCGCCGGGCCGCGAGGAGGATCTGGAGGGACTTCCCTTCGTCGGCCGCTCGGGGCAGTTGCTCGACCGGATGCTCGCCGCGATCGGGCTCGACCGTACGTCCGTCTACATCGCCAATGTCATCCCGTGGCGGCCGCCGGGCAACCGCGACCCCTCGCCGATGGAGACGGAAATCTGCCGCCCGTTCATCGAGCGTCAGATTGAATTGGTCGGCCCGAAAGTGCTGGTCACGCTCGGCAACGCGTCGAGCAAGGCGCTGCTCAAAACACAGACCGGCATCATGCGGCTGCGCGGCACGTGGAACAGCCATACGACAGGCTCGGGCATCGAGATCCCCCTGATGCCAACGCTGCACCCTGCCTATCTCTTACGTAATCCGGCGCACAAGAAGCTCGCCTGGCGCGACTTCCTCGAAATCAAGGCGAAGCTGCGGGATCTCGGCGCGATCGGCTGATCCTCGGCACGCGAAAGCCGGGGAGTGCCCTCCCCGGCTCTGAGGCTGCCCAGATCGTCTCAGGCGGTCGCGCCGGCCCGGCGCATCACGCCAAGCTGTAGGGCGACGAACAGTGCCACGGTCAGCGCCTGGGCGGTGACGAAGAGCACGCCGAGCAGGCTGGGCTGCACGATACCGGCAACCAAGATGCCGAAGCTTGCAGCGACCCAGAGGGCGTTGATGCCGATGACGTCCAACATCACCATCCGGGAGACGGCCTCCCGGCGCGCGAGGAAGACGAGCGCCGCGCACCAGGGCAGCAGGACGATTCCAGCCCAGAACAGCAGGTCGGCCGGCAGCGCCAGCCAGGGAGACAGGAGCGAGGCTCCGGCGGCCATGACGACACCCGCGGCACCGCTGACGAGGCCGTCGAGGAGAAGCACATTGCGGACATAGGGAGTGACGGCGATAGACATGTTGCGATCCTTTCAGTTGCACCGGCATCGACCGGATTGCTGCGGATCATTGACCGCGAGGATCGCGCTGGCGATTACGCGCCAGGTAATGGAAGCCATTTCCGATCCGCGCTAGCTTCCGGGGCATGGACACACCGCACCCTCCCCTTGGCCACCTGCTGCGCGAATGGCGCTCGCGCCGCCGCATGAGTCAGCTCGATCTCGCGCTCGAAGCCGAAATCTCGCAGCGGCACCTGAGTTTCCTCGAAAGCGGCCGCGCCACTCCCTCTCGCGACATGGTGATCCGGCTCGCCGAGCGCCTCGACCTGCCGCTGCGCCAGCGCAACCGGATGCTGCTCGCCGCAGGCTACGCCCCCACCTATCCCGAGCGGCCGGTGGACGACGAAGCCTTCGGGCCTGCACTGGAGGCGATCGAGCGCATATTGACCGCGCACGAGCCGAACCCGGCGCTCGCCGTCGACGGCTGCTGGAATCTGATCCGCGGCAACGCGGCGATTGCGCCGTTCCTCGAGGGCATCGAAGAGACGAGCCTCCTCGAACCGCCGATCAACGTGCTCAGGCTCAGCCTCCATCCCGGCGGTCTCGCGCCGCGCATCGAAAACCTGGCCGAGTGGCGTGCGCATGTGCTGGAACGGCTGAGACGGCTGGCAGACGAAAGCGGCAACCCGCAGGTCGCCGACCTCGAAGCGGAGCTGCGCGCCTATCCCGGCCGCTCGAATGGCAGCCCGGTCAAGCACGACTACTCGAACATCGCCGTGCCGCTGCGCATCAAGGCCGCCGGGATGAGCCTGTCCTTCATCTCGACCGTCACCGTCTTCGGCACGCCGCTCGACGTCACGGTGTCGGAGATCGCGATCGAATCCTTCTTCCCCGCCGACGAGGCGACCGCCGAAGCGCTACGCGCCCTCGCGGCGGCCAGGAAAGCCGCCGGTTGACTGCCTATTGCGGCGGCATGACCTTCCGCGCCTTACCGCGCTCCAGACCGAGGCGCTGCTCGCGCCAGATGATCATCAGCCCGGAGCCCACGACGATCGCGCCGCCGACGATCGAATGGATCGTCGGGAGGTCCGAGAAGAGCAAGTACCCCACCACGAGACCGAACAGCATCGAGCTGTATTCGAACGGAGCGACGGTGGCCACGCTGGCATGGCGGTAGGATTCCGTCATCAGCACCTGTGCGATGCCGCCGCAGATGCCGCTCATCACGAGGTAGAAAATCTGCCAGCCGGTCAAAGGTGCCCACCCGAAAGGCCAGGTGAGCAGGCCGGCGATGGAGGCGGTCATGGAAAACCAGATGACGACCGTGGACGACTTGTCCGTCGCAACGAGCGCGCGCACCTGCAGCAACGCTACCGCGGAGATGGCGGCGGCGGTGATGGCGGCGACCACGCCCAGCGCCTCGGCGCTGCCCATCCCACCCGGCGAGGTCAGCAGGGTCAGCTTCGGCCAGGAGATGATCAGCACCCCGATGAAACCTATTCCGACCGCCGTCCAACGGAAGATGCGCACCGTTTCCCCGAGCACCAGCGCGCTGATGACGACGACCAGCAGCGGCTGCGCGTAGTTGAGCATGATCGCTTCGGGAAGCGGCAGCCGCGTCAGTGCGAAGAAGCCGAGCGCCATCGACGAGACGCCCACCAGACCGCGCATCACATGTTGCCCGGGCCGGTCGGTGTGGAACGCGGTTCTCAGCTCTCCCGTCCAGGCCAGCAGGACCAGGATCGGCACCATCGCGAAGAACGAACGGTAGAACACGATCTGGCCGGCGGGGATGACGCCCACCAGCTTGATGAAGGATTGCATCCCGACGAACACCGCAATGGACGAGACCTTGAGGAGGATCGCGGCCAGGGGCCGCGAAATCATCGAGTGCTCCGCCACCGTCAGGCCGCGTCCTGGATCGCCTGCCAGACCCTGAGCGGCGTCGCCGGCATCTCGATATGGCCGATGCCGTACGCGCGCCACAGGGCGTCGGTGAGCGCGTTCATGACCGCCGGCGTCGCGCCGATCGTGCCCGCCTCGCCTGCCCCCTTGATGCCGAGCGCGTTGGTCGTCGAGGGCACGTTGCGCGTCGAGAAGTCGATGAACGGCAGCAGGTCGGCGCGCGGCATGCCGTAGTCCATGAAGCTTGCCGTCAGCAATTGCCCGTCCTCGCCATAGACCGTGTCCTCGGTCAGCGCCTGGCCGATGCCCTGCACCACGCCGCCATGCACCTGGCCGGCGAGCAGGATCGGGTTCACCACCGCGCCGAAATCGTCGACGATCGTATAGCGCAGGATCTCGGACGTCCCGGTCGCCGGATCGATCTCGATCTCGCAGATGTGGGTGCCGTTCGGATAGGTCGCCTCGTCCTGGATGAACTCGCCAAAGCCCTTGAGATCGTCCGGGTTCTTCGCTGCCTTTGCGATCGCGGAGAAATCGAGCGCCCGGTCGGTGCCGACGATGCGTGCGGTGCCGTCGATCAGTTCGATGTCCGCAGCACCTGCTTCCAGCTCGTCGGCCGCGATCTTCTTGATCTTCTCGGCGAGGTTTTCGCCGGCATAGGCCGCCGAGACGCCGCCCAGCGGGATCGAGCGCGAGCCGCCGGTGCCGCCGCCCTTGGCGAGCTCGTCGGTGTCCCCCTGCCGCACGATTATCTTCTCGATCGGCAGGTTGAGCTTTTCCGCGACGAACTGAGAATAGGCCGTTGCATGGCCCTGCCCGTTGGTCTGCGTGCCGATGAACAGCGTCACCGTCCCGTCGCCGTTCAGTGTCAGGTGCGCAGCCTCCGAGCCCGCGAAGGCGCAGGCTTCGACATAGGTCGCCATGCCGATGCCGCGCAGCTTGCCGGCCTGCTTCGACGCCTTCAGGCGCTTCTCGAAACCGGTCCAGTCGGCCCGTTCCATCGCCAGGGTCATGTGGCCATCGAACTCGCCGACATCGTATTTACGGCCGGTCGCGGTCGTGTAGGGAAACTGCTCCGGCCGGATGAAGTTGCGGCGGCGGATTTCGGCCGGCGACATCTTCATGTCGCGCGCGCAGGCATCGACGAGCTTCTCGAGCAGATACGCTGCCTCGGGACGGCCCGCGCCACGATAGGCGTCGACCGGGCAGGTATTGGTGTAGACGCCGTCGATCCCGACATGCAGCGCCTTGATGTCGTAGACGCCCGTCGACATCGTCGCCCCGATATAGGGGATGTAGGGTCCGTACTGGGAGCAATAGGCCCCGAGGTTGGCGGCGAGGCTTACCCGGAGGCCGAGGAAGCGCCCTTCGGCGTCCATCGCCATCTCCGCTTCGACTTCGTTGTCGCGGCCCTGGGCGTCGGTCAGGAAGTGCTCCGTGCGGTCGCCCGTCCACTTGACGGGCCGGCTGAGGCGCCGCGCAGCTTCGAGCACCAGCGCGTATTCGCGATAGACGAAGGTCTTCGGCCCGAACCCGCCGCCGACATCGGGCGTGACGACACGCAGGCCCGTCGGCTGGATGCCGAGCACGCCGGCGAGGATCTGTTGCATCGAATGGACGCCCTGGGAGCCGACCGTCAGGACGAGGCGGTTCTCCTTGGCGTTCCACTCGGCAAGCGCGGCGCGCGCCTCCATGTAATTGCAAACGAGGCGGTTGTTGCGGAACGCTACCTTCGTGACGTGCTTGGCCTTGGCGAAGGCCGCGTCGGTCTTTGCCTTGTCGCCAAGTTCGTAGCGGAAAGCGCGATTGCTGCCATGCTCGGGCCAGATGAGCGGAGCATCGGCATCGAGCGCATGCGCCATCAGCGCGACGGGCTCCATGTCCTCGTAGTCGATCTCGATCAGCTCGGCCGCGTCCTGGGCGAGCGCGCGGCTCTCCGCGACCACGCAGGCCACCGCGTCGCCGACATAGGCAACCTCGTCACGGCACAGGATAGGGATGTCCCGCGCCTTGGGGCGCGTGCCGTCGGGCTGCTTCTGCATCGCGCTCGACTTGAGATCGCCCAGGTTGGCGATATCGGCCCCGGTCAGCACGAGATGAACGCCAGGCGCCGCTCTCGCCGCCTCGACCGAGGCGATGGTGAACTTGGCCCGCGCGGTCGGCGAGCGCAGCACATAGAGATGCAGCGTGCCCGCCGGGGAAAAATCGTCGGTGTATCGGCCGCGCCCGGAAATGAAGGCATCGTCCTCCTTGCGCAGCACGGATGCGCCCATTCCAAACTTGGGAGTTTGAACTGTCATGGTCATTCCTCGCGGGATATCGGCGGATGCGGGCGTGGGCCTCGAGCGGGTTGAGTTTTGACGAGGCCCGGTTTCGTGTAAAGACCTAGCATACCACTTTGTCGCGCCAATGGGTTTACCCTTGTTGGACCACGCGGCGAGCTTGCACGGAAATCACGGAATGCGGACAGATACAGGCCAGGTGTTCAGGCTCGAGGACTATCGCCCGAGCGACTGGCTCATTCCACGGACATCGCTGACCTTCCGGCTCGATCCAGACCGTACGCGCGTGGTCGCGGAGCTGACGATCGAGCGGCGGGACGGCGTTGCGCCTTCTACCCCGCTCGTGCTCGACGGCGACGGAATTGCCCTCCTCGCTGTCTCGGTCGACGGCGAGCCGCTGGAGGCCGGAAGCTACGAGGCGACCGGACAGCGTCTCACCCTGCACAAGCCGCCGCGCGGCCGGACGTTCCAGCTGACCATCGAGACCGAGACCGCGCCGTCCGCCAACACGGCGCTGATGGGTCTCTACCGGTCGAGCGGGAACTACTGCACCCAATGCGAGGCGGAAGGGTTCCGCCGCATCACCTATTTCCTCGACCGCCCCGACGTCCTCTCGGTCTATTCGGTACGAATCGAGGCGCGGCGCGAGGAAGCGCCGCTGCTGCTTGCCAACGGCAATCCGGGCGCGACGGGCGAGCTTCCCGACGGCTGGCATTTCGCCGAATGGTTCGATCCGCACCCGAAGCCGTCCTACCTGTTCGCGCTGGTGGCCGGAGACCTGGCCGAAGTGTCCGACGCCTTCGTCACCCGTTCCGGGCGCGAGGTGCGGCTCGGCATCTTCGTCGAGCACGGCAAGCAGGACCGCGCCGCCTATGCGATGGACGCGCTCAGGCGCTCGATGCGCTGGGACGAGGAGACCTTCGGCCGCGAATACGATCTCGACGTCTTCAACATCGTCGCCGTGTCCGATTTCAACATGGGCGCGATGGAGAACAAGGGCCTCAACATCTTCAACGACAAATATGTGCTGGCCGACCAGGAAACCGCAACTGACGCCGACTTCGCCAATATCGAAGCCATCATCGCGCACGAATATTTCCACAATTGGACAGGCAACAGAATCACTTGCCGCGACTGGTTCCAGCTATGCCTGAAGGAAGGCCTGACCGTCTTCCGCGACCACGAGTTCTCTGCGGACGAACGTTCCCGCGCGGTCGAGCGCATCGCCGACGTGCGGACGCTGCGCGCCCACCAGTTCCCGGAGGACCAGGGTCCTCTCGCGCACCCGGTGCGCCCGCGCCGCTACCGCGAGATCAACAATTTCTACACGGCCACTGTTTACGAGAAGGGCGCCGAGGTCGTCGGCATGATCCGCACCGTCCTCGGCCACGAGACCTTCCGGCGCGGCATGGACCTCTACTTCGAACGGCACGACGGCGACGCGGCGACGATCGAGGACTTCATCAAGGTCTTCGAGGACGTCTCCGGCAAGGACCTGTCGCAGTTCTCGCTGTGGTACCACCAGGCCGGCACGCCGAACCTGACCGTGTCGGCGGCGCACGACCCTAACGCCGCGGCGCTGACGCTCGAGATCGAGCAGTCCGTCCCGCCCACCCCCGGCGAGAGCCGCAAGAAGGCGATGCACATCCCGCTGGCCTTCGGCCTCGTCGGCGCCGACGGCAACGACATCGCCTGTTCGTCGGTCAGCGGCGCCACCGTCGAGGACGGCGTCATCCACCTGAAGAAGCGCAGGCAGGTCATCCGCTTCGAGGGACTGCCCGAGCGCCCGGCCATTTCCCTCAACCGCGGCTTCTCCGCGCCGGTGACGATCGCTTTCGACCAGCCGCTGGCGGAACGCATGCTCCTGGCGCGCAACGACAGCGATCTGTATTCGCGCTGGCAGGCGCTGACCGGGCTGATGACCGGCACGCTGATCGAAGCGGCGGCTGCCATCCGCGGCGGCAAGACGCCTAAGATCTCCCCCGAGCTTGCCCAGATCTGCCTCGAGACGGTGCGAAGCCAGGCGCTGGAGCCCGCCTACAAGGCGCTGGCGCTGACCTTGCCGGCGGAAGCCGATATCGCCCGCGAGATCGGATCGAAGATCGATCCCGACGCGATCCTGGCGGCGCGCAACACGCTCGCGGCGACGATCGCTGCGGCCAACGACGAAGCGTTCCGCGCCGCCTACGACAGCCTCGCGGACAACGGGCCCTATTCGCCCGACGCGGCGAGCGCCGGCCGCCGTGCGTTGCGCAACGCGATGCTCGACTACGTCACGCTCGCGTCCGGCCAGCCGGACCATGCCTCGCATCAATACCGCGACGCCGGCAATATGACCGACCGGGCGGCGGCCCTTTCCGTCCTGGCGATGCGCCATCCGGACGCCTCGGAGACGGCCGAGGCGCTCGCGCATTTCGAGGCGAGGTTCGGCGCCGATCCGCTGGTCATGGACAAGTGGTTCCAGATCCAGGCGATGGCGCCCGGCGATGGCGCCGTCGACCGCGTTCGCGCGCTGATGACGCATCCGGCGTTCTCGCTCGGCAATCCCAACCGGGTGCGCGCGCTGATCGGCACCTACACGACCGCGAACCAGACAGGCTTCCACCGGGCCGACGGCGCCGGCTACGAGTTGCTCGCCGAGATCGCGCTGTCGGTCGATCCGAAGAACCCGCAGCTTTCGGCGCGGCTTGCGACAGCCTTCCGCTCGTGGAGGTCGCTGGAAGACGGCCGCAGGGAATGCGCGCGCGCCACCCTGTCTCGGATCAAGGCCGTATCGACGCTTTCCCCCGATCTTCGAGACATCGTCGAGCGAACGCTGGCCTGAATCCCGCTCTTCTTGGCCTTTTTCGCCCTCATTCCGGAATTCGTGAAGAATTCCTGAACGAGCCTCTGGACAAGCCGAATCACCTTTGATTCTTATATGGCGATTCGGATGTGCGGCGTTTCCGAAGTATAGCCAGAAAAACAATTTTTGCGGGGCCCTTCAATGGGAAAGACAGGCGCCTGGGGGGCGACTGGTGGGCGTTTTTTTGCCGGCGGACGGGGCGGCGAAGGAACGAAGATCGGCAACGGCGCCGGCATCGTTGCCGCGCCGGCATACAAGCGGCTGCTGGCGGCCGAACCCTATCTGCGCCGGTCCATTCCGGCGCTGATCGTCATCTTTCTCATCGTCGTGGCGGCGACCCGGGCGCTTTCGCTCCTGGCGCTTCGCGACGACATCGAGCGGGACGCCCGCTCGATGGCGGCCTTGGCGGCGTCCCAGATCGCCAGCACGCTTGCTGTCGAACTCGCCGCGTCGCCGGTCGACGCTGATCGGCGGGCGCTCGACGCGTCCGCGACGATCGGCAACCTCGAGCGTAGCCACGTGCTTCTGGTTACCGACGAACGCTTCCGCGTCACCGCGGCCGCCCCCCGCGACATCGGCTGGGAAGGCCGCTGGCTCGAGAGCCAGTTCGACGGCGGCCAGCCGCTGTTCATGTTCGGAGCGCGCGCCGGCGTGATGGAGGTCGCGATCGGCAGCCAGCACTGGTTCGCCGCCGTCGACCTGACCTCGGATCGCAAGCATGCGGCTGTCGCGATGGTCTCCACCGACACCGTGTTCGCCGACTGGCGCAAGCTGGTCTCGCTCAACGTGACGCTGTTCGTGCTGACCTCGAGCGTGTTGATCGTCATCCTCTATGCCTATTTCGCGCAGGCCGCGCGGGCTCAGTCGGCCGACCGGATCTACTCGGAGGCGCATCAGCGCATCGACTCCGCGCTGCTGCGCGGACGCTGCGGACTGTGGGACTGGGACATGGGCCGCGGGCGCATGTTCTGGTCGCGCTCGATGTACGAGATGCTGGGCTACGAACCCAGCAACGCCATGCTCTCCTTCGGCGAGGTCAACGAGATCATCCACGAGGAGGACGGCGACCTGTTCACGGTCGCGAAGGCGCTGGCGGCGCGCGAGGTCGACCAGATCGACCAGGTTTTCCGCATGCGCCATGCCAACGGCCAGTGGGTGTGGGTCCGCGCCCGTGCGCAGATCATCGATCCGGACGCGACTGACGTGCATCTGCTCGGCATCGCCATCGACGTCACCGAGCAGTATCACCTCGCCATGCAGTCGGAGGAGGCGGATGCGCGGCTGCGCACGGCCATCGAGAATATCTCCGAGACCTTCGTCCTCTGGGACGCAAACGGGCGCCTGGTGATGTGCAACACCCGCTTCCAGGAGCAGGCCGGCCTGAGCGACGACGACATCGAACCGGGAACGCCGCGCGGCGTGATCGAAGAGCGGATGACCGCCTTCGCGTCCGAGCGGCGGCTCGCCAACGGCAACGGCCGTCACGGCGCGGTGACCTATGAGCGGCAGTTCAAGGACGGACGCTGGGTGCAGGTCAACGAACTGGTCACGCGTGACGGCGGCACGGTGTCGGTCGGCGCCGACATCACCCAGATCAAGCAGCATCAGGAGAAGCTCGTCGACAGCGAGCGGCGGCTGATGGCGACGATCCACGACCTTTCCGTTGCGCGAAAGGCCGAAGAGGACCGCGCGCGGGAGCTCGCCGATCTCAACCGGAAGTGCATGCGCGAGACGGAGCGCGCGGAAGCCGCCAACCGCGCCAAGTCCGAGTTCCTCGCCAACATGTCGCACGAGCTGCGGACGCCGCTAAACGCGATCATCGGTTTCTCGGAGCTGATGCAGTCGGGGCTGTTCGGGCCGCTCGGCTCCGAGCGCTATACGGAATATGTGCGCGACATCCACGGCAGCGGCAACTATCTGCTCGGCGTCATCAACGACATCCTCGACATGTCGAAGATCGAGGCCGGCCGCTTCTCGATCGATCGCGAGGAGATCGACCTCTGCCCGCTGATGCGCGAGACGGTCCGGGTGATCTCGCTGCAGGCGGCGCAGAAATCGATCACCGTGGAGACCAGCATCGCGGACTCGCTGACGCTCAACGCCGATCGCCGGGCGATCAAGCAGATCGCCATCAACCTCCTGTCGAACGCGGTCAAGTTCACGGGCCAGGGCGGGAAGATCGCGGTGCGTGCCCGCAAGACGTCCGGCGCGGTCATCCTCACGATCGAGGACAATGGCTGCGGCATCCCGCAGGAGGCGCTCAAGAAGCTGGGCAAGCCCTTCGAGCAGGTCGAGAACCAGCTCACCAAGAGCCATACCGGTTCCGGCCTCGGCCTCGCGATCTCGCGCTCGCTCGCCCAGCTTCACGGCGGCGCACTCAAGATCCGCTCGACCGAGGGGGTCGGCACCATCGTCTCGGTGCGTATCCCGGTGAAGACGAAGGCGATGGCACAACCGTCGCGAAAGGCCGCCTGACCTCACGCGGCCCGCGACCCGGTCGCCGGCTTTCCTACTGAGCCGTCGGCTTTGGCCGGTCGCCTTTCGCCGAAGCGCGGGCGCGCATCTCTTCCTTCACCAGCTTGCCGTCCGCATCCGTATCGAGCTCGGCAAAGCGCTGCTTCCTTCGCGCTTCGACGTCGGCGAGCGTGATGGTGCCGTCCTTGTCGGTGTCGAACCGGGCGACCAGCGCCTCAGCCTGTTTGGTGGCCTTCGGTCCCTTGATGGTCGCCGAGATCTCCCCCACCGTCAGCTTGCCGTCGCCGTCCTTGTCCGCATTCTCAAGCCGGCCGGTGATCGCGGCCAGGAATTCGTCGAACGAGACGTCGCCGCTCTTGTCCGCGTCGAGGCGCTCGAAGAGCTGGTCTTCCGTCGCCGCCTGCGATGCGGTCGCTCCGACAGCGCCGGCAAACGCGACGAAGGCCCAGGCCAGAACAGTCTTCTTCATGATCGTCTCCAGGTCTCGGGTTCGATCTCCACATGGGGACCGGATCATGTCATTTCCATCACCGCGACGCGGATTTCTCACTCAGGAGAGCGTCGAACAACTTTCGAACATTCCTCGTCGTGTCCTTTAACAGCGCGCGCAGGACGTTGAGATCCGGCGCGTCGGCGCTGCGGATGAGCAGGTCGGACAATCCCGGCGGAATATCGGCTGGGTCGAGACTTCCAGTCAGGCAGAGCCGCATGATCTGCGTCAGTGTGGTGTAGAGGCGATGCGCCTCGAAGAGTTCGCCTCGCTCTTGCAGATCGGCAAAATCGTCCGCGAGATAGCGCAGGACGTCGGCCGTGGCGGTCGACCTGCCCGCTTCATCCACCCGGCCGGTCAGCGACGCGACCTGTGCGATGAACTCGAGGTCGATCAGCCCGCCTAGTGCGAGCTTGAGGTCCCACTCGTCGGCGGGTGGTTTCTCCTTTTCGATCAGCGCACGCATCTGCCGCGCCTCGCGCGCGACGTCGGCATAGGCTCGGGGCAGATCCAGTATGCCGGACACGTCCGCTTCGATCAGGCTGGCGAAGTCGGCGTCGCCGGCAATCACCCGCGCCCGCGTCAGCGCCATGTGCTCCCAGATTTCAGCCTCGGTGCGCTGGTATTTCCGGAAGGCGGCGATGTGGGTCGCGACCGGTCCCTTGTTGCCGGAAGGCCGAAGCCGCATGTCGATCTCGTAGAGCACGCCTTCGCCGGTCGGTGCAGACACAGCCGCGATCAGGCGCTGCGTCAGCCGCGTGAAGTAGAGCGCCGGCGCCAGCGGCTTCTCGCCGTCGGATTCCTCCGCCGTCTCCGAGTGGTCGTAGAGCAGGATCATGTCGACGTCCGAGCCAGCGGTCAGCTCCCGCGAGCCGAGCTTGCCCATGCCGAGCAGCGCCACGCGGTCGCCGGCAACGCGTCCATGCCTGACAGCGAATTCTTCGCGCACGGCTTCCAGCGCGGCGCCGATGGTCAGATCGGCAAGGTCGGAAAAGGCCTTGCCGGCCCTGACTGCGTCGATCGCGCCGGTGAGCAGCCTGACGCCGATGAGGAACTTCTGCTCGGCCGCGAAGATGCGCAGCCGGTCCAGGATCTCCTCATGCAAGGTCACGCCTTCGAGGAAGGCCTGGAGCCGCCCGGCCAGGTAGCGCCTGTCGGGCAGTTCGGCCATCAGCATGGGATCGAGCAGCCCATCGAAGACATGCGCGCGCCTGGTGATGATCGCGGCGAGGCGCGGCGCCGCGCCCATGATCAATGCAAGCAGGTTCAAGAGCGCCGGGTTGGACTGGAGCAGGGAGAAGAGCTGTATCCCCGCCGGCAGGCCTGCCAGGAAGGCGTCGAATCGCATCAGCGCCTCGTCGGCGCGGCGGGTGTTGCCGAAGGCCTGCAGCAGCGCCGGCGTGAGTTCCGTGAGGCGCTCGCGCGCCTCGGCCGACTGCGTCGCGCGGTAGCGACCGAAATGCCAGGTGCGGATGACGCGGCAGATGTCGCTGGGGCGCTCGAAGCCCAGCTGCGACAAGGTCTGCAGCGTGTCCGGATCGTCGACGTCGCCGGTGAAGACGAGATTGCCCACCCCTGCCGACAGTTCCGGCGCGGATTCGAACAGAGCGGCGTAGTGCTTCTCCACCACCTGCAGGGAGGCGCGAAAATCGGCCGCGAACGCATCCGCGTCGCGATAGCCGCGCATATGCGCGATCCGCTCCAGGCCCTCGTCGTCCTCGGGCAGCAGGTGAGTCTGCTCGTCCGCTACCATCTGGATCGCGTGCTCCACGTCACGCAGGAACCAGTATTGCTTGCCCAGCGCGTCGCGCTCCTGGGGCGAGATCCAGCCACGCTCGCAAAGCGCGCCCAGCATCGCGATGGTCTCGCGGCCGCGCAGTTCCTGGAAGCGGCCGCCGGCAATCAGTTGCTGGGTCTGGACGAAGAACTCGATCTCGCGGATGCCGCCGCGCCCGAGCTTGACGTTGTGACCCTTCACCGCGATCTCGCCGTGGCCCTTGTGCGCGTGGATCTGGCGCTTGATCGAGTGAACGTCGGCAATCGCCGCGAAATCCATGTACCTGCGCCAGACATAGGGCTTCAGCTCGGCGAGGAAGGCTTGTCCCGCAGCGAGATCGCCCGCCACCGGCCGCGCCTTGATCATCGCGGCGCGCTCCCAGTTCTGGCCGCGGCTCTCGTAGTAATGCAGCGCCGCGCCGACCGGGATCGCCAGCGGCGTCGATCCTGGATCGGGCCGCAGGCGCAGATCGGTGCGGAATACGTATCCGTCCTCGGTCCGATCCTGAAGGATGCGTACAAGCCGCCGCGTCAGCCGGGCGAACAGTTCGTTTGCTTCATAAGGGTCGGTGATCGCCTCCGCCTGCGGATCGAAGAACGAAATCAGGTCGATGTCGGAGGAGAAGTTGAGCTCGTGCGCGCCGAGCTTGCCCATCGCAAGGAGGATCCAGCCGGATCCTCTCTGCGGATGGGAGGGGTCCGGCAGCGCGATCCTGCCCTGGCCGTGGGCGTCGCGAAGCAGAAACGACACCGCCGCTCCGATGGCCGCATCGGCGAGACTGCTCAACCGGCGCACCGTCGTCTGCGCATCGAACACCCGCGCGAGGTCGCACAGCGCGATCAGCGCATGCGCTTCCGTCTTGAGCCGCCTGAGTTCGGCCATCAGCCGCGCCTCGACCATATCGGGATCGCGGCCGAGCGCTTCGATCGCCACCAGGACCGCGTCGATGCGCGCAGGGGCGTCGACCGAGCGCAGGTGATCGAGGATCTGCGGGGCGCGGCGCATGCTGTCGCGCAGGAAGGGCGAGAGGTCGAGCACGGCGGCGAGGAAGTCGACCGTCGGGCCGCCCGCAGTGAGGTCGGCCACAAGAGCTTCGAGACCGGCCGCATCGGCATTCGAGATCAGTTCGGCCAGTTCTGCCTTCGCCGCGCTCGCGTCCAGTGGCTGAAGCCGCGCCGGGCGCGCGCCGAACCAGTTCCTATCCCCTGCCGCCTCTTTCGCGGCCGCTGCCTTCGCCATCATCCCCCCTGACGCGGAAACACCATCTCGACGAGCAATCCCGGGTCCTTCCCGGACAGCTCCAGCGTGCCACCGTGGAACGTCATCACCGCCTTGGCAAGGCTCAAGCCCAGGCCCGACCCCGGCTGCGACCGGCTCTTCTCCAGGCGCACGAAACGTTCCGTCGCCTGCACGCGATCCTCGGGCGGAATGCCAGGTCCGTTGTCGGCGACGCCGAGCCTAATGGCGCCGGGCACCCTGCCGATCGATACCGCGACCTTCGCGCCACCCTCGGCGCCGGCGGAATACTTGATCGCATTGTCGACGATGTTGGACAGCGCCTGGCCGATCAGTTCGCGATTGCCGGTCACCTTGGCCTCGGCGCCATCCTCTGCGGTCAGCGCCACGCCGGCTTCCTCCGCCGCCGGCTCGTAGAGTTCCACCACGTCGCGCATGATGGCCGCGAGGTCGACCTCGCTCGTCGCCTCCGCCGAATAGCCCGCTTCCAGGCGCGAGATCATCAGGATGGCGTTGAAGGTGCGGATGAGCTGGTCGGATTCGGCGATCGCTCCCTCCAGCGCCTCGCGGTATTCGGCCTCGGTGTGCGCGCCGGCCAGCGTCGCCTCGACACGGTTGCGCAGGCGCGTCAGCGGCGTCTTCAGGTCGTGGGCGATATTGTCGGACACCTGCTTCAGTCCGTCGTTCAGCGCGCCGATGCGCGCCAGCATCCCGTTCAGGTTTTCCGACAGCCGGTCGAACTCGTCGCCAGTACCGGTCACCGGCAGCCGGCCCGAAAGGTCGCCGCCCATGATGCGCCGGCTCGCCTCGGAAATGTTGTCGATGCGGTGCAGGGCCTGGCGGCCGACGAAGAACCAGATGACGAAGGCGCCGATGCCCATCAGCGCGAGAGCGGCCGTCAAGGCGCGCCGCACGACGAGGCGGAACTGTTCCGGCTCGCCCAGGTCGCGGCCGACCAGTACGATCATCGTGTTGGGCAGCCGCACGACCTGCGCGATCGCCTTGTGGCCGTCGGTCGCCGGCGTCGTCGCGGCACCCTCGCCATAGCGCTTGTAGGAAAACGGCCGCTCGGTCCAGCCGTCGGTTTCAAGCACGCCCGGCTCCAGGCTCTCGACGTTGCCGGCAAGGGGACGGCCGTTCGGATCGGTGAGCAGATAGAGATAGGCGCCCGGCTGGCGGGCGCGCTGCGCGACGACGCGCACAAGGCGGGGAAGTCCCCCCGCCTCATAGGAGCGCGACAGGCTCAACACTTCCTCGAGGATCGTCTCGCGCGTCTGGTCGGTCAGCATGCGCGTCGACAGCGACGTCATGTAGACGACCAGCACCAGCGCCGACGCCGCGAACAAAAGCAGGTAGAGCGCCGACAGACGGGCCGCGGTGGTGCGGAAGATCGCGGGCAGACGCGGCATCTCAGGCCTTGAGCATGTAGCCCGCGCCGCGGACGGTGTGCAGCAGCGGCTTGTCGAAACCCTTCTCGATCTTCGAGCGCAGCCGCGAAACGTGCACGTCGATGACGTTGGTCTGCGGATCGAAGTGGTAGTCCCAGACGTTTTCGAGCAGCATCGTGCGGGTCACCACCTGTCCGGCATGGCGCATCAGATATTCGAGCAGGCGGAATTCGCGCGGCTGGAGCGCGATCTCCCTGCCCGCGCGCTTCACCGCGTGAGCCAGCCGGTCGAGTTCGAGATCGCCGGCGCGGTAGGTCGTCTCGCTGTCGCGCACGCTTGCCCTTCGCTTCAGCACCTCGACGCGGGCGAGCAGTTCCGAAAAGGCATAGGGCTTGGTCAGGTAGTCGTCGCCGCCCGCGCGCAACCCTGTCACCCGGTCATCGACCTCGCCGAGCGCCGAGAGGATCAGCACCGGCGTCTCGTTGCCCCGCGCCCTCAGTCCCGCGATCACCGAGAGCCCGTCGCGGCGGGGCAGCATGCGGTCGATGACGAGGATGTCGTACTCGCCGGAATCGGCAAGGCTGAAGCCGGTCTCGCCGTCGCGCGCGACATGGGCGGTGTGACCGGCCTCGGTCAGCGCCCGCTCAAGATATTCCGCCGCCTCGCGGTCGTCCTCGATCACCAGAATCTTCATTGGATCACATATAGGCGATCTGTCGGGAAAACAGGACCGCCGAAAAGCCGACGGCGGGCGATTGGGGGGAGCCCGCCGTCGCCGGTGCGGGAGTCGAACGGCCCGCACCTGTCCGCGAAGCCGGCCGCAACTGACAGCGGCCGGCTCCACGATCGATCAGCCGCGCGCCACCGGCAGGGCGACGAAACGGTTGGTCTGGTCGCGCATCACCTGGAAGAGCACCGCCTTGCGGCCGGCCTTCGAGGCTTCCTCGACCGCCTTCTCGACATCGGCCGCGCTCGCGACCTCCTTCGAGTTCACCGCGGTGATCACATCGCCTGCCTGGATGCCGCGGTCGGCAGCCTCGCTGTCGGCATCGACATCGGTGACGACGAGACCCTTGCCGTCCTCGGCCTTGGTCACGGTCAGGCCGAAGCCTTCCAGCGTGCCGGTCTCGGGCGCCGCCTTGTCGGGGGTGGCGTCGGCGCGGTCCTTCGCACCCGGCAGCGTGCCGAGCTTGACGTCGAAGGTCTGGGCCTTGCCGTCGCGCCACACCTCGACCGCGACGGACTTGCCGGGATCGATATTGCCGATCAGCCGGGCGAGCTCGCGCGGCGAGGCGACCGGCTTCTTGTCGACCGAGACGATCACGTCGCCGGCCGCGATGCCGACCTCCTTGGCCGGACCGTCCGCCTGCGCCTCGCTCACCAGCGCGCCGCGCGGCTTGTCGAGGCCGATCGATTCGGCGATCTCGTCGGTCACCGGCTGAATCTGGACGCCAAGCCAGCCGCGCTGAATGGTACCGCCGTCCATCAGCTTGGCGACGACGTCCTTGGCGGTCGAGGCAGGGATGGCGAAGGCGATGCCGACATTGCCGCCCGACGGCGAGAAGATCGCCGTGTTGATACCGACGACCTCGCCGTTGAGGTTGAAGGCCGGGCCACCGGAATTGCCGCGGTTCACCGCCGCGTCGATCTGGATGAAGTCGTCATAGGGACCGGCGCCGATGTCGCGGCCGCGGGCCGAGACGATGCCGGCGGTCACGGTGCCGCCGAGGCCGAAGGGATTGCCGACCGCCACGACCCAGTCGCCGACCCTGATCTTCGAATCATCGGCGAAGGACACGTAGGTGAACTTGCGGTCCGCATCGACCTTCAGCACCGCGAGGTCGGTGCGCTCGTCGGTGCCGACCAGCTTGGCGTCGAGCTCGTCGCCATTGTCCATCACCACCGTATATTCGGCGCCGTCACGCACGACATGGTCGTTGGTGACGAGGAAGCCATCCTCGGAGATGAAGAAGCCGGAGCCCTGCGAGGACGGGCGCATCCGCTCGGCGCGGCGCTGCTGCCGCTCCTGACGACGCTCCGAACGGGGACCTTCGGCGCCCGGGCCTTCGCCACGGAACTCGCGGAAGAAGCGCTTGAGCGGATGGTCGTCGGGAAGCTGATCGAAGCCGGGGCCGCCGAACATACCGCCGGGCCCTTCGAAGAGAGAGCCCGGATTGTTGTCCGACGCAGGCTCGACGCGCGACTTGACGCGGACGCTCACGACGGCGGGCGACACCTTCTCGACGACGTCGGCGAAGCCGGGCGCCTGCGGGGCGTCGACGCGCACCGCTTCGGCGAAGACCGGAACAGTCACGCTGGTGACCGCACCGACGCCGATCGCACCCGCGATCGCGAGCGAGGCAGCAGCGGCCAGAAGGCGCTTTCTCGTGGAACTGGAAGCGTTGGAAGTGGTCATCTCGATCATGTCCTTTTCAAATTCCCGATGCGCACTGCGCACCTTCGGACATGACAGATAGGAGCCGTCACATTACGGCGTTCTTTCCGGGAAATGAAAATTTGGTAATGTTGGGAAGGCGGCCTAGGTTTCCCGCCGCAGCGCTGAGGCGAGCGCGGTCTTTTCCTCATCGCTCAGCGACGCGCTTTCGCCGACGGTATTGCGCCGTCGCCTCCTCGCAGCGACAATGAGATAGCCTCCCCCGACGGCGAGCAGCAGCACCGGGGTTCCCCACAGAAGCGCATTGCGCCAGTTGAACTCGGGCTTCAGCAGCACGAACTCGCCGTAGCGCGAGACGACGTAGGCGATCACTTCTTCGTCCGTGTCGCCCGCGACAAGCCGCTGGCGCACCAGCACGCGCAAATCCTTGGCAAGCGCGGCGTCCGATTCGTCGATCGACTGGTTCTGGCAGATCATGCAGCGCAGGCCGGCCGAGATCGCGCGGGCGCGGGCCTCCAGCGCCGGATCGGCCAGCACCTCGTCCGGTGTGACGGAATACGCCGTCAGCGGCTGCAATGCGAGGAAAAGCCCGACGAGCAGGGCAAGGACGCGCGGCATCCTCATTCGGCGGGAACTCCGGCCGCCGCCGCCTTCACCTTGCGCCGCGCCGGAGCCCCGATGCGCAGGCGCCGGTCGGCGAGCGACATCGTTCCGCCGGCCATCATCACCAGCGCGCCGAGCCAGATCAGCGTCACCAACGGCTTGTGCCAGACGCGCACCACCGTCCCGCCATTGGCGGCCGGATCGCCCAGCGAGACATAGACCTGGCTGAACCCCCGTGTGGCGATCCCGGCCTCGGTGGTCGGCATCTGGCGCGCGGTGTAGACGCGTTTGGAGGAGATCACCGCGCCGAGGTCGCGCCCGGCTTCCGTCGCCAGGCCGAAGAACGCGCGGTCCTCCGTATAGTTCGGCCCGCGCACCGGCTCCATACGGTCATATCTCAGCACATAGCCTGAGATTTCCACCGTGTCGCCTGGCTTCATCGCGACGATCCGCTCAGCCTGCAGGGCCGTGACGCTGACGATGCCGAGGGCGGTCAGTCCCAGGCCGAAATGCGCCAGCGCCGTGCCATACACGGAACGCGGCAGGCCGGCGAAGCGGCGCAGCGCCACTGAAGGCGCAACGCTACCGATGCCCGCCCGCAGCACGAGGTCCGTGACCGCGCCGATCAGGAGCCAGGCCGCCAGCCCGAATCCGATCGCAGCAAAGGCGGTGACCCCATCGACGAACAGGAGGGCGACAAGCCCGGCGAGCAGGGCCGCACCCGCGGCCGCGAACAGCCTCTGTCCGGCTGCGGCGAGATCGCCGCGCTTCCACGCCAGCAGCGGGCCGAACGGCATGGCGATCATCAGCGGCACCATCAGCGCGCCGAAGGTCAGGTTGAAGAACGGCGCGCCGACCGAGATTTTCTCGCCGGTCAGCGCCTCCAGCGCCAGCGGATAGAGCGTGCCGACGAAAACCGTCGCCGTCGCCGTGGTCAGGAAGAGGTTGTTAAGCACCAGCGCGCCTTCGCGTGAGATCGGCTGGAACAGGCCGCCGGGCTGCAGCGACTGCGCCCGGAAGGCGAACAGCGACAGCGAACCGCCGACGAAGAAGGAAAGCAGCGCCAGGATGAACACGCCGCGCGTCGGATCGGTGGCAAAGGCGTGCACCGAGGTCAGCACGCCCGAGCGCACCAGGAACGTGCCGAGCAGCGACAACGAGAATGCCAGCAGCGCGAGCAGGATCGTCCAGATCTTCAGCGCCTCGCGCCGTTCCATCACGATCGCCGAATGCAGGAGCGCCGTGCCCGCGAGCCACGGCATGAAGGAAGCGTTTTCCACCGGGTCCCAGAACCAGAACCCGCCCCAGCCGAGTTCGTAGTAGGCCCAGTAGGAGCCCATCGCGATGCCGCCGGTGAGGAAGATCCAGGCGGCGAGCGTCCACGGCCGCACCCAACGCGCCCAGGCGGCGTCGATGCGGCCTTCGATCAGCGCCGCGACGGCGAAGGAGAAGCAGACGGAAAAGCCGACATAGCCGAGATAGAGCAGCGGCGGATGGATCGCGAGGCCGACATCCTGCAGTACCGGATTGAGGTCGCGGCCTTCGATCGGTGCCGGCGTGAGCCGCACGAAAGGGTTGGAAGTCGACAGCACGAACAGGAAAAAGGCCGCGCCGATCAGCCCCTGCACCGCGATCACGTCGGCCTTGAGCACCGCCGGCAGGTTGCGTCCGAAAGCCGCGACCAGGGCGCCGAAGAAGGTCAGGATCAGCACCCACAGCAGCATCGAGCCCTCGTGGTTTCCCCAAGTGCCGGTGATCTTGTAGAGGAGCGGCTTGGCCGAATGGGAATTCTCCCAGACGTTCAGCACGGAGAAGTCCGACTGCACATAGGCCGCGACCAGAGCGAGGAAGGACAGCGCCGTCATCGCGAAGGCGGTGATCGCCACCGGTCCACCCACCGCCATCAGCCGGTCCTGGCGCGTCCGAGCGCCGATGAAGGGCAGCGCCGCCTGCACCAGGCTGAGCGCGAAGGCGAGAACGAGGGCGAAATGTCCGATCTCGACCATGCCGGTTCAGCCCCCGTCTTTTTCCTGCCAGACGCCCTTTTCCTTCAGGCTGTCGGCAACTTCCTTTGGCATGTAGTTCTCGTCGTGCTTGGCCAGCACGCTGTCGGCGACGAACGTGCCCGCCGGATCGAAGGCGCCCTCCGTGATCACCCCCTGCTCCTCGCGGAAGAGATCCGGCAGGAGCCCGTTATAGACGACCTTGATCGTCCTTTCCTGGTCGGTCACGGCGAACTCGACCTCGGTGCCCTGACCGCGCTGGATCGACCCCTTCTCCACCAGTCCGCCGAGGCGGATGCGTTGGCCGGGCTCGACCGGCTTCGCCGTCAGATCGCTCGGCATGTAGAAATAGGAGGTGCGCTGGCCGAGCGCGTAGAAGGTCAGCGCGGTTGCGCCGCCCAGGAACACCAGGGCTCCCGCAATCACCGCCAGCCGCTTCTGCTTTCTGGTCATCCGTCCACCTTCACGCCAAGCTCGGCCGCAAACGCGCTCACCTGGTCCTTCTTGTCGCCTTCCAGGCCCGCAAGCGCGCGCGCGAGCGCCGCCTTCGCATCGTCGGCCCGGCCCAGCACCACGTATGAACGAATGAGACGCTGCCATCCTTCCACATCGTCGGGATTGGCGCGCAGCTTCTCGTCGAGCCCGGCGACCATGCTCTCGATCATCTGCTGGCGGTCCTGCGGCGTCATCTCTTGCGCTGCGGTCACCTCATCCGCGTTCGGTCCTTTTGCGACCGGCGCCTCGAGCCTCGCCCTAGCCTCCGCGATCGCCCGGTCGATGGGCTCATGCCAGGGCGAGTCGGCCGCGAGCGCCAGCTTCATCGCTTGCCAGGCGTCCGCCGCTTCGGCGAACTTTCCTTCCTGCGCCAGTGCGCTCGCCAGCAGGAAGCGTGACTTCGGCTCGTTCGGGTCCTGAGCCAGCGCGCTCTCGAAGGCCGCCCGCGCGTCCGCCGTCACCACCCCGCCGGCCGCTGCCGCGATCGCTTCGCCCAAGGCGCTCTCGCGCTGCGCATTCGACCCGGCGATGCGGATGGCGTTGCGCCAGGCGGTCGCCGCGTCGGCAAAGCGCTGCTGGCGCATATAGACCGGGCCGAGGATTTCCCACCCGCGCGCATCGTCCGGATTGTCGGCAAGATGCTTCTCCGCCCGCGCAACGAGTTCGTCGATACTGCTTTCGGCGGGATTGCGCGCCATGCGCTGCGCCAGGGGTTCGCCGGGCACGCCCGGAGCGCCGATCGCGCTGTAGAGGCCCCAGCTGACGAGCGGGACAAGCAGCACGCCTGCGAGGCCGGCCAGGCGCACGACACCGCCCGAACCCGCCTTGCGCGCCGCCTGCCCGTCCGAATCGGCCTTCAGCAGCCGGCGCGCGATCTCGACTTTCGCCTGCTCCGCCTGCGACGCCTCGATGACGCCGCGCGCGGCATCGCGCTCGACCTCCTGCAGCTGGTCGCGATAGACCTCGATGTCGTGGCGGCCGGCGGGTTCCACGCCCGCTACCTTGCGCGTCAACGGCACCAGCACCGCCAGTGAGGCGGCGAGCGTCAGCGCTGCTGCGGCGATCCAGAACAACATGGGCACCATTTAGACGCCGCCTCCATCCCTGCCAACAGCGACGAGATGCGGCTTATTGCCGGTTGTGGCGAACGATGATGACCCTATGGGGGCGCAAGGCTCCCCGCTTTGATTTGCCGCAAAGGCTCCAAAACAGCCTCTCAGGTGAGAGGCGTCCAGCTTCCGTCCGGATTGCGGCAGGCCGTGCCCCTGGCGACGTTCTGCGCCGTGCCGACACTCACCGTGTGCGTATACTGGCGGCAGTCCTGCGAGCCGACGCGGTAGGGTTGCGCTGCCACCACCTCGCCGAAGCGCCCGGAGGCTCTGTCGCCCCAAGTCACCTTCTGGCCGACCGGGGAATACTCGAGCGCGCGGTATTCGGCCTCGAGCGCCTGCACCTTCTCGCTGCTCGACAGGCCGGCGCCGGCATTGCCGCCGACCAGCCCGCCCGCCATCGCCTTGATGATCGCCTGGCCGGCCGGCTGCGCGGACGGCCGAGTCGGCTGGCCGGCAAAACCGGTGACGCCCGATGCGCCGGGATTGGTCGTCGCGCATCCGCCCAGCGAAAGGGCCACGGCGACGATGACTGCCGATCTCTTCATTCCATCCGGTCCTGATGCATCCGCGGCGAAGCGCGGAAGTTACGGGAGCCCCTAGGGACTTTGTTTGGCCTAATTTTGTTCCGCTGTCATGCGGCTTTTCGCAGTTGCACAACGGCGCGGAGCCCGCCGAGTTCCGAGCGTTCGAGCCTGAGCGTGCCGCCATATTCGGCGACCAGGTCCGAAACGATGGCGAGACCGAGACCAGTCCCGGGTTTCGATTCGTCCAGCCGCCGGCCGCGCTTCAGCGCCTCGCGCGCCTGTTCCTCGGGAATTCCCGGCCCGTCGTCCTCGATCGTCATGACGAAATGGTCGCTGGCGCCGTCGGCGGCGAGCGTCACACCCACCTGCGCCCTGCCCCACTTCATCGCGTTCTCGAGCAGATTGCCGGCGATCTCCTCCAGATCCTCCCGCTCGCCGGCGAACACGATGTCGTTATCGGAGTGCTCGAAGGACACGTCGATCTTCGGATTGAGCTTGGCCATTACCCTGGTCATCCGCTCCAGCACCGGCACCACCGGCGCGCGGAAGACCACGCTCTCGCGCTGAGCGGCGATCCGCGCGCGCTGCAGGTAGTGGTCGATCTGCTGCTTCATCGCGCCGGTCTGTTCGGAGATCAGCCTTCCCTTGGCGCCGCCGATCGCCCTGCCCTCGTTGGTCAGCACGGCGAGTGGCGTCTTCAGCGAATGCGCCAGATTGCCCACCTGCGTGCGCGAGCGCTCGAGGATGCGGCGGTTGTTCTCGATCAGCGCGTTGGTCTCGTTGGCGAGCGGCTCGATCTCGGCCGGGAAGGTGCCGTCTAGTCGTTTGGCGGTGCCCTCCCGCACGCTCGACAGCGCCTCGCGCACGCGCCCCAGCGGCCTCAGCCCCAGCCAGATCGCGGCGGCGTTGATGGCGATCATGCCGGCGCCGAACAGCGCCAGATAGGTGTAGAGCTGCTGGTTGAAGAATGAGATCTCGGCGTTGAGATCGTCGAGATTGCCCATCACGCGGTAGCGCGCGATGCGGTCCGTCGCGCCGAGCACGACTTCGGTTTCGAGCACGGCGAGGTTCTGGCCGTTCGGCCCGGTCGCGGTGTAGCGCCGCTGGAAGCCCGCGCCGAAGGGCACCTCGTTCGTGGACGGAGCCGGGATCGTCGCCTGGAGCGAGGCCGAGCGCTGCTCGCCCGTCAGCCCGGCCGATTGCGGCTCCACCGACCAGTACCAGCCCGAATCGGGCGTCAGGTAGCGTTCGTCGCCGAGTTCCGGCGCGCCGGTCAGCTGGCCGTCCTCGCCCGCTCCGACCGAAGCCACCAGGTTGAACAGGTTTGCCGAAAGCAGGCTGTCGAAGCCGCGTTCGGAGGCCTCGCGGAACAGCGCCGAGACGACGGTGGCGATCAATACCAGCGCCACGATCGCCCAGACGGTCGAGAAGGTGATGACGCGCGCCGCGAGCGATCTCGGCAGCCAGTTCATCGGCCGCCCCGCGCCTTCGCAAGATCAGTGCCTGGGATCCGCCCGCTCACGCATCGGGCTCGCGCAGGCGGTAGCCCATGCCGCGCACGGTCTCGATCATGTCGATGCCCATCTTCTTGCGCAGGCGCCCGACGAAGACCTCGATCGTGTTGGAATCGCGGTCGAAATCCTGGTCGTAGAGGTGCTCGACCAGCTCGGTGCGCGACACGACCTTGCCGGCGTGGTGCATGAGGTAGGCGAGCAGGCGAAACTCGTGCGAGGTGAGCTTCAGAGGCTTGCCGTCGACGTCCGCTTTGGAGGCGGCGGTGTCGAGCCTGACCGGCCCGCAGACCAGTTCGGACGAGGCATGTCCTGCGGCGCGGCGGATCAGCGCGCGGATGCGCGCCAGCACTTCCTCGATGTGGAACGGCTTGGTCACGTAATCGTCGGCGCCCGCGTCGATGCCGGCGACCTTGTCGCTCCAGCGGTCGCGCGCGGTCAGCATCAGCACCGGCATCTTACGCCCGGCGCGGCGCCATTTCTCCATCACCGAGATGCCGTCCATCTGCGGCAGGCCGATGTCGAGCACGACTGCGTCGTAGGGCTCGGTATCGCCGAGGAAATGTCCCTCCTCGCCGTCATAGGCGCGGTCGACGACATAGCCGGCATCGACCAGCGCCTCGGCGAGCTGGCGGTTCAGCTCCTTGTCATCCTCGACGACGAGAATTCGCATTCGACCCCCTCTGGCATTCTCTCGGACCGCGCGTCCCGGCGCCGCTCGTTCGGCGGCGGCCCGGAAGCACGGTCTCAATTCGCCGGCACGACCACTTCGATGCGTTCGCCGCGCTGGCCGTTCTTGCCTTGCACCACGATGACGACGACGCAGACCTGCTGGCCGCCGCGGTTCTGCAGTGAGCCGCGCGCCTTGCCGCCATATTGCGCCGCCAGCTGCTGCGCGATCGCGTTGCAGTTCGCGGCGACCGGCTGGGTCAGCGGCGGCGCGTCGAGATACACGGCCGCCGGGCCGGCAAACGCCGCCGGGGCCGATGCAAGCAGCGCGATCACGGCGCGCCTGAGGGTGAGTAACGTGTTCATGGAGCGGGTTCTAGCGCAGATCGGCTGAACGGGGAATGAATGGGGAGCGCACCGCGTCGGGGCGGGTTCTCATCAAACCACTTATGCTGACAATCGCTCACAGCGTTTTTCGCTAGCGCTCTGCGATACATATCACTCAGCTAGCGTCCCGGTGCGACCTGCTTAACGAATGCAGCTCCGGAATTATTTTCAATGATTTTGAAGGCGCTAGTATTAGACAGAGTGTGAACAAAGCAGTGATGTGCTGTGATCACAGCATCCTGTAATTGCTGATGGTCCTCAAGTAAGTGGATCTTTAGGCCAATAGCTCTAGCTTCTCGATAGCCGATCTGCCGCTCGTGCAATTTCACTTCATCATAGGCGGTCAAAGCATTTATTACGCGATCAATCTTGGCTTTCTTCGAGCGATCATTCACGAACATATTATCTGCCAACTGGATGCGGGCAAATTCCTCAGACCATTTTATCGCGTTTTCGCAGGCACCGATGAACGTCGGCGTATATTGGGCCAGAATAGGTGCCCAGACGGCCTGTCGAGCAGGCTCAGCCACAATCTCCCGATATGCGCGTGAAAACTCAGCTAGCACCCCTTGGGCAGGCACCCCGCGAATCTGTGGGTCAATCGGCCCGATACTTGAATGGCGGGCCATCCATATCTCCTTGGCCGAACAAGCCATGATCGTGCCGCCAGACATTGCTGTATGCGGAACAAATGCTCGGATGTCCCGCCCGAACTTCTCCCGCAAGTAGAGGATAATCGATTGCGTCGCAGCGATCGATCCGCCCGGGGTGTGCAATAGCAGGTCCAGCCCCTTGCTATAGTCAAGGCCGTGCATAACACGCATGAACCCGTCGCGATCCTCGTCGCGAATTTCCCTTCCCGCGATGCCGGACTTCGACTGCCAACCGGAGTAGTACGCTATTACGTTCCTGCCAGTGCTATCCGCCAGGCTGGAAAGATGCCGTCGCCGAACTATATCGAACGCACGGTTTGCGGGATTCTGTTCGTCCGAAATTTCAGTTAGAACGTCTTCCCAATTCGCCAATATCTTGCTCCCCCCGGAACGGCGTCGTTTGAGACGATGTGAGCGAGGGAACGTCCTTCAACAAAGATGGCATCGAAAAGTTCGAATCATCGCCGGCGCTTCTAAACATATGTCTAAGGCGATCAACCATTTCAGCTGTGTTTGCGGTCTGGTCGGTATCCATCGCACTCTCCCCAATGGGCTCCCCATATCATTTTACGAACGAAACGTTAACAAGCTTCCTTTGCACGAAACTGGATTCTGTCGATGTGACATATGTGCGGACTCATGACCCAGGCCCAACGCAATCGCAGTAGCCAGTTCAAACCAGACCAACGCTATTGGACGACTCTGCCTGGTAGCTCTCTTGCAACGCAATCGCTTGGACGGCAGCCGCGATCTTTCAACCAAGCGACGCAGTCGGGTTTTCGATACAGATAACGTCAGCGGTAACTTGCTGGACGGCGTTACTCGGCGACGATCAATGTACGGCGTCTCAAGAACATGCGAGCATTCTGCGGACGTCACAACCTGCGCTCTCGCAATAGCCACCCCTTACCCGATCCGATCCTTCGCCCCCAACCTCCCCAATATCGCCACCAGCCCCGCCACGGCCGTGACCGCCTGAAGCACCGCATCGGTCAGCGCGGCGTTGTCCGCCCCGCCGATCGGGATGCCCAGAAAACCGGCGCCACCGGACAGCACTGCCACGATCGAGGCCCAGATCGTGCGCGAGAGATACCAGGGTTTTGCGGTGGTCATGTCACTTCTCCTTGTTGGAATGCGTTAGAATTTCGGGATTGATCAGCGCGGCGGCACGGTGCCCCCTCCGGGCAGAAACCCATGTCTCGTGAGCGCTCAGCCGCCGGTGGCGAACACCAGGTGCGCGGCGATGCCTTCGCCTGCCCGGCCGACCTGCCGCACCTCGAGTTCGAGCTCGTCCGGCAGCACCGGGAAATCGGCGGCGAGACTCGCCGCCGCATAGGTCCATGAAGGCTCGCCGACCGTGACATGCCTGACCGTCGCTCCACCCGGCTCGGCGATGCGCAGCACGTAGCTCTCGACCGGCTCGTCCTCGGGGATCTCGACACCCTGCCACGAATCCGCGTCGAGGCGGCCGCGCCGGACCCAGGCGAAGGCGAAGCCGCCGTCCGCCTGCCTCGTCGCACTCAGATGCACCGGCGACAACGGGAGTGAGGCGCGCAGGCCGCCGGCATGCGTCTCGGTGACGGTATGGTCCTCGCCAAAGTCACGGCCCGCCGGCGCCACCCGCCACATCAGTTCCAGCCCCGTCTCGCCCTCGCGCAACCCCGCCGCCACGACGGCCGCGTCGAGCAGCACGACGTCGGCGCCCGCCGCAGCACCTGCCACCGCGGCGTCATTGGTGCCGAGCTGGCCGCGCAACAGCCGCGTTAACCGCCAGACGCCGGGCTCGATCTCGTCGGCTTCGGCGAACTGCACGATTTCCCAGCTCCCGGCGCCGGATCGGATCGCCAACACGTTGGCGCCGTTCAGCATCTGCGCCAACGGCACGCTCGACAGCGCACCCGCAGAGAGCCCGACGACGATCTCGCCGAACTCGTCGAGCCGGCCCTCCGCGCCGGGCGGCAGCGGCTCAGCCAGTTCGCCCACCGTCGCGCGGCGCGTCGGCGTCGTGCGCAGCTCGAAGCCGGTCTCGGCCGGCGAGCAGTAAACCTGCTGCGATGTCCAGGGTTTGGCATAGGCCGCGACCTTGAAACGCTGATGCTCCGCCTCGCCGCCGGCTAGCGGCAGGTCGAGGAACAGCGCGAGCGGCGTGCCCGGCTGGGCTGCACCTCGCGCGCGCCTCGGCGGCAGTCGCGCCCGGTCGGGCGCCGGCGGTAGGCGCTGGATGCGCCGCGCCTCGATTTGCCGCGTCAGCCCTTCCTCGATCGCACTTACCACGAACTCGCCGTCCGTCCGCCCCGGCAGCGAGACGAGGCTTCCCGGCCCCGGCGTCCGCAGCCTGGCCGGCACGGCGAAGCGCGCCGTCTCGCGTCCCGTCCAGGCCCGGCGCAGCCAGTCGGCGGCCAGCGCCTCCGCCTGTCCCGCCTCCATCGCGCCGGACAGGTCGAGGCTGGCGACGTTTTGGCCGCTCCCTTCCCCACTTCCGCGCGCCGCCCGCGCCGCGCCCGACTGGTAGTCGTCCAGCGGGTCGCCGAAGCCCAGCAGCGCCTCGGTCGGCAGATCGAGGTCCGGCGGGCGCACCAGTTCGATCGCCGGTCGCCCTTCCTCTCCCGAAACCGGATCGTAGATGGCGAGCGCGGCACCGGCCGATGCCCCGATCGTCAAGAAACGCGGCGTCGTGCCGGAGGCGTCGAAGGCGAGATCGAACAGTTCGACGAGCGGCGACAGCGCATCGCGCCCCGTCGCCGGCTGAGCCAGCACATAGCCCGCCACCATGCCGTCGGCTCCTCGCGCCTCCGCCTCCAGCCCGCAGGCGGCGCAGATCGCCTCGATCAAGTCGGAGATCTCGACCGATCCCAGCCTGCCGTTCAGCCAGTGGCCGGCAAGCCAGTTCTCGCCGTCGCGCCACTCGTCGCGCTCAAGTGGAAAGGCCGGAAACGGCCGTGCGTCCCAGGCCCAGGCGTAAATCCGCTCCGGGTCGAGCATCCGGCCGCCGTACAACCCCGACAAAGGGTTGTCCGTGTCGACAAACTCCTCGCCGCCCGGCGTCCAGTGCGCCAGATGCGCGTCGAGGAAGCGCCGCTGCGCGAGGTCGGACCGACCGCCATTGGAGAAATAGGGCATTGCGTTCTCCGACGATTTCGGGTCGGGAAAGACGTTCGGCTGGTTCGGTCCCTTGTCGACCGCCGCGCAGCCGAGCTCGGTCAGCCAGAGCGGCTTCGATTGCGGCACCCAGGCCGTCGGCGTCGCACTCTCCCCGCCGCCGAGCCGGTCGTAGTGCTCGTTCGCCCACCAGGCCTTCAGGTCCTTGTAGCGGAATACCCAGTGTTTCCCGGCCAGACCGTCGCTGATCGGGGTGCGGGTCCTGCTTCGCCGCGCCTCTGCGTCGGCATAGAACCAGTCGAACCCCTCGCCCGAAGCGATCCCGCGCTTCAGGCCGTCGCGGTCGTACGGCGAGGCGAATCCGTCAGGATTGCCGCCGGCAAAATCCTCGTCCCGCCAGTCCGACAGCGGCATGTAATTGTCGATGCCGACAGCGTCGATATCGTCGCTCGCCCAGAGCGGATCGAGGTGGAAGAACACGTCGCCGCCCGCCGGATGATGGCCGAAATACTCGCTCCAGTCGGCGCCGTAGGTGATCTTGGTCGCCGGCCGCAGCACGGAGCGAACCTCCGACGCGAGATCCACCAGCTGCTCGACAAAGGGAAAGGCATTCGCCCCGTCGCGCAGCGTGGTCAGCCCACGCAGTTCCGAGCCGATCAGGAAGGCGTCGACCCCGCCCGCCACTTCCGCCAGATGCGCATAGTGCAGCACCAAGCGCCGGTAGCCCCAGTCGCCGGGATCGCCGGTGAAGCTCACCGTGTCGGCGGCGGTCGCGAAGTCGCCCGCCTCCGCTGCCCCGCAGAACGCCTCGACCTGTGCGCGGGCCGCGGCCGTCACATCGGCGCTCCCCGGCTGTCCCGGCCCCGGATAGCACGATATCCGCCCGCGCCACGGGTACGCCGCCTGTTCCGCCCCGCCATGCGGGTCGGGCAGGCCGTTGCCGGCCGGCACGTCCATCATCACGAAGGGATAGAGCGTGACTCCCCAGCCGCGCGCCTTGATCGCCGCGATCGCCTGCAGCACCGAGCGGTCCGACGGCGTGCCGCCATAGGCCGCCCCGCCGCCATGTTGCGACACGATGCGCGCCGCCCCCGCCGTCACGTCGTTCACGCTCCAGGCCGGTGCGGCAAACGCGGTCTCCGCGGCGGTGACGGCGGGATAGATCGCGCACTCGCCCGCGCGCAGATCGTCGCCGAACCAGGTCACCACCAGCGCGACATGTTTCAGGTTCGGGCAGAACATCGCCAGTTCGTCCAGCGAGGCGTCGAGGTCGGTCTCGCCGAACAGCACGTGCCGGTTCACGGTTTCGGTCTCGCCGCGCCGGATCGTCTTGCTGACACGCTCGGTCGCCAGCCCGTGCATCGTCGCGCCCGGGATCAGCGCCACCGCCTTCAGTTTCTCGCCGAAGCCGCCGATCGGTCGCAGCACCTCGAACTGCAATTGCGGAATGCGGTTGCCGTAGTCCCCGATCGGAAAGCGCTCCAGCACAGCATAGGCGGTGCCGCGATAGGCGGGCGCCTTGCCCTCGCCCTGCTTCGCCTCGATCAGCGTGTCGGGCACCTGCAGTTCGCCGCCGCGGAAAATCCGGATCTCGACCTCGCTCAGATCCACCTCGCGCCCGTCGGCCCAGACCCGGCGGATGCCGGCGATCTCGCCCTCGCACAGGCCGAAGGCGGCGTTGGCGAAATAGCTGAAGGTCGTCGTCCGCGCGCCGCCCTTGAAGCCCTCGCGCTCGGTGTGGCTCGCCTCCTCGAAGCGCGTCGCCCAGATCAGAGTGCCGCTCACCCGCGCCGCACCCCAGACGCGCGCCATCGCCGCGCCTTCCTCGCCGGTGAAGGGCCGCATCGCCTCCAGCCGCGGCCCCTGCCGGTGCAGTGTCGAGTTGATCAGCGCCCGGTCGATCAGGTAGCCGGCCATCGATCCGGCGGCCCCCAGCACCGCCGCACCGGTCGTGCCTAGAAAGCCGCCGAGGAACGCCCCGGCGGCCTGCAGGATCAACGTCGCCATGTCAGCCTCGGCGTTCGGGGAAGGAGAACACGCCGCAGAGTCTGCGGCGCCAGTGCGGATCGAGCGGCGAGGAAACCACCGCATGTCCCTGATAGGCATGGAGAAACCGGCCGGACGTCAGCGCGATACCGCAATGCCTGGCCGGTAGGCGCGGCCGGATGCGGAAGAGCAGCAGGTCGCCCGCCTCCATCGTCAGTCCGGCCTTCTCGCTGCAGTGCCGCCGAGCCGCCGCCATCAGCGGGTCGCCCTCGCCCGTCTCGGCCCAATCGGCGGCATAGGGTCCGGGCGTCTCCGCGTCCGCGCCATAGACCTCGCGCCATACCCCCCGCACGAGGCCCAGGCAGTCGCAACCGACTCCCTTGCGCGATCCCTGGTGGCGATAGGGCGTGCCGAGCCAGGTGCTCGCCTCGGCGACGATCCTTGCCCCCGCCGTCATGGCACCAGCGCTCCGCCGTCGAACTCGATGCCGTCCGTCACATAGGCATAGGCCGCGTCGTTGCCCGGCATGTGCGGAAATCCGCGGAAATTGAGTCGGTTGGCGAACTTCGTTCGACAGGTTTCGAAGCGCTTGTCGCAGCCGGCGACGATGGTGAAGGCGTTGCCCGCCTCGATCCCGTCCGCGCCTTCCTCGAGCGTCAGCAGCACGCGCGCGCTGTCCTTTCGGTGCGCCGCGATCCGCGCCTTGCGGCCTGTGAACGCTCCGTCGCTCCAGGTCAGCTCGCCCAGGGCGAACCAGCCGCTCGCGAAAGCCCCCAGCCCCGCCACCTCGAGCTCCCCGCCGCGCCGCTCGGTCACCGTGCCGGCGCCATGAAATCCCGCCTGTTCCAGGTCGAAGCCGCAGCGCGTGTCGCCGAGCGTGGCGTCGCAGGCGCGGCGATAGTGCCGCCCGACGCGGCGCTCCAGCGCCGCCGCCGGCCCGTTCAGCTCGACGCGGAAGGCGCCATCCGCGCGCGTGATCTTGCCCACGGTCGCGCTGCGCAGCACGGCGTGCTGTTCGGGCGCGCGCCAATTGACCAGATAGGTCGTCACCACAGCGCCGTCATAGCGGCCGGCGGCGATGTCCGCCTCGCTGATCCTGTCCGACGCCAGCGCGCCCTCGATGTCCGTCGCGTCGCCCGCCAGGCCGATCGCGTCGCGCGCCTCGGTCGCGGTCATGCCCGTCTGCGGCTCGCAGGCGACGCCGTCGACCACAAGTGCCCGGTCATGGTCGGTGAAGCCGAACACGATCCCGTCCGCCCGCGCCACCGTCCAGCAATGGCAGAGCGTCGTGACGTCCCGCACTAGATGCGCGACAAAGTCCTCGGAGAACCCGCTCATGCGATCACCTCGACCAGCGGGATGGTCGGCACCGCACCGGCGCGAAAGCTCGCCAGGCTCGCCTCGATCCGCTCTGTGTCGAAACGCACCGGCACGTGGAACGCGAAGCCCGCCGTCAGCACGGCGCCGAGCGCCGGAACATGGCCTTCAAGGAAGGTCACGATCCCCGTCGCGGCGTCGACCGTGAAGGCCTCGCCCTCCGCCGCCTCTGCCCCGTCCACCGCGATCTTGACGCTGCTCGCCACCGGCTTCGTCACCGGCCGGACATGGGCGTCCTCGCCCTCGCCGTAGGTCTTGGCGAGTTGGAACGTCGCCGTCGCGCCATCGCCCGAGCCGAGCGGCTGGTCGAGCGGCGAAGGCTGCGCTTCCGGCCGACTGGACGTCCTGTCGAACGGGTCGGCAAACCGGAACGCGTGCAGCGAGCCGCGCCGCGCCTCGAAGAAGGCCAGCACGTCGTAGAGATCGTCGACCGAGCGCAGACCGGTTCCGGCATCGTAGCGCCGGCGCGACTGCGAGAACCGCGCGTTGCGCGTCTCGCGGCCCGACATCAGCTCGACGATCTCGTTGCGCCGCTCCGGCCCGCCCGTCGCGCCGAAGGAGATGGCGATGGGGAACAGGACGTCGTGGAAGGTGGACAATTCGGTCATATCGGTTGATCCCGTTGGGAGGGATAGGTGAGTAGGGGAGTAGGGGAGTAAGGCAGTGGGGGAGTAGGCAAGGGATCCACGCGACGGTCCGAATTGCGGGCTCGAAAGCCCTACTGCCCTACTCCCCTACTCCCCTCAAAGCGTCCTCGACCCCCGCGACGCCACCCGCGCGAGCATCCCGGCCACCTGCGCCTCCGACTTGCGGAATGAGGCGGCGTCCGGCGTCGTCACGTTGAACACGATCGTCGGCGCAGCGCCCTGCCCGCCCGCCGCGACGCCGAGGCGCCCGTCGGCGCCGCGCGAGAGCGGCAGGATCGCCTCGGCGCCCGCCTCGCCCATCAGGCCGAGTCCTCCCGGCATGCCGAAATAGGTCGGCGCGGCGACCACGCCGCCCGCCGCGAACGGCGTCACCCGGCCGGGCACGCCGCCCTTCTCGAAGGGCAGGATGCCGCCCAGGATCCCCGAGAAGAACGAGCCGAACAGCGATTGCAGCGGCGCCAGCCCCTGGTTCAGCGCCATGCCGGCGAGGTTCAGCGCGACGCGGCGCAATATGTCGTCCAGCTCCTTGCCGCCGATCACGGCAGCCTTCAGCGCGCCGGTCAGCTGCGCGCCGAACGCGCCGGCCAGTTCGTCGAGCTCGGCCAGCGCGGCGGCAAACGGCGCGGTGTCCGCCCGCACCGTGACGGTCACGTCTTCGTCCATCCTATCGTCCTTCCTGATCGGGAAACTGCCGCATCAGCGCGTCGAGCGCCGGCCTTGCCGGCGGTTGCGGTTGCACCGGGACGATCGCGCGGGCGGCAAGATCCAGTTCGCGCGGCGTCATCGCCCAGAAAACCTGCGGGGAAAGCCGCAGCAGGCCGAGACCCAGCCTCATTGCCTGGTCCCAGGGAAAGGCCGGCGTGCCGGCTGCGGCATTCAAGGGTCCTGGCGCGGACCCTCCTTGGCCGCGCCGAACGTCGCGGTCAGAAGCTCGGCGACGACGCGCGCGAATCCCGCCGCGCCGTCGTCGCAGCGCATCGCCTTCACCTCGTCGTCGCTCACCGAATTGCCCGCGCCGCGCAGCCCCGCGGCGATGATGCGGACGATGTCGGACGCCGAAATCCTGCCGCTGCCAAAGCGGGCCACCAGCGCGCCGAGATCTTCGGCCGCGAACGCGTCCTCCAGCTCGGCCAGCGCGCCAAGCGTCAGGCACAGCCTGAAGGGCTTGCCGTCGAAGCTGGCGGAAATCTCGCCGCGATGCCGGTTCGCGCTCATGCCAACGCCTCGAAGCCGACGAGACCCGCCGATTCGAGCGCGATCTCGAAGGTCACCTCGCCGTCATGCGCGCCGGTATATTCGAGCGAGGTGATCTGGAACGGCCCTTCCACTGTGCCGAAGTCGGGCACCACGGCCTGCCAGTCGCGGATCGCGCCGGCAAAGAACGCGCTGCGGATCGCCGCGTCCGATGTCTGGTCCTTGAAGATGCCCGAGCCGGACAGCGCCGCGCGCTGCACGCCCGAACCCCCCAGCAGCTCGCGCCAGCGTCCCGCGCTCTCCGAATCCGTCACGTCCACCGTCTCGCTGTTGAAGGCGAGCCGCCTGGTCCGCAGCCCGGCCACCGTGACGAAACTGCCGGCCCCGCTCTGGTCGAGCTTGAGCAGCAGGTCCTTACCCTTCTGTGCGACCATGAAGGTCTCCTCTTCGATATGGAATAATTTGGGGGGTGCGGCTTTCGGCGCCTATCGAGCCCCCCTCATCCGGCCGCTACGCGGCCACCTTCTCCCCGAGGGGAGAAGAGGGAATTTGTGCCTGCACCGTTCTCTTGCCTCGGAAGAAAAGCACGACGGCGGAACCGGTCCCCCTTCTCCCCCTCGGGGAGAAGGGGGCCGCGCAGCGGCCGGATGAGGGGGACGCGCGCCCAAGCCGCGCGCGCCGCCCTCCTCGTCCAGCGCGGACTGAAAGCTACCCCACCGGCTCCGTCACTGCGCGGAAGCGCAAGAGGCCGTGATGCACCGACAGGTCCTCGTCATAGCGGGCCTCGGCGAATTCGAGCGTCATGTTGACCAGCGTATGGCCGTCCAGCTCCTTCGGCGCGGCATCAATCAGCTGGCGGATCGTCTCCATGATCTCCAGCGTCTCGGTCTTGCCCTTCGCCTTCGACCAGACATGCACCGTGAACAGCTGTTCCGTGCCGCTCTCGGTTCCGGTGCTCCAGTCGTAGATCGAGGTGCGGCCGAAGCTCACATAGGGAAAGGCGGCGTTGGGCGGCGTTGCGTCGAACACCTTCTGCCCGCCGAGCTTGGCGACAAGCCCGGCGTCCGCCGTCAAAAGCGAGTGGATCGCCCTCTGCAGGTCAACGGCCGGCGACGTCATCGCGATCCCTCCCCTCGGTCCGCCTGCGAGCAATAGCGCGCGGTGCCTTGCGCGGAGCAGGACGGGCGACGCTTCGACCGTACCTTGCCTCGGCGTCCTCCGCCAGTCCATGGACACGGCCGCGCAACGCGCGGATCAGGCCCTCGGCGGTCATCCGCAAGGTGATGTTCATCGGCCCTGCTCCCGCGTCCGGCAGATCAGGTAGCGCCCCGTCTCGTCCGGGTCATGCACGGTCAGGATCGGCAGAACCCGATCCCCCAGCACGAAGCGCATGCCGCTCGCGACGTCCGGCCGATGGCGGATCGTCACGCGATGCGTCACCTCTTCCAGCGTCTGGTCCGCGCCGAATCGCTCCCGCGCGACTATGGGCTGCAGCCGCGCGAACACGGTCGCGATCTCGCTCCAGGTCTCGGTGAAGCCGCCGGCGCCGTCGGGCGTCGGCGTCGCCTGTTCCAGCACCAGTTCGGTGCGCATCTCGCCCGGATCGATCCGCATCACAGCCGCCCCGTCCGGTAGCCGGCGATCAGCCGGTCGAACCCTGGCGGGATCGACACCGGCTGGTCCTGCGCACCATAGGTCGCACGGAATTCGTACCAGTGCGCGACCAGCATCAGCACCGCCCGCTTCAGCAGGTCCGGCACGTCGGTACCCGCCTCGCCGAAGCCGGCGGTGAAATCGACCTCGATGCCGTTCAGCCGGCGCTCCGGCGCAGGCGGCGACGTGAAGTGCAGCCGCGCCGGCCGCGTGACGAGATCAGCTTGGTAGCTCGCAGAGTCCAGCACCGCCGCTTCGCCCTCCTCGCCATAGACCGTGACGGACAGGATCTCCTTCACCGGGTGCCGGCGCAGCCGCACCAGCCCGTCATGCGGCCAGCAATCCATCGCCAGCCGCCAGGACTGGTCGATCAGCGCCATGCCAGTCTGCGCCTCCACCTCCGCCCGCGCCGCCTTGATCAGCCCGGAAATCAGCGCGTCCTCCGAGTCATGCGCGATGCGCAGCTGCGCCTTCGCATCGGCAAGCGTCACCGGCTCGCCCGCCGGATCCACGGTTCGATAGAGTGTCATGATGGCTCCGGGTTGGAGAGGAACAAGGAATGCCCCCTCACCGTCGCGGGCTTCGCCCGCGCCACCTCTCCCCCGCACGCGGGGGCGAGGAGATGCAGCGTCTGCGGTAGCCGACTCCTCTCCCCCGGGCAGGGGGAGAGGTGGCCCGAAGGGCCGGTGAGGGGGTGCTTCGCGATTGCCTACTGCGTTAGCTCACCCCGTATCTGAGTAGCTTGATCGCGTTGAAGTCCTGCACCCCGCCGCCGACGCGCTTGGTGGTGTAGAACAGCACGTAGGGCTTGGCGGAATACGGGTCGCGCAGCACGCGCACGCCGGTGCGGTCGACCACCAGATAACCGCGGCCGAAGTCGCCGAAGGCGATCGACAACGAGTCCGTCGCCGCGTCCGGCATGTCCTCGGCCTCGACCAGCGGGAAGCCCATCAGCATGGCGCGTGCGCCGGGTCCCGCCGGCGGCTGCCACAGATAGTTGCCGTCGGCGTCCTTCAACTTGCGGATCGAGGCCTGGATCTTCCGGTTCATGACGAACGAGGCGTTCTGCCGGTAGCCCGCTCGGAGCGAATAGATCAGATCGATCAGCTTGTCGGAGGGGTTGGACACAGGCAGCGCGCCGTCGACGCCGGTGGCGATGTAGCCGAGATTCCCCCACGACCACGAGCCGTCGGCGACGGTCGTGTAAGCCAGGAAGCCCTTCGGCTTGTTGGTCCCGTCGCCGGTGACGAAGGCAGTGCCCTCCTGCTCGGCAAAGGCCGCTTCGACTTCGCTCGCGATCCACTGGTCGAGATCGACCGCGCTGTCCTCGAGCAGCGAGGCGGTCGCCGCCGGCATGGCGTAGATCTCCATCGCCGGAAACGACAGTTCGCTCAGCGTCGACGCATTGGTCTGCGGGCGGGCCGCCGTCTCCGCCACCCAGCCGGAGGCCGGGCCGGCGACCGAGAAGGGCTTCTTCAGCACGGCCGTCGACACCTGCCGCACCGAGGCGATGGAGCGGATCGGCGACAGGTTCGCCAGCCGCTTGCCGATTTCGGTCTCCGTCTCTTCGGGCACCAGATAGCCGCCGTCGGGACCGGAGCCGTAGGACATCGCCTTCATGTCCACCGCCTGGAGCGCACGCTCGTCGCCGCGCCGCACATAGGCTTCGAAGGCCTCCTTGTGCTCGCTTGCGATCCGCGCGCCCGCCTCGCGGCCGAGCGCGGGGCGCGCCTTCTTCAGAAGCAGCTGGTCCATCGCCCGCTTCTGCTCGTCCATCGCGCGGCTGATGCGATCCACCTTCTCGGCGGTCACCGCGTCCTCGCCGAAGCGGCTCTCGATCTGCGCGATGCGCTCGTCATTGGCGTCGCGAAACGCCTCGAAGGCGCTCATGAACTCGCCGAAGGCGTCCGAAATGTCGGCGCCCTTCGTTTCGGGAGCAATCGTGTCGTTGGTCATGCGATCCTGTCCTCTTCGTCCTGGAGTGTCTGCGCGGCCCGGCGGAACCGCTCCGCCAGCCTTGCCTCTTTCATCGCCGCGGTTTCGCCCCGCAGCAGGCGCGCGATGTCCAGGCGCAGGCGCGTCACGCCCGCCGGACCCGTTGCCTTCACCCGGTCGATCCGCGCCTCCGGCAGCATTGGAAAGGTCACGACCGAGATTTCCCACAAATCCGCTTCGAGGATGCGCCTGACGTTGGTGCCCGCGTCCTTCGTGGCGCGCACCGTGCGGAAGCCGATCGACAGCCCGTCCAGCGCGCCGGCGCGCATCAGGGCCAGCACCTCGCGCGAGCGCGCCACGCCGGGCGTCAGCCGGCCGCGCACGAACAGTCCGCGCGCATCCTCGCGGATTTCCGTCCAGCGGCCGATCGGCTGGTTCGGGTCGTGCTGGAACAGCATGCGCACGCTCTCGGGCCCGCGCCGCCTCAGCGTCCTGCGGAAGGCGCCGGGCTCGACCGCGTCGCGCGACAGGTCCACCTTGCCGAACAGGCTGGCGTAACCCGAGAACGCGCCGTCGGCCTCGACATCCTCCAGCGCCACGCCCGCGAACTTGCGCTCCACGGGCCGGCGCACCGGCTCCACTCTCATCTCACTCTCCTTGTGATTGTCGTGCGCCGGACGCCTGGTCGGCGCGCATGGCGCGGCCTAAGCCTCGATCGAGGTCAGCGCTTCGGCGTGTCCGCCGGCCTTTTCGAAAGCGTTCGCGAGACGAAGCCCACCGCCCACCAGGCGCACAGGCTCGCCGCGGTCGAGCCCATGAGCATGGTTTCGACAGGTCCCAACCGGTCAGAGATCTCGAGCTCCGCCGCGATCTTGATACCCGCCGCGCCGCCAAAGACGAGGCCGGCGACCACGCCGACGGCAAAGCGGATCGCCGCCTCGCGACGACCGCGCGGCAAAAGATAGGCGATCGAGATCGCCGAGCCCGCGACCGCGCCGAGGCCCTTCGCCGCCCAGAGCCAGGCGGCGTGAGAGAGGTCTGTCATGTCGGATTGTCCCTAAGGGGCGAATGGCGAGTGGCGAATGGCGAGTGGGGATAGACAGCAGGCGATGGAAAATGGTGGGCGTCTCCCCCATTCGCCATTCGCCATTCGCCACTCACGGCTTCCCGTACCCCACCGCCTCGCGCTTCTCGTCATCCGTGATGAAGTCCGCCGCCTGCAGCCTTCGCCACAGCGCCTCGCGCTCGAGCGACAGGCCCTCGATCCCGTCCGGATCGTACCAGATGCGCAGCTCCTCGCCGAAGCGCGCCGACAGGAAGGCCGACAGCGCAGCTGCGACCTTTCCCAGCATCGGCAGTACGGTCAGGCGATAGAAGGCGCGGTTCGCCTCCTGGTAGTTGGCATAGGTATTGTCGCCCGGAATGCCGAGCAGCATCGGCGGCACGCCGAAGGCGAGCGCGATGTCGCGGCTCGCGGCGTTCTTCGCCTCGATGAAGTCCATGTCCTTCGGCGTCAGGCCCATCGCCTTCCAGTCGAGCCCGCCTTCGAGCAGCATCGGCCGGCCGGCGTGAGTGGCGCCGGAATAGCCGTCCTCCAGCTGCAGCTTGAGCCGGTCGAACTGCTCGTCGCTCAGGTTGCCGCCCTCCTTCGGCGCATAGACCAGCGCGCCCGACGGCCGCGCCGAATTGTCGAGCAGCGCCTTGTTCCAGCGCCCCGCCGCATTGTGCGTGTCGAGCGCCATCAGCGCCGCCTCCAGCGGCGCGAAGCCGTAATGGTCGTCGAGCGGATGGAACAGCGTCAGGTGCAGCGCGCCCGCCTCGTCGCCGAGCGCGATCCGCCGCCGCGCCTTGCCCGTGCGATAGTCGAGCGCCGCCGGCCAGCCGTCGGCATCCTCCACCACGCTCACCCGGTCGGGCCTGAGCAGATGCAGTTCGCGCGCGGCCTCGCCGGCCTCGACCATCTCGACATAGGCATTACCGGCGATCAGCAGATGGCCCGCCAGCGCTTCCATGAAGGCGGCACCCGTCTGGCGCGGGTTCGGCTTCGCCAGCAGCTCCAGCGCCGGATGCCGTTCGAGCTCCCGCCCGCCCTGGTAGAGCACCAAAGGCGCGCTCGCCGACGCCTCCGCCACCAGCCGCACGCAGCGATGCGCGACCGGGTTCAGCATATAGCCCTGCCGCGCCAGCCCCGCATAGTCGCGCCTGGTCCACGCCGCCTCGCCCTGCATGTGCAGCGCCACGAAGCCGGTCGCCGCCTTCTTCTCGCGCCTCTCCTCAGGGCGCACGCGTCCGCGCCCGGCAAACGGCCAGGTCCAAGCCATCGAGGCTCCTCCTTTGGATTGTTGGGATCGGCTACCGCTTCACGGCGGCAAGCGAGGCGACGATGTCGTTGCAGGGCAGGATCAACCGGCGCTCCATGCCCTTCGTCTCCTGGAAATGGAACTTCTTGTAGAACTTCACCGCGTCGTCATCGATCGCATGAACGACCACACCGCGGAACGCGACCACTTGCGACGCCGAAACGATGCTCAGCAGTGCGTTCTTCAGCAGGGCCGGCCCGAGCCCCTTGCCTTGGTGTTCCATCGACACGGCCAGCCGCGCAAGCACCGCTACCGGCAGTTCCGAAGGCGCGGGATGCCCCCTCACCGGCCGCGACACGTCGTTGCGGTGGATCATGCCCGCGCACACCGCATGATATCCGGCGACCTTGTAGTCCTCGTCGGCGATCACGAAGGTTCGCGTATAGCCCTGCACCTGGTTGTACAGCGCCATGTCGCGCAGCCAGGTATCAAGCGCCGGTTTGCCGGACTCGAAACCTTCGACACTGTGCTTTTCCGTCAGCGGCGTCGGCTTGCGGAAGCCCACGGCTCAGTCGACCCAGTCGACGCGGCTCTCGAACAGCCGAACCAGCCGGTCGCGCGCCACGCCGGGCGCCGCCAGCCTGTCGCTGACCTCGGCGAAGACCTCCGCCGATACGCCGATGAAGCGCTGGTCGAGCAATTCCTCCTGCGCCGAATAGACCGACGCCTCGGTCATGAAGGCGGTGATCGACTTGCCGCAGATTTCCGCCGCGCGCGAAATCAGCTCATGCGCTTCCGGATCGATGCGCAGATTGACGGTCTTGGACTTCTTCAACGCGGACATGGTTTCGCACTCCGCCCGCCTGGATGCGGGCAACGACGGGACGTCTTCCGTGCCGATGAAATAGGGCTTCAGATAGGCAATGTAAATACACCCATGTATGGGCAATGTCCACACATACTGACTGCCTACTGCCTACTGCCCTACTCCTCTACTCCCCTACATCCCCCTCACCCGCGGCTCCGCCTGCCGCCGCAGCATCAGCTCGGCCACCGCCCACACCAGCGCGTCGACCCGGTCGGGCGAGCGGCCGTTGGCGAGGCCGTCCGGGCCGAAGTCGCACATCTCGTCCTCCAGCGCCGCGAAGCTCTCCGCATGCCGCACCCGCCCTTGCGCATAGAGTGCCGCCACCGGCTCGGCGCGCAGCCATTTGCCGCGGCTGGCGCGCACCGGCTTCACCGGCACGGCGGCATCCACCTGCGCGATCACCGCGGCCACCATGTCGCCGCCCTGGTTGGTCTCGGCGACGATGCAGTCGGCGCCGAGGCGATGGTAGAGCGCCACCGCCCTGCCCGCCCAGGCAACCGGCGACAGGCCGGCAGCGCTCGCGTCCGCCAGCACCACCGCGCGCCCGTCCGCCTCAAGCCCGACCGCGACGATGCCGCAGGCGTCGGAGCTCCTGCGCGCCGAGGCCGGCGGGTCGACCGCCACGACGATGCGCCTCAGTTCGCCCGCCGGAGCGATCTCCGCCTCGATCTTCGCCCGGCTCCACAGCGCGTCGTCGCGATCCTCGATCAGCTCGCCGTCGAGCTCCTGCCGGCCAAGCCGGGTGCCGCCGTAGCGCTCCTTCACCGCCGCCAGGAAGCCGGCCGCGAGGTTTTGGGCGTTGTCGGCCGTCCGCATCCGCGTCACATGCACCCGCTCATGCGCCATGAGCTGCTTCAGCAGCTTCACCGGCCTCGGCGTCGTGGTGACCAGCTGCAGCGGCTCCCCGAGCCGCATCCCGAACTGTAGCATGTCCCAGGTCGCCTGCAGGTTCTTCCACTTGGCGAACTCGTCGCACCAGGCCGCGTCGAATTGCGGTCCGCGCAAGCTTTCGGGATCTTCGGACGAGAACATCTGCGCCACCGCGCCCGTCTCGTCCCACACCAGCCGGCGCCGGCTCGCCTCGAAGCGCGGCCGCGTCTCGCGCGCGATCGTCCTGATCCCCGACGGCCCTTCGATCATCACCTCGCGCACGTCGGCGATGCTCTCGCCCACCAGCGCGATGTTGCCGTAGGTCGGCCCCGGCGAAAAAGGCGAAAAGCCGCGCGCCAGCCCGTTGACCCATTCGGCGCCGAGCAGCGTCTTGCCCGCGCCGCGCCCGCCGACGACGAGCCAGGTCTCAGGCGGGTCCGGATACTTCCGCCACAGCGGATATTGCGGGTGCCTCGTCCGCGAGATCCACTCGGCCGCGATGTCGGCGGCCCAGTCGGCGCCGACGTTCGCATCCGAGAAGCCTTCGAGCTTCTTCCTCAGCCAGCTCGATGATCTTGTCGTCGATCTTGCCGAGAATCTCGCGGAGGTTTTCATTCTTGTTCTTCTTGTTGGCCTTCGCGCGCTCGGCCGCCAGCAGGTCCCAGCGATCCATCATCTTGCCGAGCGCCGCCAGCCCGTCGACCTGCGCCTTGTCCAGCCGCCCGCCGCGCCGGTCGGCATTGGCGATCAGCCGGCCGACCTGCCGCGCGACGAAGCCGCTGGCATTGGCCAGAAGTTCGACCGGATCGAGCTTGTCCCATTCGGGCACGGCAAGGGCGCCGCCAGTGTCGCGCGCCGCACCCTGCGCGCCGTCCGAGCCCATCGCAGCCTTCGGCGCCGTCGCCCGCCTCGCCGCCAGCTCCGCCGGCGCGCCCGTGGCAGGCGGCGATCCATCCGATCCGTCCGCCTCCGTCCCGCTGGCGTCTGGCGGCGGTAGGTCCGCCATCGTCTCCTCCGGCGGCTCGCGCCCCGACAGGGCGGCGGCAATCGTCTGGACCTCGCGAAAGAGGCCACGGGCCTCCTGGTTGCGATGGTCGATCGTCTTCCAGCCTTCGGCGGAAGACCGGGAATAGACGTGGGAATCGTCGACGCCCAGCACAGCCGCCACCCGCACCCTGGTCGGCGGCTGGCCCTCCGAGAGCTCGCGCGCGGCAAGCCACTGCGCCTCGCTGATCCCGCGGCCCATCCAGTCCCCCAGCGATGTCGGAAAAACAAAAACGCCGGGGCGTCCGCTCCGAGAGAGCTTGAGGGACACACTTCCGACGATGGGGAAAAAGTATCAGACCACCGTCACGGTGTCAAGGGATATTTTCCTATCAAGGCCTATCGCCCTCGGGCGAAGCGAATATCCGAGCGGTATCGCGTAGGCCGCGTTGCACCAAGTCCGGATATTGATCCGCGTTTTGGACCGGCAAATTTTATCGAGTCCGCAATCTCACCGGCCGGGACTTCCGAGCACGGCCCTCTGCTTCCTGTCCCGTGCCTTGTCGGGATCTTCGATCGCCTCAACCGACTCGATGTATTCGGCAATGTACTCCGGCGGCAGGCCGTGTTCCCGGCCACCCGCAAGGACAAAGTCTTTGTACCAGCCGTAGGGTTTGAGGCTATCGTCGATATGATCGGGCGTAGCGAGATAGGTAAGAACCTTCCGCCTGCGACCTTTATCGTTGATGACCGTGACCATCGCGTGCTCGTAGCCGCTGCCAACGCCCTCAGCATCATCTAGCTTGGCACGCTCGGCAGGATCGAAACTGAACAGGACTCCGATCACGCTATTGTTATTCCCGCTGGCGAACGCGTTGCACTTCCCGGACTTGTCCGTGCTGCGCTTGTGGAAGCGAAGCTCGAAGCCCGGCAGCGTGGCGATGCAGAGCGGCTTGCAGCTCGGCATTCGCTTGCGGAGGCGGGCCGTGGACATGTTAGAGCCGTAGGCGAAATACACGACTGGCTCTGGCGGGCCAACTTCCGCTTTCCTCAACGGCTCGATCGGCAGATCACCGGGTTTGACGATCGTGCGCAGCGGAACTGTCATGATGCTGCATTCGTCGGTTTCTTCGCCTTCGCGAGTGATGATGGGCCGTCCATTCTTGAGGTCGAGGATTGGGACGGGCCTGCCGGCCCATCCACAGTCGGCGCAGCGCGGTCGTTCCCAGAGTACGCCGGGTGCCCCGGTGTTTTCGCCCTGTTCCGGCTCCAGATGCGGCGAACCGCATTTTGGGCATTCCACAGGTACACCACGCAGTTCGCGAAGGATTAATGAGGTCGCCATGCCAATGGCGTGCTGAATCAACGAGTGGGCTAGGTCCGCATCAATCCAGCTGGCTGACTTTGTATGTGTCAGCCAGTTGGAAAACATCCATGTGGAGTCAAGCGCCCCCTTTAGGACCCCGCGACGCTCTTTGTTGGTGTCACCCTGCAGAAGATCGTTGCAGATGATCTCCGTCCACGCGCGGAAGTTCGCACGCTGTGGCGGTGTGTCGGTCCACATTGCCGCGTCTTGCGCAACGCCGATCAGTTCGAGTAGCGTTTCGCGGCAGCGGACGCCGACGGCTTGATAGTCCGCGAGGTTGTGGGCCTGTGACACGGCGATGTCGACTTCTTCTAACTTCTCGAAAACGGAACGAAAAGGCAGGATGTGTAGATCGCCTTGCTGTTGTTCTTCGGTACGTGGGATGCGGAGGATTAGGCCTATATGGAAGGTCAGAGCAAGGTCCATGTTTGGGAACTGCTCCTGAGAATAGAGGTTTGTGCCGCCTGTGATGACCCACCAGCGATTCTTGTTGGTGTGGATGTCCCATACGTCGTGGCGGGTGTTCAGGACGGCCTCCGAGTAGACCTTCTGCATGAACGTCACTTCGAGGTCAGGCGCCTGCCATTCAAAGTATTCCCGGATTTCCTCGATCTCTTCTTCTGTAGCTCTCAACATGATTGTCTCCGGCAAGCGCTAATTGCATCTCGCAGCAAAAGGTTTGCGAAGATTCAACAATAGTCCAATGTCGCTGAGCTTTCAAAATCCGGCGCAGCAACGAGGGAGTGCGCTTAGGACTAATTCGAGGCGCTAGCCGCACGGGATTCAGTGTCCGCTGTCAATTGGGGGGTCCCGGAAACAGCGAATTCGCGCTTGGCCCGATCGAGGCGTTTAGTGCCACCCCGCTCGCTTCTACTTTCCCTTCGCGGCCTTCCTTACGTTAGGCGAGGCTAGCGTATCGTCTGCTGCCCGCGTTCGCCCCGAACGTCGCGCACAATTGACGGTTATCATACGCAGTCGCGCATAGTACTACCATATACGCACTCCCGTATATTTGACTTTCATACGCTTATCCGCATATTGAAGAAATATACGCGATAGCGTGTAATCTCTGCAAAGAACTCGACATGACAGATCAGATCGCCCGCAACGAAAAACTGCTTGGCGCAATCCTGCGCCGCGCCCGCAAACAAGCCGGCCTCACGCAGGCAACGCTCGGTGAGCGCATCCAAATGCGCCAGGGCACGGTGTCCCGCCTCGAAGCGGGCGCGCCAGCCATGCAGCTCCGCACGCTGATGGCCGTGCTCTCGGCCCTTGGGCTCGAACTCGTCGTCCGTCCGCGCAGCAAGGGCAGCACCACCGAGATAGAGGATCTGTTTTGACGGAGAGATGACTGAGCCATGTACCGGCTGCCTCAACAGCCGCCTCGTCGGCGTGTTGCGCCGCGAGGTGACGGCTGGCCATGTCGGTCGGCCGCAACCGGCATTACGCCATTCATGACGTCATGCCGCGCCATTTCATCCAGACGGCCGAATTTGCCGGCGTCGGCAGGCCGGCGATCAAGGCAATGTTCGAAGACCTGGCGGCCCGGGCGGAACCGGCAATGGCGGCGGTCGTTGCCGCGCTGCCGAGCGGGTTCCCCGAGGATTTGGTCGAGTCGGTTACCAATGCGCTCGCCCACCGCGCGCGTTTTCTCGCGGATGTCGACCCCGAATGACGATTTCCGACGAAGGCGCGCATCGCTCTTTCCGATGGCGCAGATCGCTTCCGGGCCAGACGATCGGCACGCCGCTACTTCCCTTCTGCAACCTTCTTCGTCTTGCCGTTCACGGTGCGCGCGGTGCCGCTTCCAGCGTGAAATTCGCGCCCGCGTCATCGAACTTGTAGATCGACGTCCCCGCCATCACGACCGACTCGGCCGGGTGCCACAGGTACGACGCGCACTGCCGGTCGAGGCGCCTTGCGAAGTCTTCGGCCATCCCGACGCTGGTCAGGCTCGGCGCCATGTCCGCGATCAGGATGCGCAGCGCATCGTTGGCGCCCATCGCATGGATGATCTCGGCGGCGATCGCGGCGCGGCGATCGTCGCCCCCGACATCGATCGCCGCCGGGGCCGTGCGCGCCGCGACCGCCAGTTCCTGCCAGATCGCCCACTCGCCTTCCAGCGTGCCGCCGGGGGCATGCGGCGTCTTGGGCAGTTCCTCGGTTTCCCACTTCAGGTAGGGCATCAGCGCATCGACCGCTATGATCCAGTCCATCGTCTCGGCCGACGTCTGCCGCAGCGGGCGCCGGCCGGCGTCGAGGCCACGCAGTGCGCGGTCGATCTCCTCGGCGAAGCGACCGCCCATCCCGAGGATCGCGCGGTAGGCGAGGAGCCAACCCGCATCCATCGTGCCGTCGCGCGCGACCGTGCCGTCCTCGACCGCGCTGCGCAGCGCCCGTCCTGCGGTGAGCGCGCCGTCTATCAGCCCGGTCTGGTTGAAGTAGGGGTTGATGAACTCGGCCTCGGGCTGCAACGCCGCCTGCATCAGCACCTCGTACATGTCCGCCCAGGTCTTCTGGCTGGTGGCGTCCGGCGAGGGCAGCGGGTCATTGCCGACGAAGGCCGGCAGCACCTGCCACATGTTGCCGATGATCTGCGCGAGGTCGCGGCTGGGTATCCGGGACAGGTAGTCGGGCCAGGCCCTCTTGTCCTGCATCGTCGCATAGAGCGCGCCGGCGATCGCGATGTGGCCGCGCTCCTCGGCCAGCGCGGCGACCGCTTTCTTGACCTCGTCCGGCAGGTCGAGCAGCCCGGCATAGATGGCGCGAGGCGGTCCCTTCGCGCCCTCGTCCTTGAGCTTGGCGAATGCGTCGAGCAGGCTCTGCGGCGTATCGAAGACGACGGTGGCGCGCGCGCCCGAAGGCGTACCGATCTGCGCCTCAAGCGCGCCGTCGTTGCCGAGCGCGGCATAGGCCGGCGCCATGCCCTCTTTGGCGACCAGGAAGGCGAAGGCGAGTTCGCCGAAGCCGCGGATATCCTTACCCCTCAGGCCATCGACGAAGGTCCTGGCCGCCTCGCCCTCGAGCGGCGTATAGCGCAGCGTGAGATATGCCGCATCGGCGCCGAACCCTCGTGCCTGCAGCGGTGGCAGTTCCGTCCGCTTCTCCAGCACGAGCCGGCTCAGTTCGACGATCTCGCCCGCCGCCGGGCACGCCTCCTGCGCCAGTGCCGGCGTGATCATCAGTGCCGCCAGCGCGGCGCCTGCGACAAGCTTCGACATTTTGCACCCCTCGCCTGACCGAACCTCTGTCCGCAATCCGATGGGTTTCTCTCTACGCGGCCCCGGCCGTGCCCTGCCCGGCCGAGCCACTCGCCAACCGGGTGAGGAGGATCGTCACTCCCGTTCGTCCCGGCCACGCGGGCCACCTTCTCACTCTCGTGCGCCGCGAGCAATGGTCGGGGGTGTTGGCTGCCGCCCCGCCTGGCGGCGACGCGCAGGCCGATGCCCGCCGCGCCGGGCGAACTCGTCCTGCCATGGGCCGGCGGCCATTACGGGTGGTGCGGATGATGTCGCCGGTTTCGGCGAGGTGAGCCGCGGCCAGGCCACGGTCTCTACCGAACGGAAGTGAGGATGGACCCTACTTCGCCTTCGCCTTCTTCGTCTTAGGCGCAACGGCGGGTGCCTCGGCCGCCGCCTTCGCCTCCTGCTCCAGCCGCGCTTGGCGCAGCTTGGCGGTCACGGCTTCGCGGCGCTTGGCGTCGGCGCTGACGATGGCGCGGAAGGCATGGTCGGTGGTCTGCGCCTTCGATTCGGCCCGCGAGCCGACGGGGCGGAACGGGTTCTGCCTGATGTCCTTGCTCATGTCGTTCTCCTGTCCGGTGTCTGAACGAAAAAGGCCGGGCGTCGCCCGGCCTTCCAATGTCTCCGTCCGCGCCGGTTTCGCCGCGGATCAGCGAAAGCTTACGCCGCCTGGAGGTTTTCCGCCGCGCTCTTGCCCGAGCGGTTGTCCTTGACGACGTCGAACGAGAGCTTCTGGCCCTCGACGATGGTGCGCATGCCGGAGCGTTCGACGGCCGAGATGTGCACGAACACGTCAGTGCCGCCGTCATCGGGGGCGATGAAGCCGAAGCCCTTGGTGGTGTTGAAGAATTTTACGGTACCGACAGCCATGACGATTTCCTTTCAATCGGTCGCTGGACGTTGCATCCGCGCAGAGGCGGACGGTTCGCATCGATGCTGAGACAGGAAGATCGCAGATGGCGCGGACGCCAGAAACAAAGTTCGAACAACAAGATCGATTTGCCACATATAGGCGCACGCGCCTCCGGACACAACCCGCGTGTGCATCTTCCTGCGACGGCTCGTATCCGCCCTCTCGCGGCGGCTTGCCGGCAGGCCTATCTCGCCTTCTTCGCCTTCTTCGCCTTCGACGCTTTTGCGGGCGCAGGCTCGGCTGCGGCCTTCGCCTCGCTTTCGAGACGCGCCTGGCGCAGCTTGGCGGTCTTGGCCTCGCGGCGCTCGGCTTCGTCGCCGATGATCGCGCGCGCGGTGTTGTCGGTCGTCTGCGCCTTGGATTCGGCCTTCGACCGGGCCGGCTTGAACAGATTGTGCTGGGTAATGTCGTTCATATGAGCATGTCCTTTCCGGGTGATCATGCCGCCTTCAGCTGCCTGAAAGCAAAAAGGCCGGGCGTTGGCCCGACCTCTCCTCTTCATCTCGACGATCCGCGCCGGTACATCCATGGTCGCGGATCGAAGATGAAACTCATCGGCTGCTTACGCGGCCTGCAGGTTCTCGGCAGCGCTCTTGCCGCTGCGGCGGTCCTGGACGACCTCGAACGAGATCTTCTGGCCTTCCGCGATGGTGCGCATGCCGGCGCGCTCGACAGCGGAGATGTGGACGAAAACGTCCGCGCCGCCATTGTCGGGAGCGATAAAGCCGTAGCCCTTGGTCGCATTGAAGAACTTCACGGTTCCGGTGTTCATGACGATTTCCTTTCAATCGGTCATAGAGAAGTGCTTGCCGCGCCGAAGCACGTCAAACGGTTCAGATCGATTTTGAGAGAGGAAGATCGCAGACCGCGCTTTCGCGCCAGAAAGTCAGTTCAACAAGCAAGATCGATACGCATCATATAGGCGTCAATGGTGTCGGAAGCAAGGCGGCATCGGCGGCCACGTGCAAACCCCTTCGCCGCGCCTTGCCACCCGCCGCGCGGCGGCGTTACGCTTGACCCATGGCGCGAGGGGACGGCGCGTGACGCAGGGCGACCGGATCAACCACCTGAACAGCCTGCTGATGGTCGCCTCGTGCGCGGCGGCCTTCGTTATGCCGTTCGAACTCTTCCTGCTCGCCTATGCGGTGCTCGGGCCGCTGCACTATCTCACCGAGATTTCCTGGATCCACGACCGGCGTTACTTCGCCGGCGGCGACCCGGCGGCGCGGTCGAACGCGATGCTCGCCTGGCTCGTACTGGTCGGCCTGACGCTTGCCGTGATGATCTGGGGCCTCGTCGCCGAGCGCGTGCTCGGCCGCTCCGCCTCGCCGGTCTTCGAGATCGGCCTGTTCTATCTCGTCCTCGTCTGCGGCGCGCTGCTGGTCTTCCGCGCCAGCGCGGTCGTCGCCGCGGGCGTCATCGTCGTCACCGGCCTCGGCCTCGCCGCCTTCTCCGGCTCGCCCTTCTACGGGCTCGTCGCCTTCCTCATCCTCACCATCGTCCACGTGCTGGTCTTCACCTTCGTCTTCCTGCTGCAGGGCGCGCTGAAGTCGCCCAGCCGCTCGGGCATGATCTCGGTGTTCGTCTATCTCGCCTGCCTCGCCGCGATCTTCGCCTTTGCCGCCTCGGCGCCGGCCGCCGGCGACTATGTCCGCAGGAGCTACGAGCCGTTCGAGATCCTCAACGGCCAGCTCATCCGTCTCCTCGGGCTCGGTCCCGGCACGGCGCTCAGCGACATCTACGAGACGCCGGCCGGCGCGATCGTCATGCGGCTGATCGCGTTTGCCTACACCTATCACTACCTGAACTGGTTCACGAAGACGTCGGTCATCGGCTGGAACCGCATTCCCCGCGCCCGCGCGCTCGTCATCGTCGCCGTCTGGCTCTGCGCGGTCGCGGTCTATGCCTGGGATTATCTCACCGGCTTCGCCGTGCTCTACGCGCTCTCGGCGCTGCACGTGATGCTGGAACTGCCGCTCAACCACCAGAGCTTCGCTGGCCTCGCGCGCGAAGCCGCGCGCATCGTCGCGCCCGCCCCGCTTGCGGCTGGCGCAGCCGTACCGCCGGCGCCGCGGGCCGCCGCCCGGCAGCGCAGGTGTGCGCGATAATCCCTATCGCGGCAACAGGCTCGCCCGCGCCCGCCCGCCGCTCACGGCAGCGCCGGTCGTCACCGTCGCGCAGGAATCGGCGCGACCGTCGTCGCAGGTTGCCGGCACGCAGCCGAACGACGCGCCGGTCGTGAAGGCGCTGATCAGATTGTTGACGCAAAGGCCGGCGCCGTCGGCGAGGATATCGATGCCGTAGACCGTATCCGCGCCCGTCGTCTCCCCGTCGAGGATGGTGTTGCTGGCGATGACGACGTTTTCAGAAAGTTCCGACACGCCGATGCCGGCGACGAAGGTTCCGGCGCGCAGGCCGGCGATGAAATTGTCGTTCACCGACACAGCCCCGCCGGCGAGGATCACGATGCCGTCGGCCTCGCCCTGCGCCGTCACCGACGAGATCGTGTTGTTCTCGATCACGCTGTTGGTCACGGCCGCCAGGATCGCCGCTACGCCCGAGGAAGCGATCTGCGGGGCAACGCCGCCGGAACTGGCCCGCGACCGGGCCGCGCGCATCGAGCGCAGTTGCCTCGCCACGCCAGCCGCGCCGGACCTTGTCAGTATTTTCGCCGCGCTCGCCTGGCTCACCCTCGTGTCGGCCGAGTTGACGATCTGGTTGTTGCGCAGCACCACACCGTTGCCGATGGCGAAGATGCCGTAGACGAGGCTTGCGTCGAGCATCATGTGTTCCACCAGATGGCCCGACGACCGCTCGGGATAGGACGCGAGCAGCCCGACGCTCATCATGAAGCCGCGGAAGTTGCCGTTGCGCAGAATGATGTTGCGCCGCTCGAAGGCGGCGACGCCGATGGCGACCGTGTCCTCGCCGCCCGCCAGATTGCCGATCTTGAAGCCGTTGAAGTCGATCGTGACGTTGCTGGCTGCGATCTCGATCGCGATCCCGTCGGCCATGCCCACCGCGAAGTTCTTCTTCAGGCAATAGACGCCCGGCTGGGAGATCACCGCCGGCAGCGTCGCGATCTCGACGCAACTCGCCGACTGCGCCTGCGCCGTCTGCGAAAGCCCGAGCCACACGGCACCGAGCGCCGCCAGTCTGACGATGTTCATATGAACCCCCATTTCCCCGGCGTCACCCTATGCCTTGGCGGAGAGAGAGTTCAAGGGTCGAGGTCCGCGGTAGGCCCCGCTGGCCGGTAGGTGCTCACCCCCTTGAAGGTGGGCCGGCGCGGCGGGACGACGTCCCTGAACGCGTCGAACTCCTTCCACGCCGGCTGGGGCGGCTCGGTGCCCGGCCGCGGCGCATAGACCGACGGTTCGACCAGTTCCATCGCCGGCACATAGCGTGGGCAGTTGGGAAAGATCGCCCGCACCGCGACGCGCACGATCATCTGCGCTCCCACCGTTTCCGCGAGCATAGGGTCGTCACGGCTGACGCTCGCCTCGCCGTTGACCCGCAGGCGCCGCGGCCTGCCGTGCATGGCGATGAACAGGAGGCCGACGCCCGGATTGACGATGATGTTGCCCAGGCTCTTGAACATGCCGTTGCCGTCATAGTCGGGAAACGCCAGCTCGCTCGCGCCCGTGACGCGGACGAAGCCCGGCATGCCGCCCTTGAAGGAGCAGTCCGGCCGGCCCCCGGCATCGGCGGAAGCAAGGAAGAAATAGGGCATGCTCTCGACGAAGGCCCTGTCGTCGTCGCTGAAGGCCGTGCGCGCAAAGCTCTCCAGCCGGTCGGCGATGCCGCGGCTGGCGAATTCGTCCTGCAGAAGGCGATTGCCCTCGTGAAACAGCGTCGTCATGGTCCTCGCTCCCCATCCCGTTTGGAGGGGCGGCACCGGAAGAAAGCCGGTGCCGCCGGTTCTATCGTCCGCCCCGCCGTCATCCGTGCGAATGGCCTGCGGTCGCGTAGTCGATCATCCCCTGGAAATCGACGACCACCGCCGGCTCGTCGCCGACCGTCCAGGCGTCATGCCCGCTCGGCAAGAGCGACACGTCGCCCGGCCGACAGTCGAATTCCGAGCCGTCGTCCATCTTCACCCGCAGCACCCCCGCCACGTGATACTGGAAGTGCGGCGCCTCGCAGCTCTTCGTCTTGGCGAGCGGCTGCACCGAGGTCGCCCAGCGCCAGCCCGGCTCGAACACGCCGCGGCCGATCGTGGCGCCGCCGACCTTGATCAGTTCCAGCCGTCCCTTCGGAAACTCGCGCACCTCGTCGGGTTTGCCGAAATTCTTCAGTTCCGCCATCTTCGCCTTGTCGACCAGCATGGTCCGATCCTTTCCCGTTGGTGTTGCCGCGCACCCTCCGGCACGGGCGCGCGGCTTTCCGTTCCGGGCAGCCCCGTGGCGCCCGGTTCCTCAATTCGACTGCCGGAAAATCCTGTCCTTTCGGCCTATTCGTCCCAGGCCTGGACGACCGTCTGGTCGACGATCAGCCCGTCCTCGAGCTTCAGCAGCGCGATGCAGAACACTTTCGCGCCGTCCGGATAGGTGCAGGCCTGGGTGAACGCCATCTGGTCGCCGTCGGCCAGCGTCACGTCGACCTTGTGCGTCATGGTGCGGCCGCAGATGTCGTCCCAGAAGGTCGAGATCGCGCCGCGCCCCTTGATCTCGCGCGGCTTGCTCGGCGGGTTGTTGCGGTCGACGATGCGCGTCACCGCGTTGTCGGCGTAGAAGGACGCCAGCGCGCGCCCGTCGCGCGCCTCGATGGCCCGCTTGATCCCCGCGCCCGTCACCTTGTTGGTCTTGGTCAGCATGTCGTCCTCCCGTCCTTCGCGCCGGCCGCCGGAATGGCGATGCTTGGCGCCTCGATCTGATGGACTTGAGCCTAGCCCTTCGCCGCGCCCGCCGCTTCCGCCGAAAGCGCCATGCCGGCGATGGCCCGATCGGGCCAGGAGCTCACTGCGCGGCGCTGCGCGCCACCAGCCCCGCGGCCGCCGCCCGCGTCGGCATGTCGAGCTTGAGCAGGATGTTGGCGACGTGGCGCTTCACCGTATGTTCGCTGAGCCCCAGCTGCACCGCGATATGCGGATTGCTCAGGCCCTCGGCGACCAGCCCCAGCACCTCGCGTTCGCGCGCGCTCAAGATGCCGAGATCGGCCGCATGCGTCTTGCTGCGGCTCAACGGTTCCAGATGCCGCTCGGCCGTCAGCGCGACGATTGCCAGCGGCTCGCGCAGCCCCTCGAGGCTGCCCCGGTCGCGGAACTGCAGGCCCGATCCCGACACCAGCTCACTCGCCAGCTTCGACAGCAGGATCTCGGCCTGCCGGGTCGAAGCGGCGATCCTGCCTGCGATGTCCAGCGCCTCGCCCGCCAGCGGCTCCAGCGCCATGTCGATCTCGCCGACATGGATGCCCTGCGCGATCGAAAGCCCCAGCGAATTCGCCGCGTCCCTCAGCGCCACGGCGCAGTTGGCCGCCCGCGCGGCCCCGTTGAAGCGTGCATCGATCCGGTCCGCGCCCGCCCAGCGGGCAGAACCGCCGTGCCGCGCCGCGATCTTCGCCACCGCCTCGCGGAACAGCTCGATGCGCTCCTCCCGGCCCGCCGCCGCCAGGGGACTGCCAGAATTGCCCACCACGCGCGCGACCAGCAGCGCCGCCAGCACCCGGGCGCCGCGCGCCACCGAGCGCTCGCCGGTCAGAAACTCCTCGGCGAGATCGGCAACCGCATCGACGTCGCCCAGCCACACCGGATGGTCGCGCCCCGAAAGTTCGACCAGCCGCGCGTCCTTCAGCGCCCGCGCCAGCTGCCGGCCTGCCTCGACCTTCACATGCGCGTCGCCGCTGCGATGCAGAAGCAGCACAGGTGCTGCGACGCCCGGCAGCGCGCCGCGCACGTCGATCGCCGCGATCGCCCGCATCTGCGCGAGTGCCGCCGTCGGGCTCGCCGACAGGCGCTCGAGCCGCGCCCACCAGTCGCAGAAGGCCCGCTCGTCGGCCCGGCCCGGCGCCAGCCGCGACAGGGTGGCGCCCGTGCCCCACGCCACCTCGCCGGCCTCCGCCTGGGCGCGCAGCCGCCGGGCGTCCGTCACCGCGTCGGCAAAGCAGGCATAGCCGGCGAACAGCACCAGCGCCCGCGTCCGCTCGGGGTGGGCGGCGGCGAAGGCCAGCGCCTGCGCCGCCCCGTCCGACGCGCCGAACAGCGCCGCCCTGCCGCAGCCGGCGGCGTCCATCACGGCGCGGATATCCCCCGCCCGCGCCCGCGCATCGGGCGGCGCGCGTGGGTCGAGCCCGTCGCTCAGGCCAGAGCCGCGCGGCTCGACCAGGATCAGCCGCGCAAACGCCGAGAGCCGCTTGACCAGCCGGCTGTAGTCGGGATCCTCCCACAGGATTTCGAGGTTCGACGGAAAGCCCGGCACCAGCACGAGGTCGAGCGACCCGTGCCCGACCGCCTGATAGGCAATCCGCGCCTCTCCGCTCAGAGCATACCGCGTAACCGCGTTGCGCACGTGGCTCCCCCACGAGACCAGTGACGCGGGGAGTGTAGCAGGAATGGGGGAGATTGCGGAGGGGCGGGGGGAGGAGATGGCGGCCGGTTTGCGCCTCCCGGACGTTCAGACAATCTTTAATTTTACCCAGAAGCAAACTTTCGGGCTAGTCTCGACGCACAGAAGCAACGTCCCTATGCCCCTTTGATCCAGGTTGTCTCAAGCTCGAGTGCTCTGATGCCAATCCGATACTGGTCATCCCTTCAACCCCAGCCTGATTTGCTTTTCGATCTCGATGATCGCGAAGAAGGCGGCGCCGATGCCGACGATCAGGAGGCCGTCTACCAGAGGCACGGGTTCACTCCCGAAGATCGCCTGCAAAGGTGCCAGATAGGTTACTGCAAACTGCGCGGCTGTGATGACGATGACCACGGTCCAGACCACGCGCGTGCCTTTCACCGCGCCCCAAGTCAGCGATGTGCCGTGGATGTTGCGGATGAAGAAGAGGTGGAACGTCTTAAGCACAACAAGCGTGTTCATCGCGATCGTCTGCGCCAGTGGCAGAGAATAGCCGCGGTCCAGCGCATAGGTGAACATCGCGACGATGCCCGTAATGAATAGAGCCGCGACGAGGACGACATGCCAGACCAGTTCGCCCGACAGGATCGGTGCGTCGCGCCGACGAGGCGGGCGGTGCATGGTGGCGGTTTCTGTCGGTTCGAACGCCAGCGCCAGTCCCAGAGTGATTGCGGTTATCATGTTCACCCACAGGATCATCACCGGGCTCAACGGCAGGAGCTGACCGGCCAACAGCGCGATCACGATGACCATGGATTCGCCGGCGTTGGTGGGCAGTATCCAGCTGATGACCTTCTTCAGGTTGTCGTACACCGTGCGGCCCTCGCGGACGGCCGCGGCGATTGATGCGAAGTTGTCGTCGGCAAGCACAAGATCGGCCGCTTCCTTGGCGGCTTCCGAGCCCTTGAGCCCCATGGCGATTCCCGCATCGGCCCGCTTCAGCGCGGGCGCGTCGTTAACCCCGTCGCCGGTCATGGCGACCGACAGGCCGTTCGCCTGCAGCGCGGTCACGAGGCGCAGCTTGTGTTCCGGGCTGGTGCGCGCAAAAACATCGACCGAGGTGGCCTCCAGCGCCAGTTGCGCGTCATCCATCTTGTCGAGATCGTGGCCGGTCAGCACGCGTTGGGGGTTTGCCAGGCCGATCTGCGCGGCAATCGCTGCAGCCGTGCCCGCATGATCGCCGGTGATCATCTTCACCCGGATCCCCGCGCTACGGCATTCCGCGACCGCGGCAATAGCCTCTGCGCGGGGAGGGTCGATCAGGCCGACGAGGCCTAGAAAGGTCAGCCCGTCCTCCAGCGTGGCGGCGTCGAGCCGGTCGCCCGTCTGGGCCCGTTCGGCCAGCGCCAGCACCCGCAGGCCCCGCCGCGCCAGCGCCTCCGCCTGCTCGTGCCAATGCGCGTAGTCAAGTTCGCGGCACATGCGGAGAACCCGTTCCGGCGCGCCTTTTATATAAGTCGTGCGGCCCCAGAAGCCCTCCGTGAGCACTGCCATGAAGCGGTGGCGACTGTCGAAGGGAATGGCATCCAGCCGCCGCGCCGCCTGGTCGCCGCCGACCTTGCCTGCAAAGGCCAGGAGCGCGCCTTCCATCGGGTCGCCTTCCACGGTCCATTGCCCGGCCCGGTCATGCAGCGCGGCGTCGTTGCACAGCGCCGCTGCCCGCGCGAGGCGCGACAAGTCCCCCGCAGGTGTGATCGTGCCCAAGGGCGCGTAGCCTTCGCCCGCCACGGTGAAGTTGCCTTCGGGCGTTTCAGCGGCGGCCACCATCATTTCGTTGCGCGTCAGCGTCCCGGTTTTGTCGGTGCAGATGACCGAGACAGAGCCGATCGCCTCGATCGCGGGAAGGCGTCGGACGATGGCATGGCGGCGCGCCATGGCCTGCACGCCGATGGCCAGCGTGATTGTCATCACCGCCGGCAGCCCTTCGGGAATCGCTGCCACGGCGACGCCAACCACGGCCATGAATATCTCGGAAAACTCGTGATGCCCGACGAAATAGCCGTAGACGAGCAGAAGAGCGGCAGCGAGCAGGATCAAAAACGAAAGCCAGCGCGCGAAACGGTCCATCTGCACGACAAGCGGTGTGGTCAATTGCTCTACCCCGGCCAGAAGCCCGCCGATTCGGCCGATCTCGGTTCCCGCTCCAGTTGCCACGACCAGCCCGCGCGCGGTGCCTTGCGTGACCAGCGTGCCCGACCATAGCATCGAGCGCCGGTCGCCAAGGGCCGCGTCGGCAATGACCGGATCCACGTCCTTCTCGACCGGAACAGACTCGCCCGTCAGGATCGCCTCCTGCGCGGCAAGCCCCCGCGCCTCGATCACCCGAAGATCGGCCGGCACCTTGTCACCCGCCTCGAGCAGCACGATGTCGCCCGGCACGATCTCTGCCCCGTCTACCGTCAGCCGCTGCCCGTCGCGCAGTACTGCGGCGCGTGGAGCCAGCATCTGGCGGATCGCTGCCATCGCCGCTTCAGCCTTGCCCTCCTGGATGAAGCCGATCACCGCATTGGCCAGCACCACAGCCAGAATGACCCCGGTATCAACCCAGTGCTGCAGCGTCGCCGTCACCACCGCGGCGCCCAGCAGCACATAGATCAGCACGTTGTGGAAATGCATAAGGAATCGGAGGATTAGCCCGTGCCCCCGAACCTCGGGCATGCGGTTCGGCCCGTGCTCGGCCAGGCGCCGCGCTGCCTCGGCCCCGGTCAGCCCTTGGGGTCCGGCATCCAGCGCGAGAAAGCAGGCTTCGCCGGAACGGGAGTGGGGATCAGTGAGCGCCGATGTCATGGAGCAATGCACCCCGCCGATGTTCACGATCTCGGCCCCGCGATCTTGGCTGTCGTTTCATCCTGCTTCCGCTGCGCCGTCTCCCGGGCTTTCAGGAAGCGCTCCAGATCGGCATCGGCGATCCTCCAGCCCTTGCCGATGTCGATGGCGCGAAGCTCTCCGCTCTTGATCCACTGCCGCACAGTCGCCTCGGCGACTTCGAGCCGGTCGGCGAGTTCCCGCACGGTCTGATACCGGTCGTGTGGCATCTGTTCCTCATAGTCATGTATGATGGAGGATAGTCGACTTTCGTTGCGTTGGATTGATCTAGGTCAAGTCTGGGTCGGTTGTCCTTTGCGAGAGTGTGCGGGGTTCCGGCTCTATTTGCTGTTTTTTCCCCCAACGAGCCGCACTCAATTGGAGACGCCGATATGACGCGCACTCGCATCGCCTATATGCCTCTAGCTACCTATCCCGAAGCGATTGCAGATGAAGCAATCAGTGCCGCCGCTGCTTTCGCGACCCCCCTTCGGTGTACGCTAAGTGTCACGACCTTCGCGGTCAGCCTTCCACAAAGATCCTCTGGATTGGGCGACTTACTGATCGACATCCCGGCTCTCGTCCACTCCGCTGAGGAGAAGAGCAGAGCCGAATGCCATCGTCTCGAGGATCTTGTACGGGGAGTTGTGGCATCGAGCGTCAATGTACACTGCGCGACTCGCAAGGTCGCCTGGGGCGCTGTGCTAGAAGATGCGGCTGAGGAAGCCCGGTACTTTGATTTTACCCTGCTTCCTTGGTCTGGCGATACTGTCGCGGCACAGGACATGGCGCAAGCTGTCATCTTCGGGTCAGGCCGGCCGGCCATCTTGGTGCCTTCCGTGGTCCCAGCTGCTTCTCTCGATCATATCGCCATCGCCTGGGATGGAAGCAGGGTCGCCGCGCGCGCGCTTGGCGATGCCATGCCGTTTCTGGCTGAAGGCGGACGAATCTCCGTACTGACGGTGCGCGACGAAAAACCTCTTAGTGGGCCAGATCTTGCCGGTGCTCTTGCGTCCTCGCTGGTAAAGCGGGGGCTCAACGCAGCGCCTGTCGAGACCGCGCTCGGCGGAAGGAACATCGCGGAGGCGTTGCAGGATATCGCCCAGTCGAACGGTGCGCAGCTTCTCGCAATGGGGGGATTTGGTCATTCCCGCATCCGCGACTTTGTTCTTGGCGGTGCGACGAAGGGGATCTTAACCCAACTGCGCCTCCCGATTCTGCTGTCGCATTGATCCCTGAGGTGAAACCCTGTTGGAGAATGTCCGACATCTAGCTGAGGCAGCCGTTGCTCGGATCGTCGATGACTTCGAGGACACCGCCTCGATGCGATCCGACAGATGGTCTCGATAAGTATAGGGCTGTCGGTTTTCCCGGAGTTGCACGCCCTGCTGAATTCCGTCCGCAGGATGACGTCAAGCGGGTCGAGTTCGATAACCGGAGCGAGCAGCGTGAGGTCGGTCTCACTCGCGAGAAGTCAGCGGGCGGGAACGCCACTATCTGGCTATGGCCAAAGCGGCCAATCGCCTCGCCTCAACGCATGGGCTTCGGTAACGGCACAGAATCACCGGTCGGGTCCGCTATGGGGACCCGACCGGTCCAAGCGTTCGGCATCATCCGGGGCGCCGACGAAGGTGCTAAGGCCGAGAGCCCGATGTCCGCATATCATGTGGATACGACACTAAGCGGGCTGTCGGCTAGCGGCCCCAATCGGGACACTCACTTCTTCGCCGACGCCGGCCCCGCAATCCTCCCCCCAATCACCTTTCCGTTTCCTCCTCGAAATCCGCCTTGTCCCTCCACGCGAAATAGCCGACAAGGACGCCCGAGGGACCGGGTGGGGACTGCCCCGAAATTGCCGTGCTTGGGCGCATTGTTGCGCCGCTGGCGGCGGGCTGAAGAGCGATGGACGATCCGTTCGAAACGAGAAAGACGAGGGCACCGAGAGCGACGAAGCTGCTCGAGCTCGACGCCTGGATCGATTCCTCGCTCTACGACCTCGGCTTCCGTCTCGGCCAGTGGTGGGAAAACATCACCATCTTCTTCCGCCGCTTCCGCGTGTCGGGCTGGCGGCGCGGGCTGGTCGAGCTTGCGTCCGAAAGCTTCACCTTCGGCACCGCCGGCGTCGTCATCCTGCTCGCGCTCGCCATGCCCGCCTTCGAGGAAACGTCCAAGGACTGGCGCGCGCAGCAGGAATATGCCGTCACCTTCCTCGACCGCTACGGCAACGAGATCGGCCAGCGCGGCATCATCCAGCGCGATTCGGTGCCGGTCGACGAGATGCCCGACCATGTCGTGAAGGCCGTGCTCGCCACCGAGGACCGCCGCTTCTACGAGCATTACGGCATCGATTTCCTCGGCCTGTTCCGCGCCATGAGCGAGAACGTGCGGGCCAATTCCGTCGTCCAGGGCGGCTCGACGCTGACCCAGCAGCTGGCGAAAAACCTGTTCCTCACCAACGAGCGCACCATCGAGCGCAAGGTGAAGGAGGCGTTCCTGGCGGTGTGGCTGGAGGTCAACCTCACCAAGAAGGAGATTCTGCAGCTCTATCTCGACCGCGCCTATATGGGCGGCGGCACGTTCGGCATCACGGCTGCGGCAGATTTCTATTTCGGCAAGGGCATCAAGGAGGTGAACCTCGCGGAAGCGGCGATGCTCGCCGGCCTGTTCAAGGCGCCGGCCAAGTATGCCCCGCACATCAACCTGCCGGCGGCGCGCGCGCGGGCCAATGTCGTGCTCACCACGATGGTCGACGGCGGCTTCCTCACCGAGGGCCAGGTGCTGGCGGCGCGGCGCAATCCGGCGACGCCGGTCGACCGCGGCGATGCCAGCCGGCCAGACTATTTCCTCGACTGGGCCTTCGACGAGGTCAAGCGCATCGCCGCCAAGTCGCCGTCGCATTCGGTCGTGGCGCGCACCACGATCGATATGAACATCCAGCGCGCGGCGGAGGAATCGCTGGAGTTCCACCTGCGCCAATACGGCAAGGACTACGGCGTCAAGCAGGGCGCCATCGTGGTGCTCGACCATTCCGGCGCGGTGCGCGCCATCGTCGGCGGGCGCGACTATGGCGAGAGCCAGTTCAACCGCGCCACCAAGGCCGAGCGGCAGACCGGCTCGTCGTTCAAGCCCTATGTCTACGCGGCGGCGATGGAGAAGGGGTTCACGCCGGAGTCGGTGATCTCGGACGGGCCGATCTCCTGGGGCAACTGGTCGCCGAAGAATTACGGGCGCGGCTATTCGGGCCGCGTGACGCTTGCGACTGCGCTGATCAAGTCGATCAACACCGTGCCGGTGCGCCTTGCCAAGGAGCATCTGACCATCGCGCCGATCAAGAAGCTCGCCGAGGACATGGGCGTCGAATCGCCGGTGTTCTCCGACAAAACGATGGTTCTGGGCACGTCCGGCCTGACGGTGATGGACCAGGCGACCGGCTACCAGGTCTTCGCCGACGGCGGCATGGCAGGCACCCGCCACGGCATCACCCAGATCACCACCCATTCGGGCGAGCTCGTCTACGACCACACCCGCGATGCGCCCCCGCCGCATCGGGTCCTGTCGGAACAGGCCACGGCATCCATGAACAGCATCCTCGTGCAGATCCCCGAGATCGGCACAGCACGGCGGGCGGCGCTGCCGGGAATCAGGAGCGCGGGCAAGACCGGCACCACCCAGGCCTACAAGGACGCGTGGTATGTCGGCTTCACCGGCAACTACCTGGCGGCGGTGTGGATGGGCAACGACGAATCGACGTCCACCCGCAACATGACCGGCGGCTCGCTCCCGGCCATGACCTGGCAGCGGCTGATGGCCTATGCGCACCAGAACGTCGAGCTGAAGCCGATCCCGCTGATCGACAACCCGTTCGTCGACAAGCCGAAGGAGCCGGCCGTCGCCGCGGCGAAGCCGGCGGACGATGCCGCGCCCGTCGCCGAGCTGCCGCGCGTTCTCTCGGCCGAGACCACGGCCTATCTTCTCGGCCTTTCGAAGCGCTTCCACGATGCGCCGAAGATCGCCCCGCCAGCCAACGAGACGCTGTCGGCGCTGTAACACGGGCTTGCGCGCCGGTGCGCGATGGCGATAGACCGGGCGGCGTCTTCCTCCAAACCCTCCAGACCCACCCTCCCCGATGCTGCGCGATGCCCTGACCATACTCCTGTCGTCGGTCGTCGCCGTGGGCGGCGGGGCCGCCAGCGCCTGGTATGCGCTCGAGAGCGCGGAGGGCGTCGGCGCGCTCACGGTGCGCGGCTGGACCGCCTACCCCGACGCGGGCTCGCCGCAGGCCGATCCCTACTCCAAGGCGCGCGTGGCGCGCGAGGCGGACTTGCCGCTCGGCCGCGCCGAAGGCATCTCGTTTTCCACCGCCCGCGATTCCGGCGGCGAGCCGCTGCGCCGGCAATGCAGCTACCGGATCGAGGGCGAGGTTCCGTCGGCGCGTTTCTGGACGGTGCACGTCGCCGCGGCGGACTCGGCCGACGGCGCGCCGGATGGCCGTGCCGCTGCGCTCTCCTCCCTTGCCCTGCTGCGCGAGGCCGACAGCTCGTTCGTGGTCGTCGCCAGCCGCCACCCCGCGCCCGGCAACTGGCTCGCTCTGGACGGCCAGGGCGCCATGCGCCTCGTGCTCAGCCTTTACGACACGCCGGTCGCCTCCAACGAGGACATCGCGGAGACAGAACTGCCGCAGGTCCTGAGGATCGGCTGCGATGGCTAGGTGGATCTACGCCCTGCTGATCGGGCTCGTCGGGGCCGGGATCGCGCATATCGCGATCATCCTGCTGATCCCCTATTTCTCCGAGCGCGATTCCTGGGCGCTGGTGTCCGAGGTCGGGCCGCCCTACGCGGTTCACCGGCTCGACCGCAATGGCCCGGCCGCCAAGGCGGTGGCGGCCGCCGATCCGATGTTCGAGGTCGCGGCCTGCCGCTTCGACCTCGGCGACGGTTCCGTCCACATCTTCTCGGCCGGATCGGTGCCCTACTGGTCGCTGTCGATCTTCGACCGCAGGGGACAGAACGTCTTCAGCCTCAGCGACCGCACCGCGACGGGAGGCGTGCTCGACGTGGTCGTGGCGAACCCGGTGCAGCTCATCGAACTGCGCAAGGCGATGCCGGCCAACTACGAAAACGCCGTCTTCGTCGAATCCGACATCGGCGAAGGGATGATCATCCTGCGCAGCTTCGTGCCGGACCCGAGCTGGCGGCAGATCGTCGATCGGCATCTCGCGGCGGCGCGCTGCGAGACGGGAGCGGGATGAGGAGGTTTGAGACTGCTTCGAAACTCGCTCTGGCGAGTCAGATGATGGTGGTTTCGGGGTCGCGTCAGCGACGAGCGCAGCGGACATTTGGGTCCGTGAGCACCGGAAGCGCAGAAAGCGCCATCAGATGGCCGCTAGAGTAGAGTTTCCAAGCAGTCTCAGGCGGGAAGGGTCGACTGTGCGCCGGACCTGCGGTCCTCGAGCTTCGGATCGATCCTGCGTCCGTCGGCGGATGTGCCGCGCTCGTAGCGTACGCCGGTGAAGAAGACGACCTCGCAGGGTTCACCGCCGCTTCGCGGCCTTGGATATGCTGCGGGTTTCTGCCTGAAATCCAGTATCGTCGCCATTCGTTCCGCCTTTCTGGTTGACCACTCCTCGCGACTGCAACTCAACTGCCTGCCGATCAGACCCCCATACGGTTAACGGACCGCTAACGGATCGCCACTACACTCCCAGATGTCCGTGAAATCAGCCACATTCGGCCGCTCACGGTCCAGTTCCGCGTCAAGTGTCAGCAGTGTCCGTGTCAACCTCCGATTTCAGACAGATCGCGCTCAGGGGCGAAGAAGGCAGGGCCGAGCGGCTGTTCCGCGCGTCCGTCTCCGCCTATTGCGCGCTGACCCGGCCGACACGCCAGGACGCGTCCCAGCTCGACGATCTCACCCTCCCCCACTACGACCACGTCTCGGTGGAAGCCCGCCGCTATGTCGCTGCCGCCCTGTCCGAGTGCCGCCGCGCGCCGGTCCAGCTGGTGCGCCGGCTCGCGGCCGAGCCGATCGAGATTTCCGCGCCCGTCCTGATGCGATCTCCGGCGTTGAGCGACTTCGACCTCGTCTCTCTCATCGCCCACCACGGCATCGCCCATGCCCGCGCAATCGCCGGCCGCGGCGACCTCAATCCGGCCATCGCACGGCTCATCCGGGCACTCGAGGCGGCGACGTCCGCATCCGAGCAGGCCGAACTGGCGCCGGAGCCGGAGAACACACCTTCGCTGGAGGAGGAGATCGTCCTGTCGCCCAGTCTCGAGCCTGCCCGCCCGGGCAGCAGGGCCGAGGAAACCCGCACCCGGCTGCGCGCGATGATGGCGGTGGGCGGCGACGCTCAGCCCGCCCCCGCCGACCGGAATGTCCAGGTCGATCCCGCCGTCCACCACAGGCTGCGCGACACCGCGCTCACCGGCGTTTCCGCCCTCTTCCAGACTGCGCTCGCGGACATCGCCGGCCTCGACTTCTCCCAGGCCGCGCCGCTCTCGCTGCGGGCGCGGCGGCGTTCGCTCATGCTCGTGCTGCGCGGACTCGGCCTCAACGCCGAGCAGGCGTTCCTCCTGGTCAGCGCCATCGATCCGCAGGCCCATCCAAACGCGGAATCGATCCGTCTGTTCGTCGAGCATTTCGAGCTGATCCGGGTCGACGCCGGACGCGACGAGATCCGGCGTCTCAAAGCCGACAGCATCGCCGCCGTCCTGCGCCGGTCTCAGGGCGAATCCGGCCAGCCGCCCGAAGAGGGGCGACGACTGTGGGCGTCGTGATCAGGACTTCATGAGGGGAAAGAGGTCCGCGCCGGGCTTTCCCGGTTCGATCTCGACCAGCCACAGGTCCGGATCGAACCGCATCTCCTTCGCCAGCCGCTCGTCAATTCGCGTCTCTTCGATGGTTCTCAATAACTCGACGAACAACCGGTCGTCGGGTTTGGCATCGTCATAGCCGGTCTGCGGCGCGGGCCCGTAGAGCACCGCCTCCCCCATCCTGTCGCGCATGACGATGAAGATCGCGCCGGCGCTGTCGCCGCCGCGCCTCAACACGGCGCCGAAGCCGCCTTCGGAAAAGATCCGCCGCAACAGGGCGGCAACCCACAGGTCGCTGGTGACGCGCATGGCTGTCCCTGCGCGATAGCTGTCAGTTGGTCAAGCCGATCTGTTTCATCTTGGCGATGAGCTTCTCGTCGGGTTCGCCGGTGACAGGCAGGCCGAACAGCGACTGGAACTCGCGGATGGCGGTCTTGGTCTTGAGACCGAGGACACCGTCGATCTCGATGCCGTCATGACCGAAGGCCTTGAGCCCGGCCTGGATCTTGAGGATGTCGTCGCGCGGCTCGGGTGCTGCCGCAGATGCGGTTTCGCCCCGCGAAGGCCGCGGTGCGGGCGGCGGCGGCAGGTCCTCGCTTGACGCCTCCGGCGCGCGGCGCGCCATCAGTTCGTCGAGCAGGCTCTGGTCGATCTCGCCGGACGGGTCGAGCCCGACCAGCTTCTGGTAGTCGGCGATCGCCTTCTTCGTCTGCGGCCCGGCGATGCCGTCGACCGAACCCGTGTAGAGGTTGAGGTCGTTCAGCATGCCCTGCACCTGCTGGACGGTCGGGTCCGCCACGGGGCGCGGCGCGGCGGAATGGTCTTCCTCGTCCTGAAAGGGTCCGCTCTGCGGCTCGGGCGCGGTGTATTCCGGCATGTCGCGGGTGATGAAGAAGGCGCTGGCGTGCGGCTGCGGCTGGTACCACAGCGCGTTGGCGGAGACGTAGAACAGCGTCACCAGAAACGCGGTCGTGCCGCCGACAAGCACCGGGTTACGCGAGACCGCGGCACCCGCCGCGAACATGCCGTCGCGCAGGAAGGCCGCGACGGGGCTGTCTTCTTCAAGCCGACTTTCGGAACGCCGCACTGTCGTACTCCTCAACCTCCGCTTCCGGCGCCTTCGGTTCGGGCGCGGCCAAAGCCGTATGTGCCTCGATCGGCAGGCTGACGGTCACCACCGTGCCGGCGCCTGGCGAACTCTGGATCGACATCGCACCGCCGTGCAGCGCCACCAGGCCCTTGGCGATCGAGAGCCCGAGCCCCGCCCCGTCGAACTGGCGGGTGTAATCGTTGTGCACCTGCACGAAAGGCCGGCCGAGGCGGGCAAGGTCCTCTTCCGAAATGCCGATGCCGGTATCCGAGACCTCGAAGGTCAGCACGCGGCCATTGCGGCGCGCGTCGAGCGTCACCGAGCCGCCGCGCGGCGTGAACTTCACCGCGTTGGACAGGAGATTGATCAGGATCTGCTGCACGGCGCGCCGGTCGGCGCAGATCTCGCCGGCGGAGGGCGTGACCCGGTTCTGCAGTTCGACCGATTTCTCCGCCGCCTGCAGCGCCAGCATCGCATGGCAGGCCGCCGCCGCCTCGGCGAAGGCGAACGGCTCCTGCCGGATCGGATAGGCGCCGGATTCGATCTTCGACACGTCGAGGATCGAGTTCACGACCCCGAGCAGATGGCTGCCCGAATCGCGGATCAGGCAGGCATAGTCCTTCTGCCGCGGATCGGAAAACTTGCCGACCATCTCGTAGGCCAGCATGTCGGAAAAGCCGATGATGGCGTTCAGCGGCGTGCGCAGTTCGTGGCTGACGGCGGCGAGGAAGCGCGCCTTGGCGATGTCGCTGCTCGCGACCTGTTCGCGCGCCTCGGCGAGCTGCCGGCGCAGTGCTTCGACCGCGCGGTTCTCGCGCAGCACGAGCAGGCGCGGCGCGCCGCCGTGCAGCTCGGCCGCGAACGGCCTGAACGTGCCGGCGCTGTCGCCCGCGACGCGCAGGCGCAGCTCGAATTCGAAACGGCCGCCGTCGGCGTCGGCCAGTGCGCGCATCAGTTCGACCCGGTCGCTCACATGGACGCGCTCGAAGAAGCCCTCGCCGAGCAGCAGTTCCGGGACGACGCCGAGCAGCGCCTCGGCGCGGCCGCCCGCATCCACCGTCTCGCCACCGCGCGCAATGCGCAGGATCACCGCGTCGAGAACATCCTCGACCGCAGTCTCGCGGGGCTGGCGCATCGCCTCGATTTCCTCGCGCGCCGCGCTGGCGAGACGGGGGGCGGCCAGCGCCGCGTAGGCCAGCGGCAGGAACCAGTACCACGGCGTGAAGGCGACGGCCGCGGCGACGCCGGTCATGGACAGAACAGGCTGGGCAAGAATGGCCGCGACCGCGGCGAGGCCTCCCCAGCGCAGCGCCGCACCGCTTCGCATCACCCACCAGGATTCGAAGGCGAGCGCGCCCGCGAGCAGGACTGCCGGCGACGAAAGCCCGCCTGCCCCCGCAATGGCCGTGCCGAGCACGATCGTCGCGCCCGCGAGCGCGATCGGCGCCACACGCTTCAGGCTGGCCTGCGCGGCGACGAATGCGACGAGCGCCCATGCGAGCGCAAAGCCGACTGCCAGGAGACCGAATCCGAGATCGCGCGCAAGGCCGGCTGCGAAGGCAGTCGGCCAGGCCGCGGCCAGCACGAACGGACCGGCGAGCATGACCGCGATGAAGCGGCGCTGGCGGGCGCGTTCCGGCCCGGCGACCGAAGGCGCGACGAGACGGTCGCAGCCCGCGGACATTCCCGCCGAGAACCCTGTGACGCTGGAGGCTACTGAACTCAAAACTGGTCTACCCGAAACAGTTCCGCGAGGCGGATCGCTTCCTTGGTCTGACCCTCGCACCCAGCCTTTAAAGAATGAATAAGGCTGGCCCTTTTCCTGCCTCCGCAGGGGCCAAACACGGCCTCTCGGTGCACCGTCTGGGCGGGAAATCCGCTCATGGTAAACGTCGCGTTATGCAGCCGGGTGTCGGCAGCCGACCGCGAAAAATCCGTCCGGACCGCAAAGGTGATCGGACAAATTGCGTTATTTCAATAGCTTATATGGTTATCCGGAAGTTAACGCGATGATTCAATCTTTCATCGAATTTGTCTCAAATCCCGTTTTCTCAAACTTGAGGCGAATTCGCGCCAAATCGTCGCTTTCGCCGCAAGCCGCTATTTCCGCGACCTTGCCATAGTGTCCGTGTCGAGGGCGAAGCGCGTGGAGAGGACGCCCGATACGGGGACTGGCACGATGGGCTTTCTGATCCGCTGCACCTTCTGGTTTTCGCTCGTACTTCTGATCATTCCGTTCGGCGGTTCGGGCGATTCGGATGCCGACACGGTCGGCCCGATCCAGGCGCTTTCGGCCGCCCGCGAAGCGGTCGGCGACCTCAGCGGCATCTGCGAGCGCAAGCCCGACGTCTGCCTCACCGGCAAGGCGGCGCTGCACACGATCGGCGTCAGGGCCCGCGAAGCCTCGCGCATCGCTTTCGAACTGCTGGACGAGAATGTCGCCGAACCCGACGCGACGACCACCGGCACGGTGGCGCCGGCCAAAGCCGCTCCCGCGGCCGCATCCGAGACGCCTGCAAAGTAGGCTCGACGCGGCGTCCCGCTGGACTTCGCCTGCCGCCATTGTGACAGCGACCCGTTTCGCCCTATATGCAGGGCATGAGCGACACCCTGTTCAGCGCCGACATCGAGCGGATCTTCGAGGATTTCGAATTCCTCGACGAGTGGGAAGACCGCTACCGCTATGTCATCGATCTCGGCCGCGACCTGCCGCCCTTTCCCGAATCGGCGCGCACGCCGCAGAACAAGGTGCAGGGCTGCGTCAGCCAAGTCTGGCTCGAAACGACGCGTAGCGACGGACCCGACCCGGTGATGCGCTTCGCGGGCGATTCCGACGCGCATATCGTGCGCGGGCTGGTCGCCATCATGCTCGCCCTGTTCTCCGGCCGGCGCGCCAGCGAGATCGCGAGGATCGACGCCGAGGCGGTGCTGAGGCGCCTCGGTCTCGACGAGCATCTCACGCCGCAGCGCGCCAACGGACTACGCTCGATGGTGGCGCGCATCCGCCGCGACGCGGCTGCCGCCGCTGCCTGATTCTAGCTTGAAATCGACGGCCTATAGCCTTCGCTTCCCCAGGAGATGATCTGCGATCGCCGGCGTTCGGTTCCCGGCGGCTCATAATGCCTCGACAGCGCGCCCAGCGCCGTCTTGAGCATCAGCTTGGCCGAACGCACCGGCCACCCGCGCTCGCTCTCCACTGTCTCCAGCCCCTTGAGAAAGCAGCAGATATCGACCAGCACGCCGGACAGTTCCGGCCCGACGGCGTCGATCGCGCGCTCGACGCGCATGCGCGCCGCGATCGCGCCATCGGACAGGTCGGCCGCCGTGCCGCCGCGACGGCCGGTCGCGATCGGCTGCTCCCAGTTGGCCCCAAGCCGCGGCATCATCTGCGCGCGCGTATAGTCCCCGCGCAACCGCTCGCCCGCCTCGAATTCGCGCCGGGTGAGGAAGGCCTGGCCATCCCGGTTCCTGCGTCGCATCAGCTGGCCGAGCGGCGATTCCGCCAGGTTGACGAGCGCGGTCGCGTGCCCGTCGGGCGTCTCGATCTCCATGAGATCGAGATCCTGACATTGCGCGCGGAAGGGATCTGCCTCGCTGCGCCGGCGGCGCACCAGCGCCCTGCCTGCCTCCGTCAGGACGAGCCTGTCATGATCGCGCTGCACGAGCGCCTTGCGGACAAGTGCGCGCAGAACGGCGGGGGCGGTGCGCTGACGCGCGCCCTCGGCGTCGGCGAGGCAGATCGCCTCCGACCCGTCTCCGGCGGCGATGCGGCACTTGCCGTTGGCGACGGCCGCAAGCGCCAGCCATTCCGCGGTTTCCTCGGTCGCCATGATCAGTATGCCCCGCCGCGATTGCGCAGCGCCGCGCTGGCGACGCGCTCGGTCATGGCAATGATCCGGTCGAACTCCTGGTCCTCCCGCATGTCCTCGACGAGGTGGCAGGCATAGAGCACCGTCGTGCGGTCGCGGCCGAAGCCCCTGCCCACTTCGTTCATCGACAGGCCGAGAACGACATGGGCGACATACATGGCGATCTGCCGCACGCGGGCGACCGGATGCGACGAGCGGCCGGGGTGGCGCAGGTCGCGCCCGCTCACATTGTAGAGCGCGGCTGCAATGTCGATCATGCATTCGCACAGTTCGACGCTGCGCTCGAGGCTGTGGACTGAACGAACGACGGTGAAACGTCGCGGTTGCGGCTCCGGCTCGTGCTTCGGATCGCTGCGCAGGGCCTGGGTCGTCGCCACTCGTGTCCTCCATCGGCAATAGGAATTTCTTCTTATACCGACAGGGTCGCGAGGTGTGAACAGAAGTAGGAAAGATTTCCTCTCCTTTGATTTCGCCTCCTTTGATTTGATTGACGAATTCGCGCTGGCGTCGTCGTCCTTGCTTCAAATCTATCCGCAGGCTGCGGTGCGCGGGGCAGAGTCGGTCCGCAATCCACGGAGCGACCAGATGAACGAATTGTCCCAGGAGGCGCGCCGGTTCCGGCAGCAGAAGGACGAATTGGAGAAACAGGCGCGCCAGACCGTCGCCTTCTTCCTCATCTCGGGCATAGACCTCGACGATGCGCTCGCGTCCACCGGCAGCGAACGTCGCCGGATCACGGCGCGCATCGCCCGCCTCATCGAGCGCGAGCGGCTGAAGGGTGTGCGGCGGCACTGGAGCTACGACATCAACAGGCACATCGCGCTCAAGCAGGCCCTCGACCGGCTGATCGCGTGACGTGGGAGAAAAACGAAAATGGCGCCCGCAGGCGCCATTCCGATTCCGTCAGCCAGGTACGGCTTACTTGCGCTTGCGGCCCAGGCCCATCTTCTTGGCGAGCTGCGAACGCGCCGCCGCATAGTTCGGCGCGACCATCGGATAGCTCGCGTCGAGGCCCCACTTCTCGCGGTAGGCGTCGGGCGACAGCCCGTAGTGGGTCATCAGGTGGCGCTTCAGCGACTTGAACTTCTTTCCATCCTCGAGGCAGATCAGATACTCGTCATGGATGGATTTCTTCGGATTGACGGCCGGCTTCTGCTTCTCGGCCGGCGGTGCTTCCACGTTGCCGCCGACGCGACCGAGCGCGGCGTGAATGTCGGCGATCAGATTCGGCAGCTCGGATACGGGTACGGGATTGTTGCTCACATAAGCGGCGACGACGTCCGCGGTAAGTTCAATGAGCGTATCGCCGCTTCTTAGGCCGGTTTCGTTGATGTCCATTGCAGTGCCCCTTGGCTAGTACTTCAGGAAAGATTGGGCTTGGCCTGTATCCGCAAGGACTGCGAAGGCGCGGAAACAGATTGCCCTTCGATTCGCAATCCCAGCGTCACAAATGGAGTGGCTTACAGTATAAGTCAATTGCGAATTCGAAGATCTGACCGGGAAAACATCGGTTTCCGGAGAACAGAATAGTCTGCGCATCACGGCATACAACCAATACGGGATACTCTCAAGGAATTGAATATGCATAGCTGAAGACACCCGCTTATCGTTACCGCTTGGTAAACTACCGGATTTGCAGGCATTCCGAGGTGATTTCAGCGGGCTGTGGTGGGGGGGAGCTTCAACTTTTCCGACATCCGGCAAACGAAAGCGCCCCGCGGCTGTGCCGATCGGGGCGCTTCGCGGAGTCTCTGCGATGGTCTTCAGTAAGGGCGAATGTACTTGCCGTAGACCCAGCCGGTGGTGAAATCGCCATTCTGCTTCGGGTCGTGCCAGACCTCGCACCAGCGGTAGCGCACGGCCTGCTTCTGCGCCCAGTCCGACTTGCCGGAAATGTCGAACAGGTTGAGCCCGTCGGTGCAGCGGCCCGTCATCTGTAGCACCGCCCCGTTCGGATAGGCCGACTGTTTCTGAGAATAGCTGGCTGGATACTTGCGTACGTTAAGGGTATCGCCCCATGGAACGTTCGTCACCTGCCAGGCCGCAAAGGCGGCGGCGCGTGCCTCGCCAGCCGCTGCGGCGACGGCGAAGAAAAGAGAAGCGGCGATCAGTGCGGTCTTCATGATGTCCTCCAGGTTTGGCGCAAGATGGCGGTGCGGGGTTTCGCGACCATGTCGGCACATCTAATTTCTGTTACTTGAACCCCTCCTGATCGAACCGTTCATTCCGCATTCAACAGCCAGAGACCCAGCCTTATGACGAAGAGCCCTTTCCCCGACATGCCAGCGCCGCGCACCGAGCGCCGTCCCGTCGAGGACACCCGCCACGGCATCACGCGCGTCGACGAATTCGCCTGGCTGCGCGCCGACAACTGGCAGGAGGTGTTCAAGGACCCGGCCGTGCTCGATCCTGCGATCCGCAAGCACCTGGAGGAGGAGAACGCCTACCAGTCGGCTCTGATGGCTGACACGGCGGAGCTGAGAAAGGTCCTGTTCGCCGAGATGAAGGGCCGCATCAAGGAGGACGATTCCTCCGTCCCGATGAAGGACGGTCCCTATGCCTACGGCTCGTCCTACAAGAAAGGCGGCGAGCAGCCGCGCTTCTTCCGCACGCCGCGCGACGGCGGGCCGGAGGACATCTATCTCGACGGCGACCTCGAAGCCGGGACGAAGGCTTATTTCCGCATCGGCGGCGTCGACCATTCCTTCGACCACTCGAAGCTGCTCTGGGGCGTCGACGACAAGGGCTCGGAATTCTACACGCTGCGCGTGCGCGACCTCGACACGCGCGCCGATCTTGCCGACACGGTGACCGACACCGGCGGCGACGGCGTGTGGGACGCGGCAGGCGACGGCTTCTTCTACGCTCGCCTCGACGCCTCCCACCGCCCGTCGAAGCTCTTCTACCACCGCCTCGGCACGGACGCAGCCGCGGACCGGCTGGTCTACGAGGAAACCGATTCCGGCATGTTCATGAATGTCGGCGGAGCGCGCAACAACGACTGGATCTTCCTCGTCATCAACGATCACGAGACGACCGAATACCGCATCCTGCCGGCAAACGACCCGGCAGCCGAACCGAAGATCGTCGCGCCGCGCGAGCCCGGCCTGCAATACGAGGTGGAGGAAGGCGGCGACGAGTTCTTCGTCCTCACCAATGCCGACGGCGCCAAGGACTTCAAGATCATGTCCGCGCCGGCCGCCGACCCGTCGCGCGCCAACTGGCGCGAGGTGGTGCCGCACGAGCCCGGCCGGCTCATCCTCTCAGTCATGGGCTTCCGTGATTTCCTGGTGCGGCTGGAGCGCAAGGACGGTCTGCCGCGCATCGTCGTGCGCGAGCGTGCCTCGGGCGCGGAGCATATGATCGCCTTCGACGAGGAGGCTTATTCGCTCGGTCTCGGCGGCTCGGCCGAATACGACACGAGTATCATCCGCTTCTCCTACTCCTCGATGACGACCCCGGCCCAGGTCTTCGACTACGACATGGCGACCCGCGAGCGCGTGCTGCTCAAGACCCAGGAAGTGCCCTCCGGCCACGATCCGGAGCACTACGTGACCCGCCGCGTCATGGCGCCCGCGCCCGACGGCGAAACCGTGCCGGTCTCGCTCCTCTACCACCGCGACACGAAACTCGACGGCACGGCGCCGCTGCTGCTCTACGGCTACGGCTCCTACGGCATCGCCATCCCCGCCGCCTTCAACACGAACTGCCTGTCGCTCGCCGATCGCGGCTTCGTCTATGCCATCGCCCACATCCGCGGCGGCAAGGACAAGGGCTATTCCTGGTACGAGGACGGCAAGCGCGGGAAGAAGGTCAACACCTTCACCGACTTCATCGCCGCCGCCCGCCATCTCGTGGCGGAGAAGTTCACCAGCCACGACCGCATTGTCGCCCAGGGCGGTTCGGCCGGTGGCATGCTGATGGGCGCGGTCGCCAACATGGCGCCGGACGCCTTCGGCGCGATCGTGGCGGAAGTGCCCTTCGTCGACGTGCTCACCACCATGCTCGACGACACGCTACCGCTCACCCCGCCCGAATGGCCGGAATGGGGCAATCCGATCGTCTCGGAGGCCGACTACCGCACGATCCTCGCCTACAGCCCCTACGACAACGTGGCCGCACTCCCCTACCCGCCGATCCTCGCGGTCGCCGGCCTCACCGATCCGCGTGTCACCTACTGGGAACCGGCGAAATGGGTGGCGAGGCTGCGCGAGCGTTCGACGTCCGGCAATCCGGCGCTCTTCCGCATCAACATGGATGCCGGCCATGCCGGTGCGTCGGGCCGCTTCTCCCGTCTCGAGGAGATCGCCTACACCTACGCCTTCGCGCTGAAGATGACCGGAAAGGACCACGTTCCGCCGGCTTCGTAAGGCGCTCCCGGGACGCGTGACGGCGCTTTCGCCTCGTTGACCGGTCGTCATGCTGCGTCAGGAAAATTTAACGTTTGGCCTGACGCGCCGTCTTGGGGCGGAGCGTCTCTTTTCTATTTAATTTCAATATCTTGTCCGTCTTCGCCTGCGAACGGACAGCCGCGCGGCGCCACCCGCCGTTAACTTTTGATTAACCATCAGGCCCATACTTGGTCGACGCAACAGAGCGTTAACCAAGATGACCGAATCGCTAACAGAGACGCGTCCGATCCGCCTCAAGGGCCGGTCCTTCCTCGCGCTTACGCTTACTCCCGAACTCCCTATCGAGGCATGGCTCGCCAGCCTCGACGACCTCGCCGGCCGGTCCGCCGGCTTCTTTCTCGGACGGCCTGTCGTCCTCGATCTCGAGAATGTCGACATCACCAAGGCGGAACTCACCGGCCTCATAGCCGAGCTCGGCAAGCGCAACGTCTGGATCATGGGCATCGAGGGCGCGCGCCCCTCGCTCATCGGGCCCGGCATGCCGCCGGCCATGAAGGGCGGCCGCCCCGGCCCCGATTTCGAGGCGCCGTCCGACGAGCCGGCGCAGCAGGCACAGCCCGAACAGCCCGCCGCGACCGGGCGTCACCCGGCCCGGGCGGTCCCGTCGATCATCATCCGCGAGCCGGTCCGCTCCGGCCAGTCGGTCATCTTCCCGGAGGGCGACGTCACCATCATCGGCTCGGTCGCGTCCGGCGCGGAAGTCGTCGCCGGCGGCTCGATCCACGTCTACGGCACGCTGCGCGGGCGCGCGCTCGCCGGTACGGTCGGCAACACCTCGGCGCGCATCTTCTGCCGCAAGCTCGAGGCGGAACTGCTCGCCATCGACGGCCTCTACAAGACGGCCGAGGACATGGACCGCAAGCTGCGCGGCCAGGCCGTGCAGTTCTGGCTCGAGGGCGACGCGATCATGGCCGAGACGCTGAACTGAGCCGGCACGAAACAGGGGGACAGGAGAGACACATGGCAAAAGTAATCGTGGTGACTTCCGGCAAGGGCGGCGTCGGCAAGACGACATCGACCGCGGCACTCGGAGCCGCGCTGGCGCAGCGCGGCGAAAAGACCGTCGTCATCGATTTCGACGTCGGCCTGCGCAATCTCGACCTCGTCATGGGGGCGGAACGGCGCGTGGTCTACGACCTCGTCAACGTCATCCAGGGCGACGCCAAGCTTCCCCAGGCGCTGATCCGCGACAAGCGCGTCGAGACGCTCTTCCTGCTGCCGGCCTCGCAGACCCGCGACAAGGACGCGCTGACGACCGAGGGTGTCGAGACGGTCATGGAGACGCTGAAGCGTCATTTCGACTGGATCATCTGCGACAGCCCGGCCGGCATCGAGCGCGGCGCCACGCTCGCCATGCGCCATGCGGATGCCGCCGTCATCGTCACCAATCCGGAAGTCTCCTCGGTGCGCGATTCCGACCGCATCATCGGCCTGCTCGATTCCAAGACGCTGAAGGCCGAGAACGGCGAGCGGATGGAGAAACACCTGCTGCTGACCCGCTACGACCCGGTCCGCGCCGCCCGCGGCGACATGCTCAAGGTCGACGACGTCCTCGAAATCCTGTCCATCCCGCTGCTCGGCATCATCCCCGAATCGATGGACGTGCTGCGCGCCTCCAACCTCGGCACGCCGGTGACGCTGGCCGATAAGTCGAGCGCCCCGGCGCTGGCCTACGAGCAGGCGGCGCGCCGGCTGGCCGGCGAAGTCATCCCGGTCACCATCCCGGGCGAGCGGCGCAGCATCCTCGCCAAGATGTTCGGAAGGAGGGCGGCATGAGCCTGTTCACGTTCTTCAATCGCAAGGGCTCGGCGCCTGCCGCGCGCGAACGGCTGCAGATCCTGCTCGCCCACGAGCGCGTCAACATCGGCGGCCAGTCCGACCTCGTCACGCTGCTTCGCGAGGAGATCCTCGCCGTCGTCGCCAGGCACGTCTCCATCGACCCGGAGAAGGTGACGGTCACGATGGAGCGCGGCGACAACGTCTCGACGCTCGAGGTCGACATCGAGATTCCGCTGCACGCGGAGAAGAAAAAGGCGGCCTGATCCATTCGTAGGCGGGGGACAACGCCTGACGCGAAACGCCTGGCGGGTCGAATGGCCGACCCGCCGGGAATTTCCCAGAACGAAGGAGATGAGACATGACCCGTGGCGCCCTTCTCATGCGGCTCAGGGAACTCCAGGCGATGCCGAAGTTCCAGAGCCGCGACATCTGCACCGTCAGCGCCGTGCTCTCCGTCGACGCGCTGCGCAAGCACGTCGAGCATTGCGAGAAGGTCGCGGGCGTCTCTCCCGGCGAGCCGAGCCAGGCCGCCGCCTGACGCGACAGCCTGCCGTCGGTCAGTAGATCGACGTCGTAGGCTGCCCGAGCGCCATTGCCCCGGCATAGCGCGCCTGCGGCCCGCTCTGCAGCGGATGGAAGCGCGCGCCCTGGATGTCGCGGAAGCGCCTTTCCAGGCCCTCCTTGCGGTAGAACGAGGCGCCGCCCGCCAGTTCCATCGCCAGTTCCACCGCCTCGATCCCGTGGCGCGCGACGAGCTTGCGGCCGATCATCACCTCGTTGACGGTCTCCGCCGACGGCGCATTGCGCGCCACCGCGTCGAGCATCCAGCGATGCGCGAGCTGGGCGGCGCGTAGCTCGGTGTCCATGCGCCCGGCAATGGCCGCGTCGGCGCCGGGCCGCGTCTTCGCGATGCCGACCGCGATGTCCCGCGCGCTCTCGGCAATCCCGAGATAGACGGCATAGATCAGCGGGAAAGCGATCGTCGCGATGGTCTGGAATACCGGATGCCACTCGCCCGCCTTGCGGGAGAACGAAACGCCGGCGTCCGGCACGAACAGGTCCTCGATGACGACGTCGTTCGAGGCGGTACCCCTCATGCCGAGTGTCCGCCACGTTTGCTCGATCCGCACATTGGCGGATTTCATCGGCGCGCCGAAATGGATGACCGAGCGGTTGCCGTCCTGATCCTCGGCGATCGCACCCGTCATCAGGATGCTGCCCGCCTCGGCTCCGGACGTGAAGGCCTTGCGCGCATTGACGCGATAGCCGCCGTCGACCTTCTCGGCCGTGCCGGAGCCGCCGATCCAGTCGGACCCGCCGGACGACAGGAGCACCAGCCGCTCGGCGGCCACGCGGCGCAGCAGCGGCTCGACCGCGGCGACCTTCTGGTGCCGCCAGCGCCATGCCGGGATCGCGACCTGGTGGGTGTGCATCGCGAAGGCAAGCGCGGTGGAGCCGCAGGAGCGCGCCATGACCCGGAGCATCTCGGCGAGTTCCGCGACCTCTGCCCCGCCGCCGCCCAGTTCTCTCGGCACGCCTGCCTCGACGAGGCCTTCCTGCTTGAGGAGGTCGTAGCTCTCGGCCACGAACCGGCCGGCCTCGTCGACGTCCTCGGCGTGCATAGCAAGCATCGGCGCGATGCGTTTGGCGGCCGCAACCACATCGACAGAAGAGTCGATGGCACTCGCCGTGTAGTCCTTCAAGTTGACAGTGGCTGACATGGAAACCTCCGTTGATTTGGATGCTCCATCATCTCTCGCGGCAAGCCAGCCGTTCCAGTTCAGAAAGTGAACCTCTCTGTTTCCGCAGGCGCGCCCGTGGAGTATTGTCGTCCGGCCCAACGGAGGCCCGACGATGCAGGAACGCGGTGGCTACGGTCAGTTCTGCCCGGTCTCGATGGCGTCCGAAATCCTGTGCAGCCGCTGGACGACGCTGGTTGTCAGGGAACTCCTCTGCGGCAGCACTCGCTTCACGGATCTGCGCCGCGGCGTGCCGAAAATGTCGCCGGCGCTGCTGTCGAAACGGTTGAAGGAGCTGCAGCAGGCGGGCGTGATCGTCGCCTCGCGCAAGCCCAGCGGCTCCCTCGAATACCGCCTCTCCGAAGCCGGCGAGGAGCTGCGGCCGATCATCATGGGCCTCGGCAACTGGGCGCAACGCTGGATGGAATCGCGCCTCACGCTGAAGAATCTCGACCCGTCGCTTCTGATGTGGGACATGCGCCGCAGCGTCAACACCGGCCTGCTGCCGGAAAAGCGCTGTACGATACAGTTTCTGTATTCGGAGCTTCCGCAGGCGCAGAAGCGGTGGTGGCTGGTTGCCGAGAGCGGAACGGTCGACCTGTGCAATTTCGATCCGGGCCATGAGCTGGACCTCCTGGTCAAAAGCTCGCTCCGCGCGATGACCGCGGTCTGGATGGGGCTGACGACGATCAAGAACGAGACCGAGAGCGGCCAGATCAAAATCGAAGGCGACCCGCATCTGGCGCGCTCGATGCAGCAATGGCTCGGCCTCAGCGCCTTCGCGCCGGTTCCGCGGCGCGTGCAGTAGCGGCTGGAGAGGCGAAGCGGTCAACCGGGCGCGTCCCCGCACAGCGTCCCCGGACGCCACACCGGCCGTACAGTCGCTCGCGCTCGGAATTTCCAAAAGCGGACGACAGCGTGGTCGGGTTTCCCTCTTGACTCCCTCTCCATCAACTGATTGATTGCCTCTCAATCAACTGATTGATGGTCCATGTCTGCTCCGATCGACTCCCCTCGCCGCGACACCGATTCCCGCCGCGCGGAGATCGCCGCCGCGGTGCGGGCGCTGATCGCCGAGCGCGGCTTCGAGGGTCTGCGGATGCGCGACATCGCCGAGCGTGTCGGCATCAACATCGCCACGCTGCACTACCACATTCCCTCCAAGGAGGCGCTGATCACGCTCGTCGCCCAGTCGCTGCGCGACGATTTCATCGCCCAGCACCGGGCGCGGCCGCGCGAAAACCTGTCGCCGCTCGAACAGCTGCGGCTCGAATTTGCCGATTTCCGCGACACGTTCCTGCACAATCCGGAGAGGCTGCTTGTCATGGGCGAAATGCAGGAGCGCGCGCGGCGCGACCCGGCGGTGGCCGCCGCGATGACGCCGATGCGCGGCTACTGGCATCAGCAGTGGCGCGCGATCCTCGAGGCCGGGCGAGCCGACGGCTCTTTCCGCGCAGACCTCGATCCGTCGGCCGCCGCCTCCATCATCATCGGCGGCATGATCGCCGCCACCAAGCAGCCCAATCCGTCCGCGGAAGCGCTCGACCGGGTGTTTTGCGAACTCGAGCGCTGCGTCCGCAATCCGTCCTCCTGAACCGCGCAGGTTTTTCCATGACTGTTCCCGACACAGCCTATCCCCGCCGCTGGGCCGCACTTGCCACGCTGCTCGCCGGCGCCTTCATGAACATGGTCGACGTCTCGATCGTCAACGTCGCGCTGCCGCGCCTGCAGCAGAGCCTCGGCGCCACCTCGTCCGAGATCGAATGGGTCGTCGCGAGCTATGTGCTTGCCTTCGCGCTTGCGCTTCTTCCCTTCGGCCGGCTCGGCGACAAGGTCGGCCGCAAGCGCATCTTCATGCTGGGCGTCGCCGGCTTCACCTTCTTCTCCGCGCTTTGCGGCCTGGCGCCCAATGTCGAGGTGCTGATCGGCGCCCGCGCGGCCCAGGGCATAACCGGCGCGATGATGATGCCGCAGGTGCTCGCCATCGCACAGGTGATGTTCCCGCCGCAGGAGCGCGCGCATGCCTTCTCCTTCTTCGGCCTGACCGCCGGTCTCGGCTCCGTCGCCGGGCCGCTCATCGGCGGCCTGCTCATCGGCGGCGATATCCTCGGCCTCGACTGGCGGCCGATCTTCCTCGTCAACATCCCCGTCGGCATAGCCGTGCTTCTGGTGGCCCGCGCGATCGTGCCGGCGACCGACAGGCACCCCAGCCTCACCAACGACTGGGGCGGCATCGCCATCGCCACCGGCTCGATCCTGCTCGTCATTTTTCCGCTGATCGAGGGTCACACGCTCGGCTGGCCGCGATGGGTCTTCGCGATGATCGCGGCCGGGCTCGCCGGCGTCGCGCTGTTCGTCGTCTACGAGCGCGCCCGCGCGGCGCGCGGCCTCAGCCAGCTCCTGCCGGCCAGCCTGTTCTCCAACGCCAATTTCGTCCTCGGCGGCGGTATGGTGCTGATCTTCTTCTCCGGAGCGATGTCGATCTTCCTGTTCCTCGCGATCTTCCTCCAGCAGGGCTTCGGCTTCACGCCGCTCCAGTCGGGTCTCACCACGATCCCGTTCCCCGCCGGCGTGCTCGTCGCCTCCGTGCTCAACGGGCGCGTCGGCTCGCGCTGGCACCGCGGGCGCATCGTCGTCGGCGCGCTCATGCTGCTCGCCGGCATGTTCTGTCTGCGGTTGGCCGTCCAGGGCGTCGGCGATGCGGTCGACCACTGGCGGTTCCTGCTGCCCCTGCTGCTGTCCGGCCTCGGCATGGGCATTGCAATCGCGCCGCTGATGCAGACGACGCTCGCCGGCGTGCCGCCGCAGGATTCCGGATCGGGAGCCGGTTCGCTCCAATCGCTCCAGCAGCTCGGAGCGGCCTTCGGCATCGCGATCGCGGGACAGATCTTCTTCTCGAGCCTCACCGGCAGTTTTGCCACAGGCGCGGCACCGCATCCGGCGTTTACCGGAGCCCTGGCAGGCGCGCTGGTCTACAGCATCTGCAGCTTCCTCGTCGTGGCGCTGCTCGTGGTCTTCCTCACGCCGCCGAAGCGCTACGCCGCGGCGCAGGAAGCCGCGCGGCCGGTGCCGGTGGAGGCGTAGAGCGACCGCTCTACCCTACTTCTTCGCCGGGAAGCCGTTCGGGCGGCCCGGCACGGCCTTCAGGTAGGCGGCGATCGCGGCGCGGTCGTCGTCGGAGAGCCGGCCCGTGTTCTTCACCACCGCCGCCATCGCGCCGCCGGCCGAATCGAATTCCGGCGTGAAGCCGGACTTCAGGAACTCGGCGATGTCGCTCTGCGACCACTGGCCACTGGATGAACTCTCGGGCGTGATGTTGGGCACCACGCCGTCGCCTTCCGCCGCGACGGCGCCTGCCAGCCATTCGGATTTCCTGATGCCGCCGGACAGGTCGCGCGGCGTATGGCATTCGCCGCAATGGCCGGGACCTTCGACCAGATATTGCCCGGCCTTCGCCTGTTCCGACGCGTCGGCGAGCGCCAGCACCGGTTCCGGCGACAGATTCAAGAGCTTCCACAGGCCGAGTCCGCGCCGGATGTTGAACGGAAAGCCGAGCTCGTGGTCCGGCGCCCTGCCCTCCACCGCCGGCAGGGTCTTCATGAACGCGTAGAGGTCCGCGACGTCGGCGAGCTTCATGCGGGCGTAGGAGGTGTAGGGGAAGGACGGATAATAATGCCGGCCGTCTGGCGAGACACCCTTCTGCATCGCATTGGCGAGGTCGGCCAGCGACCAGCCGCCGATGCCGTCGGTCGGGTGCTGCGAGATGTTCGGCGCGACGAAGGTGCCGAAATCGGTGACGAGCCGCAGCCCGCCTGCGAGCTGCGGCGGCTCTGCCGGATCCGCCTGCGCCGCCGCATGACACGATGCACAGCCGCCGGCGTAGAACATGCGCTCCCCGCGCGCGACATCGCCGGCGCCGAGCGCTGCGATGTCCGCCTCGGGTATCCGCTCCGGCGCCGTCAGGAACCAGAATACCGCGCCCCCGGCGGCGGCGAGCAGCACGACGCCGGCGGCAAGCTTGCGAACCGTTCCGGCCATCGTCCCCTCCTCCGATCAGCCCCTCTTGACGCGGAAATCCTGGTGGCAGGCGCCGCAGTTCGAGGTTATCGCACCGAACAGCGGCCGGAAAGCGTCGAGATCCTGCGGCTTGGCCGCGAGCGCGGCATCGACATCCGTCTCATACTTGTCGACCGCCGCTTCGAAAGCGGGCCGGTCCTCCCACACCTTTGGCCCCGAGGTATGGTCGCCGGCTTCGCTGCCGGCGGGCCACAGCGCCGAGACATCCGTCTCTGCATTTTTCGACATCGCCTCCAGTGTCGAAAGCACCTTCGCCGCGTCGTAGGGCTGCTCGCCCTTGGCGATCGGGACCAGTTCGCCGACCAGCGCGCCGCGTGCCTTCATCTGCGCCTTGCGCTCGCCGACCGGGTCGGACAGGGCGGACGAGACGGTCAGGGCAAGAATGGACGCGGACAGGACGATCGATTTCATATGGTCTGGCTCCGGGCTGTGTGAGAATCGAGGGGAACCCCTCTAAGTCTCTCAAATCGCCCGGAATTCGACCGATGTCGCCTCACGCTTGATAACGCTTCGGTGATCGGCGCGGACGCCGATCACCGAGAATGGCGCGATCAGCCCTTCTTGACGCGGAAGGCCTCATGGCAGGATGCGCAATTGCCGGCGACAGTGCCGAAGGAGGCCTTCAGGGCATCCAGATCCTGGGGCTTGGCGGCCGCCGCGGCAGCGACGTCGGCGCTGAACTTGTCCGCCGCCGCCTTGAAGCCCGCCATGTCCTCCCAGATCTTCGGCGAAGCGGTGGTGTCGCCCTCTTTCGAACTCTCCGGGAACAGCGCCGGGATATCGAACTTCGCCGCGTTCGCCTGGAGAGCGGTGAACACTTCCGCCACCTTGGCGGCGTCGAAGGGCTGCTCGCCCTTGACCATCGGGGCGAGCTGGCCGACCAGGCCGCCGCGCTCCTTCATGATCGCCTTGCGGTCGGCGATCGGGTCGGCGCTGGCGACGGAAAATGCGGTCGCGGCGATGGCAATCGAAAGGATCAAGGATTTCATGTGGCTGGCTCCCGGGCTTGCTAGGTCGGTGGGATCGATCTCCCCCACGCCGACAACGCCGACAATGGCCGCAAATTCCCGCCAACCGAACCGTTCCCGCTTCACGCTTGCGTGATGCCGCAACGCAAAAAGCCCCCGGCCGGGGCCGGGGGCTCTTAAACGGTCTGCGCACACAGGTCTCAGAGACTGTTTCGAAATTCGCTCTGGCGAGTCATATGGTGGTGGTTTCGAGAACCGGAGCGCAGCGGACATTCAGGTCCGTGAGCACCGGAAGCGCAGAAAACGCCATCAGATGGCCGCCAGAGTAGGATTTCCAAACAGTCTCAGGCCTTCTCGTACATCTCAAGGACATAGTCCCAGTTGATCAGGCTGTCGACGAAAGCCTCTAGATACTTCGGCCGCGCGTTGCGGTAGTCGATGTAGTAGGAATGCTCCCACACGTCGACGCCGAGGATCGGCGAGCCGCCGTGGACGAGCGGGTTCTCGCCGTTCGGGGTCTTGGAGATCTCGAGCTTGCCGTTCTTCACCGAGACCCAGGCCCAGCCGGATCCGAACTGCGTCGTGCCGGCGGCGATGAAGTCGGCCTTGAACTTGTCGTAGCCGCCGAGGTCGCTGTCGAACGCCTTCTGCAGCTTGCCCGGCAGCTTGTTGCCGCCGCCGCCCTTCTTCATCCACTTCCAGAAATGGATGTGGTTGTAGTGCTGGGCCGCATTGTTGAAGAGGCCGGCATTCTTGCCGAACGAGGCCTTCACCACCTCCTCGACCGACTTGCCTTCCATGCCGGCTTCGGCGGCGAGCTTGTTGCCGTTGTCGACATAGGCCTTGTGGTGCTTGTCGTGGTGGTATTCCAGCGTCTCCTTCGACATGAAGGGCTGCAGCGCCTCGTAGTCGTAGGGCAGCGGGGGCAATTCGAAAGCCATGGCTCAATCTCCTGTTTGAAATGAAACGCGCGGACCTTGTTGTGAGGGCCAGGCCCGCGTCTCGCTCCGTCCCCTATCTAGGACGTCGGATGCCGGAAGGGAACGGCGGCCGGCAACAGATTCATGGGTGCAGGCGGAATAGGGTTCTCGTCCGTCACCCGGAATGCGCGAAATCCCAGTAGAGTTCGCGCGCCTTCTTGGCGACCGGACCCGCCTGCAGGTGGCGGTCCTCGATGCGGGTCACGGGCACGACCTTCGAGTGGTTGCCGGTCGAGAAGATCTCGTCCGCATCCATGAAGTCGCGAACCGTCAGCGCCTTCTCTACGGTCCTGATGCCGCCCTCGGCCAGAAGCGAGATGGTGCGGGCACGCGTGATGCCGGAGAGGAACGTGCCGTTGGCCGCCGGCGTGAAGGCGACGCCGTCCTTGACCATGAAGATGTTGGACGAGCCGGTCTCGGCGACATTGCCCAGCATGTCGAGCACCAGGGCATTGTCGAAGCCGCGCGACTTGGCTTCCAGGATCGCCCTTCCGTTGTTGGGATAGAGGCAGCCCGCCTTGGCATTGGTCGGCATGGTCTCGATCGTCGGCCGGCGGAACGGCGACACGGTCACCGAGAAGCCTGACGAGGCGATCATCGGCGATTCGTAGAGGCACAGGCAGAAGCGGGTGGAGTCCGGATCGGCCGGCACGCCCATGTAGCCGCCGTGCTCGGCCCAGTACATCGGGCGGATGTAGACGGCGGTCTTGCCGTCGAACTTCTTCAGCCCGTCGAGCGTCAGGCCGACGATCTCCTCGGCGGACTTGGAGGGCCCGAGCCCCAGCGCCGTCGCGGAGCGGTTGACGCGCTCGCAGTGCAGATCGAGATCGGGCGAGACGTTCTCGAACCAGCGCGCACCGTCGAACACGCTGGATCCCAGCCACATCGCATGGCTGCGCGGGCCGATCAGCGCCACGTTGCCCTCATGCCAGTCGCCGTCGACATAGGTCCAGGTCAGCGATTGGGCGGCGGTCGAGAGGCTCATGATATCCACCTGCGGATTGTTCGTGCTGGCGCCGTTCTATCCAATTCCGGCGAAATGCCAACGTCAAATGCCTGCCCGGCCGGCCTTCTTGGTCCAAAGGGCAGCATCGGGAGGCGACGATCGGGCTTGACCCCGCCCGCTCGATGCAATCAGACTCGCCGCCGATGCAACCGCACGCTTCCCCCTATTCCGCCTTCGTCTTCGACGCCTACGGCACCCTGTTCGACGTCCATGCGGCGGTGAGGCGCCATGCGGCCGGAATCGGCCCGGACGGGCAGCTGCTGTCGGAAATCTGGCGCGCCAAGCAGCTCGAATATTCCTGGACCCGCACCCTGATGGGTTCCTACCTCGATTTCTGGCAGCTGACCGAGCAGGCGCTCGACTTCGCGCTGCGCAAGGTGCCCTCGGTCGATCCGGCCTACCGCACCGCGCTGCTCGACGCCTACTGGAAGCTCGACTGCTACCCGGAAGTGCCGGCCGTACTCAAAGAGTTGAAGTCGCATGGCGGGCGCGTCGCGATCCTCTCCAACGGCTCGCCGGCCATGCTCGAATCCGCCGTCAATTCCGCCGGACTGGATCTCGTCATCGACGACATCTTCTCGGTCGACCAGGTGCGCCGCTTCAAGACCGATCCGTCCGTCTACGACCTCGTCACCACCGCCTGGCGGCTCTATCCCGGCAAGATTTCGTTCCAGTCCTCCAATCGCTGGGATGCGGCGGGGGCGAAGAAGTTCGGCTTCCGGACCGTCTGGATCAATCGCACCAACCAGCCGGACGAGTATCTCGATCTGGCCCCCGACCTGATCCTGACCTCGCTCGAAGGCCTCGCCGCGCGCTCGTTGTGACGTCCGCGCAACAGCTCCTCCGCGGTCACATCTTCGTCAAGCTTTCCTCACCCTCGCGCCCGATTCACCCCGCCTTAACCCTTAGGCGTTGCAACCGACATGGGAGGGTCGGCGTTGCGGCGGGACAGAAAAGGGCATCGGCACAGAATGACAATCTCATCCACCTCCCATCTCTCGCGCAGGGCCTTCCTGGCCGGCGGCGCCGCACTCGCGGTCTCCGGCTGCACGACCGTCGGGACCGCACCGCCGCCGCAACTGGCGCAGCGGCCGCAGCTCGGCGTCGATCCCTCGTTCGGCTCCTACGTGTCGATGTATGCCGCGCGCGAGGACGGCGGCTACCAGCTGCCCGCCATCCCGATCGAGAAGATGGACCGCCGCTTCCTCCGCCAGATCGTCGCCGATCCGACCGGCGAGCCGGCCGGCACGATCGTCGTCGATACGGCCAGCCACTTCCTCTACCTGGTCCGCGGCGGCGGCGAGGCGATCCGCTACGGCGTCGGCCTCGGCCGCGCCGGCTTCGAATGGTCGGGCCGCGCCGTCATCCAGTGGAAGCAGGCCTGGCCGAAGTGGACGCCCCCCGACGAGATGATCGGCCGCCAGCCAGAATTGGAGAAATGGAGCGTCCGCAACGGCGGCCAGCCGCCCGGCCTCGACAACCCGCTCGGCGCCCGCGCCCTCTACATCTTCCAGAACGGCGAGGACACGCTCTACCGCCTGCACGGCTCGCCCGAATGGTGGTCGATCGGCAAGTCCGTCTCCTCCGGCTGCGTGCGGCTCCTGAACCAGGACATCATCGACCTCTACGACCGCGTGCCCAACAAATCGCCGATCCTGGTGACGAGCGGGCTGGGGACGGCGTGAGGGCTCTCTGATAGGCGCATCGGTGCCGAACCACTTTCCTTCCAGCGAAGGCGGGTGCCGATTGCCCTACCATCGAGGCTCGCGTCTCGGCGCTCGAAGGCCCAAGCGAACGTTCCCGCGAGCCGATCTTGCGCAGAAGATAGCTCTTCCCGCTTCTCTCGACCCAGCGCATGCTGCCCGAAAAGCGCCGCCGACGCTCGGCACTGGCTTCCCGCCACGCCTCGAAGACATCGCCCGCGTCGATCAGTTGCCGCTGCTGCTCACCTCTCAGCTCGACATAAGACATTTCCACTCTTGCGATCGAGATCATTCGGAAGAGTGGAAAACATCATGTTTACAGCAGGATAGATAGATATATTGTCGTCCGCGCCTCAGACTTCCGAGCACCCCGCGCGGCCGATGGCAATTCCCGACCCTAAATCGGTCGGCATCTTACCCGTCGCAAGCGCCCCAAAGCGACCATCGGCCAACTGCGACGCACCAATCCCTGTCAATCTGCCGCGCCTTTCGACCGTGCGCATGATGGTACATCCATGCTAACAGGCGGTCAGGGGACGGAATGGTCAATCTGAAGGCTCATCGACGTGACAACGCAGTCGCTTTCATTGCGGCCGTCCTGCTCGTTCTTCAGGCCGTAGCCGCTTCATTTGCGATTGGTTCTTCGGCGTCTGCCAGTCCCTTGCTGGACGCGTTCGGCAGCCCGCTTTGCATCACCGGTCACCAGGCTCCTGAACAGGACGGCTCCGGGCATACGTCCCTACCGGACTGTTGCACGGTTTCCTGCAGCATGTTCGCTGCGGCCATGGACGGCGAGCGAACGGGGGTTTCCCTCGCAAACCCGCTGGCCGTCTCTGTTTCCTCCCGACAGGCCGCGTTCGATATCATCCCCGAGCCAAACCAGGCCGCGCGTCGACCTGGAAGCCCGCGATCTCCCCCGCCGACGATGTGAGCCTGCCGCCTGCAGGCGGCCCTAATGCAACATCGTTTGAAGTTCCCGGTTCGGCGAGGCCGCTCCGGCGACGCATTCAGGAGATATCAATGCGCTTCTCGACCCGAGCCGCCATGCGCGCACTCGCAATTGCCACCGTGCTTGCAACGGCACAACCACCTGCCGCTTACGCGGAAGATGCCGACACGGTCCGCCACGTCCTCATGCAGATGTTCGACAAGCCCGAACAGAGGCTCGTCGTCGAACCGGTCACCGTCGAAGGCGACATCGCCGTCGCTGGCTGGGCGCAAGGCCAGATGGGTGGGCGCGCCTTGCTGCGTCGGAAGGGCGCAGACTGGCAGCTCATCCTCTGCAGCGGGGACGCCCTCACGGAGGCGAAGTCGCTCCAGCAGTTCGGGCTGACTGCCGAACAGGCAGAGGCGATGGCTGTGGCCGTGGTCACCGCCGAGGCCCGGCTCGACCCGTCCCTTGTCCAGAAGTTCTCGCGGTTCGACGGCGTGATGATGATGCAAGCGGACGGCAGCCATCCGCCCGTCCACGGACATGGCGGGGGGCACGGCTCCGGTCATGCCAACCATTCGTCGAACTGAGCCGGAGGACACACCGATGGCTGATGTGACTTACGGGGCAGACGCTCCGAAGGCGGGTTCGACCGTGAACAAGTTCTATTTCGTGGCCTGGCGCTGGCACTTCTATGCCGGGCTCTACGTGGTGCCGTTCCTCGTCATGCTCGCGACGACCGGCCTGATCATGCTCTGGATTTCCTGGAACGCAGGCATCGGCAGCGAACGGATGCCTGTCACGCCGCAAGGCGATCTTCGTGCCGTCAGCGAGCTTCAGGCCGCAGCCGAAGCCGCGGTGCCCGGTGGCACGGCTGTACAGTATATCGAGCCGCTCGAGGCGGACCGCGTCGCGGTGCTCGTCATCGGTCACGGCGACGACGAGACTGGCGTGGCCGTGAACCCCTACACCGCGGAGGTCCTCCAGACCTTCCCGTGGCGTGCGGGCTGGTACGACGTCGTAAACAAAATCCACGGCACGCTGCTCTTGGGCGCCTTAGGCGACCGGATGATCGAGATCGCTGCAAGCTTGGCGATTGTGATGATCGCGACGGGCCTCTACCTGCACTGGCCGCGGAACGGATCAACATGGCGCGGCGTCTTCCTTCCGCGCCTGCGCGCGCCCGGCCGAGCATTCTGGAAGTCGCTGCATGGAGTGCTCGGGATGTGGATCTCGGCAATCCTCGTCGTCTTCCTGATCTCCGGCCTGAGTTGGTCGGGTGTCTGGGGCGAGAAGATCGTGCAGGCCTGGAACACTTTCCCGGCCGAGAAGTACGCCGCGCCTGTCTCCGATGCCACGCATGCGAGCATGAACCACGACGGGCACCACGAGGTGCCATGGGCGCTGGAAAAGGCTCCCATGCCCGCCTCGGGTTCGCTGGCCGGAAACGATGCGATCTTCGGCGACGTGACGATCGATAGCGTTGCAGCCTTCGCCCGTGACCTGGGCTTCATCGGACGGTTTCAGGTGAACTTCCCTTCCGGCGAAGGCGGCGTGTGGACTGTCAGCCACGACAGCATGTCGAACGATGGGCCAGACCCGGCCGCCGACAGGACGATCCACCTCGATCAGTATACCGGGAACGTGCTTGCCGATGTCCGCTACGCCGACTACTCGCCCTACGCCAAGGCGATGGCATGGGGCATCGCCTTCCACGAGGGCGACCTCGGCATCTGGAACCTGCTGCTGAATACCCTCTTCTGCCTGTCGGTCGTCACTGTGTCGCTATCTGGAATCGTGATGTGGTGGAAGCGTCGGCCCAAATCTGCGCCGAGACTGGCCGCGCCACCCAGACCGCGTGACCTTCCCTTCTGGAAGGGAGCGGCCGTGATGGTGGTTATCTTGGGCGTGGCTTTTCCTATGGCGGGATTCGCCATCGTCGCAGTCCTGCTGATCGATGTCATCGCACTTCGCTTCATGCCAGGACTTAGGCAGGCTCTTTCCTAAGACGATCGTCACCGGGCCGCGCGATCAGAGTGCGGTCCGGCCCGACCCTACCGTGGCGCAAGGCCTGAAGCTCTATTCTATGCGAGCCGACCCGGGATGCGCGGCGGGGCAAGTCGCGAGACGGATACGCAGACGTCGTCTGCGTTTCGTTGACCGGACTCCCCTCAAAACCCCTTCTTCAAACTCCCCAGCACCCCCCGTACGATCGCCCGGCCGACCGACGATCCCACCGAGCGCACGACCGACTTGATCGCCGCCTCCGTCACGCTCTGCCGGTTCGACGTGCGCGTGCGTGGTACCGATTGGGTGCGGCCGCGCGGCTGCGAATAGCCGTCGTCGCGGTCGCCGCCGCCGAAATCCGGCAGGGTCCAGCGCGAGCGGCCGTGCTCTTCGCCCAGCTCTTCCTTCTCGCGCGCCTTCGCCTCCGCCTCCTGGGCTTCCTTGGCCCGCTTCTGAAGTATCTCGAAGGCGGATTCGCGGTCGACCGTCTGGTCGTATTGGCCGCTCACCGGACTGTCGGCGATCACCTTCCTGCGCTCCTCGGGCGTGATCGGACCGAGCCGCGACGACGGTGGACGGATCAGCGTGCGCTGGACCATCGAAGGAATGCCCTTCTCCTCCAGCGTCGACACCAGCGCCTCGCCGGTGCCGAGCTGGGTGATGGCGGCGGCGCAATCGAAATCGGGGTTCGGCCGGAACGTGTCGGCCGCCGTCTTCACCGCCTTCTGCTCGCGCGGCGTATACGCGCGCAGCGCGTGTTGGATGCGGTTGCCCAATTGCGCCAGCACCGTCTCCGGCACGTCGAGCGGGTTCTGGGTCACGAAATAGACGCCGACTCCCTTGGAGCGGATCAGCCGCACGACCTGCTCGACGCGCTCGACCAGCGCCTTGGGCGCATCGTTGAACAGGAGATGCGCCTCGTCGAAGAAGAAGACGAGCTTCGGCTTCTCCGGATCGCCGACCTCCGGCAGTTCCTCGAACAGTTCCGACATCAGCCAGAGCAGGAACGTCGCGTAGAGGCGCGGATTGGTCATCAGCTTGTCGGCGGCGAGCACGTTGATCGCGCCGCGCCCGTCCGGTGTCGTGCGCATCAGGTCGGCGATCTTCAGCGCCGGCTCGCCGAAAAAGTTCGACGCGCCCTGCTGCTCGAGGATCAGCAGGCTGCGCTGGATGGCGCCGACCGACTGGCGGGTGACGTTGCCGTAACGCGCGCCGATCTCGGCCGCCCGCTCCGCCATATTGGCGAGCATCGCCTGCAGGTCCTTCAGGTCGAGCAGGAGCATCCCTTCTTCGTCGGCCAGCTTGAAGGCGATGTTGATCACCCCTTCCTGCGCCTCGGTCAGGTTCATCAGCCGCGACAGCAACAATGGCCCCATCTCGGAGACGGTCGCCCGGATCGGATGACCCTGCTCGCCGAAGAGATCCCAGAAGATCACCGGGAACTCCTGGAACTCGTACGGCTCGAGCTTCACGTCTGCGGCGCGTTTGGCCAGAAAATCCTTTGCCTCGCCGATCGCCGCGACACCGGAGAGGTCGCCCTTGATATCGGCGGCGAAGACCGGAACGCCGGCATTGGAGAAGCCTTCGGCCAGGATCTGCAGCGTCACGGTCTTGCCCGTGCCGGTCGCACCGGTGACGATGCCGTGCCGGTTGCCGTATTTCAGCAGCAGTTCCTCGGGTCTCTGGTACTCGTTTGAAGGTTTACGGCTCGCCCCCAGGAAGATCTTCTGGTCCTGCGTGTCCTGCTTTCCCCACATCGGGTCGCTCTCCGGCATGCGAATACTGGTCTTGGCGCAGGCTTCAGGCGCCATCGACCCGTATAAAGAGGCCCTGCCCCGCCCACAATGGCTGTGCGCCGAATATGCCGAAAGGATGGTTGCGTAAGCCACGCGGTTGCGACTATCTGCTGGCGCAGCAGCGGGGGAGCGCGGGCCGCCACTTTGGCATTGCGGCGCTTTTCCCGGGACCGTACCCTGCTCATGAGGGGACGGGTCGAGAAAGATCGCCGGAGCCTAAATGGACGCATCGCTTCTGACGACCACGACATTCCCGACGGCCGGCCGCGAAGACTGGCTGAAGCTCGCCCGCAAGGCGATCGGAGAGGCCGATTTCGACGCCGCCCTCGTGTCCTCCACCGACGACGGCATCCGCATCGAGCCGTTGTCCGAGAGGAAGGCCGATGCGGTCCATCTCGTGCGCGCCAATGTCGAACGTCCCTGGCAGGTGATCCAGCGCGTCGACGATCCCGACCCGGCCCGCGCCAACGCCCAGGTGCGTCAGGACCTGGAGGGGGGAGCCACCGGCCTTTCCATCGTCTTCGAAGGCGCGCCCAACGCATTCGGCTACGGCCTGCCGGCAACGCCGGAGGCTCTGGCCGCGGCGCTCGACGGCATCTCGTTCGCCGACACGCATGTCCGCATCGACGTCCATCCGTCCAGCCGCGCCTCCGTCGACTGGCTGATGGAGGAACTGTCCTCGCGCCGCACCAATCCGGCGCGGCTCAGGCTCGCCTTCGGCATCGACCCGGCCGCCGTGTTCGCGGGCACCGGACGGTTGCGCATGTCGATCGAGGCGCTGCAGGCGTCGATGCCCCAGTCGCTGGCGCATTTCTTCGCGCTCGGCGTGCCCGGCGTCCTCGTCGAGGCCGACGGGCGCGTCTATCACAATGCCGGCGCCACCGAAGCGCAGGAGCTGGGCGCTGTCCTCGCCACGGCGGCCGCGCATTTGCGCATGTTCCAGGAGGCGCGCCAGCCTCTGGTCTACGCAGCGCCGCATGTCGGCTTCGCGCTTTCGGCCGACCAGGACCAGTTCCTCACCATCGCCAAGTTCCGCGCCTTGCGGAAACTGTGGCTGCGCCTGCAGGAGGTCTGCCGCATCGAGCCTTCGCCGGCCTCCATCCACGCCGAAACGTCGTACCGGATGATGACCCACAAGGATCCGGAAACGAACATCCTGCGCACCACCATCGCCTGTTTCGCGGCCGCCGCCGGCGGCGCGGATTCGATCTCCATCCTGCCCTACACGATCGCCCACGGCCTGCCCGACGGCTTCGCCCGCCGCATCGCGCGCAATACGCAGCTCGTGCTCGCCGACGAGAGCCATGTCGGCTTCGTCGCCGACCCGATGGCCGGCTCCGGCAGCGTCGAGGCGCTCACCGATGCGCTCTGTGCTTCCGCGTGGCGCGAGTTCCAGGCGATCGAGGCTGAAGGCGGCATCATGGAGAGCCTCGCCGCCGGCAGGCTCCAGGCCCGCATCGGCGGAGCCGCCGCAGCGCGGCGCGCGGCGGTTGCCGAAGGCAAGCGCCCGATCGTCGGCACGACGCTTTATCCGATGGCGAAGGAGCGGCGGGTTTCGCTGCTCGACGCCGAACGGCGTCCCGTCCCGACCGACGGCGCCGTGTTCTGCGAGCCCTTGCCTCCCCATCGCCTCGACCAGTTCGCGGAGCCCGCCCGATGATCCCGGATTTCTCGACCATCGACTGGAGCGCCCCGAGGGCGCCGCAGCCTGCAAGTGCGGCATCCGTCTGGGACACGCCCGAGGGCATCGCCGTCAAGCGCCTCTACGGCGAGGCCGATCTAGCCGGCTTGCCCTTTCTCGACACCGTGCCGGGTGCGGCGCCCTATCTGCGCGGCCCCTACCCGACCATGTATGTCCAGCAGCCCTGGACCATCCGCCAGTACGCCGGCTTCTCGACGGCGGAAGAATCCAACGCCTTCTACCGGCGCAACCTCGCCGCCGGCCAGAAGGGTCTGTCGATCGCCTTCGACCTCGCCACCCATCGCGGCTACGATTCCGACCACCCGCGCGTCGCGGGCGATGTGGGCATGGCGGGCGTGGCGATCGATTCCATCCTCGACATGCGCCAGCTCTTCGACGGCATCCCGCTCGACCAGATGACCGTGTCGATGACCATGAACGGCGCCGTGCTGCCCATCATGGCGCTCTACATCATCGCGGGCGAGGAACAGGGCGTGCCGCCGGCCAAGCTCGCCGGGACCATCCAGAACGACATCCTCAAGGAGTTCATGGTCCGCAACACTTACATCTACCCGCCGAAACCGTCGATGCGGATCATTTCCGACATCTTTTCATACACTTCGCGCGAAATGCCGAAGTTCAACTCGATCTCGATCTCCGGCTATCACATCCAGGAAGCCGGCGCGACGGTCGACCTCGAGCTCGCCTACACGATCGCCGACGGCATCGAATACGCGCGGGCGGGCGTCGCGGCAGGCCTCGACATCGATAATTTCGCGCCGCGCCTCTCCTTCTTCTGGAATGCCGGCATGAACTTCTACATGGAGGTCGCCAAGCAGCGCGCCGGCCGCCTGATCTGGGCGACGCTGATGCAGAAGAACTTTGCCCCGAAGAGCCTGAAGTCGCTGGCGCTGCGCGCCCACACGCAGACCTCCGGCTGGTCGCTCACCGCGCAGGACCCGTACAACAACATCGTGCGCACCATGATCGAGGCGATGGCGGCGACCCAAGGGGGAACCCAGTCGCTGCACACCAATTCCTTCGACGAGGCGCTGGCGCTGCCCACCGACCACTCGGCCCGCATCGCCCGCAACACGCAGATCCTGCTGCAGACCGAATCCGGCACGACGAAGATGATCGACCCGTGGGGCGGCTCGGCCTTCATCGAGCGCCTGACCCACGACCTCGCAGCCAGAGCGCTCGCCCATATCGACGAGGTCGAGAGCCTCGGCGGCATGGCGGCGGCGATCGAGGCCGGCATCCCCAAGATGCGCATCGAGGAGGCCTCCGCCCGCACCCAGGCGCGCATCGACGCGAAGGAACAGGCGCTCGTCGGCGTCAACGTCCACCGGCCCGAACAGGACATCGAAGTCGACGTGCTCAAGGTCGACAATGCCGAGGTCCGCGCCCGCCAGCTCGCCAAGCTGCAGCAGCTGAAGGGCACTCGCGACGTCACCGCCGTCGAGACGGCGCTCGACGCGCTGACGGCCGCCGCCGCCGGCGACGGCAACCTGCTCGAATTCTGCATCCGCGCCGCCCGCGCGGGCGCCACCGTCGGCGAGATGTCGCTCGCCATGGAAAAGGTGTTCGGCCGCCACGCGGCGGAGGTGAAGACGATCTCCGGCGTCTACCGCAAGGCCGTCGGCGACCTGCCCGCCGTCGACCGCGTCCACGACAAGGTCGAGGCCTTCAAGACGAAGACAGGTTCCGCCCCGCGCATTCTGGTGGCCAAGATGGGCCAGGACGGCCACGACCGCGGCCAGAAGGTCATCGCCACCGCCTTCATCGACCTCGGCTTCGACGTCACCGTCGGCGCCATGTTCCAGACGCCGGAAGAAGTGGCCAAGCTCGCCATCGACCACGACGTCCACATCGTCGGCGCCTCCTCGCTCGCCGCCGGCCACCTGACGCTCATCCCCGAGCTGAAGCAGGCGCTCGACCGCGCGGGCCGCTCCGATATCATGATCATCGCCGGCGGCGTCATCCCGCCGGACGACTTCGACGCTGTCCTGAAAGCCGGCGCCGCCGCGATCTTCCCGCCCGGCACGGTCATCCCGGAGGCGGCGGAGCAGCTGATCGACCGGCTGCTGGGGTAGGCGCCGCCTGCTTGCCGGCATGCGAGCACGGCACCGCCGGATGTCGGCCATCCGGCGAAAGACACTTGTCAGGAGAGTTTGCCTGCGCCCGCGCCGACGCCTCCCCCGTCACGGCCTGATCGGCTATGCCTTCGTCGCGTGCAACGTCGCCCGCCATCGAGGAGCCTCATGCCGATCTACGAACTTGCCGCTCTGGGCGCGGCGACCTGCTGGGCGTTGACGGGCGTCATCTCGGTCTGGCCCGCCGGCCATCTCGGCGCGCCGGCCTTCAATCGGCTGCGCCAGGCCTTCGTCACCGTCCTTCTGGCGGTCTACGTCGGGGCGAGCGGCACCTGGCAGCAGCTCGGCGCCGACAATCTCGGCCCGCTGCTCCTGTCCGGGCTGATCGGCATCTTCCTCGGCGACACGCTGCTCTTTGCCGCGCTCAACCGGCTCGGACCGCGCCGCTCCGGCATCCTCTTCGCCCTCAACGCGCCGATCGCCGCGGTGCTGGGCTTCGTCTTCCTCGGGGAGGCCCTGCCCGTCCAGGCCCTCGCCGGCATGGCACTGGTGCTTTCGGGCGTCGTCCTCGCCATCCTCTACGGGCGCCGCCAGGGCCAGGCTCACGCGTGGGAAGCCGTGAAGGGTCCGCTCTGGCTCGGCGTAGCGCTCGGGCTCGGGGCGGCGACCGGCCAGGCGGTCGGCTCCATCATCGCCCGGCCCATCATGGCCTCGGGCATCGACCCGTTCGCCGCCTCGATGGTGCGCGTCGCGATTGCCGCCTTCTGCCTCAGCGTCCTCATCGCGCTGCCCATTCCGTCGGTCAAACCCAAGGGTCCCGTCACCTGGCCGATCTTCGCGCTCACCGCGCTCACCGGCATCATCGCGCTGGCGGTCGGCATGACGCTGCTGCTCTTCGCGCTGTCCGGCGGCAAGGTCGGCATCGTCTCGACGCTGTCGGCTACCTCGCCCGTCATCATCCTGCCGATGATCTGGCTGCGCACCGGCGAACGCCCCGCCGCCGGCGCCTGGCTGGGTGCCGCGCTGGTCGTCGCCGGCATGGCGCTGCTGTTCGTGCGGTGAGCGGAGCCTGGGTCGATCGGCTCCCGCCCGCCCGACGCCGCCGGCCCCTCCGCCTCGTCGTCATCCTCGGGCGGAGCCGGAGCGAAGCGCAGGCGCAGACCCGAGGATCCATGCCGGAACGGTGGCCGTTAACGCCGGTGTGCAGAACCGGGAGCTCCTCTCAGCCGCGACTGCCCACCGCCGTCATCCTCGGACTCGAGTCGAACCCATGGAACGGATGCGGTTGTAGTCGACGCCAGCTTCGAACGCCCGGGCAAGGGTCAGAACCGTAGCCCGGAGTTGATCCTCGACTGACACATTTCCCTCGATCGACTGCGCGACCAGTTGGGGATGCACGAAGACCGTGACGGCGTCGCGCACCACGCTCGCCGCCTGCGACACATCGCTGACCTGCCATTCTCGGCGGTCCACGCCCTGGGCAATCAGCTTCTGGATCAGCAAAGTCATGCGCTGCGCGTAGGCAATGATCATATCCTGGCGCTCGACCAGAATGCGCCGATACAGATCATGGATTTCCCGGTCGCCCGTGAACCGCGCCCGTTTGCGATGGTGAAGGTCGAGAATCATACCCAGCAGCCGTTCCGCAGCTGAGCCGTCCGCGTCCAGCCATGTGCTGGCCAGTTCCTCCTCGTCGTCCATGGCCTCCTGAACGATGGCGTCCATAACCGCGGCTTTGGAGGGAAAGAACCGATAAAGCGCGGCGTGGCTGACGCCCAGCGCCTTTCCGATATCCACCATGTTCGTCTTGCCTTCGCCGAGCCGGCGGACAAGCGCCGTCGCGGCCTCGAGAATTGCCGTGGGGGATATGGCGTTCTGCTTGTCGGACATCGCGAAAAAATATGCGCCTCCACACCTCTAGTCAACAAGTTACAGATTTCGTATATTGTAACTTGTAACACGACAACGCGCGATGAGGTGGCGAAATGACAAAGGCCTTCGTGACAGGCGGCACAGGCTTTCTCGGTGGCCGGCTGATAAAGATGCTGGTGAGCAGGGGCTGGCAGGTCCGCGCCCTGCACCGATCGCCCGGTGATGCAGCGAAGCTCGCGGCGATGGGTGCCGTGCCTGTGCAGGGCGACCTGGACAACGTCGACGCGCTGTCGCGGGGGATGGGTGACGCCGAAGTGGTTTTTCACGCCGCGGCCATGTTCAAGCTGTGGGGGTCGGCCGAAGCGTTCGAGCGGGCCAATGTCGACGGCACCCGCAATGTCCTCGCAGCAGCAAAGGCGCAGGGGGTGAAACGCTTCGTTCAGATCGGCGCCGGGGCAGTCGTCATGGGGCCGGGAAGACCGATGCTCGGCGTTACCGAAGATGCGCCGCTCTCCTTGCCGCGCTGGGCGCCTTACATCGCCAGCAAGGGGCGAGCGCAGCAGATCCTGCTTGAAGCCGACGATCCCCAGGGCATGCGCACCGCCATCATCCTGCCCCCGATGATCTGGGGGGCGGGCATGCCGATGATCCGGGAGACGGTCCACAATGTGAGGGCCGGGAGGTTCAGGTGGCCGGGCGGCGGAAAGAGCCTGATGTCCACGGCCCACGTCGACAATGTCTGCCATGCTGCCGTGCTCGCGGCAGAACGCTCCAGCGGCGGTCGCGCCTATTTCGTGACCGACGGCAGGGACCGCAGCCTGCGCGAAGTCATGGGCACATTGCTTGCCACGCAGGGTGTCGATCCGGGCAACAGGTCTGCTCCCCTCGGCGTCGCCTGGTTCCTCGCGACCGTCATGGAAGCGGCATGGCGCGGGTTCCGCCTCAAGGGGGAGCCGCCGCTGACCCGCCAGATGCTGCGACTGGTCGGCTACGATTTCACCATGTCCGACCGACGTGCCCGCGACGAACTGGGATATGCTCCAGTCGTCACCTGGGAGCAAGGCGTCGAAGAAATGCGGGCTGGAACTCCCCGCCCATGAGTTCGAAATGGTCGTCCACCGACGCTTTCATCTTTTTTCGTGCATGGGGCGGCTGCCATCGGACAAAACACTGGCTGTCGTGTTGTTGCACGCCTCTGCTACACGCGGTAAGCTATACATTATGACCCTCAACATCCGCAATCCCGAAGCCGACAAGCTCGCCCGCGAGCTTGCCCGCATTGACGAGACGAGCATCACCGATGCGGTGATCGTTGCGTTGCGCGAGACGATCCGCGCCCGCCTCAAGGCCGAAACCCCAAGCGAGACCGCGCGCAGGCTGCTGGCGGAGCATGGGCTACGGGTCCAGCCGGGCCACAAGCCCGTCCCACGGGAATTCTATCACGAGCTCGATCACGACCTGACCGGCGAGCAATGATGTTCGTCGATGCCTGCGCCATCGTCTCGATCATCACGGGCGAGGAGACGGCAGGTGCTTACGACGCTTCGCTGTCGGACGCTGCGGACCCGTTCACATCGCCTCTCGCTGCCTTCGAGGCGATCATCGTTCTTGCACGCCCGGACCATCTCAAATGTTCCTATGCCGAAGCGGAAGCCCTCGTCGTTGCCTGGCTTGCCGAACGCCACATCGATTTGCGTGAGCCGGCTTCTCCCCGTGAGGTCTTGTCCCACGCCATCGCGGTGGCGGAAAAGCATGGTCTCGGCAAACGCTATCTGAGCAATTTCGACTGTTTCCACTATGCCCACGCCAAAGCCGCCGGCGCGGTCCTGCTGACCCTTGACCGGGTCTTGATCGAAACCGATGCAGAGACGCTTCCCGCCGGGGCCCTGTAGGTCCGGATAGCACTCCGCCCGTCTCCTTGGCCCCTGTGCGGTTCTCGCCGTCCTCGCCGTGGACAAGAACCACCCCTGCCCCCAATAAAATCAACGCCTTCCCCGATTTCCACCCCCATTCCATCCCCACCTCAAACACCCGCGCGAGACTGTCCGTGGTGAGGGGGATCGTCACCACGCTCGTCGCGCTCGCCCGCCTCGCCCAGCGCGCCGCCGGACTGCCCTTCCCGCTGCGCTTCGTCCTGCTCGCCATCCTGCGGCTGGCCGAGAGCGTGGCGCGGGAGTTCGTCGTCGAGGAGATGGCGGCCGACTGGTTCGGCGGGAGCCCGGCGTTCGGGAACCGTCCCGCCGATGCCACCCTTGTGGCCATGCGCTTCTGCGCGCTGGCCGAAGCTCTCGTCGTCCTCATTCGTCTGGAGTGGGCGTGCCTGACCGCGCGGCCCGACGAGGCGCTGCCGGCCATCGTGAGCGAGGCGCGACGCGTCGCCACCGTCGCAGCCCGCCGTCTGCCGCTTCCGCCGCTGCGCGGCCCCCCGGCGCTTGGCGGCACAAAGGTACCGACACTCCTTGCCCGACTGGCCGCGCGGAACCCCCTTCGCGGCGCGCCGGCGCGGGCTTAACCCAGCGCGACCAACTCCCACTCCCTGCCCGCCACTGTCACCACATCGCCGACGCGCCTGCCGAACAGCGCCTGCGCCATCGGCGAGACATGGCTGACCGAGCCCTTGGCCGCGTCCGCCTCGTCCTCGCCGACGATGCGCCAGGTTTTTCGCGCGCCGTCCTCGCCCGCGATGGTAACGCTCATGCCGAAGCGCACGACGCCGCCGCCCTCCTCCGGCTCGGACAGTTCCGCGCTCTCGCGCCGCGCCGTCCAGTAGCGCAGGTCGCGCAGGATGGTCGCCACCGCCACCCGTTCCGCCGACTTCTCCGCATGGGTAAGCTCGTCCCGCAGCCTGGCCATCTCCGCCTCTATCTGCCTCAACCCCTCCGGCGTCACGAGATTGCGGTGCGGGCTCACGGGCCGCTCGCCAACCATGGCGATGGCTTCGGTGTCGTCGTCTTCCTTGGTGAATGCGCGGCTCATGGAGGCAAAGCTATGCCCCGCCGGACAGGGTGGCAACTGCCCGAACCCCCACCCCTACCCACAAGGGAGGGGGCGGCCAACGGTTGCGACACGTCTCCCGACGCTTGTTATCTCATCCCATATGGCGCTGACTTGCGCTCCGCCCTCCCCCTTGTGGGGAGGGGGGGTGGAGGTATTTGCGGTAATACCTCTGGCACGGTTCCTGCTCCGCTCCCATATCCACCGGGAGAGCCGTGCCAATGCTGGACAGACGCCGTTTCCTCGCCGCCTCCGCCGGCTTCGCAGCAGGCGGCCTCGCGCTGCCCGCTTCCGCGTCCAGCCTGTTCGCGGAGCCGGTGCTCGCCGCCATGCGCGGCTCGATCAACGCCTCGGAACTGGGGGTGCACCCGGCCGCCTTTGACGACCAGAGCCGCGCCTTCTCCGCGATGCTCGACAAGGCGTCGGAAGGGGACCAGGCGGTCTTCCTGCCGCCCGGCCAGTACAATCTCTCCAACATCACGCTCCCCCGCCACGTCCGCCTTTCCGGCGTGCCGGGCGCGACCCGTCTCGTCTATGCCGGCGACGGCCACATGCTGGCGGCCGAAGGGGCCGACCATCTCGAGTTCACCGGCCTCCTGATCGACGGCGCCAACCGCTGGCTCGGCGACAGCGCGCAAGGCCTGATCGATGCGCGCGGCGTCGCCACCTTCGTCCTCGACAATTGCCGCCTCACCGGCTCGTCGAAGAACGGCCTTGCTCTGGAGCGCGTATCCGGCCGCGTCGAGCGCAGCGAGATTTCCGGCGCGGCGGATGCCGGCATCTGGAGCGTCGAGGCGGGCCGCATGCGGATCGCCGGCAATACGGTGATCGACTGCGGCAATGGCGGCATCCTCGTCCACCGCTGGCAGCCGGGCGAGGACGGCACCATCGTTTCCGGCAACCGGGTGGAGCGGATTCTCGCGCGCTCCGGCGGCACCGGCCAGAACGGCAACGGCATCAACGTCTTCCGCGCCGGCAACGTGATCGTCTCGGACAACCAGATCGCCGACTGCGCCTTCTCGGCCATCCGCTCCAACTCCGGCGGCAACGTCCAGATCGCCGGCAATACCTGCCTGCGCTCCGGCGAGACCGCGATCTATTCCGAGTTCGCCTTCGAGGGCGCGGTGATCGCCAGCAACATCGTCGACGGCGCCGCCAACGGCATCTCGGTCGTCAATTTCAACGAGGGCGGGCGGCTCGCAGCCGTCACCGGCAATCTGGTGCGCAACCTCTCCGCCACCGGCCCCTACCCCGCCGACCCGCCGGGCTTCGGCGTCGGCATCTCGGTCGAGGCCGACGCCTCGGTCAGCGGCAACGTGGTCGAGGGCGCCCCGCTCTACGGCATCAATATCGGCTGGGGCCCGTTCATGCGCAACGTGATCGCCACCGGCAACGTCGTCCGCAACGCCGGCGAGGGCATCGCCGTCTCGGTGGTCGAGGGCACCGGCTCGGCAATCATCACCGACAATGTCATCGACGGAGCTTTGCGCGGCGCGATCGTCGGCCACCGCTGGGTCGACGCCGTCACCGGCGATCTCGCCAAGGAAGGCACCGACCTGCCCGGCCTGACGGTGGAGCGCAACCGGGTCAGCTGAGCGGCAGACCCCTCACCTGGCCGACCTCGATGCCGTTCCAGTTCTTCATCGTCACCGAAGCCATCCCGGCATAGCGCGCCGCGAGCGCCTCGTCGGCCCTCAGCAGCCAGGCGAGCAGCGACGCCACCGCCGCCTCCGCCCCGCGTCCCGCGCCGTCGTCGATCTTCAGCGCGAAGCCGAGGCCGAGTTCGGGCACGGCGCCGCAATAGACACCCTCCGCGCCGACCTTGACGAAGACGCGCCCCTGGCCCGCTTCCATCATCGCGGTATCCGCCCGGCCGGTGCCGGCGACGTAGAAGGGCTCGGCCATGCAGGCGGCAAACAGTCTTCGCGCGGCGCTGGCGCGTTCCGCCGCCAGCCCCTCGCCCGTCGCCAACTTTGCGAAGCCGGTCGCGAGATTGGTCAGCGGCACCGCATAGGTCGGGATCGAGCAGCCGTCGGTGCCCGAATTGTCCTCGCGGTGCGGCGTCCCCGTCACCTCCTCCATCGTCGCCGCGATCAGGCGCTGGTAGTCGTGGCCGATCTTCACATAGCCCCTGTGGTTCAGGCCGAGATGCCTGCAGGCGCAGAGGAAGCCGGAATGCTTGCCCGAGCAATTGTTGTGCAGCGCGCTCGCCGTCCCGCCCGAGCGCGCGAGCCCGATCGTCGCCTCCTGGCTCGACGGCCAGTGCGCCCCGCATTCGAGCGCGTCCGGCCCGAAGCCGGCCTTCGCCAGGATCTTCCGTGCCAGCTCAGCGTGCTGGACCTCGCCGCTGTGCGAGGCGCAGGCCAGCGCCAGTTCCTTGGCGTCGAAGCCAAACGCGTCGGCCGCGCCGCTCTCGACGAGCGGCAGCGCCTGGATCACCTTCACCGCCGAGCGCGGGAAAACCGGACGCGCGACGTCGCCGCGGGCAAGGAAGATCCCGCCATACGGGTCGCACACCGCGATCGAGCCGCCATGGCGGCTCTCCACCCTGCCGCCGCGCAGCACTTCGACCAGAACCGGATTCGTCATCGTGTCACCAACCCTATTCCGAACCTTATTCGAACGCCCCGACCAGCGTCTTGCGCAGGCTACCGCCACCGCCCTCTTCGCCATAGAGCACGTCGTCGATGCCGAGCGTGCCCTTGGTCCAGCCTTCGCCGAGGACGATGCGGTCCGAATAGTCGGCGCTCGGCGCTTCGGGGAAGCCGTGCCTGATCTCGACCACCGCACCCGCACCTTCGCCTACGACCTTGCCCACCTCGCATTTCGGCGAGACGTCCGGATAGCTCTGGAAGGGGATGCCGTCGCCAAGCGGCGGCTTCTCGTCCGGATGCGCCTTCTGGATCTCGTCGTTCTTCGCCAGCGCCTTGCCGATCTCGGCGGCCAGCGACGGCGTCACCAGCACCATCAGGTCGGCCCCCGGCGGGTTGTCCTTCATCAGGCAGAACGCCGCGCCAAAGGCGGCTGCCGCCGACCTTGGCTGGTCCTCGGCCGATGCGCCACCAGTGGCCATCGTGATCAGGGCGGCGGCAAGCAGGCTGCGCTTCAAGGTCTTCCCCTCATTGATCGAATGTGTCGGCGAGCACGCGGCGGAGGCCCGCCTGGTAGGTGTCGGTCGGAAAGGACGCGAAGAGGATGTCATCGATGCGCATCTCGCCCGTTTCAGGCTTCAGCACAAGCCGGTCGGTCCACCGTTCGCCGCTGTCGGAGGCATAGGCAATGTCCACGATCGTCACATTGGCCGCCGCCGACACGCTGGACGCGACGCAGGAGGCGGGCCTCTCGACCATGCCGCGATAGGGAATTCCCTGCGCGAGCGGCGCACTCTCCTGCCCCGACGTATCGGCAATCGCCGCATTGCGCGTCTCCGCATCCTCGACCACCGCGCGAAGGTCGGCGGTCATCAGGTCGCGCAGGCGCATCAGGTCGTCGGCGGTCTGGTATTCGCAGAACCGGTTCGACACGCCGCCGACATCGGGATCGGCCGAAGCCGTCTGCCCGCCGGCCAGCAGGACTGCAATCAGAGCGGCGGAAGCCGCAAACCTAGTCTTCACGGATGATGCCACCTGCCATGAACCCGCCGTCGACGGCGACTGTCTGGCCGGTGATATAGCTTGCCTCGGGTGACAGAAGAAAGGCGATGGCGCCGGCCACCTCGTCGGGTCGCCCATAGCGGTCCTGCGGCACGCGCTCGCGCCACAAGCCGCGCTCGCCGGCCCCGTGCAGGCGCGCCACCATCGGCGTATCGATCGGGCCGGGCGCCACGCAGTTGACCCGTACGCCCTGGCCGGCGAGCTCCACCGCCATCACCTCGGTCATCAGCTTCAGCGCCGCCTTGGCCGAGCCGTAGGCGAGGCGCCCGCGATTGGCGCGCAGGCCGGAGACCGAGCCGAGATTGACGATCGCCAGCGTCTCGCCCATGCGTTCCAGCGCTGCCTTGGAGGTGAGGAACGGGCCGACCAGATTGGCCTCCAGCATTTCCCGCATCATCTCCGCCGTCGTGTCCTCGACGCTCGCCGCTCTCGCGACCGCGGCCGAGTTCACCAGTCCGCCGATCAGCCCCAGCCGGTCGACGATCTCGTCGAAGGCGGATGCCACCTCGTCCTCGTCGGTCACGTCGGCCTGGACGAAGATGGCGTTCTCGCCCTCCAGGTCGTTTTCGGCCTGGACGAGTGCCTCCGCGTTGAAGTCGATCACCGCAACCGGCCAGCCGTCCTCGAGCAGCCGGGACACGACCGCCAGCCCTATTCCCGATGCGCCGCCCGTCACCACCGCCGCATGTCTCATCGCGACAGAATGGACGCGACCGCGGCCCGGGTAAAGATCGGATCGTTTGCCGCAATCGCGGCATCGCATGGCGGTATTATTATTGATTGACGCGTCAATAAAAAATAGCCTCCGCCAATGCCGAAGGTCGGAATGGAACCGTTGCGCCGCCGCGCGCTGATCGACGCCACCGTGGCCGCCATCGGCGAGCACGGCTCGCTCGACGTGACGATGTCGCAGATCGCCGGGCGCGCCGGCGTCTCCTCCGCGCTCGCGCATCACTATTTCGGCGCTAAGGACGATCTTTTGCGTGCGACAATGCGCTCGCTGCTCGCCGATCTCGGCCGCGAGCTTCGCTCGGCGCTCCACCGCGCGGCCACACCAAGGGAGCGCCTTTCCGCGATCGTCGCGGTCAACTTCTCGGCGCAGCAGTTCGGCGAGGAAGTCGTGGCGGCCTGGCTCGCCTTCTATGTCGAGGCGCAGCGCTCGCCCGAGATGCGGCGACTGCTTACCGTCTATGCGCGCCGTCTTCACTCCAACCTGACGGCTGCGCTCACCGAGGTCATGCCACGTTCGGAGGCGATTCACGCCGCCGAGGGCATCGCGGCCATGATCGACGGGCTCTACATCCGCCGCGCGCTGAAGAACGCCGCGCCCGATCCCGCCTCGGCGATCGCCCTCGTGGAGGACTACATCGCCTTGCAGATCGCCTCGAAAGGGACTCGCCGATGACGCGGCCCAACATCCTCATCGTCATGGTCGACCAGCTGACGGGAACGCTGTTTCCCGACGGTCCCGCCGGCTTCCTGCACGTGCCCAATCTGCGGGCACTCGCCGCGCGCTCCGCCCGCTTCGCCAACAACTACACCGCCTCGCCGCTCTGCGCGCCCGGCCGCGCCTCGTTCATGAGCGGGCAATTGCCGTCACGCACCCGGGTCTACGACAATGCCGCCGAATACATCTCATCGATCCCCACCTTCGCACACCATCTGCGCGCGGCGGGCTACTACACCTGCCTGTCGGGAAAGATGCATTTCGTCGGTCCGGACCAGCTGCATGGCTTCGAGGAGCGGCTGACGACCGACATCTACCCGGCCGATTTCGGCTGGACGCCCGATTACCGCAAGCCCGGCGAGCGGATCGACTGGTGGTACCATAATCTGGGTTCCGTTACCGGCGCCGGGGTCGCCGAGACCACCAACCAGCTCGAATATGACGACGAGGTCGCCTTTCTCGCCAACCAGAAGCTCTACCAGCTGTCGCGCGAGCGTGACGACGAGGCCCGCCGGCCCTGGATGCTGACCGTGTCGCTGTCGCATCCGCACGACCCGTTCGTGGCGCGGAAGAAATACTGGGACTTGTACGAGAACTGCCAGGCGCTCGACCCGGAAACCCCGTTCATCCCGCATGACAGGCAGGATCCGCACTCCCAGCGGCTTTACCTCGCCAGCGACTATCCCTCCTTCGACATCACGCGCGACCAGGTGCGCTCGTCTCGGCGCGGCTATTTCGCCAACATCTCCTATGTCGACGACAAGGTCGGCGAACTCCTCGACACGCTCGAACGCACCCGCATGGCGGATGACACGGTCATCCTGTTCTGTTCCGACCACGGCGAGATGCTCGGCGAGCGCGGCCTGTGGTTCAAGATGAACTTCTACGAAGGCTCCGCGCGCGTGCCCTTGATGATCGCCGGCGCAGGCATTTCCCCCGGCCTGATCGACACGCCGGTCTCCAACCTCGACATCTGCCCGACGCTCTGCGACCTCGCCGGCATCGACATGTCAGCGATCATGCCCTGGACCGACGGGCAGTCGCTCCTGCCGCTCGTGAACGGCGCGACCCGCACCGAACCGGTGGTGATGGAATATGCAGCCGAGGGCTCCTACGCGCCAATGGTGGCGATCCGCGAGGGCCGCTGGAAATTCGTCCATTGCGAGCTCGACCCGCCGCAGCTTTTCGACCTCGTGACCGATCCGCTCGAACGCGACAATCTCGCCTACGATCCGGCCCATGCAGATCTCGTCGCATCCCTTATGGCAAAGGTCCGCGCCCGCTGGGACATGGCCCGCTTCGACGCCGACGTGCGCGAGAGCCAGGCCCGCCGTTGGGTGGTCTATCCTGCATTGCGCAACGGCTCCTATTTCCCCTGGGACTTCCAGCCGCTGCAGAAGGCCTCCGAGCGCTACATGCGCAACCACATGGACCTCAACGTGCTCGAAGAATCCAAGCGCTACCCGAGGGGCGAATGATGGCGACCGTCCCGACCCTCGACCATCTCCGCCGCGCCTATGCGGTCACTTCTCAGGCGACGCAGGTAACGCCGCTGCTCGAATCCCGCGCCCTGGCGCGCGAGACCGGCGCCGCGCGCGTCTTCGTGAAGCCGGAATCGCTGCAATGGGCCGGCTCCTTCAAGGTGCGTGGCGCCTACTGGCGACTGAAGCAGCTTTCTCCGCAGGATGCCGCGCGCGGCGTTGTCGCCTATTCCTCCGGCAATTTCGCGCAAGGGCTGGCCGCGGCCGGCGAGGCGCTCGGTATTCCGGTCACCATCGTCATGCCGGTCGACGCGCCGGCCGCCAAGAAGCGCGGCGCCGAGAGTTTTGGCGCGACCGTCATCTCGACCGAGCACGGCACGCGTGCCCGCGAGGAGGTCGCGGCCGAGCGCGCGCGCGCCATTTCCGTCGAGCAGGGCCTGACCCTGTTGCACCCGTTCGACGATCCGGAGATCGTGGCCGGCCAGGCGGGTGCAGGTCTCGAAGCCATCCGCCAACTCGACGACAAGGGCGCTTCCGTCGACATGATGTTGTGCTGTGTCGGCGGCGGCGGGCTGATCGGAGGCGTCGCGCTCGCCTTCCACTATCTTTCGCCCCGCACCGAGCTGATCGGGGTCGAGCCTGAGGGCTTCGACGGCATGGGCTCCTCTCTCGCCCACGGCGCGATCGAGACCACGCCGATCGGTCCCTCGACGATCTGCGACGGGCTGATGGCGCGCCGGCCGGGCGATGCGCCCTTCGCCGCCGTTAGCGCGGCTGGCGTCCACGGCGTGTCGGTCAGCGACGCGGCGGTGCGCCGCGCCATGAAGACCGCCTTCGAGCGGCTGAAGCTGGTGCTGGAACCCTCGGGCGCCGCGGCACTCGCCGCGCTGCTCGACGGCGTCGTTGACGCCAAGGGCAAGTCGGTGCTGGTCATGGCCACCGGCGGCAACGTCTCGCTCGAGGACTTTTCGAGGCATGTCGGCAATGCGTGAGGCGGATTTCGTCATCGTCGGCGCCGGCTCCGCCGGCTGTGCGCTCGCCTATCGGCTGAGCGAGGACGGCAAGCACACGGTCATCGTCATCGAGCATGGCGGGTCCGATTTCGGCCCGCTGATCCAGATGCCGTCGGCGCTGTCGATCCCGATGAACATGAGCCTCTACGACTGGGGCTTCCGCACCGAGCCGGAACCGCATCTCGGCGGGCGCGTGCTGGCCACCCCGCGCGGCAAGGTGATCGGCGGCTCGTCCTCGATCAACGGCATGGTCTATGTGCGCGGTCATGCGCACGACTACGACCACTGGGCCGAACAGGGCGCGGCGGGCTGGTCCTTTGCCGACGTGCTGCCCTACTTCAAGCGGATGGAGAATTCGAAGGACGGCGAGGAGGGCTGGCGCGGCACCGACGGCCCTCTGCACGTCAAGCGCGGCCTGCGACTCAATCCGCTCTACAAGGCCTTCGTCGAGGCCGGCCGCGAGGCGGGTTTCGAGACCACCGAAGACTACAACGGCTCGAAGCAGGAAGGCTTTGGCTGGATGGAGCAGACCATCCATATGGGCCGCCGCTGGTCGGCCGCCAACGCTTATCTCAGGCCCGCGCTGAGACGGCCGAATGTGAGTCTTCTCAAGGGGCTGGCGCGGCGTGTCGTCATCGAGGATCGGCGTGCCACCGGCGTCGAGATCCAGGTTGGCACCGAGATCGAGGTCGTCAGGGCGAAACGCGAAGTCGTGCTCGCCTCCTCCTCGATCAATTCGCCGAAGCTTCTCATGCTCTCCGGCATCGGACCGGCCGCACATCTGGCGGAGCATGGCATCGAGGTCGTCGCCGACCGGCCGGGCGTCGGGCAGAACCTGCAGGACCACATGGAGCTCTACATCCAGCAGGAAGCGACGCAGCCGATCACGCTCTATTCGGTGCTGAACCCGTTCTCCAAGGCGCTCATCGGCGCGCGCTGGCTGTTCTGGGGCGACGGGCTCGGCGCCACAAACCATTTCGAGGCGGCCGCCTTCGTGCGCTCGAAGGCCGGCGTCGACTATCCCGACATCCAGTATCACTTCCTGCCCGCGGCGATGCGCTACGACGGCCGGTCGGCCGCGAAGTCGCACGGCTTCCAGGCGCATGTCGGGCCGATGCGGTCGAAGTCGCGCGGCTCCGTCACACTGCGCTCGGCCGACCCCGCCATGCCACCGGTCATCCAGTTCAACTACATGTCGCACCCGGACGACTGGGCCGATTTCCGCCACTGCATCCGCCTCACCCGAGAGATCTTCGGCCAGAAGGCGTTCGATCCGTTCCGAGGCAAGGAGATCTCGCCCGGCAGCCACGTCCAGAGCGACGACGAGCTCGACGGCTTCATCCGCGAGCACGCCGAGAGCGCCTACCATCCCTGCGGCACCTGCCGCATGGGCCGTGCCGACGATCGTCACGCCGTGGTCGACCCGGAATGCCGCGTGATCGGCGTCGAGGGACTGCGGGTAGCCGATTCCTCTATCTTCCCGCGCGTGACCAACGGCAACCTGAACGCGCCGTCGATCATGACCGGCGAGAAAGCCTCCGACCACATCCTCGGCAAGTCACCCTTGCCGCCGTCCAACCAGGAACCCTGGATCAATCCCCGCTGGCGCGAGAGCGACCGGTGAGCGGTGGCGGCTTCCGGTCGGTGCGCGCGCGGTCTATGAGAGACGGACAGCGAGGAACACCATGAAGAACAATACGCTCTACCTGATCATTGCCGTGCTGGCCGTCGCCCTGATCGTCCTCGGCGTCTACATCTGGCGCGAACAGTCAAAGCCCGAAGGCGTCGAGATCAAGATCGACGAACACGGCGTATCCATCCAGAAGAACTGAACCGGCGCCCAACGCCGACGGAGCAGCGTATGACCGCCCAGCCGAAAGCCTCGCACTACATCAACGGCCGCTTCGTCGAGGACGAGGGCGGCAAGGCGCTGCCGGTCATCTATCCGGCGACGGGCGAGACGATCGCCACGCTGCATTCGGCGACGTCCAACATCGTCGAACTGGCGGTCGAGGCCGCGCGCGCCGCCCAGCCCGCCTGGGCGCGGCTGAAGCCCGTCGAGCGCGGCCGCATCCTGCGCCGCGCCTCCGACATTTTGCGCGCGCGCAATGCCGAACTCGCCAGGCTCGAGACGCTCGACACCGGCAAGGCGATCCAGGAGACGCTGGTCGCCGACCCTGCCTCGGCGGCCGACGCGCTGGAATTCTTCGGCGGCGCTGTCGCCACCTTCCACGGGGACTATGTCGATCTTGGCGGCCCCTTTGCCTACACCCGGCGCGAACCGCTCGGCGTCTGCGTCGGCATCGGCGCCTGGAACTACCCGATCCAGGGCGCCGGATGGAAGTCGGCCCCGGCGCTCGCCATGGGCAATGCGATGGTGTTCAAGCCGTCGGAGAACACGCCGCTCTCCGCCTTGGCACTCGCCGAGATCTACACCGAGGCCGGTCTGCCCGACGGGCTGTTCAACGTCGTCCAGGGCTATGGCGATGTCGGCGCGGCACTTGCCGGCCATCCCGTTGTCGCGAAAGTGTCGCTCACCGGCTCGGTGCCGACCGGCAAGAAGGTGCTGGCGCTCGCCGGTTCGCAGATGAAGCACGCGACCATGGAGCTCGGCGGCAAGTCGCCCCTCATCGTCTTCGAGGACGCGGACCTCGACAATGCCGTCTCAGGCGCGATGCTGGGCAATTTCTACTCGACCGGCCAGGTCTGCTCCAACGGCACGCGTGTCTTCGTCCAGAAGGACCTGCACGACCGCTTCGTCGGCCGTCTCGTCGAGCGCACCAAGAAGATCCGCCTCGGCGACCCCCTCGATCCCGAGACGCAGATGGGCCCGCTGATCAACAAGGCGCAGCACGAGAAGGTGCTGGGCTATATCGAGATCGGAAAGAAGGAAGGTGCGACCCTCGCGGCCGGCGGCGGTGCACCCAAGCTGCAGGGCTTCGAGAATGGCTTTTACGTCGAGCCGACCGTGTTCACGGGCGTGACCGACGATATGACCATCGCCCGCGAGGAGATCTTCGGTCCGGTGATGAGCGTCTTGTCCTTCGACGCCGAGGATGAGGTCGTGGCGCGGGCCAATGACACCGAATTCGGCCTGTCGGCCGGCGTCTTCACCAAGGACATGGCCCGCGCACACCGCGTGGCGGCTGACCTTCAGGCCGGCACGCTCTGGATCAACCACTACAATCTCTCGCCGGTCGAAATCCCCTTCGGCGGCGCCAAGAGCTCCGGCATCGGCCGCGAAAACTCGCTGGAAGCGCTGCGCCACTACAGCCAGGTCAAGTCGGTCTATGTCGAGACCGGCAATGTCGAGAGCCCCTACTGAGATTTGCGTCCCAGCGTTCGCATCGTCTCCAGCCATTCGGCTCGGCTTTCGGCCGAGCCCTCGACCATGCCGACGATCGACGAGCGCACAGGCGAGATGCCGACGAAATTGAGGATGTTGCGCTTCAGGCTCTTCACCGAATGGGCGCCGAAATACCAGTTGTAGACGAAGGCCGGCATGCCCATCGTGACGACGAGGCGCGCCGACTTGCCCTTCCACAGGCCCGGCGAAAGCGACCGGGCGCCTTTGTCGATGGCCACGCCCGGCCGGCCGATCTGCTCGAGGAAAGCCTTCAGAAGCGCGGGAACGTCGCCAAGCCATAGCGGATAGACGATGACCAGATGGTCGGCCCAGCCGATCGCGGCCACGGCATCGCTCAATGGCTGCGGAGCCGGCCCGTTCTCCCAGTCCTCCCGTCGCCTCAGCACCGGGATGTCGAGTTCGCCGATCGAAAGCCGCCGCACCTCGTGCCCGCCGGCCTCCGCGCCGTCCGCATACGCGGCGGCCAGCGCATGGACGAAGCGCTCGGGCCTCGGGTCCGGGTGGCCATTGATGATGAGAACCTTCTTCGGCATTCGGCTTCGCTCCAGTTTGAAGCGAAGGTAGCGAACGGCCGTCAGCCTGCCTTGCGTTCGATCAACTACCCATATCGCTTCATATAGGCCGAAAGCGCGGTGACGATGTGGTAGAGGATGCTCGCGGGTGCATCCTTGGCGAGCGCGCGGCCGCGCTCGTCGATCAGGTCGATCCAGAGGCCCGAAGGGGCGGGATCGATGTGCCAGCGAAACAGCCGTCCGACCCGCGCCTCGATCTCCGGCTTCATATCGGGGCCGCCGGTGTCGTCCAGCGCCATCGCCGCCTTGATCGCCTCGGTCTGCGGCCAGCTGCGCGAGGTGCGCTCGAGCGGAATGCCCTCGCGCGAGACGGCGCCGTAAGCGAGGCCCGTAGCGCGGTTCAATCCGTTGGCGATCGCGGAAGCGTAGAGCTTGCGGGCAAAGGCGACGAGATCCTTCTGGCCGCTCTTGTGTGCGAAATCGACGAGCAGCGCCGCCCACTCGAAATGGTGCCCGGGCTCCGTCCACTGCCCCTTCTCGCCCTCAGCCGGCTTCCAGTCGTCGTCGAAGTACTCGCCGATCGTCCAGGATTCGGGGTCGAAGAAGTGGCTGCGGAACAGGTCGATGATGCGCGCCGCGCGGCGCAGATACTGCCGGTTGCCGGTCGCGTCGTACCAGGCGAGGAAGGCTTCGAGGAGATGCATGTGCGGGTTGGTGCGGCGCAGCCCCTCGCCCTGCGAGGTTTCGAGGAAACCGCGCATATTGCGGTCCTCCAGCCGTTCGTCGAGGAAGACGAAGGTCGCCTCGCCGAGCGACAGCGCGTCGGGGTTGCCGGCGCGGTGCGCGTGCGCCAGAGCCAGGAGCACGCAGGCGTGATCGTAGGCGTCCTCGGCGGCGTCAAGCACGGAGCCGTCGACGTCGAGCGTGCGGACCCAGCCGCCGTCCACGGTGCGTCCTCTGGTCGCGATGAAGTAGACGCCGTGGGCGATCAGCCGGTCCGCCGGGCCGTCCCAGCCGTGGGTCTTGGCGACCGAGAAGGCGAAGATCTGCCGCGCCATGGTGCGCATGCGCTTGGGCCTCGGGATCGGCCGGCGGTCGAAGCCCATCGCCTCGTAATAACCGCCGTAACGCTCGTCGATCGCCGCGGTCGACCAGAGCGGCAGCGCTTCCTCGAACAGCCAGTGGCGCACGCGCGGCAGCCACGCGCCGTTGGCGAGCACACGATCCTGCGCGGGCGTGAACTTTGTCTCCAGCCGCCCGCTCTTTTCCAGCCGCTCGACGATCTTCTTGACGTTCTGGCTCTCCGACACCGGCGCGACGAAGGTCGCGTCCACCGTCGCGACGATCGCAACGTCCCTCATGCCGATGACGGAAAGCAGCCGCCCTTGGCTGCGCAGGTAGGAGTTTTCCGTGTCGATCGCGACCACGTCGCCGACGACGACGTTGCCGTCCGCGTCGGTCGGCGTCACCTCCAGCAGCGACTGCCAGGAGCCGAGGTCGTTCCAGCGGAAGCCGGCCGGCACCATCGCGATGCCGGCGGTCTTCTCCATGATCGCGTAGTCGACGGAGATCGACGGCACCGCCGAATAGACCTCCTGCGGCAGATAGATGCCCGACACCTCGCGCGCGGCACCTCTGCAGGCGGCCTCGGCCTGCCGCCAGATCTCCGGCTGGAGCTTGAGGAAGGCGTCGCGCATGGCGCTGGCGCGGAACAGGAACATGCCGGCGTTCCAGAAGAATGTGCCTGCGGCGAGATAGGATTCCGCGGTCGCGAGGTCCGGTTTCTCGACGAACCGGCGCACCGCCCGCACGTCGCCCCCGCCGTCGGCCTCGATATAGCCGTAGCCGGTCTCCGGATGGGTCGGCCTGACGCCGAAGACCACGAGCTGCCCGGCCTCGGCCGCGGGTACGCCCTTCTCGATCGTCTCCCAGAACTGGCGGTCAGTCGAGATCGAATGGTCCGACGGCACCACCAGCGCCAGCCCGTCGCCTTTCTCCAGCACCAGCACCGCCGCGACCGCCACCGCCACCGCCGTGTTGCGGCCCATCGGCTCGAACACCGCCAAGCCGCCGCCGAGGTCGAGCCCGGCCAGATCGTCGCGCACGCGCTCGGCGTGCCGTTCCGAAGCGATCAGGCTCACCGGCGCCTCGCCCGCCGTTCGGGCACGCAGGCGGCGGATGGTGCGCACCAGCATCGAGCCATCGCCGGACAGGTCGTGGAACTGCTTCGGGTTGTCCTCGCGCGACAGCGGCCAGAGCCGCGAGCCGACGCCGCCGCTCATCACGAAACAGGAGATCGGGGCAGAAGTCGCCATCTCAGATCGACTGGTTGTAGGCGCCGACTTCGGGGTTTTCCCGCAGCACGGCATCGACGGCATGAAACATCTGGCGCTTGCGCTCTTCGGAGACAGGGCTTTCGACCACGACGACCAGTTCCGGCTTGTTGGACGAGGCGCGCACAAGGCCCCAGGTGCCGTCCTCGGCGACGACGCGCACGCCGTTGACCGTCACGAGGTCGGCGATCTTCTGGCCGGCGACCAATTCCCCCGCCTCGCGCATCGCCTGGAAGCGTTTCACGACGCGATCCGCCACGTCGTATTTCACCACGTCGGCGCAGTGCGGCGACATGGTCGGCGAACCGAAGGTCAGCGGAAGGTCGCGGTAGAGATCGGCCATCGATTCTTGCGGATTGCGGTCGAGCATCCGGCACACCGCGATCGCCGTCACCAGCCCGTCGTCATAGCCGCGACCGATCGGCGGGTTGAAGAAGAAGTGTCCGGATTTCTCGAAGCCGGCGATGGCATCCAGCTCCTTCACGCGCCGCTTGATGTGGGAATGGCCGGTCTTCCAGTAGTCGGTGACGGCTCCATTCGCCTTCAGCACCGGGTCGGTCATAAACAGGCCGGTCGACTTCACGTCGACGACGAAGCGCGACCCGAGATACTCGCCCGAAATGTCGCGCGCGAGCATCACCCCGACCTTGTCGGCGAAGATCTCGCTGCCCTCGTTGTCCACGACGCCGCAGCGGTCGCCGTCGCCGTCGAAACCGAGGCCGACATCCGCGCCGGTGCGCAGCACCTCGTCGCGGATGGCGTGCAGCATCTTCATGTCTTCGGGATTGGGGTTGTAGTTCGGGAAATTGTGGTCGAGTTCGACGTCGAGCGGCACCACCTCGCAGCCGATCGCCTCCAGCATCTGCGGCGCAAACGCGCCCGCCGTGCCGTTGCCGCAAGCCGCGACGACCTTGAGCTTGCGGCCGATACGCACGCCCTTCGTCAGGTCGGCGAGATAGGTCTCGCGGAAATCCTCCACGAACTCGTAAGCGCCTCCGCCCACCAGATCGAAATCCCCGGCAAGCACGATGCGCTTCAGCTCCGCCATCTCGTCCGGCCCGAAGGTCAGCGGCCGCTGCGAGCCCATTTTGACGCCGGTCCAGCCGTTCTCGTTGTGCGAGGCGGTCACCATCGCGACGGAGGGGCAATCGAGCGCGAACTGCGCGAAATACGCCATGGGCGAAAGCGCCAGGCCGATGTCCTTCACCCGGGCGCCGGCAGCCATCAGGCCCGTGTTCAGCGCCAGCTTGATCGACAGCGAATACGAGCGGAAGTCGTGGCCGACGACGATGCCGGGGGCAATGCCGGCGCGGCGGATCATCGTGCCGAGGCCCATGCCCAGCGCCTGCACGCCGACCAGATTGAGCTCCGGCGCCTTGTCGGACGCAGGATGACCGAACCACCAGCGCGCGTCATATTCGCGGAAGCCGGTGGGCTTCACCAGCGGCGTCGTCTCGAATTCAAAGGTGTTCGGCCGCGCCTCGGCCACCGGTTTGAACGTCACGCGGTGCAACTCCACATCATCGTGCGGCGAGCGCCGTACGGCCCTCTCCGACGTGGCGGATGCTAGCGGCGAAATCGCAAGAAATCGTTTCGCGAATGCGCTTGCAGGTTCGGGGGGTGAACGTTATAAGCCCGCGGTCTGGTTCACGGAGTGTAGCGCAGCCTGGTAGCGCACCTCGTTCGGGACGAGGGGGTCGCAGGTTCAAATCCTGCCACTCCGACCAGAAATTTTCCCGACATTTCCTTAGCCTATCCGCAGCATCGCCGCTCCCAGCGGAGCGAGCGCGATTTGCCTTCCGTCCGGCACCGCCCCTTGTCCGGGCATGTCGAGCGCCTTCAGGTCGCCGATCCTGGCGGGTCGCTTCCAAATCTTCTCCGCCCGCCCGAAATTAAACAAACACAGCAGCCTTTCCCCGCCCTCCTCCCTCACGAAGGCCAGCACGTCCTCGTCCTTGCCGACGAATCGGATTGATCCGCTTGCCAGCGCCTTGTGCTTCTTCCGGAAGGCCAGCATCTCACGATAGTGCGCCAGCACCGTGCCGGTGCCGCCCTGCCGGTCGGCGGCGCGCGCCATGTGGACCGCCGGCACCGGCAGCCAGGGTTTCGCCGTCGAGAAGCCGCCATTGCGCAGGTCGCCGCTCCACGGCATCGGCGTGCGGCAGCCGTCGCGGCCCTTGAAGCCCGGCCAGAAGCGGATGCCGTAGGGGTCGCGCAGATCCTCGAAGGCGATTTCGGCCTCCTCGAGCCCGAGTTCTTCGCCTTGATAGAGGCAGATCGAGCCGCGCAGGCAGGCGAGCAGGGTCAGCGCGAACTTCGCCACATGGTCCGGATCGTCGCCGGGCTTGGAAAAGCGCGACACATGCCGGCGCACGTCGTGGTTGGAAAAGGCCCAGCAGACCCATCCTTCCTTCACCGTCGCTTCGAAATCGCCAACGCAGCGGCGGATATGCGCCGGGTCGAAATCCTCCGCCAGCAGGTCGAAGGTGTAGCACATGTTCAGCTTGTCGCCGCCCTCGGTATAGGCGGCGACGGTCTTGAGCGAGCGTTCGCCGTCGCCTACCTCGCCCACCGCCGCCCTGCCCTCGTATTCGTTTAGGAGCGCCCTGAACTCCTTAAGGAAACTGACGTTCTGCGGCTGCGTCTTGTCGTAGAGGTGGTCCTGGTACCCGTAGGGGTTGGTCTCCGGCACGTCTCCGGTGCGGGCGCGGTTGGAGGGCGGGTTATCGCGCAGCTTCCGGTCGTGAAAATAGTGGTTCACCGCGTCGAGACGGAAGCCGTCGACGCCGCGGTCGAGCCAGAAGCGGGCCGTGTCCAGCACGGCCTGTCTCACCTCCGGATTGTGAAAATTGAGATCGGGCTGCGAGGTCAGGAACGTGTGCATGTAATACTGCCGGCGCACCGTATCCCATTCCCAGGCCGGCCCGCCGAAGATCGACAGCCAGTTGTTGGGCGCGGTTCCGTCCGGCTTGGCGTCGGCCCAGACGTACCAGTCGGCCTTGTCGCTGTGGCGCGACGAGCGGCTCTGGCGGAACCAGGCGTGCTGGTCCGACGTGTGCGACAGCACGAGGTCGATGATGACCTTGATGCCGCGCCTATGTGCTTCCTCAAGGAACCGATCGAAGTCCTGCAGCGCGCCGAACAGCGGGTCGACGTCGCAATAGTCCGAGACGTCGTAGCCCATGTCGGCCATCGGCGAGCGGAAGAAGGGCGACAGCCAGATCGCATCGACGCCGAGCGAGGCGACGTGGTCGAGACGCTCGGTGGCGCCCGCCAGGTCGCCGACGCCGTCGCCGTTCGAGTCCTGGAAGGAGCGCGGATAGATCTGGTAGAGCACCCCGCCGCGCCACCAGTCAGGATTCTGCGCGGTCCGCTTCTCAGCCATCGGTTGCCTCTTCGACAAGAATTGCCACGGATCGTCCTTCGAGCCGGACCGTGCCGGCCGCCGGCGCGGTCGTCACCGGCACCGGCGTCACGTCCCGCCACACATATCCGTCACGAGCCACCGGCGCGAAGGCAACCGCGCGGCGGTCGGCGTCGAACAGCGCCGCCACGCGTGGCTGGCCCGGCTGCGCGACCACCATGGCGATGCGGTGGTTGTCCGGCTGGTGCCAATGCGCCTCGGTCATCGGCGTCCAGTCGGTCCACAGCCATTCGGCGGTTGCGCCGTCCCCGCCCGCGGGTTCGAAGAAGTCGGGCGCGTCCAGTCCGAGCGAGGTCCGCAGTCGCGAGAGCGCGGCCGCGAAGTCCTCCAGCGCCTTGTCCCTGCCCGTCCAGTCCAGCCAGGTGATCTCGTTGTCCTGGGCATAGGCGTTGTTGTTGCCGTGCTGCGTTCTGCCGAATTCGTCGCCCGCCGTCAGGAGGATCGTGCCGCGCGACAGGAAAAGGGTCGCGAGCAAAGCGTGCACGTCATTGCGGCGCGCGGCGAGGATCTTGGCATCGTCGCTCGACCCCTCGACGCCGTGGTTCCACGAGAAATTCTCGTCGTGGCCATCGCGGTTGTCTTCGCCGTTGGCCTCGTTGTGCTTGTGTACGTATGCGGTCGTGTCGGCCAGCGTCATGCCGTCATGCGCCGCGATGAAGTTGACGCTGCGCGTCGCGCCGATCCCCTCCCCGCCGAAGAGATCGGACGAGCCGGCCAGCCGCGTTGCAAGATTGCCGACGGCCCCCCGGTCGCCGCGCCAGTAGCGGCGGATGTCGTCGCGATAGCGGTCGTTCCATTCGAGCCAGCGGCCGGAGAACTGCCCGAGCCGGTAGCCGCCCGTTCCGATGTCCCAGGGCTCGGCGATCAGCACGCGGTCGGCCAGCACGGGATCGGTCTCGATCGCGCGCAGCGTTTCTGCCTTCGGATCGAAACCCTCGGCCGTGCGGCCAAGGACCGGCGCGAGGTCGAAGCGGAAGCCATCGACGCCGGCTTGCAGCACGAAATGGCGCAGCGAGGCGAGGATGAGTTCGCGCACGCGCGGATGGTCGCAGGCGAGCGTGTGGCCGCAGCCGGTGTCGTTGACCAGCGACCCGTCCGGCGCGTGGCGGTAGTAGGCCCGCGCGTCGAGCCCGCGCAGCGACAGCGTCGGACCGAGGACGTCGCTCTCGCCGGTGTGGTTGAAGACGAGGTCGAGGATGACGCCGATCCCCGCGGCCCTCAGCGCCGCAACCGTGTCGCGCAGCTCGGTGATGCCGCCCGGCGCAAGGCGCGGGTCCAGCGCTATGAACGACACCGGATTGTAGCCCCAGGCATTGCGCAGTCCCAGCGGCGGCAGGTGGCGCTCGTCGATCCATGCGGTGATGGGCATCAGCTCGACGGCCGACACGCCGAGCTTCGTCAGGTGCGCGATCACCGCCGGGTGCGCGAGCGCCGCGATCGTGCCGCGCAGTTGCTCCGGCACCTCGGGGTGCAGCTTGGTGAAGGCGCGCACGTTGATCTCGTAGATCAGCCCGCCAGACGCAAACAGGGGCGGCGGCGGCGCCACATGAGCCGGCAGGTCGGTGACGATCGCCTTCGGCATCATCGGCGCGGTGTCGGTCTGCTGCCAGCGCGGCGCGGCAAGCAACGCGTTGTAGCGATAGGGCCAGTCGATCGCGACGGCATAGGGATCCATCAGCAGCTTCGACGGATCGAACCAGAGCCCCTTCGGCGGATCGTAGGTCCCGTCGGCGCGGAAGCCGTAGCGCTGGCCGGCGCGGACGTCCTGCACCTTCGCCGAGAAAACCCCGTCGCCGTCCCGCGCCAGTTCGATCCGGTCCGTTTCGCGCGAGCCGTCGGCGTCGAACAGGCAGACCCACACCCGTTCGGCCGCCGAAGACCAGACCGCGAACTCCGTCGCCGATCCGTCCGGTCGTGCTCCAAGTGCCGTCATGCGGGTCCCGAGGTCGATTCATGGTCACCGGCGAGGTCCGGCAACGCAGAATAGCAAGCTTGCTGCATTGCGAAACAGGCTTTCTCATCGCGGACGCAGGCGGCCGCGGCGCGCGTCAGACCTCCGGGCGCCCTACCTTCGGATTCTCTTGAAAACCCTCTTGACAACATACCAACCAGTTGGTTTATTGACGACCAACCAGTTGGTATGTCACATGAGCGAAGCCACCCATCCCTCCCGCCAGAAATTCATCGATGCCGCCATCGCTCTCATCCGCGAGCAGGGCTATGCCGCCACATCGGTCGACGAGATCTGCGCCCGCGCCGGCATGAAGAAGGGCAGCTTCTTCCATCACTTCAAGAGCAAGGAAGAGCTGCTGCTGGCCGCGATCGAGCACTGGAACGCGTTCACGGACAAGGCCTTCCGCACGGCGCCCTACCGCAAGCTTGCCGATCCGCTTGACCGCCTGCTCGGCTATGTCGATTTCCGCGTGGCGATCCTCGACCGGCCGATCTCCGAGTTCTCCTGCCTGCTCGGCACGCTCGTCCAGGAGGTCCACCAGAGCCATCCGGCCCTGCTCGCCGCCGCCGACAGCGGCATGAGCGGCCATATCGACGAGATCGTCGTCGACATCGCGGCGGCCAAGGGGCTGTACTCGCCGAATGCCGAGTGGACGCCCGAAAGTCTCGGCTACTTCATCCAGGCGACGCTGCAGGGCTCGTTCATCTACGCCAAGGCCAAGCACGGGGCGGACGTCGCCCGGTCCAATCTCGCGCATCTGAGGCGCTACCTCGAAACCCTCTTTCCCCGCGGCAACTGACAAGGAGTAAAGTCATGCCCAGCACCATCCGCCTGCATCGCGTCCTCAAGGCTCCGCCGGAGAAGGTCTACAAGGCGTTCCTCGACGCCGACGCACTCTGCCGCTGGCTGCCGCCCTATGGCTATCTCGGCAAGATCGACCGCTTCGAGGCAAAGGTCGGCGGCGGCTATCACATGTCGTTCCGCAACTTCACCACCGGCAACGCTCACTCCTTCAGCGTGGAATACAAGGAGCTCGTGCCCGGCAAGAGGATCGTCCACACCGACCGCTTCGACGGCGATTTCATGCCAGGCGAGATGCTGGTCGCCATCGAATTCACCGAAGTCTTCTGTGGCACGGACATCCGGATCGTTCAGGAAGGCGTGCCCGACATGATCCCCGAAGCCGCCTGCTATCTCGGCTGGCAGGAATCTCTGCTCCAGCTCGCCCAGGTCGTCGAGCCGGATATTCAGGAGGGGTGAGGCGGTCCGGCTGCCGGTGTCAGATGAATCTCGTCTCGCGGGCGATCCTGCCCGAGTCGATGCCCGTGATATCTGACAGCAGGCCGGCATACGCTGCCCATGCATCGCTCGGTGCCGAACGCGCACCGAGATTCGTCAACCTGGCAAAGTTGAGGTGTGCCACTTTCCGCGTCACCTCACCCAGCGTCTCGCCGTGCCACCGGCGCGCATCCAGCGAGAAAAGGACTGCGGCCGACACCGCCAGCAGCGTCACCAATCGCCAATACGTCGATCCGGCGGCGATCGCCACAAGGGCTGCCGGGACAAGGAAGATCATCGCAAACAGGCAGACCGAACCGAGCCGGCCCGTGCTTCCGCTCGGCATCGCAAGGCCGGTTTCCTGCGCAAAGCGACGATAGAACTGGCGCGGAGTGTCGGAAACGATCTCATCCAGCCTCGACTGAGGTGAGATCGTGGGGTCACCGATGGTACGTCGCAGACGATAGAAAACCATCGTCGTCGCGCAGCGGCGGGAGTCGGGATCGACCGACGCTTTCGCCATTACGATATCGAAAAGCTGCCCAGCCGTCTCGGCTAACTCCGCCTCATGATCCAAGATCTTGATGTCGAACGATTTCTCGACAGCCTCCAGAACATCCAATTCATCGCCGTCACCGCCAAGTCCCAGCGTCGAAGCGATTTCTGTCGAGCGCATGGTATCAACGTCGCTCGTCAAGTGATCACCGTCGGCGCATCCATCCCGGTGGCCGCCCTTATCCCAGCGATCTCCTCCGCCGCGGCGATCAGGTCGGCCAGCGCCTCCTGCGTCTCGATGCCGTGCTTGGCGGCGTCCGGCTCGTAGCGCTCGATGTAGACGCGCAGGGTCGCGCCGGACGTGCCCGTTCCGGAGAGACGGAACACCACGCGCGAACCGCCTTCGAACAGGATGCGGATTCCCTGGTTGCTCGACACCGAGTGGTCGACCGGGTCGAGATACGAAAAGTCGTCGGCCGTCTCCGCCGTCAGCCCGTGCACGTTCCTGCCCGGCAAGGATGACAGCTGCGCCCGCAGGGCCGAGACCAGGGCGTTCGCCCTCTCCGTCTCCACGCCTTCGTAGTCGTGGCGCGAATAGTAGTTGCGGCCATATTCGCCCCAGTGCTTCTCGACGATCGCCTTCACCGGTTCCTTGCGCGCAGCGAGGATGTTCAGCCAGAGCAGCACTGCCCACAGCCCGTCCTTCTCGCGCACATGGTCGGAGCCGGTGCCGGCGCTCTCCTCGCCGCAGATCGTCGCCATGCCGGCGTCGAGCAGGTTGCCGAAGAATTTCCAGCCAGTCGGCGTCTCGTACATGCCGATGCCGAGTTTCTGCGCCACCCGGTCCGCCGCACCGCTGGTCGGCATCGAGCGGGCGATGCCCTTCAGCCCGTCGGCATAGCCGGGCGCGAGCTTCGCATTGGCTGCCAGCATCGCCAGCGAGTCCGACGGCGTGACGAAGATGCCGCGGCCGATGATCAGGTTGCGGTCGCCATCGCCATCCGACGCGGCGCCGAAGTCGGGCGCGTCGGGCGACATCATCAGGTCGTAGAGCTCCTTGGCATGGACGAGGTTCGGGTCGGGATGGTGCCCGCCGAAATCCGGCAGCGGCACGAAGTTGCGCACGCTCCCTTTCGCTGCACCCAGCCGCTTCTCCAGAATCTCGACCGCATAGGGCCCAGTCACCGCATGCATGGCGTCGAAGGCCATGGTGAAGCCGCCGGCGAACATCCTGCGGATCGCGGCGAAGTCGAACAGGCTCTCCATCAGCGCCGCATAGTCGGCGACCGGGTCGATCACCTCGACCGAGATGCCGCCGGCCGAAAACGTGCCGACGGTATCTAGATCGACATCTGCGAAATCCGCGATCTTGTAGCTCGCGATTGTCTTCGTCTTGGCGAAGATTGCATCGGTCAGCTTCTCCGGCGCCGGGCCGCCATTCGAGGCGTTGTATTTGATGCCGAAATCCTCGTGCGGGCCGCCCGGATTGTGGCTCGCCGACAGCACCAGCCCGCCGAAGGCCTTGTATCGGCGGATGATGTTGGAGGCTGCGGGCGTCGAGAGGATGCCGCCCTGCCCCACCATCACCTTGCCGAAGCCGTTGGCGGCGGCCATGCGCAGCGCGATCTGGATCACCTCGCGGTTGAAGTAGCGGCCGTCACCGCCGATCACCAGCGTCTTGCCCTCGAACCCCTCCAGACTGTCGAACACCGACTGGATGAAGTTCTCGACATAGTTCTGCTGCTGGAAGATGGGCACCTTCTTGCGCAGTCCCGACGTGCCGGGCTTCTGGTCGTCATAGGGCTTGGTGGAGACGATACGGATCATCTTGTCATCCAGCGGGAACGAGGGAGCGGTAGAGGTCGGCATAGCGCGCGGCACTGCGCGTCCAGGAGACGTCGGACTTCATCCCCTGCTTCTGCATGGCGGTCCACGTCTTGCTGTCGCGATGCAGCGACACGGTCCGGCGAACGGCGATACGCAGGCTGTCCGCATCGACCGGCGAGAACTGCACGCCGGTCGCGACGCCGTTCGAAAGGGCTGCCTCGTTGGCGTCGATCACCGTGTCGGCGAGGCCGCCGGTGCGCGCCACCACGGGGATGCATCCGTAGCGCAGGGCATAGAGCTGGGTCAGCCCGCAGGGCTCGAAGCGCGACGGCACCAGGATCGCGTCCGATCCCGCCTGCATCAGATGCGACAGCGGCTCGTTGTAGCCGATTACGACGCCGATCCGCCCGGGATGGCGCGCCGCAGCCGACAGCAGCGCGCCCTCGAGACTGTGATCGCCGGAGCCGAGGATGGCAAGGCGCGCGCCCATCGCGACCAGATCGTCGACGACGGAAACGAGCACGTCCATGCCCTTCTGCCAGGTCAGCCGGCTGACGACGCAGAAGATCGGCTCGTCGCTGCGCACCAGTCCGAAGCGCTCCTCGACGGCGCGGCGGTTCTTCGCCCGCGCGCCCAGCTTCCTGGCCGAATAGTTGGCGGCAAGATGCGGGTCCGTCTCGGGATTCCAGATGTCGGTGTCGATACCGTTGACGATGCCGTGCAGCACGTTGTCGCGCACCCTCACCAACCCGTCGAGCCCCATGCCGAATTCCGGCGTGCGGATCTCCAGCGCATAGGTCGGGCTCACCGTGGTGATCGCGTCGGCCAGCTGCAGCCCCGCCTTGAGGAAGCCGACGCCGCCGTAATACTCTACCCCGTCGAGCGACAGCGCCGCGCCCGGCAGGCCGAGGCCGGGGAAGATCGACATCGGGAACTGGCCCTGGAAGGCGAGATTGTGCACCGTCATCACCGTCGGCACCGGGCGCCTTCCGGTGAAGCGGATATAGGCCGGCGCCATCGCCGCCTGCCAGTCGTGCGCATGCACGAGGTCCGGCAGATAGTCCTTGACGGCGCCGGCGGCGATCTCGGCTGCCGCCTTGCCGAGAGCCGCGAAGCGCTTCCAGTTGTCGTCCCAGTCGTTGCCCGAGGCGTCGCCATAGGCGCCGCCCTTGCGGTCGTAGAGATGCGGGGCGTCGAGCAGGAGCAGATCGAGGCCCGCCGCCTGCCCGGCAATCACCGTCGCCTTGCCGCCGAACAGGTGATCGAAGGTGGCAACCGCCTTGCGTTTCTTCAGCTGCTCGGCGACGCCCGGATAGGCCGGCAGCAGCGTGCGCACCGACACGCCGTGCTGCGCGAGTGCCAGGGGCAGCGCGCCCGCGACATCGGCTAGGCCGCCCGTCTTGATCAGCGGAAAGACCTCGGAGGCGACCGACAGAACCTGCATGCTTCGTTCTATGCTCCGAGCCGGTCGATCATCGGTTGGGTGATCAGGCACACGCCGCCTTCGGAGCGCCTGAAACGCTTCGCGTCAAGCTCCGGATCGAAGCCGACCGACAGGCCCTCCGGGATTCTCACGCCGCGATCGATCACGACTTTCCGCAGGGTGGCGTTGCGGTTGACGACGCAGTCCGGCAGCACGACTGCTTCTTCAAGCGACGAGAACGAGTTCACCCTGACGCCGGTGAACAGCAGGCTCTTGCGCAGCGCGGCGCCCGAAATGATGCAGTCGCCGGCGACCAGCGACGATACGGCGGTACCCCGACGGCCGTCCTCGTCGTGCACGAATTTCGCCGGAGGCTTGATCTCGGCATAGGTCCAGATCGGCCAGTCGCGGTCGTAGATGTCGAGTTCCGGCGTGATGTCGGTCAGGTCGATATTCGCCTCCCAATAGGCATCGATCGTGCCGACGTCGCGCCAGTAGGATTCGTTCTCCTGGTTGGAGCGCACGCAGGATTTGGCGAAGCGATGCGCCACCGCCTTACCGTTCGAAACGATGTAGGGAATGATGTCCTTGCCGAAATCACGGCTCGAATTGGGGTCCGCCGCGTCGCGCCGCAATTGGTCCATCAGGAATTTTGTCTTGAAGACGTAGATCCCCATCGAGGCGAGCGCGAAATCCGGCTTGCCCGGAATGCCCGGAGGGTCGGCCGGCTTCTCGATGAAGGAGATGATGCAGTCCTTGTCGTCGACATGCATGACACCGAAGCCCGTCGCCTCCATGCGCGGCACTTCGAGGCAGCCAACGGTCACGTCGGCGTTCATGTCGACGTGCTGGCGCAGCATCAGCTCGTAGTCCATCTTGTAGATGTGGTCGCCGGCCAGGATCACCATGAATTCCGGCACGTAGGATTCGATGATGTCGATGTTCTGGAACACGGCATCGGCCGTGCCTTCATACCACTGCGTTTCCGACACGCGCTGGCTGGCCGGCAGGATGTCGAAGCTCTCGTTCCGCTCCGGCCGGAAGAAGTTCCATCCCCGCTGCAGGTGGCGGATCAGCGAATGCGCCTTGTACTGCGTCGCCACGCCGATGCGGCGGATGCCGGAGTTCAGCGCGTTGGACAGGGCGAAGTCTATGATGCGCGTCTTGCCGCCGAAATAGACCGCCGGCTTGGCGCGCAAATCGGTCAGTTCCTTCAGGCGGCTGCCGCGGCCGCCGGCGAGAACATAGGCCATGGCGTCACGCGCCAACGGCTGGGTGCGTTTGTTCACCATTCACTCCTCCCCTTGTCCGTCATTGCGGATCGAACTCGAACATCACCGTCGCCAGCGGCGGCAGCGTCACCTCGGCCGCCGCTCCTCCCCCGCCGTCAAAGGCCGTCACGCGGCCGAAGTTCCCTGCCCCGGTGCCGCCATAGAAGCCGGCGTCGGTGTTCACGATCTCCTTCCACTCGCCAGCCAGCGGCAGCGGGATGCGATACTTCTCGCGCCGCACCGGCGTGAAATTGGAGACGACCGCGACCGGGTTCGCGCCGGGTGCCGAGCGCAGCCACGCGAAAACCGAATTCTGCCGGTCGTCGACGACGAGCCAGGAAAACCCTTCCGGCTCGCAATCGCGCGCGTGCAGCGCGGGCTTGGCGCGGTAGACGTGGTTGAGGTCGCGCACCAGCTGGCGCATCCCCTCATGCGGCCCGTGTTGCAGGAGCTGCCAGTCGAGCGCCTTTGCCTCGTTCCATTCGGCACGCTGGGCAAATTCCTGACCCATGAACAGGAGCTTCTTGCCGGGGTAGCCCCACATGAAGCCGTAATAGGCGCGCAGCGTCGCAAACTTCTGCCAGTCGTCGCCCGCCATCTTGTTAAGCAGCGTGCCCTTGCCGTGCACCACCTCGTCATGGCTGAGCGGCAGGACGAAGTTCTCGGAGAAGGCGTAGAGCAGGCCGAAGGTGATCTCGTCGTGGTGGTGCTTGCGGTGCACCGGTTCGCGGGCGAGATAGGCCAGCGTGTCGTGCATGAAACCCATGTTCCACTTGAAGCCGAAGCCGAGCCCGCCCTCGTAGACTGGCTGCGACACTTTCGGCCAGGAGGTCGATTCCTCGGCGATCGTCATCACGCCCGGGTGGTGGCCGTAAACGGCCTTGTTCATGTCCTGCAGGAAGGCGACCGCCTCGAGGTTCTCGCGCCCGCCCTTCTCGTTGGGGATCCATTCGCCGGCCTTGCGCGAATAGTCGAGGTAGAGCATCGAGGCGACTGCATCCACGCGCAGCCCGTCGAGATGGTATTTCTCCGCCCAGAACAGCGCATTGTTGATCAGGTAGGATTTCACCTCGCGGCGGCCGAAATTGTAGATCGCCGTGTTCCAGTCGGGATGGAAGCCCTTGCGCGGGTCGGCATGCTCGTAGAGCGCGGTGCCGTCGAAATGTGACAGTCCGTGCGCATCGGTCGGGAAATGCGCCGGCACCCAGTCGAGGATGATGCCGATCCCTGCCCTATGGGCGCCGTCGACGAAGCGGGCAAAACCTTCCGGCTCGCCGAAGCGTGCCGTGGGCGCATAGAGCCCGGTCGTCTGGTAGCCCCAGGACGGATCGTAGGGATGCTCGGTGATCGGCATGAACTCGATATGGGTGAAGCCCATGTCGGCGACATAGGGGATCAGCCGGTCGGCGAGTTCGTCCCAGGACAGGAACGTGCCGTCGTCGTGGCGCTGCCACGAGCCGGCATGGACCTCGTAGGTCGAGATCGCCTGACGGCGGATGTCGACGCTGCGCCAGAAGTCGCGATGCGCCGCGTCGCCCCATTCATGCGCCAGGGGTTTTTCGGTGACGGACGCAGTCGCCGGCCTGAGTTCCGACCTGAAGGCGAAAGGATCGGCCTTCAGCGGCACCGCCTTGCCGTTCGCGGCAATGATCTCGAACTTGTAGGGCCGCCCGGCGCCGATGTCCGGCACGAACACCTCCCAGATGCCGACGTCCTGGCGCCGGCGCATCACGTGCCGCCGGCCGTCCCAGTCGTTGAAGTCGCCGACGACGGAGACGCGTTTCGCATTCGGCGCCCAGACGGCGAAATGCACGCCTGCCGCGCCCTCGTGTTCGATCAGATGGGCGCCCAGCTTGTCGAAGAGCCTGAGATGCGAGCCTTCGGCGATGTAGTAATCGTCCATCGGGCCCAGCACCGGGCCGAAAGAGTAGGGATCGGTGATCCACCACTCGCCGCCGGAATTGGCGGCGCGGTATTTCACGGGCTGCCGGTTCTTCAGGCTCACTTCGCCCTCGAAGAAACCCGCCTCTCCCCTCGGCCGTAGCGCGCCGCACGGCGTTCCGTCGAGCGTGAAAACTTCGACGGCCGCGGCATGGGGGATGAAGCAGCGGGCGAGGAAACCCTTGTCCCCGGGATGGACGCCGAGGACAGCGAACGGGTCGCCATGCGTGCCGGACACGATCGCTTCGACGGCGCCGGCGGATGCACCGCCTGCATCACCGGGCGCCGCTGCCCTGGGGGTGGTCCTCCTCATATGCCTCGCCTGCCCCCCTTACCCGGTATGCTACGTGTAGCTCGTCGCTCCTCGATCAAACGGGCACGTTCCAGATCTCCCGCGCATACTGCCTGATGGTCCGGTCGGACGAGAAGAAGGCCATCCGCGCGGTATTGTGAACCGCCTTGGATAGCCATTGCGGGCTGTCGCGCCAGAGGTGGTCGACATCGCGCTGCGCCTTGCAGAACGCGTCGAAATCGGCGGCGACCATGAACCAGTCGTGGCCGTAGAGGCCGTCGACGAGGTCGCGATAGCGCTCCGGATCGTCGGGCGAGAAGACGCCGGACGAGATCGCCGACAGGGCCTGCGACAGCTCCGGCGAGCCCTCGATGATCTCGCGCGGGTTGTATCCCCCCTTGCGGCGCGCCGCGACTTCCTGCGCCGTCAGGCCGAAGATGACGATGTTGTCGTCGCCGACGCATTCCTTGATCTCGACATTGGCGCCGTCGAGCGTGCCGATCGTGATCGCGCCGTTGAGCGCGAACTTCATGTTGCCGGTGCCCGAGGCTTCGAGCCCCGCCGTCGAGATCTGCTCCGACAGGTCCGCCGACGGCACCATGATTTCGGCCATCGAGACGTTGTAGTTCGGCATGAAGACGACCTTCAGCAGCCCCCGCACCGACGGGTCGCCGTTGATGACGCGGGCGACATCGTTGGCGAGCTTTATGATCAGCTTGGCGTTGTGGTAGCTCGGCGCCGCCTTGCCGCCGAACAGCTTCACGCGCGGCACCCAGTCCTTCTCGGGATTGCTGCGGATCTGGTCATAGAGGGCGACGGCCTCCAGGATGTTCAGCAGCTGGCGCTTGTATTCGTGGATACGCTTGATCTGGATGTCGAACATCGCCGAAGGGTCGATCCGCACGCCGGTCCGCTCATGGGCGAGCGCCGCCATGCGCTCCTTGTTGGCGCGCTTCACCGCGGCGAACTTTTCGCGGAACGCCGCGTCGCCGGCGAATTTGTCGAGCTCCGAGATCTTATCGATATCGTCGAGGAAGGCGTCGCCGATCGCCTCGCGCACCAGCGCGGTCAAGCCGGGATTCGCCTGCATCATCCAGCGGCGGGGCGTGATGCCATTGGTCTTGTTGTTGATGCGGTCGGGGTAGAGCATGTGCAGGTCGTGGAACACCGTCTGCTTCATCAGGTCGGTGTGCAGCGCCGAGACGCCGTTGACGCTGTGCGAGCCGGCGAAGGCGAGATTGCCCATGCGCACGCGCCGCTCGCCGTCCTCGCCGATCAGCGAGATCGAGCGGATGTGGCTGTCGGTGAAGCCTTCCTTGGCACGAGCCTCGTGCAGCAGCTGAGCATTGATCGCGTAGACGATCTGCATGTGCCGCGGCAGGATCCGCTCGAACACCGTGACCGGCCAGCTTTCCAGCGCTTCGGGCAGGAGCGTGTGGTTGGTGTAGCCGAAGGTGCGCTTGGCAATGTCCCAGGAAGTGTCGAAGTCGTGCCCGTGCACGTCCATCAACAGGCGCATCAGCTCCGGCACGGCGATCGCCGGATGGGTGTCGTTCATATGGATCGCCGCCTTGTCAGGCAGCGAGAGCAGGTCGCCATATTGCGTCAAGTGACGGTGGATGATGTCCTGAAGCGAGGCGGCGGAGAAGAAATACTCCTGCCTGAGCCGCAGTTCCTGGCCTTCGATGTGCGAGTCCGCGGGGTAGAGGACGCGCGTCAGCGCCTCGGCCATGTTGCTCTCTCGCAGCGCGCCGATATGGTCACCGGCGTTGAAGGCGGCAAGGCCGATCGGGTCGACCGGCAACGCCGACCAGAGCCGCAGCGTATTGACGCGTGCGCCCTTCCAGCCGACCACCGGCGTGTCGTAGGCGACGGCGATAACGCTGTTGCCAGGCTTCCAGACGTGGCGCTCCAGCCGGCCCTTGGCGTCGGTGACGGACTGGACCGTGCCGCCGAAGCCGATCTCGATCGAACGCTCGCGGCGCTCGAATTCCCACGGATTGCCGTGGTCGAGCCAGGTTTCGGGCAGTTCGACCTGCCAGCCGTCGGAAAATTCCTGCCGGAACAGGCCGTGGACATAGCGGATGCCGTAGCCGTGGGCGGGCACGCCGACGGTCGCCATGCTCTCCATGAAACAGGCCGCCAGGCGCCCGAGGCCGCCATTGCCGAGCGCTGCGTCAGGTTCGAGGGCGGCGATGGTCTCGATGTCGACGCCCAGCGACGCCAGCGCCTTGCGCATGTCGTCGAGCATGCCGATGTTGGAGAAGGCGTCGCGCATCAGCCGGCCGATGAGGAACTCCATCGACAGGTAGTAGACCCGCTTCGCCTTGGTATCGTAGGCGGCCTTGGTGGATTCGATCCAGCGCTCGATGACGCGGTCGCGCACCACCTGGATCGACGCGGTCAGCCAGTCGTGCCGGGTCGCCACCGAAGCGTTCTTGCCGATGCGATAGGTCAGGCAGTTGAGGACTTCCTTGGCGAGGTCCGCCGGATCGCTGCTCTTCAGGGAAGGTCTGGGAAGTTCGGTCGTCATCGCCCGGTTCATGGTCGCCCTCGTGTCGGAAACGGCGGACCCCTCGGCCGCCTGCCGCTCCAGGTTTCCTTCACTCCTCCCGACAGCCATGCTAGCCGCGAAAATCGGGAACACAAACGGTAATCTTCAGCGCCGTCACGCCGCGAGCGCGTCCTCCGGCGGCTTCTTCGCTCCGGTCATCAGCGCGACGGCGTCCGACATGGATATCTGTTTCGGATCGACGACGCACAGCCGGCGGCCGAGACGGTGGATGTGGATGCGGTCGGCCACTTCGAAAACGTGCGGCATGTTGTGCGAGATCAGCACGATCGGCACGCCGCGGCGGCGCACGTCGAGAATCAGTTCCAGCACGCGACGCGATTCCTTGACGCCGAGCGCCGCCGTCGGCTCATCCATGATGATGACCTTCGAGCCGAAGGCCGCCGCGCGCGCCACCGCGACGCCCTGGCGCTGGCCGCCCGACAGCGTCTCCACCGCCTGGCCGATGTTCTGGATCGTCATCAGTCCGAGCTCCGTGAGCTTGTCGCGGGCGCGCTTTTCCATCGCCGGCCGATCGAGCATCCGCATCCACTGGCCGAGGAAGCCCGGCCGCCTGATCTCGCGGCCGAGGAACATGTTGTCGGCGATCGACAGCGCCGGCGACAGAGCGAGGTTCTGGTAGACGGTCTCGATGCCGGCGGCGCGCGCCTCCATCGGCGACTTGAAGGAGATCTTCTGGCCCTCCAGTTCGATCTCGCCCTCGTCGGGCGTCACCGCCCCGGAGATCGCCTTGATCAGCGAGGATTTGCCCGCCCCGTTGTCGCCGATCACGGCAAGGATCTCGCCGTGGTTGAGGTCGAAATCGGCCTGGTCGAGCGCGGTGACGCGGCCGTAGCGTTTGACCAGTCCGCGCGCGGTGAGGATGGGTTTTCCGGACATCAGCCTGCAACCTTTCTGATCCACTGGTCGATGGCGACCGCCGCGATGATGAGCACGCCGATCAGGAGATAGGTCCACTGCGGGTCCGTCCCCCACAGTCTGAGGCCGAGCGAGAACACGCCGACGATCAGCGCTCCGAACAGCATGCCAAGGATCGATCCGCGCCCGCCGAAGAGCGAGATGCCGCCGATCACCACAGCGGTGATCGATTCGATGTTGGCGAACTGGCCGGCCGTCGGCGACACCGAGCCCAGCCGTCCGATCAGCGCCCAGCCGGCCAGCGCGCAGATCAGGCCCGACAGCACATAGACCGAGACCAGCATCGGCTTGACGCGTACGCCGGCGAGTTCCGCCGCGTCCGGATCGTCGCCGATGGCGTACAGGTGGCGCCCATAAGCGGTGTGGTTGAGAATGTACCAGAGTACCATGACCAGGACGATCATCGTCACGACGCCCAGCGTGAAAACCGCGCCGCCGATCCTGAAGCTGGCGCCGAAGAGCTGCAGCAGCGGCGCTTGTGCCTCCAGGTCTTGGCTGCGGATGGTCTCGTTGGCCGAATAGAGGAAATTGGTAGCGAGGATGATCTGCCAGGTGCCGAGCGTGACGATGAAGGGCGGCAGGCGCCAGTAGGCGACGAGAACCCCGTTGAGCCAGCCGCATGCCGCGCCGACCGCGAAGCCGCAGAGCACGGCGAGCGACGGCGGCAGCCCGTAGCGGAAGGCGAACTGGCCCATCACGACCGACGACAGGACCATGATCGCACCGACCGACAGGTCGATGCCTGCGGTGAGGATCACCAGCGTCTGTGCTGCGCCGACGATGCCGACGATCGCCACCTGCTGCAGGATCAGCGTCATCGTGAAGGCGGAGAAGAATTTCGACCCGAGGATGATGCCGAAGGCGGCGAGCGACAGCACCAGCACGATCAGCGGCACCGCCGCCGGATTGCCGTGCAGGAAGTGCTGCGCCCTTTGCAGCGGCCCCCGGTCATGCCCGTCGAACGACGCCACGGTCTTGGCGCTGTCGACCAGTACTTTCTCGAATTCCTGCGACGGCTGCGAAGCCGGTGCCGTATCGGCCATCTTGGCCTCCTCCCCTGGAGCCGCCCCGTAAGCCGGGCGATCTGCTTCCCCCGGGCGGGCAACGCCCGGGGAAGGTTTTCAGTCATGGTCTGCCTTGCGGCGGCGGGAATCAAGTGACAACCGGCGCCCGGCCCGGGTCCCGCTGCCTACGGCAGCTCCCGGGCGTTCGAACCCTTTCGCCGTGCCACCGGCACGGCGAATTCGCTACGCGAACCGGGTTCTCACCCCCAGCACTTGTCCGTGCCTTCCTTGACGCTGATCGAGTCCACGCCCGGCGCCGGCTTGTCGGTCACCAGCGCCACGCCGGTGTCGAAGAAGGACTTGCCCTCGGTCGGCTTGGGCTTCTCGCCCGTGTCGGCGAACTTCTTGATCGCCTCGACGCCGAGCGAGGCCATCAGCAGCGGATACTGCTGCGAGGTCGCGCCGATGATGCCGGCTTCGACGTTCTTCACGCCCGGGCAGCCGCCGTCGACGGAGACGATCAGCACGCCCTTCTCCATGCCCACTGCCTTCAGCGCCTCATAGGCTCCGGCGGCTGCCGGCTCGTTGATCGTGTGGACGACGTTGATGCCGGGGTCCTTCTGGAGAAGGTTCTCCATCGCCTTGCGGCCGCCCTCCTCGTTGCCGTTGGTCACGTCGTGGCCGACGATGCGCGGGTCGTCCTCGTCGCCGATCTTGTTGATGTCCTTCACGTCGATGCCGAAGCCCTTCATGAAGCCCTGGTCGCGCAGCACATCGACGGTCGGCTGCGACGGCGTCAGGTCGAGGAAGGCGACCTTAGCGTCCTTCGCCTTGTCGCCGAGCGTGGCGGCGGCCCATTTGCCGATCAGCTCGCCGGCCAGAAGATTGTCGGTGGCAAACGTCGCATCCGCCGCGTCGGCGGGTTCCAGCGGCGTGTCGAGGGCAATCACCAGGATGCCGGCGTCGCGCGCCTTCTTCACCGCCGGCACGATGCCGGCCGTGTCGGAGGCGGTGATCAGGATGCCCTTGGCGCCGTCGGCGATGCAGGTCTCGATGGCGGCCACCTGGCTCTCGGAATCGCCGTCGATCTTGCCGGCATAGGATTTGAGGTCGACGCCGATCTCGGCCGCCTTGGCGGTCGCGCCCTCCTTCATCTTCACGAAGAAGGGGTTGGTGTCGGTCTTGGTGATGAGGCAGGCGCCGACGCCCGCGGCCGAAGCCGGTGCGGAAAGCGCGAGGCCCGCGGCGGCGGCGGCGCCGAAGACGGTCGACTTCAGGAATGCGGATTTGGTCACGGTAGTCCTCCCGGTAGATGGCACAGTCGAGGCGTTTTGCGCCGGCCTCCCGTCGGCGGCACCGGCCACGGAGGCCGGATGTCCCTCTAACGGAACACCATGGCCGGTCATGAGTCAATAGATAATTCACACTTATTTATTATTGACACCGACCCACCGGGGCGGCAGACTGAAATGAACGAGAGGCGCCAGGGAGGGGTCACGATGGAAAGCGCTGCGCCGCGCGCGGAGACTGCGCCGCGTGATTTCGGCGCCCGTCGCGGCACCAACCAGAGCGGGATGCGCGACAACAACGAGCGCCTCGTCCTGTCGCTCGTGCGCCAGCACGGCGCGCTGGCCAAGACCGACATCGCCCGCATCACCGGCCTGTCGGCGCAGACCATTTCCGTCATCATGCGCGAACTGGAGGCCGAGGAGCTCCTGCTCCGCGGCGAGCCGATCCGCGGCAAGGTCGGCCAGCCCTCGATCCCGATGTCGCTCAATCCCGAAGGCGCGTTCTTCCTCGGCCTCAAGATCGGCCGCCGCAGCGCCGATCTGGTGCTCATCGACTTCCTCGGCAACATCCGCGGCATGGCGCACTCGACCTATGCCTATCCGGACGCACATGCGACGCTCGCCTTCGCGCGGTCCGGCATCGCCGACCTGTTCGGCCGTCTCGACGAGGCGCAGCGCCAGCGCATCGCCGGGCTCGGCATCGCCATGCCGTTCGAGCTGTGGAACTGGGCGGACGCGGTCGGCGCGCCGAGGTCGGTGATGGACGAGTGGCGTTCGATCGACATCCGCGCCGCGCTGTCGGCCGACCTGCCCTTCCCCGTCTACCTGCAGAACGACGCCACCGCCGCCTGCGGCGCCGAACTCGTGTTCGGCCACGCGGGCGATCTGCGCAACTTCGTCTACTTCTATGTCGGTGCCTTCATCGGCGGTGGCGTCGTCCTCGAAGGCGCGCTTTACGCCGGCCCGACGGGCAATGCCGGCGCGCTCGGCTCCATGCCCGTCCCCGACGCGCGCGGACGGCCCGTCCAACTCATCGACATCGCTTCCATCGCCGTCCTCGAAAGGGCCCTGATCTCCGCCCGCCGCGACGGCGGGATCCTCTGGACGTCGCCGGAAGAATGGGGCGACCTGTCTCCCCATCTGGAAGCCTGGATCGACACCGCTTCGGCCGGGCTTGCCTATGCGATCGTCGCCGCCTCGGCGGTGATCGACTTCGAGGCGGCCGTCATCGACGGCTGGATGCCGAAGGGCGTGCGGGCGAAGCTCGTCGAGGCGGTGGCGCTCAAGCTCAGGCAGTTCGACATCGAGGGCATTTCGCTGCCGGTCGTGCGCGAAGGCACCGTCGGCATCCATGCGCGCGCGCTTGGCGGCGCCAGCTTGCCCTTGTCGGACCGCTTCCTCATCGGCCAGACCGCTTCCCCGCGCGGCACATGACCAGCCCTGCCCCCAACACCTTTCCGGAGGTCGCATGATCCTGTGCTGCGGCGAAGCGCTGATCGACATGCTGCCGCGCGAGACGACCCGCGGCGAGAGCGCGTTCGCCCCCTATTCCGGCGGCGCCGTCTTCAACACGGCAATCGCCCTCGGGCGCCTCGGCGCGCCTGTGGAATTCTTCACTGGCCTGTCGAGCGACCTGTTCGGCGACATGCTGCGACGGACGCTTGCCGAGAGCAGTGTCGGCACCCGCTATTCGTCCCTGTCCGACCGCCCCACCACGCTCGCCTTCGTCAAGCTCACCAACGGCCAGGCGAAATACGTCTTCTACGACGAAAACACGGCCGGCCGGATGCTGTCCGAGTCGGACCTTCCCGCGCTCGGCGACGACGTGTCGGCGATGCTGTTCGGCGCGATCAGCCTGATCCCCGAACCCTGCGGCTCCGCCTACGAGGCGCTGATGCAGCGGGAGCACGCGACCCGCGTCACCATGCTCGATCCGAACATAAGGCCGAACTTCATCCCGGACGCCGCCGCCCACCGCGCCCGTATGATGCGGATGGTCGCGATGGCCGACATCGTGAAATTCTCCGACGAGGATCTCGCCTGGTTCGGCGAGAGTGGAGATGCCAGTGAAATTGCCCGGCGCTGGCTCGATCTCGGCCCGAAGCTCATCCTGGTGACGCGCGGCGGCGAGGGTGCGACCGGCTACAGCGCGACCGCGACGGTCAAGGTTCCGGCGCGGCGCGTCGAGGTCGTCGACACCGTCGGCGCGGGCGACACGTTCAACGCCGGCGTGCTCGCCGCGCTGGATGAGCGTGGATTGCTGACCAAGGCTGCGATCGCCCGGCTCGCCGAAGACGACATCCGCGCCGCTCTCGACCTCGGTGTCCGCGCCGCGGCGGTCACCGTCTCGCGCGCCGGAGCGAACCCGCCCTGGCGGGGGGAAATCTAGTCAGCTCGTTGTCCCGCCCACCGCGACAAACCACGGATTGGCGAAGTCGACATCTTCGGCCTGGTTGCGCTTGCCGTAGGTGAAGGGCTTTCCATCCACCAGGGTCGTGCGGCCGCCGGCAGCCCGCAGTACGGCGTCCCCCGCCGCCGTGTCCCATTCCATTGTCCGGCCGAAGCGCGGGTAGAGGTCGGCCTTGCCGCTCGCCAGTAGACAGAATTTCAGCGACGAGCCGACCGAGACGATCTCGGCGCCTTCGTGCTTCCCGATGAATTCGTCGGTCTCCGGGGTGCGGTGCGAACGGCTGGCGACGATCGTCTTCGGCTCGGCGCAGCCGCGCACCGAAATCTCGCTGCGTTCGAGGGGCGCATGATTCTCGCCCACCCTTACGGCGTAGGCCTTGCCGGGCCGCCCGGAGTAGAGCGTGCCCTGGGCGGGCGCGTAGACGACGCCGATCTCGGGCACGCCCTTGCGCACCAATGCGATGTTGACGGTGAAGTCCGGCCGGCGTTTGATGAACTCCTTGGTCCCGTCCAGTGGGTCGACCAGGAAGAACAGCTCGCCCAGCGCCGGCGGCAGGAGGCCGGCCGAGGCCTCCTCTTCCGCAACGCATGGGATGTGCGGAAACGCTTGCCGCAGCCCCTGCAGGATGACGATTTCCGCCCTCCGGTCAGCCTCGGTGACCGGCGAATGGTCGGACTTCTCCTCGACTACGATGCCCGCACGGAACACGTCCATGATCTCGGCGCCCGCGGCGAGGGCCAGGCGCTCGAGTTCTGCGAGGATCGCAGCGTCGTCCATCGCCATCATCGCCTCAGATATAGCCGCGCTCGCGCAGCCACGTTTCGAGTGCCTCCGTCAGCTCCTCGGGCGAGCGGCCGGAGGTCTCGAGGTGCACGTCGGCATGCTCCGGCGCTTCGTAGGGCGAATCGACGCCGGTGAAGTTCTTGATCTCGCCCCTCAGAGCGCGGGCGTAGAGCCCCTTCGGGTCGCGCCTCGCACACTCCTCGAACGGCGTGTCGACGAACACCTCGACGAACTCGCCATCCGCCATCAGCTCGCGCGCCATGCGCCGCTCCGCCCGGAACGGCGAGATGAACGAGACCAGCACCAATAGGCCCGCATCGACCATCAGCCGCGCCACCTCCGCCACGCGGCGGATGTTCTCGACGCGGTCCTCCTCGGTGAAGCCGAGGTCGCGGTTCAACCCGTGACGGACATTGTCGCCGTCAAGGATGTAGGTGTGGCGACCGTTGGCGTGCAGCTTCTTCTCGAGCAGGTTGGCGATGGTCGACTTGCCCGAGCCCGACAGGCCGGTGAACCACAGCACGGCGGGCTTCTGGTGCTTCAGCTCGGCGCGCGCCTTCTTGTCGACGTCGAGCGCCTGCCAGTGCACGTTCGATGCACGGCGCAGCGGATGCAGGATCATGCCGGCGCCCGCGGTCGCGTTGGTGATCCGGTCGATCAGGATGAACGCGCCGGTAACGCGGTTGTCGGCATAGGTGTCGAAAGCAACCGGCGACTGGGTCGAGATGTTGCAGACGCCGACCTCGTTCAGCTCCAGTGACTTCGCCGCCTCGTGCGCGAACGTGTTGATGTCGATCCGGTGCTTCAGTTCCGTCACCGTCGCGTTCATCTGGTCGGTCTCGGTCCGAAGCAGATAGGAGCGGCCGGGAAGCAGGGCGTGCTCGTCGAACCAGACGATGTTGGCGGTGAACTGGTCGGCGACATGCGGCCTTGCGTCGGGAGCAACGAGCATGTTGCCGCGCGAGACCTCGATCTCGTCTTCGAGCACGATCGTCACGGCCTGGCCTTCCGCTGCCCTCGGCAGGTCGCCGCCCTGCGCGACGATGCGCTTGACGCGGCTCGGCTTGCCCGACTTCGCCACGACGACGGTATCGCCCTGCGCGATCGTGCCGGACGCGACGGTGCCGGCAAAGCCGCGGAAGTCGAGGTTCGGCCGGTTCACATATTGCACGGGGAAGCGGAACGGCTTCTTCTCGTCGGCCGACGCGAGCGGACACGTCTCGAGATGCTCGAGCAACGCCGGCCCGCTGTACCAGTCCATCCGCCCGGAGCGCTGGGTGACGTTGTCGCCGTAGCGCGCCGAGATCGGGATGGGCGTCAGCGTCTCGAAGCCGAGGTCCTTGGCGAAGGCGCGATAGTCGCCGACGATCCGGTCGAACACGGCCCGGTCGAAGCCGACGAGGTCGATCTTGTTGACCGCCAGCACGATGTGGCGGATGCCGAGCAGCGAGGCAATGAAGGAATGGCGGCGCGTCTGGCGCAGCACGCCCTGGCGCGCGTCGATCAGGACGATGGCGAGGTCGGCCGTCGAGGCGCCCGTCGCCATGTTGCGGGTATACTGCTCGTGGCCGGGCGTGTCGGCGACGATGAACTTGCGCTTCGGCGTGGCGAAGAAACGGTAGGCGACGTCGATGGTGATGCCCTGTTCGCGCTCTGCCTCGAGGCCGTCCACCAGCAGCGCGAAGTCGATGTCGTCGCCGGTCGTGCCGTGCTTCTTCGAATCCTTCTCCAGCGTCGCCAGCTGGTCTTCGAAGATCAGTTTTGTGTCGTAGAGCAGCCGGCCGATCAGCGTCGACTTGCCGTCGTCGACGGAGCCGCAGGTCAGGAACCGCAGCAGTTCCTTGTTCTCCTGCTCGTGCAAGAAGGCGTGGACCGCGCTGGCGGCGGCGGGCTTGGGTGCCACGTGCTCCATCTCAGAAATACCCTTCCCGCTTCTTCTTCTCCATCGAGCCGGCTTCGTCCTTGTCGATGGCCCTGCCCTGCCGCTCCGACGTGCGGGCGATCAGCATCTCCTGCACGATCTCCTCGAGCGAGGCGGCGTCCGAGTCGATCGCCCCGGTCAGCGGATAGCAGCCCAGCGTGCGGAAGCGTACCAGGCGGTCCTCCACGGTCTCGCCGTCGCGCAGTTCCATGCGGTCGTCATCCTTGAGGATGAGCATTCCGTCGCGCTCGACGATCGGCCGCTCCTTGGCGAAATAGAGCGGCACGATCGGGATGTTTTCCTGCAGGATGTATTGCCAGATATCGAGTTCGGTCCAGTTCGACAGCGGGAAGACGCGGATCGATTCACCGGGCGCGACGCGGGTGTTGTAGATCTTCCACATCTCCGGGCGCTGGTTCTTGGGATCCCAGGTGTGCTGCGCGGTGCGGAAGGAGAAGATGCGCTCCTTGGCCCGGGACTTCTCCTCGTCGCGGCGGGCCCCGCCGAAGGCCGCGTCGAAGCCGTATTTATCGAGCGCCTGGCGCAGGCCGACCGTCTTCATGATGTGGGTGTGGACGTTCGATCCGTGGGTGAACGGTCCGATGTCCTTCTCGATCCCCTCCGGATTGATATGGACGAGCAGGTCGAAGCCCAGCTTCGCCGCCATGTTGTCGCGGAACTCGATCATCTCGCGGAACTTCCAGCGCGTGTCGACATGCAGGAAGGGGAAAGGCGGCTTCGCCGGATAGAACGCCTTCATCGCCAGATGAAGCATGACGGACGAATCCTTGCCCACCGAATAGAGCATCACCGGCTTGGTGAAGGTCGCAGCGACCTCGCGGAAGATGTGGATCGATTCCGCCTCCAGCCTCTGCAGATGAGTCATGTGTGCGGTCATTGTCGCCTGCTTCTCGATCGTCGGCCGGATGCGGCCCGTATCGGCAGCTTCGCTCGCGGTGGCGGAGCGGCGCACGCCGTCGCTGCTTCAGGGGAGGTGCCGCGCCGCGAACGCGGGCGCCACGCATTTCGGCGGCTTCTATCGGTTTCGGTCCAAGTCGACAACATATGAATCCGCGTCGTCGCAGCCTTCCTTAGAAAAATATCCTATCGAATCTGTCGCGTAGCGTTAGCCGTGAGCGGCGCGCGGCGGATTTCGCCGGATAACGTCTTGTGAACGACTGGCGGTTCCGCAATGCAGCATCTAGGTTGCATCGCCGCGACGGCAGATGATACCTGCCAAATGACCAATCAGTAGATCGGAAGCTTCTTGCCACCATTTCGCAGACCAACACTCGACGAGAACAACCGCTGGTTCACCGCGGTCGTCATCGGCGGCGGCGGTGTTGCCGGCAGCCTCGTCAGCTTTCTGTATTCCAGCGCGTTCGTGCTTGGCGTCTGGCGCCTGTCGCTGGGCCTGATCGCCCTGCCGAAGGACCGCGCCGTCCGCCTGATCGGAGCGAGCTGTCTCGCCTACTTCGCGGCGGAAGCGCTCGCAACGCTGGTGAACTATTCCGGGCCGGCCGATCTGCTGGAAGGGATGCTGGCGAATCTGCCCTTCGTCGCCTTCCTGGTCGTGTTCGGACGCCTGTCCCTCACCCCGCGGCCCGACGCCTTGCGGTGGTTGGAATACGGCTCTATCGGCGGCGCTTTCGGGTGCGGCCTGTACGCGCTCATCGAGGTGTTCGTCGCCGGCTACCCACGCGCCGAAGGCCTGGCGGGCAATTCAGGCCCGTTTGCGCTGGTGTCTGCGGTCCTCTTCGGTTTCTGTGTCGCGATAGCGATCTATCGCGGTGACCATATGCGCAGGATCGCCGGCGGCGCTGCGCTTTTTGCCGCCGTTGCGCTCATTCTGTCCGGCATGCGCAGCCTGTGGCCAATTCTCCTTCTATCGCCGCTTCTGCTGGCCTGGCTGCTCGGCTTCGTTCCGGAAGCGGTATTCACGCGCAGGAATGCTCTGGTGGTTGCGGTCGCAGCCGTCGTGGTCGCCTCCCTCGGCTATTCGACTGTCCACACCAGGGTCATGAGCCTGGTCAGGGACTTCGAGAAGGTGGATGCCGGCAACTACGACAACTCCCTCGGTCAGCGAATTCGTGTGTGGAGCGCGGCGATCGAGTTGATCGAGCAGAAGCCGGTTTTCGGCCAGGGACCCGCGCATGCGCGCCGCGCGCTTCAGGCAGCGGCAAGCGAACGTAGCGAAAAGGAAATCAGCTTCTCCCATGCACACAACCTCGCGCTCAACGCCCTGATGCGCTCAGGCATTTTCGGCCTGGCGGCAGTCATCGCGATGTTTTTCGTTCCGCTCTGGGTGGCCGGGCGCAGAAAAAAAGACGAAATCGGGCAGATCGGCTACGCACTGATGGTCACGCTCTGCGCGACCTACCTCGTCAACGGCGCGGTCAATATCAGTTTCGGACATGACATCGTCGATGCGCTCTTCCTGTATTGCATGATAACGACGGCCTATCTCGTGTTCGGTCCGTCGGGGACGCCGCGTTACGTCCTGCTGGCCGATGGCAGCCGGGTCACGAATCCGTCGGCGCCGGCCACCGCCTGACGCGGGAGCCACCGCAAAATGATTGTGGCAAAAAGGGAACGGGGGTTTTCCGTCAGTACGGATTCGGGGATTGGAACTTTGCGGAAAAGACGCAAAAGAATATGGATAAGGCGATCGCACTACCCTAGGGTTGCGCATCAGGGACATCACGCGTGAACCATCTGGTATCGTCAGCACTGCAGTTGCAACCGCGTTTACGGCGCGCGCTCATCATCGCGATGGACATCGTCATGGTGCTGCTCTCGGTGCCGCTTGCCCTGTCCCTTTCCTTGTCCAATCTCTCCTTCGACCCCTTCAGCTGGGCGGGCCTCGCCGTATGGGCCGGCGTAGGTATCTTCAGCCATTTCCTGTTCCGCTTCGGCGGTCTCTATGGAACCGTCTGGCGCTTCGCCTCGACGCCCGATTTCTTCAACATCATTAGCAATTGCGGCATCCTCACGGTCACCCTCTACCTGACGGCGCAGGTGGCGCGCCGGCTTGTGCCGATGACCGGTCTCAACGAGCGTCAGTTCATCGTCTTCTTCCTTGTCACCTTCACTCTGATTGCGGCGCCGCGCCTGCTCTATCGCTACCTGCGCGAGGGCACCGGCTGGCAGATCGGCGGCAGGCGCAACGACAAGCCGGGACATCGCCGCGCGCTGTTCGTCGGCCAGCTCGAGGATGCGGACCACATCATCCGCTTCACCAACACGGAGAAGGAGAAGACCCAGATCGTCGGGCTGGTGGCGACCGAGGTCGGCGTCAATCCTGGCGACCAGATCCGCGGCGTGCCCGTTGTCGCCGTCTGGCCCGACGTGTCGGGCATCATCGAGGACTATGCCAAGGATACGAAGCGGGTCGATCTCCTGATCTTCGGCAGCGGCGGGCAGACCGAGCTCGACAAGTTTTCCGAACTCGTGCGCGTCGCCCGCAAGGCCGGCATCGAAGTGCTGCAGTTCTCAGGCTTCTCGAAGCTCCGCGGCGGCGCGGCCATCGTGCTGCGGACCGTCGAGATGGAGACGATCCTGCGCCGGCCCGCGGTGCCGACGGACCTCGAGCGCATCCGCGCCTTCATCGACGGAAAGCGCGTGCTGGTGACGGGCGGGGCGGGATCGATCGGGCGCAATCTCGTCCGGCGTTCGCTCGAGCTCGGCTGCAAGGCCGTTCTCGTCGCCGACCAGTCCGAGTTCGGCGTGTTCCAGCTGCAGCAGTCGGTCTCTCAGGCCGACCATGCGCGGCTCTCCTGCCGCATCGTCGACGTTACGGACAAGGTGCAGTTCACGCGCATCGTGTCGGAGTTCAAGCCGGACATCATCTTCCACGCCGCGGCGCTCAAGCACGTGCCGCTGCTCGAGGACAACTGGGTGTCGGGGATCAAGACCAACGTGTTCGGCACGCTGGTCTGCGCCGAAGTCGCGGCGGAATGCAAGGTGCCGCATTTCGTGCTGATCTCGAGCGACAAGGCGGCCGACCCGTCCTCGATGCTGGGCCTGACCAAGCGCGGCGCCGAACAGATCGTCAATGCGCTGCATTTCTCGGAGCGAGTCAGGGCACGCGACAAGGGTCCTAAGCCGATCTACATGTCGGTCCGCTTCGGCAATGTCTTCGGCAGCGACGGTTCCGTCGCAACCATCTTCGAAAGGCAGATCATGGCGGGCGGCCCCGTCACGATCACCGACAGGGAGATGACCCGCTATTTCATGACGATGGGCGAAGCGGTCGACCTGGTCATCATGGCGGCGGCGGAGTCGGCGACGCGGCGCGACATCGACAGTTTCGGCATCTACATGCTCGACATGGGCCAGCCGGTGTCGATCCTGACCGTTGCCGAGACGATGATCCGGCTCGCCGGCAAGCAGCCTCACCAGGACATCAAGATCAAGTTCACCGGCGTTCGGCCCGGCGAGAAACTGCACGAGACGCTCTGCGCCGAAGGCGAACTGCTCGTTTCCCTCGACGTGAACAGCCTGTTCGGCCTCAAGACCGGGGTGTTCGGCTGGCAGGAGATCCGCCGCGCCCTGTCGGAGCTGCGCGACAGTGTCGACCGCAACGACAAGGACGCAGCCGTGGACGGCCTCGGCCGGCTCTATCGCACCATCGACGACAAGGGTCCTGTCGCCGAGGACGTCGTTCCGCTCAAGGTAGCGACCTGAGCGGCGGCCCGGACCGAACGGCAGCGCGCCCGGCCGCCTTCAAGGTCGGCGTCACCGGCGCAAGCGGTTTTCTCGGCGGTCAAATCCGCAGCCACCTCGCCGACGCCGGCTTCGAGATAACAACCTTCTCGCGCACCCCCCTGCCCGGCTCCGACACTGCTCTCCTGCCGCCCGCGGACGCTTCGCCGGCCAGGTTCCGCGAGGCGGTGCGCGGGCTTGCGGCAATCGTCCATTGCGCGGCGCAGAACAATGACGGACCGTCCGACGCGCAAGGCCTGGAATCGATCAATGCGGTCCTGACCGAGCGGCTGGCGGCAGCGGCGGCGGAAGAAGGCGTCGCGCGTTTCGTCTACCTGTCCTCGATCCGCGCCGTCGCCGATCCGGGTATCGACATCGCCATCGGCGACGACACCGTGCCGGCGCCGACAGAACCCTATGGCCGCTCGAAGCGCAATGGCGAGCTTGCCGCCCTCGCCGCCGCGCGGCCGGGGTTCCTCCCCCTCGTGCTGCGCCTGCCGCCGGTCTACGGCGCGGGCATGCGCGGCAATCTCGGCCTGCTCCTGCGCCTGGCGAGGACGCCGGCGCCGCTGCCGCTGGCGGGGCTCACCGCCCGCCGCTCGCTTGTTTCGGCCGAAGCGGCGGCGCGGGCCGTGGCCACGCTTCTGACGATCCCCGGCCCTGCCCGGTCGACTTATCTCGCAGCCGATCCCGGTCCCGTCACCGTGGCCGAAATCGTCGCCGCGTTCCGCCGGGGGCTTGGCCGCCGCGCCGGCCTCTTCTCCCTGCCGGTAGCGCTCTTGAAGGCAGGTGCCGCGCTCGCGCGGCGCGGCGACGCCTGGGCCGGCCTTGCCGCGTCGCAGACCTGCGATCCGGCTTCGCTGATAGCCGAGGGATGGGCGCCTGACCCGGACAGCCTTGCCGGGCTGGAGCGGCTGGCCGCCCGATCAGGGCGCGCGTAGGCCGGGAACGAGCGTGGCGAGAAGGATCTTCACGTCGAGGAGCAGGCCGCGCCGTGCCAGATATTCGGCGTCGATCTCGGCCAGGCGTTCCGGGTCGCTCATGTCGACGCCCCTCACCTGGGCGAGCCCGGTTATCCCCGGCCGCAGCGCGTAGACGCCGCGCCGGCGCCGCGCCGAGATCAGCGCCTCCTGGGTCGGCAGGCAAGGGCGAGGTCCGACGAAGCTCATCTCTCCCTTGATCACGTTCCACAGCTGCGGCAGTTCGTCTAGCTTGGTGCGCCTGAGGAAACGCCCGACCGGCGTGACCGCGCTCGCCGCCGCCTCGTGCGTCGGCACCGCGCGCGTGTCCCTCCACATCGTCCTCAGCTTCAGGCAGCGGAACGCCGCCTCGTGGCGGCCGACACGCTGCTGCACCAGGAAGGCCGGCCCCGGCGACGTCGCCTTCACCCCGATCGCGGCCACGAGGACGATCGGGGACAGGACAACCAGGCCGACCGTGGCGATCGATGCTTCCGTCAGCCGCGCGAGCAATGAAAGGTCCTTCGAGATTCCGGGCCCTTCGGCCCCATGGGGTGATGCAACGGATTCGCGAAAGGTTCAACGGCGCAGGCGCGATCACGAACGTGCGAAACGCGCCTTGTCAGGGCGGAGCGAAGGCTTTACGCGTGATCGGGGGGCAGTGCAGCATGACCTTCCCGCGTCGGCGGGTCGTATTCGGGATAACGACGCGTGCAACAACCGCTGGTTTCGGTTATTATACCGGTCAAGAATGGTCTGCCTCATTTCCGCCGGGTGCTGGACATGCTTCAGAAACAGGAGCTGGACGCGCCTTTCGAGGTGATCGTCATCGATTCCGGGTCCAGTGATGGATCGAAGGAAGCCGTTCCCGCCGAGGACCCGCGCTTCCGTATCGTCGAGATCGAACCCTCCAGCTTCGGCCACGGCAAGACGCGCAATCTGGGCGCCGAGCTTTCGCGCGGAGAGTACTGCGCGTTCCTCACCCATGACGCTGCCCCGGCCAACGAGGTCTGGTTGCGCGAACTGATCCGGCCGCTGCGCGAAGACGAGACCGTCGCCGGCGTCTTCGGCCGCCACCTCGCCTACGAGAGCGCCACCCCGTTCACCCGCTGGGAGCTCGAAACCCATTTCGAAGGCCTGCGGAACTGGCCGAAGGTGCAAATCACCGATGCGCGTGAATATGTCCGCAACCAGGGACTGCGGCAGGTCTACCACTTCTATTCGGACAATTCGTCGTGCATGCGCAAGTCGGTATGGCGCGCCCTGCCCTATCCGGATGTCGACTTCGCCGAGGATCAGCTCTGGGCGAAACTGGCCGTCGAAGCCGGCCATGCAAAGGCCTACGCCCACGATTCGGTCGTCTACCACTCGCACGACTACACGCCCTGGGAGCGGCTCCAGCGCAGCTATGACGAGGCGCGCGCGCTCAACGAGCTGTTCGGCTACGAACTTGGCGCGACGACGGGCAATGCGCTGCGCCAGACCTGGCGCACCAGCGGGCGCGACCTGATCCTCGCCTGGCGCAACGGCTGGATCCGGCAGGCTCCCGTCGCCACGCTGATGCGGCCGCTCGACAATCTGGCGCGCCAGATTGGCTACTATCTCGGCACAAAGCGGCCCCGGTTCACGCAGCGGCACGAGCGCGCATTGTCGCGTGACCGCCGGCTCCAGGCGCAATAGGACGGGACGGTATGCTGAGAGAGAACATCTCCCGTTTCCGACGCGTGGCACAGCGCGACGGGCTGCGCGTCGCGATCTCCAAGGCGCTGACCTATGGCGCCAGGAAGACGCAGGCCGCCGTTCAGGGCAAGCGCGACGTGATCGGCTTCTACGGCTTCATCCTGGGCGAGGAGCAGGGCTACGGGATGAAGATCACCCCGCAGAACGTGCCCGAACGGTCGATGACATGGCTCATCCCCGATTTCCAGGCGTCGTCCGGCGGCCATATCAACATCGTGCGCATGATGGAACTGCTGCGCACGCGCGGCTTTCCAAACCAGCATGTCGTCATCGTCGAGCCGCACCGCTGGGCCAATGTCGCCGAGGCGCAGGACGCGTTTTCCAAGGCGTTCAACGTCGAGGGGATCACCGTCTCGCTCGGCGTCAAGTCGATCGAGCCTTGCCACTACCTCGTCGCGACGGGCTGGCAGACCGCCTATTGGGTGGCCAAATACCGCGACACGCTCGAACGTCTCTATTTCGTCCAGGATTTCGAGCCGTATTTCTACGCCCAGGGCAGCGAATACGCCTTCGCGGAGAACACCTACAGGCTGGGCTTGACGGGCATCACCGCGGGAACGTGGCTGGCCGAAAAGCTGGCCACGGACTACGGGATGAAGACCTTCGCCTTTTCCTTCGGCTGCGACAGCGAGTTCTACCGGCCGCTGGGGCGGCGCACCAATCCGACGAAGCACATCTTCTTCTACGCCCGGCCGGTCACGCCGCGCCGCAGCTTCGAGATGGGCCTCCTCGCTCTCGACCGCGTCTGCAAGGCCAGACCCGACGTGGCGGTGATCTTCGCCGGATGGGACGTCAGCGAATACGCCATACCCTTCCCCCATCTCAACGCCGGAACGGTTGCGGTCGGGCAATTGCCCGACCTCTATTCGCAATGCGACGTGGCGCTGGTTCTCTCGGCGACCAACCTCTCGCTGCTGCCGCTCGAAGTCGCCGCCTGCGGCTGCCCGATGGTGATCAACGACACGCCGAACGCCAGCTGGCTGCTCTCCCGCGACGAAGCGCTCTATTGCGATATGTCGGTCGAAGGGATAGCAGACGCCGTCATCCGTCTTCTCGACGACGAGGCGCTGCGCACATCTCTCGCCAAGGCTGGCATGAAGCGGGCGAAGGTCGCGACCTGGGAGGCGGAAGGCGACAAGGTGGCTGGGTTTCTGGCGACCTTGTGCTAGTTATGAAGACTCAACCTGGCTGAAGATGAATGACTCCAATTGAAAAGCTCTCAGAGGTTATGAAGACCTCCGAGATCCACTGGTTTAACTCTGCGGTTAATATCAGCCTACGGGAGCGCTTCGTCTTTGTGGAGAATCCGAAGGTTGCATCGAGCACCATTAAGTCCCGTCTTCACGCGAACGCGCTGTCGAGCCTGAAGAATATTCGCGTCGGTCCGCATCCCGATATCGCGAACTCTCCCTTTGTCAAACCATACCAGCTGCCGGATGAGGCTCTGGCGGAGTATCTTTTCGGGCCGGATTTTTTCAGATTCACGTTCGTTCGAAACCCGTTCAACCGTCTGCTTTCATCATATCTGGACAAAATCGCCGGTGCCGCTCCGGAAAAAGGCTATGTTGATGGCTTTTGGAAAAGAAAATACGGTGCGGCCAAGGAGCAGTACACGTTTTCAGAATTCGTCGAGTATATCGCAGAAAGTCCAGATAATATGCGCGACAAACATTGGCGTACGCAGCATCGCATTACGCTATCTTCATACATTAATTATTCCTTCGTCGGCAGATTCGAGATGCTCTCTGAACACCTTTCGTATATCAATAATATTTCTAGTATCGACTTTAGCAATATAAAAGAAGTTTCTCCCCACAAGACAAATGCGAATTCAAAGCTAAAAGATTTCTACACGGACGACATCATTGAGCGTGTAGGAAATATATACGGGATTGACTTTGATACTTTTGGGTATGCAAAAGAACTTCCCACCTGAATATTGAACCGCGGTCGGCGGAGGAACCCGTCATCGGCATTACAAAGCGAGAAGGCGGCCGATGCGGAAACAGCGGATACGTCAGAAGGACTGCATCACGCGCAAACCGGCGAATCACAATTCGCGACCTCTGCCGGCAATACGGCTATCTCCTGACCAGGTCCCAAATTAGTTCCAGAGTAGCCTTCATAAGCTCCTTATGTCCTAGCAACGGGGGGATTGCACCAATCGTAATCCGGTTGCCGCTACGGACGAAGAGTCCGCTTCTCGGACTGTTTGCCGAAGGCATGAGGACCGCGCACCCCGGCTTCGCCGTCAATACTGCGTGTGTTGCCTCGAAACGCTCGTCGCGCTCAATTCGGATTTGCCGTCCGTCGCTGGTCGTTCCCTTGAAATTTCCGTTGGCGTAGGAAATACTATCCACACAAAAAACGGCACTCTGGAAGTCATCCACCTTTACACCATCCGGCGAATATGTTCCGGCACGCATATCCTGCACGACTAACCCGGCAAAGTTCTTTACAAAATTAACCTCAATATCATTTAGGACAGGCTGATGCGGTATATATATTACGTCTATATCTTCAACGGCCTCAGGATTTCTCTCGATAGTACGTGATGTAAATACCTGCGGGACGAATTGACTTGAATTGTAGAACATCTCGTAGGTACGTAAAAGCGCCTGACTGTGGATGTTCCTGCCTTTATCACGGTCCGCGATGAAGAAATTGAACGTTTCGTGAGAGGCCAAGATTCCTACCTTGATCCCTTTTTTCCCCTCTTTCTTTGCTTCGATCTCTTGAATCTCATGCTGGAGTTCGGGCGTAGCCAAACCCTCGAACTCGACAAATCCCGATCCGAACCCGGCGATCTCCACACCGTTCATGCGGGTCACGCGCATCGATTTTGCGATTTCAGCAAAGGCGGAGGGATCGACTGTGTCGAGAAAACCGGCCCCCTTCTTGCGGTATCTCTCGACGTAGTAGCCAGCCAGGACTTCCGAATAGCCAAGACCCATCGCATAATTGGTCATAACCGCCATTCGCCAGGGGTCGGGATTTAACTCCCAACCGTCCATGAAATTGTAATCCATAACCGCCACATCCAAACAGTCGGGCATTTCACCTACGGCTGAAAGGAGCATTATTCCGTCATGAGGCCCAAAGAAACTGCCAAAATACCCGATAGATTTTCCCTTGTTCGATTTGATTGTCCTATGAAGACGGCAGACAACCTTCCGTAATTGATCAGCCCTAAACTTGTTATAGTTGTAATATCCCGGGATCTCTTTCGGATTCGATAGCCTTTGCGCGAAATTAATAAATGGCATATCCTGATTGTAATTCTCCCGGAAACGTTTCTGCGCTATCGGATTGAAGTCGCGCCAAGTATATTTGTTCTGGCCATATCGGACTTCCTGCTCTGCGGTTAGTACGATAGCAAGACCCCTTATCTTTTCTCCATAGCGCTCAATTAGAGTCCGCGTTGCGTTGGCATAGAAACGATCTACATGGTCCATGGCGTTGTCACTGAAATAGGACAACTCACCGGTTGGCTTGCCAAGAGCATCGTAAGCCCGATTGGAGGTATCAGCGATGGCCCAAGCCGGAATTGCTAGGCTTTTCGGCAACACCTTGCCATTCTCGTCTAAGACAACCCCACCCCCGGCATCTAGACGCACAATTAGATCAAAGCCCTTCGCGGCGATGCGATCAAAAGTTGGAAAATAGTACGAATAGTCAAAATGGCCCGGCGTCGGTTCGACACGCCCCCATTTCAGAAATACTGTTACCGTGCTGACGCCGGCATCCCTTAGACGCGGCAAGACCTCTTCCAGATGTGACATATGCCATGGGTGCAGGGTCACCGAAAACTCAGCACGTTCTCCGTTTGCCGGCACGCTCCCGAGAAAAAGTATGGCGATTATCAGGAATTGTTTGAACAAGGAGATGCATCTCCCATTTCTGAAATGGTTTGCGAATCGTAGACGATTTAACCTAATTCATTGGCCAAAACGGGGCCATATTTTGTAGGCGAACATGACATTCCACTAAGTCATTCGATTAGCCAAAGAGTGCACGGGAGCCAATCAGCACAGAGGTAAGAGGGAGAAGACTCGGCAGTCACATTCGCATATTTTTCGATCTTTTCGTTTATTATGTGACCCTTGATTTGTGAAACCAGACCGCTGGCGTTTTTCCTACAGCCGGAGATGAGGCGCGCCTTCACCAATAATGCATCCCGTTGCGATATCCCAGGGAAGCGAACTTTCCCCGCTTTAGGGGACACGCCCCCTTCGGCAGGACCTGACGCCTAAGAACTGAGCACAATTTTGGCATGCTAATTCGCCCTCATTGTGGGATCAACCAGTGACAGACCTTGAGACTGCTACATCGTCAAATGCCCGCTTTCCAGTCTATCGCGACATGTCACTGGACCTACGTGAAAAGCGGCAGTTCCTGCGGATAGCCATTTGTGTTGGCGCGATCTCCTGGCTCCTGTCGTTCCTATATGTTGCGTCCGTCCCGCTCTTTGATGATGAGGGCTTCTATGCCTATGCTGGCGCGGCCATTGGACAATTTCTTACCGGACATACTAGCTTTCTGGAGATGCGGTCGGCAGTGGTCGGCGACGGCTGGTTTACGCCTGGAATTCCAATTATCTTGGCGCCAATCTACGTCTTTGATCCAACACCGCATTATGTGGGGCTGAGACTGTATGCTAGCGTTCTAACATTTCTACTTTGGATATGGACGTTGAGAGAAGTATATAGAGTTTTTGGCTCTAGGTACGCTCTTGCTATTTTCATTTTCCCATCCCTTGATATCACGTGGCATTTCTTGGCCACCGGCACTTGGGGCGATCTTCCGTCCGGAATGCTTTTAATTATTGCGTTTGGTAGAACGTGGAGAATCGCACAACAGATATATAGAGGGGTCCAGATCGATTTCGGCGAGGTTCTTAAGCTTGAGGCCATCCTTCTTCTGACCTTTTACCTGCGTGGCAATAGTATCCTGGTCGTTGTCGCCGTCCATATATTTCTTCTTGCTGCCTCTGTCCTCAAATTCAGGTGGCGTCTTTTGCCCTATCAGACTATGGCTATTATATCAGGCATGGTCATATGCAGTGCTGGTATTGCGCCCTGGAGTATCACAGCGAGCCGTGCCCTTGGGGGTGTCGTAATTTCTACTTCTACGCCCGCGTTATCGTTCGGAGTTACGTTCGGGAAAGAAAACCGTCTCTGTTTCGGGCCATGCGTGAAATTAAGGGGCAATATCTGGAATAGCGCAGCATACTTTTCACGAATCTATGCGGCAGAACAAGGAATTAGCCAACTCGAAGCGCAGAGAAGGATGGCTATATACGCTACGCACGATTTGACAGTCGCCGAATACACTAGGAGGGTTCGTGGCAATTTCCAGCGCTTCTTGTTCAAACCAGCCGGATTCACACAAAACAGGTTTCTTCCGAGAAGCGGGCTTGGTCTTAGCAAGCAGACCATCGAGATGTTGGGGACGTTTAGCGCGTTCTCAACGGGGATTCTCTACTTCCCGTTCTTGCTGGCCCTCGCGTTAGCCAACGGGTTTGTCGTCATAAAAGGCCAGCGGGAACAGCTCGAAAGCCTATGCCTCAAGATGTTCACCCTCTGCCTACTAGTTCAGCCGTTCGTCCATCCCGGTCATTCTCGATACTGGCCGGTCTTTGCCCCGCTTATGGCGATCTCGGGCGCTTTCCTCCTCAAGATGGCGACGAGAGATCGCCGGGAGGATGAACCCGGGAGCACAATTCTCGTGGCGATTCAAGGGTTCTATGTCTTGGTTGTGGTGACGACTGGCGTGGCGCTCTTCCTTGCGGGCTGACGCAAACCGCTCATGACCATAGCCAGGCGTTCGGCGACACTGATGGCCCGCGCTCCGCGTAGGGAATATTCTTGCGCTTCCTGCCCATGGAGCACCGGAGACCATAACGCATCGCACCGAAGGGTAGCGGATGAAATCCCGACCTAGGCGGCGTCCTTTTTCACGACGGTCTACCGTGCCAGTTGGCTAATCGTCGTCGCGATCCCGGCGTGGAACTCCGTCTTCGGCGACCAGTTCAGCGCCTCTTTCGCAAGGGTGATGTCGAGGCAGGCAATATCCACGTCGGTCGAGCGCGCTTCGACAAATTCGCGCTTCAGGGCGACGCCGGTCGCCGCCTCGACCGCCTCGACCACCTCGTTGACCGAGCGCGTCTCGCCGCTGCCGACATTGAGGATCAGCTGCGGCCGGCCCGGCATTGCCGTCGCCGCCTCGATCGCGTCGATCACGTCGTCGATGAAAATGTAGTCGCGCCTGGCCGCGCCGTCGCCGAAGATGCGCACCGGTTGCTTCTTCTGCCAGCGGTCGATGATGGCGGGCACCAGGCCCTGGCCCTTGCGGAACGTCTGTCCCGGCCCATACGGGTTGGCGACGCGCAGGATGACATATTCCAGCCCGTCCACGTGGCCGTGCATCTGGATGTACTTCTCGACGACGAGCTTGGTCAGCCCGTGCGAGCTGATCGGGTTCGTCGGCGCCGTTTCCGGCGTCGGAACCGGCGCGTTCGGCCCGTACACCGTCCCGCCCGACGAGATGAAGACGTATCGCTTCACGCCCGCGCTCAGGCAGTTATCCAGGAATTCGACGTGAGGTACGACGTTCTCGGCGATGTCCGCCACGGCATGGTCGTTCTTGAGGCCCGGGCTGGAGCTCGACATCAGCTGCACGACGGTGTTCACGTCCTGCAGCGACGAGGCCATCGCCAGCGGCTGGGATAGGTCGGCCGCGACGATGTCGGCCTTGCCCTCGATCTCGTCGGAATATTCGCGGTCGAAACGCCGCGAAACGGCGCGCACCTGGCTGCCCTGTTTGATCAGCCGGCGGACCAGATGCCGGCCGATGAAGCCATCCGCGCCGTAGACGCCGATCATTGGTCTTCCTTCTCGCCGGAGAAATACTCCTCCGCCGGGCCGAAATGCTCAACCTTGCCGTGGTCGAGCTTCAGCACCTTGTTGCAGATCCGCCTGAGCAACTGGTGGTTATGGCTGGCGAGCACGATGATGCCGGCCTTCTCGGCCATTTCGTTCATCCGCCTACGCGCCTTGGCCTGGAATTCCGGATCGCCGGCACCGATCCACTCGTCCATGAGGAGGATCTCCGGCTCGAGGCTGGTGGCGACGGAAAAGGCGAGACGCGCCGCCATGCCCTGGCTGTAGGCCTTCATCGGCATGTCGATGAAATCGCCCAGTTCGCTGAAGGCGACGATATCGTCCATGCGCGCCGAAATCTGCTCATCGGTCCAGCCGTTGATCAGTCCGCGCAGCACGATGTTGCGCCGTCCGGTCGCCTCGCGGCGGAAGCCGAGATTGATGTTGAACAGCGCATCTGCCCTGCCCCTGACGTCGACGGCGCCGCCGGTCGGTTCGAAGATGCCGTAGAGAATCTTCAGCAGCGTCGTCTTGCCGGCGCCGTTGCCGCCGATCAGGCCGAGCCGGTCTCCCGCCTCGAGCGCGAAGCTGACGCCGTCGAGCGCGCGGACATGCTGGGTGCGCCCCGTTCCCACGATCCTGCCGCCATGCGGCAAGGGCATCGTGTTGCGGGCCAGCGACAGGCGACGGCGCAGCCGGTAGGTCAGGGTCAGATTTTCGGCGCTGATCGAAACCATCTTTTGGGCGGCCTGCTCGTCGCTGCAGGGGTTAGCAGGCGCTGCCGCCGATGGCAACGTCGCAGGAACGCACACCGCCCGCCGCTCCGGAAGGAGCAGCGGGCGGCGAATGTCGGGATGCTCACCGGTACCTGACGTCGAGGATGTCGCCGCTACGCGAGCTGACGATCACGATGACCCGACGGCCGTGATGGATCGCGCGGAACTGGTACTGGCGGCCCTCACAATCGATCGCCTTGACCTTGCGGAATCCTTCCGAGCGAACGATAGCGCGCGCCTCGCTGCAGCTGATCCGGTCGTCATGGTAGTAATACGGCGGCGGCACCGGGCGGTAATAGCCGGGAGGCGGGCCAGGATAGTAGGGCGGATGCGGCGGACGGTGCGGCGGGTGCGGCGGCCTAGGCCTGGGGTCGGGCCGGTAGTACCCGGGGTCACCGGGAACCTCGTGGGACGCGCCGGGTCTGCCTCGCGGCACCGGGTTGCAGGAGAGGCTGTCGGAAGAGCACGTCGCCCCTCCGCCTACGGCGCCTTGGGCGAACGCCGGGACCGCTCCAGCAAGTGTTGCGGCCATCACGGCTGAAAGCGCGATCGACCTGATCATTGCAGTCTTCCTTTCGAACGATGTTCCGCGAGGGAAATCCGGAACTCTCCACTCCGTTCCGCCGCTTCTACGAGAATCCCTCTGAACGAAGGTGAAACGGGCCGTTCATCCTGCGTTCAGGAATGGGCGGCCGTGTCGACGCCGAACCTATCACAGCGGTTCGTCGACACCATAGCCACACTCACAGCATGAAGACGACCTGGCGGCGCAGGCGTCCAAGCAGGAACAGTGCCAGAAGCCACGCGGCGCACGAAATCGCGATGCAGAGCGCAAACGAACGCAGCGGCGCGTCGCCCGACAGGATCGGCACGCGCACGATCTCGAGGAAATAGGTGAACGGATTCCAGTAATAGAAAATGCCCCGGACGCTGAGATCGCCGACGGAGGTGTGCGCCCAGAAGACGGGCGTCAGGAACATGCCGACCCGGGTCAGATTCTGGACGATGAACTGGCTGTCGGGGAAGTATGCGCCGAGAAAGGCGAAGATCATGATCGCGGCGGGTGTGACGAAGACGATCAGAGCGATCGCAGCCGCCGACCAGAGCCAGTACCAGCTGAGGTCCGCGCCGCTCACCGCCAGCAGCACCACGCAGCCCAGCGCCGCATAGCCGGCCCGCATCAGCGCCTGCATGGTCATGCGGAAGACATAGAGCGAGAGCGGCAGCGTGGTGCCCTTGATGAACGATTCCTCGCGCACGAAGAGGCCGACGCCCGAGTTCACCGTCTCCATGATGTAGAACCAGACCAGCAGGCCGAGCGCGACATAGGCTGTGTAGTTCGGGATTCCCTCGCTGCCGCCCATGATGAAGACGAAGGTGCCGACAAAGACGAGATAGTTGATCAGCAGCCAGAACGGCCCGAGCGAGGTGCGCCTATGCTGGTCCGAAATGTCTTCGCTGGCCAGCGCGAACCAGATGCGGCGCTTGGCGAGCGCCGAGCCGATATCGCCGAGGGCATCGTAGAGGAATTTCATGTCTTACGCGGTCTCATGCGAGCCCGCCTCCATAGCGTGCAACGGTCAACGCGATACAGGCAATCGCGTCGCAACCGGTGCCTTGCCGTTTGCCGTCAGCGGTTGGAAATGTCGCGATCCTCGCCGGTACCGCCGGCCTTGCCGTCGCGGCCGTAGGAGAGGATCTCCACGCCGCTGTCGCTCACCCGGTAGATATACGAATTGCCCCAGGGATCCTTCAACGCACCGGCGTTCTTGAGGTAGGGGCCGTTCCAGCGCGCCTGCAGTTCGGGCGTCGGTTCGTTGAGGACCGCCAGGCCTTCCTCGTTGGTCGGCCGGCGCAGATTGTCGATGTAGAACAGCTCCAGCGCGCTCTCGATGTTCCTGATTTGCGCCTGGGCCGCATCTGAACGGGCCGAACCCAGATAGCGCAGCACCTGGGGTGCCGCGAGCCCGGCGATCAGGGCGATGATCGCGAGCACCACCAGGAGTTCGACGAGTGTGAACCCGTCCTGCCCGCCTGCCGTCGGCCGCCGTTGCGGACGCCGCGAGAGAAACGATCCTGCACGCATCAGAACCCCCTATCCGGAATGAAGGTCGGGATGTCCGACCGCTCGATCAGCCAGGTTGCGAACAGACCGAATCCGAGGAACGGACCGAACGGAACTCTGGCGCTCCTGTCAAGCCGACCGGTCACACTCGCCCGCAAGGCGACGTAGAGGAGCGCGGAGATTGCGGTTAAAAAAAGGAACAGCGGAAGGTTCCACGGGCTGAACCACAGCGCGCAGGCGCCCGCCATCTTGACATCGCCGAGGCCGAGGCCAGCCACTTTTCGAACGGCGAGAAACCCCGCCCGCATGAGCCAGAAGAAAACGAAGAGCCCGGCGGCGAAGGCGATCTGCGCCAGGGGAGGCCCGGCCGCGGCAAACCAGGCCCAGCCGAGCCCAAGGGCGGCGAGAACCGCGTTCAACGTGTCCGGAATGATCAGCGTGCGAAAGTCGACGACGGTGATCGCCACGATAACGGCCATGAGCGCGGCCGCGAACGCGATCTCTGGACCGGGCATCGGGATGACCGGCCTATTGCAGGCGCTTCAGGTCGCGCTTGATGCGGTTGCCCGGCGTTTCGCTGGCGCCGAAATCGAGGCGCTTGCGGAACTCGTCGTTGACCGAACGGGCCTCGCTGACGTTGCGCACGACCTTCGGCCGGATGAAAATCACGAGTTCGGTGCGCTCGATCGTGTCGGTCTTGTTCTTGAACGCGTTGCCGAGCACGGGAATCTCGCCGAGGATCGGGACCTGTCCCTTCTGCTTCGAATTGCGCTCCTGGATCATGCCTCCGATGATCAGCGCCTCGCCGTCGTTCACGGCCACGCGGGTCTGCACCTTGCGCTGCTGGATGGTCGGCGAATCGATGCCGGAGGTCGTCGTCCTGACGACATTGCTCGCCTCCTGCTCGATGTCGAGAAGGACGCGGCCGGACGTGTTCACCCGCGGCGTCACGTTGAGGATGATGCCCGTGTCCTTCAGCGTGATGGTGCTGACGATCGGCGCGTCAGGATTGTCGACGCCAGTCGACGTGCGGGTGACGATCGGCACCTGGTCGCCGATCTGCAGCGTCGCCTTCTGGTTGTTCAGCGCCATCAGCGTCGGCGACGAGATCACCTTGACGTTGGTCACGCTCGAAAGGGCGTTGAGCGTGACTTCGAGATTGGTCGAAGCGAAGCTCCACCCGAGGCCGGGGAACGACTTTCCGGTGCCGCCGCTCGTGAGATCGGAGAAGCCGATCGAGAAATCGCCGTTCTCGAAGAACCAGCGCACGCCGAACTTGAGTTCGTCCGTCAGCGTCACCTCGGCGATGATCGCCTCGAGCATGACCTGGGTCGGCAGGACATCGATCTGTTGCAGGATGCGCTCGATCTTCTCGTAGTTGCGGGCGGTGGTCGAGATCAGCAGTGCATTGTTCTCGACATCGGCGACGACGGACGGCGTCCCTCCCTTGCCCGAGAAGGAATCGGACGCCGGCGGTTCCGTCGGATTGGCCGGCTCGCTCGCCACCAGTTCGGTCTGCAGATCGGGCGAAACGGAGGGCGTGCTCTCGAGCGGATCGCCGGACTTGCCCGACAGCACCGACTGCAGGACCTTGGCCATCTCGTCCGCCGAGCGGTTCTGGATCGGATAGACGAAGAGCTGTTCCTCGCTGGTGCTCGCCAGCCGGTCGAGCTGGCGGATCCAGCCTTCGGCGCGCGCCAGGTATTGCGGTCGCGACGTGATGACGAGGACGGAGTTCAGCCGCTCGTTGGGCACGAACTTGATCAGGTTGGTGCCGGGTCCTTCCTGGGCGCGGAAGATCGTCTCGAGTTCCTTCGCCACCGCGTCGGGGCGCGACGTCTTCAGCGGGTGGAGCGCGACCGACATGCCCTTCATCCAGTCGACGTCGAACACCTGGATCGCCTCGCGCATGGCGCTGAGGTCGGGATTGGTGCCGGCGATCATGATGTAGTTGCGCGCATTGTCGACGCGCAGGACCGACCCCTCACGGCTGATCGGCGCAAGAATCGTGCGCATCTCCTCGGCGGAGATGTATTGCAGCTCCACCACCTGGATCTTGAGGCCCGGTGTGCGGCTGGCGACCGACGGCACGCTGACGGAGGGCGTATTCGCAAGAGCCTCGGAGAGCGGCACGATATTGTAGGTGCCCGACTGCTTGACGATCGCGACGCCGTTCGCGGCCAGCGTCGTCTCGAGGATGTCGACCAGCGTGTTGCGACTGACAGGCGCGCTCGTCTGCAGCGTGATCGAACCCCGGACCCGCGGATCGATCGTGTAGTTGAGGCCGAGAATGTCGCCGAGCACGTTCTTGACCGCGGCGGCGATCGGCGCATCGACCAGGTTCAGGCGGTATTCAGTCTGCCCGGACTTGTTGGTCTCGGCGGTGTAGGGAGCGCGGCCCGAGACGAACTGGCCGCTGCCGGCGTCGCTCACGCCGTTGAAACTGTCTCCGTCGCCGCCGGTCAGCCGGCGCGACACGCCCGAACCCTCCGGCGGCAGCGGCCGGCCGTTGTCGTCGAGATTGGTCATCAAAGAGGAGAACACGCCGTCCTTGGAGTTCGACGCGCAGCTTGCCAGCAGGGCGACCAGAACGACTAGGAACAGCACTCGATACATTATCGGCCTACTTAATCATGCCCGAGCACTACTCTGCCACAACAGCAGAAACACAATATTGGCGGGGAACGAGTATTCGATCTCTATGATCGAACCGGCCGTAGGAGCCATTTGCCGATCTCCCCCTTCTCTCACCAAGCCACAAAAGGTCCCTCAAGGCAAGAAAACTCCTGAACCGCGGTTAATCTATGCAGCAATTCACAGTCCGAGCGGCAAAGATGCGACAGTATCCGTCGCCGCGGGTCGACGCCGGGCGTCCCCACTACCATCACAGTTTGGCCGCACAAGTCTGGAACCGGTTCCGTCCGGCGTATTTTGGGGATATAGACCCCGCAGGCGCTGATAAAGGTCCAGAGTAATGTCGTTGGCCAACTTCCTGTCGGATCTGATGACGTGGTGGCCGGATGAGCTCAAGAAGGCCTTCGGGCCGCGTGTCCGTCCGCAGGCGCCCGCCGCGGAAGCGACTGTCCGGCTTGTCAGGTCCGGCGCCGAGATCTCGGTTGGCGGCGGGGCGCCGCATCTCGCCGCCGAGCCGTCGCAGATCGTGCCCCTGCTTCAGACGCTCGCGGGTGGGCGGCGGCGCAAGTGCGCCGTGGCAATCGTGATCGAGCCGGAACGCTATCTGAAACGCCCCCTTGCCGCCATTCGCCTGCCGCGCAGCCGCATGACGGCGATGGCCCTGCTCGATCTCCAGTCGGCCACTCCGTTCAATCCCGGCGACTTCTTCATCCTCGCGACCCGCTTCGACGAGCGGATCAGCGACAGTTCCTACTATACGGTGCGCAAGTCCGCGCTGGTACCCGTGGTCGAGGGCCTGCGCGCGGGTGGTTGGCGCGCCGCTTCGATCTCGCTTTCGGATGCGGGCGAACTCTATCCGGTCGACGCCGTGAGCCTGCGTGAAGTGCTCGGCGCCTCGGCCGCGACACGGTTCTCCGAGCGGACTGTCTCGATCGGGCTCGCAACCGCTGCCGCCGGCCTCGTCGCCCTGTTCGGCGCGGCGCACTGGCGCTACTCGGTCGCGGGCGCAGAGGTCGCGTCGCAGCTCGAGGCGGCCGAAAGCCAGGTACGCGAGCTTCGGGCAGTACTGTCCGCGCGCGACGCCAAGATCGCCCAGATCGGTGCCGTGCGCGACGAAAAGAAGGGCACCGTGCCGGTCGTGCGCATCGTCGAGGAAATGTCGCGCGCGATCCCCGACCACACCTGGCTCACCGAGATCAGCGTCAGCGGCGACATGGTGCGTTTCGCCGGCTTCTCCGCGTCGGCCGCCTCGCTGATCCCGCTGCTCGAATCCTCGCCGCTGTTCAGTGCTCCGACGTTCATGGAGCCCGTCGTCCGGGTCGTGAACCAGGAGGGCGAGCGCTTCTCCATCGCCATGAAGGTGGAGAATGGCGATGGATAGTCTCACCCGGATCCTCAACGCCGGGCCGCGGACGCGGCGCCTCGTGGCGATCGGCCTGCTGGCGGGCAGCATCGCCGGCGCCGGCCTCCTGACGCTTGCCGCCGTCTCGTCCGTCTATGCCAGCCGCGAGGCGGTTCGCGAGCAGCGCGAGAATCTCGGCCGCATGCAGGCCGTTCTCGCCCTGAAGCCGATGATGGAGAAATCCGCCAAGGCCGCGATCGCCGACACTGACCGGCCGGAATTCCTCAGCGGCGCCAGCGATTCGGTCATCCAGGCCGACCTCCAGACCTGGCTCGATGGCGTGGCGCGGCAGAACGGTGTCAACATCATGTCGGTGGGCAACGCGCCCGCGCTGCAGCAGAAAGGAATGCGTTTCGCCGGCCTGCGCGCCGACATCTCCGGACCCAACGAAGGCATCCAGGGCACGATCTTCGCGATCGAGGCGGCCAAGCCCTATCTCATCATCCGCCAGGCGCAGTTGCATTCGACGCTCGATTCGCAGAGCGTCACGGACGGTCCGACAGAGCTCGTGCTGCGGGTACAGTTCTATGGCGCCCTGCCGCCGTTGGCCGAAGCCCCGGCACCCGCGCCCGCTCCCGCGACGGGGGCGACGCAATGAGCGCGGCCCTCAAGCTTGCCGCGGTCGTGGCGGCCAATCTCGTCATCTGGCCGGTGGCGTGGACCGTCTTCCAGCGGCCGGCAGGAACGGGCGCGATCGCCACGCCGCGCGACGCCGGCCGTTCCAACGGCAACCTCGCCGCCCAGCCCGACCTCGGCGAGGTGCTCGACTTCTCGCAGATGAGCCCGGTCCAGGCCTATTCGCGGCCGCTGTTCGACAGGAGCCGCCGGCCCTGGCAGCCGCCCGCGCCCCCCGAATCGCCTGCCGAGCCGGTCGCGGCCGTCGTCGAGCAGCCAGACGTGCAGGAGCTTCCCGCGCCGTCCATACGGCTGATCGGCGTCAGTTCCTCCGGCGCGGCCGACATCAAGGCGCTGCTTCAGCTGAACGAGACGCCCGAGCCGGTCTGGGTGCTGGTCGGCGACGAGTTGCAGGGATGGACGGTCGGGAAGATCGATCCGCAGTCGATCACGATCGAGCGCGGCGGTCAGAGCATGTCGTTCGACCTCTATCCCGAGGTCAGCTCGGGTCAATGAACCGGCCCTCCCTTCCCGCCCCGCGGGACGACGACCAGGCGGGCTTCGCCCTGCTGATGGTGCTCCTGTTCCTGCTCGCGGTCACCGCGATCATCGCGCCGCTCGTCCTCGGCGCGCGGACGGATTTCCTGGTCGCATCCAACCGGCTGCAGCAGGAGCGCCTGGAAACAATCGCCGACGGGCTGGTGACGGTCATCGCCCGCGAACTCGCCTCGCCGCCGCTCGAACCGCGCAACGAGGAGATCAAGGTCCGCTCGGAACCGCTGCGCTGCCGCGATGCGCGCTACCTGATCGAGGCGCGCATCCAGGACCAGCGCGGCCTGATCGGCATCAACAACGCGCCGGTAGACATGCTGGAAGCGGGCTTCCGGGCGCTCGACTTCCCGACCGGCGACGTCACCGAGCTCGCCGAGGCGGTCATCGCCTACCGCACCAAGCCGCCGCTCGAGGGCGAGCGCGATCCTGCCGGCGATCCATCCCCTCCTCCCGCCGCACCGGCGGCAGACACGGGCGACCGCGTTGCCGGCGGCATGAAACTCAAGCCGTTCGAGGCGGTCGAAGAACTCTACGACTTCACCGGCTTCCGCGGAAAACCGGTCCAGGCGCTCAGCGAGATTTTCTCGGTGCATAATACCGGCGAGACCATCGTCGGCCCGCGCATCTCGACGCGCCTGTCCAAGGTGCTGCCCTCCTCGCCGTCGCCGAGCTATCCTTTCATCCTCGCGGAGGAGGAGGACGGGGCGAAAACCTACCGCATCGACGTCGAGGTGCGCACCGTCGACGGCGCCATGAGCGGCTATTCGGGCGCCGTGGTGACGGCCAGCGAGGACGAGAACGGCGCCTACGACATCGTCGAGCGCACCGCCAATCCCGAATTCCTGCCCGAGGGGGAAAGCGACTTCGCGGGCGGCGTCGATTGCAGTATGATTTTCGGTGCCGGCGTGTCCGCGGCGCTCGCCGCCGGGCCGGAGTGAACGCAGGTGAATGTCCGATGAGACTTGAGGAATATCCGACCTTCGCCGATTTCCTGTCCTGGCTCGCGGACAACAGGATCATCACGGCCGAATCCGTGAAGCGGGCGCGCAATGCCCACTCCTCCACCGGCCAGGCGGTCGACACCGTCTTCATCGAGCTCGGCCTGTTGCGCGAGACCGACCTCGCCCAGCATCTGTCGGCGTTCCTTGGCGTTCCATCCCTGCCGGCCGTCCCCGAAGACGTCGACATGGCGCTGGTGCGCAGCGTGGGGATGACCTTCCTCGAAGCCAACCAGGTGCTGCCGATCGCGTTTATCGAGGACCGGATCCTCGTCGCCTCCGCCGATCCGTTCGCCCGCTCCGCGCTCGACGTGCTGCGCTACCAGTTCGATTGCGAACCCGAACTCAGGATCTTCCCGCGCAGCGCCATCACCGAACGTCTGCGCACGCTGAAGGAGACGAAGCTCGACGTCTCCGACAGTCTGACCATGGTCACCGACGACGACCTCGCCGACACCGACGACATCGAGCGCCTGCGCGATTTCGCCCGCGAGGCGCCTGTCATCCGCTTCGTCGCCAACATCATCCAGCAGGCGGTCGACCGCGGCGCGACCGACATCCATGTCGAGCCGACGATCGACCATCTGCGCATCCGCTTCCGCTGCGACGGCCTGCTCAGCGTCGCCGAAACCGCGCCGAAATCGATGCATGCCGGCATCGCCACCCGCATCAAGATCCTGTCGCGCCTCAACATCGCCGAGCGACGCATGCCGCAGGACGGGCGCATGCGCGTCACCGTGCGCGGCCAGGAGATCGACCTGCGCGTCTCCGTCCTGCCAAGCGTCCACGGCGAGACGTTCGTGCTGCGCATCCTCGACAAGTCCGGCGTCGCGCTGTCGCTCAACGCGCTCGGCTTCAGCCGGGACGCCATCGCCAAGTTCAAGGAACTCGCCCACATCCCGAACGGCATCGTGCTGATCACCGGCCCGACCGGCAGCGGCAAGACGACGACGCTCTACTCGCTGCTGAAGGAGCGCGACCCCGACGACGTCAAGATCTTCACCGTCGAGGACCCGGTCGAATACCGGCTCGACGGCATCACGCAGCTGCAGGTCGATCCGGCGATCGATCTCACCTTCGCGCGTGCGCTCAGATCGGTCCTGCGCCAGGATCCGGACGTGATCCTGATCGGCGAAATCCGCGATGCCGAGACCGCCCAGATCGCCATCCAGGCGTCGCTCACCGGCCACCTCGTCTTCTCGACGCTGCACACCAATTCCGCCGCCGGCGCGCTTACCCGCCTGCTCGACATGGGAATCGACGGCTACCTGATCGGCGCCACCATCCGCGCCGTCGCCGCCCAGCGGCTCGTGCGCAGGCTCTGCCCCAAGTGCCACGGCGTTCCCGCCCAGCCGGTCAACGGCCACTACAGCGTCTGCGACACGTGCCGCGGCAGCGGCTATTCCGGCCGCACCGTCGCCTACGAGATCCTCGACGTGACGCCCGAGATCGCCTCGATGATCAGCCGCGGCGCCGGCGAGGAGCAGTTGCAGGCGAGCGCCATGGTCAACGGCTACGTCACCATGTCGGCCCAGGCCGGCCGTCTGGTCGCCGAAGGCGTCACCACCCGCGAGGAAGTGCAGCGGGTTCTCAGCCTCGATCTGACCACGGACCTCGCCGACGAGATCCTGCAATGAGCGCAATGCCCGCCCACAACAAAGGTGAGCGGCCGTGAAGACGGCCTCCCGCTTCAAATTCCGTGCCTATGCGCAGTCCGGCGGCCACGACAGCGGCTACCTGATGGCCGTTGATCGGGCGGACGCCGTGCGTCAGCTCTCCCAGGCCGGCAAGATTCCCTACGAGCTGAAGCAGGTCGACGGCACGGCCGCGACTCCGAGCTCCCAGTCGTTCTTCGGCCTGTTCCAGCCGAAGCTCGACCTCACCCATTTCCTCAGCGAACTGTCGGTCATCATCGGCTCCGGCTTCAATGTCGACATCGCGCTGAAGGCGGTGGCGGACGCCGAGACGAACAAGGGCCAGAAGGCGCGGATCCAGGCGATCCATTCGCAGATCACCGAGGGCAAGTCGGTCGCCGAGGCCTTCGCCAGCCAGCCCAACATGCCGCCCGACGTGGTGGCGCTGGTGGCCAGCGGCGAAAGCAGCGGCCGGCTCGACATCGTCGTCTCGGAACTCTCCAAGACGCATGCGCTCAGGGCCAAGCGCAAGTCCGAGATCACCGAGGCGATGATCTACCCGGCCTTCCTCCTGCTCATCATGGTCGGCGCGCTGCTCGTCCTGTCGCTCTATCTGGTGCCTGCGCTCGAGCCGATCTTCACCAATGCCGGCGCCGAGCCGCCCTTCATCGTGCGGGCGCTCGGCGGCGTCGGCGAGACGATCAAGCAGTTCGGCTTCCTCATCCTCGCCTGCCTCGGCGGGCTCGTCCTCCTGCTCGCCGTGTTCTTCCAGCGGCCGGCCACCAAGGCGCGGATGATGGATTTCGCCGCGCGCATCCCGATCGTCTCCGGCATCGTGCGCAGCGCGACGCGCGAACGCTACCTCAACACGATGTCGCTTTTGCTCGGCAACGGCGTGCCGATGCTCGATGCGATGAACCTCGCCGCCGACACCGCGCCGTCGGCCGGGCATAAGGCGAAGCTGTTGCAGGCGCGCCAGCGCGTCGCCTCGGGCGAGCCGATCTGGCAGGCGCTCAAATCGTCCGACGCCTTTCCGGATTCGATCCTCTCTCTGGTCCGGCTTGGCGAGGAATCAAACAATCTAGCGACCATGATGGGCCGCTCCGGCAACATGACCCAGGTGCAGATGCAGCGCACCATCAGCCGGGCTCTCGCGATGCTCACGCCGGCGATGACCATCATCCTCGGCGGCCTGGTCGGCAGCCTGGTCATTTCGGTGATGACGACGCTGCTCTCCATCAACGAGATGGCGATCCGATGACCTCCGCGGCAAGCAGGCAGGATCGCGAGGGTGAGGCGGGATTCACGCTCGTCGAGTTCCTCGTCACCTTCGCCATCCTCGCCGTCGTGCTCGGCTCCGTCGGCACGACGCTCGCCCGGCGCGAAAACCGCATCACGCCGCTGATGAGCGCGGAGACGCTGCAATCCATGCTGTTTCGCGCCCGCAGCGACGCCATCCTGAAGGGGCGCAACACGCTGTTTTCGCTCAACGCCGGAGCCAAGCAATACGTCTACCCGGCGGGCGCGCGGCCGATCCAGCTGCCGGACGACCAGGAAATCCGCATGATCGCGGGCTCCGAGTTCGTCTCGCCCGACGGCTCGACCTACTATCTCGTCTTCCGGCCCGACGGCTCGTCCTCCGGCGCCGAGATTCTGCTGCGCAACGGCGCCGGCACAGAGGCCCGGGTCGAGGTCAACTGGCTCACCGGCCTGCCGCGCATGCGCGTGGGAACGTCGCAATGACCAGTTCCGAACGACAGGGCGGCTACATCCTCGTCGAGACGATCGTCGCCTTCGCGATACTCGCGCTCGCGCTCGGCGTCTCGATGCAGACGATCTCGCAGAGCGCCACAACGCTGGTGCGCGCCTCCGACATTCAGGCGGCCGGCCTCGTCTACACCGAACTGGCCGAGAAGGAATTCCCCGATCTGCGAGACGAGGGAGAGTTCACCGGCGAACTCGACTCGGGCGAACCGTGGAAGATCGTCGCCCGCGCAATGCGCGACAGCCACGCGCGGCCGCTCCTTGCGGTTTCCGCCACCGTCTGGCCGCGCGGCGCCAACGGGCCGGGATACAGCTACCAGACCTTCATCAGCAATCCGCCGGTGGTGGTTCCGCCATGACGAGGCGGGCTTCATCGCGGGACGGCTTCGTTCTGATCGAAGTGCTCGTCGCGCTGTCCGTCGTCGCCGTGATGGCGGCGATGATGGCCGGCGTGTTCAGCCAGTTGCGGTCGGTCGCGAAGCTGCGCGAACAGGTGATCGTCAAGGCGGAGCTCGAAGGCGCGCTCTCGCATCTGGAACGGACGCTGTCGGGCGCCAAATCCGCCAAGCTGCCGGAGAACGTCGACGAGGAAGACAAGCGGTTCGAGGGCCGCGCCACGCAGATGCGGTTCGCCGGGGTGACGCGCCAGGGCTTCTATTCGCTGGCGCTGCGCGACATCGACATCCACATCGATACCCAGGGCGATACCCCGCGGCTGGTGCAGACCATGTCGATGCGCCGGCCGGCCGAGGCGGCCGCGGAGACGAAATCGACGATCATCATCCTCGACAGGTTCGACAGCCTCGACTTCAGCTATTCCGAGGACGGATTGACCTTCGTCTCGTCCTTCACCAAGCAGGGCAGCCTTCCGAAGATGGTGAAGATCAAGATCGGCCGTTCGGTCTCCGGAAAGACGGTCTCCGCCACCACGGTTGCGCGGATTCTCTAGAGAAGGCCTCTCCCAGACGAGCCGGTTCTCGAATTTACGCCGGCGGAGCGTCCATCCTGGGCAGCGCGTTGGTGACGCCGTCAACCTTGGCGATCGGGTTCTCGACCTCGCCGTCGCCGTCGTCATCCGCCTTCGGCAAGGTATTGTCGGCGCCGTTGCTCTGAAGGTCGTTCGTCACCTCCTCGCTTTCGGACGCGTCGTAGCCCACCGTCGCCCCCGCCTCGAGATCGCCCGTGACTTCTACGAGCGGATTGTCGACGGGGACATCGTCCGTGATGTCGCCACCCGCGCCGCCGCCCCTGCCGCCGTCCAGCATGCTGCCGATCAGCGAGACGCGGTAGGCCGCCTGGGGCGAGAGCGCCGAATAGACGGAGGGGCTGCCGGTCGAAGAGCCGTCCGGCGAGGTCGTACCTCCATCGATCAGTGAGAGGAACTCGTTGCCGCCATTGCCTTGCCCGCCCGAAAGGGAGTCGGACACGGTCGGCATGCGGCCCGCCTGGGTGGCCGCCGCCGGGTAGGTGGTCCGCAGCGATCCGAAAAGTGACATGACCTTGGCTCCGCGCAGGGAATGCGATGGTCGGCAGCCTATCGCATTCGGCTTGCGCGAGGCTGGGGACGGCCTCCACCTCGGCCGGCGCGATGTCGCGGCGCGTCGAAACGGTATGGACTGCGCGCGCGCCCTCGTGATAGGTCGCCCCCCGGGGCAGGGATATTTCGTAAACCATCTTCAATTGGGCACAGAAAGTCACCGATGAAGGGCATCATCCTTGCAGGCGGAAGCGGCACGCGACTGTATCCGCTCACCCTCGCCGTCTCGAAGCAGATCCTGCCGATCTACGACAAGCCGATGATCTATTATCCGCTGAGCGTTCTCATGCTCGCCGGTATCCGCGAGATATTGATCATTTCGACGCCGCGCGACCTGCCGGTCTTCCGCGATCTTCTGGGCGACGGCGGCGAATTCGGTCTCGCTCTTTCCTATGCCGAGCAGCCACAGCCGAACGGCCTCGCCGAAGCCTTCATCATCGGCGACACCTTCGTCGGCGACGACAATGTCGCGATGATCCTCGGCGACAACATCTATTTCGGCGAGGGCCTGTCGGCGCTCTGCCAGCAGGCGGCGACGCGCACATCCGGCGCCTCGGTCTTCGCCTATCATGTCGAGGATCCGCAGCGCTACGGCGTCGTCTCCTTCGACAAGGCGACCGGCCAGGCGCAGACGATCGAGGAAAAGCCGGCCAATCCGAAGTCCAACTGGGCCGTCACCGGCCTCTATTTCTACGACAACGAGGTGGTCGACATCGCGAAGTCGATCAAGCCGTCGGCGCGCGGCGAACTCGAGATCACCACCGTCAACAACGTCTATCTCGAACGCGGCACGCTGCACGTCCACCAGCTCGGCCGCGGCTATGCATGGCTCGACACCGGCACGCATGACAGCCTGCACGAGGCCTCGTCTTTCGTGCGCACGATCGAGCATCGCCAGGGTATCAAGATCGCATGCCCCGAAGAGATCGGGGTCGAGAAGGGCTGGATCTCGCCCGAGCGGGTCCTTGCTCGTGCCGCAAAGCTCGGCAAAAATGAATACGCGACCTATCTGAGACGCCGGGTCGCTGAAATAGCGGAAGCATGATGGTTGAAGTCAGGACGTTCGAGCTCGGGGGAATACTCGAGATCCTGCCGAAGAAGCATGGCGACAATCGCGGGTTCTTTTCGGAGACCTACAACGCCGCGGCGCTGAAGGCGCACGGCGTCGAGCTCGTTTTCGTCCAGGACAACCACTCCTATTCGGCGGCCGCGGGCGTACTGCGCGGCCTGCACTACCAGCTGCCGCCCTTCGCGCAGGACAAGCTGGTGCGTGTCACGCGCGGCGCGATCCTCGACGTCGTCGTCGACATCAGGCGCTCTTCGCCGACCTTCGGCCAGTGGGAGGCGCTCGAAGTCTCGGCCGAGCGGTGGAACCAGATCCTTGTTCCCAAGGGCTTCGCCCACGGTTTCGTCACCCTCGTTCCCGACACCGAGGTCCTCTACAAGGTCACCCAGGTCTATTCGAAGGACCACGACCGGTCGCTTCGCTTCGACGATCCGGCCATCGGCGTCGAATGGCCGTCCTTTGCGGCGGGCTATATTCTTTCGGACAAGGACAAGAGCGCGCCGCTCCTGGCGGACGCGGATCTTTTCGAATGAACTGAGGTATCCGGCATGAATTTCCTCGTCACCGGCGGCGCCGGCTTCATCGGATCGGCGGTCTGCCGGCACATCTGCTCCGACCTGTCGAACAACGTCACCAATGTCGACAAGCTGACCTATGCCGGCAATCTCGCCTCGCTCAGGTCGATCGAGAACCAGCACAATTACCGCTTCGAGCAGAAGGACATCTGCGACGACGCCTCGATCCTCGACATTTTGAGGCGCGACGATATCGACGTGGTCATGCATCTCGCCGCCGAGAGCCATGTCGACCGCTCGATCGACAGCCCGTCGGCCTTCATCGAGACCAATGTCATCGGCACGTTCCGGATGCTGAACGCCGCGCTCGAATATTATCGCGGCCTTTCGGGCGCGAAGAAGGAGCGCTTCCGCTTCCACCATATCTCGACCGACGAGGTGTTCGGCGACCTGCCCTTCGACAGCGGCATCTTTACCGAGGAGACGCCCTACGCGCCCTCCTCGCCCTATTCGGCTTCGAAGGCGGCGTCCGACCATCTGGTCCGCGCCTGGCACGAAACCTACGGCCTGCCGGTCGTGCTTTCCAACTGTTCCAACAATTACGGCCCGTTCCACTTCCCCGAGAAGTTGATCCCGCTGGTCATCCTCAACGCGCTCGACGAGAAGCCGCTGCCGATCTACGGCAAGGGCGAAAACGTGCGCGACTGGCTCTATGTCGAGGACCACGCCCGCGCCCTGGCGCTGATCGCCACCAAAGGCGTCAACGGCGAGAGCTACAATGTCGGCGGCCGTTCGGAGAAGACCAACCTCTCCGTCGTCGAGACGATCTGCGACATCCTCGACAAGAAGCGTCCGCGCGGCAAGGGTCGCCGCTACCGCGACCTGATCACCTTCGTCACCGACCGCCCCGGCCATGACCGCCGCTATGCGATCGACGCCTCCAAGATCGAGCGCGAGCTCGGCTGGGTGCCGCAGGAGAATTTCGAGAGCGGGCTGTCGCGCACCATCGACTGGTATCTCGCCAACGACTGGTGGTGGGGTCCGATCCGGGCCGAGAAATATGCCGGCCAGCGCCTCGGCGAAGCCAGGAAGGCGGCCGAGTGAGAATCGCCGTCACCGGTCGTGACGGCCAGGTCGCGCAAAGCCTGAAGGAGCGGGGCAGCGGTCGCGCGGACGTCGAGATCGTCCTCGTCGGCCGTCCCGATCTCGACCTCGCGGCCCCCTCCTCTGTAGCTCCCGCCTTGAAAGCCGCCCGTCCAGATCTGATCGTCTCCGCAGCCGCCTATACCGCGGTCGACCGCGCCGAGGACGAAACCGAGCTGGCGCATGCGGTGAACGGGGCTGGAGCCGGAGCCGTCGCGGCGGCCGCGCAATCGCTCGGCATCCCGGTCATCCACCTGTCGACGGACTACGTCTTCGACGGCGCCAAGGATGGCGACTATGTCGAGACCGACCCAACCGGCCCGATCGGCGTCTACGGTGCATCCAAGCTCGCCGGCGAACTGGCCGTCGCTGCCGCCGGTCCGCGTCACGCGATCCTGCGCACGGCCTGGGTCTACAGTCCCTTCGGCGCGAACTTCCTGCGCACCATGCTGCGTGTGGCCGCGGGCCGCGAGGAGCTGACGGTCGTCGCCGACCAGTACGGCAACCCAACCTCCGCCCTCGACATCGCCGACGCGATCCTCCACATCGCGCCGCAACTGGTCTCGGGTCGAGACGACGTCTTCGGCATCTTCCACCTCGCCGGCTCAGGCACGACCAACTGGGCCGGCTTCGCCCGTCGCATCTTCGAGGCGAGCCGCGCTAACGGCGGCCCCTCCGCCCGGGTGAAGGACATCCCCACCTCCGACTATCCGACCAAGGCGCGCAGGCCGGCCAATTCGCGCCTGTCGAGCGCCAAGTTCGCCGACACCTTCGGCTGGACCGCGCCCGACTGGCGCGACAGCACCGACCTGGTCGTCAAGCGCCTGCTCACCTGAGGCTTACGACACCACCGCCCCATCCGGCCACCGCCAGTTCGTGCCGTCCGACACCGCCATGCGACGGTTCGAGCTGCCGTCGGAGACGTAGATCATCTGCCCCGGCAGGGCGGCAGACGGCAGGCCGGCCACCGTGTAGGAGCGCAGCACGAAGTGCCGGTCGGCGGTGACGATCGTATTCGCGCCGCCCATCTGCAGGTCCACGCCTGAGCTGTCGCCAAGGCGAACATGGCCGTCGACCAGCCGAAGCATGGTGACGTTGGCCGTGCCGCCTGACGTGCAGGCGAAGAAATAGATCTGGGTCCCCTGTGCCGTGTCCGTCCACGCCTGCGTTGCGTCGACGACGAAGCCGCCCCGCGTGCCTGCGCTGTAACCGCTCGCGCCGTAGCCGAACGCCGCGACGTTGAGCAGCTGGTCGCCCGCCGCGAGGGCCGACGGCGAAGCCCCCGTGCCGCGCGCCTTCCGAAACGTGACGTTCGCGCCGCCAGCGCCCGTGTTGTAGTTGTCAAAGAGTACGCGCGTCGAACTTCCCTGATTGGAGAAATGGACGAACGTGCCCGACGGCCCCGCCTGCGGGACATGGGAGACGCCGTGCACCTGAAGGGTGCCCGTCATCGTGTCGCCCTGCCTCGACATCGCGTATTGCCTGGTCGCTATGCCGAGATCGTCCACCGGATCGTCGGCGACGGTGGCGAGGCCCGTCGCGGCATCCACCGTCAGAGCCTGTGTCCACGCGCTGCCGTCCGGCGACACTTTCACGGAGAAATCGTCCGCGCCGGCGAGGCCGAATTCGGCCCGGCCGGAAAAACCGGTCTGGAACAGAACCGACGCCGTATCGCCCGCCGCCGCCTTGTTGATCTTCAGCCGATGGTCGTCGCCGTCATGGCTGAACAGGCTCGCCGGGCTCGCGACGGCGAGGCGATTGCCCGTGTCGGCGGTCGCGTTGACGCCGACCAGCGCCGCCGGGTTCAGGCCGGCGGCAATCGCATCCACCCAGCCTGATCCGTCAAACACCGCGAGTTCCTCGTCGTCGGCAATCCAGGCGATCCAGCCTTCCAGCGCCGCGATGATGGCCCAGCCGCCCGGGCGCGACACCGCGATCTTCCCCGCATGCCCGCTCCAGGCGCCTGTGGGTGCCGCGCCGACGATGTAGCGGTCGCCTTCCGCCGGCAAACCCGGGGGAGCTGAGACCGTCCGCGACAGGACGGAGAGCTGCACCAATGCGTCGAGAATCTCGAGCGCCTGGTTGTGGGTCACATGCTTCTGCGCCTGCGACGGCATGATGTAGGGCATGTTCAGGGTGGGGGTCTGGTCCGGCATGGCTTTCTCCGCGTTCGTTGCGGACATGATCGCGCAGCCCGGCGATGCGTTGATCTACCTGAGCGCAATATCTTGGGAAGGTCCGGCGCTCGCCGATCTCAACCCTCTGAATATTCTCGCCAAATCATCTTGCCCAATTCGCCGCTGTCGCCGGCGGGCACAAATTCGATCCACGCCCGGAAACCGGGAAGATCGCGTATCGCCTAACCCCTAAGCCGTTTGGACAGTGAGTTTCCAAGCCGTCGAGGACGCCGTCATTCCGGGGCCGCGCAGCGGAACCCGGAATCCAGGTCGCGAACGTCGGCCAACACGTCCCCGCCCTCGATCACAAGCGGCAGTCCCCCAACCTTCCCGGTCGGCACTCTGGATTCCGGGTTCCGCTGCGCGGCCCCGGAATGACGTCAACGACGTCGATTTCCAGCTATCCACACGACCTAGAGGCGATTGATCGCGGAGGCGATGTAGAGGCTCGCCTGGCCCTTGCGCGTCTGGCGGTGGATGCCGCTGCGGTGGATCCCGATCAGCCGTCGCGGCAGCCACATCGTCCGCAGCGCCGCGAACCGGTCGAGCACGTCCCTCGCATCGTCGGTCAGCAGGTCCCGGCAGGCCTGCAGGCCGGCGAGGTTGCGGTCCGTCCAGCGGGCGAAGCCGCCGCCGAGCAGGAAACCGGTACGACCCAGCCTCGCCCGCAGCCCGTCATTCGTGCCGACGAGGTTGCCGGAATGCTGGCGATAGTCGACGCGCGGCTCGGGCGAATAGTGGAAGTTCCCGCCCGCCCCCGTCACCATCATGTAGCACCACCAGTCGTGGCTGACGAAGCCGCTGCGGCGCGAGGCTTCCGCCATCAGGTCGCGGGCGGCACGGTTCATCACCATCGTGTTGCCGCCGGCGATCGACTGCACGATCGCGTTCCTGAACGACGGCGGCTCGGAAAACAGCGGCGACAGGCCGACCGGCCTGCCCTCGATGTCGACCGTGCGGGTGCGGCCGCCGTAGAGTGCGGGCCTGTCCGCCGGTTGCTGCGCCAGCCAGGCGATCGCCGCCTCCAGCTTGTCCGGCGCCCAGATGTCGTCCTGGTCGCAGAAGGCGTAGTAGTCGGCCGCGATGTCCTCGTTGACCATCAGCGAGCGGAAATTCTCGGCAAATCCCTGCCCCGGCCCGCGCAGGATGGTGAAGGCGCCCTTCTGCCACCCGGCGCCGATCTCGCCGAGAACGCCGAGCGACCCGTCGGTGGAGCCGTCGTCGGAAATCCACAGGTCGATGTCGGGCACCGTCTGGCGCGCGAGCGAGGCGAACTGCTCGGCGAGAAAGCGTTCGCCATTGTAGACGCAGGCGAGGATCGCCACCCGGATGGTCACGCGCAACCTTTCCCGTCGCGTAAGCGAGACGTTTCCGGCGGGCACATATCGGAGAGAATGGCTGGGGCGCCTGGATTCGAACCAGGGAATGGCGGTACCAAAAACCGCTGCCTTACCGCTTGGCTACGCCCCAATCCGGCAGGCCGCCAGAATGATGGCGGCCTTATAGTGAAACGGCGAACGACGTGCAACGCGGTCGTCGGCTGCCCCGCTTCGTCCTACTTCTTCGCGGCGAAGCCGGCGAAGAGCGACCAGACCGCCGGCACCAGCGCCGAGGCAAGCGCCACCTTGATCAGGTCGGGCACGATGAACGGCGCCACGCCGAAGGTCCAGGCCTTGTCCACTCCGATCAGCGTCGCGAGCCAGGCGAAGCCCATCGCCATCATCACTGCTTCCGCCACCAGCATCGCGCCGAACAGCTTGAACGGGTTGCGGTCGAAACCGCGGTCGGCAGCCCAGCCGACGATCGCGGCCATGGCGACGAAGCCCGCGAGATAGCCGCCGGTCGAGCCCAGCATATAGGCGATGCCGATGCCCTTCTCCGGCGTGCTCTGGAAGATCGGGAAGCCCGCCGCGCCCTCGGCCATGTAGAGCAGCAGGGTCGCAAGCCCGAGGCGGAAGCCGAACGTGGCGGCGATCAAAAGCACCGCCAGCGTCTGCAGCGAAAGGTCGACGGGGCCGAGCATGACCTTGGTCTTGGCCGACAGCGTCAGGATCAGCGTTCCCGCGACGACGAGGGCCGCCTGCGCGACAAGCCGCGCAACGCCGCTCTGCGGCAGGGCCAAGCTGACGAGCGGACGCATCACAATTGCATTGGACATTCGTTGGTTCCCTCACACAGTGGCCGCGCTACGGCCGATCCTCATCCGGGTTTCGGTATATTGGCATCCATGATATGCGGCAACCGCTTTCGCTCGCTCACCCCAGGACGTTTTCCCCGATGGCCATCGAATTCCAGACCGCCTTCGACCCGGCCTACGGCACCGCCGTTCCGGTGGCGGCGGGCGTCTCCCGGCTGACCGTGAACAACCCGAGCGCCTTCACCTTCCACGGCACGAACACCTATCTCGTCGGCACCGGGACGCTCGCCGTCATCGACCCCGGCCCCGAAGATGACGCGCATTTCGAGGCACTTAAGCGGGCGATCGCCGGCCGGCCGGTCAGCCACATCTTCGTCACGCATACGCATCGCGACCACTCGCCGCTGACGGCAAGGCTGAAGCAGTCGACGGGTGCTGTCGTCGTCGCCGAGGGTCCGCACCGCCCGGCGCGGCCGCTGCGCATCGGCGAGATCAACCCGCTCGACGCCAGCGGCGACCTCGACTTCACAGCGGATGTGCACCTGGCGGACGGCGACGTCGTCGAGGGCGACGGCTTCGCGATCCGCGGCGTCTTCACCCCGGGCCATACCGCCAACCACATGTCGTTTGGGCTGGAGGGGACGGGCGTCCTCTTCTCGGGCGACCACGTGATGGCCTGGTCGACCTCGATCGTCGCGCCGCCGGACGGATCGATGTCCGACTACATGGCCTCGCTCGACCGGCTTCTGGCGCGCGACGACCGGCTCTACTTGCCGGGCCATGGCGGTCCGCTGCGCAAGCCGCTGCCCTTCCTGCGGGGGCTCAAAGCGCACCGCAAGATGCGCGAGCGCGCCATCCTGGAGCGCCTGCGCGGCGGCGACCGCACCATCCCCGACATGGTCCGCGCGATCTACCGCGACACCGACCCCAGGCTCCACGGCGCGGCCGGCCTCTCGGTGCTGGCGCAGATCGAAGACCTCGTCGCCAAAGGCGCGGCGGTCGCCGAGACCGACGTCTCGATCGACGGCGTCTTTCGGGCGGCGTAGGCTCTTCACGGCAGGCTTGGGCCGCCGGATAGCCGCAGCCACGGTCGGCGGGCGGCATTGATCCGGGCGTCGGACGAGACAGCGGGTCCGCCGCTTCTAAGTCCGTACATTCCCGCCGCTATCCACCCGGAAACGGACTTGCTATCCTCACCTTGAGGCGGACACAAACGCTTGCGCCAGTGCCAGTATAACAGGGGGCAGACCTCATGAAATACATTGTGCCGATCGCCGTGGCCGGCGTCCTCCTCCTTCAGGCGAGCGGCGCAATTCCGATGTCGAGCGTCGGCGGGCCGATGACGATCGCGCTGGCCTTCCTCGCCGCTGCGCTGGCTGTCGGGATCCACGAGGCGTGGACGAAGAAACGGGGCGTGCTCGGCTGGATCCTCAGCATCGTCGTCTCGATCGCCGGCGCGCTCGTGGCCGCCCAGCTCGGCGAATTCCTCCTGCTGCCGCTCCTCATGCTCATGGATGTGAGAGGCTCGCTCGCGGCCACCGGAGGCTTCGCGATGTCTGTCGGCCTCGCTGCCATGATGCTCCTCACGCTGCTCGGCTCATGGGGCGCGCTGCAACTCGTCAACCGGTGGCGGTGAGGGATACGGCGCGAAAGGCGGCCGAGCGACGGGGCGGACGCTTCGATCATCGGGGTATACTCGGCGGCGAGAGGTTGGCGGTTCGGGCGCTGGGCCGTTCGTAAGTGCAGATGGCCGAAAAGCTAGACGCTATAGACATTCAGGCGACGGAGCGTAGCCTAGACACCAGGATAAGCTGAGGGGCTTTAGTGCAGCGTTCTTCCTTCAATGTCTGAGCGCAATCGTGGCGTGTTCTTTGCGGTTGGGCTAGTCGTGGGCGTCGGGCTTGCGATGCTGTTCCTCGCTTGGGCCGTGCCGGAGTTTCGCAGGCCAGCCCAACAGAATGCTACAGAAGTCACCTTACAGGAGACGAGCGGCGGCTCCGCCAACGATAGCCAGCGCGAAGAACCGCAGTGGCGGGGCTGGATCAGGTTTCTATTCAAAGGAGAGGATACAGTTGCGCAATGGATCATGGCGTTCTTCGCTGCCGCTGCGACCGTCATTAGCTATCGTGCCATCGTGCTCGTCGATCGAACATTGAGGGCCAACACAGCCGCTGTCGAACAGGCCAGAATTGCTAATCAAACCGCGAAAGATGCAGTTGTCCTCCAGACGCGCGCCTGGCTTAAGATCCACGTGGAAATCACTCATAACTGGAGAAAGGAGGACGGTCGTCTGTACGCGAACTATCAAGTCCGCACTGAAAATGTCGGCGCATCCCCTGCAACCAATGTCAGAATAAATTGCAAGGTTTTAGCCGACCCGCCTCACGATAACTCCATCTTCCGGGCTCACCTACGGCAGATAATTTCTGAATCTGTTGAGTTATTTTCGCTTGTACCGGTTTTGTTTCCTAAAGAAAAAAGCAAACCTGTAGGTTTTTCTGAAAACCTTGATGCCACAGTTGCTAATTTTCCTCGAGCATATATCTGCGTTCTCTATCGCGTCAGCGGATCCGATGAGGATCGCGTCTCATATAAGGCCATTGACGCGAAGCCGGCTAATCGCGAATGGTCGTGCGTTGGCTATGTCCCAGAGAATAGCGAGTTTATGGTGAACCTAACTGAAGCGATGAGCGAATTTATCACTTAGAATGCCCCTTCGCGATCAGGGCTGCTATCGCCCCGAGCGCGCGTGCCGCACCGCTGCAAACCCACGGACATCAGTAGTCACTGTGTAGCTCCCGGCGCCCCGCCCCCTACTCCGCCACCGGCTCGCCCTTCACCGCCACGTCCAGATCCGCCAAAAACCGCTCGATGCGCTGCGCGTTGTCGCCGAGGTCGTGACGGCCCCAGCGCGACACCGAGCGCATGTCGACATAGACCGCCGCGTCCTCGTCGGTCACCCGCACCGCCACGTCGACCGGGAAGCCGAGGAAGAACGTGTAGGCGACGATCTCGAGAGTGATCTCGCTCTGTCCCTCGGCGAGCTGCGGGTCGCCGCGCACGGTCCAGCCGCGGTTCTTCGCCAGCTTGAGGATCGCCTGGATCACCAGGTCGGGCGCCACCTCGTAGCGGCGGCCGATCACGCCCGGATAGGTCTCGAGCTGCAGTTCGGCGTCCTGCGGCGTCGGCGGCGCAATCATGTTGATCGCGCCGGTCCGCTCCGCCGCCGCCAGCGGCAGCTGCGGCGGTCCCACCACGTCGGTCGAGATGTCGGTCAGCGAGGGCAGCGTCACGCCCTTCCAGGCGGAGAGGAGGAAGGGTGCCGCGACCGCGAGCGCGATCAGCGCGCCGGCGGCCGAATCGCGCCCGCCCCGGTCGCCGCGCGTCCACAGGCGGTAGAAGCCCCACGCCGCGCAGCACAGCGCCGCGATGGCAAGGGCGCCGACGATGCCGAGCAGCCAGAAGAACGAGATGGTGTCGACCAGCCCGAATCGATGGCCGAGCCCCGACATGACGAACAGCACCGCTGAGAAGGAAGCGATGCGCCGCGACCAGCGGGCTGCGCGCGAAATGCGCCGTTCGACGACTGCCGCCATATGACCGCCGCTCCCCTCAGATGAATGCCGGCGGTCACTTATGCCGATTTGGCCGGGAACTCAAAGTCCCCGGCGCCGCATCGATGCCGCTCACGCCGGCAGCTTGTATTCCTTGAACTGGTTGCGCAGCGTGATCTTCTGGATCTTGCCGGTGGCGGTGTGCGGGATCTCGTCGACGAAGACGACGTCGTCGGGCATCCACCATTTGGCGATCTTGCCGTCCATGTAGGCGAGGATCTCGTCCTTGGTGGTCGCCTTGCCGGCCTTCCTGACCACGACCAGCAGCGGCCGCTCGTCCCATTTCGGATGCGCTATGCCGATCACGGCCGCTTCCGCCACGTCGGGATGGCCCACCGCCAGGTTCTCCAGCTCGATCGACGAGATCCACTCGCCGCCCGACTTGATCACGTCCTTCGAGCGGTCGGTGATCTGCATGTAGCCGTTGGCGTTGATGTGGGCGACGTCGCCCGTGTCGAACCAGCCTTCCGCGTCGAATTGGTCCTTGCCGGCGCCGCCGTAGTAGCCCTTGGCCACGGCCGGCCCGCGCACCTTGAGCCGGCCGAAGGTCTTGCCGTCCCAGGGCAGCTCGCGGTCGTGGTCGTCGGTCACCTTCATCTCGACGCCGAAGGGCGCCCAGCCTTGCGTCTGCTTGACGTCCAGCAGCGCGTCGCCGGTGAGGTCCTGGTATTCCGGCTTCATCGTGCACAGCGAGCCGAGCGGGCTCATCTCGGTCATGCCCCAGGCGTGGATCACCTGCACGCCATAGTTCTTCTCGAACTTTTCCGTGATCGCGCGCGGGCAGGCCGAGCCGCCGATCACCACCTTGTTCAGATGCGGCAGCTTGAGGTTGTTGGCTTCCAGATGCTGCAGCAGCATCAGCCAGACCGTCGGCACCGCCGCCGAGAAGGTCACCTTCTCGGTGTCGAGCAGCTCGTAGATCGAGGCGCCGTCCATCTTGCCGCCGGGCATGACCAGCTTGGCGCCGATCATCGGCGCGCTCTGGCCGAGCCCCCAGGCATTGGCATGGAACATCGGCACCACCGGCAGGATCACGTCGCGCGACGAGATGCCCATCGCGTCCGGCATCGCCGCCATCATCGCGTGGATGACGTTCGAGCGGTGCGAATAGAGCACGCCCTTCGGGTCGCCCGTCGTGCCCGAGGTGTAGCACATGCCGCAGGCATCCGCCTCGGCGACATGCGCCCACTGGAAGTCGCCGTCCGCCTCGGCCAGCCATTCCTCGTAGGGGACGGCGTTGGTGAGCGCGGTTGCCGGCATATGCGCCTTGTCGGTCAGCACGATGACCTTCTTCAGCGACTTCACCATCGGCGCGATCTTCTCGACCAGCGGCATGAAGGTCAGATCGACGAACAGCGCCTGGTCCTCGGCGTGGTTCATGATCCAGACAATCTGCTCGGGAAACAGGCGCGGGTTGAGCGTGTGGTAGATGCCGCCCATGCCCATGATGCCGAACCAGGCTTCGAGATGGTTGCCGCTGTTCCAGGCGAGCGTGCCGATGCGGTCGGAGCGCTTGAAACCGTCGCGCTGCAGGCGCTGCGCCACTTTCAGCGAGCGCGCGCGCAGGTCCTTGTAGGTCGTGCGCACGATCGGCCCTTCGACCGAGCGCGACACGATCTCGCGGTGACCGTGCTGCCGCGCCGCGTGATCGATCAACTTGTGGCAGACCAGCGGCCACTCCTGCATCAGTCCAAGCATCAGAATCCTCCCGGAAATGTCCGCGCGAATTTCCTGCCGCGCGAGCCGCTTGTCCAGTGCAGCCGGAATGACTTTCCGTCAACCTCGCACAGCGCCGCATCCGCCACATTGCGGCCATTCTCGCCGGGATAGCTCGCCGCGGGCGGACTTTGAGGAACGAGACTCACATGGAAGCACATGTGGCCCAGGCGCCAGCCCCCGTCACGCACTCCCTCGAGATGGTCGAGCTGGAATTCGCGCTCGATCTTGAAGACGTAAAAACCGGTTTCGACGAAGCGGCGGGCGCGGCGGCGAAGGCGACCGGCGGCGCGCTTCTCTTCACCATGCCCACGGCCGCGATTGCCGATTGCAGCCGAGTCGCCGTCATCAGCCTCGGCGAAAGGGACGAACGCGAACTCGTCCTGGTGATCCTCGGCGAGGACGGCGTCAGCACCCGCATCGAGACGGTCGCCGAAAGCAGCAACCCGATCGCGGCACTCGCCCGCTCCTGGTCCAGCGTCATGGAACGCATGCCGGCCGTCGCTGCCTGAGACGGCCGTGACCGGCCAATAATCCGGCTTTCCAAACCTGCCGCAACGTAAGATACTGAATCGGCCTGAAACGAGGTAGATTCATATGTCGCGCCTTCTTGCGTTCTGCTTTACCGCGCTCGCACTCTTCATTCTCGCGCTTCCTGCTTCGGCACAGACCGCGAACGGCTCTCGGAGGGAGTCTTCGCCGCCTCAGATGTCGACGCCGTCGCAACCGATTCTGTCGACCTCCCAGCGCACTGCGATCGCCAGGGATCTCGTGGCGAAGTGGCAATCCGCCGCCGACAGCCGGCCGGGCGGCGGAGGCTCCCGCTGGTCGAGGATACTGACCAAGGCCGTCATGGCCGCCAGCGCCGAGAACGTTTTGCAGGCGACCACCGCGCGATCGGTGGACGAGGTGCCCATCGCGCTGACCGGCGGCGACATCGCAAATCCTGTCCCGCCTGAAAAGAAGGCCATAGGCAACGGATCGGTCGCGCCACAGACGCTGGGCAGTTATTCAAACGATCTGACCTACACACCTCTTCCCAACGGCAGATGCCGCATAGCCGATTCGCGCGTGATCAGTTCGCCCCTGGTGGGAACGCGGAGCCTCTATATCGAGGAAACCGTCAACTATGCATCTCAGGGGGGAAACGGCACCTATTCGAACGGTACAGGTTCGACGAACTGCGGCATCAACTACTTTACCGCCGCCTTCGCCGTGAGCGTCACGGTGCTGTCGCCGACGGGTGCTGGCGTTTTCAAGGTGTACAAATATGCATCGCCTTATCAGACGGGCAATTCGGTTTGGATCAACGCGGGAAGCTCCGGGGCGAGCGCGGACCTTATTGTTAACAGCTGTCTGGGATGCGCATTCGAAATCGGCATCTATTCGTCCGTTTCGGTTCATTACGTCATCGATGTGATCGGATATTACATGCCTCCCGGACGTGCCACCCTGTATTGCTACGATACCGCCACAAACACAGGTCAACTGGGCTCAGGGTATAATGGCATCTTTCCGCCGCCCTCCTGTCCAAGCGGCTACACCAGGGTCAGCACGAATTGTTTCTCCAGCCTTTCAGCAGTGACTTTGGCACAATGGCCCAACGGTTGCGCGGCCTACAATTTTTCCGGGGCGACAAGCGATGTATATGCCTCCGCCAGATGCTGCCAGCTGCCGGGCCGATAGGCAGTTGACCGCTCGAGCGTGAATCCAGCCTTCCGGATCGACCGCACAGCCCGGGCTCCTCGGAAACGCGGCGCCGGTCCACTGGCATCAACTGGCAGAATGCCTTTGGTCCAGACGGCGCGCGGGGTTACCGCACTGCAAAATCTCCGATAGTCTCCGGCCGAACCTCCGGAGACCGCCCATGAACGCCCCGCTCACCAACGTCCAGGCGCGCGACGTCGAAGCCCTGCTTCACCCCTACACGCCGATCCACCGCCTGCGCGAGATCGGGCCGACGGTGATCCAGCGCGGCAAGGGCGTCTATGTCTACGACACGCAGGGCAAGGCCTATATCGAGGGCATGGCGGGCCTGTGGTGCACGGGCCTAGGCTACGGCGACGAGGAACTGATCGAGGCCGCCACCGAGCAGCTGCGCACCCTGTCCTACTCCCACCTGTTCGGCGCCAAGGGCATGGAGCCGGCGATCGAGCTGGCCGAAAAGCTCAAGGAGATCGCCCCAATCCCGATCTCCAAGGTTTTCTACACATCCTCCGGCTCCGAGGCCAACGACACCCAGGTCAAGCTCGCCTGGTACATGAACAACGCGCTCGGCCGGCCGAACAAGAAGAAGATCATCTCGCGCCAGAAGGCCTATCACGGCGTCACCATCATGGCCGCCTCGCTGACGGGTCTCCCCTACAACCACATCGGCTGGGACCTCCCGGTCGACCGCGTCGTCCACACCGATTGCCCGCATTACTGGCGCTTCGGCAAGGAGGGCGAGAGCGAGGCCGAGTTCCTGACCCGCATCGTCCAGTCGCTGCGCGACCTGATCGAGCGCGAAGGTCCCGACACGATCGCGGCGATGATCGCCGAGCCGGTCATGGGCGCCGGCGGCGTCATCGTGCCGCCGGCGGGCTACTACGAGGCGATCAAGGCGGTGCTCGACGAGCACGACATCATCCTTATCGACGACGAGGTGATCAACGGGTTCGGCCGCACCGGCAACTGGTGGGGCTGCCAGACCATGGGCATGACACCCACCACAATCTCGGCCGCCAAGCAGCTGACCTCGGCCTATGTGCCCCTCGGCGCCGTGCTGGTGCCCGAAGACATCTACCAGGCCTATCTCGACCATTCGCGCCAGATCGGCACGTTCGGCCACGGCTTCACCTATGGCGGCCATCCGCTCGGCTGCGCGGTCGGCGCCAAGGCGATCGAAATCTACCAGAAGCGCGACATCGTCGGCAAAGTCCGCGCGATCTCGCCGCTCTTCGCCCGCCGCCTCGAAGCCGTAGCCGACCACCCTCTGGTCGGCGAGGTGCGCTATTCCGGCCTCGTCGGCGGCGTCGAGCTCGTCGCCGACAAAGCGACCAAGCGTTCCTTCGACGGCAAGAAGGGCGTGGGCGCTGCGCTTGCTCGCTTCGCAGAGGGCCACGGCGCGATCGTGCGCGCAATCGGCGACACGATCGCCTTCTGCCCGCCGATGATCATCTCCGAGGCTGAACTGAACGAGCTGTTCGACCGGTTCGAAAAGGCGCTCGCCGACACCGAGGCGTGGGTGCACAAGGAAGGCCTGCGCGCGGCCTGAGACCATCCCCGGCCTCGCTCATCAGGGCGAGGCCGTGCCGTCCGTCCCGGTTTCGGCCACGTCGGCCAGCCGCACGAAGGTCGCCCCCTCTGCCTTGAGCCGCAGCAGGCCGCGCACGAGACCTTCGCCTGCCGGACGCGCCGGCTGGTTGACATGCGCGATGATGACGTCACCGTCCTTCGCGGCGGCGACGCGCTTTGCCACAGAGGCCGCGCCCAACATCGCGCCCTGGTCGGCATTGAGCGAGTAGCCGGCGACGCGATAGCCCATCCTGCGGATCTCCACGATCGAGGACGGCGTGTATTTCGCGGCCGCGCCGCGGAACCAGCGCGGTTTCGGCAGTCCGAGCGCGGTCATGCCGCTGGCGCCGCCCTGCACCTCGGCGGCCACCGCCGCCGTCGAGCCCGCTGCCGCGAGCCCGTAGATGTTCGCCGCCTCGTCGACGGCCGGCACATGGCGCGCGCCATGGTTCTCCACCTCGAACAGGTCCGGATGGTCGATGAAGAGCCTCACCGCGTCGGGATTGCGCTTCAGCCAGCGCGTGGTGACGAAGATCGTCGCCGGAATGGCGTTCTCCACCAGTGCGTCGAGGATGCGCCTGTCGGTGGCGCCGCCGCAGGCGTCGAGCGTCAGCGCCACGCGTCGCCCGCCGGCCGCTGAGGCTGCGAGATGAAGCTGCGGCTCCACCAGCGAGGCAGCCGCCGAGGGTCCGAGGACGAGGAGCGCCACGGCTGCGGCGATAAGGGCGCGTTTCACATGGATTTATCCGGGAGGTCGGGCAGGCGTGATCTCCGCCCGCCTTGCGGCAAATTCGCGGCGGCCGCAAGATGACGGCAGCGATCATCATGAGGAGCAGCGATGGCCAACCCCTCGCCGGGCTTCGCCCGCAATCCGGGCAAGTCGATCAGCGTCGAGCCCTATCCAGGCACGGTCACCGTCTCGGCCGGCGGGGCCGTCGTCGCGCGCAGCGTGCAGGCGCTGAAGCTGTCGGAGGCGCCCTACCCGCCGGTCCTCTACATCCCGTTTTCCGACATCGATTTCTCGAAGCTCGAGAAGACCGCGCATTCCACCCACTGCCCCTACAAGGGCCAGGCCTCCTACTGGAACGTCGCCGGCGCTCGCGGCGACAACGCCATGTGGGCCTACGAGGCGCCCTTCGACGAGATGGCGGCGATCCGCGACCACGGCGCGTTCTATCCGGACAGGGTGACGATCGAGGCGGGGTGAGCCCGAAATCGCAGTCCGCGAGCAGGTCCCCCGGATAGCTTGACCCGGATCAACCCGCCTCTCGGCAGCGGCTGCTAGGGGAAATCGAGCCGAGTTTCCCTGGAGGGCAACCATGTCGATTTCCACGCCCGGTGCCGCGCCGCGCGCGGTCAGGGCGTTCCTGCTGGCGGTTGCGCTCCTGTTCGCGCCCGCGGCCGCGTGGCATTCGTCTGCCGCCGACGATCCCTCCGGCGGCGTGGCCCAGCGCGACGGCCAACCGCAGCCCGGCGTGCTGGACGAAAGCGGTTTCGGCTTCCGGCTGCGCGTTCCCGACGGCTGGTCCATCGACATCGACGCCGAGGACGGACCGATGCTGAGCTGGCGCATGCACCGCGACGCCTGGCTCGCGGGAGACGTGCCGGAAGGGCTGCTGGCGCTGAACGTAACCGTCATCGAGCCCGAGCCCGGGAAGGACGTCGGGGCGGAGTTCCGCAAATTCGCCCGCAACTACGCCGACCGCTTCCTTGAGGGCGGCAGGATCGTGTCCCTGAAGGCTTTTTCGTTCGGAGGCCGGCCGGGTTTCCTCGCCGCGGGCGAGGGACGCATCAAGCGGACATCCGGCCCGGCCGTGAAGGTTTTCGCGCGCGTCTTCATCTACGAGACCGAAGACCGCCAGGTGATCGTCTCGGCGGTGGCGCCGCGGTCCTCGGCCGAGCCGCTGGACCATCTGGGCGAGCCCGGATCGCTGATCGAGGCGAGTGGCGCGGATATCTCCGTTTCCACCGACCAGGGTGCGGGCCATCCGTCGCAAGCCGACGCGGCCGATGTCATTCTGCCCGACAGCCGGCAGCGTCTGCGTGCCATCTCGTGGGGAGGCGGATCGCTGGACGAATTCGGCCGTCTCGACGCCGATGGCCTGGCGATAGCGCTGCCTCCCGGCGCCCGCACCGGGGGCGTAGGCGTGGCGTCGAGCGGCAGCCCGGTCGCGCTCGGCGACCTCGAGGGCGGCGATGCCACGACCCTGCGCATCGCGCTCGATCCGGCGGAGACGGACTCGCTCCTCGTGGTGCTGTGCCCGGGGCGGATGGTGCCGTGCCTCTCGGAGCCGAGCCTGCAGATACGCCTGGCTGCGTCCACCGCCGGGGTCGAGCTTTCGATCGGGTCTGAGGCCGCTGTCGCCGCGAGACAGGTCCTGGCTGGCGGGGTGCCCGCGAACCTGTCGGTCCGGATCGACCGCGACGGGGTCTATCTCTTCCCGGCCACGGGAGAGGCACTGGTGGTCCAGCGGCCGCGCGGGCTGGCGCCTTTCGCCGCGCTCGACGTGGTGGTCGCCGCGCTGCCGGCAGAAGCCGGCGGACGGTTGCGCATGCGTGCGCTGACCGTGCAGACGGATCGGCAGGCGGTTACGGATTTGCTGCCCGCGCCCGGCGATGCAGCTGCCATATTTCCCGCCGCGAGCCCCGACGTCTGGCGCGAGAAGGCGTCGGCCGGCGGCGACTTCGCCGCCTTCGCGGCACTCCGCAAGGACGGGCTGCATGTGTCCGTGCCGCCCGGACATTCCTGGGGTACGACCGGCCTCGTGTCGGCCCGGCCCGTGCTTGCGCTCCCCGACGGAGACGACACGCCCGCCGCCCAGCGTCTGCGCGGCAGGGTCGATCCCACCGCCTCCGACTCGTTCGCGGTCGCGATCCTTCCCGACGCGGACGGAGACGTCTGGCTGTCCTCGATCGGCTACGCCGATGTCTACCGCCTCGAGGATGGCCGGTCTCGCGTCCGGATCTACACGTGCGGATCCGGCGACCGTGTCGCCGAGACGTTCGTCGACAAGACGTGGTCCGGCGTATTCGATCTGATCCTCCGGCCGGACCGCCTTGAGTTCGCCCTGAACGACCGGCGCCTCTCGACGCCGCTCCTGTCCTGCCGTCCGCCCGATGTCGGTGCTCATGTCGCGGTCTTCGCCGTGGCGGGGACGGAAAACGAGGCGGCCTCGCTGCATCTCGGAGGCTTGTCGATAGACCGTCTGCCGCTGCCTGCGCTGGCCGAGGCCGGGCCGGGCTCCGACGCCGGCTTCCGCCCGGAGGCATGGATCGCCGACATGGCCGATGAACTCTCCGAACCGACCGACAGGTGACGTCAATGCTCCCTCTCGCCTTCCGTCATGGCCTCCGCGCTGTGTTCGCCGCATGTCTCCTGATGGCGTCCCTCCCGGCGCTCGCCGACGCCTTCGACGACGAGGTCGCGCGGCTCGGCCAGGCCAAAGCCAGCTTCGGCCATGACATCGATGCCGAGGGCAAGGTCGCCGACTTCGTCAAGGACGGGCTCGATGCCTTCAAGATCCCTCATGCCGGGGCGCAGCGCCTGAAGAAGATCCTGGTCTACGGCTGGGACTACAAACAGGCGGCGCGCAAGGGTCAGGCGGCAGGCAAGGATCCTCAGCTCTCAGACTTCAACCGGTTCTTCATCAAGTCGATGCTGAACAGCGTCTCGCCGAAGGAATTCGCGCGCGTGCAGAAGATGCTCGGCGACAGTCCCGCCGCCACGAAGGTGCTGAAGAACGCCGGGATCAACGTCACCGAGGCGGTTTCCGGCACCCTGCCGACCGGCGCGGCGCGCGAGGTGATAGAGGCGGCGGCGATCGCTGCGATCGACCAGCTGTGCCCCGCCTGCGCAGTGGCGCGCACCGGCGCGGTCCTGGCAATCACCGAAGGCCAGAAGCTGCGCGCGGTGTTCGAGGACGATCGCACGCGGGCGCTCTACGAAGCCTGGAAGCAGGGAGACGGACAGCTGCCGCAAGGTCTGCGCGGAGGCGACGCGGCTTTCGTCGCAGCACGCCGCGCGATCGAGGAAGCGCGCGCCGCGGCAGGGCAGCCGGGCGACGTCAGCGATGCGGAGGTCGAGAAGTCCGTGCTCGCCCGGTTCGAGAGTTGGCGACGAGGCGAGGCGGTCGGCAAGACACGGGCAGATATGCTCGCAAGGGCAAAGCCCGACTACGACAGGCTCGACGATAGCCAGCGCCGCCTCTTCGGCACCGACGCAAAAGCGCAGGCCGCCGGCTTCGCGAAGGAGTTCCTCGACGCCTGGGACACGCTGAAGCAGGCCATGGGCGACCGCCCTGCCCCGCCAAACCTCGTCCAGGACGCGGTGTTCCTCGCGCTCACCCGGGCCGATCCGTCGCTGACCATGGCCGACTGGCGCAACCGGCTGCGCCAGATCGCCCGGTCACACGGCTGGCCCGACCCTTTTCCGCTGGACCCGACCGGGGTGCGCGAGCGGGTCTCGCGCCGCCTGAAGCAGCTGAACCACTACAAGATGGAAGCAGTCTTCGACACGATCGGCGTGCCCGACGCCGTGCGCAAGAACCTCTACGGCTGCCTCTGTTCGCAGGTTCCACACGGGGTCGGCGTCGGCTTCATCTATGCGCCGTCCAACGGCAAGCCATGCCTGTCGGTCGGCGGCTTCGGCACCTGGAGCGAGGCGTTCCCGACGGTGGAGACCGCCTATGATGCCTGCTTCGAGGCCGTGCGCGTGCCGACCGCCGCCGGCAAGGAGCCGGTCCCCTTCGACGAATATCTCTCAGGGCGCCTGACCGGGAAGGCGAACTGAGGCAGAGCCCGTATCGGCACGCGGAAGGGTCACCCCTTCTCGAACGCCACCGTCACCCCGCGCTTGCGGAAGTAGGATTGCATCAGCTTGCGCCCCGCCCGGTTGCCCTGGGGCAGGCGCGCCGGGTCGCTGCCATGCTCGCCCCTCCCTTCAAAGTCCGTCCGGTGCTATAATGGGTGATTTCAGAGTGGAGGCGGCATGTCCAAACCGGTCATCTTCACCATCACCGCGGTCTGGGACGACGAGGCGTCGGTCTGGGCCGGGCACTGCGACGACATTCCAGCCGCAGCCGACGCGCCGACGCTCGACGGTCTGCTGGACAAAATCTCCGCCATGGCGCTCGATCTCCTGCCCGACAATCATCCGGACGTCGATCCCGCGTCGCTGGCCCTTCGCATCGCAGCGTAATCGTCGGCTCAACTGATCGTTCGCCTGCGCTGCCCCTCATCGCCCTGCCGGGCACTTCTCCCCGTGAACGGGGAGAAGGATGTTGTCCGTAGACTCCGCCCTCGACCCGCAACTTTGGAGATTGGCGAAATCGGCGAGGCAATTGTCCCTCTCCCCGTTCACGGGGAGAGGATGCAGGCAGGTGAGGGGCAGGTTCCCAACGCCGATCATCGCACTTGAAACAGGTTGGCCGTATCGCCTAGCGATCACCAAACTCCTGTCGCATCGCGATCAGCTTTCCGGCTACGGACCGGGAGCGTTCCAAAATGTATGGCTTGCGCCCCAGCCCCATATGGTTTGAGGCGATCTCGACTAGATAGTCCTCGATATCGGTCGCAGTCGCGTCGCCGTCCATGAGCATCACGTAGGCCGTGTCGGCATAGCGGTCATATTCGTCCGACGCTTCCGGAATCCCGCGAACGCCGATCGGATCCCGTTCCTCCATCAGCAAAGTGCGGACGACCCGACGGTTCTTGCGCGACGCGTATTTATTGCGCCCTTGGGACATTCCCTACGCGTTCCTCACCGCCACCTTCTCGACGCCAGCCCCCTCACCCCTTCTCGAACGCCACCGTCACCCCGCGCTTGCGGAAGTAGGATTCCATCAGTTTGCGGCCGGCGCGGTTGCCCTGGGGGAGTCTGGTCGGGTCGAAGGTAGCCTGTTTCTGGCCTTCGCGCGCGAGTGCTGCCTTCAGCGTCGCGATATGGGCGTCGAGGTCCTCGTTGTCGGCCTTCAGCGAGGCATAGATCAGCTCGGTGGCGTCCGCCACGGTCGGTTCGCTCATGGTCATGGTCCTGTCGTTCGTCGGCGTTCGGTCCGTCCGGGCCGGCTACCTGCTCTTCACCGCCGCCTGGGCCGCCGCCAGTCTCGCGATCGGCACGCGGAAGGGCGAGCACGAGACGTAGTCCAGTCCGACCTCCTCGCAGAAACTGATCGAGGCCGGGTCGCCGCCGTGTTCGCCGCAGATGCCGAGCTTGATGTCCGGCCGCGTCGCGCGGCCCTTCTCGGCGGCGATCCGCACCAGTTCGCCGACGCCGTCGACGTCGAGCGAGACGAAGGGGTCCTGCTCGATCACGCCCTTCTGCCGATAGGTTTCGAGGAAGGACGACGCGTCGTCGCGTGAAATGCCGAAGGTGGTCTGGGTCAGATCGTTGGTGCCGAAGGAGAAGAATTCCGCACTTTCGGCGATCACATGCGCACGAAGTGCTGCGCGCGGCAGTTCGATCATCGTGCCGGTCAGATAGTCGATCGTCACGCCGGTCTCGGCCATGACTTCCTTCGCCGCCGCGTCGATCCTCGCCTTGACGAAGTCGAGCTCGGTCTTGAGACCGACCAGCGGCACCATGATTTCGGGGACCACGGCGGCGCCCGTCGTCTTCGCCGCCTCGACGGCCGCCTCGAAAATCGCCCGCGACTGCATCTCGGCGATCTCGGGATAGCTCACCGCCAGGCGGCAGCCGCGATGGCCGAGCATCGGGTTGAACTCGTGCAGCGCCTCGGTGCGGTGGCGCAGCTTCTCGGCCGACACGCCCATCGAGGCCGCCACCTCGGCGATCTCCTCCTCGGTCTTCGGCAGGAACTCGTGCAGCGGCGGGTCCAGCAGGCGGATGGTGACGGGCAGGCCTGCCATGATCTCGAACAGCTCGACGAAGTCGGAGCGTTGCATCGGCAAGAGCTTGGCGAGTGCCGTGCGCCGGCCGGCCTCGGTGTCGGCCAGGATCATCTCACGCATGGCGACGATCCGGTCGCCCTCGAAGAACATGTGCTCGGTGCGGCACAGCCCGATGCCCTCCGCGCCGAAGGAGCGCGCCATGCGCGCGTCGGCCGGCGTCTCGGCATTGGTGCGCACCTTCATGCGCCGCGTGGCGTCGGCCCATTCCATGATCTGGGCGAAATCGCCCGACAGTTCCGGCTGCAGCATCGCCACCTGGCCCTTCAGCACCTGGCCGGTGCCGCCGTCGATGGTGATCATCTCGCCCTTGGTCAGCGTCACGCCCATCGCCATAAGCGTGCCCTTCTTCGGGTCGACGCGCAGTCCGCCGGCGCCCGAGACGCAGGGCTTGCCCATGCCGCGAGCCACCACCGCGGCATGGCTGGTCATGCCGCCGCGGGTGGTCAGGATGCCTTCGGCGGCGTGCATGCCGTGGATGTCCTCCGGGCTCGTCTCGACGCGCACCAGGATCACCTTGCGGCCGGCCTTCGACGCCTCCTCGGCCTCGTCGGAGGTGAAGACGATCTCGCCGGTGGCCGCACCAGGCGATGCCGGCAGGCCCGAGCCGATGACCTCGCGCCTGGCCTTGGGGTCGATCGTCGGGTGCAGCAGCTGGTCGAGCGAGGCCGGGTCGATGCGGGCGACCGCCTCCTCCTTCGAGATCAGCCCTTCGGCCGCCATTTCGACGGCGATCCTCAGCGCCGCCTTGGCGGTGCGCTTGCCCGAGCGGGTCTGCAGCATCCACAGTCTGCCGCGCTCGATGGTGAACTCGAGGTCCTGCATGTCGCGGTAGTGCTGTTCCAGGCGCTGCGAGATCGTCACGAATTCGCGGTAGGCGTCGGGCATCACCTTTTCGAGCGACGGCTTGTCGGAGCCGGCGGCGATGCGGGCGGCCTCGGTAATGTTCTGCGGCGTGCGGATGCCGGCGACGACATCCTCGCCCTGCGCGTTGACCAGGAATTCGCCGTAAAGCGCCTTTTCTCCGGTCGAGGGATTTCTGGTGAAGGCGACGCCGGTGGCCGAGGTCTCGCCCATGTTGCCGAACACCATGGATTGAACGTTGACGGCTGTGCCCCAGGCTTCGGGAATGTTGTGCAGGCGGCGGTAGGTGATGGCCCGCGCGTTCATCCACGAGGAGAACACCGCGCCGATCGCGGCCCAGAGCTGCTCGTGCGGGTCCTGCGGGAAGGGCTTGCCCAGTTCGGTCGCGACCTTGTCCTTGTAGAGCGCGACCAGGTGGCGGAGTTCCCCGGCGGTGAACTCGGTGTCGAGCTCATAGCCCTTGCGGTCCTTCTCCTCTTCCAGGATCTCCTCGAACACCTCGTGGTCGAGCTCCAGCACCACGTCGCTGAACATCTGGATGAAGCGCCGGTACGAATCCCAGGCGAAGCGCTCGTCGCGCGACTCGCGCCCCAGCGCCTCGACCGTCTCGTCGTTGAGGCCGAGATTGAGGACCGTATCCATCATACCCGGCATCGAAGCCCTCGCCCCGGACCGGACGGAAACCAGTAGCAGGCGCTCCGGGTCGCCGAAGACCTTGCCGGTGATCCGGCCGATCTCGGCGAGCGCGTCCTCGACCTGGCCCTTCAGCTCCGCCGGATAGGTGCGGCCGTTGGCATAGTAGTGCGTGCAGACTTCGGTGGTGACGGTAAAGCCGGGCGGCACCGGCAGGCCGAGCGACGACATTTCCGCGAGGTTCGCCCCCTTGCCGCCGAGCAGGTTCTTGTCGCCGGCCTTGCCCTCGGCACGACCGTCCCCGAACGAAAACACCCACTTGGTCATCTGCACCTCTCCGATTCCCAGCGTGATGGCCCCATAGCGGATTATGTCCGGCGGCACGATAGCAAATTTGGCCAAGTGCGACGCTTCGGGTGCGACCCGTTGACTGGCGGCGGCGCGCCGACTAGGTCCGAAGGAAAGGGAGGCCGCCGCCATGACCGATACCGACGCCAGGCCCGCGGGCGAGCTGGTGCTGCGCACGCTGGCGATGCCGGCGGACACCAATGCCGCCGGCGACATTTTCGGCGGCTGGGTCATGGCGCAGATGGACCTTGCCTGCGGCATCCGCGCCGCCGAGCGCGCCAAGGGCCGCGTCGTCACCGTGGCCGTCGAGAAGATGGTCTTCGCCAAGCCGATGAAGGTCGGCGACACGCTGTCCATCTACGCCGACATCACCCGCGTCGGCCGCACCTCGATGACGCTGTCGCTCGAAGCCTGGGCGCAGCGCTACCTCTCCGACGTGATGGAGAAGGTCACCCACGCCGATTTCGTCATGGTCGCGCTCGACGACCAGCGCCGGCCGATGCGCATTCCGCCCGAGTGAGGCCTATTCCGCGGGCGCCGGCCGGCCGACGGGTGCCTGAGGTGCGTCCGCCGTCTTCGTCGGCGCGGGCGCCAGGCATTCGCGCACCAGCCCGGTCGTATAGCCGCGCGTGATATGGGCGCCGGCGGCGAATTCCGGATCCGCCATCAATGCCGCGTGCAGCTTCGGCGCGTTGTAGAACGGCACGCTCGGATAGAGGTGGTGGTCGAGGTGGTAGTTCACATTGTGCGGTGAGAAGAAGGCGCGCTCCCACAGATAGGGATAGACCGTGCGCGACGAGCCCAGTTCGCTGTCATAGTCCATCGAGCCGAAATGCTCGGCGACCGAGCGGACGTAGAGGAACAGCAGGAAGAAGGTGAAGAACGGCACCATCCAGTAGATGGCGAACTCGTACCAGGTGCCGGTCACGGAGAACACGAACGCCATCGCAATATAGTAGCCGAAGCGCTTGAGCTGATAGGTCTTCGACCTGCCCTCGTCGTCCGACAGCCGCGTGATCAGCGATTTCATGTCGCGATAGGAGGAGATGCCGACCAGGTAGCCGAGCAGGTTCATGATGGCGTATTGCCAGGTCTGCGGGAAGGTGAAGTGCCGCGTGCCGAGCTTGATGCGCCAGTCGGGGTCCTTCTCGGTGTTCGTGTAGCGGTGATGCGCAAGATGGTTCTTGCGGTAGCCGTCGACGAAGGTGAACAAGGGCCAGGCCAGCAGGATGTCGCCCACCCATTCGGACACTTTCTTGTTCGAGACGAAACGGTAGTGGGCGAATTCGTGGATCAGCACGCCGAGCGCATGCATGCGCCCGCCGATGACCACCCAGGCCAGCACCAGCGCCCAGACGGTCTGCATCCATTGCGAGAAGGCGATCGCCGCCGCGATGACCGCCCAGTCCAGGGCGATCGCGGCCGCTGTCCTCCACGGGGTCAGCACCGACAGCGCCTTCACCGTCTTCTGGTCGAGGTTGTAACCGTATTCCTGCATCGCCTCGGTTTCCATCCGGTAGACAGACCGTTGAACGATCGGGAATTTACGCTTTATCAACCATGTTCGCCAAGCGACATTTTTCCACGGGGAGTTGCGTCACGGGCTCGTCACGTCGAAGCGTTCGCGCGCCTCGCGGATTCGGATGATGTTGTTGCGCGCCCAATCGCCGAGCGCCCTGACGGGGGTCAGCAATTCCTGCCCGAGCTGGGTCAGCTCGTAGTCCACACGCGGCGGAATCGTTGGAAACACAGTGCGTGTGACGAAACCGTCGCGCTCCAGGCCGCGCAGCGTCGTGGTCAGCATCTTCTGCGAAATGCCGCCTATCGAACGCTTCAGTTCGGAGAAGCGCATCGGTCCCGAGCCGAGATATTGGACAACCAGAACGGTCCATTTGTCGCCCACGCGTGAGAGCACTTCGCTCACCGCCCGGCAGTCCTCGGTGGGGAATATGTGACCTGGTTTCACGGAAGTGCCTCCTTGCGCGACTCTGCCGCTTTCTTATGTAGTGTCGGTATCGGAAAGATACCAGAATTCTTCAGGAGAGCATACCATGTCCAAGCCCAAGATTGGAATCGTCATCGGCAGCACCCGCGAGGGCCGTTTCGCCGACAAGCCCGCCAACTGGATCTACGAGATCGCCAAGGCCCGCGGCGACATCGAGGTCGAACTGATCGACCTGCGCGACTTCCCGCTGCCGTTCTTCAACGAGCCGGCCTCGCCGGCCTGGGCGCCCTCGCAGAGCGAGATCGCGCAGAAGTGGCAGAAGAAGGTCGCCGGTTTCGACGGCTTCGTGTTCACCGCGGCCGAATACAACCATGCGCCGACGGCCGTGCTCAAGAACGCGATCGACTACGCCTACACCGAATGGAACAAGAAGGCGGTCGGCTTCGTCGGCTATGGCGGCGTCGGCGGCGCGCGTGCGGTCGAGCAGCTTCGCCTGGTGGCGATCGAGACTCAGATGGCTCCCGTCAGGACCGGCGTCCACATCGTCTGGGCCGACATGCTGCCCGTCATGCAGGGCCAGAAGAAGCTCGAGGAATATGAGCATCTCAAGCAGGCCGCCGGCGACATGCTCGACCAGGTCGTCTGGTGGACCAAGGCGCTGGTCGCAGCCCGCAAGTCGGAAGCCGCCGAAGCCGCCATCGCCGCCTGAGACCCCAATCTCACGACCGTCGTCCCGGAGGCCGGCAGGCCCTCCGGGACGACGGCGCAGAGGGGCTACTGCGACCCCTCACTGCCCCCTCAACACCCCCACCGTCGCCTTGCCGTCAGTGAAATACCGGTCGCCGCCGCCGTTGCGGCCGTCCTGCGTGGGGCCGACACCATCGATGGCGTAGCCCTTCTCCAGCACTCCCGCCGCCTCGAAGGCGCCGATCAGCGCATCCCGCTCGGCGTCGAGGTCGGGCGCGATGTGATGGGTGATCTGCAGCGTATCGTGCGACAGGCCGGCGTCGCGGTCGTAGCTGACGGCGCCAAGCCACAGCGGCCGCGCGTCCGCTCCGTCCGTCTCCACCTTCCACAGTCGGGCGTGATGGCGGCGGCCGGCGCTCGCCCCATCCTCCTTCTCGAAGGCGAAGTCCTGCCGGCGGCCTTCGTAGACGAGATTGCTCACCGGCGCGTCCGGATAAGGCCGGTCGAGGACGACGCTCAGGCCGATCGCAAGCGCCGATTTCAGCGTGATCGAATCCGCGGGACGCCAGCCGATGGCGTGGAAGGCCGCAACCACCTCGGCCTCGCTGCCGATAAGCCCGAAATTCATCGGATCGCCGGGAATGCCGAGCGGCGTGGTCGTCAGCATGGCGCGCGGCGGACTGCCGCTCTCGATCTCCGACCAGACGAAAGGCGCGGCGAGATAGGCGACGAAACCCCACACCGCCACGACGAACGCCGTGCCGGCGATCGCACCCTTCGCTGAAACCCGCCTTCGCGCCATGGCCGCTCCTTCGCGGAAACAGCCTAGCGGAACGAAACGCTCAGCGGCAGGCCTTGTGGCCGTTGCGGCGCTTGGCGATGTCGAAGTGGAAATGGTCCTTGTGGTCGCGGTCGTAGCCGGGGCCGAGCACGGTGGAGAAATAGCCGCAGGCGTCGGCGCGGACGTTGTTCAGGAGGCCCTTCTCGCGGAAGGCGAAAAAGCCGGGCTTCCTGACGCCGATCTTCTTGCCGCTGTCGAGTTCGATGCGCATGATGTCGAGCGCATTGCCCTTCGAATGTTCCGACATCGTGCGCGAGCCGCGGATCTTGCGGCACGAATAGCTCGACGCCTGGTGGATCGCCTTGACGCCGGTGAAATAGCGCCGCCGCGTCGAGGGTCCCAGCTCGTGCTTGGTCCACTTCGCCACCTGCAGCGCCATCTGGCAGGACAGCGTCGCCGCGGGCTTGATGGCGATGTCGCCCGACAGTTGCGCCAGCTTCACCGGATAGTCGATGCCGCAATAGTTGCCGTCGCCGATCGGCGGCAGGTCCTGGTAGGTCGCGCCGATGCGCTTCAACTCGCGCCGGCAGTCGGCCTCGCTCCGAGGCATCGCGCCCGGAACCGCGTTGCGGTCGCGGAATTCCGGCTCCTGGTTCATGTAGGGATTCGAAGGCACCAGCCGTTGCAGCCCGGGTCCGGGCGTGATCGCCGCCTGGATGACGCGCGGCTCCTCCGCCTCGTCGAGCGGCGGCGGCGGCAGCACTTTCATCGAGGAGGCCGGCACCTTGGCGGCATAGACCGGAGCGGGTTCCTGCGCGGCAGGCTCAGACATCGCCGGTTCGGTCATCGCCGGGTCCGCATAGGTCATGTCAGGATCGGACATGTCCGGCTGCGTCATCGCCGGCTCGGCCACGGCCTGCTCGAACGGCTCGACCACAGGTCCAGCCGGCACCGCCGCGACGGGCGGGGGCGCGACCAGGGCCGCCGTCGGCGTCACGTCGATCTCCGGACGTAGCACGTCCGTCGAGCAGGCGGCGAGGATGGCGGCGGCCGCGCCAAGCAAAGTCGCCGCCGCGAAGCCGCGCGCGATCGATCCCATGATCGGGTTTCCCTGTCCTGCCCCTCGACCGGAAAGGATAGGCTGGAAATGTAAAGGAATGCTCTTTGGCCGGCTTCACGCCTGCGGCCGAAATGCGGCGTCACTGGCAGAAGGTCGAGCCCGGCCGCCGCTTTGCGAGGTCGAAGTGGAAGTGCGACGCGTGGTCCGCGTCGGAGCCTGGTCCGAGCACCGTCGTGAACGGCCCGCAGGCCGCGAGCCTGACCGCGAGCATGAACTCGCCCTCTTCCCGCTTCGTTGCCGAGCCGACGGTAACCGTCCTGCCGTCCTTCAGCGTGAACGCGCCGATGTCGAGCGCATTGCCGAAGGCGTGTTCGGAGAGTTTTGTCGTGCCGTTGCGCGGCCGGCAGACATAGGCCGAATCCTGCCGGATCGAGATGAGCGGGGAGCCGAGGATCGCGGAGGCTTTCGGTGCAACCTGGTCGCGCACGAATTCCGCCGCGCGCTGCGCCGCCGCGCAGGTCATCACGGCCGCCGGGGCAAGCTTCACCTCGCTGGACAGCGTCGAAACCGATACGGGCCACTCGACGGAACATCCGCTGGCATCGGCGAGCTGCGGCTGCTCTTCGAACGTCACGCCCAAATCCTTCAGCTGCGACCGGCACGCGATCTCCTCCGGCGGCATCGTGGCGGCGCGCGGCGGCGGCATCAGCGACGGCGCGGCCTTAGCGGCATCGGTCGGGACCTCATCCTTCCCCGGCCGGTCGGGCCGCGCCTGAGGCTTCGGTGAAGGCTCAGCCTTGTCGGCATCTGCCGGGGGCTCGTCCTCCCCTTTCGCCCTTCTCGGCCGATCAGGGCGCGGCTCGGGCTTCGGCGCCTCGCCGGCGTCCGGCAGGCCGGCCTCGTCCTTCGCGCCTTCCTTGGCGTTCGCACCCTTCTCGTTCGGTATCAGGTCCTTTCCGTCAGGCGAGCCATCGGACGGATCGCCGGCCTGGGCCGGCCGCGGCTGCGGCACCGGTACGTCCTCCGCGCTCAGCGCGGCCGGCACGGAGGCGGTCAATGCCAGCGCGAGCAAGCCCGCCAGCAAGCAACGAAACCTAAGTGATGGGGATTGGGTGTCATGGATCATCGCTCCGACAACGGCATGTCCCGGACCTGGTTCCGGATGCGTCGTCCGGCCCAACGAAGATTCGGCTTGCGGCGGCCCCGGACGGATATTAGAACATACCAAGAACATTATCAGGAGTATGCCATGCGCAAGACCGGAAAGCTCGACTATCTCGAACTCTCCGCCGCCGGCGGATCGATGGACAGCGTCAAGGCGTTCTACGCCTCCGTCTTCGGCTGGTCGTTCACCGATTACGGGCCGACCTACGCTGCCTTCGACGAGGGGCTGGAGGGCGGTTTTCAGGGCGACAGGGCCGAAGCCCCGGCCAAGCCGCTGCCGGTGCTCTATTCCGAAAATCTCGACGAGACCTTCGCGGCGGTCGAGGCTTCCGGCGCAACGATCCTCCAGCCGATCTTCCCCTTCCCCGGCGGCCGCCGCTTCCACTTCGCCGACCCCGCCGGCAACGAACTGGCGGTTTGGTCCGAGTGAGAGCCCGGTTTGCCGGAGGCAAATCGGGAGGTCCGGTGGACCTCCCGAAGGGCTCGAACGGGCGGGGTGAGGCAGCGGTTCGCCGAAGGCGAAGCAGAAGGTCCGGTGGACCTTCTGAAGCGGCCGAACGCCCGCAGCCATAGCGGAGGGCTCTGCAGGCAGCGGGACCCGCCCCCGGGGCCGGTTCGCCGTCGAACGCCGGGGTTGATCGCCGCCGCGGCGATCAACCCCCTCACTTGCGGTTTCTAAGACTTAGCCTTCGGCTAAGATCTTGAAATCGGCCCTTCGGGCGTTCGTCATTTGACAAGCCCATTCAAGGGCTTGTCATCCGCTGCGCGGAACCATTCCTCACTCTCTCCCTCACGGGGAGAGATGAAGGCTCCCCGTGCATCGATTTCCGCACCTCCCGCGCCAACCCCTTGCCCCGCACGCCCCCCTTTTCGGCGTCATCCCGGCGGCCGGAGGCCAGCCGGTATCCATTCTTCTCTCCGGTTACACGCCGAAAACGCCCACGTGGAAAAGCCTTAGGTGCCTCTCACCCGGCGGCCAATGGTTCCCGGCTGGCCTCCGGCCGCCGGGATTGTTTGTCTAATCCGGGTTAGATTGGCGATGGAACTGCGGGC